>NZ_JBLXFE010000012.1:0-109564 GCF_048262375.1 Roseovarius sp.
GATGCAATCTGGAAGCGCCAAAGCTGTGTCAGCCACTGACGCAGCGCCCTGTGGATATATTGCAATTAAGGGTACAGAATCTGCCGAAAACGCTTCCAATCCGCAGAATCTGATTAATTAGGGTACAGTGACAGTTGGCGCGAGAGGCGGACATCCGCGACGCATTCCATCTGACGCCGCCAGGCGAAGCACGGGGTCCGGATGGTGATCTGTTGGCGTTCTGGCGCGAAGGCGTCCGGCTCCGTGCAGGCCGGACGGGCGAGATCGCCGACTTCGTTGGTGCGGAGTTCGCGGGCGAGGTGGGCGCTTGGCTCGACGTGGGATTGGAGCGCGCACGGACCCATAGTCCGTTGTCGGGTTGCGTCGCCGCCCTGCGCGCCGTGCTCAAAGTCGACGACCGGGCAGAGCGCACCGCCTGCCTGCTCTCGGACGTCGTCCTAGCGTGGGCGCTGAACTGGAAGCAGGTGCTGTCCGTGACTGCGCAGCGTTTGACAAAGGCGGTTCTGCGCGACCTGACCGTAGAAGGGCAGGGGGCCGATCTCGCAGTCGAGGTGCGGATCCTCGAGGCTATCGAAGAGTCGATCCGGGTGGCGCGTGATCTGGCCCGACGCGCCGAGGCCCTTCGCGCCGTTGCGCCGAAGCTGCGGGCCAAAGGGTCGGACGCGGCGGTCGAGCTGTTCCTGACCGAAGATGCGGTAGCCCCGGCGTCGATGCTGTCGCAGCGTATTCGCGGGACCTCGATCTCCATGACCGATCGCGCCGCGCGGCGGTTCTGCGATCGGCTGGTCGAGCTGGGTGTCGCGCGAGAACTGACCGGGCGGCCGACCTTCCGACTCTACGGGATCGCATCATGACGGTCGCGACCCGGAAGCGGAAACCGGCGGAGGAGGGTGGCGCCGTCTTTGACCGGGAGCTCGACGACCTGCCGCAGGAGCTGCGCTGGCGCGAATGGATGGGGCGGATCGAAGCGGTGCTGTTCGCCAGCGCCTCCCCGGTCAGCCGTGAGGACCTGGCGCGCGTGGTGGGGCAGGGGGCTTCGGTCGAGATGCTGATCGACGACATCCAGGCCGAACTAGTTGGACGCCCCTACGAACTGGCCCTAGTGGCTGGCGGCTGGATGTTCCGCACGCGGACGCAGTTTGCCGACGCGATCAAGGCGGCCGCCGATCTCGGAGAGCAACCGGTCGCCTTCACCGAGATGGAAATTGGGGTGCTCTGCGCCGTCGCCTATCACCAGCCCATCGACCGGGCGGGCCTGGCCGACATCTTCGGCAAAGAGGTCAGTCGCGATCTGCTGGCCCGGTTGCGCTACAAGGACCTGATCGCCAATGGGCCACGATCGCCGCGACCCGGGGCCCCGCATACCTTCGTGACTACCGAGACGTTCCTGGTGACATTCGATCTGCAGAGTCTGCGGGACTTGCCGGAGCTGGAGCTCGACTTTGACGCGAACGCGAGTGCCGAGACCTAGTGCTCCGTTCCGAGAGAGACTGTTAAGAAGCGCAAATCAAAACCTCGCACGGCGGCGGCGAAAGCGCACTTTTTGCCGGGTGGGCTCGCCGAATAACACATCGGGAATCGCGGAGTTTTCCGAAATGTGTTGGACTAGCTTTGCCTTCGGGTATTCAAAGCCATAGATCCAATCACCTTTGATACGCCTGAGAAGCCAGACAACATCCTCTCCGAAGTCGAAGGCGACAATGACGCCGACATGAACCCATTCTTTCAGCAATCGCGAATCGAAGATCCAGAGTTGGTGCACGACCCCGTCCTTGGTTGGATGCTTTACACCATCTTTGATGGCCGACTGAAACTGCTTCCGATCGGTCTGGCGCCGCGTTCCATCGACGACCCAGAACATCGGTTGATGAAATTCGGTCCGCTTCTTTGCTTCCTCTGGCCTTAGGTATGAGTGTTGGAATTCGACGACCAAACCCTTGGGTGTTTTGACGTCCGCAATGTGCAGTTCTCCCTCATCGTCCTTCGCAGCCACTTCCTGCCAGTCTATCGGGAAGTGGTTCTTCCAATCCCGGTGCCACTGCGTCTCGTTCTCCCACCAATGATCACAGTGACGGCGGCCCTTATGGGCCCAGTGCCAGACCTTCCGGGTTCCACACCTGGCGATCACTTCTGCGCCACAACCGGGGCATCGGCCCTTTGCGCCCGGTGTCGCTTCGACACGCTGATATTCATTTACTGCGAACCGCATGGCACTATCCTCAAGTCGGTGTCCGCTTATCGCGAACTGGATCCTTGGCTGGTCTTTTCGGGCGACCGCCGCGACACCAATTCACCTGTCCTTTTTTGATCCAGAAATGGCATCCGCACTCATTCGTTTGATGGACAGAGGGATGCACCGTTGGCCGCGACCAAAAATCTTCAGAGATACCCCAACGAGGCCGCTGATTGGGGTTCAATGATAGTGTGATGACTTCTCCGCAGCCGCCGGGACATCTGAGGCATGCCCATTTCTTTACGTTCCCACTTTCCACGACGGCAAGCGTTTCCGGTAGAAGCGCCGTTCGGTCTTGCAAGGACGGTGCCCGGGTCGTCAGGAAGTCAAATGGCAATAAACCCATTCTCCGAAGAAGACGTGACATGGCTTGTTTCATGTCAGGTCACCATGTCCAGAAAAGGTTGCACATCGCCCCGACCAAGCGTCTGTGCCACGTCGCAACATGGGCAGCCAGATCGGACTTCAACAAGGGGCCTACGTTCGTCTCTGGCATGAAAGCGCCGCATGCGCGTGGGCACCATACCGGCCGCTCCAGCGAGCCCGGTTACGCCGGCCAGCCACTCATTGACCGCCATCGCCGCCGCTTCGGTCGTAAAGGTGACCACTGCCGGAGATGGATCGCCTTCGCCCAAAACATAGGCTTCTTCTTTCAGTCGCGCATAAGCGTCAGGGTCATCGCGCCTAATAGCTTCTTCACGTGCCCGCCGCGGATCGACGTAGCCGCCGCAAAGTAGGCATGGATGCCCAGGCACAAGTGTCGAAACACGGGCGAAGAGATCATATGCTGTGTCGGTGCGCCGCTGCATGGCAAGCCCCACATCGATAACGGGGATGCCGTAGAACCGCGCGAAGCGATTGAGAAACAACCGTCCGGCGTGGTCATCTGTGCAACAAAAGATCACATCGCACGCTTTCAGCGCATCCCAGGATTGCGGGTCTCCGGCCCAGGCATCCACACTCACCAGTGTCATACCGAGCCCGGATTCCTTTACGGTTCGCTTGTGAATAGCGGTCTTCAGCAATTCGGCATCGACATCGGAGCGCCGCGCGCCATGAAGGCGGTTGAGATTTGTCTCGTCCACATTGTCCTTGTCGAATTGGACGGCCTCCTGCACTCCAAGCCGCAAGAGCAGGGGCAAAACAGCACTTCCGGTGGCGCCGCCACCAGCAATCCCACATCGGAACCCAGCAATTTGACGCGAGGCTTCCTTCCCGAAGAGCCGGACCTGACGATCCAGAAAATCGGCCGACGTTCCCTTCAGGCCTGAGATACGCATGCGCGGTCCGACATGGAGGATCCGACCGATGTCATCTGCTTTGTCCGACTGCGTCCAAATCCGTGCAGCGATATCGCCATTGCCGGCGATAACGACGCTGATCAACCCTGGCGTCCCTTTCAGAAGAGCGGTGCGGGCCAGCTCGGCTTCGTTGCGGTCGTCCTGCTCAGAGAACTTAGCCTGGCCTTTGGGATGGGTATGAACCAGCGCAGGAAGGAGACTCATCTCCTTAGCCTTGTTCAGGAGGTGCATGAAGCCATCGGTCTGCCATGTGACGTGCCGCGTTGACGCTGACACAAGCTCGTCACTGCCGATCGCAAGGAAATGGTGCGAAACCAGCCGGCGCCGCGGTTGATGTGTCCATGGATCGACTTCGATATCGGCAATGCCAAAGAGCATGTAGGCGGAGCGCTCCGACCCGGCCCCTGCCGTCAGCAGGGACCGAATCTGCGCCTCGTGCGGGTCCAGCAGGATGAGATCTGCTGCCTCCATCACGCCCGGGCCTCCGCCAATGCATTCTGCACGCGGGCGACCATGGTCTGAAGCCCGTCAACGCCTGGGCGCCATGCATTGTTGTGCCGAGACCACCGCTGCCATACGCGACCACCGAAGTGGTGCTCAACGGTACAGGCCTTTGGCACTTGCCCGGTACCTGCCAAAGTCAGCTTCGGCGCGACGTAGAACATGTCAGGCGGGCAGTCCGGATATCCCCTGGGAAGCAGAATCAGAACATCTGCCGCCGTGTGATTGAATTTGCCGTCCTGCAGCGGCAGGTTCTTCAGGATGATCCCTGTGTTGCCACCTTCCGTCACCACTTCGAACTCGTAGCCGTGACCAGAAAGATAGATCTGGTCTTTCGACGGAAGGGCATCCCCCTCCGTCGTTTGATCGATCAAAGACACGAACCGCTCAACCCCGGCGTCCGCCAGGTTGATCACATCCGTATCGGCGATCTTCTTGTCGTGCTGTCCCGGGATTTCCTGCCAAAGGTTGTAGTTCGGCGGCAACTTGGCCAGTTTGCGCAGCACGAAGCCGCTGACGCAGGCCCGAGGCCACTCGAGATCGGCGTCGTCGATCTTGAACTTGAAGCTCCGGTCAGAACGGGCGACCAGCACCTTCTCCACACCACGACCACGCAGATCAAAGCTTTCGTCGAGCCGGATGTCTTCAAAATCGCCGTTGGGCAGGATCGCGATGGCAACATGCTCGTAGACGGGATGCCCGCCGGTGGCCTCGATAAGCTGGCGCCCCAAGACCTTGGGATCGTCGAAGTCATATTTGTTGAAGTTGAGGCTCTCATCGGCGATGAGAACCGAAAAGCGAGGAAGGTTTCCTTGCGGTTTCATGTTTGATTTCCTTGTGTTGGTATAGGTCACGGACACCATGTCCGCGCCTTCACAAGGACAATCGCGGCGTCAGGAAGAATCCGGTAAGCCGGATCCGATCTTTTTTCTCAGGGTGCCTGACGGCGGCGGGTTACAAATGAAAAAGTAGGGGCACCGGGCACATCTGTCGCTGCGGTTTGGCGGAAAGCGGCCCTCGATGATGGCAATCGCAGCGTCTGCGATTTTTGCCTTCTTGTTCCCGAGTTGCGTACTCTTCATCGACAACCGATCTTGCGATCCACCGGTCAAATAGACGAACTCGGCTTCGCCGCGGCCATCGGCGGCTATTTGAAACGCAGCCGCATCAAGCGCGGTCACCGCGGTGCTTGTCTTGCGCCCCGTGCGAATGCGTCGGAACACCGTGGTGTTTCCCGTGTCGATCTCCTCGTGAGCTGTCACCACGACTTCCGCATCGCCGAACCGGAGTGAAAGGGATTGCGGCACGCGCCGGGTCTCGCCCTGCCTCAGCCGGAGGAAAAACTGCAGCAATTCGCCGGAGATTTGACGATACTCCGAGGCGTAGCCGTGTTCAATCGGTCCATGGGCAGTCCACGCGGTGTCCATGATCGCCTGCAACTCTCGCTGGTCCGTCACATCACTGAGGCGTCTCGTTAGCTCATCGACAACGGCCTGAACGGCATTGTGCATGCGCATGGGGGCGGACTCCATGCGACGACCACCGACCTGCAACACATGTGCGAAGAAGAAGCGACGGGGGCACTTGTCGTAGGTGGCAAGTTGAGAGGGCGACACTCGGGCAATCCCGTCGACTTCCAACTTGAAGTATTCGTCGGCGGCCAAAACGTCAGCTGGAGCGGACATCGGCGATGTTTCACAGAGCTTGCCAGAAATGTCGTCGATGAAGCTGGATCTGCTCTGCCGCCGACCATTGGACTGCTTGTTTGGTGCGTAGAGCGTCAGCTGCTCTTCAGCTCGGGACAACGCCACAAAGAACAGGCAACGCTGTTCCTCGTCATGCCCCGCCTTGATAGCTTCGCTGCCGATAAATGGCGCACCCTCGATCATCCCATCAGGCGGTGCGAGGCCACGGCTCTGATTGGCTGTTCGGGGGATTGAACTGCTCGTCAAAGACGGAAGGTGAAGCACCTTGAACTCGAGGCCCTTACTCCCGTGGATCGTCATCAGGCGGACGGCATCCAAGCTCTGAGCGGCACTTGGAAGATCGCGCAGATCGCGCTCGTCCGAGAGGATCACAAGCCGCCGGATGTGCTCCAGAAGGTCCCGTATCGGGTAGCCCGATTTTTCTGGCAGAGCCGACCGCAGAAAATTCTGGAACTGCCAGAGCGCAAGCGCGGGGTTGGCGTTGCCTTTCCGAGCCTCGGTCGCGATATCGGCTGCCAGGCGGGTTCGGTCGAGGTAGATCTTCGTGACCACCCGCCAGGCCGTGGACGTTGGTTCGATCCCTTCGAAGGCGTCTGTTAGCGCTTTGAGCGAAAGTCGGCCCTCTTCCGACAATCCCGGAGTCGCTTCGAGAACAGTCCGCCAATCGAGTGGGAGAGGCTTGTCAGCGCCACGGATCGTCTCAACGGCTTGGGCGACATCCTCGATTGGCATCCGAAACGGTGCCATTGAGGCGATGCAGGTCAATCCCATCGCTCGCGGATCAATCACGAGCGACAGCAGTGACAATGCTTCCTTGATTTCTGGCCGATCGAACAAAGGGCCGAGGAACAGAATCGGTATTCCACGTGCCTCCAGGCCCGAAGCAATTTCTGCCAACCGTGCATTTCCCTTACAGATGACTGCCTGATCTCGAAAAGAGATCGAGTTGGAAAGGGAAGCGGTTATGCGTGCGGCGACCTCGTCGATTTCATGATCCCTCGACTCGACTGAAACGAACGACGGCGCCACGCCGTTTGTGCCCTTAAATGCATTTGCCTCGAAGTCCGGCGCTTCCATGCGCGTTTTCGCAAACTCGCTGAACGTATCGCAGATTTCCTGGCATGAGCGGTAGTTCGTACCGAGTTGCAGCGATGTCCCACCTGGAAAATCATCAGTCTCGAACCGACCGATATTGTACGAGGATGCACCACGGAAACGATAGATGGATTGCTTCGCATCACCCACGACCCATAGGTTTTCGCCGTCAGGCTTCAGCGCACGCAAAAGTCGTACGCTCGCGCGGTTTACGTCCTGATACTCGTCTACGAGAATATGCTCATATCGGTCCCGCAGCTGCGCGCGGACAGCCTCGTCCGACTCGACCAGCGCCGTTGGGCGAGCGACGAGATCACCGAAATCGACCGCACCTAGATCAGCCTTCAGTTGCTCATATAGGTCGTAAACCGAAGCGATTTCGAGACATTTCTCTGCCGCAGTCCGATCTTCTTCGGTTAGCGCTATGTCGGCCATCTTCTGTGAGAGCGCACGATAATGGTGATGATCGACGACTTCGTCTTTTGCGCGTGAGATGGCCGAGAGAATGGACCGCAAATTGTCGGTCGGATCATAAAGGTCGTTGAAATGTGTCAGTCTCAACCGCGGAAACTCGTCTTCCAAAAGTGCAATGGCTTCGGTGGCGTCGATCAACCGTGGGTCAGATGGCAAACCTGTGCGATCATGGAACCGGCGCAGTATATCAAGTCCAAAGGAGTGAAACGTTCCGATCCAAGCGGAGCCAGCAGCTTCGGGCCAGGCCACCATGGCGCGATCCGTCATTTCGCCGGCCGCCTTGTTTGAGAAGGTCAGAAGCAGGATGCCTTCCGGGTCAACGCCCCGATTCTTCAGAACCGACAGCCGACCGACGAGCGTTTGCGTCTTGCCGGTTCCCGGCCCGGCCTTCAGAAGCAAAGCCTTTCCGCTATGTTCCGCCGCACGTCTTTGCTCGTCATTCAAAGGCTTTGGCGTTGACACAGTGTCGTCACCCTCTTCGCTCGGTGGAAGCAAGAGCGCATCGAATAGTTGAACAGCCACCATTGGGTAGGGAGCGCCAAGCCGCTCGCTGATGGCACTTGCGCTCAAGCCCTCATCGATATGCCAGGTCCACGCCAATGTGCGAGGAAACAGAAACTCACGCGCAAAGAGGTCCATCTGAACTTCCTGGCGCGCGCGGTTGCTATAGTCGACCACGCGGTCAGCGCCAACCGATGAAGGATCAGCGGAGCGGGCAGGATCGACTGCCATTGTTGGCGGTATTTCCATTTCGCCCCCGAACTCGTCATGTCCGACCTCGTGGGCAACCAGGAATGCATCGAGGAATGCATTTCCTGTGTCTTCATGAAGAATCGTTCCGGTGGTCTTGTGCAAAAGGGCCCGGCCACCTTTGAGTTGCGGATGACCTGCAGGGCGTTTTCTGACCTCTAGGCCGCGACTTTTCGCTTCGCATAACGCGAAATCGTAAGGATCAGTGGGGTCGCTGCCTCTACTCCTGCATTGCGCGTGAAGAACAGCCGCGCGTGCTCTTATGGTTTCAATCCGATCCATTTTCTGCAAGCAACGACTGCAGTGCACGCTGCTCCTCCTCGGTGAGGTCGGCCAGATCGACATAGTCCGAAAATTCGATTGGCGTCTCATCGCCAGGCTTGCCATCGGATTTCATAGCAACAGCATGTCCGTCTCCCTGCTGAATGCCGCTGATCACATCTTGAATATGCACATCGAGCCTTGTCGCCAGAGCCTTCAATAGCCCAGTGGGCATCGATGCTAGATGTACAACTCTTGCGTTCAGGCCTGTGAAGAAGGTTCGGGGAAGACCGAGGTCCCGCGCAAGTTCCCTCACACCGCCGCCAAACAGCGATTGCTGGACATGCTGGACCCGTAAGGTCTCAGCGTTCATCGCCTTGGTCTCGAAAGGTAGGCTCGCCTTGGCCACCTCCAACTCGCTCATTGATAACTCGTTGAAAAGCGCCAAGAGGTCGTGAGCGTACTCGGGGTAGCGCTGAAGATATGTCTTTAACACTGCGGGCGAAATTTCGTCTTCCACGGTGAAGTCGCTGAGGACGTCGTCTCTATTCGTCATGGTCGAACTCCAACTCCAGCGCTTGCCTGATTTTCGCATAGGCGCGATCTCGGCGATTTCGGACCGTCTTCTCAACGCAGCCCAGAAGATCCGTCATTGACGGTTCGCCATCTTTCGTTGTTTCGATCGGAATATCTGCAAGCATCAAATCAATCACCTCTCGTTCGATCTCCGGTAAAGCATCAATCGCGCGACGCAGGTGAATCCGGTAATCGAGATCTTCATCGGTTGTGAGCCCGGCCTTCTTATAGCGCTCCAGCGCCTCTTCCACGGTGGCCCGCACCTCGCCGGTGACGGCATCCTCTACCTCTTCGTTGGCGTTCTCCTTGAGGTTCACCTTGCGGAGTTTGGTGATGCGAGCCAAACGAACCGCCTTGTCGAAGACGACCTCGTAGATATCGAGTTGCTCATCATAGTCCTGCCGGTCTTTGAACATCAGCTCGGTCACATGGTCGATCGTCGCATCTCGGATTTGAGCAATACGTGCATCTTCGTAGATTTTGTCGCCGACGTTGCGGTTCGCCCGTGGACAGGCTGCTTCAACGCGATCTCGCAGGACATTGTAGATGGCAACAAATCGACCATCGGTGTTGTCTGACTTTGTCTGACGCAGGTGATAGACGAGCACTTCCGACGGTACATAGTCGTCGTGCCTTCGATCCCGTATGGCAGCCCTCGCTAACAGGTCATCGAAGGGCCAGCGAAGACTTTCCTCGATGAAGTCGATTGTCGGGGGGCGTCGCGTGTATAGCTCGCCGCTACCTTTGCGCTTTCGTAGTGGCTCGATGTTCATTTTGTTCAAATACTCGCCTCAATTCAGATTGTTGCCTTTTTTCTCTTTTGTTGTGGTGAGTTTCCACCATCGTAACTACCAGTCAATCTCGAACCGCTCTTTCATCTCTTCGGTGCGCGCCCAAGGGTCACCTGGCAACTGGTCCACCAAATCGGCGAATATGCGTTGGATCGCACCAAAGGTTGATTTCTCTGTCAGACTCTCGGCTTCTGCCGCGGGAAGCAGGGGGCGCATGTCTAACAGAAGCCGAGGGTTCGCCATCTTGGCAAACATGCGTTGCTGCGCTTGTGCACGCGAGATCTTCTGCTCCGATAATGCAAGGTAGTTCAGAAACATCTCGACCAGCCTGTTCAAGTCGATCCCCTCGAAAACCACGAGGCCATGGGCCAGATCGTAGAGATCTCGCCCCTTGTCGCGTTGTAGCAGGGCCCGAAACTTGGTCGCCAACATTTCTTCCCTGGTGAAGGTCGGGATCGTAGTGCGCCCTGCGAACCATGGATTTTCAATCTCGAACGGCAACTCTCGCGCACCATCAAAGGCGTCAATCTCGCGTGTGTTGATTTCAAGTTTGAGGCGTATGAGTACCCCACTCCCATCCTCCGCCTCAACTCTGAAGAGGAACTTTGGCGCAACGGGGCTCTGGTCAAATTTGGCCTGTCCTAGCCACGGTTCTAGAACGACGCGAAGCTGATCGAGGATGGGCCCGATGGGGCCGTTGGTTGTACGGACTAGATCGATGTCCTCGGAATAGCGAAGCGGCTTCGGGAAGTGCAGCTTGTTGAGAGCTGTTCCCCCGCGAAAGCGCAACTCCTTTCGAAGCATATCATCGGAGAAGATGTCGACAAGCGCACGACTGATGATCAGATCCTGTTCGATCTGACGTTGCTCGGCCCATGGCGCAATTGCTCCCCACGCGACTATGTTCTGCGACGGGATCATTCATCGACCTCCGGATTGCGGCGAATGATGACACGCCAACGAGGATTGCGATCGATTGGATCGACCGCGAAGTCTGGATCTCGTGCTTCTGCACGGTCAAGCTCAGTCCAGTTGCTATGGCTGCGAGCCAACAGTACATGATGCATTGCTTCTGCCTTGGCGCCATGACCAAGCCAGTCCAGCAAGTATCCTAGCCGCTGCACCACTGGCCGCTCTACGGTTCGGGATAGGTGAGCCAGTTGCGCTTCGTTAATTTTCGGACCGAGATCCGAGAGCACCGTGGCAACATTGTCGATGCCGGCAGATGCTTGGGGGTAGCGGAGGAGGTCGAGAGCGGTCAGAGCCGGTGACGAAAGCCGCATAGTGCCAGTGTCCGTTTTGCGCTTTTCTACGCCTTCGGCGACTTCCGAAATGTCTTTGCGATAGTAGAAGACAATCAGATTACGACCGGCTCGAATTTTCGGAAACCGCTTTGACGTCACGACCTGGAATTCCATAACGGCCTGGTGGGTCGCGCCGTGAAGCTCTGCAGCCTTGAGGAGGCCGACATAGTAGTTTTGTCCCTCGTGTCCCATGAGAGCGTCGATGTACCAGGATGGTGGTGGTGCTCCCCACGTTGCATACTGCGGAGGGACGGCAACGTAGAAACCCTGCCGAGGGCTCAACAAGGTCTTACGACGTTGTAGCCGTTCTGCAGCGTCCAGGAATGCGCCGTGGCTCACGTTGAGGGCACTCTCTGCTTCGTCAGCCGTGAACACGGATCGGCCAGCCGACAGCAGTTCGGTGATGTAGCTAGATAGGGCAGATCGCTGATCATGAACCATGTTTGTATGTCCGCGCTTTGTACGGAAAGTCTTACATGATTTGCCGGCCCCAAGCAATACGTGCTCAAATATCCGCGCCTAAAGCGGAATCTCTAGCATGGTTGCATCAACAACTAAAGCCAAGTGACCTTCAGGGAGCTGCCTGGACCGACACCTAGAAGAAGATGGGCAAGACAGTCAGCTCCCTGCGTCGTCCGGAGAATCACTGCTTTGAGGGGTGATTATCACTGGAACTGGGTGGCGAAAGATCGCAGAATTTGTAACCGTTTGCATTCATGAATTCTAATGGCGAAGGATAATGCGTCTACTTGTTACAGCCGACATTCACCTAGGTTCCCCAAGGCCGAGAAGCCCGGTCAGCACCGCGGGCTGGTTCGCGGCGACGCGGTAGAGGTTCGGAACCATGCCGATCTTGCCCTTGATGGCGGTGAAGAGTGCGGCGGCCTCGGGGGTGGCGGCGGCGTCGGCAATCTGGGTGATACGAGCCATTGGATAGGTCCTTTCGATATGCAGAGGGATCAGGCCGCGACCATCGCGGTTTCGGGTTTCGAGAGTCCGATGACCGCGACCACGGCGGCGCCGTTCAGCCAGTAGTAGGCGGCATCGAGCCCGGAAAAGCCGAGCGCGAAGGGCAGGATCAGGAACAGGACGCCGACCGCCAGATCGACGGCGAGGTGCAGCTTGTAGGGCAGCACGCGGATCACGCCGAGGTGGTGGTCGGTGAACACGGTCAGCAGCAACGCTGCGACGCCCACGACCGGCGAGATCGTGAGGGCGAGCGGGTTGGAGGTGCCGAGCCCGAGCAGGAACGGCAGGGTGATGAGGGCCAGCGCGACGGGATAGTCGAGCCAGGCATGGATCGTCTTGGTGACAAAGCGCATGTGCAGGGTCCTTTCGGTTGGAAATCAAACGACGAACTCCGCCGTCGCATTCTCCAACCTAAGGGTAACAGTGCGGACGATGAATTTCAGATTGTCCGAAATGCATTGCAGATCGTCCGAGAACCCGGACGAAGTTCTAAGCTGCCTCGTGAGGCGCGAAGCCAGACTGCCGGAAGGCGGCGGGCGTTATGCCGATCTCTTTCTTGAAGACCCGGCTGAACGCGGATTCCGAGGCATAGCCCGAGACTTCGGCCGCTTCGGCGACCGAGAGCCCCCGCGCTGCGAGCGCCTCGCGCGCGATCTGCATCCGCCAGGAGGTCACATAGGCCATCGGTGTCACGCCCAGTCGATCCGAGAACCGCTCGGCAAAGCCCGTCCGCGACAGCCCCGCCTCGCGGGCGAGGCTCGCGACCGTCCAGTCGGCTGTCGGCGCGCGGTGAAAGGCGGTCAGTGCCCTTGCAAGATGGGGGTCGGCAAAACCGGCCACGCCACAGTCGGTCTCGTGCTCCGCCTCGATATGGGCGCGGATCGCCTGGGCGAAGATCGCCTCGGACATCTTCAGCGCGATCAGATCACCGCCAAGACGCGCGCCGCCGGCCTCGGCCCCGATGACCTTGAGCGTGGCTTCGAGCCAGGGGCCCGCCTCATCTCCGTAGCCGCGCAGGTGGATGAACGGGGGCAGGCGGTCGAACAGCAGGTGCCGGGACCCTTCGGCCAGCGCGAAGTGCCCGCAGATCAACTGGGTATCGCGCGGGCTCTCGTCGCCGCCCCAAACGAGTGTTCCGTGTCCCGGAAATCCGGACCGGGACAGCACGTCGTCCAGCGGCAGGGCCTCGTCGGGCCCGGTGTGACGGCAGCACAGGACATGGGCTGTCCCGTGCGGAATCACGATCAGGTCGCCCTGCGCCAGGTGCACGGGGACCGGCACCCCCGCGACACGCACCAGCGCCTCGCCCCGATGGGCAAAGTGGAAACGTGCCACGTCGCGGAAGGCGGGCACGCGGACGCCCCAAGGCTCCGTGAAGCTCGTGCGGAAGTAAAGCGTACCACGAAGCGAAAGGCGGGTGAGGATGTCACTGAGCAGGTCCAACATGGCCAAGAGTTTATCAGCAATTTCAGGCACGTCCAGCTCATAGGACGATCTCGCATGAATTCCGGACTTTCCGGCATTCAAACGCCGGATGATCTCGGGCAAATCGGTGACATTCAAACCACCAACCCGGAGACACTCCCATGAAGACCTTGACCCTTGCCATTGGATTCGCCCTCGCCACGACTGGCTTCGCCGCTCTGGCGGATGAGCCGATGAACGACCTCGAGATCGCCCACACCGCCTATACCGCCGGCGGCATCGACATCCGGTATGCGCATCTCGCGCTGGCGGTTTCCGAGAACGACGCGGTGCGCGACTTCGCCCAGACGATGATCCGCGACCATACGGCGGTGAACGAGGCGGCCGGCGCGCTGATCGTCGAACTGAAGGTGACGCCGCAGGACAACGCGCTTTCGCAGGCGCTTGTCGAGGGCGCGGCGGCCAAGCGCGCCGAATTGATGGCGCTGAACGGCAACGCCTTCGACTGTGCCTATGCGACGAACGAACTGGGCTATCACCAGATCGTCAACCAGACCGTCGCCGAAAGCTTCATCCCCGCCGTCACGGTGGAACCGCTGAAGGCGCTGCTCGAGGATGCGCTGGTGACCTTCCGCGCGCATGAGCAGCACGCGGAGAACATGGTCGCGGGGCTGACGTGCGCGGGCTGACGCCCCTGACCCGGCGCGGGTTCGGCCGGGGGCTGGGCGCGGCCCTGTCCCTGGCCGGGCTGCCGGGGCTTGCGCGGGCCCATGACGGCACGCACGAGGTCGAGGTGGGCATTGCCCGCTTCGCCTTTGATCCCGCGCAGGTCGAACTGCTGGTCGGGGACAGCATCACCTGGACCAACACCGACTTTGCCCCGCACACCGCCACGGCCGAGGACGGCGCCTGGGACACCGGCACGCTCGAGCGCGACGGCCGCGCACGCATCACCTTCGACGCGCCCGGCGACTATCCCTACTTCTGCGCCCATCATCCCCACATGAAAGGAACCGTCACCGTCCGGACCCGGTCCGGCGCATGACGCGCGCGGGCTGCCCTGTTCCAATCCCCTTCGGCCGGCCCGCACCATTCCCAGGAGAGCTTACCATGTCACCTGCCATCACCCTCGTCAGCCATGCACTTTGCCCCTACGTCCAGCGCATCGCCATCGCGCTGGACGAAAAGGGCGTGCCGCATGATCGCATCACCGTCGATCTGGCGAACAAGCCCGGCTGGTTCCTCGCGCTGTCGCCGCTCGGGCGGACGCCGATCCTGAAGGTCGGCCAGGCGGCGCTGTTCGAATCCGCCGCGATCCTGGAATTCCTTGAGGAGACGCAGCCCAACCCGCTCCACCCCGCCGACCCAGTCGAACGCGCGCGGCACCGCGCCTGGATCGGCTTCGGCTCGGAATGCCTGAACGACATCGCCGGTTTCTACACCGCCCCCGAGTCCGGGACGCTCGAGCGGAAGGCTGCGGCGCTCCACGCGCGGTTCCGGGTGATGGAGGGCCAGCTTGGCCCCGGCCCCTGGTTCGCCGACGACCATTTCAGCCTGGTCGATGCGGTCTTCGCGCCTGTATTCCGCTACTTCGACACCTTCGACCGGATCGGCGATTTCGGCGTCTTAGATGGTCTGACCTGGATGCAGGCCTGGCGTCGCGAACTTGCCGAGCGGCCGTCGGTGCGGACCGCAGTCGCGCCCGACCATGACGACAGGCTTGCCGACTTCCTGCGCCGGAAAGACAGCGCGCTGTCCCGGTTGATGGAGCACCCCCGCATCGCGCTGCGGCAAACAGCGTGACCGGCGTCGTCCCCGCCCTCCGCTTCGCGCGGCTGACCGAGGTGCCGCTGGCCGAACTGCTGGCGCACATGTCCGACCCGCGCCTGCGCGAACACATGCCGCTGCTGACGGGCGCCTGGGGCGAGGCCGAGGCGCGGGCCTTCGTGGCGGCCAAGGAGGCGGCCTGGGCGCGCGACGGTCTCGGCCACTGGGCCTTTCTGGCCGATGGCCGCTATGTCGGCTGGGGCGGGTTCCAGAAGGAAGGCGCGGAATGGGACTTCGGCCTCGTGCTGCGGCCGCGGGATTTCGGGCTTGGCCAGCGGATCACGCGGGCGGCGCTCGACTTCGCGCGGGCCGATCCGCGCATTCCCTTCGTCACCTTCCTCCTGCCGCCCTCGCGCCGCAACCTCGGTGCGCTGCACCGGATGGGAGCACAGTCTGCCGGTCGGCATTACCACTCCGGCGCGACATTCCTGAAATTCCGCCTCGACACCCCTTCGACGGACGACATGCCCAAAGGAGACAACCTGTGACGACCATCGACCATCTCAGCCTCGGCGTTCCCCACGTGCCTGCGGCGCGCGCCTTCTACAGCCGTGTTCTGGATGAACTCGGCATCCGCTGTCTGGCCGAGGGAGAGGGCTTCGCCGCCTTCGGCCGCGACCGCGTCGCCTTTCTGCTGCTGCGCCCCTTCGATGGCGGACCTGCCTCGGCGGGCAACGGCGCTCACGTCGCCTTCGCAGCGCCGGATCGCGAGGCGGTCGCAAGGGCCCATGCCGCGGGCCTCGACGCCGGGGCAATCGACGAGGGAGCTCCGGGTGTGCGTGCCGCCTATCCGATGCCCGGCGTCTTCGCCGCCTATCTGCGCGACCCCTGGGGCAACAAGATCGAACTGGTCCATGGCGGATTCGGCGCCTGATCGCGGCCCAGCCGAGATCGAGCGGCTGCGCACGCAAGTCGCCGCCTGCACGGCATGCGCGGACCTGCCCCTCGGGCCGCGTCCACTCGTCCAGATCGGCGACAGCGCGCGCATTCTGATCGCGGGCCAGGCACCGGGGCGGCGGACGCATCTGGCCAGGCGCCCATTCGATGACGCTTCAGGGGTGCGGCTGAGACATTGGCTCGGCCTCGACGCGGCCACCTTTCGGGATCCTGCGAAGGTTGCCATCCTGCCTATGGGGTTTTGCTATCCCGGAAACGGACGATCGGGCGACCTGCCTCCGCGCCCCGAATGCGCGCTCCGCTGGCGGCAGCCATTGCTCGACGCTCTTACTAATGTGCGCCTCACCGTGGTGATCGGACGCTATGCGCAAGCATGGCACCTGCCTGAAACCATGAAGCTGTCGCTTGGGAATGCGATGCGGGACTGGCGTGCGCGCTGGCCCGAGGTGATCCTGCTGCCCCACCCAAGCCCGCGCAACGCAGGTTGGTTCCGGCGCAATGCCTGGTTCGAAGTAGACGTGCTGCCCGTGCTCCAGACGCGCGTCGTAGAACTCATCGGTGATCCACCGACATGACAGGCGCGTGCGTCCGGTTGTAACGCAAGGGTCAAACGGGCCGTGCGCGACCAGGCGCGGGCGTGTGTCGACGGTGGCTGAGTCCCACGTGGCAGATCCCGGCGCAGTCACGAGCCTTCGAGCGTTTCCAGAACCGGGCATTCCGGGAAATCCTCTCCAGAGCATTGAGCCGCCGTCACTGAGAGCACTTTCTCTATCCGCCTGAGGTCTGCGATCTTCGCCCGCACGTCCGCAAGGTGGCGCTCCGTCCGCTCCTTGACCTCGGCGCAGGTCGGCGCTGCGCCGTCTTCGAGCCCCATCAGCCCGCGAATGTCCTCCATCGAGAACCCGAGTTCGCGGGCGCGCAGGATGAAGCGCAGGCGCGTGGCGTGCGCGGCGGAATAGATCCTGTAGCCAGCGTCGGTACGGGGCGGGTCGGGCAGCAGGCCGGTCTTCTCGTAATAACGGATTGTCTCGATGTTGCAGCCGGTCGCCTGGGCCAGTTCTCCGCGTGTGATTCCGCTCTCGCGCTTGTGATCGGTCATGGGCAAGTTTCCTCTTGAGCCTGTAGTTACTACAGACCCTACACCACTCCTCAACCACAGACGAGAGGTGCGCGACATGGCGCTGACAGACGACAGAACGGACAGCACGGGCGCGGATCGCCCCGCCCGAAAGGGCTGGCTCGCGGCGGGCGGTGTGCTGGGTGCCTTCCTCGCCTCGGCCTGCTGTGTCGGGCCTTTGGTGCTGCTGACCCTCGGCATTTCGGGGGCCTGGATCGGCAACCTCACAGCGCTGGAGCCCTACAAGCCGATCTTTGCCGTGATCGCGCTCGGCTTCATCGGGGCCGGCTTCCGGCAGGTGTATTTCCGCAAGCCGACCGTCTGCGAACCCGGCTCCTACTGCGCAAGGCCAGCCTCGGCGCGGATCACCAAGACCGCGCTCTGGGCCTCCCTGACCCTCGTTGTCGCAGCACTCACCATCGACTGGTGGGCCCCGCTTCTCTACTGACGCCGAAAGGACATCCACATGAAGAAGATCCTTGCACTCGCCTTGTTCGGCCTGACTGCCGTTGCGCCGATCACGGCAATCCCTGTTGCCGCGCAGACCGTCGCCGCCGAGCAGACCGTCACCTTCGCGGTGGACAACATGACCTGCGCGCTGTGTCCGGTCACCGTGAAGCGTGCGATGGAGGGCGTCGCGGGCGTGCGTGCCGTCGAGATCGACTTCGAGGCGCGCACCGCAACGGTCATCTTCGACACCACCGCGACCAGCGCCGACACCATCGCGACCGCGTCGGCCAATGCAGGCTATCCGGCTCGCGTTGCGAGCTAACGGGATGACCGAGGAGACCGACCGCAAGTTGATCGCGACAGGGATCGTCGGCACCGTCATCGCGGCGCTCTGCTGCTTCACGCCGGTGCTCGTCGTGCTTTTCGGCGCCGTGGGCCTGTCGGCCTGGCTGGGTTGGCTCGACTACGTTCTGCTCCCCGCTCTCGCATTTTTCGTGGCGCTGACCGTGTACGCGGTCAGGAGACGGCAGCGGCGCCAGACCACTCGAACGGATGGATGACTTGATGAAAGATGATTGCTGCGCGCCAAGGGGCGATTTCGACCTTGCCGTGATCGGCGCCGGATCGGCCGGGTTCTCGGCCGCGATCACCGCCGCCGAGGGAGGCCAGCGCGTCGCGCTGATCGGCCATGGCACCATCGGCGGGACCTGCGTGAACGTGGGCTGCGTGCCCTCCAAGACGATGATCCGGGCCGCGGAAGCCCTGCACGGTGCGCAGACAGCACATCGGTTCCCGGGCCTGAACGGCGAGGCGCAGGTCGCCGACTGGTCGGCGCTGATTGCGGCCAAGGACGATCTTGTCGCGACACTGCGCCAGAAGAAGTACGCCGATCTGCTGCCGGGCTACGGCGGTGTGACCTATCTCGACGAGGGTCCGGCGCGTCTCGTCCTCGGCGGGGTCGAGGTCGGCGGGCGCAGGATCACGGCTCCCAAGGTGATCGTCGCGACCGGTGGCCGACCCGCCGTGCCCGACATCCCTGGGATCCGGGACGTCCCAACGCTCGACAGCACGTCGCTGCTGGAGCGGGACCGGTTGCCCGAGAGCCTGATCTTTCTCGGCGGCGGCTATATCGGCGTGGAGCTGGCGCAGATGATGGCGCGGATGGGCACGCGGGTTGCCATCGTCTGCCGCTCGCGCCTGTTGCCGCGCTTCGAGCCGGAGGTGTCCGAAGCGCTCACCGAGGTCTTGCGCGCCGAGAGCGTCACGGTTCTTGACGGCGCAACCTATCACGCCGCGCGGCGCGACGGAGACCGTGCTGTGCTGACCGTGACGGTGAATGGCGCGGAGCGCGACCTGACGGCCGACGGCCTCGTCCTGACGACGGGACGCGCGCCCAACACCGAGGGGCTGGGCCTCGCGGAGATGGGCGTCGAGACCGACGCGCGCGGTGCGATCCGGGTTGGCGATGACATGCAGACTACGAAGGCCGGCATCTTCGCGGCGGGCGATATGACCGACCGCGACCAGTTCGTCTACATGGCCGCCTATGGCGCCAAGCTCGCGTCCCGCAACGCCGTTCTGGGCGGGGCGGAGCGCTATGACAACGCCGCAATGCCCTGGGTGGTGTTCACCGATCCGCAGGTCGCCGGCGTCGGTTTGACCGAACGCCAAGCGCGCGCGGCGGGTCATGACGTCAAGACCAGTGTGCTGACCCTCGACAACGTACCCCGCGCGCTCGCCGCCCGCGACACGCGCGGCCTGATCAAGCTCGTCGCGGACCGGGCGACCGACCGTCTCCTAGGCGGCGTGATCATGGCGCCGGAGGGAGCCGACAGTGTCCAGACGCTCGTGATGGCACTGAAGGTCGGCATGACGACGAAGGCGCTCGGCGAGACGATCTTTCCCTATCTGACCACGGTCGAGGGACTGAAACTCGCCGCACAGACTTTCGACAAGGATGTCGCGAAGCTGTCGTGTTGTGCGGGATGAAGCCGATTTCCGGTGTCGATTGCGACCGTGGACTTCGGCACTATTTCGTGAATGGACATTGGATGAACCCGGCAGTAATTCATTGAGAATGCGTAAATTCGCCTCACTCATTGCCGTAATGTTTCTTGTGGTGTTTGCCGCGAGCACAATCGTGCATGCGGTGAGCGCGAACGCGATGGCGTTGGATATGGCAATGGCGGACGGCGGCGCGATGTCGATGCCCGAGTGCCAGGGCTGCCCTGAGGGCGGCGACAGCGACACGACTGCAAGTTGCGACCTGATTTGCACGGCACCGGTTTTTGCCATGGTAAAAGGGACGGCTGCTGCGCAATTTACAATCGCCATTCCGATGCGGGAATGGCCTCTCGGCATGACGCTCCCGCGTGGGCTACAAGCGCCTCCAGACCCTTTCCCACCTCGAACCCTCATCTGATCAGACGGTTGGCAGGCGCCAAAAGGGCGCGCTGCTCACGGTCTGCCCGCGACCGATGCGCTGACTGGCGCATCGAGACGCGCAGTTCTCGCGCCAATGGCGCGCCTTTCGGCAAGATTCAGATGAGACAGACACATGAAATCGATATCCACACCGGCGCTGTCGCGTCGTGGCTTTCTGGCCGGTGGCGCCGCGGCCGGTGCAGCAGCTTCCCTGCGTCCCGCCTGGGCGGACACTCCGAAACCCTTCTCCCTGCGCGCCGCGCCGGGACGGGCGCGGCTTGTTCCCGAACCCTGGGGCGAGACTGACATCTGGTGCTATGGCGGCGCTGTTCCGGGCCCCGAGATCCGGGTGCGGCAGGGCGACCGGCTGCGCATCGCGGTCGAGAACGCGCTGGACGAGGACACAACCGTGCACTGGCACGGGCTGCGGGTGCCCAATGCCATGGACGGCGTACCGCATCTGACCCAGGCCCCGATCGCGCCGGGCGAGACCTTTACCTACGAGTTCGATGCCCTCGATGCCGGGACGTTCTGGTATCATCCGCACCAGCGCAGCTTCGAGCAGGTGGGCCGCGGGCTCTACGGCGCGCTGATCGTCGAGGAAGAGACCCCGCCGCGCGCAGACCGCGAACTGGTCTGGGTGCTCGACGACTGGCGACTGACGCAGGACGCCGCCATCGCGGCCGATTTCGGCGGGTTCCACGACATGAGCCATGCCGGGCGGCTCGGCAATACGGTGACGATCAACGGTCGCATCCCCGACGCCGTGCCGGTGCGGACAGGCGAGCGGATCCGGCTGCGCCTGATCAACGCCGCCAATGCCCGCATCTTCGCGCTGGATTTCGGCGATCTCGCGCCGCAGGTGATCGCGCTCGACGGCCAGCCGGTCACGCCGCATGCGCCACTAGACCCGCGTGGATGGGTGGTGATCGGCCCGGCGATGCGGGTCGATCTGATGCTCGACATGGCCGGAACGCCAGGCGAAACGGTGACGATCACCGACCGGTTCTTCTCGGACCAGAATTTCGGCGTGGTCGATCTGGCTTACGCCGAGACGCCACTGCGCGACTCGCCGCCCGACTGGGACATGGCGCTGGCCCCGAACCCGCTGCCCGAGCCCGACATCGCCCGCGCCCGCCGCCACGAGGTGACCTTCACCGGCGGCATGATGGGCGGGATGGTCGAGCGGCAGATGGGAATTGAAAGCCGGGAAAGCATGATGGGCGGCGGCATGATGGGCCGGATGCACGACGGCAGCATCTGGTTCGTCAATGGCGTGGCGGCCGAAGGGCATATCCTCGACCCGATGCTGACGCTGGAGCGCGATGCTTCTCACGTCATCGCCATGACCAACGCCACCGCGTTCCATCACCCGATCCACCTGCACGGCCATTCCTTCCGCGTGCTCAGCCGCAACGGGACGCCCACGGCGCATCGCGAATGGCAAGACACGGTGCTGATAGCCCCGCGCGAACGGGTCGAGATCGCCTTCGTCGCCGACAATCCCGGCGACTGGATGTTCCACTGCCACATCCTCGAGCACCAAGCCGGTGGCATGATGGGGGTGTTCCGTGTGGCATGACGAGGACGAGATAATGAACATGAACAATCCAGCTGCAAATCCGCTCGGACGGCGCCACGTGCTTGCCATGCTTGGCGGTGTGGCCGCCGCCGTGCTGTTGCCAGCGCTGCGGGCACGGGCCCAGGGCATTGTGGCCCCCGCACTGGCCTTCGACGGCGATGCGCTCGTCGTTGCGGGCGCGCAGCTGTGGCGGCACGACCTGTCAGGCGGCGCCTCCGCAACCTTGGCCACGCCACGCGCCCATATCCGCGCGCTCGCCTGTCACCCCGCGCGGACCGGGCGGCTGTTCGCGGCTTTGGACGGCGGCGGGCTCGACCGGTCCGACGATGGCGGCCGGACTTGGCGCGCTGCCTCGGGAGGACTGCCGCAGGCGCAGGTCGCCGCGCTCGCCATCGCGGCGGGCGCCCCGGACACGCTCTACGCCGCCGTTGCGGGCGACGGGCTGTGGCGCAGCGAGGACGCGGGCGAAAGCTGGAGCTTCGTGATGGACCGCCCCTGGATCGCCGAAGCCGAGCGCGAGGTGCTTACGCTCGCCTCTGTCAATCTCGCCTCAGGCATGGGCGGCATCTGGATCTACGCCGGCACCGAGCGCGGCCTGACCCGCGTGCCCGACTGCTTCTGCCGCTGGCAGGACGTGGTGGCGGGCGACGCAATGGATGCGCTGGTCGCGGGCACGCCGCCCGCGCCCGAGGCCCCGCTGCCCGAGGGCGATCCGGTACTGGCTCTCGCCTCGGCTATGGCTGCCCCGGAACGACTTGTCGCCGCGCTGCCCTCAGGCCTTTGGGCCTCCACCGATGGCGGGGTGACCTGGTCGCGGGTTTCGAACATTGCCGCATCCGTGCTTGCCATTCACCCGACGGACCCGAACAGGATCGCTGCCGCCACCGTGAACGGCGTGCTCCTTAGCCATGATCGCGGCACCGCCTGGGCCGCGCTCTCCACCACCTGAAAGGACCAAACATGAAACGTCTTGCTCTGACCACTTTCCTCGCCCTTGCCACCCCGGCCTTCGCCGCCGAGCCCGTCACCATCTGGCGCGATCCCGGCTGCGGTTGCTGCGACGCCTATGCCGAATACCTTCGGAACGAGGGCTTTGAGGTCACCGTGATCGACGATCGCAATTTCGACCGCCGGTCCGTCGAGATGGGCGTGCCCGAGCGCGGGATCGGCTGCCACCTTGCCATGATCGACGGCTATGTTGTCAGCGGTCTTGTCCCGTCCGAGATCATCGAACGCCTGCTTGAGGAACGCCCTGCCATCACGGGGATCACGTTGCCCGGCATGCCCGGCAATGCCCCTGGCATGGCTGCTGCCAAGACGGGCACCCTGCGCACCTATGCCTTCGGTCCGGAGGGCGTGGCGGTCTTTTCCGATGAATGACGGCGCGGGCCTGATGGCTGACACATTGGGGACCTCGCTTGCGATCCTCGCGATGACGCTCGGTCCCATTCTGGCCGTGGCAGCACTTTGCCTCGTGGTCCGGGCAATCCTGAAGCACATAAGGAGTTCGACATGAACGGAACTGTAGACGGCCCGGGAACGGGCTTTATGGGAGAGATGATGGGTGGCCCCATGACGGGCATGATGCTGGGTGGCGGGCTCGTCTTCTTGCTGCTGATTGCGGTGCTGATCCTCGCGGCGGCGGCCCTGATCAAATACTTGCGGAGTCCGGCATGAGGCGCGTTGGACTGTTGTCCGGGGGCATCCTCGCTCTGGTCGCGGGCTTGGCCGCCTGGGTCATGGCGGCCGAAGGGCAGAACATCCCTGAAGGGTTGACCTTTCTGGGTACGCCGGTGACGGCCGAACAGGTGGCCCTTGGGCGAGACCTTTATGGGGCCAATTGCGCCTCCTGCCACGGGGCGAACCTGGAAGGGCAGCCGGATTGGCGCAGGCGGAATGAAAATGGCCGGATGCCCGCGCCGCCGAACGATGCGAGCGGCCACACATGGCACCATGCCGACCGGCCCCTTTTCACAATCACGAAACTTGGGCTCGGCGCCGTCGTGCCAGGCTATGAAAGCGATATGCCCGCCTTCGAGGGCATCCTGTCCGATGCCGAAATAGTCGCAGTGCTTGCATACATCAAGAGCACCTGGCCCGAGCGCGAGCGCGGGTTTCAGGCCGAAGTGACAGTCAACGACGGGGACGGATCATGACAGTCGGTACGGAGCGGGGCGTGCGCCGGGTCTCGCCTCTAGCGTTGTTGCCCGTGATTGTCTTTGCCGGTCTCGGCGCCGCCTTCTACTGGGGGCTATTTAACAATGACGACCGGCTGCCCTCGACGCTGATCGGCCGGCCGGTGCCGGATTTCAACCTGCCGCCGATAGACGGCCGTGATGACGGCCTTGCCACCTCCGACCTCGCGGGCGGGGTGTCCATCGTCAATGTCTGGGCATCCTGGTGCGTGCCCTGCCGTGTGGAGATGCCCCTGTTGGTCGATCTGGCCGAAACCGGAACCGTCCCGATCTATGGCATCAACCACAGGGATCCACCCGAGGCCGCACTGGCCTTTCTGCGTGTACTCGGCGATCCCTACGCCCGTATCGGCGCCGACCGGAACGGGCGTATTTCCATCGACTGGGGCGTCTACGGCCTGCCGGAAACCTTCGTGATCGATGGCGATGGACGGATCGCCTACAAACATGTCGGGCCCTTCGATCGCCGCGCGCTGGACGAAGAGATCCTGCCCGTCGTGCGCAGGTTGCAGGCGGAGGACGGATCATGAGGCGGCGCGACCTGTTGGCCGGTGCGCTGGCCTTTGCTGCAACGCCCGCTGCCGCTCGACCCTTGATGCCGCTGCACGAGACCCCGCGCGAGATGCTCTCGCCGCCCTTCGTGGATGCCGACGGGCGCGACCTGACGCTGGCGGATTTCCGGGGCCGCGTGGTCCTGCTGAACATCTGGGCGACCTGGTGCGCGCCGTGCCGCGAGGAGATGCCGACGCTCGACCGTCTGCAGGCGCAGCTTGGTGGCGACGATTTCCACGTCCTGCCCCTGTCCATCGACCGTGCGGGGCTTGGGCCGGTGCAGCGCTTCTACGACGAAATCGGCATCCGACATCTGGGCCAGTACCTCGCCGAGGACATCCGCGCGATGCTCGCCTTCGCCGTCATCGGACTGCCCACGACCTTGCTGATCGACCGGCAGGGGCGCGAACGCGGCCGCCTGACGGGACCCGCCGAATGGGACAGCGCGGAGGCGATCGAACAATTCCAGACCATCATCGCTGAAAGGAACAGATGACCATGCCTGACACATCCTATGACCAAGGCGCCGCTCGACCGGGAGGTTTCTCCATGCCGTTCGGGCGCCGCGGCCTCATCCTCGCCGTGATGGCGCTGATCGTCGCGGGGCTGTGGCTCAACTGGGGCTGGGTGGCC
This sequence comes from Roseovarius sp., assembly GCF_048262375.1. Lineage (GTDB taxonomy): Bacteria > Pseudomonadota > Alphaproteobacteria > Rhodobacterales > Rhodobacteraceae > Roseovarius. The sequence goes on from NZ_JBLXFE010000012.1 coordinate 25,064, forward strand.
GCGATCGGCGCCGCCCCCCTGATCCTCGCCGTTGCGCCTTGCGCCGTCATGTGCGGGCTGGGGCTCTGCATGATGGGTGGTTCGAAGGCCTGCGCCGCCCAGAAGAGTTCGGACGCCGGTCCGGACGGCGCACGGGACTGATCCAAGCCCCACCAGAAGGACCCGATCCGATGAACACCACTTCCAACTCCGATGGCTTGCGACGCATCCGGCGCCTGCTCTGGGCGGCCGTTGCCGGATCCGCCCTGGCTTTCGGCGGCGCCGCTCTCTGGCGCGCCTTCACCCCACCCGACCTGCCGGCACCCTACGTTACGGGCGAGGCCGCGATCGTCAACGCCTATACCCTGACCGATCATGCAGGGCGCTCGGTGACGCCCGAAACGTACGAGGGGCGGTGGCAATTGGTGTTCTTCGGCTTCACATTCTGTCCCGACATCTGTCCGACCACGCTCGCCTACATGGCCAGCGTGATGGACATTCTTGGACCGCAGGCAGATCGGGTGGCGCCGATCTTCGTCACCGTCGACCCGGCGCGCGACACCGTCGAGGCGATGGCGGAGTATGTCGCCGCGTTCCATCCGCGACTGATCGGCCTCACGGGAACCGAGGCGCAGGTCGCCGAGGCGGCCGACAATTTCCGCGTCTGGTACGAGCGATCCGAGGGCGCAACCGCGCCCGACGGCTATCTGATGGCGCATTCCGGCTACATCTACCTGATGCGCCCCGACGGCGTCTTCGACTCCGTTTACCGGGAAGGCGATCAGCCGCCGGAGGGGCTCGCCGACGAGATTATCATGCGTATCGAGATCGAGAGGGACGAGAGATCCTGATGAAGCTTTTTCTTGCCGCGGCGTGGATCGCCGCATTTCCCGCAACCGCGCTGGCGGATGTTTCAGTCAGCGACCCCTGGGCGCGGGCCAGCATTCTCGCGTCCCGCCCGGGGGCGGCCTACCTCACTCTTCGCAGCGATGCGGACGACCGACTGCTGTACGCGATGACGCCGGTTGCGGATCACGTGATGATCCACGCCTCCGAGACAGATGCAGATTCAGTCACGCGCATGATCCATCTCGAGGCGCTCGATCTGGAGGCAGGACAGACGGTTCGATTTGCCCCCGGCGGGATGCATCTGATGTTGATGGGGCTCGCGGGCAAGCTCGATGAAGGCGCCTCGTTTTGGCTGACGCTGACCTTCGAGCAAGCGGGCGCGATCACCGTGGAGGTGCCCGTGCTGGGAGTTGCAGCGTCCGGACCGGGGGTGGAGCCATGAGGCTGCCTGCCCTTGTCGCCCTGCTGCTCTTCGCGGGCGCCGCACCGGCCGCCGCGCACCACCCCGGCGACCGTCTCGACGAAGTGATGGCGGAAAAGGAGCCGGCCTTCGAGCCCACGGACTCCCGCCGCATGCCGCCGCTGGCGCTCATCGGGGCGGATGGCGCCACCATCCACCTGTCGGGGCTTGCCGATCAGATCGTCGTGCTCAGCTTCCGGCCCGATGGGTGCGGCGCGCCCTGTACGGATCAGCAGACGCTTCTGCAGGAGGTTCGCGAAGCGGTGAACGTCACGCCGATGCGCGACATGGTCCAGTTCCTGACCGTGGGCGGCGACGCGGCGTCCGATCCGGACGAGGAGGCCGGGAACTGGCGTTCCGTCAATCTCGCCGACGAAACGTTGGAGGCAGCCACAGGGGCCTTCGCGGCGCTCTCCGCTCGCGGCGCGGATGCGCCCATGGTCCATGTCATCGGTCGGGGCGGGCGTCATGCCGGCATTTTCCATGGAGCGGAGTTCAGACGTATCAACCTGGTGCTCTACATCAACGGCCTGACCAACGCGCCGCCGCCTGAACCCGGACTGCTGGACCGACTGTTCAGGGCGTTCCGATGACAGCGGGGCTGGAGACCGGCGCGGCGCCGGGACGGGACTGGCTCGGTGCGTTACGCCGGTACTTTGCCTTCGCCGCCATTGCGCATCTGTTCTGGGAGTTCGCGCACCTGCCGCTCTACACGATCTGGCTCACCGGGACCCCGGGCGAACTGGTCTTTGCGGCGGTCCACTGCACGGGCGGCGACATACTGATCACGCTCAGCACGATCATGCTGTCGCTCTGCGTGTTCGGCAGCGCGGATTGGCCCCGCATTCGCTGGCACCGCGTGCTTGGGGGCGTGGTGATCTTCGGCGTCGCCTACACGATCTTCAGCGAGTGGCTGAACACCGAGCTGCGCGAGGCCTGGGCCTATCGCGAGATGATGCCGGTGATCCCAGTGATCGACGCGGGGCTGAGCCCGATCCTGCAATGGATCGTCATCCCGGTCGTCGGCTATTGCTGGGCCACCGGAGTCCGGCCGTGGCGGCGCGATTATGTGGAGGTCGCGCATGGCTGACCTGTCGCTTTTCGGAATGACTGCGGCTCTGCTGGCTGGGGCGATCTCCTTCGCATCGCCCTGCGTCCTGCCGCTGGTGCCGGGCTACGTGTCCTACATCGCCGGAAGGACGGCGACAGGCGGCGTAGCGTCCGGCCGGTCACAGACGCTTTGGCTCAGCTTCTGCTTCGTCCTCGGCTTCTCGACCATATTCATGATCCTCGGCGCGTCCGCGACGGCCCTCGGACAAGCGCTGCTGCAGTGGCGCTACGAGCTCAATCTCGTCGGCGGCGGCATCGTGATCCTGTTCGGGCTCTTCATGATCGGCGCGGCGCGGATCGGCGCCATGCAGCGGGATCTGCGCTTCCATCTCGACATTCCCGGCGGCAGGCCCGCCGCATCCTATGTGCTGGGGCTCGCCTTCGGTTTCGGCTGGACCCCGTGTATCGGCCCCATACTCGGCGCGATCCTGACCGCCAGCGCGGCGAGCGCAACGGTCGGCCAGGGCGTCGCGCTGCTCGCGATCTACTCCGTGGGACTGGGCGTGCCGTTCCTGATCGTGGCGGGTTTCACCGACAGGCTCGCCGGCCGATTGCGGGGCGTGGGGCGGATCGGGCGCCGGCTGCACCAGGGCGCGGGCGCAGTCATGGTTCTGATGGGAGTGGCGATGATGACCGGGCGGCTGAGTGCGCTGTCCTATTGGATACTTGACACCTTTCCCGTGCTTGGACGAATTGGCTGAGCAAGCATTCGGCTCGGGGTTGCTGTCTCAGCCCGACTGTTCGGGGTTGAAAGCGAGAAGCCGCAGCGCGTTCAGCGTGACAAGGACCGTCGCACCGGTATCAGCAAGGATGGCGATCCAGAGTCCGGTGATGCCGAGGATCGTCGTCACAAGAAACACCGCCTTGAGGCCGAGCGCGATCGCCACGTTCTGCCTGATGTTCACCATGGCTGCGCGAGCAAGCCGAATCTTGCCGGCCACATCGGTCACCCGATTGCGCAGGATCGCAGCGTCCGCGGTTTCGAGCGCGACATCCGTTCCCGAGCCCATGGCCACGCCAATGTGGGCGGTGGCGAGCGCAGGGGCATCGTTGATGCCGTCGCCCACCATCATGATATGGCCCGTGGCCGTCATCTCGCGGATCGCCGCGACCTTGTCTTCAGGCATCAGTTCGGCGCGATGCTCGATGCCCAGCCCAGCGGAAATGGCTGCCGCCGTGCGCCGGTTGTCGCCGGTCAGCATCACAGACGCGATGCCAAGCGCCTTGAGTTGCTGCACCGCGCGGGCGGCATCCTCCCGGGGTTCATCCCGGAGCGCAACGAGTCCGACGAGCTTGCTCCGGCGGAAGACCGCGACGACTGTCTTGCCTTCATCCTCCATGCCGACCACCGCCCTGCGCGTGCTGTCGTCCAGCACACCGCGCTCCTCGGCGAACCGTGGAGAGCCCACCCAGGCGGGTTCACCCTCAACGACGGCCTCGGCCCCTTTGCCTGGAAGCGCTTTGGCGGCGGTCGCGGACAGGGACGGAACTTGCGCAGTTTCTGCGCGGGACAGGATCGCCTCCGCCAAAGGATGGTTCGACCCCGTTTCGACGGCGGCAGCCAGCGCCAGCACCTCCCCCTCCGATCCCGAGATCGGCACCACGTCCGTGACGCGCGGCCGTCCGTGGGTCAGGGTTCCAGTCTTGTCGAATGCGACATGTGTGGTGGCCGCCGCTGCCTCGATCACGGCGCCTCCCTTCATCAGCAGCCCGCGACGCGCGCCGGAAGAAAGCGCAGAGGCGATGGAAGCCGGCACCGATATCACCAGCGCGCAGGGACAACCGATCAGGAGAAGCGCGAGCGCGCGGTAGATCCACGTGTCCCAGCCTTGCTCGAACGCGAGGGGCGGGACGATCGCCACCAGCACCGCAACTCCGACGACGGCCGGCATGTAGATGCGGCTGAAACGGTCGATGAAGCGCTCGGTCGGGGCCCGGGCGCTTTCCGCTTCCTCGACCAGACGGATGATGCGGGCAATGGTGTTGTCCTCGGCCGAATTGGTGACCCGGACACGCAGCGCCGCCTCGGAATTGATGGAGCCGGCAAAGACGGGGGCGCCAGGTTCCTTCAGCTTCGGCACGCTCTCGCCCGTGACGGCGCTCTCATCGACGCGCGAAGTGCCCTCGATGACCTCGCCGTCCGCAGGGATCCGGTCCCCCGGGCGCACGAGAACGATCTGGTCCACCTGCAGCTGGTCGGCCGGTATCACTCGTGTCCTGCCGGCGACTTCTAGAAGAGCAGTCTTCGGCACAAGGCGAGTGAGCGCCCGGATTCCGTCGCGGGCCTTGTTTGCCGCGACGCCTTCCAGAACCTCCCCGACGGCGAAGAGGAAGACGACGAGCGCCGCTTCCTCCGCAGCATTGATGACGAGCGCGCCGGTGGCGGCGATGGTCATCAGCATCTCGATTGTGAACGGCATGCCCGCTCTGGCGGACGCCACGGCGCGACGTGCGATAGGGGCGACGCCGATGAGCGTGGCGAGGACGAACGCACAAGTTGCCACGTCCTGGGAAGCGAACAGTTTCACGGCCCATGCCGCCGCGAGGAGGAGACCGGTGCCGATCACCAGTCTGCCCTTCGCGGTCTGATACCAACGCGAACCGGGACCGGGACCGCTCTCGGGCCCTGTCGATCCAGCGTCGGGCTCGAGTCCTGCGGCATCTCGCGAGCCGTCCGCACGGGACGCTTGCTCATCGTCCGGCAGCACGAAGCCTTTCCGATCGGGGCTCGATCCTTTCGTCGCGATCCCGTAGCCGAGCCGCTTGATGGTCGCCTCAACCTGGTCGCGCGGGGTCTGCGCCTCGTCCAGCGTCAGCCGGATCCGCTCGGTCATCAGCGCCACGTCGACGTCGCTCACGCCAGGCAGGCGTTCGACCGCACCCCGGACCTTGCCGGCGCACGACGCACAGTCCATCCCGGAAACCGTCCATTCGTAGGTTGCACTGTCGTTCGCCGTCATCACGCCCTTCCACCCCGCCCAGCGGGCAACATTGTATTCCCTGAGTCGGGAACCTAAGGTCTCTAGTAGCTATAGCTTCAAGAGGAAATCTGATGCTCACCATCGGAAAATTGGGCGAAGCGGCCGGCGTGAAGGTTCCGACGATCCGCTACTACGAGCAGATCGGGCTCCTGCCGGAGCCAGATCGCAGTGCCGGGAACCAGCGGCTCTATGGGCAGTCGGCACTGGATCGGCTAGCCTTCATCCGCCATGCGCGGGAGCTCGGTTTTCCGCTGGACGCTATCCGAGATCTTCTGAGTCTCTCTGACAGACCCGATCAATCCTGCGCAGCCGCCGATGTCATCGCCAGGGCGCAACTGGCCGAGGTTGAAAGCCGCCTTGCGCGCCTGACTGCGCTGAAAGCCGAACTTGAGCGCATGGTCGTGCAATGTGCAGGCGGTCGGATCGCCGATTGCCGGGTCATTGAAGTTCTGGGCGACCATTCGCTATGCGCAACCGATCACCGGCATCCGGAGAGCGAGGGAGCATCGTGAACGCACCCGGCACCCTCGCCATCTACATCGGTGCCGCTCTGGCTGAGATTGCGGGCTGCTTTGCGGTCTGGGCCTGGATGCGGCAAGGGGCGAGCGTGCTCTGGCTGGTCCCCGGCCTCCTGAGCCTGGCCGTCTTCGCTTGGCTCCTGACCCTTGCCCCCTCCGATTTCGCGGGGCGGGCCTACGCAGCTTATGGCGGGGTCTATATCGCAGCCTCGCTCCTCTGGCTGTGGCTCATCGAGCAGCAGCGCCCGGATACTTGGGACCTGACAGGTGCCGCAATCTGCCTCATCGGTGCGGCCGTCATCCTGTTGGCGCCGAGGGTGGCTGGTGGATGATCAGGGGTGCTCTCCAAGATCAAGGCAGCCGACTGCCGCTCATCGTTGCCGACATCACGATAGGGCCAATCTTTGCGGACGAACTTTAGTCCTTTCAGCGTAGCGGTCTTGCATGTCCATTCAACTCAATGCCTTAGTGCGGAGAAGTTGGATATCGGCCCTGATCCCTTCGGCATTCACTCGTCAGGTTAAAAAGCAGCAGGGTAGAAGCCGGCTTTGGAGGATCGGAAGTATTCCTTCGGAAGTTCAGAGGCCTAGTCTGGGTCTGTGCGCGCTTCGTGTGCAGTCTGCCGAATTCACCTTCCCGGCAGATAGAACTCCGTAATCCCCCGCTTCCCCTCGGCCCGCCCGAGCTGCACGATCACATCGATGGACTTGCGGATGTACTCCCGCACCTCGGCGAAGGTCAGCGGTGTCCCGGCCTGCAGCACCATAATTGCCAGCCGGTCGATAGCGAGTTCTGCGGTTTCGGCGTGGATCGTCGAAACCGACCCACCGTGACCGGTGTTGATCGCTTCGAGATAGGTCAGGGCCTCGGCACCGCGCAACTCACCGACGATAATCCGGTCGGGGCGCATGCGGAGGGAGGCCTGCAGGAGGGCGTTGGCGCTGCGTTGCGACCCAGCACCCCGGTCGGCCAGGAGGGCGACGGTGTTGGGCTGGCCGGGGAAGAGTTCGAAGGCGTCCTCGATGGTGATCAGTCGCTCGTGCTCGCTCACATGCGTCAGAAGGTGGCGAGCGAAGGTGGTCTTGCCGGTTGAGGTGCCGCCGCTGATCAGGACGTTGAGCCGGGCCTCGACCAGAGTCCGCAGCGCCGCCTCGAGGTTCTCCTCGGCGAGACTGGCGATGTTTTTCATCTTCTCGGCGCGGAGCGCATCGAGCGAGACGGCCTTGCCGAAGAGATAAGCCGGGGCGTAGTCCCGGACGCTGCCCGAGGCGAAGAGGCGGATGGTGATCGAGGCGCCGCGATCGATGGCAGGCGGCACGGCGACCTGGACCCGGAGGGGTCGACCGGCATATTCCACCTTGCCGGACACGAGCGGGTTCTTTTCAGAGACGCGCGCCTTGGCATCGCCTACGATGGTCTGGGCCATGTTGAGCGCGGTGGTCCGGTCCACGGTCTGACCTTCGTGGCGCATGGTGGCGTCGCCCGCCACTTCGAGCCAGACCTTGCCGTCCGGGTTGATCGCGATCTCGACCACGTCATCACGCCTAAGTAGGTCGCGGAACGGGTCGAGATAACGCTCGAGGTAGGACGCTGGTGAGGCCGCCTCGGTCAATAGATCACCACATCCCGATCCACGAGCACGGTGACCGCGGCCCCCTGATCGACATAGATCGTCGGCGCGATCGAGACCTGATCGGCGATGACCGATCCAACCGCGTCCTGCAGGTCGCTGCCGACATCGCCCAGGACGATGCTTGTGGTTTCGTTGTTGGCACTCTCCGCCGCCACGGCCGGTGCCGCCCCGATTACAGAGATCAGCGCCGCGCCGCCGAAGCGCTCGGCGAACTTGGTGTCGACAAGACCTGTCAGGCCCGAGCGACCGAGCTGATCTCCGCCCACGGCGGCGATTTCCATCGATGTGCCGTCCGGGGTCAGGACGCGGGTCCAGACGATCAAAATGCGCTTCTGGTGCATCTCGATCCCGGAGCGGTACTGGCCAAAAAGGCGGGAACCCCGGGGGATCAGGATCTGGTTCCCGGAAAATGCCGGAACCGGCTCGGAGACGACTGCCACGACGGATCCGGGCAGGTCGCTGTTGATGGCGGTCTGCAGCGCGGCCTGGATGACCGAGCCTTGGGTCAGAGTGCGTTCGGGATGGGTGAGACGGGCGGCCTCCTGCACCTCGAGTGGCCGCGCGCTTTGCAGGAACTGCTCATTGCCCGAAAGGACTGGCCCCCCGGTGCCTGCGGCAGCAGGATCGGACACCGCCGCGCCACTTACGCCGCCACGCGGACCGTCCGCGTAGACCACCGCTGGCGATTTGATCTGCGCGGCCAGAAGCTCCTCGGCAACCCGCTCAGCCTCGCGCTGACGCTGTTCCTCCTCCTGGCGGCGGCGCTCTTCGAGAAGGCGCTGATCGGCGATCAGCCCTTCGCGGTCGAGTTCGGCCTCAAGCCCCTCGCGCTGCGCCCGTTCGGCATCGAGCATGGCTTGAAGCCCTTCGATGCGGGTCTCGGTCTGGCGCTGCAGGTTGGCAAGCTCGGTTTCCTTTGCTGTCAGGGTCGCCTCGAGCGCCGCCTTCTGCTCGTCAAAGGCCGCGCGCAGGTCGGCGACGGCAGACTGGATTTCCGAGTTGCGGGCGGCCTGGCTGGCGGCGAGGGCCTCGCGGAGCTTGGCGATTTCGGCCAGCACCTCGGCGCTTGCCTCCGGGGCAGGGGCGGCGGGCACATCAAGCGCTTCCTCCACGGCAATCAGCGCGTCATTGACCCGTTGCTCGGTCTCGTCGGGCGGGAACTCCAGCCGCCCGCCAGTGCCGGGGCGGCGATCCTGGAAGGTCTCGACATCGGAAGTCTCAAGCGCGCTGTCACCCTCCTGCAGACCAGTGGCCAGGAAATACGCCACCCCGGCGCCGCCAAGGGCGAGGGCGGCGGCGAGGGCACCGACCCCGAGGCTGTTGCCGCGACGTTTGGATTTGCCGCGCTGGTTGAATTGATCGAGGCGGTCTTGGAGATCAGGAGGGGTTTGATCGGCCATGGTCAGTTGCTCACATAGATGGCGCTTTCGTCGCGCATCGCACAGATCGCCTCGTCCCCGATGCGCAGCGTCCAGTAGGTGTTCACCCCGAGCACCCGGACGGTGTTGCCTTGTTGGGTCCAGTTGACGGTGCGCTCACGGCCCTGGTCATCGGCCTTGAAGAGGGCGGGTTGGCGACCGTTCTCCGGGAAGACGAAATACGTATAGCGCCCGTCGTCATAGATATGGCTGGGGCGGAAGTCGCCCTCGCCAGAGACGCGGTAGTTGTAATTGCGCGGGGCCTCATAGCCTTTGGGCTGGGTGGCACCCGCCGCGCGGCGTTCCTCGTCGGGGTAGCGGAAGCGGACCTCGAAGAACATGCCAGTGCGGTTCGGGATCGAGCCCTCACGCAGATGGAAGGAATAGGTGCGGCGGTTGGTGATCACCGTCATGTTGGTGGAGGCATTGGCCACATGTGGTTTGATCGTCAGCACATTGCCGAGCTCGGGGATTGGATCGACCTGGAAGCTCTCGGTGTCGCCGACGATCACCGCCTCGAAGCGCTCGCCCGCCCCGAAATGAATCGTGGTCGAATGCCTCAGATCAGTCTCGATCCGGTAGACCTGATCCTCGTTATAGACGGCGGTGCGGATGCGGATGTCGAGCGGGCCGCCCTGGGGGGTGGCCTCGGCAAACGCGGCAACAGGAAGGGCAAGCGCCAGGAGGAGCATGGTGAGGAGCGATGGCAGGAATTTCATGGGGATCAGTTCTCCAGGGTCTCGGCGTCGACGCGGTAGGAGGTCACCACGAAGCCCAAGGGGTTGGCCCAGACGTCCTGAAGGCGCTGGCGGGTTTCAGGTTGGAAGTCGTAGCCGACGGTCGCGACGTAAGACCGGGTCACGGTGCGGGTGTCGCGGGGACGGCGCAGCGTGCGGGTGAAACGGACCTGGGCCACGCCACGCTCGATCTGGTTCACCGACTTGATCACCACCTCGATCTTGGCGTCGCGGCCATAGACGGTGATCGGGTAATCCTCATTGCTCGAGGACCAGAGATCGCGCAATGTGCGGGCGGCGTCGCCATCTGAGCGGTCGAGCACCGAGTTGATGCGTTGCTCGCCGTCGGTCAGGTCATAGGTTTCTCGATCGTCGACATAGGCCACGAGATTGGCCTGGATGATGGCATCGCTTTCGGACAGCGTCAGCGCCTGGACGGCGGCCACGCGGTCCATCTCGCCGGTCTCCTTGTCGACCACGACCACGAAGGTCTCGGTCGTTTTGAGCGGAAAGAGGCTCGCCCCCGCGACCATGCCGGCGACGCCGACCAGCACGCCCGCAGCGGCGACAAACCAGGCGAAGCGCTCGCGCTGCCTTGGCCCGTAGATGAAATCCGCCTCGAAAGCATCGCGGTCGGGCGCGGGGGAACTGGTCACAAACTTCTTCAAGTCGGTCGTCTTTCACATCAGGGTTTGCGGAAGGCCTTGGCGGCGGAGAGGAGCGCGCCCGGGCTTTGGCGGATCAGCTCACCGGACTTGACCACACCCGCATTGGCCATCTGGTTCAGCTCATGCGGGGACTTGCCGGTGACGAGGCGCGAGGTCGCGCCGGTGCCGTATTGACGCGTGTTCACGAAACCCTGCCGCGCGAGGCCGGTCAGCCCTACGGCATTCGAGGCGATGCCCACGACGCCGGTGAGGTTGGAGGCGATGTAGGGGACCGAGGCCATGATCCCGGCGCTGAGGATCAGGATGACGAGGAAAGGCAGGATGAGGCTGACGGTCTCGACATCACCCGGATCGGCGGAGGCGTCCCCGATGGCCTCGGCGATGGCGACGATGATGCCCGCGGCGCCTGCCGCGGCGACCGGCATGAGCGCATAGCCGATGGTGGCGCGGGTCCATGCCTCGAAGAGCGACTGGGTCGGTTTGAAAAGTGAGGTCACGATCATGAAGGGGGCGATCACGATCATCAGCGCGAAGACGATGCGGGCGAAGGCGATGATCCCGGCGGTGACGGCGGCGAAAACGGCGGAAAGGACGAAGAAGATCGCGCCTAGGACCGCGCCGAAGACCCAGCCCGCGCGGTCGCCGATCGTGTCGCCATAGGCGGTGATGCGGGCGACCATGTTGTCGAGGCTCTCATAGACCCCGGCCTCGTCGCCCGAGCCGGTGAGCGCGAGGATCGAGGCGCCCACGGAGTCGGGCACGCGCGTGACGATGTCATAGATGACGCTGAAATTGTCCCAGCTCTGCGCGAAGATCCCCACGAGGGCGATCTTCATGCCGAAAGCAAAGCCGGTGCCGAAGGGCAGGGGACGGAGTTGCATCACGGCGTTGATCCCGAGGAGCACGACCAGGAGCGCGGCCCCGGCAGAGATGACGTCGCCGACGGCGCCTGCCGAGGAGACAAAGCCGTCCTGCGCCACGGTATCCACCGCGGCGTCGACCTGGCTCAGGATGTCGCGAATGACCCCCATTTACTCCGCACAGGCCTCGACGATTTGCGCCTCGAGCGCGTCGGCCTGCGCGTAGAGCTCGAGCACCTTGAAGGGCAGGCGTGGGTTGTCAGAGGTCTGGAACCGGGGCAGGGCGTCAAGCGCCTGATCCCAGGAAAAGTCGTCCAGCAGGCAGGTGCAGGTTTCCGAGGCGAGGGCCTCTTCGGCGATCAGGATCCGCAGGATCGCGCGGTAGCCGTTGCGCAGGTAGGCGGTGTCGGCAAGATCGGAGGGCGGTTTCGGGACACGGCAAGCATCCTCCGCGTCCCGCGCGATGGCCATCGAGTTGAAGGGCGTGTCACCGGACGGCTCCGTGCTCGGAGTCTGGGCCAGTGCGGCACAGGGCAGGGCGCCGATAATAAGCGCTGCGAGACCAAGGGATCGAATGTCTGGGATATTGAGAAGCGTCGTCATTCTCATGGATCCACCGCCATCGAGCGGAACTTGCGTTCATCTGCGAGGGTCGCGGCATCGACGACGCCAAGCTGGCCGGCGCTGACGCCCTGGGCCGCTTCCAGCCGCCAGATCTGGGTCAGGATGATGCCAAGCTCGGCGGTGACGCGGGTATTGAGATCGACAGCGGCCTTCAGCCCGTCCTGATCGTCGATCAGCCCGACCATGGTCTCGAGCCGCTCTAGGCTTTGCCCCGCCTCTTCGTGGCTTTCTTGCGCGGCAACCGACAGCATGGCGCTGGCCCCGGCCGAGGTGGCGATGCGGTTGTCGGCGGGCTGATCCGAGCCCGAGAGCGTGCCCAGGCGCTCCGAAGTGAAGCCGCTGCCTGAAAGCACGCGCTCCACGGAGGCCGACAGTTCCGCACCGGGATTGAAGCCGCTCAGGAAATCGCCGCTCGCCAGCGACTGTGCGGTATTGAGCGGGGCCACCAGCTTGCCGCGCAGGGCACGGAATTCTTCGACCGTGGCGAAGAGTTCGCCGAGCCCGCTGCCCTCGATGAGGGAGGTCAGTTGCGCTTCGAGGTTCGTCAGCTGCGACAGTTGGGTTTCCAACTCCAGCCGCATGGTGGCGAGTTGCTGCATCTGGACGTTCAGATCTTCCGCCATGTGCTCGAGCTGCGCCACCAGCTGGCCAAGCTGCGAGCCATCGAAGGTCGGCACGCCTTGGGCCGTGGCGGGCAAGGGAAGCCCGAGTGTGATGACCGCAGCCACGGTCAGGAGAAGCTGTCTCATTCGGGAACTCCCATCTGCAAGAAGTCGCGCTCGGCCAGCCGGTCGGCGACGAGGTGCTGCGCATAGGCCGCCTCGCGTTGCTGGTTGGCGGCCATCAGCCGGACGCGGAGGTTGAGGATGCGGCCGATCTCGGCCTTGGCGTAGGTGTTGAGCTCCCAGGCCGCCTTGGCATTGGGCTGGGCGTCGATCTGCAGGATGATCGCGCGGAGGCGGTTGATGACCTGCTCGGTGGTGGCCGAACTGTCCGCGGCGTAATAGACGCCGGCCTCGGAGATGCTGGCATATTCAGCCAGCGCAAAGTCCGAGGGCGAGAGCGTGCCAAGCGCATCGGCACCGCCCACGACGGCCAGGTATTCGTTGTAGAACTTCGAGATATTTCGAACGTAGCCTTGGGTCTCTGCAAAGGGCGGTACGCCGCCGTATTCGATCACTCGTCCCGGCCCCGCGTTATAGGCCGCGAGCGCATGGGGGATATTGCCGAAGCGGCCCAGCTGGGCGGTGATGTAGCGCGCGCCGCCGCGGAGGTTGTCCTTCACATCGTAGCGGTCGACGCCGAGATCGGAGGCGGTGCCGGGCATGAGCTGGGTGAGCCCATAGGCCCCGACCGGGCTTTCGGCGGCAACGTTGAATCGGCTTTCCTGCTTGATCAGGGCCTGGAAGAGGCAGCGCCACTGGGTGGCCGAGAGCCCGGCCCGGGCCACACCGGGCGCGCCTGCGAATTCGCCCGCAACCTCGACGATCATCATCTCGACCGTCTCGCGGCCCTCACCGAAGAGGCGGCTGTTCATGGGGCTTGCATCGGTATTTGGATAGACCGCCGCCACCCCGAAATCCGCATTGCCTTCGAGCGCGCGGATATCGAAGCCGGGACCGGTGATCGCGGCGGTCATCTCCTCGAGAACGCGCAGCTGGTCGGCCTGGACATCGGCCAGCGTAGACTCGGTCCGATCCTTGTCCTGCTGGACGCCCAGATCCTCGGCAAGCGCCGTCACCCGCGCGATCGCGCGGCCGATGGCGGAATTGTCCTGCGTCGGCACGCCTTGGGCGAGCGCGGGCAGCGCACCGAGGCCGAGGCAGAGCCCGGCGGATATGATCGCGGCACGGCTCATTCCGGACGCGGCAGGGGCTCGAAGCTGCAGTCAGACTTTGCAGCCTGCTGGACCGGAGCGCCCATGGTCGAGAAGGAGAGGGCGGACCGCGTGACCTGCGGCTCGCCATTGCGACCGAAGCAGGGCGAGGTTTTCTCGGTGTACTTCTCGCAAGCAGTGAGAAGGCTTGCGGCGGCGCAAAGCGCGAGGAGCGGTTTCAGGCTCATAGTACATGTCTCCAGAAATCGGGATTGGCGCGCCAATCGGCGGGCACGCGGGCCTCGCCGGTGGCGCCGCCGCCAAGGATGGGAAGGAGGTCGCCAAGCGCGGAGAGGTCTGCATCGATGAAGACGCTGTCGCCCGCCGAGCGCACGAGCGCGATGCGCTGGCCGATGGTGGGCTGGACGAGAAGGGCGGCCTCCTTGGCGTTCACGCGCAGGAAGTCGTAATCCGAGATGGTGGCGCGGTCGTTCGGGAAGAGGATCTGGGTCGGCACCGTCTCGACGATGGTCTTGCCGACGCGGCTATCGCGCAATTGGCTCGGATATTGCGTCATCATGATCACGACGCAGTTCATCTTGCGAAGCGTCACCAGCCAGTTCTCCAGCCGCGCTCCGAAATACGGATCGTCCAAGAGCTTCCAGGCCTCGTCGAGGACGATGATGGTTGGACGGCGATCCTCGACCACGCGTTCGATCTGGCGGAAGATGTAGGAGAGCACCGCCATGCGCTCGGTCGTCATGTCGAGGATCTCGGTCATGTCGAAACCGATGATGTCAGAGGCCAGTTCAAGCCCGGCACCGTACTCTTGTTCGTCGAAAACCCAGCCGTAGCGGCCGCCCGGGGCCCATTCGGCGACGCGGGACTGCAGCTCGCCATCGTCATCGAGTGATTGAAACAGCGTCTCGAAACTCGCGAAGCGTCTGAGCGAGCCCTCGGCATGGGCATTTTGCGAGACCGCGCTTTGGATGTGCCGGGATTGCTCGCCCGAAAGCGTGCCACTCCTTGTCAGAAGTGTCGCAAGCCAATCCGAGAGCCAGGCGCGGCCACGTTCGTCGATTTCGGTATCGAGGGGGTTCAAGCCCGAAGGCACCCCGGCACGGATTTCGTTGTAGCGGCCACCAAGGGCGCGGACCGCCATTTCGAGGCCGCGATCCTTGTCGAAGAAGAAAAGCCGCGCGCCGACCCGTTGCGCTTGGGCTGCGAGGAAAGCGGTGGTCAGCGTCTTGCCGGTGCCGGTGCGCCCCAAGACGAGGGTGTGGCCGACCGTGGGTTCCTTACCCGCACTGCCCGCCTCATGGAAATTGAAGCGATAGCCCGAGGTGCCGACCGTGGGCAGGACCGAGATGGTCTGACCCCATGGCGACTGGTCTGGGCCGCGCCCCTCGACGCTGCCATGGAGGGCCGCGAAATCCGCGAAGTTGATCGAGGAGATCGGCGTCTTGCGGGCGCGGTAGCCGAAGTTGCCGGGGGATTGCGCGAAGTAGGTGGCTTTCAGTGCCATGTTCTCGCGCACGATCACCGACATGATTTCCTGGCCGACGCGCTTGATCTGGGCAGCGGCCCGCTCGAGCGTGTCGCGGTCGGGCGCATAGATCGCGATGGAGAGGTGATGGTCCCCGAAGGCGATGCGCCCCGCCTCCTGGTCATCGGCGGCCTGGCCCAATTGTTCACGCAGGGAGACGGCGGCATCGTCGGAAGCCTGCATCTGTCGGATGATGCGCTGGATGCGTTCGGCCATGATGTTGTTCGGGATCGGGCTGAAGGAGTTCGTCAGCACGATGTCGAGCGGCAAGTCGAGCGCATCGAGCAACGTGACATCCGTGAGGGCCGGATAGGTCTTCATCGAGAAGAGCGCGCCGTATTTGGCCTGGCCTGTCACGGCGTCGGTCAGGGTAACGACATCGCCATCAAAGGTGGCGCGGCAATTGCTCAAGGTATGTGAAAGAGGCAGGGCACTTTGCCCAAAGGCGATGGGAGAGAAGCTGCCCGCGTTTAGTGTGTTGAGGTAGCCCAACCATTCACCGCCCTTGCGGGTCAGCCGCACAGGGTTGGCCGAGGCAAGCGCCACCTCGAAGAAGCCCATGACCTCGTTCAGCTCCTGCATCCGGGTCGCGCGGTCCTTGACCCAGGCCTTGCGGGCCAACGCGCGCAGGAGCGGAATGCGGGCCGAGATGTCGGGGCGCCGGATGACGCTGAGATAGAGCTGGCGCTTGGCCGGGCGCAGATCTTTGACATGGGCCTGCCAGCGGGCATCGATCGCGGCGGCGAAGCTGTCGCCTTCGATAGGGCGTATGCCGAGCTCCTGTGGCACAGAGATCCGGTGGATGTAGAAGCCGAAGGCGTTGCCAGTTTGGGCAACGATGGCGGCAACCGCGCGTTTGAGCGCGTCGAGCCGGGCATCCTCGCTGGTCATCGGGTTCAGACCGTCGAGGCGCAGGGTGGCGAGGAGATCGCCCTCGCGCAGCACCATGACATCGTCATCGGCCAGGGCAAAATACGGCAGGTGTTCGGCGAGATAGCTCTCCCGCGCGAACTCCCCACCGCCCGCTTGATGCAAGGCGGTCCCGAAGGAGGAAAGGGTGCCTGCATCACGTGCCAAAGCTGTCGCCTCCGTGCAGGGCCCGGTTTTTCGTCGCGCGCACAGAGCCATAGGAGACGCGCAGCACCTCGAAGAAATGCGGCTCGCGGTCGGCGACGAACCAGAGGATCGGATAGGCAATGATCCCGATCAGAAAGAAGACCATCGACTTCGTCCAGATGAACGGCAGAACGACCCCGGTCGCCAGAACCACGAGGTATCCGACGGGGAGACCCAGATACTTGGGCGGACGGGCGAGGCCCAGAAAGAGGGGGGATCGTTCTGCCAACTCTAATCTCCAACCTCAGGAGAAGCCGTCGACGATTGTGCCGGCCGAGAAGATCAGCACGATCCCGATGATGACCGAGGCGAACCAGCCCCAGTTCAGCCGTCCCATCATGCACATGAAACCGGTGCCGATCACGGCGAGTGTGGCGACCGCGATCCCGATGGGACCGGTCAGCGCGGCCTCGACGGTTTCCAGCATGGTCTGGATTGGTGACAAGTCCTGCGCGAAAGCGGGCGTTGCGAAAGCCGCCAAGGTTGTGATGGCGGGCAAGAGGCGGCTGAGGCGATGTCTGAGCATGCGAAGTTCCCTTGTTTTACTGGAGATCGATGAGGACCGGCGCGCGGGCAGGCACGCCGTCTGCGACGCGGGTGTCTGGCGCGGAAACAGGTGTGCCTGCCAGCCGGGACCGGATCCGGTGGATGCGCGCGATGTAGTCGCGGGTCTCGGCAAAAGGTGGCACACCGGAATATTCGACCACGCGGTGCGGCCCTGCATTATAGGCCGCGAGCGCCAGGTCGATGTCCTTGAACGTGGCGAGCTGTGCGAGTAGGTAGCGCGCCGCGCCATCGAGGTTCTGGGAGGGATCGCGCGGGTCGACCCCGAGGGCGCGGGCCGTTTCCGGCATCAGCTGGCCCAGGCCGTAGGCACCCTTGGGGCTCACGGCGGTCGGGTTATAGCTGCTTTCCGCCTCGACCAGGGCCTGGAAAAGGACATACCAATCGTCCTCATCGAGGCCGACCTGCCGCAGGGCACGGTTCCCCTGGTGCCGGTCAGCAGTCGTGCGGATCAGGGAGAGGATGTCGTCGCGTCCGGACGGCGGTGTGGCATCCAGCGAGGCAAGAACCACTCCGGCCTCAGCGCTATCACCCAGCCCCGCCCAGGCAGGTCGTTCGCCATGAAAGGTCCAGCCCGAGGTCCGGGCCGTGCCGTCGCGGCCGAAGGCGATGACGTCAGCCGCGCTCCTCGAGGGTGATGCTGTAGTCAGGACCAAAGCGCAGATCGCGCCCGTCACCGAACTCGAGATGATGTTTGAAGAGCCCCGGCCATATGTTGAAATACCGCGGCTCGGGCCCGTGCGGGGTGATCCGGGTCGAGACCAGAATGGCTTCCGGCTCACCCTCGCGCAGGTAGATGCACTGGTAGCGCGGCTTGCCATCGTCCGTGAACCCCACGAGTTCATACCGGCAGCGGAACGCGATGCCCTTCTCGGACAAGTCTTTGACACCATCGATGGTGATCAGGATCTGGTTGCGCGCTATCGGCATGTTCGGACTCTCCCCATGAGAGCCCTTCTACTTCACGACACTAAGTCCATAAAGACATATGGTGTCAATACGACATATTGCATAAAAATACAAATTGCACGATAGTCGCCGCAACTTTTGCGGGAGAGTGACATGAAACGGCAGGCGATGGCGGCGATAATCGGGGTGTTTGGGGCTCTTGGGGCCCCACAGAAGGCGCAGGCCTATGACATCGACTGCGCCATCATGCTCTGCATGGCGGGTGGTTTCCCCCCGAGCGCCGTCTGTGCCCGCGCCTATCGCACGATGATTCGTCGGATCACGCCCTGGCCAAGCCTGCCGCCCTTCGGGGTCTGCACCTTTGCCCATGTGCCGGTTGAACTGGGTGGACCCGGCGGGGAGGGCGAGCTCGACACCAACCTGCCCGAATACGAATGGCTGAACCGGACCCATGTGATCTGGTTCACCGGGCGCTCCTACGAGCCGCGCGACGAACCCCGACAATGGGATTGGTCGATCCGTTCCTGCGATCGCGAGAACCGGACCTGCCGCTACATCCAGCGGGTCTACGGCTCCCACACCCCCTGGCCCGCGACATTCGTCTCGGAAAGCGGGCAGGAGATCGCCTATCCGTCGGGCGGAGGCTTATGGCACTTTTATGCCCGCAGCATCATGGTCGAGTTCGGTGACTTTGAGGGCAACATGGGCCATTCGGAGTGGTTTTCTTACTAATCGGAGCTGTCACTGGGCGTCAGGGAAAATGGGCGCAGCTCGGCCAGACAAGCATCAAAGCGTTCCGGATCGACATGCCAACGACGGCTCACCGAGCCATCATTCCAACGGTAATCGGTGAACAGGTGAATCTTCTGCGTCCCGTCGTTCAGAAACCCTTCCTGGAAAGGCCAGCCTGTCTTTCTCTTCGCCATGTATCCGCGCCACTCGTACTGTTCTTGCCGTTCTGTCTTTCGTGTTGGGTGGCGGGATCAAAGCTTCAGGAAACGGACTTGCGCTTCGCGAAGAGTTCTTCGGGGTCGACATTGAGCGCCTTGGCGATGCGTTCGAGAAGGTCGAGGGAAGCCGCGAACTTGGCGTTCTCGACCTTGCCCATATGGCCGCGGCTCACATCGGCCCGATGAGCAAGCTCCTCCTGGCTGAGGCCGCGGGCGCGTCTCAAGTCTTGGATGTTCAGTGCTACACGGTCCCGCAAGTTCATGCCCGTGAAACGGACACGGTGCGCGAAATATCGCCACGCGATATATGTTACATTCGGAGGTGCAGCTAAGAAATCCTGAAACGGCGCGAGATCGCCGGAATTGGATACCTGCCAACACGCAGGTCACGGGATGATCCGTCTCGCAAACATTTTGGGCCGTTCAATTGTTCTTTCGGAAAAGGGCGGCACCGGCAATTCCGGTGCCGCCAGTCGGTCGTCCACAGGGAGGTTGTAGAGGACGAATTCTACAGGGAAATTTGGGGTAAGCCAAAAGGCGCATAAGAGAAATTATGTAAATAGATCACAATGGGCCAAGATTGTTACTTTGTGATTTATAGCTACGATGCATGCTCCTAAAGTGTTGTTACTTTGTCTTTTGAAGAACGTTTGCGTGAAAGGTATTCATCGAAGCTGGGCTCCGGATCATTTCTATGAATCGCCGAATTTCCAATCTAAGGGCTGGCTCAATGGGAATTTGCAGGCCGTGGTAGATAGCTTCGGCAATCAAAGGTTTCCAAGGATATTGAGCAGAACCGCCCCCAGCAAGTTCGGCGCTGACCTTGTGGAAATAATACTCGAATTCACGGGTAGTACCGGGCGCCGTGTACTCTTTTACATGCCAAGGCTGTTTGGCGTCGGAATTATTGCACAACCAGTCCCTTGCCTCCTGTTCCAGCTTTTCTTGAGGCGCGACGGCGTTGGCGAAACCAAGAGAGAGCGCCGTTTCAGGATCGAAGGTCGCGCCCTCGACAACCAATGGCACCGCCTTCTCCCAAGGGGCAAGCCGTGTGAAGCGCTGTGTGCCACCAAAGCCCGGCATGAGCCCCAGTTTGGACTCGGGCAATCCAATACGGATGTCTGGGTCATCTGCGACAAAGCGGGCATGTGCCGCCAGCGCAAGCTCGAACCCGCCTCCAAGGCAATGTCCGTTGATGACCGCCGCCACCGGTTTGCCGCAGGTTTCAAGGGTGTAGAAACCATGCATGATCTCAGACATGATGTTCCAGAGGCCCTCTGCCGACATGTCAAAGAATCCGGAAACCATCTTCAGGTCAGCGCCTGCATGGAATGTTTTCTTGCCGGACGTGATCATGACGCCGCGAATGCTTTCGTCGGATGCAATGGTCCTGACGCAGCTCAGAAAACCATCGATGGATGCCGGGTCGAAGACATTCACCTTCGCGTTTCGGTCATCCCAATTCAGGATTGCAATGCCATCGGTCTCGACGTGTAGGGAAACCGCAGCGTTCACGATACACCTCCTGTCGACCGTTCGATGACCATGGCAATGGCTTGGCCCGTGGCCGCGCACAGCGTTGCACAGCCGAATTGCTTGTCGGCGCGCTCCAGTTCGTCCAACAAGGTTCCGAGGATCATCGCCCCGGTCGCGCCGAGCGGATGCCCCATCGCTATTGCGCCGCCGTTGACATTCATCCGCTCCAGATCGACGCTGGTTTCCTCGACAAAATAGAGCACCACCGATGCAAAAGCCTCATTCAGTTCCCAAAGGTCGATATCCGGGTATCCCAGCCCGGCCTGGTTCAGCGCGCGGTCGCAGGCTGCCTTTGGGCCGGTCAGCATGATCGTGGGTTCCGATCCTATCGATGCCAGACCAAGGACACGGGCCCGCGGCTTCAGCCCATGTCTCTTGCAGGATGCCTCAGTTCCCAGAAGCAAGGCGGCCGCACCATCCACGATCTGAGAAGAGTTTCCAGCGTGATGAACATAGCGAAGTTCGCCGATTTCTGGGTACTTCTGCTTGGCGATCGCGTCATACCCCATCTTCTTTGAGAACCGGTCAAACGACGGTGCAAGCGCGCCAAGCGACTGCATATCCGCATTGGGCCGGACCGCTTCATCCCGCGCGAGGATCGTCAGCCCGTTTCGGTCTTTTACCGGCACGACACCACGATCGAAGCGTCCTTCTTGCCAGGCCGTTGCCGCGCGTTTTTGGCTTTGCACCGCGAGTTCGTCCACGTCGTCGCGGCTGTAGCCTCTCAAGGTCGCGATCAGGTCTGCCGAAACGCCCTGTGGGATGGATTTCCGAGGGATGGCAATACCGGGATCCGCGAGTACCGGCATGCCGGATGAGAGCATCGGGATGCGCGACATCATCTCGACGCCACCGGCGACGGCAAGCTCAATTTCGCCGCTTGCCAGCTTTCCCGTTGCGATGGCGCAGGCTTCTAGTCCGGATGCGCAAAAGCGGTTGACCTGAACGCCCGGAACGCTCTCGTCATATCCCGCTTCCAGAGCGGCGGTCCGGGCAATGTCGCCGCCCTGATCTTGAATGGGATCGACGCAGCCCATGATCACGTCTCCGACCGCGGTTGTGTCGAGGCCGTTTCGTTCCTTCAATGCCTTGAGCGGAACAGTGGCAAGTTCGACCGGGCTGACCTCGGCCAGCGCGCCAACCGACGCCTTGCCCTTGCCGCGAGGTGTGCGAACTGCATCGACAATGTATATCTGTGTCATGCCAACTCCTATTTTGCCGTCATGCGCAGCGCGCCATCCAATCGAATGACTTCTCCGTTCAACATCGGATTCCTGAATATCTCCGCCACAAGGCCAGCAAACTCCGCTGCCTTGCCCATGCGCGACGGGAATGGCACTTTCGCACCAAGCGAGTCCTGAATTTCCTTTGACATCGAACCCATCATGGGTGTCTCAAAGATACCCGGCGCTATTGCCATCACCCGTATCCCGGATCGCGCCAGTTCGCGTGCGGCAGGCAATGTCAGGCTGACGACACCACCTTTCGAGGCGGCATAGGCGGCTTGTCCGATCTGGCCTTCATAGGCGGCGACTGAAGCCGTGTTGACGATCACGCCACGCTCACCATCCGGGCCGGGCTTGTTTCTTGACATCACTTCCGCCGCTAGTCGCATGGTGTTGAACGTTCCGACAAGATTGATGGCGACGGCGCGGGCGAACAGCTCCAAATCATGCGGGCCGTCGCGCCCGATGATCTTTTGCCCAGGCGCAATGCCGGCGCAATTTACCAGCCCGTCTACTCTGCCGAATTGCTTTTCCGCGGTCGCCACGACCTTGGCTACCTGCTCGCCCGAGGTCACATCGGCTTGCAGCAGCAGGACCTTGCCGTCGAAACGTTTGTCGAATGTGTCCGCATTGTCGGTGGTAACATCCAATCCCACCACATTTGCGCCTTCAGAGGCCAATCGGTCGACGACGCCGGCACCCAGCCCGGAATTCGCGCCAGTTACCAGAACGGTCATTTCCCCGATATGCATCGGCTCTCTCCTCCACTAAGCAGAGCTATCGATTAAGCAGGAACACTATGGCAAACAATGACCTTTTCGTTCTATCTCGTGACTGAAAATGTCAGGATGGTCCCATGGACAAACTCAGCACCCAGGTTGATCCGATCTTCGTAGCCGAAGCGTTGGACCGTTTGCAGTTTGCGCGACTGGATGAAACCGCGTTTCTTAAACGCGAAGGTCTGGATCCCGCACATATGTCATTGCAGGAATATGGCCGTTTTTGGTTTTCTATGGCGCAGGAAATGCAGGATGAGATGCTCGGGATGACCGAGCATCCGATGCGTCCCGGAAGCTTTGCGCTGATGTGCCATTCGATCCTGGGGGCACGGACCCTTGACACCGCCATTCGCCGCGCGCTTTGGTTTTTGAAAGTTATTGTCGGGGCACCCTATGGCACGATGACCGTAAGGAATGGACAGGCCCATATCGTATTTTCTGACAAGGGCGCGCCCGCGACCGCCTTTTGTTATCGGACGCTTATGATCGTGTTGCTGGGGCCGATAAGCTGGCTGGCGCGGCGGCCAATCCAGTTGTCGCAAGTCGCCTTTCGCTGCGAAGCTCCGATGGGATCACGCGCATATTCGCGATTGTTTGGAACGCCTGTTCAGTTCGGTGCGCCTGCGACTCGTGTGGTGTTTTCCGCCGAGCCTCTGAGTTTGCCCGTCAACCAGACCGAGGCGGCTTTGAAACGCTATCTTTCTCACGCCCCCGGAAACCTGCTTGTCGAATATCGCAGCAACGACGGAATGTCGGGAATGATCAAACAGGTTCTATCTGGGCATCCGGCCAATGACTGGAGAAGTTTCGATCACCTCGCAGAGGACCTGGGCGTCTCTCCGAGTACCATGCGGCGGCGGCTGAAGGCCGAAGGAACCAGCTTTCGCACGCTCAAATCCGAGCTGCGAAAGGAGCGCGCAACGGCGCTTCTGAAAGAAGGCCGACTGACGGTCGCAGAGATTTCCGACGATCTGGGTTACGCCGAACCAAGAGCATTCTTTCGTGCCTTTCGGGCCTGGACGGGCAAAGCTCCTGCCGCATATCGGGCCGAACAGCGGCCAGCCTGTGCATGACGGGCGGGATCAAAGGTTTGAGATCGGCATTTCGATATCGAGATTGGCCAGCTCATAACCGCGACGAAAATCCTGAATATGTTTGCGCATCCAGGACTCGGCTGTCTCGGGGTCGCGATCGCGAATGGCTTCGAAAATCGCATTGTGCGCGGCCTGCAACCGCTCGCCCGCGTTCAGCCGCCGAATAACGGCCTCGAAAGCCGGGTAGAACAGGCCACCGAAAGGCTGTCTGCACAGAAGCATTGCGCGATTGCCGGAGGCTTGAACGATCAGGTCGTGGAACTCGGTGTCGAGCTGAGCAAGTTGAGCATGCTCCAGATCGGGCACCCGGCTGGCCTCTATATTGGCCGCAAGCTGCGCCAAATGCGTTTCATTCGCATGGTGTGCGGCCTCTGCCGCGATTGCAGGTTCCAGCACCAGCATGGTGCGGTACAGGTCACTTAGCGAGATCTTTTGCAGGATCATCGCCCCGGTCATCCGGTCGGACAGATCCTCGGTCCTAGGCACCGAAACAAAAAGCTTTTTGCCGCCGGGCTTGCGCGCGACCATTCCGTTTTCTTCAAGGAGGCGGATTGCCTCGCGTAAAGTCGACCTGTTGACCTTCAACAGATCCGCCAGCGCGAGCTCGGAAGGCAGCGCATCGCCCACTTTGATTTCTCCGCTCAAGATCTGTTGCCGCATCTGTCGCGCTGCAAGCCGATAGGCAGGTTCCGTCTGAACGGGCTGAAACACGGATTTGTCAATCATGACTGAGGCTCCTGACGCGACCATTCGCGTTCGCGCAACGCACGTCGCAGTATCTTTCCCGTCGGACCTTTGGGTAACTCGGAACAGAAGTCCACAAGACGCGGATACTTGTAGGGCGAAGCGACGAGCTTGACGTGATCCTGAATCGCTTTCACCAGCGTATCGTCGCCCAGGACACCGTCTTTCAGCACAATGAAGGCCTTGACCACCTCGCCCCGTTTCGGGTCCGGCGCGGCGACAACGGCGCATTCCAGAACGGCGCCATGCTCCAGAACGGCGTTTTCAACCTCGGTCGGGCCAATTCGGTAACCAGCCGAATTGATGACATCGTCGGACCTGCTGGAATACCAGAAATAGCCTTCGGCATCCCGGCTGCCGAGATCGCCGGTCAGGAACCACCGGCCAGCGGGGCCATCGACGATCGCGCCGGACAATGCGCCGGGCGCGTTCCAATATCCCAACATGAACTGCGGATTGGGCAGTTTCAGCGCCACATGGCCCACCTCGCCAGGTGGCAGCTCTGTCCCGGCGTCATCCACGATGCTCAGGGTCGATCCCGGCGCGCTGATTCCCATCGAGCCGATGCGCGGCTCGATCCCCGTCACTGTCAGCGCCGTCATCAGCGTTTCGGTTTGGCCATAGGCCTCGGCGACGTTCAGACCGGAGACGGCGCGCCATTGCTCGGCCACAATGGGGTTCATCGCCTCACCGGCCGAAACCGTGCGGCGCAGTGCCGTCAGGTCGTAGGCGGCAACGTCCTCCTGTACCACACGATTTAGCTCGGTCGCTGGGGCACAGTAGATCGTGATCTTGTGACGGGCCAGAAGACTCAGCCGCTCGGCCGGGTCGAACGGGCCGTCATACATGAAGGCGCAGCCGCCTTCGGACCAGGGGCCGAACAGGACCGAGGTGCCGGCCTTGGACCAGCCTGTATCGGCCGTACACCAGATTCGATCCCCCGGCCGCACATCCAGCCAGTGCCGCGCCGAATAGCGCCAAGCATAAAGACCCCGCGCGGCATGCAGCACACCCTTGGGATAGCCGGTAGAGCCGGAGGTGTAATAGAGCAGCACCGGATCCTCGGCCATGACAAGCGCATCCTCGGCCTCGTCCGGCCGATCGTAGAACGCCGTGATGTCGTCCCAGCCGTCGCGCGGCCCGACACTGAAGCGCAGCGGCACCCTGCCCAGACCGGCCTCGATCCGGTCCGCGTGCCCTGCGCGACAGATCACCGCCTGAGCGCCGGAATGATCGGCGCGATAACGGATCTCGGCCGCAGTCAGCATCTCGATACAGGGGATCGGAACCGCACCGATCCTCAGCGCCGCAACCATTGCGATCTGCCATTCCGGGATTCGGGGCAGAACCACCAGCACCCGGTCGCCCTTGGAGATCCCGGCGGCCTGAAGCGCATGGCCGACCCGTTTTGTCAGCCGCGACATGTCGTCATAGCTGAAGTCCCGGCGCGCGCCGGACGCATCCTCCCAGATCAGGCAGGGCCCGTCCCGTTCTTCCGCCCATCGGTCCACCACATCCGTCGCAAAGTTGAAGCGATGCGGTATCTGCCAATCGAAATCCGCGAATGGTGTCTCTGCGCCCTTTTCCTTCACTGTCATTTTCCTGCCTCCTCAGGTCACGTTGCGCCGCGCCAGATCGGCGATGCGCGCCGCGTCATAGCCCGCCTCGCGCAACACCTCGTCGGTATGTTCCCCCAGCAGCGGCGGCGGCGTGCGGATGTCGCAGGGTGTGCCGGAGAGCTTGATCGGAAAGCCGAGCTGCGGAATCCGCCCCTCAATCGGATGCTCGACCTCGAGCACCATGTTCCGGGCGCGGATCTGGGGGTCGTCGAATGCCTCGCCGACATCGTAGATTGCCGAAAACGGCACGTCCGCACCGGCCAGATCCGCCACCCACTGATCGCGGTCGCGGGTTCGGAAGAGAGCGTTCAGCCGACTGAACTGCGCCTTTGCGGCGACCCCTTCTGGCCATTGATCTGCGATCAGATCCCCAAGCCCCACCGCCCGGCAGAACCGCTCCCAGAAATGCGCCTCGATGATCCCCAGAGCGACCCAGCGTTCATCCCCGCATTCATAGACGTTGTAGCAGGGCGCTTGCCCGAGGAACGGCCGGGTACCGCCACGCGGATTGATGCCTGCGAACAGCCAGTCCGCGCCGTGATAGGCGAGCCAGGAAAAGGCGCCGTCGGTCATCGAGATATCGACGAACTGGCCGGCTCCGGTGCGGTTGCGTGCCAGAAGCGCGCCGAGGATACCGGTCGCGGCCATCTGCGACCCGCCGCCCACATCGGCAATCGACAGGCCGGGCACGATCGGGCGCCCCTCGCGATCCGCAAAGAGCCGCAGCCCCCCGGCCAGCGCCAGGTAGTTCAGATCGTGCCCCGGCATCAGACGATAGGGCCCGTCCTGTCCGAAACCGGAGATCGCGCAATAGACCAGCCGCGGATTAACCGCGCTCAGCGTCTCGTAATCGAGCCCAAGCCGCGCCATCACCCCCGGCCGGAATCCTTCGACCAGCACATCTGCTTCGGCGGCGAGGTCGCGGAAGATCGCCTTACCCTCGTCGGTCTTGAGGTTCAGCGTCACGCTCTTCTTGTTGCGGTTCAGCAGAAGGAAAGACCCGCTTTCCTTCACGTTGATCGGTTCGAATTCGCGGTTGTAGTCGCCTCGACCGGGTTCCTCGATCTTGATCACCTCGGCTCCCATATCGGCCAGAAGCTGGGTGCAAAAGGAGCCAGGCAGTAGCCGGGTCAGATCGAGGATGCGCAAACCCTCTAGCGCGCGGCCGGAGGGCGGCGTCATGTCGCCGTCCAGCCGCCATCGGCGGCGAGGGTCGCGCCGGTGACATAGCTGGCCGCGTCAGAGGCTAGAAAGATGACCGCCCCCGCCATCTCGTCTGCTTCGGCCAGCCGCCCGGCGGGCGTCCGCGTCTCGATCCGGCCGCGCAGCGTGTCATTCGCGGAAAGCCCGGCGGTCAGGTCGGTCGCGACATAACCGGGCGCCACGTTGTTGACCCGCACGCCCTGCCCTGCCCAATCCATGGCCAGCGACCGGCTGAGTGCTTCGACACCGGCCTTGGCGGCGCAATAGGCGCCGGTCCGCGCCAGCCCGGCATGCGCGGCGATAGAGGTGATATTGACGATGCTGCCCCTGCCCCGCGCCAGCATTCCCCGCCCAAAGGCGCGTGTACAAAGGAAAACGCCCGTCAGATTGACATCGAGGATCGCCTCCCATTCCTCCAGCGCAGTGTCTTCGGTGCGCTTGTAATGGGGATTGACCCCTGCATTGTTAACCAGAATATCCACCGGTCCCATCGCCGCCTCGGCTTCTGCCGCCAGCCGCGCGACATCCGACTCGCGCGAAACGTCTGCCGCGTGACCCAGCGCGCCGGAACCAAGATCGGCGATGCCCTTCGCCACGCTCTCTTCGGTCCGGCCGGTAATCATAACCCGCGCCCCGGCGACCATCAGCCCGCGCGCGATTGCCAGGCCAATGCCTCGGCTGGCGCCGGTGACCACGGCGTTGCGGCCCGTAAGATCGAAAACGTTCATGCCTGCGCCTCCACTGATTTCATTAACTTACGGGCCAATGACCAACGATGCACCTCGGACGGCCCGTCATAGATGCGAAAGCCGCGCACTTCGCGAAAGATCCGCTCGACCGGGGAATCGCGCGTTATGCCCAGACCGCCAAGGATCTGAATGGCCCGGTCGGCGATATTCCAGATCGCCTCGGAACATTGCACCTTGGCCATCGAACTTTCGGTTATGCCCTTGCCGCCGGTGTCGAGCACCCATGCGGCCTGTTGCAGCGACAGCCGCGCGGCCCGCATCTCGATCGCATTGTCCGCCAGCATAAAGCCGATCCCCTCGTGCGCGCCAAGCGGTTTGCCAAATGCCTGCCGGGTCGCGGCATGGGCCAACGCGACATCATGGGCACGTTGTGCTGCGCCCAGCCAGCGCATGCAATGGGTCAGCCGCGCGGGGGCCAGCCGCACCTGAGCATAGGCGAAACCTTCGCCCGGCGCGCCAAGGATATCCTCTTCCTGCAGGACGAGATTCTCGAACCGCACCACCGAATGGCCGCCGGCAAAGCTACTGTCCATCGCCAGCATGTCGCGTTCGATCGAGATGCCGTCGCGCGGCAGCGGGGTCAGGAACATCGTCGCCCGCCCATCCAGCGCACCGTCGGTGTTTCGCGCCATGATAATGCAGAACGCGGCGCCCCGCGCGCCGGTGATGAGCCATTTGCGCCCGTTGATAACATAGCCCTCGTTGGTGCGCCGCGCGGTCGTCGCCATCATCGAAGGGTCTGACCCCGCGCCGCCGGGCTCGGTCATTGCAAAGCATGACCGCGCGCCGCGCGCGAGCGGCTCCAGATAGGTCTTTCTCTGATCGGGGGTCGCGACCGTGTTCAGGAGATGCAGGTTGCCTTCGTCCGGCGCGGCGATATGCAACGCTGCGGGGCCAAGCAGGGAATAACCGGCCGCCTCGAAGACTGGCGCGCGGTCGAGATTTGACAGCCCGAGGCCGCCGAACTCCTTCGGGGCGTGCGGAGCGAACACCCCGGCGGCGCGGGCCAGCGCGTTCAGTTCTTCCCGTAACTCGTCGGAGGGGCCGTGATCGTCCCATCGCGGGTCGGTCTCGTAGGGGATCACATGTTCCTCGACAAAGCGCCGTGTGCGTGCGGCAAGTTCTTCGATGGCTGGGTCGGTATGAAAGTCCAAAGTCGTGTCTCCGTCTGAGTTATGTCAGTCGCTGCGCCCGGCCGCGACATCACGGGCGTGACGCAGCAGGCCGATGCCCAGGTCGCCGAAACCGGCATAGCGCGCATCGCCCAGGGCCCCGTCGCGCCAGCGGGCATGAAGTTGCAGGAACACCACGGCCAGTTTTAGCTGACAGAGCGCGCGCAACTGCGGCAGGCGGTCAAGGCTTCGGCCCGTCGCCTCGGCATATGCGACGGCCATCTCCGCGCGGCTGGGATAGCCCGGCTGTCCTGTAGGCATCTGGCCCAATTGGTGCATGACTTCGGGATCGCCCGGTTCGGTCCAGTAGCTGAGCAGTGTGGCGAGGTCGAACAGCGGCTCGCCAAGCGTCGCCATGTCCCAATCGAGAAGCGCCACCGGCGCCAACTTGTTCTCGGCAAGAATCAGATTGTCGAGCTTGATATCGCAATGCAGAATCGCCGGGGCCGCGTCGTTCCAGCCTTCGAAGAGCGTGGCAACTTGCCCCGCGACCTCATCCGCGAGCTTGGCATCCTCTGTGCCGGCGCAGATGTCGATCGCGGCGTTGGACCAGCGCGCGGCGTTTCGCGAGGCAAAACCGGCGGGCCGTGACAGATCCGATAGGTCGCAGCGGTTAGGATCGACTGAATGCAGCCGCGCCATGGTGTCGGAGAAGAGCGTGCAAAGACCGCCCGGGAGGTCCTCGCACGGGGCCAGCGTGCCGGGATCGTCGCCGCGCAGCACCCGGCCCGGCCGGAACTCGATCAGCTGGAACGGCGCGCCCAGAACGGCCGGATCTTTACACAGGTGGAAACTGCGCGGCGCCAGCGGGAACGCGGCAGGAAGCCGCGATAACACCCGATGCTCGCGCACCATATCATGGGCGCCCTTCGGCAACGGCCCGTGTGGTGCGCGGCGCAGGATCGCGCGCTGGTTGTCGACTATCACCTCGAAGTTCAAATTGGCGAGCCCACCGGCGCATCGCTTCGGTGGCTCCGACAGGTCAAGCATTATGCCCTTGCTCGCGAGATACCGCCGGAGCGCTGGCCAGTCGAGATCCTCGGGTCCCTTCGCCCAAACCGTCCCGGCTTCCTGCCCAGGTTGTTCCGTCATGCTGTTCGCCCCGAATTTTCAGACCTTGTCATCGCCAGGCCACCGCTTTGGCCGCCCAAACCCGCAGGGGCTGCTATGTACCGACGCCTTAGCGCGGCGTGTAAGGCAGTTTGCAAGCCCGTACTCAGCCCGACTGTCGGACCGAAAACTATCCTAGGAGAAGCTTATCGCGGGATCAACCGCAAAATTCTGCCTGATTCGTCAGGAATTGGCATTTCAGTTGGACCAAAAGGCCTTTTCCCAGGGTGAAGCGTGGGGATCGGCGGCGCAGCGTCGACCAAAAATGCATCCGTTTGATAACGAGGTGATCGCCACGCTGGCCGCGCCGGACGACGTGCAGAATCTGGAAGCGCGCTAAAAACCCCCTTTTCTCACAATCCCTTACACCCTTGATCCGCCGAATATTCAGCGGCAGGCCTTTGCGGCCTTTCGTGTGGGAGGCCCAGGGAACCGGGTGGCAACCGCCTGTTCGAGCGTTGACAAATAATCCACCCTGGAAATAGTGTCCGACACTAATCACAGGGAGGACAATCAGGAAATGAAACGACTTCTTACCATTTTGGCCGCGCTCTGCTGTGTTCCGGCCATCGCTATGTCCCAAGAGCATCGCATTGAAATCTCTTTGGAAACGGCGCCCAACCACATCCGCAACCTCGTTGTCTCGGACTTTGCTGAGGCGCTCGAAGAGGCCGCCGACGGCCGGCTGGAGGTGGAGATATTTCATGCTGCGTCGAAATATTCCGGGTCGAGCGTTCCCACGGCGCTGGCGCAGAGTGCGCTAGACATGGGGTTCCCGGGCACCTGGCACATGGGCTCTATCCTGGCGGAGTTCAATCTGCCGGGGCTGCCGCTGTTCTACGGTCGCACACGTGCCGAGCAATATACTGTGTGGGACGGGGCCGTCGGCCAGGAAATGGCCCACAGGCTTGAGGAAAAGCTTGGGGTCAAAGTCATCGGCCGCTGGATGGACCTCGGATATGGGCAGATGTTCTTTACCAAGAAGAACGTCACATCGCATGAGGATCTCGTCGGGCTGAAGATGCGCGCGCCCGGTGGCGCCGCCAACATTGCCCGCTACGACGGTTTCGGCGCCGCGGCGGTGGCAATCGGATGGGGCGATGTACCGCAGGCACTTCAACGTGGGACGGTGGACGGGCTTCTGACCACCCATGAGGCGGCGCGCAGCGCAAAGCTTTGGGATTCCGGCTTGAAATACGCCTATGACGACAACCAGACCTTCTTTCAATACGTGCCGGTCATGAGCACCGGAGCATGGTCGGAACTGCCAGAAGACCTTCAGAAAATTGTGGTCGACACCTGGGAAGCGTCGGTGGATGCCTTTCGGCTGAAGGCCGAGGAAGCGCAGAACGAAGCGCGCACGGTCAACGAGGAGAACGGAATTGCCATTGTGACTGCCGGGTCCGAGGATATTCTGACCATGCGGGCCAAACTGCTTGAAGGTCAGGACGCGCTGATCGGCGACTTGGGTATCGACTCCGAGATCGTCGCACAAGCCGCCGCCATACTGGAAAGTGAATAAGAGAACTGGCCGGCGCCTTGGCGCGCCGGCCCTCGCCAAAATATCGAAAGTCCAGACATGACCGCGCGCCTTACCGCCCGATCCTTTCTCACCGCGCTTGAGAACAGCGTGCTTGCCGCCATGGTGCTTGTCGCGCTCGGGCTCATTACCTGGGACGTGGTGATCCGGTATTTCTTTCCCACCCATCTTGCCGGCTGGACAACCGAGGTGGTGATCTACCTGGTCGTCTCGGCGATGCTGCTCTCCGGCTGGTCCCTGGTGCGGCTCAACCAGCATGTCCGCGCCGAACTGATCGTCGAACTGCTTGGCCCCAAGGCCCGGTACTGGGTCGAGCTGGGGGTTACGGCGACCGGCCTGACTTATTGCGCCATCGTCGCCTGGTTCGCCGTGGATATGGCGCAATTCGCCCGGATGCTTGACATCCGGTCGGCCAGTTCGCTGCATTTCCCAGTCTGGATATTCTACCTGGCCGTTCCGGTGGGCTTCGCGCTCATGGGCCTCGGATATGCGGTGCGGTTGATCCATCTGGCCCGCATCCCCGAAGACCGCATCGCCGATGCGATCCAATCCGCGCATTAGCCTATCGTCGGCACCTCACCCGTCACTCCATTGGGGGATATCACAATGCAGGCCGTTCTGATCATTGGCGCGTTTGCCGGAATGCTGGCATCAGGCATGCCCATCTTTCTGGCGCTCGGCATCCTGTCGCTGGCGCTGGTCTATCTGGAAGGCATGCCGCTCATCGCCTATCCGCAGATTTTCGTGGATCACCTGACATCCGAAACGCTGGTCGCGATACCCTTCTTTGTTCTGGCGGCGTCCTTTATGCAGCGTGGCGGGATTGCGAAGGCGCTGGTGGACTGCGCGACGGTTTGGGTCGGCGGGCTGCGTGGCGGACTTGCGCTGGTCTGCGTTGCGGCGACGACGGTGTTCGCGGCGATTTCCGGCTCTTCCATCGCGACGGCAATGGCCATGGGCACATTGCTGGTGCCCGCAATGATCAACCGTTCATATCAGAGGCCCTTCGCGCTCGGTGTGGTCGGCGCATCTGGCACGTTGGGCATCTTGATCCCGCCCAGCCTACCAATGATCGTCTATGCGATCATCGCCGAGGAATCGGTGCCGCGCCTTTTTCTGGCCGGCGTGCTGCCGGGTTTGCTTCAGGCGCTCCTTTTCGGTCTCTGGATCGCCTTCTTCACCTGGAAAAAGGGCTATCCGAAGGAGGACGGCATCAGTCGCGATCAATTCATCAAGGCCAATCTGCGCGCGCTTCCCGCCTTGTCGCTTCCGGTCATCATTCTGGGCGGCATTTACAGTGGCATCGTCACAGTGACGGAATCGGCGGGGCTGGCCGCGCTCACCTCAATCATCGTGGCGCTCGGCGTCTACAAGGGCTGCCGCCTGTCCGAGATCCCCGAGATCGTCGCCGGTTCCTTGCGGACGACGGCATCGATCATCTTCATCGTGATGACGGCGGGTGCCTTTGCGCATTGGATAGCCGGTTCCGGCGTCTCGGATGTACTGGTCGGGTTCGTCGAGAGTTACGAGCTTTCGGCCTGGCAGTTCCTGCTCTTCATCAATGTCGTTCTCTTAGCCCTGGGAATGTTCCTTGAGGTCTTTGCCGTGATCCTCATCGTTATGCCGATCGTCCTGCCGCTGCTGGGGCCGCTTGGCATCAACCCGATTCACTTCGCGGTGGTCATCATGGTGAACATGGAGGTGGCGCTGTTGACACCGCCGATCGGCATGAATCTCTACGTGCTGTCATCGATCACGAAATCGCCTATCGCAGAGGTGATCCGCGGCGTGCTTCCCTTCATCGTGATCATGCTTCTGCTCTTGATACTGGTGACCTACGTCCCGGAAATCTCGCTATTCCTGCCTGAATACGTATATGGCAAGTAAGGCTTGGCACCGAGATGTTCATCTAATGACTTGCGGTGCCGCAATTGGTAGGCTGGTCGGATGGATAATAAGCTCAACGGATTTTCAGTCGATCATAGCCAGGAAATGCCGATTTTCCGGCAGATCGCCGAAGAGCTGCGGCGCAGGATACTGGACGGGCAGCTTCAGGCCGGCGACCGCCTGCCTCCGGAAACGGCCATCGCCGAGAACCTCGGCATTCACCGGTCAAGCGTCCGCGAAGCCATCCGCGCGCTTGAGCAATCCGGCTTTGTCCGCCGCGATCCCGGCAAGCGCAAACTGCACGTCGCGCTGCCCGAGACCAAAGAGTTCTCCCGTCGACTGGTCGACCCGCTCATTCTGAGCAAGGTCACCTTCGAAGAGGTCTGGGAAACCATTCGGGCGCTCGATCCGATGGCGGCGGCGGCGGCGGCCAAACGGCGTCGTCCCGATCATATTAAGGCGCTGGAAGAAAACGCGGCCAAGACGCGGGCGGCCTGGGGCGATGTCGAACTTCTTACGCTGCTGGACATCGAATTTCACGAAATCGTCGCGGCGGCGGCGGACAACCGGGTCCTCCAATCGATCCGCATCCCAATCAGCGATCTGTTCTATCCCTCGTTCTTTACGGTCATGTCTCGGGTCGATGCCTCGGACCGTTTGCTGGTTGCGCATGAGAAAATCATCGATGCCATCCGGCGCCAGGACGAGGAGACCGCGCATAGCTGGATGGTCAAGCATATCAACGATTTCCGAAAGGGCTATGAACTTGCAAGGCTCGATATGTCCGGGCCCGCGCGGCCGATGCGGAACACTGCATCCTGACACTGTCGCGCGGGGCCGTCACAACATGCCCGAACGCATTGCAAAGCAACGCCATCCCGTGACCAGCCGCCTCACCGCGACGAGATCGGCGAGACGAAAAGAGATGTAAGAACGGTCTGAGCATTCCGCCACTTTTCCAAGTTATTTTCGGGCGGGGACAGCGATGCCTCTCAACGTTTGAATCCCCCGACGGATTGCGCTACTGGTAACCAATCGGTAGCGTACGTGAAGCAGTGTTAGGAAAATCGTGAGCAAGAAACCAAAGAAATGGGGCGACACCCTTCTGAGCCGGGAGGAGTTGCGCTCGCGAAAGAAAATGGCTCTGATCGGGGCGGCCGCGCAGGAATTTCGGCGGCACGGGTATCACGGCACGTCTATGGACAGTATCGCCGGGTCGATCGGTGTCACCAAGGCGGCGCTGTACCGCTATATCAGAAGCAAGGATGAAGTGCTTTACGAATGCTTCAAATATTCCGAGAAGGTGGGCCTTCGGGCGCTGGATCTTGCGATCCAGACGGAAGGCGATGCACCGGAAAAGCTGAAGGCGTTTTTGCGTGAATTCATAGAAGGCTACCTCTCCAGCAGCCTGGCCAGCGGCGCGATGATCGAGATCTCTGCGCTGACCGACGAACAGCGGGCGGATGTGGTGGCTGGGCGGGACAGGATTGATGCTGGCCTTATCGAGATCATTCAGGCTGGCATCGACGATGGCAGCCTGATCCGGGAAAAACCGAAGTTGATGATTCTGACCATCATGGGTTCGGTCAACTGGATTCCGAGCTGGTTCCGCGAGGACGGCGACCTCGGCGCAAATCAAATTGCCGAGATCTTCGCCAACACTCTAATCGACGGAGTCCGGGCCCGTTAGGCGGCGGCGTCATAAAAAGGCAAAAATACCGTGCGGGGGTCATCTTGATCTTCATGCAGCCCCCGCCATAGTTCTTGAACCGCATTTTTCCATTCGGCCGGCCGGGAAATGACATTTTGCTGCGCGATCTTTCCGGCCTGGACCAGAATCTCGTTATCGTCCTCCCGCATTCTGTCCCAATTGCGCGAAACGTTCCGTTGCAACGATTCATGGGCCCCCGCAAAACTGGGATCCCTCAGGGTTTCCGTTGATACGATGGCGACATAGGTGATCATCATCAGACCAGGCACGCGGCTGATGAAGTTCAGATCACCGGCGAGAAGCGTCTGCCATGCCCCCGGCGAGGTAAAGACCCCGTCGATTGCGCGTTGCGTCACCGCCTCGCGAAGATCTGTGATCGGCATGACCACCGGCGTCGCCCCCAAGGCATACATCAGGTCTTCGTAAACCCCCGGCCCCGCAACCCGGATTCGCTTGCCCGTCAAATCGCCTAGCGCGTATAACGGCCCGTCAAACATGGCGAAAACCTGATCGGCCCCGCGCATGATGGCCGCGACAGCCAGACCTTCGGGGCGCAGGCAGGTATTGATGACGTCCAACAGACGATCCTGATACGCACCGTCCGTCATCGCGTCGTCGCTCAGACCAAATGGCAGATTCAGGGCAGACAAGGCAGGGTGAAGCCGCTCAAGGTGCGCCGCGTTCATCCAGCCCACATCCAGCTGGCTGCCTTGGATCGCGTCAATGGTTTGCGCTCCAGGAAAGAGGATATTGTCCGGATTGATCACCAGCGGCCGAGCCGCGCCCGCCGCGCGCACAAGATCCTCCATTACGGCGAAGAAGTATTTGGCGCGCGGATGGTTTTCGGGGAAATCAAATCCCATGCGAAATGGGTGAAGTTGAGACATTGGATTATCGCCTTTTCACTTTGGATCTATATTGGGATCATGTCATCGAACGGCTAAGACCGCCATCAATCCGGATCATTTCCCCGGTGATGAAACGGTTTTCGGGATCGCCCAGAAACGCCACCAAATTCGCTACTTCTTCGGGTGTCCCCAGCCGTCCGGCCGGTGTCGCCCGGCGGCGTTTCTCCCAGCCTTCTTGTGGAACAATGCCAAGTGACCCCTCCGTCGGAACCGGACCGGGCGCGACTGAGTTGACCGATATGCCAAACGGGGCAAGGTCGATCGCCAATTGCCGGGTCAATGACGCGACGCCGCCCTTTACAATGCTGTAGACTGCGGCGTTATGAATGCCGATTTCTGCTGCAATTGAGCTCATATTGATAATCGAGCCGCCTCGGCCACGTTTCATCGCGGGCACAGCTCCCTGAATGGTCCACAGCATTGCCGCCAGGCCAACATTGAACATTCTGTTCACCACATCAGGGGTGACGTCTTCGATCGGCGCATAACTCGCCCAGCTGGCGTTGTTGACCAAAATGTCGATCTGGCCAAACCGATCCTCCCAATGCGCGACCATGGCCCGCACCTGATCGCGGTCGGACACATCGCAGGGCGCGATCTCCAGCGCGGCACCAGCATCGGCGCAGTCCGCTTTCAGCGCGGCAAGCCCGGCTTCATCCAGATCGGTGGCCACCACATGCGCCCCGCGGCACCGCAATTGCAGCGCCGCGGATTTTCCCAGGCCGCGCGCGGCCCCCGTCACGAGCGCGACGCGCCCTTCCAAGGTTGTCATCGGTATCACCATCTAGGTTAGAAGAGCTTGCCTGGCAGCCACATCACGATCTGCGGGAACAGGATAAAAAGAACCAGGCAGGCAAGTTGAATAAGAACGAAGGGCAGGATGCCCTTATAGACATCGATCATCTGCACGCCCGGCGGTGCCGCGCCCTTCAGATAGAACAGCGCGAAGCCGAAGGGCGGTGTCAGGAACGAGGTTTGCAGATTGACCGCGACCAGAATGGCGAACCAGTAGATTTTCTCCTGATCCGCGACATGGCCGCCAAAATCAGTGGCCTGAATGACCGGCACCACGATGGGCAGAATGATCAGCGAGATCTCGACCCAGTCGAAGAAGAACCCCATCACAAAGATGATCAACATCAGCGCCGCCAGCAGCCCCCAACTTCCCAGGACAGATGAGGAGAGGAAATCGCTGACCACATCGTCGCCGCCAAGCGACCGGAATACATAGGAAAATGCCGTTGCCCCGGCAAAGATGAAGAACAGCATTGCGCCTGTCAGCGCCGTGCCCTGGACCACATCGTTGAGCACTTTTATCGACAATCGACCGCGCAACAGCGCCAGAAGCGTGGCTCCGACAGCCCCCACTGCCGAAGCCTCGGTCGGTGAGGCCCAGCCGAAGAGAATCGATCCCAGGACGAGAAATATCAGGAAGACTGGGGGGAGCAGCGCCCTGATCGCCAGCCCGAGCTTTGCCAGCGGTGTGGCATAGCGCGGATCCGCCGGGGGCTGGGGTGCCTGCTCGGGCCGAAGCCAAGCCAGCACGAGAATGTAGAGGAAATAAGCCAAAGCGAGGGCGAGGCCGGGGATCATCGCGGCCACAAAAAGCGTGCCGGCCGAGATCGCCATAAGCTCGGCCATGATCACCAGCATGATGCTGGGCGGGATCAGAATGCCGAGCGTGCCCGCCGCCGCGATCGTCCCGGTCGCCAGCCGCTTGTCATAGTTGTTGGCCAGAAGCATCGGCAGGGCCATCACGGTCATCATCACGACGGATGCGCCGATGATGCCGGTCGCGGCTGCCAGAATGGTGCCCATCACGGTGACGCTCAGCGCCAGCGCGCCGGGGACGGGTCGGAAGATCACCTGAAACGCGTGCAGCAGGTCTTCGGCCACGCCACTTTTTTCTAGCATGATGCCCATGAAGACAAACATCGGCACCGCCGTCAGCAGCAGGCTTTCGGCAATCCCGCCCCAGATACGCGGGACGATGTTGTAGAATTCGATAAGCGAAAACATGTCGAGCGCATATCCAATGCACCCGAATACAAGCCCCGTGCCGCCCAGAATGAAAGCAACGGGATATCCGGTGAACATCATGACCGCGAGAAACGCGAACATGAAGAATGGAAGCCAGTAGTAGATATCCAATGCGCTAATCCCAGATCTTGGCCCTTGCACCCCGGTAAGAGTACAAAAGGACATGCAAAGCCCGCAGGAAAACACCGGCCGAGGCAATCAGCACCAGTGAGAAGCCCAGAAACAGTGTGGATTTAATGATCCAGCGGTGGCTCAGTCCTGAAGAGGCGACCGAGGTTTCGCCCTGCATGAAAGACCTGTGGGCGAAATCAAACCCTGTGTAGATAACCAGGCCGGTATAGGGAAATAGGAAGAGAATGCAGCCCAATGCCTCGATCCATGCCGCGGTGCGCGGGCTGAAACGGCTATGAAATATGTCGACGCGGACATGAATGTTGCGGACATATCCATAACCGAAACACAAAAGCATCAGCGCGGCGTGAAAATGCCATTCGAGTTCCTGCAACCGGGTCGAGCCCAGCACGAAGAAACGCCGAGAGACCACGTCGAAGACGGTTGTAAGGATCAGCGGAACAACCAGCCAGGCGGCGGCGCTCCCGATCCACTCGGCAACTCTCATGAGCCGATTGGCCAATTTCAGCACTGCGTGTCCCTCCGATGGGGCTGGCGCCGCGGTTCCGCGCGCCGGCCCCTTTGCTGTGCCCAGGTTATTTCAGATGGCCCACTGAGGCCCAGTTGTCATATTCCTCGCGGAAGGCGGCAAGAGACGCCCACGCCTCTTGGAAGCCTTCGTCCTTGGCGATCTCCTCCGCCACGACCTCTTGCCAGGCGGCCTCCAGCGCCGAGAGGATCTCCGGCGGCCAAGTGTGGATCGTCACGCCATGGCCCTCGATCTCTTCCAGCGCGGCCGCTTGAATGGCCTCGCCTTCGGCCAGCATCCGCATCATGTTGGCCTGACATACCGTGGTGAGCTGTGCCTGCCGCGTCTCGGACAGTGCATTCCATTTCTCGAGGTTGACGAGTACTTCGAGGAAAGTCGCCTGCTGGTGCCAGCCGGGGAAATAATAATGCTTCGCAACCTGGTGAAATCCGACGCTCAGATCGACCGCAGGCTGCGAGAATTCGGTAGCATCGATTGTCCCACGCTCAAGCGATGGGAAAATATCGCCCCCGGCGAGCAATTGGGTGGACACGCCGACCCGGTCCAACACCTTCGCCCCGGCACCGCCAAAGCGCATTTTCAGGCCCTTCAGCTCGTCCAGAGACGTGATTTCCTTTCGGAACCAGCCGCCCGACTCCGGCGCCACGACGGCACAGGGGATCGGCTTGACGCCGTGAGGCGCATAAAGCTTGTCCCAAATTTCCTGGCCGCCACCAAAAAGCAGCCAGGCAGAATATTCATCGGCCGAGGGGCCGAAGGGAATACCGCTGAGAACCGCTGCGCCGGGGATTTTTCCGACCCAGTAGCCGGGCGCGGACCAGCCGGCGTCGATCGAGCCCTTGGCGACCGCATCGAAGACCTCGAGCGCCGGAACCAGCGCGTTCGGTTCGAAGAACCGGATTTTGAACTCACCGCCAGACACCAGGTCAATCTGTTCTTCCACCCGTTTGCCGCCGGTGCCAAGCTGGGTCAACTGGCTTGGAAACGTACTGCCCATCTTCCAGCTGACTCTATCCTGTGCTGTCGCAGGGCCGGACGGAAAGGCAAGTGTCACCGCCACGGCAAGGCCCGCCAGGACCCGTGATCCTTCAAGCTTCATCTTATTCCTCCCATTTTGCACCGCAGCCTCTGAACCGCTGAGCTAAAAAAGTAATCATATGGTTATTTCCGAAACCATTTGGTAACCTAGGATGAACGGCTGCGCCGAGTCAACCCTGTTTGGCGATGGCGTGGTGCCGGAAATAGCAATCGGGAAAACAAAAATATGTTTCTTAAGAAAATCGCCAGCGGCCTCGACGCACCGGTGGGAATGGCAGTGCGGGCCGATGGTGGCCTGCTTGTAGCAAACTGGGGTGCCGATTGCATAAGTCTTGTCCGGGAGACCGGCGATACCGAGCGAGCCTTTTGTAATATCTCCGGTCCGTCCGGCCTTACAATCGATGCCAGCGGGAATATTTTCGCCGCATCCTACAGCGATGACATCATCAAGCGAATTGAACCGGACGGCACCGCGACCATCTTTGCGCGCGGCCTGAGGACGCCTGCCGGACTCTGTTTTGAGAAGGACGGCGCCCTGCTGGTGGCAAACCGCGCCGCGAACCAGATC
Organism: Roseovarius sp.; assembly: GCF_048262375.1. Taxonomy (GTDB): domain Bacteria; phylum Pseudomonadota; class Alphaproteobacteria; order Rhodobacterales; family Rhodobacteraceae; genus Roseovarius. The sequence continues at coordinate 65,387 of NZ_JBLXFE010000012.1, forward strand.
CTCGCTCTTGCTCCGGATGGCCGTTCGCGCATTCTATGTGACGGGTTCCAGACGCCAGTCGGCGCCGCACGATCCCCGGACGGCACGCTCTTCGTATCGAACTTTTCCGGGGGTGTCACGATCTGCCGGCCCGATGGCCGCCGCACAACGATCTCGGACCCGATCAGGCAGCCCGGTCCGGGGATCGTCGCAACGACGGCGGGCCGGATCTTCGTTGTCGATTTCGCGGGCGGGACGGTCTTTGAGGTGACCGCCGATGCCGAGTGCGTCGAGATCGTATCAGGCCTGAAATCGCCCGCAGGTCTGGTCGAGGGTCGGAACCGCGCCCTGCTGGTCGCGACCTGGGGAGACGGTGCGGTCTATGAAATCTCCCTGTGAAAAGAGGGTGATCCCGCCGCGCGGGATCGCCCTCTCTAGACGGCAACCGTAAGATCGGCCTAAACGGTCATCAGCACCGATTTCTTTTCCGTATAGGCGTCCAGTACATCTTTGCCCATCTCCCGCCCGATGCCGGAGTTCTTTACGCCGCCGAAGGGCAGGTTCGGATCCAGAAGGTTGTGGCAATTCACCCACACGATGCCGGCGTCGATACGTGGCACCGTCCGGTGCACGCGATGCAGGTTCGACGACCAGACACTGGCCGCCAGCCCGTATTCGGACTCGTTGGCCAGTGCCACCGCGTGATCTTCATCATCGAAGGGAATGGCAACCAGAACCGGGCCGAAAATCTCTTCGCGCACCGCCACATTGTCGTTGGTGTCGCTGGCCAAAACGGTGGGCTGCATGAAATAGCCGGGCCCGTCGACCGCAGCGCCGCCAGAAATCACCTTGGCCCCCTCGGAGACGCCCTTTTGCACATAGTCGAGAACACTTGCCCGATGCGACGCAGAAATCAGCGGACCCATACGGGTCTCAGGGTCCATTCCGTGACCTATTTTCATCCGCGCGCCGCGCTCTGCCACTCCTTCGATGAATTCATCGTAGACCGATTTTTGGACATAAAGCCGCGAGCCGGCAGTGCAGGTTTCCCCCTGGTTGAAAAAGATCGCCGACGCCGCTCCGGCGATCGCCGACTTGATGTCAGCATCGTCGAACACGATGACCGGCGACTTACCCCCCAGCTCAAGCGAGCTCGGGTTGAGGTTCTTCATCGCCTGAAGGCCGACATGCCGTCCCACTTCGGTCGACCCGGTGAAGGTCACTTTCGAGATCAGCGGATGGCTTGTCAGCGCATCGCCGATCACAGAGCCACTGCCGGTGACGACATTGACCACGCCAGCCGGAAAGCCCGCCTCGACAATCAGCTCAGCCAAACGCAGCGCTGTCAGGGGCGTCTCGCTAGCCGGCTTCAGCACCACGGTGCAACCGGTGGCAAGCGCCGGGCCGATCTTCCACACCGCCATGTTGAGCGGGAAATTCCAGGGCACGATCGCCGCAACCACACCGACCGGCCGCCGCTGGGTGTAGCCGAAGTAATCCCCGCCGCCCCGTGGCTTGGGGAACGATACGTCCAGCACCGACCCTTCGATCTTGGTCGCCCATCCGGCTACATACCGCAGATATTCAATCGACCCGCGCACATCGGCATTCTTGGCCATTGCAAAGGGCTTGCCGTTGTCAAGCGTTTCCAGCTCTGCCAACTCGTCAATATTCTGTTCAAGCAGATCGGCAAGTCGGTTGATCAGGCGTTGGCGGTGCGAGGGGCGCATGCGCGCCCAATCGTCGCCTTCGAAGGTTTGCCGTGCGGAGCGGACTGCCTGATCCACTTCCGCAGCCGTGGCGCGGGCAATCTGTGTCAGCGCCTCGCCGGTCGCGGGATCGGTGGTGGCCTGCGCATCACCGGAGGCGGGTGTGGCAAGCGCGCCGTCGACGAAGTACTTGCCTCTCAGTCGCTCCAACGTGGCCCGCACGGGCTGCGAGATTTCTATTGCTTGAGACATATTGGGTTCCTCTAATCTTTCTGCACGACAACAGAGGCCGCGATTAATTCCGAGATCCGCCCGGACGGGACGCCCCAGCGCGCCAGAACGGCGGTGGTATCCGCGCCCGGCGCGGGCGGCTTTCCGGGCTGGTGCGCCGGGGTGTCTGCGAAACGCGGGGCCGCGGCCGGCTGAGGTAGCCCCCCCGGTTCGATGAAGGCGCCGCGTTCAGTGAATTGTGGATGGCCAGCGGCCTCTGCCAGGGTCAGAACTGGTGTCACACAGGCATCCGAACCCTCGAAGGTCTCGGTCCATTGCGCCATCGTCCTTTCCGCAATCCGCGCTTGAAGGGCCAGTCGCAGCTTGGGCCAAGCTTGCCTATCCCATTGCAGATCCAGAAAGTCCTCAGGCAGGCCAAGGCGCGTCACCAGCTCCTTGAAGAACCGCCCCTCGATGGAGCCAACGGCCAAATAGCGACCATCCGCAGTTTCGTAGACATTATAGAACGGCGCGCCGGTATCCAAAACGTTGGTGCCGCGATCATCGCTCCACATGCCCTCGGCCCGCAGGCTGAAAATGCCGGCCATTAGCAGCAGGGCGCCATCGGTCATCGCCGCATCGACGATGTCGCCGTGCCCAGTGGTCGCGGCCTTAAGCAGGCTGGCGAGCACACCAACGGCGAGCAGCATCCCCCCGCCACCGAAATCGCCGACCAGGTTCAGAGGTGGGACTGGCGCTTGTCCGGCCCGTCCGACTGCATTCAGCACACCGGAGAGCGCCAGATAGTTGATGTCGTGTCCGGCCATATGCGACGACGGCCCTGTTTGCCCCCACCCGGTGACGCGGCCATAAACCAGCTTGGGATTCAGAGCGTGACACTCCGCCGGCCCCAGACCTAACCGCTCGGTCACGCCTGGGCGGAACCCTTCGATAACCGCGTCGGCCTGTTCTATCAGCTCCAGCACCAATGCCACACCTTCGCGCGACTTTAGATCGACGGCAACCGAAGTCTTGCCCCGGTTCAGGACTTCGAGTTCGGGGTTGGTATCGAGCCCCAGATCGGCCGCGCTCGGCCGGTCAATCCGAACGACTTCGGCCCCCATATCCGCAAGGACCATGCCGCAAAACGGGGCCGGCCCGATCCCGGCCAGTTCGATGATTTTTAAGCCACTCAACGGTTTCATGTTTCGACCTTTCCGGCAACTGCGTTCACATCATCGTTCCACCATCGACAGCGATGGTCTGACCGGTGATGAAGGCGCTCGCATCCGACAGAAGCCAGTTGGCCGTGCCGACGAGGTCGGAGGGCTGCAAGTTTTCCGCGATCGACTGCATGCTGCGTATCGTCTTTAGCGCGACATCCGTCTTGTCGGCGAAGAAGTCGTTGGTCGCTTCGGTCAGAACCGCCGACGGCGCAATCGCATTGACGCGGATCTTGTCGCGCCCCAGCTCGCGCGCGAGGCCACGGGTCATTCCGCTGACGGCGGCTTTCGAGGTGGTGTAGTGCAGCACATAAGGTGTGCCATAACTTCCCGCGAGCGATGCGATGTTGATGATACTGCCGGCGCCGATCTTGCGCATCGCCGGAACCGCGGCGCGGCAGCAATTCCAGATGCCTTTCACATTGACATCCATCGCCGCATCCCAGTCCGCCTCGGACAGGGTGTCGAAGCGGCCGCCCTTCAGCGTGCCGTAGAGCGCGGCGTTGTTGATCAGCCCGTCCAGCCGGTCGAACCGCGACAGGGCCAAAGCCACCGCGGCTTCGGCCTGCGCCAGATCGGTGACGTTCAGCGTGGTGCCGATGACGGTACCCGGCTGCTCCTCTGCCCGCTTCACGGTTTCCGCACAATCGTTCAAATCGGCGGCCACGACATTGGCACCGAGGGAGGCCAGCGATACCGCATATTCCTGACCGATGCCGCGGGCAGCCCCCGTGACGATCACGCATTTACCATTCAGATCGTTCATTCGTCTTCTCCATCAACTATTGTTCACAATAGATACCGATTGGTTACTTCTTAAGCGGACGCACCTCAGTCGCCCTTGCTGCCGATGCCCGCTGACTACTTTCGGTCGTCAGGCCCGCCGTCCGGGCGGAAAGTGCAGGACATGCGAAAGGCGGTATTCGTGCCCCGCGCCGCCTGCCCCGCCCTTTCCGATCAGGCGTCGATACCTTTCATCCCTTCAGCGGTGTAGCGACCGCCGCTCACCGCGTCGGGCGTGAAGGTCTTGTCCAGGAAATCCAGCGCCTCAGGCGTCAGCCGCACCGCATCGGCGCCGACATTGTCGTCGATGTATTTCTTGCGACGCGTGCCGGGGATTGGGATGATGTCGTCACCCTGCGCCAGCAGCCAGGCTAGCGCGACCTGCCCGAGCGAGCAGGAATGATCCGCCGCCACTTTCTGAACCGCTTCGAGCAGCTTGTTGTTGCGTTCCAGGTTCTCGCCCTGAAACCGCGGGTTTGCCTTGCGGAAATCGCCATCTTCCAACTTGTCCGGGTTGGACATCGTGCCGGTCAGAAAGCCACGGCCCAGCGGGCTGTAGGGCACAAAAGCGGTGTTCTGTTCGCGGCAGACATCCAGGATTCCCTTTTCGGGATCGCGGCTCCACAGCGAGTACTCGGTCTGAAGCGCGGTGACGGGGTGTTCCGCATGCGCACGGCGCAGGGTCTTTTCCGAAACCTCGCAAAGCCCGTAAGCCTTGATCTTGCCTTCGGAGACCAGCTCTTTCAGCGCGCCGACAGAGTCCTCGATCGGCACTTCGGGGCTGAGCCGGTGCAGGTAAAAGAGGTCGATGCAATCGACACCCAGACGTTTCAACGAGGCCTCGCAGGCGGATTTCACATAGGCCGGGCTCGAATCCAGACGGCGTTCGTATTTGCCACGCTCGCGCACGATGCCGCATTTCGTCGCGATCACGATCCGGTCCGATTTGCCTTGAACGAATTTGCCAAGCAGCTCTTCATTATGGCCAATACCATAGGTGTCGGCGGTGTCATAAAAGGTGACACCTTTTTCAAGCGCATGCTCGAGCGTCTTCAGCGACTCTACATCGTCGGACACGCCGTAAAATTCGGACATCCCCATGCAGCCAAGCCCCAATGCAGAGACCTCAATCTCTGATGCTCCCAAAACTCGCGTTCTCATCGTCGTCTCCTTCATCTCTAATTGGATTTTTCCAGTTGCATTTGCGACAGTTGCAAACGCAGTTCAGTTTTCAGAATTTTTCCGTAATTGCTTTTCGGCAGACTCTTCACAAAGAAGATGTCCTTGGGCCGTTTGAAGCGCGCGATGTTTTGCAGGCACAGCTCTTCGAGTTCATGCGCCGAGGCGGTTTTGCCGTCATGCAGAACCACGAAGGCGACGACCTCCTCGCCCCAATCGCCATGCGGACGGCCGACCACCGACACCTCGTCGACGCGGTCATCCAGCAGAAGCACTTCCTCGATCTCGCGCGGATAGATATTGGTGCCGCCGCTGATGATCATGTCTTTGGAGCGGTCCATCAGCGTGACGAAACCGTCCTCGTCGAAAAAGCCGATGTCGCCGGTATAAAGCCAACCGTCGCGGATCGCCCTGGCGGTTGCCTGGGGGTTGTTCCAATAGCCCAGCATGGTCACGTCGCTGCGGAACAGAACCTCGCCGCTTTCGCCGACCGGAACGTCCTTGCCGTCTTCATCGACGATCCGCAGATCTACGCCAGTGCGCGCGGTGCCGGTGCTGGCCAGGCGCTTTTCGTATTTCGGGTTGTCGAAATCGGCATGCAAGGCCTTGCTGAGCCCGACACCGGTCATCGGCGATTCACCCTGCCCGAAGATCTGGTAGAAGCACGGGCCGAAGATATCGATGGCGCGTTTGATATCCTCCAGATACATCGGCGCACCGCCGTAGTAGATCGTCTTGATATTCTCCGACTTCACACTGCGCGCGCGCGGGTGGTTCGACATACGCGTCAGCATGGTCGGCGCGGCAAAGAACGTCATGTCCGAGTAAACGTCGAGCAGATCGAAGATCTCTTCGACATCAAACCCCCGGCTATCGGGGATGATGTGATTGGCCGCCTTCATCAGAAACGGCAACCCGTAAAGCCCGCCGCCATGCGACAGCGGTGCTGCGTGCAGATAGCAATCCTCGGGGCCGACCGCGTCGATATCGGCATAATAGCGCAGAGCCATCGCCATCAGGTTGGCATGGCTCAGCGTCGCGCCCTTCGGGCGCCCGGTGGTGCCGCTGGTGTAAAAGAGCCAGGCCGGATCGCTGTCGGCCACCTCGACCAGCGGCAGCGGCCCGCCGGTGAGCAGGTCCGCATATTCGGCGCCGCCCGCGACGATCACCCGCTCGACCGTCGCGATATTGTCGGCACAGGGGGCGAGCTTGGCCTCAATATCAGCGGTCGTGAAAATAATGCGGGCTCCGTTGTTTTCGAAGATAAACTCGAATTCCTTCTGGTGAAGTTTAGAATTCACCGGAACCGCGCAGAGGCCAGCATGCCAGCAGGCCACGAGGATCTCAAGATATTCAGGCGCGTTGGTCATCGCCAGCCCGACGCGGTCGCCTTTTTGCAGCCCCAACGGCCCACGCAGCGCCCCAGCCAGCCGCCAGGCGCGATCGGCGAATTCGGCGTAATCGCAGAACATCTTGGTTCCGACGCTGATCGCCGGGCGATCACCATAGGTCTTGGCGACCTGCTTGACAAAAGTTGCAATATTCACTTGGCGTTCTCCATTCCCGCGCCGGGGGCCGTCTTTGGTTGGACGGGCATCAGTTAAACATTAGATCTGGTAGCCAAATCGAGATTTGGGGAAACCAGATGATCAGAAGAAGCGTGACGATCTCCATACCGATGAAGGGCAGCACACCGCGGAAGGTTTCGCGTGCATCGACCTTACCCTCGGATGCGGCGATCACCGCAAAGAGATTCAGACCAACCGGGGGTGTGATCGCGCCGATCTCGACCAGCTTGACGACGATGACACCGAACCAGATCGGATCCATCCCAAGGCTTTGCGAGATCGGGTGCAGGAACGGCACGGTCATGACAAGCATCGACACGCCGTCGACAAACATGCCCAGAAGCACGAAAACGAACACGGAGAGGGTCAGAAACCAGGCCACAGACATCCCCTGATGGCCAAACAGGCTGGTTAGTTCGTTGAGAATGCCGGATACCAGCAAAAGGCGCGAGAGCAACAGCCCCCCAATGATGATCAGGAACAGGACCGCCGTCATCATCGCGGTTTCCTTCAGGGAGTTCCAGAAATCCTGTCCAGTCAGCTTGTTGCGGAAAAGCGAGATCAGGACAGCGCCGCCGGCACCGGCTGCTCCTGCGGTCGACGGGAACATGATACCGGAGTATATCCCGCCCATCACGATGGCAACCAGCAGCAGGATCGCCCAGAGCCCCTTGAGCGAGACCAGCTTTTCGCTAAGCGTAAAACGCTCCACATCCTGCGGCGCAACCTCTGGCCGGAAATAGATCAACAGGCCCATTCCGATGAAATAGACCCCGATCGTCAGCAGGCCCGGTACCAACCCGGCCATCAGCAGGCGCCCGACGCTCTCTTCGGTGATGATACCGTAGATGACCATGGCAAGCGAGGGCGGGATCAGCGCGGCAAATGTCCCCGCGGCGCAGATACAGCCGGCGCTGATCGCTTTGGAATATCCGAACCGGATCATCTCGGGCAGCGCGATGCGCGTGAACACGGTCGAGCTGACAACGGTGGAGCCGTTGATCGCGCCGAACCCGCCGGCCGCCAGGGTCGTGGCGTAGTAGAGGCCCCCGCGCACGCCGCTGGTCCAGCGATGCGCCGCAGTATAAAGTTCTGACGTGATCCCGGTGGCTGACGTGATTGCCCCCATCAGAATAAACATCGGCACCACCACGAAGGCGAAATCGCTGCCCACGGCATAGGGCATGGTCTGGGCGGTGGTCATCATGAAGGCTTCACCTGTCACGCTCCACATACCGACCAGCGAAACCGCGGTCATCGCGATGCCGATGGGCAGGCCGAGCGCGGCCGGAAGCAGGATCGCGAGGATGATGATGAGGCCTAGCAGCAGCGGATCCATTGTCACGCCTCCTCCGCGACGGTCGCCGGGAGGGCGAGGTTGAGATAGGCGTGCACGATCTGGCGGGCGTATTCGGCTACTGTGATGAACATCGCCAGCGAGACCGCGATCTTCGCGGGCCATACCGGAAAGCGGATCGACGCCATGGCCAGTTCGTTCTCAGAAAAGCTGGCCTGCGCCAGTTCCGCAGATTGCACTGCCAGCAGCAGGAACACGGCGCCGGCCCCCGCCATCGCCGCCAACCGCAGCCATCCCAAAAGCCGCGACCCGAAGAATTGCAGGAACAGATCGACCTTGACATGCCGGTCGTCCCGCGCGGCGACCGCGAAGGACTGGAAGATCACGACTGCCAGGAGGACTTCGGACAATTCGCGCGCCAGAGGCACGGGCCGCCCGAACAGAAAGGTCGAGATGACATCGGCGCTGCCGAACACGGCCATGAATGCCAATGTCCCGCAGGCGATCACTAGGCAGGCATTGCCTAGCAACAAGATAGCTTTGTCAATTGTCGAAAACAGCGTTGCCACGACAGGTGCCCTCCGCGTCTCTGCGTTAAGTCTTTTGGACTTCGCAATGGGTTCAAAATGCCGCCCCAGGGCCCCTGAACGGAGCACCTGGGGCGGCCGGGAAGTTAGTTCGCCTCTGATGCGACCTGCTCGCGGACCACGGCGGCGACTTCGCGCGCCGCATCGCCCAAACCCTTGCTGCCCATCTCGGCGATCCAGACTTCCAGGAAATCGGGCGCCGTTTCATAGACCTTCTCGGTCTCGGTGAACTCGACAAGCTCAAGCCCAGCTTCGAGGAACTTTGCCTTCGCATCCTCGCCCGCCTGGTGAACGGTTTCGCGGTCCATGGCGGCAGCCTCGGCACCGACCTCGGCAAAGAGCGCATGAACCTCGTCCGACCAGCCATCCCAAAGGTCCTTGTTCACATAGGTCGGCCAGCCGCTGATCGCCCCAAAGTTCAGGTCGATGTAATAGTCGGCCACCTCGTGCAGCTTGTAGGCATAGGCGAAGTCATCCGGCAGATACGAACAGTCGATATTCCCGCGCTGAAGGCCCTCATAGATCTCGGGCGCAAGAACCGTCACGGGGACAGCATCCAGCGAGTCCCAAAGCTTTGGGACGTATTCGCCATAGCTTCGCATCTTGGCGCCGGAAAAGTCGGCGAGTGTCTCGATCTTTTTGGTGCATAACACATGATAAGTCGGCAGGCTGGTCCAGAGAACCGGTACGACGTTGTTGCGGTCATGTTCTTCCACCACACCCGGCACCGCGACCATCTCTTCGGCGGTCCTCTGCGCCGCCGCGTTGGATGGGAAGATCATCGGAAGCTGATGCACGTTCACCAACGGCAGTTTCGACGCATAATAGGCTGGCGCGGGTGAGGATAACTCCACTGCGCCTTGACCGACCAGTTCGAGAAGCTCTGTCGATTTGCCCAGCGTCTGCGACCAGAAGAACTGAACCTTGATATTGCCGCCACTGCGTTCCTCAAGCTCGTTGCCCCACCATTTGAGAACTTTTGCCTGCGGAATGTTCTCAGAGAAATAGAGCGCATATTTCAACGTCACCGATGGATAATCGGCGGCGTTAACTGCCGTCGCGGCGACGACTTGCGCCAGAGTAGCAACAGCTACGCCCAATCCTTTTTTGATCATTTTCATTTTTTCCTCCCTTATTGCGGAATTCTTCTTTTGCAGTACTCGTCCGGCGGCTCGCTTAGGGCCGTTTCCTATTGCGACGCGCTGTTCACTCGGGAACTACGTCAACGCCAATCAGCACGGTTTGCTCGGCCTTTTGTTTGTTTTCAGCCCAATGTGCGAGGCTCGCGCCCTCTGCGAAAAATTCACCGGGCCCGTAGGTTTTGATAACACCGTCGTCGCGATGCTCGACGAGCTCCCCGCTGATGACGTAGGCAAATGATGGGCGGCTTACGTGGCTGTGATGGGCAATAACCGCGCCTGGCTCGAGTACAACACGTCGAAGGCGAAGCGCATAGCCATCGGCAACAGGCACTTGTTCGGCCAGCGGAAAACCAGCCGACGCATCCACCGATACGCCGAACGTTTCCGTCGGCTTTTCGACGCCCTCGGCAAGGGCAGCTGTGGATAGCATCAGTGTAAGCGCTGAAGCGGCTGCAATAGTTTTCATTTTGAACTCCTCCCAAAGCTATCAGTGTTTTCGCGGATCACCGCGCGTGTTTGGCGCCGTTAGGCGGATTGACGGCCCAGGATCGTAACCAAGGCCACCGCCTCTTCGTTCTGGTGAAAGCCGCCGCCGTTTTCTGCCAGTGCAAAGCGCGCATTCTCCACCTGACGCGGACCCGCCTCGTGACGCAGCTGCGTCACCAGTTCGTGGATCTGCGCCAGCCCCGTGGCACCGATTGGATGGCCGCGGCATTCCAGACCGCCCGAGGTATTGATCGGAATCCGCCCCCCCAGCGAGGTGTCGCCGCGCGCCGCCGCAAAACCGCCTTCGCCGTATTCAAAAAACCCCATATGTTCTGATTGCTGCACCTCGGCAAATGCGCTGGCGTCGTGCAGCTCTGAAACCGAAATGTCGGACGGGCCGATGCCCGCCATGTCATAGGCCCATTGCGAGGCCAGCCGGCAGGTCTGCTGCGACAGATTCTCGGCGGCCCGATTGGTCCCCCCGCCGACGATCGAGGCCAGAATCTCGACCGCCCGAGCCTTGGTGCCGGGATTGGCGGCCTCAAGTCTGCTGAGCCCGTCCTCGTTGCAGACGACTACTGCTGAAGCACCGTCGCTGATCGGCGCGCACATCGCAACTGTCAGCGGCCAGGAGATCACGCGTGACGCGAGAACCTCTTCGACGCTCATTGGCTGTTGGTATTGCGCTAACGGATTGAAGCGCGAATGCGCGTGGTTCTTGGAGGCGACATGCGCCAGATGGGTCTCGGTCGTCCCGTAGGTCTTGATGTGGTATTTGGCCAAATTGGCGTACACATCCATGAACAGGCTTCGCTGGTTGGCTGGAATGTCCTTGCCTTCCGGGATTTCTGCACCGCTGCCCAGATATTCCAGGTTCGTCGCCGTTTCCTCGGCCCGCGTCACGTCCCAGGCGCCGTCAAAGACCGCGAAGCCCTTTTGCTTGTCGAGCGTCATCTTTTCGGCCCCGACCGCCAGCGCGATATCGCTCAGCCCCGCCTTCACATTGGCGAATGCCAGATTCAGCGCTGAGCTTGAGCTGGCGCAGGCATTTTCCACATTGGTGACCGGCGTTCGCTCGAATCCGATATTTCGCAGCGCGACCTGTCCCGGCACCATGTGTTGCCCTTCCATGAAGGACTGCGAGACATTGCCGAAGAACGCGGCGCCGATATCGGCCTGGGTTACTCCGGCATCCGAAAGCGCGGCGCTCACGGCGGTCTTGGTCAACGACTTGATGGTTTCATTCGAAAAGCGCCCGAATGCGCTCATCCCGACTCCCACAATATACGCTTTGGTCAAGCTATCCTCCAAACTATAAGGTCATGTAAGTAACCATTTGGTCACGTTCTAGTTAAAAAATAGCATCTCTGTCAACTTCGAATTTTTGCAGGAGTGAATCGTAGCCTGGCAGAGCGCCGCGCGTCGCCGAAGCACCGCCACGCAAAGGCCGTCCGCACCCTGCTTTTACCGGGCGTCCCGGCAGATCAACCTACATTGTTTGCAAGGCCGTGAAAGTGCGTAAACAGCTAATGGACATGGAAAATATCCGGCAACAACCGTTTCTCGGCTTGCGGCGTAGTTCATGTCCAGAGGCGTCTGTGATAGGTTGTGAGAATATCCGCACCGACTACTTCTGGCCTCTATCGCATGCAGGGTTGGTGGCCTTTACGGCGAAGGAAATTGACTCCAAGCGGTTCCATTGGTAACCAAATGGTCATCGGCTAACCTTCCGGCTTGCCCGAATCACTCAGTTCGCTCCGATGTCGGAGCAACTTCTCAGCAACCAAAAGAAGGATTTCCTTCGACCATGAGCCAGAATATGTCCGACCTCTTTCAGGATATCCGTGATGGTGTTCAGGCGCTGTGCGCGGACTTCCCGGACGAGTATCACCGCAAGATCGACCATGACCGCGGTTACCCTGATGAATTCGTTGATGCGCTGACCAAGGCCGGTTGGATGGCCGCGCTGATTCCCGAAGACTACGGCGGGTCCGGACTTGGCCTAACCGAGGCATCGGTCATCATGGAGGAAATCAATCGATCCGGCGGCAATTCCGGCGCCTGCCACGGGCAGATGTATAACATGAACACCCTGATCCGACACGGTTCGGAAGAACAGCGCCTAACCTACCTGCCCAAGATCGCCGCGGGCGAGCTCCGGCTGCAATCCATGGGTGTCACCGAGCCGACGACAGGCACCGACACCACGCGGCTCAAGACCACCGCCGTCAGGAAAGGCGACCGTTATGTGATTAATGGTCAAAAGGTCTGGATCAGCCGGGTCCAGTACTCGGATCTGATGATCCTGCTCGCGCGGACGACACCGCTGGCGGAGGTGAGCAAGAAGTCCGAAGGCCTGTCGATCTTTCTTGTCGACATCAAGGATGCCATGACGAAGGGCATGACGGTCCGGCCGATCCCCAACATGGTGAACCACGAAACGAACGAGCTGTTCTTCGACAACCTCGAAATCCCGGTCGAGAACCTGATCGGCGAAGAAGGCAAGGGCTTCAAATACATTCTGACCGGTCTGAACGCTGAGCGGGCGCTGATCGCGGCGGAATGTATCGGCGACGGGTATTGGTTCACCGATCGGGTCAGCAAATACGTTTCGGAACGCGAGGTTTTCGGCCGCCCGATCGGCCAGAACCAAGGCGTCCAATTTCCAATTGCCGAGGCATTTATCGAGGTCGAGGCCGCAAACCTCATGCGGTTCGAAGCCTGCCGCCGCTACGACGCAGGCGAAGAGTGCGGCGCCCAGGCCAATATGGCGAAATACCTGGCGGCCAAGGCATCCTGGGAGGCCGCCAATGCCTGCCTGCAATTTCACGGCGGTTTCGGCTTTGCGTGCGAATACGATATCGAGCGCAAGTTTCGCGAAACGCGCCTATATCAGGTGGCGCCGATTTCGACCAATCTGATCCTGTCCTATGTCGCGGAGCATATCCTGCAAATGCCGAGGTCGTTCTGATGCGACCTGCGATCTTCGGGATCGGAGGGGCCGATGCGGCTTGACCTGGACCATCTCGAAGGCTGGATCGGTCGGGAAGACCACGCAAGCGAAGAGCTTACGGCGGCACTCGTCGCCCGGTTCAACGCCACTTTCGACCGGCAGTCGCCTCTCGACCACGGCGCCGAAGCGCCCGTGCTGATCCATCTGTGCCTTGCGCAGCCGATTGCCTCGACCAAGGCCTTGGGGACCGATGGCCATCCGGCCAAGGGGGGCTTTTTGCCGCCCGTGCCGCTGCCCCGGCGCATGTGGGCCGGCGGTCGGATTGACTTTCACCGGCCACTGCGGATCGGTGACACGGTGTCGCGCCGCTCGGTGATCGAGGGAATCGAGCTCAAACAAGGCAAAAGCGGCCCGCTTTGCTTCGTCACCGTGCGCCACGCATTCGAAAGCGGCGGAGGCCCCGCGCTCACCGAACGCCAGGATATCGTGTACCGTGAGATCACGGGCGCTGGCGTCGGTGCCGCAATGCCGTCCGAACCTGCCCCGGCTGGCGCGGAGACCCGGACGGTGACGGCCAGCGCGCCGCTACTGTTTCGCTATTCCGCGCTCACCTTCAACGGGCACCGTATCCATTATGATGCGCCCTATGCCAAGACCGAAGAAGGCTATCCCGGCCTTGTCATCCACGGGCCGCTCCAGGCGACGATGCTTTGCCAATTCGCCACCGATCTGTGCGGCGCGGCGCCAAGACGGTTCGACTTTCGCAGCCTTTCGCCGATCTTCGGCCCCGACCGCTTTGGGCTGCACGCCGTACCCGACGGCGAGGCCCTGTCTCTTTGGACGGCGCAGGAAGGCGGCCCCGTCAGTATGATGGCGACAGCGCAATGGTGACGCATCCGTGGCCTTTGCGTGCGCCTCTCTTCGTTCCGGCCAGCCGGGCGAACCTCTTTGCGAAGGCCGCCGCCGCAGCGCCCGATGCGGTGATCCTCGATCTGGAGGATGCTGTTGCCGAGGCGGACAAGGACGCCGCTCGCGATGCGCTCGACCGCCGGTTCACCGACCGTCCGGTCATTGTCCGCATCAATCCTGTCGGCACGCCTTGGCATGAGGCCGATCTGCGCGCCGTGACACATTTGCAGCCGGACGCGGTCATGATCCCAAAGTCCGAAGACCTGGCGCAACTGGCGAAGATCGGCGCAGGGCTCGATGGTATTGCGCTGCTGCCGCTGGTCGAAACCGCACGGGGACTTGCCCAGGCGCGCCAACTTGCCGCCCTGCCCGGTGTCCGCCGACTGGTCTTTGGCTCGGTGGATTATTGCGCCGATCTGGCCATGACGCATGACCGCGCCCTGCTGTTGCCTGCGCGCAGCGAGCTGGTGCTGGCATCGCGTATCGCCGGTATCGCTGCGCCCATCGACGGGGTGACGACAACGCTCGACGATACGGATCTGCTTGTCGAGGACGCGCTCCATGCGCGGGCCATCGGGATGGCCGGGAAGCTCTGCATCCATCCCGCCCAGGTCGCCCCCGTCCGACAGGCCTTCTGCCCGGCAGAGACGGAAATCGCCTGGGCGAGACGGGTACTTGCAGCGGGTGACGGGGCCGTGAGGATCGCCGGTGAAATGGTCGATGCCCCGGTCCTTGCCAAGGCCAGGGCCATATTGGCCGCCACGCGAGAAAGCTGAGTTGGCCAGTGCTGCGGGCGGCCGCGTGGACGGCACCCAAACCGGCCATCCGCATGTCTTGAGGCTGAGTGATTCCAATCGGCCACGTTGGCAAATCTTGATTCACAATTTGGCGCCGGACCTACGGATCGCCCTGAACATGGATGCCTCCCATGATACATATCCGATTTTCGTCCGACCATTGGAGCCTGACCGCTTTGTCCGGCGCGGCGGTGCTTTTCTGCGTCATGGGCATCGGGCGGTTCGGGCTGACCCCGATACTGCCCGCCATGATAGATGCGGGCCTGGTCGATCACTTCCGCGCAGGGCTTCTCGCTTCTGCGAATTTCCTCGGCTACCTAGCCGGAGCACTTTTGCTCTGGAGGTTTCCAGGCCCGCTCACCCACTCACGTTGGTTCGTCGTCTCGCTGGCAGCAAGCGTCATCGCGACAGGCGCAATGGCGTTCTTTCCCGCATTCTCTGTCCAGATCCCGCTACGCTTTGCCGGAGGTCTGGCAAGCACCGTGGCCATGGCGCTGGCGTCCGGCATCGTGTTTTCACGCTGCAAGAGCTATCCCGTCGCGGGTTCGGCGATCTTTTTTGGCGGGGTTGGCTGCGGGATCGCCTTCTCCGCCGTGCTGGTTGAACTCATGCAGTCGTGGGGCAGCGACTGGCGCGGCCTCTGGCTCGGTCTGGCGGCCGCGTCAACTCTTCCCGCGTGGTTGGCGGGCCGTCATCTCGCACCACATCTCGACGATACCGCCCCTCCCTCCGCCCCGGATGAACCCGGACGCAGCCAGGAACTCGGGCCACTGATGATTGCCTTCTTCTTGTTCGGGTATGGATATGTCATCACGTCAACCTTCCTCGTAGCACAAATTCGGAGCACCCCTGCACTCAGTAACCTGGAAATGGAGTCGTGGCTTTTGGTCGGTCTCGCGGGGGTGCCCGCCGCAGGGCTGTGGTACGCTTTCGCAAAGCGCAGTGGCTTCGCCACAGCGTTTGCCGCAGCCTGTTTTGCCGAGGCGATAGGTATCGCCTGCAGCGTCACCGGAACAAGCGCAGAGGCGATCCTGATCAGTGCATTCATCTTCGGTTTTACCTTCATGGGAATTAGCCCCCTCGGACTCCTCTACGCGGCAGCCATCGGGCAATCCGGCACATCTCGTGTAATCGGTATGATGTCTGCAACCTTTGGTCTAGGTCAGGTCATTGGTCCGGTGGTGGCCGGACATTTGATTGCTGCGAACGGCAACTATTTTGTTGCAGTTGTTTCAGGTGCATTGGCGCTATTGCTCGCAGCGATATTGACTGCACCGGCCGCAATAAGGGAAAGGACGCGCAGGCGTGGGAGAGCGCCATTCGCGGAATGATCGAATCGGGGTCTGATTACGGAATAGGTCGTTGCGTCCGCAGTAGAGATTTGGCCGCGTTTTCGAACGACTACAATCGTCGACTAGGAAAAAGCGGGCTATTCCAGCTAAAGATATGCACGGTTTTGTTACGCAAAGCGGATGATGGGCGGTCTTCTCCTGCCTCGGACAGACTTACTCTACGACCGCTGTGACCGATGACCTCTTGGCTCGTAACAGGGTCGCACTTCAATGTAGCGCTCGTCGCTACAAGGCCATAAGGCGAAGATGGTTTGTTATGTAATAGAAACAATGGCTTAATGGGTCGTCAAAGCAGCCTTGGCGACTGTTCGCGACCAGCAAGAGCCAGAGAAAGGGAAGCCCGGGTGCCGGGCTTGAAAGGATAGAGAGAGCCTCTTCTGGGTCCGGCATGACAAGGACCCTAACCATGGCCAAGACCACGACCCGACCGAAACCCTCCACCTCGAAGAAAACCGAAGCCGCCGGAACGGCCGCGCCTGAAGGCGCTGCCGACATCCGGATGATCCCGCTCAACCAACTTGAGCCGAGCCCGCTCAATGTCCGCAAGGTCGTAGCCAGTGCCAGTGATGACGCCGAGCTTCTCGCGAGCATCCGCGAGACGGGCATCAAGCAGAACCTGGTGGTTCATGCGATGTCTGACACGCGCTTTGCTGTCGATGCGGGCGGTCGTCGCCTCAAGGCGCTGAAGCAGCTTGTCGAAGATGGCGTGATCCCGTCTGATCACCCAGTGCCCTGCCTCGTCGAGGATGAGCGTAACGCCATCCTCACCTCTGCCACGGAGAACCTGCAGCGCGCGGCGATGCACCCCGCTGACCAGTTCGAGGCCTTCGACAAGATGATCGGCGAAGGGCGCAGCGAGAACGAGATTGCGCTGAAGTTCGGCGTCTCCGTCGACCTGGTGCGCCGTCGCTTGAAACTCGCCCGTGTTGCGCCGGAGATCATCGAACAGTTTCGCGCGGGCGATCTGACCCTCGAATGCGTGATGGCCTTCACGCTGACCGACGACCATGATCGCCAACTCGCGGTCTGGAACACGGTGAAGGGCGGCTATCACATCCATCCGCAGAGCATCAAACGTCAGCTGACCGAGACGGCCCATTCGGCGAACTCCGCCCTCGGGCGCTTTGTTGGCATCGAGGCCTATGAGGCAGCGGGCGGTGTTCTGCTGCGCGATCTCTTCGACGATCGTGCCAGCGCCCATATGGAAAACCCCGACCTTCTGGAACGCCTGGCCATCGAGAAGCTGCAGGCCGCAGCGAAACCCTTCGAGGCGGCGTGGAAATGGGTCGAGGTGCATCTCTCGGTGGACTATGGCGCGTTTCGCAGCTTCGGGCGAGTCTATCCGCAGGACATCGAGCCTGATCCGGACCTGCTCGCCGAGGAGGAACGCCTCATCGCGCGGGAGGAAGAACTGGCGGCGCAGAATGACGGTGAGGACTGGACCGACGCAGAAACCACAGAATATTACGCCATCGAACCGCGGCTGCGCGAGATCGAGGCCCTGCAGCGTGAGCGGCAGCCTTACGCGGAGGCAGATCGCGCTATCGCCGGCGTGGTTCTGACTATCGGCCACGACGGGGCGCTGCGTGTCGAGAAGGGTCTGGTGCGGCCCGAGGATATTCCAGCCGCGACCGAGCCCGAAGAGACTACCGCAGATGCGAATGGCGCCTTCTCAACTGCCCGCCCACACGTTACACCGCCGACCTCCTCGACACCGGTGCCGACCTCCGACCCGGCCGCCACCTTGCGTAAGGCGGATGGGATTTCTGCAAGCCTTGCCGACGATCTGCGCGCTACGCGTCAGCACATTCTGCGGGCCCATCTGGCGGCGGATTTCGAGGTGGCGTTCGACGCGACGCTCTACGCGCTCTGCGAACAGGCTCTGGGGCGGTCCTACAACAACGAGGCACTCGACATCTCGATCCGGCCCTTCCAGGCGCAAAACCGCGAGGTGCTGCATGTGGATACTGTCGCCCAAAAGATGCTCGAGGCGCTGGAACAGGGCCTCGCCACCGACTGGATGAAGCTCGAGAAACCAGAGGACTTCCGGGCAATGTCAGCGCTGCCGATTGCAGACAAGCAGGCGCTTTTCGCCTGGGCAACGGGTCTGGCGGTCAAACCCCAGCTTTCCAACGACAATCGCCCTTCCCCGATCATCGAGGAGATCGGCGCGCGGCTTGACGTTGATGTGTCGGCCTGTTGGCGCCCGACCGCCCAAAACTACTGGGGTCGGGTCAACAAAGGGCATGCGGTGGCCACGGCGCGCAAGCTGATCGGCGACGACTACGCCGAGGATCGCAATCGCGAACGCAAGGGCGATATTGCGGCCGCGATGGAACGCGCCTTTGCAGAAACGGCAGGCGAGAGCGAAGGCTTCGACGCCGCGACGGTCGCCAGGACGTCGCGCTGGCTGCCCGACGGAATGGTGTTTGCCGGTGCTACGGAGGCCGACACCAAAATCATAGGCGGTGCGTCCAAGGCCGAGGAAGGCGACGCGCCCGCCGCAGACGCTCTGGCTGAGGCGGAGAATGAGGAGCCGTCGTCCTTGCCCGCCTTCCTCAGCGAGGATGCGGCCTGACGCGGCGAAGACCGATCTGATCACGACATGAGCTTTGGGCCGTCCTCACATCGAGGACGGCCCTTTCCGGCTGGCGGGTTGCCTACAGCCGATATCGGATCGGCTGGCCCGTTCCGGAGACATCCCATGACCACCATACTCGACCTAGATCCAGTTCGGGAAGCGGCACTGATCGCCGCGCAGAATGATGCGTTTCGCCGTTCAATCCTCGGCAATACCCCTGTCACCGATGCCCCGCAGGGCCAGTTCGTGATGACAAGCGGCGTCGCGGCGCTTGGGCCCGAGGCCCAACAGGAGCTCACCCACCGTGTTGCCGCGTTTGACGCCTTCAATGCCGACAGCGATCCGCAGGGATGGCACGAAATGGGTGTCATCGAATTCAATGGCACGACAGTCTGGTTCAAGCTCGACTTGTATGACGTCGACTACCAATACGGTTCGCCCGAGCCTGCCGATCCTCAGCAGACGCGCCGGGTCCTGACCCTGCTTCTGCCGCCGGAATACTGACGCCCCCATCCCCAATCACCGCCCCGGACCGCCCTTGCACAAAGGGCGGTCCTTTCGGGCTGGCGGGTTCCAAGAGGCGCGACGATCGCACCCGGCCCGCCACAGGAGACAAGAGATGGCCAAGACACTCGACTACCAGATCACCCTCTATCCCGCGCATCGCGACGGCGCCTTCGTCGTCACGCAGTTCCAGATGTTGGCGCGCTACCCTGAGAAGCGCATTCAGGCCGCGGGCATGGATGACCTGATCGACCAAGTGACGCAGTTCGCGATGGAGCATGGCGAGAGCTGCAGCGCCTCGGTGCGCTGCCTCGCTCCGCGCAAACCGCCGGGGTTCAAGCGCGCGACCGAGAACCTCTATTTCAACCTGGTTGACCGGACGGCTGAGCAGCGCGGCGACGCTGCGGCCTGAAGCCCCGCAGGAAACTTCCTGGGCGACCCCGCGTAATGGTCGCCCTCCCATTTCCTCAATTCCAAAGGATCAAAGACATGACACAAGAGACTGATTTCTACGCGCAGATACTCGAATCCCAGAGGCGTGCTGCCGAACAGCGGGTAGAAACCCGCGCGGCGCTTCTTTCCGAACTGCGCGCCCTCGGCGTGACGAACATCGAGGTGCAATATGAAGGCTACGGCGATTCCGGCAATGTCGAGGATGTCGTCGTGAACCCGGATACGATCACCCTGACAGAAGACCTGCGACGACGGATCGAAGATTTCGGCTGGGATTTCGCCTATGCGCTGAGCCCCGGCTTTGAGAACAACGAGGGCGGCTATGGCGAGCTGACCTGGGCGATTCAGGCGGACCAGATCGATGTCAGCCACTCGAACCGCTATATCGAGACCAACACCACCGAACACGAGGGGCTCTGACATGGCACATCCCCTCCATCACGCCGAAAGCTCGGCCCGAAAATTCGGCGGTGTTCCAGAGGATTACCAACACGTACATGATTGGTTTGATTCATCCAAAGAGCACCTAGGTCTCTTTGTTCACAGAGCCCAAAAGCATCATACCTTATCCTGACTCTATGGAAGCGTCTTATTCCTGTGCATGGTGCGGGTTATGCGGAACCTTAGGATTGAGAGATGAGCCAGCCCCGGCCCGCTCTCCATCAAAAGGGCCGTAGGGACGGGGCTGGCGGCGCTTCGGTTTTAGCGCGACTGGAGTCGCGGGCGTCGTTTGCTGGACGCGAACGCCTTTGGAGGATGGATGACGCAGCTTTATTTCACCGACGGATCGGCGCTGCGCGCGCCCGTTTCGGTCGAAGGCGTTCCGGCCGATCTTTCCGTGTCCCTGACGGAGGCCGCTGGCAAGATCGACCTGATGGATGGCATGCCCTTCTTACTGGATCGGGACGGAAGCTACTTGCATGACGTGAACCGGTTCTTTCGCGCCTGTCCGACCATGGGGGTGCGTTCGCGGCACAGTTTGCGCGCCTACGCCCATGACATCTTCGTCTGGATGCGGTTTCTGGAAGAACGGCGTGGTGGAAAGCAGCTTTGGCGTGCCGATTACAACGATGTCATCGCGTTTCACCATGCACGGCGTTTGTCGGATGCACCGTTCCGGATTTCGGCATCCAGTTGGAACAGGGCGATCGCGGCGCTCGACAAACTGTATCGGTGGGCGCTTGAAGAGGGACTGATCGCATCCTCGCCGTTTCGATATGACCTGTCCTTTCGCCATGGTCATGGGCGAGGAACGCCGAAGGTGGTTGAGGGGAACAGGGCGCGGGAACGTGCCGCGCGCCCGCATGACATGCAATTCGTCGATCTCGGGCGCTACCTCGTATTCCGGGATATCGGCCTGAGGGGTAAATTGCCGGACGGGTCCGAGGACCCAGCCTGGCGCGGCCGCAATGGCGAGCGGAATGCCGTTTTCGCGGAACTGCTCGTCACGACCGGCATGCGCCTCGGCGAGGCCGGTAGCCTGATCATAGACGAACTGCCCCGGCTGATCTCCGACAGCCCACGGATACTTCCTTTCGATCTGCCGGCCGTGATCACCAAGGGCGAACGCCCGCGACGCATCCGGTTGCCGCGCCGGGTGCTCAAGCAGATCGGGGATTACGTCGATATCGAGCGCCGGATTGCCGCCGCCAAGGCGCCGCCTCGTCCGGCCGTCCCCTTTGTATTGTCACCCGATGGCCGCAACGCCATTGATGACAGTGGTCGGCGCATCGCGCTGACCAGGCTCCTTGCGCAAGACCGCCAACGGCTGCTGCGATCGCCTGATGGGATGCCTGAACACGCATCGCTCTGGCTCACGGAACGCGGCCAGCCCGTGTCGTCGGGTACTTGGGAGGTAGCGTTTCGTAGGGCAAGCCAGCGGTGCCAGGCCTTCGGCCTCAATATCATCGTCACACCGCACATGTTGCGGCACACCTTTGCGGTCAACATGTTGTCGATGCTGATCCGCGAACAGGTGGGCAGGATCTTCAACCCGACCGATGCGCACGGTGCTGCCTATCGGCAGATGCTTGGCGATCCGCTCCGCCATCTCCAGCACCTCCTCGGCCACGCGAACATCGCTAGCACCTACATCTATCTCGACAGCCTTGCCGAGGCGCAGGAACTCGTCGATGCGGCGGCGGATCGCTGGACCGACGAACTCATGGCGGAGGATCGATGACCGGCAGAGCCCGCGTCTCACAGCCCCGCCCAGGGCGACGCGCGAGTTTTCCTGACAATCTTTCCGATCCCGGTCCCGCGGCCGCCATTGCCATCACCGCCCGCCGTTTCGAGATTGCCTTGGCCGGACAGACTGCGACGATGGACCTGACGCGTTTGCCGGGTCGCAATTCGCTTGCACGGGCCTTCACGCTGGCACTCTGGCAGGCATGTCAGGTCGGTGGCCCTGCCGGCACCGTCCGCACCGCCATGTCATTGGCCGAAGCCATCCATCGGTTCTGGCGCTATCTCGATGCGACAGACTCATCCGTACAGGCGCTTGCCGAGATTGATGTTGCTACCATCGAAGGCTTCGACGCCTGGATGGATGAGCGCGGGCAGCATCCCAACCATCGCCGCCACCAGATGGGAGATGTAGTGATGCTGCTGCGGTTGGCGGATGCGGGCGAACCAGGCCGCCTTTCCGAAGAGGCTTCCCGCCGATTATTCTATGTCAGTACGCGCCCGGGTGTTCCACCGCGCCCGCGCGATGCCTACAGCGACAGTGTCCGGGTGGCCTTGAAGGTGGCCGCACGTGCCGATGTTGCAGCGATCATGCAGCGATTCCGTCCGGCGCTTGAACAGGAGTGCGAGACACGCATCGACCGGCTGGAGATGGACGCCTTCGCGGAGATCGACCGTGTCGGTTTCATTACCGTCAAGAACGACCTTTTTCGTCAACTCTACGGGGCACGGAACTATGCAGGGATTTCGAATGAGGGGCTGAGCGACAGGATGCATGGCACGCGGCATCTGCTTCTTGGCGATCTGATTGCCCTTTTTGTTTTGCTGTCGCTGGAGACCGGTCTCGAGATCGAAGCGATCAAGACCCTGCGTGCCGACTGCCTCAAGAACCCGTCCAGCGGATATGTCGAGATCGAGTATTGCAAGCGCCGCGCCCGTCATGCCGAGTGGAAGCGGCTGCGGGTTCGGGACGGAGGGTCAGGCACCCCGGGCGGCCTCCTGCGCCTCGCAATTCAGTGGACCGCAACGGCGCGCGGTCATCTCAAGAGCGAGCAGCTTTTCACGTTTTACTGCCGCGGGCGCCTGACCGATGTCGTTCTGCCGATGCAATCCGCTAGAAAGGTCTGGGTCAAACATCACGGGTTGCAGGATGATTACGGGAAGCCGTTGAAGCTCTGCCTCTCGCGTTTGCGCAAGACCCACAAGGCTGCGTGGTATCGCAAGACCGGCGGTCAGCTGCGCCGGTTTGCGGTTGGACATACCGTCGAGGTTGCTGCGAACCACTATGGGGACATTCCCGCCTTGCGGCCGATACACGAAGCTACCATCGCCGAGGCGCTGATGGACGCTGTCGAAGATGCGTTGCAGCCTACCGTGTTGACCCCGGAGGCCGAGGTCGAAGTCTTGGCAGCTCCGTCTTCGGCTCAGCCCGGTTTTCCGGAGGGCTTGGCGACCGATGTTCCGGCATTGCTGGCAGGCGAACAGGATGTATGGCTGGCAAGCTGTTCCGGCTTCTACAGCAGCCCGTTCGCCACGTCGGGAGAGGCCTGCCCGGTGCCGTTCTGGGGCTGCCTCGAATGCCGCAACGGCGTCATCACCACTCGCAAGCTTCCCGCGCTGATGGCGTTTCTGGATTTCGTGGTGGACCAGCGCAAGGTTTTGTCCGAAGCAGATTGGCAGGCGAAGTTCGGGCGGGTCCACCACAGGATCTCTGCGCAGATATTGCCGCAATTCTCTGAGCCCGATTTAGCCGCCGCGCGTGCCCTCACGGCCAGTCAATCGGCACAGATCTACCTTCCCCCGGAGGCGGGTCTCGCATGAGAGCAAATCCAGACTGCACGACCGCAAGGCCATCGCTGCCATCGGCAATCCATCCCGACGACACCGACATCCTCGCAGGCAGACCGCTCAGACCGGGATCGGAGCGGTCGATGCTGTCCCGCTTCGGCGACGATGTCTGGGATCTCAGTCCAGCGATGTTTCGCGCCAACGCGCGTCCGGCAGCGTTTCGCGTGGACTTCGGCGCCATCGAAGACCCCGCGCTTCGACGGCTCGCCAAGGAGTATATGCTTGCCCGCCTTCAGGCGCCTCTGCGCAGCTACCGGGGCCCTTGCGGCCCCTCGACCGCCAAGGGCACATTGCTGTTCCTGCGCCATTTCGGAGAGTTCCTGCACGATCGTATCGGTTCCGTCGAACTGGCGCGCGTCGACCAGCAAGTGCTGGACGCGTATCTGGCGCATCTGGGGGCAGACGGCGCACGTTCATCGCAACAGATCCGCCTCTATGTCGATGTCCCCATCGACCTCCATCATTTTGGGCCATGGGTGACCGGGGGCGGCATTCCCTTCCTGCCCTGGGGTGGGCGCACGGCAAGCAATGTCAGCGGTCGGAGCCGGACGAGCTCGGAGAACACCACGCCGCGCATCCCCGAACCGGTCATCGGCGCACTGCTCCACTGGTCGATGCGATACGTCGATGTCTTCGCTCCGGATATCCTCGCGGCGCGCGAAGAGCTGGATCGCCTTAAAGCCCGCGCTGCCCAGATTATTGCCGAGGATGCGCGCCAGACCCGCCACGAACGGTTTCGCTACCGTCTTCGCACCTGGCTCGAGGCCCGTCGGGCGGAAGGGCGGGGCGTGCCACTCTGGGAGCGCCGTCCAAACACCACCCGCGGTGTCCCCGATGTTAGGGAAGGCAACGCGTATAATTTCAGGCTGATGTGCCTTCAGATCGGCTGTCCTCAAACGGGGAACCTCAGTAGTTCCACCGCGACCGTGAGGATGCTGGACCAGATGGCGGGTGAGATGGGAACCGAGGTCGGCGGAATGGATACCCCGATCACCCTCGATCCCGATACCGGCCTGCCCTGGCGGGAGCGTTTCGACACGGACAGCCTGCCACATGAAGAGCAGATGCTGCAGGCGGCCTGCTACATCGTCTGCGCGTATCTGACGGGGATGCGCGACAGCGAGTTGCAGGACATGGAGCCGGGCTGCGTTTCGGTTGAACGCAGTGCTGACAACCTGATCGAGCGCTATCGGGTACGCAGCAACGTCTATAAGCACCGCGAGGCGGCGGGTGTTTCCGCCGATTGGATCACTATCGCGCCGGTCGCCCGAGCGGTCGATGCTTTGGAAGTCCTGTCACGGCGCGCACGCGGCGAGCGCGACCTGAGATCTCTTTGGGTCTCGTTGAAGCCTTGGGACTGGACGGCGGATTACCTTGCCGCGCAGGCGTCGCCGATCATCAAGATGTTCCGCGACGGTCTGGATGCAAAGGTCGCAAACCCGCCCGCAATTCCACATGTCGACGGACGCCCCTGGCATTTCAGCACCCGCCAGTTCCGGCGCACCATCGCATGGTACATCGCGAACCGCCCTTTCGGCGTGATTGCCGGAAAGATCCAGTACAAGCATGCCTCCGTGGCGATGTTCGAGGGCTATGCCGGTGCGCCGCACGGAGATTTTCGCCGGGCGGTCGAGCAGGAACGCGCCCTTGGCCAATTGGACGATGTGGTCGCCTATTATGAGGCCTACCTGCAGGGTGACGAGCCCGGCGGACCGGCTTCGTCCCGTCTCAAGCAGGAGTTCGACCACGTCCGGGACACCCTCGGTGATCTGCCCGGGCGCATCCTCGACCAGAAACGCCTTCGAACGATGCTGGCGCATCTTGGAAAGACGCTGCATGTCGGATTTCTGAACGATTGCTTCTTTGAGCCCGCCAGCGCCCTCTGCCTGCGGCCCGACGACAAGCCGGAGGCCCCGGTGATTTCGCGTTGCAGCCCTGACCGCTGCCCCAATTCCTGCCTGACCACGCGCCATGTCGCGCCCTGGCGGACCTCGATCGAGGAGGGCGAGCGCCTCCTGCAGGGCAACACCCTGTCGGCATTTCAGAAGGTCGCAATCGCGCAGGACAATGATCGAAAGCGCGGACTGATCGCGCACTTGGAGGACCCAAAGCTATGACATGGCCCGTCAGTCAGAAGACCGAAGACGCCTTGCGCGCCGCCATGAAGCGGCTGCTCGAAGGAGCCTCAGAGCATACCGACGGGCGCCTCAGTGTCGCCAATCTCGCGTGCGAGGCCGGCGTCAGCCGCGCCACAGCCAACCGGGCCACTGCCGTTCTTGCGGAATTTCGTGCGGCAGAGGCGCGGTTCCGGTCGGGATCAGTCGCAGGATTGAAAGCCCGTATCCGTGAACTCGAAGCCGAGCTGAGGGCCGCCCGCGGCGGCGAACTGGCAGAGCTGCGCGCGACCGTCAAAACCCTAGCGCAACAAATCCAGGTACTCGCGCTGAAGGGTGAAGAACAACGCCGCCTGATTGCGGTTCTTGAAGCACAGATCGCGCGGGCCGACCCGAAAGTCCTGCCGTTCAGTCCGCCGTCCCAGGGCGGCATCTGAAGTCATGATCAGGGAGAGGAAGAGGTGAGCTGGGTGGGGGTGAAACAGGGATAAGATAGAGAGGGAGCCCCCATGAATTGTCTCATCGATGCCACTCAGGAAAACCCCAATGATCGCAGGGTGTTTTCCTTAAGAGACAGCTTGACTGTCCAGATAACATGCCGTTGGGATCTATGATGCCGAACGGCTGTTTGGTCGCAGCTTAACCAACAGCGCGGGCCGGGTCGTCCCGATCCGCTGGATCGGTGAGCAACATGTGCGTGAAGACTGTCAGGGGCGCATCCCGTCGCTTGCGGACTGGCTCGGCCGCATTCAGCCGGAGCCGTGGATGGCCAATGGTCGGATCGACAACGACCCGACGCAGATTGTTGGCGATCCGCGCGCGGCCTGGGTCGAGGCGGTTGCGGGTCACCAGACCATTCTCGGATTCGAAGATTGGCTCCTGAAAGTCTCGGTCGAGCACGTCCAGCATCGCCAGAACCGCGCCGCCGCCTGATCCGCTGGGCGGCGCATTAACCAACCACCTGACCACGTCCCAATCGACCCGCTCGCGCCACATCCGGCTCGGCGGGTCGATTGCGTTTCAAGAAAGGACATCGACATGCAAGATCCCGTCTATGAGGAGGCCTACCAAGGTCACACCATCAAGATCTACCACGACCCCGATTCTGAGAGCCCGCGCGAGTGGTGCAACCTCGGTAAGCTGATCTGCTGGCACCGGCGCTATCGGCTGGGTGACATCCATCAGCACGACAGCCCTGAGGCGTTCCTGCGCGATCTTGCCGATGTCTCGGATCAGCGCGACCTTTCGATGGACCAGCTGCGCGACCGCGCCGAGCGCAAGGTGATCCTACTGCCCGTCTTTCTCTATGACCATTCCGGCCTCGCGATGAACACCATCGGGTTTCACTGTCCGTGGGATTCCGGCCAGGTCGGCTTCGTCTATGTGACGCTCGAGGCCGTCCGGACTGAGTTTGGCGTGAAACGCGTCACCAAGGCGTTGCGCGAAAAAGTTGAAGACATCCTGCGCGGCGAAATCGTCAGCTACGACGCCTATCTTGGCGGTCGGGTCTATGGCTATGTCATCGAGCGGGACGACGAGGAAATCGACGCCTGCTGGGGGTTTGTTGGCGACTATGAGACGCATTGTTTGCCGGAGGCGCGGAATGCCGTTCCTCGGTCTGATCCACATGTGACACCCGCGATCGGCGCATTGACCGCCCATCCATAGAATAAATCGCCGCCACACACCGGAACTATGGGCAGCACCCGATTGCGCGCGCGCATTGCTGCATTGCAGCAAAATCATAGCCCACCCATTGTGCGACTGCAGCATTGCTCCTATGTTCGCTCTTGTGATCGGTTCTCTCCTCCTCCCTGAGCCGATCCGGAATAATCGGCGGCATCCACCTCCTCCCGGATGCCGCCTTTTTATTTGCAGATCCCCATTCTGAGTTCTTGCGATTTCTGCTCGTTGACCATTTGGTCCCCCAGCTTGCTGTGTGTCGGGACCGTTTCGTTGGAGGTGCCCAAAATGCGGGCACGGCCTTGTCCCAGCAGCCTGGCATGGGTTTGCGCGACAACGCCCACAGCATCATCCCCAGATTTTGTGGATAAGTTCTCGCTACAAAGACTTCAGTTTTAGAGGCCATGAAAGAGCGAGAGGCAGGGCGGGAGGGGTGACCCCTCCCGGGTGAGAGAGTGCACGCGGGGCTTGGGGCCAACCTTCAACTCCGGAGATTGCCGATGAACGCTCACCCCCATTCCGTCCAAGTTGCAACTGAGCCCGAAGCCCCTGCCCTGCACGAGGCCTCGGGCTTCGCCCACAACCTGACCCAGGCCGCGAGAACCCTCGTCCCCTTGTTCGAGGCGGGCAGGTCCATCGACGCCGCTGCCCTGCGCACCGCGATGGAGGAGGCTTTCGGCGCCAGAGACACCAGCGGCGCCTGGGTCTGGAAGGACGCCTATGAGGCCGCTGAAGTCGCCCAGATCCTGATGCTTTCGCGCTACGGCGCGCTGATGCAGCGCCAGGCGACCTCGCCACGGGCCTTCCTCGCCATGATCGAGCGGCTGGCCACCTTGGCTCCGTCTCATACGCGGCGTTCTGAAGACAGTATCCGTCTGCAACAGTTTTCCACGCCTTTGCCCCTCGCGGCAATCGTCGCGCGAGCAGCCGGGTTTCGGGACGACGACCTGGTGCTCGAGCCCTCGGTCGGCACTGGCATGCTGGCGATCTTCGCCCAGATTGCGGGTGTTCGCTTGACGCTGAATGAACTTGCCGAAACCCGCCGCGCCTTGCTGAGGGAATTGTTCCCAGAAGCTACGGTGTCGGATCACGACGCCGCCTCGATCGACGACCGGCTTGACCGGTCGATCACGCCCTCGGTCATCGTGATGAACCCGCCGTTCTCCGCCGCCAACCATGTCGAGGGCCGGTTTAGGCAGGCGACCAGTCAGCATGTGCTTTCCGCCCTGGCACGCCTCGCGCCGGGCGGGCGACTGGTCGTCATCACCGGTGAGAGTTTTTGCCCCTCCACGAAAAGCTTCCGATCGACATTTCAGCGGATTGGACAAAGCGCCGATGTCGTGTTTTCCGCCGCGATCGACGGCAAGGTGTTCGCGCCGCATGGCACCACCATCGATACCCGGCTGACGGTGATCGACAAGCGGCCTGTTGGCGCGGATGGGCGCGCGCCGCTCGCCACCGAGGCTGCCTATCATCCGATTTGCGCGACCACGGGTGAACTTCTCGCTGCGGTGCTCACCCATTGCCCTGAGCGCCGCAGCCCCCCGCCCTGCCCCACCAGTTCAGCGTTGGCTGAGCCGAGCCGCCCGACCCGCACCAACCTCCACGCCCTGCGCAACGCCGCCCGCAAGGAAACCCGCGCTCTCGCTGAAGAACGTGCGAGGCATCCCTTCGACGACATCGAGACGGCCCCGCTCGACTACCTACCGAAATCCTGGAGCGAACCCGATGGCGCGCTGCAGGATACGGTCTACGAAGCCTATGACCTGCAATCGATCTGGATCGACGGCGCGGCCGCTCATCCGACCGCACTCGTGCAATCCGCGGCCATGGCCTCTGTCCCGCCGCCTGTCCCGACCTACCGACCCGTTCTGCCGAAGACCCTCGTCGCGGACGGTCTCCTTTCCGCACCGCAGCTCGAAAGCGTCATCTATGCGGGCAATGCCCACAAAACGCACCTGAAGGGCTGGTTCAAGCGCGGCGAGATCGAAGGCCAGCTGATGGCCGCGTCTGAGGGCGACAACGGTGCCTTCCGTCTGCGCAAGGGCTGGTTCCTGGGTGATGGCACCGGTTGTGGCAAGGGACGTCAGGTCGCGGGCATCATCCTCGACAACTGGCTGCAGGGACGCCGACGGGCGGTCTGGGTCTCCAAGAGCGACAAGCTCATCGAAGATGCGCGGCGCGACTGGATGGCGCTCGGTGGGCGCGAAAGCGATATCGTGCCGCTCTCGAAATTCCGTCAGGGCAGCGACATTCGTCTGCCCGAGGGTATCCTCTTCGTCACCTACGCCACTCTGCGCTCAGCCGAGCGTGAGGGCAAAGCCTCCCGCCTCGATCAGGTGACGTCTTGGCTCGGCGAGGGGTTCAACGGGGCCATCGCTTTCGACGAAAGCCACGCTATGGCGAATGCCGCCGGCGAAAAGTCCGACCGCGGCGACAAGAAAGCGTCCCAGCAAGGTCTTGCGGGCCTCGCGCTGCAAAACGCCGTGCCCGATGCGCGGGTGCTCTACGTCTCAGCGACCGGTGCGACGGTCGTCGGCAATCTCGCCTATGCCTCCCGCCTCGGTCTCTGGGGCACGGGTGATTTCCCCTTCGTGACGCGGGCCGAGTTCGTTGCCGCGATGGAGGCCGGGGGCATCGCCGCCATGGAGATGATCTCGCGCGACCTGAAGGCGCTCGGGCTTTATCTGGCACGCTCGCTCTCCTATGCCGGGGTCGAATACGAGATGCTGGTGCATGAGCTGACGCCCGCCCAGGTCGCGATCTATGACAGCTATGCCGACGCCTACCAGATCATTCACACCAACTTGGAGGCCGCTCTTCAGGCCTCGGGTATTTCCTCCGAGACCGGTACGCTGAACGCTCAGGCGAAATCCGCTGCGCGCTCGGCCTTCGAGAGCAACAAGCAGCGTTTCTTCAATCATCTCATCACCGCCATGAAATGCCCTTCGCTCATCCATGCGATCGAAGTGGACTTGGCGGCGGGGCATTCGGCCGTGATTCAGGTGGTCTCGACCAGCGAGGCGGTGATGGAACGGCGCCTCGAAGAGATCCCGCCCTCGGAGTGGGACGACCTGCAGGTCGATTTTACCCCACGCGAGAACATCATGGACTACCTGATGCATTCCTTCCCAACGCAGCTCTTTGAGCCTTACACCGACGAGAACGGCGATCTGCGCTCCCGCCCTGCCCTCGATGGCGATGGCAACCCGATCATCTGCCGCGAGGCGGAGCGGCGGCGAGACGATCTTGTCGAGCATCTTGGCGCGCTTGCACCGGTGCAGGGCGCGCTCGATCAGATCCTTTGGCATTTCGGCGGGAATGCCGTGGCCGAGGTCACGGGGCGCAAACGGCGCATCGTGAAGACGCAGCAAGGGCGGCTCAAGGTGGAAAACCGCCCCGCCTCCTCCAATCTCGGTGAGACGCAGGCCTTCATGGACGATGACAAGCGCATCCTGATCTTTTCTGACGCCGGTGGCACGGGGCGCAGCTATCACGCCGATCTGAGTGCGAAGAACCAGCGCCTCCGGGTGCATTACCTACTTGAGCCCGGCTGGAAGGCCGACAATGCGATCCAGGGGTTGGGGCGTACCAACCGCACCAATCAGGCGCAGCCGCCGCTTTTTCGCCCCGTCGCGACCAATGTGAAAGGCGAGAAGCGGTTCCTCTCCACCATCGCCCGTCGCCTCGACACGCTAGGTGCCATCACCAAGGGGCAACGTGAGACCGGCGGTCAGAACATGTTTCGCGCAGAGGACAACCTCGAGAGCCCCTACGCCCGCGCGGCGCTGCGACAGTTCTTCTACAAGCTGCGGGCGGGCAAGATCGAGGCCTGCTCTTACGCCAAATTCCAGGAGATGACCGGGCTGACGCTCGATGAGGCGGATGGCACGATGAAGGAAAACCTGCCGCCGATTCAGCAGTTCCTGAACCGCTGCCTCGCGCTCCGCATCGACATGCAGGACGCGATCTTCGAGGCCTTCGGCGGTTTTCTCTCCGCCATCATCGAGGACGCGCGCCAGGCAGGCACGCTCGATATCGGGCTAGAGACCCTGCGCGCGGAGAAGTTCGAGATATTGGACCGCAAGGTCATCTTCGAGCATGAGGCGACAGGAGCGACGGCCACCGCCCTGACCGTTGAGCGCACCGATCGCAACGATCCGCTCTCCCTGCCCCGGGTCAAAGAGATCTGTACTGACACAAAAGGCGCGACGCTGTGCTGGAACAAGACCTCCAAACGCGCGGCCCTGATGGTGAGGGCGCCGGCCTTCATGGACGAGGATGGTGTGCCAATCCTTCGGGTGAAGCTCTTGCGGCCCATGGCAACCGAAATCCTCGCGCTGACCGAGTTCTCGAAGTCGCACTGGGAAGAGATCGACGATGCGATGTTCGAACGGCTCTGGCAGGCCGAGGTTGACGCGGTGCCGGAGTTCACCACCTCGAAGATCACGCTGATCTGCGGGTTGCTCCTGCCGATCTGGGATCGGCTTCCCGCTGACAACATGCGCATCTACCGCCTTCAGACCGAGGATGGGGAGCGCGCCATTGGCCGTCTGGTCAGCCAAGAGCAACTCTTGAACGTCTATGCGCGACTTGGTCTCGACTGCCAGATCGAGATGACGCCGCAGGAGGTCTTTGCTGCGGTGATGGAAGCCAGAACGACCCTGAACCTTCTTGGCGGCTACCAGTTGCGCCGGTCGCTGGTCATGGGACAGCCGCGGCTCGAGCTGATCGGCGCGTCGGGCGCGGCTCTGCCCGGATTGAAGGCCCTGGGTTGCTTCACCGAAGTGATCCAGTGGAAAACGCGGGTGTTCATTCCGGTGGATGGCACCGATGTGCTGGCGCGGGTGCTCGCCGAGCATCCGGTTGGCGCCAACGCTGCGGATGCCGCCGTATGAGCGCGCGTCGCAGCGTGGCAGACCTCTCGGCCGATTTGGCTGATCGCGCCGAGAGTTTCTGCCGCCAGTATTTCCCCGAGGGGCGCAAGCAGGGCAACTATTGGCAGGTTGGCGACACCTCTGGCGTAAAGGGCCAGAGCCTCGCCATCCGTCTGCAGGCGCAGGGTGGTCGTAAAGCCGGGTCCTGGCAAGATTTCGCGACGGGTGAATATGGCGACCTGATCGACCTGCTGCAGGAACGGCTTGGATCGGTGACGCTCAAGGAAACGCTGAGGGAGGCTCGATCCTTCCTCGGCGAAGCCCCCTGCCCTGCCGAGTCTCGTTCTACTCGAAAGGCTGAGCGCCCGGAGGCAGCCTCCAGCAAACGCATTGCGCGGGCGCGGAAGCTCTTTGCCGCTGGCAAGCCGGTTCTCGGCACCTTGGCTGCCACCTATCTGCAGGGGCGCGGGATCACACGGCTCGGCCCGGCTCTGCGCTATCACCCGCGGGTCTTCCTGCGGCCGGGCGAGGACGACCCTGATCTGCCGCAAAGGGCCCCTGCCCTGCTCGCGAAGATCACCGACAATCGCGGCCAGATCACCGGATGCGCAAGGGTCTATCTCGACCCCTCCACCGGCGGTTTGGCCGAGATCGAGAGCCCGAAGCGGATCCTCGGACAGCTGCACGGCCATGCCATCCGCTTCTGGTCCGGCACCGGGCGTACTGATCTCATCGTCGCGGAAGGTCTCGAGAACACCCTCTCGGTCGGAATCGCCCTGCCAGAATTCGATCTCGCCTCCTGTCTCACCGCCACCCATCTCGGCCTCTTCATCCCGCCGCCGGGGATCACGCGCATCTGGATCGTGCGAGACAATGACGAGGCTGGACGTAACGCATCAACGAGATTGCGTAACCAATTGGAATCTATTGGAATTGCCTGTGGTGATCTCGTGCCGAACATGGGCGATTTCAACGACGATCTGCGAGCTTTTGGCAGAGATGCGCTACGCCGGTCCTTGCTCAAGGCCATGAAAGCACAAGGTTTGGAGATCGAGGACGGGTGACCGCCGACCTTCCCGGGGATGTCCGACTGGGCAAAGGTTCCGCGGGTTCGATCTGATCCCGTTTGGATAAGGGGAGCGATGGACCGGCGGGTCGGAGCTGAGTGCTCCTCGCCCGGGCAGCAATGCGCCCCGTACCAGAAAATTCCCCTGCCCCACCACATGACCGTGGCGGGCCATTCCTCGCGGGGACAATTTTCCGGCCCTGGGCGCATTCTCCGCTTTGCTCCGATCCTGACGGATGCGGCCCGGTCGCCGCCGGTCCTGTTATCGCCCCATCCAAATCGGGTCAGATCAATCAGAGGAACAAGAAAATGCCCCATCAGACAGACATCCCCGAGGAAACCGGCGTAACCTCCGCCATCCTCGACCACCTGGCGCTTTACGGCGCGACGCCAGGGCCCGGCGAGGCCGATCATCGCCCCCTGCCCCAGCCCGACGAGGTCGAGCTCGCCATGGCGACCCTCTTTGACACCACCACCGGCCTCCTTACCGGCAGCCAGTTGGAAGACAATCTCGAAGAGATGCTCTGGTCCCTCACCTCGATCTTTCATCGCCGGCTCACCCATATCCAGAAGCTCCTCGACGACAACGAATTCGAGGTCCGGGAAAGTCTGGCCGTACAGGACGGCTCCGAGGTCGCCTCGGTCGAGCTGGAGCGCCTCCAGATGATCGGGCTGAAGCTCTGGGACCATCGCGACGCCTTCGAGCAGATGCGCGATCTGGCCGTGGACCACTTCTCGGCTGCCACAGGCTCGCCCTGGTTGCCCCGCACCGGATCCAAAGTTTCCCATCGTGGGCTCACTTCCGCCGTGGTCGACAGTCGGGCTTACCTGTCGGCCAAGCGCCGCATGGAGACCGAGGTGCACTGCCCCGAAGGCACGCGGATCGCGTTCTCGGGCGGGGACTATCACGCCTATGATCTGATCTGGTCCGTCCTCGACGCCACCCACGCCAAATACCCCGACATGGTGCTCCTGCACGGTGGCACACCCAAGGGCGCCGAGATGATCGCGGCCCGATGGGCGGATACCCGAGGTGTTACGCAGGTGGTCTTCAAACCCGACTGGAAGAGCCACGGCAAGGCCGCCCCCTTCAAGCGCAACGACAAGATGCTCGAGACGATGCCGCAGGGGCTGATCGCCACCCCCGGTTCGGGTATCACCGAGAACATCGTCGACAAGGCCCGTAAGCTCGGGATCCGCATTAAGAGGATCGGGGCTTAGGCCCCGGTACATTCCGACGTAGCGGTTCGAATGCGGACATCGGATCTGAGTCGTGCCAATGACCGCTCAGCGGGATAAGTGTGATTTCGCTGCGGTTGCTCCAAAGGCAGCTTTAGAACTAACTATGAGCTCAGGTACTTTTTGAGCCACTTGACAAAGGTTGAGACTGCCGGTCTTTCGAGCGTCTCGGCAAGTGCGACAGCATAGTATGCAAATGCTGTCGGCCATGCGGCATTCAATGCTCGCACCAAATGCCCTGAGGCTAAGCCTTCTTTCACATAGACATCGTTCAGCAATGCCAATCCTTGACCGTCGATCACTGCTTTAACCGTCAAAAAGTCGTTGCCATACTGTGTGCCGTAGGCCGCGCCGCTGGCGTCAATGCCCTGTGCCTCAAACCAGATCGACCAATCCTTTCCTGTGGAATCGGGCAACAATCTATACCGCAGACAGTCAGATGGCGTTTCAAGCGGCCCAAGGCGTTCCAATAGTTTCGGACTAACGACAAGGATCAGCTCTGGAGAGCATAGCCATTCGGACCGCAGGCCCGGATAGGTGCCAAGACCATGGCGGATCGCCAGATCAACGGGCTCCGATTTGAGGTCAACCAATCGGTCTTCGGTTTCGACCGAGACTTTGATTGCTGAATGCGCTTCAGAAAATCGTCCCAGGCTGGAGACAAGCATGGTGTGGGCAAAGGTCGCAGATGCGCTGATCCGCACCGTGTGGCCATGCCGGGCAAAGTTCTTTTGGTGTGCGGCCTCAATCGTCGAAAACGCCGCGCTGACATCTGATTGAAGCGCAAGCCCTGCCGCCGTGAGTGTGATCCCATTTTTGCTTCGGGTGAACAGGCGCACCCCGTGACGCTCCTCGACTGCACGGATGCGTTGACTGATTGCACCCGGCGTCACGCCAAGTTCATGCGCGCCGTCCTGCATCGCGCCTGCGCGTGCGACGACGTGGAATGTGTAGAGGTCCTGGATGCGTATTGCCATTCTTCACTTTAGATCAGCTAAAGTTATTTGACCAGTTTCTCGTTCGTCAAAACGCAAGTTACGTGGCATTTCGCGAGGACAAGGAGATACACCATGTCAGCAACCACATCCGCCCAACCACGCCAGAACTGGACCGTTGTCATCTTCGGGTTCCTGGCACTGTCGCTCGCCTTCTCCAGCCGAGCCGCCCTTGGATTGATCATGCCTGTTTGGCAAACGGAGTTCGGGTGGACCAGTAGTTATATCTCTAGCGTCGGAGCGGCAGCGCTCTTGATTATGGCTATTGTTGCCCCGTTTGCAGGGCGCTTGGTGGATTGTCGCGGATCGCAGTTCACACTCAACCTGGGCATGGGATTGCTAGGGGTCGGCTGTGCAATCGTGGCACTGATGAACGGCAAGCTGATGTTCGTCATCGGCTTTGCCGGGTTCTGTGCCATCGGCTTTGGAATTGTCGCGACCCATGTTGTGGCCACGGCAGTCACCCGCAGCTTTTCCGACAATCAGGGGCTGGCGACAGGGATTGGCACATCGGGTGCGACGGGTGGTCAATTTCTTATCGTCCCTTTGATCGCAGCGCTATTGGCATTTGCAAGCTGGCGCTGGAGCTTTGGTGCCTTATCGCTTGCGAGCCTCGCGTTGATCCCATGCATTCGGATGACCATGCGACCAGATATGTCATCAAACGAAGCCGAAGGGCGAAAAGACGACCCATCAACAATGCGGCAGGACTTCACCTCAATTGTACGACAGCCTGCCTTTCATCTCCTGTTTTGGAGCTTTCTGATTTGTGGGTTTACGACGACTGGCGTCGTTGAAACACATTTGCTGCCCTTTGCGGCATTCTGTGGATTTCCACCCATTCCAAGTGCAACCGCCTATGGTTTGCTGTCCCTCGTCAACCTCATAGGCATGATAGCTGCCGGCTGGCTCACGGATCGTGTCAATCGTCCGATGTTGCTGGCAGCAATATACATGCTGCGGGCGCTGACATTCATCCTACTCGGCAGCATTCCCGGAACATCTATTGAAATGCTGTTCTTGTTCGCCGTTCTGTTTGGCGCGGTCGACTATTCGACAGTTCCCGTCACGGCCAGTTTGGTCGCGAGCCATGTTGGGATCAAAACGATGGGTCTCGCTATGGGTTTGATCTCTGCGGGCCACGCCCTCGGCGGGGCAATGGGTGCGTTCGCTGGCGGCTATGTCTTTACCGCGACACAGACCTACACCCTTGTCTGGACAGGCTCAGTTTGGTTGGCAGTCGGGGCCGGAGTGTTGGCGTTGTTTTTGAAAGCACACCCAATAACCAAAGCTGCGGCATCTTGAAATGCGGACATTCAGTCGCTTCGCAACATCCGGTAAAGTGGGCTCTGAGCCGCCATTCGCCGCGCAAACTCTCAATGTCCGCATCGGAGTCTGACGCCTCATCCGATCTTGGCGCGTTTGTCTAGTCACCTATCCAACGGCGTCGCCCATGGCGCACCAGCAACAACTTCCTGGTTCGTTTGGCCTTGGGGTGATGCGTCGAGGCCGGGTCTTGGTCCAGAGTGTGCAAACAGTCGGATACACTCCGGCAAGAAGTTGGGTACAGCATCGACCGCAGTTCAGCTGCATCTCCCTCGGCTGTTCACCCATCTTCCTTCGCGGCCGCCGCGCTTCTCCCGATGTGCCGCGTTGCATGACATGCTGGTCGCAGCTGTCGTCCCGTCCACAAAGGTTGTCGCCGATCTTTTTCCCCTGACCCTCCGGGCCATTCCTCACGAGGCAAACAAGGAGAAGAGCAATGACCACGAACTGCATCAAATCCACCAGTGCCGACTTTGAGACCGCCAAGGGCGTCGGCTCCATCTCGACCCTGACCTTCGACCTCGACATCACGGTCGAACCCGTCGCGAGCACGAACCCGATGGCACCCACGCACCGTGTCCTCGGTCGTTCCCCGCGCGGCAAGCTGGTCGAGTGCGGCGGCATCTGGAAGAAGCAGAACAAGGAGACTGGTGCCGACTACTACACGCTGACCATCCGCGACCACGGTTTCAACGCCAACCTCGGCAAGGCCGCGAACCAGGACGATCTGTCCCTGCAGGCCGTCATCCCCCGGGGGCCGAAAGACGCAGC
The DNA here is from genome assembly GCF_048262375.1 of Roseovarius sp. Taxonomy (GTDB): domain Bacteria; phylum Pseudomonadota; class Alphaproteobacteria; order Rhodobacterales; family Rhodobacteraceae; genus Roseovarius. Next base: position 103,202 of record NZ_JBLXFE010000012.1, read on the forward strand.
GTGAGACCAAAGTTGGCGGGGGCTTACCTCGGCCAATTCGTTTACAGCTGTAAACTCGACCTAGATCGTGGCCGTGGATATAGTCTCATCAAGCGTTGATAGACACTATATAGAGGAAAAATCTTGACTTAGTCGCGTGAATCACTGCTTTTATCCCCAAGTGGCGCGAAAAAGGCCACATTTTCGAAATTGGGGCAACCAGATGATTCCTGTGACACCATTGGCAAGTGAGCGCCCTTCGGCTCTTGCAACGGAGATTTCCGAACGACTCAACGCTGCCATCAGAGAACACCTGCTCTCTGCTTTTGCCCCAGACAACACGAAGACGCTACGTTCTTTTTCGGCACCTGAGGCCGCTGAGCTCTTGGGAGTATCCGGACAGTTCATGCGAAAGGTTCACGCTGAGGGCACAATCCCTGAACCTGACGATATCCGGGGTGGCCGCCGCTACTATACAGCCCAAGAGATATGGGACGCGCGCGAAGTTCTAGAGAAGACCTCTCGGAAGAAAGGCCGTTATCTGCCTCGCCGCTCGGGAGAGGAGCAGTTGCAAATTTGGCAGCTGATGAATTTCAAAGGTGGTTCCAGTAAGAGCACGACGAGCGTCCACCTCGCTCACTACTTTGCTCTTCGAGGATATCGGGTCTTGGTTGTTGATCTGGATCCTCAGGGATCTCTCACATCAATGTGCGGGATCAGCCCTGAAATCGAGTTCGATGGACTGACTGTCTATGATGCGATTCGCTACGACGAGCCGGTGAACATGGCTGATGTCGTCGTTCCAACATACTTTCCAGGGCTCTCGATTGCGCCGTCCCGCTTGATGCTGTCCGAGTTTGAGACTGAGTCGGCCGTTCATTCGAACCCAGATCAACCATTCTTTACTCGTATTCGAAATGCTTTGGCACAGGTAGAAGATGATTTTGATCTGGTGCTTATGGACAGCCCGCCACAGCTTGGTTTCCTGACGATTGCTGGGATGGCTGCCGCTAGTTCTTTGATTGTCCCTCTAACACCATCGATGTTGGACGTTTCGTCAACTGCTCAGTTTCTTGAATTAGCCGGAGCGTATATGGGTGTGATCGAGGATGCTGGCGCAACTCTCCAATATGATCACTTCAAATTTCTGATCACGCGAGACGAACCGACCGACGTTCCCTCTCAGCAGCTAACGTCTTTCATGCGAGCTTTATTTCAAGATCGTGTCATGTCGGCAACCGCCTTGAAGAGCACAGCAATCAGTGACGCGACCATGCTCAAACAGTCGATTTATGAAGTGGTCCGTTCCGAAATGACACGGGCCACATATGATCGTGCAAAGGGCTCCATGGATGCTGTGGGACATGAAGTCGAAACGATGATCCAGCAATCGTGGGGGCGTAAGTAATGGCTAGGAAATCACTTCGCGATATGTCCGGTATTGCAAATACGATCGCTCGTTCTGGCGGGGCGCCGTCGGAGCGGCCGTCGAAGACCAGTGCTCCGGCTTTGGGAGCCCTTCAAGGCTCTCTGGCATCTATCCGAGAAATTGACCCCAACATAATCGACGATTGGGGGCCAGTAGATCGCCTTGAAGAGTTTACAGCTGTAAACGTCGAAGACGATGACGAGAGCTTTGAAGGACTAAAGAACAGCATCCGAGAAGGTGGTCAGCAAGTGCCCATTCTTGTTCGGCGATCAAAGGCGGCTGAAGGGCGCTTCGAGGCGATTTATGGGCGGCGGCGCTTAAAGGCCTGCCGCGAACTCGGCATCAAGGTTCGCGCGAACGTCCAAGATATCGATGACGCTACGGCTTTGCTGGCGAAAGGACTGGAAAATGCCGCGCGCCGAAACCTCTCTTTTTACGAGAAGGCACGGTTCGCCGTGGCCATCCAGACAGCGGGCCACGACGCGGCAACTGTTCGGCAGGTTCTCAATCTCTCTGCGTCGGGTCATTCGCACCTTACAAAGGTAACACAAAACGTCCCGGTCAAGATCGGCGACCTGATTGGCGCGGCACCAAAGTCCGGGCGTCCAAAATGGACGGAGCTGGCGGAGTTATTTCTCTCAAAGAAGATAACTGAACGCGCGGCGCTCGATATCTTGGCCAGAATCAGCGCCTCGTCGGGTTCGGATGAACGCCTCGAATTTCTCATTAGGGAAGCGACTAAGCGCGGCGCGAAGACGTCGAGCGGGGTTAGAGAGATAACGCCGTTGGAAGGCGTGACCATCAAAGCTGGCCGCGGAACATTGTCATTGTCAGTCAAGAAGTCCGGCGCAAACGCTGAGTTTGCAACCTGGCTTGAGAGCAATCTCGCAGAGATTATCAAAAAATCCTATGCCGAATTTACAGATGTAAATTCGGCGGATGACAACTGAGGACGAGCAGAAAGGAGGAACGGCAAACAAAGAAAACCCCCGAAACCGGAGCTTCGAGGGCTGCTGCGCAGAACGCAATTCTTAGATTAGACACCTAGAATTTAGCAGCCAACGAATCACCACACAAGAGAAAACGCTTCTGAGCGAACGGGATTTCTTTGTCGCTGGCATAAAGATGGAAAAATTTAGTGATGCTCCACAAGGAGCGGCTGAGACAGGCATGTCTCAGAACAAGAGAGTTATGTCCAACATAAGCCAACGGTCAGGGTGGCGAAAAGCAACGGCCGGGCTGGCTACGGCTGAGCAACTTGCCCAAGCCGGTGAACGGGTAGCAGTACCCAAAACACGGGCATTTGTCGCGCTCAAGCGTGTTGGTGCACATATCGGCCTGAAGGCTGGCGACATGATGCTCCTCGACACGCTCGGGGCCTTCACGCAGTCCCAGGATTGGGAGGAGGGGCAGCGCCCGATCGTCTGGGCGTCGAACGCCTATCTGATGGAGCAGACGGGCTTTTCGCTCTCCGCGCTCAAGCGCCATGCGCGGCGCCTCGCAGAGATCGGCGTGATCTCCTTCCAGGACAGCCCGAATGGCAAGCGGTGGGGCCGCAGGAACGCTGAGGGGCGCATCGTCGAAGCCTATGGCTTCGACCTGTCGCCGCTGTCGGCGCGTGTCGAGGAGTTCGAGGAGCTTCATGCCGAGCTGCAGGCCGAACGCGAGCTCTGCCAACGCATGAAACGCCAGATCACGGTGGCACGCCGGATGATCCGAGCCCGGATCGAGGCGGCTACTAGCAATGCGCTGCGAGGGCCCTGGAGCCAATTCACGGGGCTCTTCGAGGAGCTTCTGGGCCAGCTTCCGCGCCGCCATCAAGCCTCAGAGCAGTTGGAACGGCTACTGTTGTGGTTCAAGGACCTTCAGGAGCGCGTCGAAGCGGCCTACCTCAAGGCGACTGGTGTGACAAAACCTGTGGAAAACGCCGATGATAAACACGCCCAAGTCATAGAGAATACTCAAGAAATGAACCCCAGGGAGGTCATTTCCGAACCTCATATACTAATTACAAATCAACTTAATCCTGTAACTAGTAATTCCTCTGAAAAAGAGGAAGCGGCGGGTGTCGTGCCCAATGCTCCACCCGAAGAGCGGGTTGACAGGGAGCTGGAAGACTGGGTTGCCGAGGTGAGCAAGAAACGGACGGCGCTGGACCTGCCGACAATCATGCAGGCCTGTCCTGAGTTCGCGTCCTGGGCGCGCAATATGGGTGGATTCCTGAAGGATTGGGGCGATCTGCACCGGGTTGCGGGGCAACTGCGGCCAATGATTGGGATTTCGGAGCATGCCTGGAACGTGGCGCAGGACCGAATGGGCACCCAGGTGGCCACGGCCGCGTTTGCACTCGTCTTCGAGAAACACAGCGCGGGCGAGGTTGCCTCGCCGGGCGGCTATCTGCGGGGCATGGTAGAGAAAGCCGACGCAGGGGAGCTGCATCTCGAGCGCAGCTTCTATGGTAGGCTCAGTGGGCAGGCAGCGTGACGTATTGATCAATACGTGGCATTGGCATATATTGCCAATAAAGGAGACCTGACCCATGGTGACACGCAACGTCGTCTTGACCGAAACCCAAGACCATCTGGTTCAAGCACTGGTGGCGTCCGGGCGCTACCAGAATGTGAGTGAAGCCATGCGCGCTGGCCTGAGGCTGCTCGAGCAGGAAGAGGCGCAGATCACGAGCATCCGCCAAGGGCTTCTCAAGGGTCTGGCGCAGGCCAAGGCGGGTGATCTCGCTGAGGGCAGCGGCAAAGACGCAATCCGTAGGGCCTTTGCGACTGCGCGCGCGCGTTCATGAGCCGATCCTTCCGGCTGACCCGTCGTGCGGAAGCCAGCCTCACTGAAATCGCCAGATGGACGATCGAAACTTTCGGGCTGCGCCAAGCAGAGCTTTACGAGGCCGAATTGCTCAACCGCTGTGAGAGTATTCTGAATGGCCAAGCCCAAAGTCGGAGTTGCGCAGTTCTCGTTGATGATGTCGACGACCTGAGGTTCATAAGGGCAGGGGAGCATTTCCTGGTCTTTCTGGATCGATCGGACGAGGTCATCATCGTGGACATCCTCCATTCCCGCAGCGATCTCCCTCGCCATGTTGCCTCACTTTCGGCTTTGAAATCCGAAGACTCCTGATCCACATCACAACCCGGCTGCCCTCGTCAGGTTGACGCGGAACCTGTCGCGGCGGCGCTGATAGCGGCGGGTCATCTCGGCCGAGGCGTGCCCCAACTGCTTCTGGACATAGCGTTCGTCGACTTCGGCGGAGCTGGCGAGACCGGCGCGCAAGCTGTGACCGGAGAACAGCGCCAGGCGGTCTTTCTCGGGCAGATCCGACCGGATGCCGACGTCCAGCACCGTGCGCTTGATCAGGCGCGCGACATGCTTGTCGTTCAGCCGCGCCTCTGATGCCCGTTTGCCATCGCGCGAGGTCCCGACAAAGACCGGACCGAAGTCGATCTTGGCGAAATGCAGCCATTGTTCGAGCGCATGCACGGGGCAGGTTTGATCCTTTGAGCCGCGTCCGATCTCGACCTCGCGCCAGCCGGTCTTGGCATTGAGGGTGAGCAGGGCGCCCTTGTCGAAGATCTCGATCCAGCCGCCCGAGTCCGGCGTGTCGTCCTTGTGCACGTCGAGGCTGACAATTTCCGAGCGTCGGAGGCCCCCAGCATAGCCGAGGAGCAGGATGGCCCGGTCCCGCAGACCGCGCAGGTCGTAAGGCAAGGTGGCGACCATCGCGAGGATGTCCTCGGCCAGGATCGCTTCCTTCTGCACTGGCGGTCGGGCGTGCCTGCGTTTGATCCCTGCAAACACCGTGGCGATGTGCCGGTTCTTGCGGTCAAGCATGAACCCGCGTTGCGCAAAATTCCAGGCGAGACCCGACAGGCGGCGATCAATCGTCGAAACTGATAGGGCAGGGGAGGGGCCCGCTCCGGACGCCAGGTCCGCAAGGTAGAGCCCGATCATTTCGGGCGACGGGGGCAGAGGCTCCGCGCCCTTCATCCGGCACCAGCGCGCGAAATGCGTCCAGTCCTTCGCATAAGCTTTCAGCGTGTTGTCGGAGGCTGCGGCGCGCGCGTAGTCGCGGGCGGTGTCGACCAGGCGATCGAGGCCGCCTGAGCCCGCGACGTGGGCGGGTAGGGAGATATCGTCGCTTTTTTCTTGATCTCTCTCGTCGTCCTGGGCGATACTAAACGCACCAGAGTTTGATGATGTCGACTTCTCGTCCTCTGAGGCCATTTTCCAGTGAATCCAGTGATGAAATTAAACTGATTTTCAGCATATCTTTCTAAGTCCGATAATGCAAACTTATTGGACATAGCAAAGCGCCAAAGGTTGGGGCGGTTTGGTCGCTATTTTCTGGCAGAAAGCGCCGCGCCAATGTAGGCTTCAGGCATGACTTTTGCCCGGCCAAATCACATCAGCGACCTCGACACGTTACCCCGGATGCCCGACTGGGTCACCTCTGCACGCGCTGAAACCCTTGAAGATGTTGCGTTTTTGTCGGATGCGGCGCTGAACCACCTGCATCTTGTGCTGGGACGCGTGGAGGTGCCCCAAGCCTTGTTGCGGGACCGGCTCGCGCTGCGCGCGGCCGAGGCTTGTGTCGCGTTCTCTGGACGGTCGGAGCGGGCAGGAGAGTTGCGCGATGCGGTGCACCTGTTGCGGCCCGGCGACCTGCCCGGACCGGCCGGTGAAACTTATCTGGCCTGGCAGCGTGCGGCGGAACGGCCGGTGTCGATCAAGGGTCTGGGCCGGGCCTTGCCGGCCTTCGAGCCGGGCCAGATTGCCACGTGGCTCGATGCGGGGAAAGGGTTGCCGGTGACCCGGGCCGGGATGGTGTTGGGGTGTTGTCACATTAACGCGCCTGGTCTGCAATTTGGTGCTGCGTTCGTACATCAAGCGACGTGTGCCGCATCTTTCCACGCCTCGAATGCTTCGAGCCGATGGTAGCGGATTGT
>NZ_JBLXFE010000013.1:0-97413 GCF_048262375.1 Roseovarius sp.
GCGATGGTGGTGGCGAACGGGCTGGCCGGGGCCAAAGTCGCCCCCGACCTGATGATGCTCAACCGCTTTGGCAAGCAGGAGGCGACGGGCCACGGGTTTCACCCCGTGATCGTCTCCGCGCTGGAGCGCGGCGTGCCGGTTCTGGCCGGTGCCGATGGCCCGCCGTTCAACGCTTGCGCGATGGACGGCTACGCGGTGAATACGGCGGCGCTTGATGGTCCCGGCCCGTGGAGCCTGCCGCGCGCAGGTGATTTGGCGGCGGGCGATGCGCCTCGTGCGCTGCCGCCAGGGACCGCGATCCGGGTTTTGACCGGAGCGGCGCTGCCCCAAGGGGCCGATGCGGTGATCATGCAGGAAGAGGCGACGCAGGTCGCGGCGGGCAGACGACGGTTGAGAGTTGGTACCTGATCGACCTTAACGTAGTTCGGGCCGCGTTGATCCGGCAGGGTGCACAAGGCCTAAGCTGGGGCAATAAGTGCAACGCCGACGGAACGCGCTTCACATGGTTCGATATTCGCAGCTTTCCGGCTGACCCGCCTTTGGTGTTGGCGCGGTCCATGCGATCTGCTGTATCAAGTTGTGACACACGAACCCATTGCCCAAACTGCTCATCGCTCGGGAAAAGCGCCCGCCAAGGTGGATGAAAAGGTGGATTGCGGAGTGAATAAATATATCAAGTAATTGATTTTAATATATATTTACTTACTAAGTGGTGCCGCTGAAGGGACTCGAACCCCCGACCCCATCATTACGAATGACGTGCTCTACCAGCTGAGCTACAGCGGCCCCGGTGGCGGCGCTATAGCACCGCGTATCAGACGGGAAAAGCCCTATTTTTCGGCTTTAACCCCATCCTCTTCCATCACAATCTCGGCGTCGTCAACTGAATCGTCCACCTCTTTTGCGGTCTCGATGTGGGGCTCATCAAGCGCCCCAACGATCAGCGGCAGCATTTCCAGCCCGGTGGGCGTGGCAATCGGGCTATTGGGCGGCGCGCGCCAGCTCAGCGTATCAAAGGAATTGCAATTCTCACAGGCAGGGGCCCATTCGGCATGAATATGCTGGCATTTGTCACACACCCATTGCGGTCCGCGCGGTGCAGACAAGGCGCGCGCCAGCCAGCCCTTAACCACGGCATCCGGTGCCCCTTCGCCCCGCTCGATGGCGGCCATGATGGTCAGGGCGCGCGCGTCCGGCTCGACCTCGGCGAGAGTGCCCAGCGCCCGGCGTGCAGCGGGAAAATCCTCGGCGGCCAGGTTCAGTTCTGCCGCCAGTAGCCGCGTTTCGCGGTGATCGGGGTGTACTTTCAACAGTTTGGCAAACCGCTTGAGCCGCTCGGTGGGGGTCTCGCCCGGCTCCATCGCGGCAAAAACCGCCGCCAGATCGGGATGCGGCCGCACCAACCATGCCTTGTTGATCACGCGCAGCGCATTGCGTGAATTGCCTTGGTCAATATAGCCGCGAGCCGCCAGAACCGCCGCCGGGATCAGATCCGGCGAGAGCCGATTGGCCTCAATCGCGGCCTCGCGCGCCTCAATAGTCTTGCCCTCATCGAGCACATCGCGCGCCTCCGACAGCGCCAGAACCGCATCGCGCCGCTTGTGCACATCGCGCGGCAGGCTGCCGTATTTCAGCTTGGCATTCAACGTCTCGCGCGCACCTTTCCAGTCCGATGTCTTGGCCTGCAAGTCGAGCAGCGCGTCTTGCACCTCGGTATGGCGCGGCTTGAGCGCAAAGGCGGTCTTGGCCAGTTTCAGCGCGGTCTCGGTGTCACCCTCCGCCAGTTTCTGCCGCAGAATACCACGCACCCCGACAAACCGGGTCTTTTCATTGGTCAAAAGCTGCTTATAGACCTCTTCTGCCTTGCGCCGATTGCCCGACATCTCAGCGGCCTGCGCGGTGATCAGATTGGTCAGCGCCGGTTTGCGCAGATATTTCTCGGCTTTGGCGGCCTGTGCCATCGCCACCTCGCCCTCACCCGAGGCGAGTGCCAGCATCCCCTCCGAGAGCGCGCGATACCCCTTGTCTTGACGGCTGCGGTCGAAATACCGCGACAGCGCGGTTTCATCGCCGTTGATGAACCGGAGCGAGGCCACGACCAGCCCGGTCAGTTTCATCAAGAGCCAGATCGCAAAGACCAATACCCCGAGCGCGATCACCGCCTTGATCGGGGTCAGGTTGATCTCGATCCCGGCCATCACGATCCGCACCCCCCCCTCCAGCTCGAGCAACGCGCTCGCGCCAAGGGTCGTGCCCGCCACGAGGGCAATGAAAACCGCAATCTTGATAATCGACCAAAGCATGACGCTCGCCTTTTCTAACTCAATTCAATGTTCCGGCCATGGCCTCTGCGGCGGCCAGCGCCTCTTGGCGGCGTGTGGCCTCTGCGACCCAATCGCTCAATGGCCTGCGCGCCGCTTCGGACAGGGTCTCTATCTCGGTCAGCGCATGGCTCAGGCGTCCCTCGATCAGCGCCGCCTCGGCCCGTGACAATACCGCGTCGGGATCATCGCCTTCTTGTGGGCTCAATGACCGGATGCCAAGCTGGCTCTTGAGGAACCCTCCTACACCCGCCACCGCATCGCCGCTTTCGGCGCGTGCCGTGGCCAGCGCCGCGCGCGCAGCTTCGGGAAACCTCTCGATCAGCGCGGTCTGTGTGATCACTCCGGTTTTTGCCTGATCGGCCAGGGCATCGGGCACCTCAACCCCGCTGTCGCGCAGATCAGTCAGCGCTTGGGTAAAATCGCTACCGCTGTCCAGCGCTGTCATCACGCGCGTCAGCGCGGCCCGCCGCAGCGTGGCCAAGGCACTGTCGCGTTCTGCCGTCTGCCGCTCATCTGCTGCCGCACGCAGCGCCTCAACCTCTGTTGCCTGCGCCTCAAGGGCTGCGCGCAAGTTTTCGATCTCTGCCGCAGGCACACCGCCGCCGCTTTGCACTGTCGGGCGATCCTCAAGCGCTCCAATACGCCCTTCCAGATCCGCAATCTGACCGGTCAACGCCGTCAATGTCTCGCTCAGCCCTTGCATTTCGTCACTCAGATCGGGCGGGCTCTGCAACCCTTCCAGCTCGGAACTCAGCGCCGCCAGCCGTGCATTCTGCGCCGTCAGCGCGACAGCAACGCCGTCATCTGCGGGCGAAAACCATGCCGGGGGCAAGACATAGGGTGCCGCCGCCACGCCCACACCCGCCGCCACCACACCGCCCAGCAGCATCGACCAGAATCCACCTTGCCGCACGATCACCTGTTCGGTTTTCACCACCGCCGCAGTCTGGGCCTCCGGCTCTTGTGTGCCGACAAAAATCGCACCGGGAACAGCAGTTCTGCCGTCGTCGCTATCGGGGGGCATCTCGGACGGGATATCTTCTGCCGCATCAGCTGGAAGGTCTGACAAATCCTCCTCCGCCGCGTCGGGACGATCGGTATCTTCTGCCGCCGCCTCGGTTGCAGGGTTATCACGCGTCTCCCCGTCTGGCTCTGTCGCAGGCGCTGCCTCCGCGACTGGTTCAACGGCTTCGGATAATCCGTCTGCCTCAGCCGGCTTGTTTGCAGCTTTCTTTTTATCGGCCACCTTGCGCCACCCTTTCGAATCTCAGCATCCGTCGTTGTCAACTTGACCCTACTGTGGTCGTTTCCCACCCTCAAGCCGCTTGGCCATGCCCACCTGCTCTTGCAAGACCGCGAGGATGCCCGGCAAATCCGGCGTTTGCGCAATATCGACCACGCTTTTCGTGCCTTCGGGCACCACAGCGGCCACCTTGCGGCTTATGGCCGCGATGCACAACTGGGCCGTGATCGGACCCGCCTGAGCAAAAAAAATCCGCGCAGAGCGTGGCGACAACAACGGCAGAATCACGCTGCCATTTCCTCGTAAGGCGGCTCGTGCCGTCGCGCTCATTTCTGCCTCGACCTGATCGTAAACCACCACGTCGCACGCATCATGGCCTGCGGCGCGCAGGACCTCCGCCACATCCGCCGCCACATGCGCCCCGCGCAGATGCACGAATGGGCCGTGCACGCCCTCCGCTGCAATCCTGTTGAGCAGCGCTGTCGCATCTCCGGCTGCGGAAATCGCCGTCATCCCATGCGCGCGCGCCGCCTCTGCCGTGGCATCGCCAACGGCATAACAGGTAAAATCCCGCCGAGTGCTCAGACGGCAAAACCCTTCGACGCCATGCCGCGAGGTAAAGATCAGCACCGCGTTCCCGGTCAGATCCGGCAATGCCCCGCCATATTCAATCCGCATCAACGGTGAGACAACGATGCTGACCTGCGCGCCCAACACCGCTTGCAGCCGCTCGGCCAAGCGGCTGGCCTCGGGTTCGGGCCGCGTGATCAGGATCGTGACGGTCATGGTCCATCCAGAGTTGTTGCCTGCCTCATTCGGTGTTACCTGCCTTGCACCTTTGACGCAACGCATGGGCGCGATGACAGAGCCTTTGATCCTTCTGGGACTTGAGAGCAGCTGCGACGATACCGCAGCCGCCCTGCTGCGCATTGGTGCCGATGGAACGCCCGAAATCCTGTCCTCCGTCGTGCATGGCCAAACCGCGCTCCATGCCGATTTTGGCGGTGTCGTGCCTGAAATTGCGGCGCGCGCCCATACCGAGAAGCTAGACATCTGCGTGCGCGAGGCGCTGGCGCAGGCGCATCTGACCCTGCACGACGTGTCCGCGATTGCGGTCACGTCCGGTCCCGGCCTCATCGGCGGGGTGATCGCCGGGGTCATGTGCGCCAAGGGCATAGCGGTGGGCGCGGGCCTGCCGCTCATTGGCGTCAATCACCTCGCGGGCCATGCGCTGACCCCGCGCCTCACGCATGGCATTGCCTATCCCTATCTCATGCTGCTGGTCTCGGGGGGGCATTGCCAATTTCTCATCGTGCGCGGCGCGGATGATTTCACCCGCCTTGGCGGCACCATCGACGACGCCCCCGGCGAGGCCTTTGACAAAACGGCCCGCCTCTTGGGACTGCCTCAACCCGGTGGCCCGCATGTCGAACGCGAGGCGATCCAAGGGGACCCCAACCGCTTCCGCTTTCCCCGGCCACTTTTGGATCGCCCCGGATGTGACATGTCCTTTTCCGGCCTCAAGACCGCCCTCTTGCGCACCCGCGATCAGATTGTAACTGAAAAATCCGGGCTGACTCTCCAGGACCGCGCCGACCTCTGCGCCGGGTTTCAGGCCGCCGTGCGCGATGTGCTGGCTGAGAAAACCCGCCGCGCGCTGACGATCTATCTCGCCGACAACCCCGAACAGCCGGTCATCGCCGTCGCCGGGGGTGTTGCCGCCAATACCGCGATCCGCGCCGGGTTAGAGACTGTCGCGGCCGAAATGGGCGCGGCATTCAACGCCCCGCCTATGGCGCTTTGCACCGACAATGCCGCGATGATCGCCTATGCCGGGGCCGAGCTTTTTGCCAATGGCCATCGCGATGACATGACCCTCGCCGCCCGCCCCCGCTGGCCCTTGGATCAAACCAGCCCCGCGATGTTGGGCAGTGGCAAAAAGGGAGCCAAGGCATGATCCTCATCTGTGGCGCAGGCGCATTCGGCACGGCCCTCGCCGTGACATTGGCGCAAACCGGCCCTGTGACGCTCTGGGCACGTGACGCGGATCACGCGGCAGAGATGCAGACAGGTCGCCAAAATGCTAGACGCCTGTCAGACATTCGCCTGCCGGACAATGTGACCGTCATCAGCGGCCCGTTGCCCGGCGGCACATCGCCCTGCCTCCTCGCCATGCCGATGCAGACATTGGGCGCGTTCCTGTCAGAGCATCAGACGGCGTTAGCCATCCGCCCCCTCGTCGCCTGCTGCAAGGGCATGGACCTCGGCACTGGCCTCGGCCCCACCGCTCTTATCGCCCGGATCTGCCCGCAGGCGACCCCGGCCATTCTGACCGGCCCCAGCTTTGCCCGTGACATCGCCTTTGGTCTGCCCACCGCGCTCACGCTGGCCTGCGCCGATGACTGCTGGGGGCAAGCCTTGCAACGCGCCCTCACCACGCCAACGCTACGCCTGTATCGCACCACCGACACGCTCGGCGCGGAACTCGGCGGCGCGCTCAAGAACGTGATCGCCATCGCCTGTGGCGCGGTGATGGGCGCTGGTCTCGGTGAGAGCGCGCGCGCGGCGTTGATGACCCGTGGCTTTGCCGAAATGAACCGCCTCGCCCGCGCGCTTGGCGCAGAGCCCCAGACCCTCGCCGGCCTTTCAGGTTTCGGTGATCTGGTGCTCACCTGCACGTCGGCCCAATCGCGCAACTACCGCTATGGTCAGAGCATCGCAGAGGGCGCAGGTTTCGACCCCTCGATCACAGTCGAAGGCGCGGCCACCGCCCGTGCCGTTCTGACCCGTGCACAGGCCCTTGCCCTCGATATGCCCATCACCCATGCCGTTACCGCCCTTGTCACAGGCGAATTGCACGTGGCGCAGGCGATGGATATGCTGCTCTCACGCCCATTAAAGGAAGAATGATGCTTATTGCTCTCATAGCCCGCGACAAACCCGGTGCCCTGCAAACCCGCCTCGATACCCGCGACGCGCATGTTGCCTATCTCAAAAAGACCAGCGTTGTCTCTCAGGCCGGTCCGCTGCTCGATGATGCAGGCCAGATGATCGGCTCGCTCGTGATCCTTGATGTAGCGGATATGCAGGCCGCGCAGGATTGGGCGGCGGGGGATCCCTATGCCAAGGCCGGGCTCTTCGCCAATGTCGAACTGATCCCGTGGAAAAAGGTGATCTGATGCGCTATTGGCTGTTCAAATCCGAACCCTCGACCTGGGGCTGGCAGGACCAGCTGGCCAAGGGCGACACGGGCGAGGAATGGGACGGTGTGCGCAATTATCAGGCCCGCAATTTCATGCGCGAGATGGCCTTGGGTGATCGTGGCTTCTTCTACCACAGCCAGACGGAAAAGGCCGTGGTCGGCACCGTTGAGGTGATCGCCACGGCGCATCCTGACAGCAAATCGGACGATCCCCGCTGGGAATGTGTGAACATCAAGGCGATTGAGACTGCTCAGACGCCGGTCACGCTCGACACCATCAAATCCGATCCGCGCTTGACCGATATGATCCTCGTGAAAAATTCCCGCCTCTCGGTGCAGCCGGTGACGGCAGAGGAATGGCGCATCATCTGCGACATGGCGGGGCTAAGCGCGTAAACGGGCACTTGCCCGCCAAAAACCAAACGGAGGATGCCAGCAGATGCCGACACCCTCCGTCACCCACGTGCTCCCTACGCACCACACGTGTAACTTGATCAGGTCTCGGCCATACTGGCGCGAATACATCCACCCTACGACAAATGCGCGGCCCCGCCAAATGGCGAATGCCGCGCATTCATTTCAATTTAAGGACAGGTCGAATTGAGGGGGCGCGTTCAGGCGGCTTTCCTCGGGACCTGCGCCACCTCGCCTTCGATCAGCACGCGGTGCAGCGCGGCAATCCCCGCCTCCATATCCTTGGACCCAAGGACAAATTGCACATCCACACTGCGCGGCGTCTGATGCGCGGCGACCACCTCGATTCCGGCCTCTTCCAGCGCCGCCAGACCCCGGCTCAGCACCCGCAAACCGCTCAGATCCCGCCCGATCGGTGACACCACCGACAGCGTGCGCGCCGATACATCTGCCGAAGGGTACAGCTCCTCCAGATCCCGCGCCACGCGCCGCACCACCTTGAGCGAGGCATGCACATAATGCGTGATCGTATTGGCGTTGGAGGATTTGGACACGATCCAGACATTATGCCGCTTGAGCGCCTCCAGAATGGCTGTGTCATAGCCTTTGACCCCGACCATATCCTGCTCGAAGAGCTCCAGCGCCACGACCTTCAAACCCGTTACAATCTCCACGCTCGGTTGGTCCGTCGGCTGATCGTCGATCAACGTCCCCGGATCGCCCGGATCAAACGCATTCGTGACCCGCAGCGCCACATCCGCCTGCCGTAATGTCTTGGCAGCCTTGGGGTGAATCGCCTCCATCCCGAGGTTCGAGAGCTGATCTGCCACGTCATAATTCGTGTGGCCCAACTTGCGCACAGCATCCTCTCCCACCAGCTTGGGATCGGCCGAGGACAGGTGAAATTCCTTGTGAATAATCGCCTCTTTCGCCCCCGTATAGGCGGCAATATTGGCGAAGGTCACCTCAGAATACCCCCGGTCAAACTCGCGCATCAGGCCCTCGGCGCATTGGGCATAGCCGGTAACAATTGGCATTTCGCTGGTCAGATCGACGTCGCGCAACCCCGCCGCTATCCGCTCGGATAAGGAATGTTCACTCTCATCGCGCCAGCCACTCAGGTCGATGAACCGCGCATTCACCCCAGCCCGCTGCAACAAGAGCGTGGTAACAAACGCCGAATGGGATTCGCCCAGCCCCGACAGCAGCTCTCGAATGACCAGCATGTGATCACTCAGTCGGAAATGCCCATAGGAACACAGCCGCTGCAGATCAAACAGGCATGATCGCGCGCCTTCGATCCGCTCCCGGACAAACTCATCCGCCATGTTGCGGTCGCCCGGATGCTCCAGAATACTGCCATGCGCCTCGCGCATCGCGCGCCCCACCTCGGTCAGCGCATCCAGCCATCCATGATCGTCGTCCCCGTTGGCAAACAGCGCATAAACCCCCGGCGTGCCGGATTTCTTGTGCTCCAACAGCGTGTTGGTGATCCCGCCAAACGCCGAAACCACGAAAACACGGTGATAGAGCGCGGTACCCGTCCGCGCGCCAATAAAGAGCGTGTCCAGCAACTCGGCCACGCGACTCATGGATGTGCCGCCGATTTTCTCGACGGTATGGTCCGGAAATGTCATAATTTTTTACCCGGGCCTGTGCCTGGGTCCTTTTTGTCAGGCGCTTTCCAGCGCGTAAGAGCCATCGGCCTGATGCACCTCTTTGCCGGTCACCGGCGGATTGAAACAGCAGGCCATAACCAGTTCTTCCTCGGCCCGCAGAATGTGGCGATCATGCTGGTCTAGCGCATACATCACACCGGGTTTGATCTCATGCGTCTCGCCGGTGGCGACATCGGTGATCGAACCCTTGCCTTGCATGCAATAGACGCTCTCAAAGTGGTTCTTGTATTCGAACATATGTTCCGATCCCGGCTCCAGAAACGTGATGTGGAACGAAAACCCCATTCCGTCATCCGCGAGAAGCATCCGCACGCTCGACCACTGCGCATCCGACACGACGCGGCTGCGGTCTTCCTCGATGATCTTGTTGAAATCTCTGACAATCATTCATGTTACTCCGCTGCAATTTTATGTGTTTGCGTGACATCACGGGCGGCCTCCGCAAGCAGGCTCAGCCCTTTTCGAAACGTGGCCTCGGGCGTCGTCAACGCGGCCAGAACCTTGACCACCTCATCATGCGCACCCGAAGTCTCGATGATAAGCCCTTTTTCAAAGGCGCGCGCGCAAATCTCGCTGGCAAGAGCGCCGTTGCCGACATCGACCCCCTGCATCATGCCACGCCCCTTGAGGCTGGCACTGGGAATCTGATCCGCAATCTGCGTGAGCGCCTCACGCAGGATTTCAGCCTTGGCTCGGATCGATTTCTGGAACGCATCGTCTTTCCAGAACTTCTCCAGCGCCACGCGCGCGGTGACAAAGGCATGGGTATTGCCCCGGAACGTGCCGTTATGCTCGGCTGGTCCCCAGATATCATACTCGGGCTTGATCAAAAGCGCGGCAAACGGCAGGCCCATCCCGGAAAAGCTCTTGGCCATCGGGATGAGATCCGGTTCAATCCCCATCGCCTCAAAGCTAAAGAAGCTGCCGGTGCGCCCGCACCCTGCCTGAATATCATCGACGATCAGCAGCGCGCCATGCTCTTTCGCCAGCCGGGCAATGCCCTGCATGAACGCGGTAGAGGCCGCATTCAGCCCGCCTTCACCCTGCACCGGTTCGATGATGAACGCGGCAGGGGCATCGACCCCGCTTGACGGGTTGCCCAGCATTTTCTCGATGATGCTGAGGCTGTCCACATCCGGTCCAAATGCGCCCTCATAGGGCATGTGCACCACATCATTGAGCGAGACAGAGCCCGCACCCGCACGCTTGCCTACGTTGCCCGTAGCCGCCAGCGCGCCCATGGTCATTCCGTGAAAGCCATTGGTGAAGGCGATGATATTGCGCCGCCCCGTGACCTTGCGCGCCAGCTTCATCGCAGCCTCGACCGCGTTGGTGCCGGTCGGCCCGGTCATCATCACCTTGTGGGCCATAGCGCGCGGTTTCAGGATGATATCCTCAAACGCCCGCAGGAAATCGGCCTTGGCGTCAGTGTGCATATCAAGACCATGGGTGATCCCATCGGCAGTAATATGCGCGATCAGCGCCGCCTTCATATCCGGGTCATTGTGGCCATAGTTGAGCGACGAACACCCGGCGAGAAAGTCGATATAGGTCCGGCCCGCCGCATCGGTCATCTGCGATCCCTGCGCCTTGACAAAAGAGGTGGGAAAGCTGCGGCAATAGCTGCGCGCTTCGCTTTCGCGGCGGTCAAAAATACTCAGGTCGGCTGACTTGTCAGTCGTCATAACGTGTCCTTCATGTGATTGGGGGATAGGGCGGGCAGGCGGCCAGAGGATCAGGCCGCCTTCTTCATCCGCTCTTTCATGGTGATCGTAACCATGTATTCAGTGTCGTGCAGATCATTGAAATGCAACGACTTCGAGAAATACGGCGTGCTCGACAACGCGCCATCATTCAGATCAGAGAACTTGCGGAACAGCGCCCAACTTGCGGCATTGTCGCGCGTGATCGTGGTTTGCAGACGCGTGACGCCAGTGCAGGCCTCGCGCGACAGAAGACCACGCAGCATGAGCGTGCCCAAACCCGTACCCCGTGCCTTCTCCGACACGGCCACCTGCCAGACAAACAGAGTCTCGGGATCATCGGGCAGGATATAGGCCGACACCCAGCCGACGATCTCGTCGTTCAATTCGGCCACAATACAGGTATCGCGGAAATGATCGCATTGGATCAGGTTGCAATACATCGAATTTTCATCCAGCGGCTTGCAGGCCTGAATCAGATCCCAGATCGCCGCGCCATCCTCGGATGAGGGCTTGCGCAGGCTTGGCATGGCTTTCCGAAACATTTCCATCGCATGTCGCATTGGGGCGTGACCTCTCTAATTGCTTCGTATAGCTAAATATAATACCAATGCTCGGAAATCAACCTTCCTAGCGAAAATAACGACAATCGAGAAATTTAACCTATAAATCCCTTATTTTCCTGATGGAATTCCCTATATATTTATTTAGCGAACTAAAATAATTGCCTCAGGAGGAATGAATTTGCAATTGAGCGACAGCTTTGCGACCATTACAGCCATCATCAGGGGGACTCGAATGGACCGCACAGACCAAAGCCTGATCGCCCTGCGCCGCATTCTGCGCGCAACCGAAATGTATGGGCGTAAACTTGCCACCGCTGCCGGGCTGACGGCGGTGCAGTTTCGGGTGCTTCAGATCGTGGCAGAGCGCGGCACTTGCACTGCGACCCAGATCGCTCAGCAGATGCGCGTGTCACAGGCGACCATAACCGCCTTGGTCGATAAATTGGTGAAACATGGCATGGTCCAGCGCGAGAAATCCCAGACCGACCGCCGCCAGACCGACATCGTGATCACTAAGGCCGGGCGCGAGACCATCCTCCACGCCCCCGACGCCCTGCAACAGCGCTATGTGCGCAAATTCGAGTCGCTCGCGGATTGGGAGCAGGCACAGCTTGTGGCCTCTCTCGAACGTGTGGCCACCCTGCTCGACGCTGAGGATATTGATGCAGCGCCAGTGCTCGACACCGGCGATTTTCGCACGCATTCCTGACCCACAAACAAAACACCCGCCAGATTGGCGGGCGCTCATGTCTGTGATGGGGTACGACTTCAGCCGTAGACCGCTTCCTTGCCGAAATGCTTGGTCAGCATATAATAGACAACCGCGCGATATTTGTTGCGCTCGGACTTTCCATAGGTCTCAATCACCTGATTGATCGCATCCATCAGCGCGGGGCTATCCGCCAGCCCGAGTTTCTTGACGAGGAAATTCACCTTGACCGTTTCCAGTTCCGCAGGCTGACCACCCGCAACGGTCGAGGCATCTGCATTGTAAATCGCCGGACCGCAGCCAATCGTCACCTTGGTCAACAGGTCCATATCCGGTTCCATCCCGCATTTGTTACGCAGGTCGTCGGCGTATTTCGCGATCAGGTCGTCACGCTTTCCCATCAATTCTCTCCCTTTTTCCCGGCAAGCGACCGGCATATCGTTTCACAAAGCCTCACAAATGACGCTCTGCGCACGATAGCCGGGGTTTTTTCGCTTACAAAGGGAAATATTGCGCAACGCTCCCCTCGGACGAAAGCTCGCCAAGATCAGCCGATGAGGCGCGGCCCAAGACTTAGTTCAGCACCACGCCCTCCGTTCGACCATGGTCGGTGGTCTTGTCGAACTTGATGTCTTTTGCGTTGTACTTCTTGATGATACCGTCGCCCCCCGCACAACCGGCGCGCTCGATCTCTTCTGCGGCCTCGATACCATGGCGGCCGTGTTGGCGCTCATGCGCTGTCAGCGCGGCAACCATGGCGTCGAATTTCTGGCGCAGATCTGCGGGCATCTTCGCAGGGTTCTTGTGCTTCGGCACGGTAATGTCCACCGTAACACTAAGTTTGCAATCCCCGGTCCATTTCACATACCAGTCGGTATAGCCCCAGTGACCCTTGGGACCCTTCTTGTCCATTTCCGACAACAGCCCCTTGAGGGACGTGGCCGAAACCGCATAGGTTTTGATAGTTTCGGTCACTTTCGGCTTGGCCTGAGCAGGCGATCCATCAGCAATCCCAAACATCAGGCCAATGGCCAGGAGGCCGACATTAAAAACGGGTAGTTTCAATATCGGTCTCCTATCCAATAACCGAAATGCTCAATAACGATAATGCTCGGGCTTGAACGGACCATCGGTGTCAACGCCGATATAATCCGCCTGATCCTGACGCAATTGGGTCAGCTTGACCCCAATGCGATCAAGATGCAGACGGGCAACTTTTTCGTCAAGATGTTTGGGCAGCACATAGACCTCGTTGCCGTACTGATCGCCCTTGGTCCAGAGCTCGATTTGCGCCAGTACCTGATTGGTAAAGCTGGCGGACATCACAAAGCTCGGGTGCCCGGTGGCATTGCCGAGGTTCAACAGGCGCCCCTCGGACAGCAGAATGATCCGGTTGCCCGAGGGCATCTCGATCATGTCCACCTGATCCTTGATGTTGGTCCATTTGTGGTTCTTCAGGGTTGCCACCTGAATTTCATTGTCGAAATGGCCGATATTCCCAACAATCGCCATATCTTTCATCGCGCGCATATGCTCGATGCGGATCACGTCCTTGTTGCCGGTGGTGGTGATGAAAATGTCGGCGCTTTCCACCACATCTTCCAGCACGACCACCTCGAATCCATCCATTGCCGCCTGCAACGCGCAAATCGGATCGACCTCTGTCACCTTGACGCGCGCACCGGCACCGCGCAGTGACGCTGCCGATCCCTTGCCCACATCGCCATAACCACAGACCACGGCCACCTTGCCCGCCATCATCGTGTCGGTGGCGCGACGGATACCGTCCACAAGGCTCTCTTTACAGCCGTATTTGTTGTCGAACTTCGATTTGGTGACAGAGTCATTGACGTTGATCGCCGGGAACGGCAACTGCCCTTTCTTGTGCAGATCATAGAGACGGTGCACGCCGGTCGTCGTTTCCTCGGACACACCCTTGATCTGATCGCGGACCTTGGTGAACCAACCGGGGCTGGCCTTCATCCGCTTGGCAATCTGCGCCTTGATCACCTCTTCCTCTTCCGAGGCGGGAACCGGGATGATGTCCTCACCCGCTTCGGCCCGCGCGCCAAGCAGCACATAGAGCGTCGCATCGCCGCCATCGTCGAGGATCATGTTCGGGCCATCCTCGAACATGAACGATTTGTCGAGGTAGTCCCAATGCTCTTCCAGCGTCTGACCCTTGATCGCAAACACTGGCGTGCCGCCTGCGGCAATCGCCGCCGCCGCATGGTCCTGCGTGGAAAAGATGTTGCAGGACGCCCAGCGCACATCGGCCCCCAGTTCAACCAGCGTTTCGATCAGCACGGCCGTCTGAATGGTCATGTGCAGACTGCCAACGATCCGCGCATCCCGGAGCGGCTTGGCTTCGCCGTATTCCTTGCGCAGCGCCATCAGCCCGGGCATTTCGGTCTCCGCAATATCCAGTTCTTTGCGCCCATAAGCGGCGAGGCTGATGTCCTTGACGATGTAATCTTTTGCCATCTGAGGTGGCTCCTTGCATAAGAATTTGCAAGGCAGATAGCACTCACCCCCCCTTTGGGCAATGCGCGATTAGCCCGCCACCCCCTCAGCCACCCGTGGCGTGGCATCGTGCCAATGCTGTCCCGTGGCCACGACACAACTGACCCCGTCAGGCCGGGTCACAAAGACGGTAAAACTCCCCGTCTGATCCGACGCCCAGACCTCCAGCAATTGCTGAGGGCTCTGCATTCCTCCGCCGGTCAGATGTTCGTTATAGCGCCCCGCCAGCCGCTCAATCAGATCGACACGGGGCAAACAGGTCATCGCTTGCGCTTGCGCAGCCTCTGGTGGCGCAAGCGCGGCAGCACCAAAGATGACAGCGGCTGAAAAAAGACGTTTGAACATGGCTACTCTCCTCTGGCTTGGCGCATCTGCGCCGGTTTCCATGATGCCAATTTGGGAAGCCATCCTCCCCGTTGCACTAAAATTCAGAGCACAAGCGCGTGTGGCGCATGTGTTTAGGGTTTGCGCCCAGGGCGCGCTTTGCCTACCTCTGCCTCATGACAGCACCAGATCGCCTCACCTTCTCCAGCCCCGCCGCGCGGGTGCAATATATTCTCCTGATGGGTCTCTTCCGGCTGGCCGTCACGCGCGGCCTCTATGGCCGGTTTGCTCGCGGTCTCGGGCGAATTTTTGCCCCCGAGAATTCGGTTACCCTGCATGCCGCCGACGCCGCCCCCTACCGCATCGCCCTCAATGACGGATACTGGACCCGCTTCGCTCTCTACCGCGCGCCCTATGAACCCGAAGTTGACGCGGTCTTGCGCGCCGCCGCCGGGGCCACGCCGCTGTTTTGCGATTTGGGGGCCAACATGGGCTATTGGACCACCCGCGCCGCGCCGCTTTTCGAACAGGTGATCGCGGTTGAGGCATCGGCCCAGACCTACGAACGGTTGTACGGTAACGCCGCACAACTGTACGGAGTCACTCTGCATCACGCCGCTATTCACGCCACCTCCGGCGAGGTGCTGACCTTCGTCAACACCCACCTTAGCCACGCCTCCGCCCGGTTGATGGGGGACGTCCCGGCAGGCACAGACGACCGGACCGAGAGCGTGGCAACGCTCGCCATCGACGATCTTGTTCCCCCCGGCACCCCGGCCCTGATCAAGCTTGACGTGGAAGGTGCCGAGGTGTCCGCCATCACCGGCGCTGCCCGTGCCCTCGCCCAAGGGTCCGTTCTGATCTACGAGGATCACGGCAACGATCCGGCCTGCGCGGTCAGCGCGCATTTGTTGGCACAGCCCGGAATGTGTCTCTATTCAGCTGAAAATGGCCTGATTCCCATGCCTGACATCACGACGATCCGTGCGCTCAAGACCGATCCTTTCAAGGGCTACAACTTTCTCGCCGCCCGCGCGGACTCTCCTTTGCTGGCCCGGATTGCACAGGGCTTTGCAAAACCGGATCAGCCGCGCTAATCAGGATTGTTCAACACTGCCGGAGGCCCCATGTCCAAACCTCGCGCTTGGCAAAAGATGCTCTCGGGTCGCAGGCTCGACCTGCTCGATCCCACCCCGGTGGACATCGAGATTGAGGATATTGCCCACGGCCTCAGCTTTGTTGCCCGTTGGAATGGACAGACTCTTGGCGATTTTGCTTACTCCGTGGCAGAGCATTCCTTGCTTGTAGAAAGGCTCTATTCCCGCCTAAATCCATCCGCGCCCGCCAAATGGCGGCTTGCGGCCCTCCTGCATGACGCGCCCGAGTATGTGATCGGAGACATGATTTCCCCGGTCAAGAACGCGGTCGGACCCGGCTATGACGATCTCGACAAACGTCTCGCGGCGGCCATTCATATCCGTTTTGGCCTGCCCGCCACGATCCCGGCAGAGGTCAAGAAGCAAATCAAGAAAGCCGACAAAATCAGCGCTTGGATGGAAGCTACGGAAATCGCGGGTTTTACCGTTGCCGAGGCTGATCGCTTCTTTGGCAAACCCGACCCGGTGATGATGCAAGGGCTCGGTATCACACTGCGTCCTCCGGTCGAGACGCGGCAGGATTATACCTCGCAATATCAATATCTTATGGCTGAAATGAACTAAATCCAGCCGCCGCGCGACATGAGGCCCATCGCTTCGAGTTGCCGCCACCCGGTGAATCGCGTCGAGCTCTCACACCATAGGTCCGGATCGCTCCGCAAGGCGTCATAATAGCCAGTATAGAGACTACTATTGGCGAAATGCTCCTGCCGCTGTTTTTCTTCGACGGCGCGCTCGACCACCGTGTTCATAAATTTACTATGCAAGAGGATGCCCGAGGTCATCTCACCCCCGACACTGTCATAGACATGATTGAGGTGACGGGGCAGCAGCGAATGCGCCGAACTTACATAAGCATAGCGCCGGTTCCATTTCACCAACGGCACTTTTCCCATGGTGGGCGCACGACGCGGATCGTCCGCAAAAAACATCCTCGCCCGCGGACCTCCTTGAATCCACAGGTTTTGCAAATCCAGCTTACGCCGTATCGCGTAATTGCCGGAATCGAACCAACAAAGCGCCTGAAAAGGGTCTAATCCAGCCTCATAGCGGTATTCTGACAGTCGTCCTTGTGGATACATATCCAGCATGAGCGTACCAAAGGACCGAAGATTCTGATCCTCCAGCCATGTGCAGAGTGCGGGGAGGGGCCGTGTGTCATGATAGGGATAGATCAGACACTCATCCGCATCAAGCGTCAGGCACCAGTGCCCATGGCCATACCGCATCTGCAAGACTGTCAGCCAATCGACCCCAAATCTTGAGAGCTTATAGCTCTGCTGCGTCGTCCAGAGCGAGATATCCGCCTGTGCCGCCAAATACTCCCGTGTGCCATCATCACTCGCGTTTTCAACCATGAGGAAATGCCGGACCCCCAAACGCCGATGATGGTCAAGGAAATAGGGCAGGCGCAGCGCCTCGTTGCGCACCGTGCTGAAACATAGGACATCATCGGGGGTAATTCGTGCTGTATTGTCTCTAACACAGCGCAATTGATGCCTTTTGCGAAAACTGCGCCAGAGCAAGCGCCGCCGTTTCCACCGCAGACGATAGGCCATCGCCAGATCGCTGATCCCCTCGCCTTTGCCCATGTGGTCTCCGTGATCCCTCAAGCGATTGCGTCAGCGTTATTTGTCGTAATGTCCAGTTTGATGCCAGCGCAGGGCGTCGCCGATCATCTGCCGCAAGGTCGAGCGTTTGGGCTGCCAGCCAAGCTCTTTCGTAGCGCGAGTCGAGCCTGACACCAGCCTTGTACAGTCACCGGCCCGCCTCGGCCCCTCTATTACAGGCACCGTGCGGTTGCTTACCGTCGCAGATTGATCAATCACCTCACGCACCGAAAATCCCGTTCCAGTCCCCAGATTGAACGCCCGGCTGCCCTTGCTCTCTTCCAGCCACTTCAAACCTAAAAGATGCGCGTCCACCAAGTCACAAACATGCACATAATCGCGGATGCAAGTGCCATCAGGTGTATCGTAATCGGTGCCAAAGATCGTCAGCGCATCGCGCTTGCCTTCAATCGCATCCAAGATCAGTGGGATGAGATGAGTCTCTGGTTGGTGAAATTCACCAATCTCGGCCGCTGGGTCGGCTCCGGCCACGTTGAAATAGCGAAATATCACATGCCGGAGCCCATGTGCGGCCTCGAAATCGCGCAGAATGTCCTCAATTGCGCGCTTGCTCGCCCCATAGGCGTTGATTGGGTGCTGTGCACAGGATTCATCCAGAACCACATTGTCCTGATTCCCATAGGTGGCGCAGGTGGAAGAAAACACAAGGTCCAGACACCCTGCGGCCACAGCCGCCTGCATCAGGCAGAGCGATCCGGCAACGTTGTTGTGCCAGTATAGACCCGGATTACTCATGCTCTCGCCGACTTGGCTGAGGGCGGCGAAATGCATCACTGCAACTGGCTGATAGGCGGCAAATATCTGGTCGAGCCGAGTGCGATCAGTCAGATCACCTTGCTCAAAGGGGCCAAATTTAACGGCCTCCTGCCAGCCGGTGCTCAGATTGTCATAGGTGATGGGCGTATAGCCAGCCGCCGCCAATGTCTTGCAGGCATGGCTGCCGATATAGCCCGCTCCGCCTGTGACCAAAATATTCGTCACCGCCGGTCCCTTCGCAGTTTGTTACTGAGCAGCTTGTTCAGAGTGCACCATGTCCGAAATGTAATTCCACAGATCATCCCGCAGGTCGTCGCGCGCCAGAGCAAAGGCAACAGTCGCCTGTAGGAAGCCCGCTTTGGACCCACAGTCGAACCGCTGCCCCTGAAAGCGGAAACCGTAAACCTCTTCACCCTCTTCGCGGGCCGCATCAATGGCATCGGTCAATTGGATTTCGCCACCGGCCCCGGTTTGTTTGCGGTTAAGTTTTTGCAACACGGTGGGGGTCAAAATATAGCGGCCGATCACCGCCAGATTGGATGGGGCGGTGCCAGCCTCGGGTTTTTCCACCATGCCCTTGGTCGACACGATGCTGCCCATGTCCTCTTTCACATCAAGGATGCCGTAGGATTTCGTCATGGAATCAGGTACTTCCATAGCTGCTACGATATTGCTTTGTGTCTCTTCAAAGGCCTCGACCATCTGCGCAAGACACGGTTTGTCGGCCGCAATGACGTCGTCCGGCAAAATAACAGCAAAGGGTTCGTTCGAGATTAACCGCCGTGCGCACCAGACCGCATGCCCCAGACCCAGCGGCTTGTGCTGGCGCATATAGGCCACCTCACCACTGTCCATATTGGTGGATTTCAGAATTTCGAGCAGATCGTCTTTGCCCTTGCGGCGCAATTCGGCCTCAAGCTGGGGAGCGTAGTCGAAATAATCCTCCAGTGCTCCCTTGCCGCGCGAGGTGATAAAGATGAATTCCTTGATCCCAGCGGCGCGCGCCTCGTCTATGGCGTATTGCACCAGTGGGCGGTCGACCAGTGTCATGATTTCCTTGGGTACGGATTTCGTTGCTGGAAGGAACCTTGTCCCAAGTCCAGCGACAGGAAAAATTGCCTTGGTAACCTTCGTACGCATCACCTGATCCTATCTCGTTTCTCAGTTCAGTTTACACAACAGCAAGGAGCTTTGCATCGTGTTAAGAGTGGAATCCGCGAATTGTTGCTAATTCGCGAACTCACCGCGATGCTGCAAGAAAATTGAGTGTCGTTTGTCTTTATCTACACATTCTGCGAAGACATCCAAGGATGTCGGTCGTTTCCCCCCAAGGATCAGGCCATGCCCATCTCTCGCATCATTGCCTCGATCCGGGGCACATCCTCGGGGTTGTTCAGTTCCCAGAATTGACGCCCTCGCGCCGCGACCTCGACGCAGAGCACTGCGCGCCCTCGTTCCAGAAATCGAAGCTGCTCCAGACCTTCCAGTTGCTCCAGCGGCCCGCAAGGCCATGTCGCGTAATCACGCAGAGCCTGCGGGCGATAGGCATAGACACCTACATGGTGAAAAACCGGTGTTGCCTCTTCCGGCTCATAGCGCTTTGCGGTGTAGGGGATCACTTCCTTTGAGAAATAAAGCCCGCGCGCACCCTCTCCAAAGACTGCCGTGGTCCCGCCAACCCGACCATTGGCCCGGTCCTCGAGAAATCCGTTTAGCGCACGCCCGTCACAGCGCAACACGGGCGTCGCCACCTCGGCCCCCGCATCCGCGCGCAGTCCAGCCACAAGATCCTCGACGAACCAATGCGGCGTTAGCGGCGCATCGCCTTGCAGATTGACGACGATGTCAAATTCACCGCCCATGACCTCGAGCGCCTCGGCGCAGCGCTCTGTACCATTTCCACAGGTCTCTGAGGTCATTACAACCTCGGCGCCGAACGCTTCGGATGCGAGCCGAATTCGGTCATCATCGGTGGCAACGACCACACGGTCTACGCCCTGCACTTGACGTGCGGCCTCCCAAGAGCGCTGGATCAGGCTCTTGGCCTCGCCCGTTGCCCCTGTCAATGTGACCAATGGCTTGCCCGGATAGCGGGTCGAGGCATAGCGCGCCGGAATGACGATCAACACGCTCATGTCAGGCTCCTTTCAATGCCACGCCGGGTGCAAGTGCGATAAAGAATGGATTGGCAAAGTCTGACTTGCCATAGGTCAGCGGCTGATGATCCTCAAAGCGCACCACCTGCCCCCCGGCACCGCTCAGAACGGCATGACCTGCCGCTGTGTCCCACTCCATCGTCCGGCCCAAACGGGGATAGAGATCGGCCTCGCCGGTCGCCACCAGACAGAACTTGAGCGATGAGCCAGCACTTGTCATGTCTTTGACCGCATATTTCCCGATATAGTCATCTGTTGCCTGATCGCGGTGGGACTTGCTTGCCACAACCATTAACGCCGCATTGTCAGGTTCCGAAACGCGAACGGCCCGCACCCTGCCGGGCACATCCATGTCAAACGGGCCGTCCTCTTCGACGGATGACCCATCCGACAGCGTGTAGAACATCCGCCCTTTGGCCGGTGCATAAACTACGCCGCGCGTGGGCACGCCGGCCTCGACATAGGCGATGTTGACCGTAAAATCACCGCGCCGGTTGATGAATTCCTTGGTTCCGTCAAGCGGATCGACGATCAGGAACGTCATTGCTGTTTCGCCATGCGAAGCTGCTTGTTCCTCGGTCACCAGTGGCACATGCGGAAACTCGCTGCGCAGCCCGGCAGAGATGATCGCATCCGCCGCCTCGTCTGCCTCGGTCACAGGGCTTGCATCTGACTTCACTTTCACCGCGAAATCGTCCGCCTCATAGATCTCCATGATCCGCTCACCGGCCTCAAGCGCCAGTTTGCGCATCACCGAGATCAACCGTTCATACTCCAAATCGCCGCTCCTTTGCCGTCAAGGCGCCACTTTGCGCCGTTAAACGATGGATTACCCGTATACCCTTATGATATCATCGGACCGGGACAGCAAGAAACCCGGACCACAAAAGCATAGGCCAGCGGTACTTTCCAATGTTCAAAACCACGCGTCCACGTTCAAGGCTGCACTCAGCAATCGTGATTGCTGAGTTGATTTATTATGCAGCGGTTCGGGATGTCCGCAAAAGCGATGGAAATGCGATTGTCGCTCTGGCCAAGAATATCATGACCGTTGTTATCATGGTTCTGGCCTTCTACCTGATGTTTAGCGTGCTGGGCCTCAAGGGAACTAAGTTGCGTGGCGACTTTCTGTTGTTCATGATGTCTGGCATTTTCATGTACATAACCCACATCAAGGCGTTGAGTGCGGTCGTTGGTGCAGAGGGACCGTCATCACCGATGATGCAGCACGCGCCGATGAATACGATCATTGCGATTTCGTCTGCCGCGCTCAGCTCGCTCTATATTCAGGTTTTGTCTCTGTTTGTGGTGCTGTTTGTTTATCATGTGGGCTTTGTGCCAATATCTATCCATCAACCCATTCAGGCTTTTGGAATGCTGCTTGCGGCTTGGTTCACGGGCGTTGCTGTCGGGCTCGTCCTCGTGGCGATCAAGCCGTGGTCACCCGGTTTTGTAACGATTTTCTCGTCGATTTATCAACGCGCCAACATGATTGCCTCGGGCAAGATGTTCGTGGTCAACACCCTGCCCACGTTCATGATGAACATGTTCGACTGGAATCCATTGTTTCACATCATCGACCAAACTCGTGGCTTTGTTTTCATAAATTACTTCCCGCACAGAACCTCTCTTGAATATCCGATCTATGTCGGGCTTAGCCTGTTGATGATAGGGTTGATGGGCGAGTTCTACACGCGCCAATACGCATCCAGCAGCTGGGAAGCGCGGCGCTAGGCATCACTGGCGCAGCACCTTGCCGTCTGGCCATCTGAGGCTGGTGTTCAAGGTTATTTTGCGCATCTGGCTGGCGGGCAGATCAAAAGTCCAGGCCAGAATGCCGCGTGCGCCGTCGATATCGCGTTCAGAGGGCATTGGATCAGCCGTCCAAGTGATTTCGAGATCCTCTTGCTCTGAGACGGGAACGCGGTCGATCACGCGCAGCGGCCAAGCTATGCCGGTCAGGTTTTCGACGGTGATCTCGACGGCTTCTGTCTGTTGGTTGGATTTGGAGAGAATGCCCCTGTCGCCCTCGTTGCGATCCGTCACCAGCCGGGTCAGGCGCAGGCCCTCTATGGGACCAAATGATATGTCCGCTTCGGCCCCGTCCGCGATCAGGTCGAGCCAACGTTGCCCGACATAGCGACCATCCAGATAAAACCGCGCCTCTGCAGTGGGCAGGAGCAATTCGCCGGTGTCATTGGTCAACCGCGCCACGAGAAAGGCTGTTGGATCACGCATCGGCACCGCCTGTGCTACGATTTCGGCTTCAGTTTGCAGCGGGGCCAGCATCAGGCGGACACGGTCAGCGCCAGTGGTGACACTGACGGGCGCGGGGTAGCTGTAGGTGACGGAAAGCCCGTCAAAGCTGGCGGTTGCCATGTCGGCGGCGGGTGCCCCTGCCATCGGCGCGGCCAGCGTCATGAATGCGGATTCGGCCTTGCCGCGTGCCATGGGTTGGATCTCCTGTGGATCCTCAATGCGCGGCACCCAAGGCCAGATTTGTCCCGGTTCGGTCTGTTCAGAGGGGCGCAGGGTTGAAAGAGTAAGTGCGATGTCATGCCAGTTTTCGCCCGTGGATTGCTGCACAAAGGCACCCCGCTCTACTCGCAATGCGCCGCTGTCGCGCGCCAGATGCAGATCATAGAGCGGCTGCCAGCCCGCATCAGGAATGGTATAGATCACGGTGAGCGTGCCTTGGGTCTCTGTATCAGTGGTGATCGCCACGGCGAGCATGGCGCGGGCCTCATCCTCGGGGACGAGTGCGTTAAGCGCCTGCCTCGCCGCGTCGCGCGCCTTGATCTGGTCCTTGAGGGCACGTTTGGCGGCTTCGGCGCGGCGGGTGGCGGTGGTTTCGGCTTTGCGGGCCTCTAGGGTTTCGCTGCCGATCACATTGCTCAGATCGCGCAACTGATCCGGCGTCATCGTCGCGGTCCCCTCACCCTGTCCGATTTGTCCGAGAAAGGTGATGCGCGCGCGGGCGGCCTCGGCCTCAAGCTCGATGTCTGCGATGTCTTCACGGGCCCGCCGCAACGCGTCTTCGAGCCGCTCCACCTCGGCGCGGGCGTCGATTAGTGCGGCGCTGTCGGGGGCATCGCGCGGCGGCACATAATCGCTGCGGGTTGTCACACCGCCCATGCGCGCGCCGTTGATTGCAACCCGCACCGAAGCCAGCGGCGTGCCCTGTGGCAGATCGGCGAGGATGAGGTCATGTTGTCCGGCTGGGGCGCTAAAGGTCACCTCGCGGGTCACCGTCGCGCCTTGCGGATAGAGGGTGACGGCGCTGACGCTGCTGGAGAGGGCGATGTCATCGGCCATGGCAGGCAGGGCGAGGCAGGTCAGAGGTAGGAAAAGGGCACGCATGCGAAACACTCCTGAACGGTTTGGTCGATGTTCCCGCCTTAGTGCCCAAGGTGCAAGCCTACCGCGTGGTCATCGGGTGCGATAGGCCGGGATGCGCCTATGCGACTGGGTGCCGCCGCCGCACCGATCCCGGCCGCCCCGGCAGGCGGAGCGTGGCATCACCGCGCGGTGTGTGGGCGATGATGCGCCCCTTTGACACCACCGCAAGACGGGCCGCGCGCAGGCGCAACGCCTCGATTGGGTCACCTGCGTCTAACACCACGAGCGAGGCCATAGCGCCAACGTGCAGGCCATATCCGTCCAGCCCAAGGATGCTTGCATTCTGCTGGGTCACCATGTCGAAGCAGCGCCGCATCTCTTCGGGGCTACTCATCTGGGCCACATGCAGGCCCATGAAGGCGACGTCGAGCATGTCAGCGGTGCCAAGGCTATACCACGGATCACGCACGCAATCCTGACCCCAACCAACGGTGATGCCATGTGCCTGCATTTCCTTGACCCGCGTTAGCCCGCGCCGTTTCGGAAAGGTATCGTGCCGCCCTTGCAGCATGATGTTGATCAGCGGATTAGGGATCGCTGCGACACCTGCCTCGGCCATCAGCGGCAGGAGTTTGGAAACGTAGTAATTGTCCATCGAATGCATTGAGGTCAGGTGTGATCCGGCCACCCGCCCTTGAAGTCCGAGGCGCTGTGCCTCACAGGCCAGCGTTTCAATATGGCGGCTCATCGGATCGTCGCTCTCGTCACAGTGCATGTCCACCATCAGACCACGCGCCGCCGCAATCTCGCAGAGTTCGCGGACCGAGGCCGCACCGTCGGCCATGGTGCGTTCAAAATGCGGGATGCCACCCACCACATCGACGCCCATATCAAGGGCGCGCAGCGTGTTGGCGCGGGCGGTGGGATCGCGATAGAACCCGTCCTGCGGAAAGGCAACGAGTTGCAGGTCGATATAGTCTTTGACCTTGTCGCGTACCTCCAGCATTGCCGCCACACCCTTGAGACTGTTGTCGCAGGTGTCGACATGGCTACGGATTGCCAAGAGGCCCATCGAGGCGGCCCAATCGCAATAGGTCAGCGCGCGGGCGACCATCTCGTCTTGCGTCACGATCTGCTTGAGTTCGCCCCAGAGACCGATCCCCTCCAAGAGCGTGCCCGAGGCGTTGATACGCGGCAAGCCGTAGCTGAGCGTCGCATCAAGGTGGAAATGCGGATCGACAAAGGGAGGGCTCACAAGATCGCCGGTGGCGTCGATCACTTCCCCGGCCTCGGCCCCGCCGAGTTGGCCTATCGCCGTGACCCGATCGCCTTTGATGCCGATATCGGCCACGGTGCCATCGGGCTGCGTGCCGCCCTTGACGATGAGATCGAACATCAGCGTTCTCCCTTGTTGAATGGCACCATCAGCGCAGCGGGCACCTCTGCGCGGCGCGACATGACGATAAGGGCGAGGATCGAGAGGACATAAGGCGTCATCAGGAAGATCTGATAGGGTATATCCGCCCCCAATGGTGTCTGTTGCACCCGGATCTGCAGCGCGTCAAAGGCGGCAAAGAGCACCGCGCCCAACAGCGCCTTGCCCGGCTTCCACGCGCCAAACACGACAAGCGCGATGCAGATCCAGCCACGCCCGTTGACCATCTCAAAGAAGAAGGAATCAAACGCCGACATGGTCAGGAACGCGCCACCTACAGCCATCAGCCCCGATCCGACGATCACCGCTCCCATACGCAGACCGGTGACCGACAGCCCCTGTGCCGCGACCGCCGCCGGGTTCTCACCCGCCGCGCGCAGAGCAAGACCAAGGGGTGTGCGATAGAGAATGAGGCTGACCACGACCACTAGGATAAAGGCCAGATAGGTCAGCGGAGTTTGTGAAAAGAGCGCCGGGCCGATCAGGGGAATCTCGGACAGAACCGGGATTTCCCATGGTTTGAAGGCTGCGATCTTGGGCGGGCTTGTCACCTCTGGCAGGGCAAGACGGTAAGCGTAATAGGTCGAGGACGTAGCCAATAGCGTCACCCCCAGCCCCACCACATGCTGCGACAGGCCGAAGGGCACGGTCAGCAGGCTATGCACCGCGCCAAAGCCCATGCCCACCACCATCGCCACAGCCACACCGGGCCAAAGGCCCAGACCGGAATAGACCGCCATCCACCCGGCAAAGGCGCCCGCCACCATGATCCCCTCAATCCCGAGGTTGAGCACGCCTGCGCGTTCGCAAATGAGCTCGCCCAGAGTGGCAAAGATCAGCGGGCTGGCAATGCGGATCGCGGCGGCCCAGAAGCTGGCGGAGAAGAGAATATCGAGAATATCCATGTGCTATTCCCTCACCACCCGGAACCGCGTGAGCAGGATCGCCAGCACCATCAGGAGCAGGGCCGTGGCCAGCATGATATCAGCGAGATATGTCGGCACGCCCACCGCGCGGCTCATGCTGTCAGCGCCCACGAAAATACCCGCTACAAAGAGAGCGGCGGCGATGACGCCCAGCGGATTGAGCAGTGCCAGCATTGCCACAATGATGCCGGTGTAGCCAAATCCGGGGCTGAGATCGAGAGTCAGACTGCCTTTTACCCCCGCCACCTCGGAAAAACCTGCAAGGGCTGCCAGCCCGCCCGAAAGGAGTGCTGTCTTGATCAGAACCGCAGTGACCGGGATGCCCGCAAAACGCGCCGCCTCGCGGTTGAGCCCGACGGCGCGCATCTCAAACCCCAGCGTGGTGCGCCGCTCGACCACCCACACAAGACTGGCGGCGATCAGCGCAAGCGCAAAGCCCCAATGCAGGCGCAGCCCTTCGACGATACGGGGCAAACGGGCCTCGGTGATCAGGCGCTCAGATTTGGGCCAGCCCATGCCCATCGGGTCTTTGAGCGGCCCTTCGAGCAAGAGCGAGATGAACAGCAGGAAGATGAAGTTGAACAGTAGCGTTGTGACAACTTCGTCGACGCCAAACCGTACCTTGAGGAGGGCGGGAACTAGCAGCACCAATGCGCCTGCCAACATTGATACAAGGGCCAGCGTGGGCAGGAGGGCTGCGGCGTGCCATTGCAACGCCCCGGTGCCCAGCACCACCGTCATCAACGCGCCTGCATAGAGTTGCGCCTCGGCCCCAATATTCCAGAGCCGGGCACGAAAAGCGACAGCGACGGCAAGCCCGGTAAAAATAAGCGGGGTAGCGCGGTTGAGTGTCTCTAACACGGCGAATTTCGAGCCTGCCGCCCCCTTGAGGATCAGCCCCAGCACGGCAAAGGGGTTAGCCCCGGCAAGCATCGCAAGAAGCGATGCAACGACAACGGTCGTGACAATCGCTAAGACCGGCGGCAAGGTGCTGCGCGCGAGGCTGGGGTTGGCTATTGGTTCAAGACGCATGCGCCATCCCCTCGTCAAACCCATGCCCCGCCATCCAGACGCCCAGTTCGGCGGGGGTCATGCTGCCGCGCGAAAACTCGGGCGAAAGCCGCCCCTCGGACATCACATGGATCACGTCCGAGAGCGCCATAATCTCATCCAGATCCTCAGAAATGAGCAGGACTGCTGCGCCCCGGTCGCGCGCCTTGAGCAGTTGTTCATGCACATAGTTGACCGCGCCAATGTCCAGCCCGCGCACAGGTTGGTTGGCAAGGATAATGCGGGGGGACGCCTCAAGCACACGACCAAGGATCAGCTTTTGCATATTGCCGCCCGAGAGCAGGCGGATGCGGGTATCGGGCCCCGGACAACGCACATCATATCCTTTGATGATTTCCAGTGTCTCAGCCTCTGCGCGGTGCCAGTTCATCCAGCCAGACCTGCTCATCGGGGGCTTGTGATAGGATTCGAGAATGGCGTTTTCCGTCAACGAAAAATCGGAGATGGTGCCGGTTTTATGTCTGTCTTCGGGAATGCGGGCGATGCCCTGTTCGACGGCAGTGCGGGGGGACCATGCGGTTGGGGCCTGTCCGTCAAGGTCAAGCCGTCCATAGGCGGGTGCGGTGAGGCCCCCAATAAGATTCGCAAGCGCCGCCTGCCCGTTGCCAGAGACCCCGGCGAGGCCGGTAATCTGGCCTGCGCGCAGGGAGAGCGTCACAGATTTCAGCCCCGGCGCACTGCCTTGGTCGGGGGTGGTAACCGCGTCTAACTGCAAGAGCGGCGCGCCCGGCGTGCCGGGGGCGACCGATGGTGCGCTGACTTCGCTGCCGACCATCGCGGCGGCGAGCGCATGGCGGTCAGTGTCGGCCGTGTCCATCGCCGCGACCACTTTGCCATGTCGCAGGATCACGACCCGGTGGGCGATATCCATCACCTCGTGCAGTTTATGGCTGATGAACACGATCGACAGGCCCATCGCCACCGCCTCGCGCAGGGTGGCAAAGAGATCGTCGGTTTCCTGCGGAGTGAGGACGGCGGTTGGTTCGTCCAGAATGAGAATACGCGCCTCGCGGTAGAGCGCCTTGAGAATTTCGACGCGCTGCCGCTCGCCTACGGTCAGGCTTCCGACGCGGGCGTCGGGATCGACTGCCAGATGGAAATCCGCCGACAGCTTGGCAATCTTGGCGCGGGCCGCAGCGCGGCCCATTCGCCAGCGCCAGAGCGGCTCTGTCCCCAATGTGACGTTGTCCAGAACTGTCAGGTTGTCTGCCAGCGTGAAATGCTGATGCACCATGCCAACGCCGGCCTCCAATGCGGCGCGCGGATTGCCGGGGGGCAAGTCTCGGCCCATGACCTCGACCCGCCCCTCGTCTGCCGTGTATTGGCCAAACAAGATATTCATCAGCGTGGTTTTACCCGCGCCATTTTCACCCAAGAGGGCCACAACCTCGCCACGGTGCAAATCAAGGCTCACCGCGTTATTCGCGGTGAGCGCGCCGAAACGCTTGGTAATCCGGTCCAGGCGCAGAACGACCTGCGCCGCGTCTGCGCCTGTCATATCAGGAGGATTTCGGCTCTTCGTCGTTGATCTCGACGCTGAATGTGCCTGCCTTGATCGCTGCCTCGCGTTCCGCCACCAGCGTCAATGCCGCCTCTGGCACCTTGCCTTCGAAGGTGCCGAGTGGGGCAAGGGACGAGCCGCCTTCCTTCATGAAGGAATAGACGCCGTAATCGGCCGCGGCGAAGTTGCCCGCGTTGACAGCGGCGATGGCGGCGTCGAGCGTCGGCTCGAAATGCCAGATTGCAGAGGCCACGACGGTTTCGGGGTAATCCGCTTGGGTGTCGATCACGTTACCGATGGCCAGCACACCCTTTTCCTGCGCGGCGTCCGAGACGCCAAAGCGCTCGGCATAGAGCATATCCGCGCCGCCTTCTATCATGGCAAAGGCGGTTTCCTTAGCCTTGGGCGGATCGAACCAAGAGCCGATAAAGCTCACCTGAAACTTGATCTCGGGGTTCATTTCGCGGGCACCGGCCATGAAGGCGTGCATCAGGCGGTTGACCTCGGGAATCGGAAAGCCGCCGACCATGCCGATATTGGCGGTCTTGGTCATGGCGCCTGCGATAATACCCGAGAGGTAAGAGGCGTCCTGAATATAGTTGTCGAACACCGCGAAATTCGGCAGCGCGTCATCCTGTTTAAAGCTCGATCCCATCAGAAAGGCGATGTCGGGATAATCGGCGGCCACTTCGCGCGCCTCTTGTTCCACTGCGAACACCTCGCCGATGATAAGCTTGTAGCCCTGTTCGGCATATTCGCGCATGACGCGGGCATAATCTGTGTTCGAGACATTCTCGGAATAGACATATTCGACATCGCCACGCTCTTGCGCGGTCATAGCCGCCTTGTGAATACGGCTGACCCATTGCTGTTCAACGGGCACCGTGTAGATGCCAGCGGTCTTGATGGGCTCAGCGGCGCGCAAAGGCGAACGCAGTCCAGAGGCCCCGGCGATAAGGGCAGCCCCGGCCGAGGTGGCCATAAAGCGGCGGCGGGAGAGAGGCAGGCGTGTCATGTTGATCTCCATGTTGGCAGGTGGGTCGTTTTTTTGGTTTTACCAATTGGTAAAATTTATTCAGTCACTTTTCTACAGAAATTTACCTTTGGGCAAAACTAAACCGCTGGGAGGCCGAGTCCCAGCGGTTTATGCTCAAATTGCGGGCAGGGCTGCAAGGGTCAGCTTGCGGGCAGGCGGGCGACGATCGGCAGTTTTTGCCATGTGCCATTCGGTCCCGGCTGCATCGGTTCGGCCAACAGTTTGAACCGGGCCACGATGTCGTCCATCGCATAGCTGTGCCCCATGGAATGCCCCAGAGCCACACGCCAGCCGGGGCGTGGATTGAGCCCAGCCCGCGTTGGGCCAAGCCCCGCCTTCATGTGATGCGCGATGTCCCAATCTAGCACCTCGCCCGCGTGACGGGTGACCACCCAGCAATGCATGTCATGGGTGATGCCGCCTTTCTCCTCCGGAAAGAAGTAGCCATAGACATAGCCCGCCTCGTAGCCTGCCGCGCGCAGGCTGGCGACGAGATAGGTGTTGATATCCACGCATGAACCGGGCGTCGTGCCGCACGAAAGGTAAGGTACCGCGTCAGAGTCGTCGTTGAACCGCACTTCGGGGTGGTCATAGGTGAAACGCGCCTCGGCCTCTGCCACCAATGCCTCGATGCCCGTCCGCCCACCGCCTGCATGGGTCGCGATGGTGCGGCTGGCCTCTGCCAGATCGTCGGCGGCGCTGGTGTAGGGCGTGGCCCGCGCGGTGTAGATCGCCTCGGGGTAACCTTGGCCATTGGCTGTGGGGGCGAGAGTATGGGTGAGGGTCAAGGCACCGCCCGCCGCCTCAATCCAAAGCGCGGCAAGGCCGAGTTCGGTCTCAAACGTGACGGCGGCGATTTGTCCGCCGGTCACTGTCGTCGTTGTCACGGCGTCTTGTCGGCTGCACATGCCTGAGGGGGCCAGAAGGCGTGTGCCGGGTTCCAGCCCGACAATCTCGATTGCAAGCTGCCTCATGCGAAGGTCCAGAGTTGAAAAAGAAACCCGGCGGCAAAGGCACCCGTCAGCGACAGCGCGATATAGAGCGCGAAGACGCGGGGCTTGACCAAGGCCCAGACGGCAATTGCGGCGGGCAAGGAGGTGACGCCACCTGCCACGAGAAAGGCCAGACCGGCACCGGGGGCCATGCCTTGGCCGATCAGCCCGCCGACCAGCGGCAGGGCGGCATAGCCGTTGAGATAGGCAGGCACACCGACCAGAGTGCCCAGCAGGATCGGACCAATACCGGTGCCGCCGAGCGCCTGCGTGATGGTTTCTGCCGGGATGAAGGCGAGCATAAGGCTCTCTAGGACAAAGGCCAGAGTGAGCCATTTCAGCAAGAACAGAGTCACATTCAGCGCCTCTCGCCCAAACTTCGCCCGGCGCTCGGGTTCAGACCAGAAGCGCCAGACGACCGGCTTGGGCGCGCGCATTTTGCTGCCGCCACAGCCACCGTTACCGATGCCGTCACGCAGCGGATCACTTAGCCCTCCGGCACGGCCCATGAGATGCACGGTCCAGCCGCCCATAAGGCCCAGACCGATGGCGGCGAGCGTCTTGGCAATCGCGAACTCCAGCCCCAGAACGCCGGTGGTGAGGATGAACATCGAGGGGTCCATGACGGGCGAGGCCAGCCAGAAGGCCATGACCGCCGAGAGTGGCACCCCCATCGCCAACAGCGCGGCTATGAGCGGGATCACTCCGCAAGAGCAAAACGGAGAAAGCCCGCCCGCCAGCGCTGCCAGCAGGATCATCAGGGCCGGTGCGCCGGTAAAGGCGCGGGCGATCAGATTGTCCGCACCAGTGGCCGTAGCCCATGCCGCGATGCCGATGGACAAGAGCAGGAACGGTGCAGTGCCGAGGAGAGCCTCGGCGGTAAAGACCAGCGTGGCGCGTGCCTGTGTTGCGTCAAGGATTGTCAGCACAATCAGGATCAGCGCCGAGAGCATCCAGATCCGATGATCTTTCCACAGGCGGCGCAGAAAGGCGGAAGCGCGGGGTTGCGGGAGGCTCGAGTCTATCATGTCTATATCCCTAGAAATATCGTTTTATTTTGCCCAAAAAGAGCGCTCAGGCGGCATTCTCGGACTTGGCCAGTTTCACCCCGGTGCAGCATTCGGAAGTCAGGAAATCCAGCGTCCTTCGCATGGCAGCGTAATCGACGCGGTTGATCACACTGCGTCCCTGACGTTCCTGCACCACCAGCCCCGCCTCGACCAGCGCCGAGAGGTGATGCGCCAGCGTCGAGGGTGCCTGATCCAGATGCTGACCGATTTCACCAACGTTCAGACCCGCATCGCCGGCACGCACCAGCAGGCGAAAAATCGCAAGACGGGTGTCATGGCCGAGGGCGGCAAGGGCGCGGGCGGTGGGGCTTGTGATGCTCATACAGCAAATATAACGATGTTTCTAGTTATGTCAATATATTCTACTCGGTCCGCGCCGCCATGGTTGCGACCCCATCCCCCTCGCGCCGGACGCGCAGATCGAGATGGCCGTCACGCTCACGCGCCTCAATCACCACGGACAGGTTGCAAATCAGCGGTGTCAGTCCGCGATAGGAAAACCGATCGGGCAAGCGCCCAAGGATATGCGCCGCCAGATTCATCATCCACACCGCTTGCATAGGGCCGTGCACGACAAGCCCCTCATATCCTTCGACGCCGGTGGCGTAGGGATGGTCGTAATGGATGCGATGACCGTTGAAGGTGAGCGCAGAGAACCGGAAAAGCAGGGTCGAATCCGGCGTGATCCGCCATGTGGTGGCCCCCGGCCAGTCGTCGGCGGCGGTGGGCAGGATGGATTGTCCGGGTTTGGGATCTTCGCGATACACAATATCCTGACGCTCGGTCAGGCGGGCCGCGCCATTTACGCTATAGACATGGCGTTGCGTGACAAAACCCAGCTTGCCGCTGCGGCCCTCCTTGAAGGTCACATCATCAATCGTTGTCTCCCGCGTGACCACATCATCGGAGGTAAAGGGGGCGTGAAACTGGATTTCGCCCCCCGCCCACATGCGACGCGGCAGCGGGAGTGCGGGCAAAAATATCCCGGTTCTCGGATGGCAATCGCGTCCCAGTTGATCGGGTGTCACAGTATCGGGCGCAAGGCACCAATGCAGCCCAACCGGCACATCGGCCTCTGCCAGTGTGCCCACCAGCGTCGCGCGATATTCCTGCATCAACCGTTCTGATATCGGTTCTGACCGGCTATAGCTGCGTCCGATCCAATCTGCGTAATCGTTCATTCCGTTCTCCTATTGCCCGCGTCCGGGTCCGTAGGATTTTGGCAGGCCTAGCACCTGTTCGGCAATATGGCACAGGATCAGATTGGTCGAAATCGGCGCAATCTGATAAAGTCGTGCCTCGCGGAATTTGCGCTCGACATCGTATTCCTCGGCAAAGGCAAAGCCGCCATGAGTTTGCATGCAGGCCTCTGCCGCCTCCCAGCTGGCCTCGGAGGCGAGCAGTTTGGCGGTGTTAGCCTCGACGCCCGGATTGTGGCCTGCATCATACATCGCAGCTGCGCGGTAGACGATCGCCTCGGCGGCCATCAGATGCGCCTGCGCGCGGGCCAGCGGGAATTGCACCCCCTGATTGACCCCGATCGGCGCGCCAAACACCACCCGTTCGCGAGCATAGTCCGACCCGGTTTTCAGGAACCATTTGGTATCGCCAATACATTCGGCAGCAATCAGGATACGCTCGGAATTCATCCCTGACAGGATGTAGCGAAATCCCTTACCCTCTTCTCCGACAAGGCTGTCCGCCGGAATGCGTAGGTTGTCAAAAAACACCTCTGTCGTGGCGTGGTTGATCATGGTGCGAATGGGGCGGATGTCGATACCCTGTCCCACCTTGCCGCGCAGGTCGATGAGAAAGACCGAGAGACCGTCGGTCTTGGATTTCGCCTCTTCACGCGGCGTTGTGCGGGCCAAGAGGACCATAAGATCGGAATGCTCGACCCGCGAAGTCCAGATTTTCTGACCATTGATCACATACTCATCGCCATCCCGCCGCGCGGTGGTTTTCAACGCCAGCGTATCGGTGCCGCTGGTGGGTTCGGTCACCCCAAAGGCCTGAAGGCGCAAGGAACCGTCGGCGATACCGGGCAGATAGGCCGCTTTCTGAGCGTCCGAGCCATGGCGCAGGACCGTGCCCATCGTATA
This sequence comes from Roseovarius sp., assembly GCF_048262375.1. GTDB lineage: Bacteria > Pseudomonadota > Alphaproteobacteria > Rhodobacterales > Rhodobacteraceae > Roseovarius. The sequence continues at coordinate 33,860 of NZ_JBLXFE010000013.1, forward strand.
CATCTGCGCGTGACAGGCGGCAGCGTTGCAGCCTTGCCGGTGTATTTCCTCAAGGATGACAGCCGCCGCTGTCAGATTGAGACCTGATCCGCCATATTCCTCGGGAATCATCGCCGCGAGATAACCTTCGCGGATCAGCGCATCGACAAAATCCTTTGGATAGGCGCGGCGCGCATCAAGGTCGCGCCAATAGCTGCCGGGAAATTCCGCGCAGACCCGGCCCACACCCTCCCGAATATCGCTATAGTCTACGGTTGGATCAAAAGACGTCATGTCACCCTCTTACGTTTTGCGCATAGGTGGCAGGTTTTAGGCCAAGACGGAAATACCAATGCCCGCTTGCGGCCATTGGGCGCGCTTATAGCCGTAACTCGCCTTGCCAGATTCCACGCCGCACCAGATCGCGCAGCACGTCAAGGGTGATCGCCTCGACCGCACGGCTTGCACGGCTTGTGGGAAAAGAGGGATTGCTCACCAGATAAACGGGTCGCACCATGTCGGGGGCGGTGATTGGTGAGCCCACCAATTCACCGCGTGCCACCGCGTCATGCACCGCCGAAGGCGAAAAGATGGCATGGCCCGAGCCGCGTGCCACCAGCTCTTTGATCTGGGTCATCGCGTCCATCTCTATGGGCACGTTGAGGCGCAGGCCAAGCGGCGCAGCATAGCTCTCGATCGTCTTGCGCAGGCCATGCGCGGCCTCTGGCAGGATCATTTCCAGCGATTCGAGCGCGCGCAGCGGCACCGGTGTGCCGGGGGGTGTGTCAAACGGCCAGTTGTCGGGGGCGGAATAGATATGCAGGCGCTCGTCGAGCACATGGGTAATGCGGAAATGGTCGACGTTTTGCAGGTCATAGATAAAGCCCATGTCAACCGTGCCATCACCGACCCAAGATTTGATGTATCCGCTCATCGCTTCTACCACGCGCAGACGGATATCGGGCAGTTCTACCCGCACGGTTTCCGCCAAAGGCACCGATAACACCATCGAGACCGAGGACGGCAGGCCAAAACCCACCTTGCCGCGCGGTGCGCCCGAAGCATCGCGCATTTCGTCCACGCAGCGCTCCATCGCGATGGTGATCTCGCGCGCATGGCGCAAGAGAACCTGACCTTCGGCCGTGAGCATCGAGCCACGCGGCGAGCGGTCGATCAGGCGCACCCCGAGTTCCGTTTCCATCCGGGCCACATGCTGCGAGAGCGAGGGTTGGGCGACGCCTAGCCGATGCGCAGCCGCCGAGAGCGAGGGGGCTTCGGCAATGGCGATGAAATAGCGGAGTTGGCGGATATCCATAGGTTAAGCATCTATCAATTGGGTAGGTCAGAGTGCAAGCCTATGATGCCCCATAGCCCGGCGTTATACCCGTTCAACGCGACTGATATTTCTCATATCGAACGGAATGGGGCATGCTCCGGTAAAATGCGACCCATACGTTAAGAGGCTTTCATGCGTAGCGACCTTGCCGGTCTTTTCATAATCTCCGTCGAACAGGCGGTTGCCGCCCCCTATGCGTCAAGCCGTCTGGCCGAGGCAGGCGCAAGAGTGATCAAGGTCGAGCGCCCTGAAGGTGATTTCGCACGGGGGTATGATGCTCTCGTCCACGGCGAGAGCGCCTATTTCGTCTGGCTAAACCGAGGGAAAGAGTCGCTCTGTCTTGACCTGCGGCAAGAGGCGGATTGCGCGATGATGGAGCGGATGCTCGCCCGTGCGGATGTGTTCATCCAGAACCTTGCGCCGGGGGCGATTGACCGGCTTGGATTTGCGCCTGAGCGCCTGCGCGCGGATTACCCGCGTCTGATCACGGTCTCTATTTCTGGCTATGGCGAAGAAGGTCCGCTGGCCGATCTCAAGGCCTATGATCTCTTGGTGCAGGCTGAAACCGGCCTTTCCTCCATCACCGGCAATGAACATGGCCCGGCGCGCACCGGAGTCTCTGTCTGTGACATTGCAGCGGGAATGACGGCCTATCAAGCCATTCTGGAGGCGCTCATCGGACGCGCCACCACGGGCGAGGGGCGACATATCGCGGTGTCACTCTTTCATGCGCTGGGTGACTGGATGAATGTGCCCTACCTGCAATATGCCTATGGCGGCAAAGTGCCATCTCGCGCGGGCCTCAATCATCCGACCATCGCGCCCTATGGCGTCTATCAGGGAAGCGATGGCAAGGCGGTGCTGATTTCCATTCAGAATGAGCGGGAATGGGCGATGTTCTGCGATGCGATTTTGGGGCAACCGGACCTGGCGCGCGACCCGCGTTTTGACTGTAATTCGAATCGGGTTGCCAATCGCCCCGCGCTTGATGCGATACTCCGGTCTGTGTTTGGCGCCATCACGCGCGATGATATGGCAGACAAATTGCGCGCGGCGCGGATCGCCTATGGGCGAGTGAGCGAGATGGAGGATCTGGTGAGCCATCCGCAAAACCGTCATATCACAGTCGAGACCCCCTCAGGTCCGGTGCGAATGTTGGCCCCCGGTGCGCAGATTGACGGCGCACCGATACAAGTGGGACCAGTGCCAGCGCTGGGTGAACATTCAGAGGCTCTGCGCGCGGAGTTTGGAGGTGACTGAGTCCCGGGCCGACGTAATGGATACCGGCGCACGCATCATTGCCGCTCTCTCCGAGATCGGAGCGCGTGATGTGCTTGATATCGGATGTGGCCAAGGGGCGCTGAGCCGAAGTCTGGTGCGCGCGGGCTTTGCCGTGACTGGTATCGATCCCGCGCCTGAGGCGGTTGCCGCCGCACGATTGGCTGTGCCAGAGGCCCGGTTCGAGGCGTGCGGCGCCGAGGCGATGCCGTTTGAGGCGAGGACATTCGACGCCTGTGTCTTCCTGAATTCGCTGCATCATGTGCCGGTGCCGCTGATGCAGTCGGCTTTGCGAGAGGCGTTGCGCGTGCTGCGCCCCGGTGGCGAGGTGATCATCGTTGAGCCATTGGCAGAAGGCGCGTTTTTTGAGGTAATGCGCCCGGTTGAGGATGAGACAGAGATACGCCATGCCGCGATCCGTGCGATTGATGCGATTGTCGCCTCTGGCCATGCCACAGGTCACGCCACCGTAACCTATGAGCGGCCGACGCCGGTGGCAGATCTGGACGCGTTCATCAGCTATCTCACCCGCGTCGATCCGGCCCGTCGCAGCATGGCCGAGTCGAAACGGGATGTGATTGGCAGGCTGTTCGATATCCATCTTAGCCAAGGCCCCAAGGGATCTGTGCTCAACCAACCGCTACGTTTGTGGCGTCTGCACCCTGCTGAAATTTGAAAGCTTTGTCATCTTAGGGGTGGTGTATTCTGTCTTTTTGTGTTTTTTTTCCCTGTGAGGGAAGAAAACGCACATGTTCAGCTTTGGTGACATCATTGCACAGGCATTGACCCTGATCCTGAACTGGGATCAGAACCTGAGCAATATTGTAGCCCTGTCGCTGCGGGTGACGTTGTCGGCCGTGCTCTTGTCTTGCCTGATCGGCCTGCCGCTTGGCGCATTGGTGGGCGCATTCCGTTTTCCGGGACGCGGTACGTTGACGGTGTTGCTGAATGCGCTGATGGGCCTGCCGCCTGTGGTTGTCGGGCTCTTTGTCTATCTTATGCTCTCGGCCTCGGGGCCGCTTGCTCCGTTGCAATTGCTCTATACGCCTGCGGCAATGATTATCGCGCAGACTATTCTGGTGACACCCATTGTGGCGGCGCTTACCAAGCAGGTGGTCGAGGATCTGCATGGCGAATATGCCGAACAATTCGCGTCGCTCGGCCTGCGGGCGCATCAGAGGGTCTCTGCACTCCTTTGGGATGCGCGCTATAGTCTGATGACCGTGGCGCTGGCGGGTTTTGGCCGCGCGGTGGCCGAGGTGGGTGCAGTGCTGATCGTGGGTGGCAACATCAACCATGTCACACGGGTGATGACCACCACCATCGCGCTTGAGACCTCGAAGGGCAATCTTCAGTTGGCTCTGGCGTTGGGCATCGTGTTGTTGGCAATCGCGGTTGTGGTCAATGCTTTGGTGATGGCGCTACGGGCCTCTGCGGTGCGGGCAGCCTATGCGTGACCTGGTAATGGATATCGCCCCGGCAGAGATCATTGCCAACAGTAGCTTGCTGGAGGTGCGCGACCTGTCATTCGAGGCGGGGGGGAAACGGCTGATCCAGGATGTGTCGTTGGCGATACCCGAGGGTCGGCGCACCTTGATCATGGGGGCAAATGGCGCGGGCAAGAGCCTGCTCTTGCGGCTCCTGCACGGGCTCTTGCCGCCCTCTTCCGGGCAGATTTTGTGGCAGGGGGCTGCGCCTGACAGGGCCGCGCGGCGCGCCCAGGCAATGGTGTTTCAGCGTCCGGTCATGTTGCGGCGATCAGTGCTGGCCAATCTCAATTTCGCGCTGTCGGTGCATGGCATCCGCGGCACCCGGCGCGCGGCCGAGGTAGAGCGCGCGCTCGATATGGCCGGACTGACCGATCTTGCGCGGCGGCCAGCGCGTATCCTCTCGGGGGGAGAACAACAGCGGCTGGCGCTGGCGCGCGCGCTGATCTGCAAGCCGCGCCTTCTTTTTCTGGACGAACCCACCAGCAGTCTGGATCCCGCCTCGACCCAGCGGATCGAGGATCTGATCAACGCGGCCCATGCGCGGGGCGTGACCATTGTGATGGTCACGCATGATCTGGGACAGGCGCGACGCATGGGGGATGCGGTGATCTTTCTGCATTCGGGTCAGGTCGCGGAAAGCGGTCCGGTCGATCAGGTTCTTTGCCGCCCCCGTTCCGAGGCCGCGCGCGCCTGGACCCAAGGGCGGCTCTACACCAGCCCGACCTTTTGATATTCAACAAGACAGGAGGCTTTTCATGCTCAGACGTCATCTTCTTTCGCTTGCCGCCGGTGCGGCGCTTGCCTTGGCTCTGCCAGGCACGGTGCAGGCGCAGGATCAGTTCATCGTGGTGCAATCGACCACCTCGACCCAGAATTCGGGCCTTTTCGATCATATCCTGCCGATCTTTCAGGGTGAGACAGGGATAGAGGTGCGTGTTGTGGCGGTTGGCACCGGGCAGGCGATCAAGAACGCAGAGAACGGCGATGGTGATGTGCTCTTTGTCCATGCCAAGGCGGCTGAGGAAAAATTCGTGGCCGAGGGACATGGGCTGAAACGGTCGGACGTGATGTATAACGATTTCATTCTCGTCGGCTCGCCTGCCGATCCCGCAGGCATTGCCGGGACGGTGGATATTTCTGCCGCGCTGGCCAGGATTGCCGAGACCGAAGCGCCGTTCGCCTCGCGCGGGGATGACAGCGGCACCCACAAGGCCGAATTGCGGCTGTGGAAAGAGGCGGGTGTCGATGCTGCTGCGGCCTCTGGCACATGGTATCGCGAGACCGGCTCCGGCATGGGGGCCACGCTCAATACCGGCACGGCGATGGGGGCTTATATCCTGACCGATCGCGCCACATGGATTTCCTTCGGGAATAAGGGTGATTACCAGATCGCGGTTGAGGGCGATAATCGCCTCTTTAACCAATATGGCATTATCCTCGTGAACCCGGGCAAGCATCCGAACGTCAAGGTCAGGTCCGGGCAGGCGTTCATCGACTGGGTGCTGTCCGATGTGGGTCAGCAGGCCATCGCCGGATATAAGATCGACGGTCAGCAGTTGTTCTTTCCCAACGCGGGGGGCTGAGTTCGCTCTAAACGCGGCTCAGGCGGAAATCCAGCGCACCTTGCCAAGCCCGCTCAGATCATAGCCGCCAAGCGCTGCCGCCTTGGCGACCATGGTTTCAGAGCGCATGAACTCTACAAGCTGCTGTACCGGGGCGGTGAAATAGGCACGGCGGTCAATGAGAAGATCGAACCGTTCGCGAATCAGTGGGCGAAACACCAACCGAAACTGCCGCGCCATCGATTCAATTCCCAACGTCGCCTCGGCCTCGCCCGCCGCGACGGCGGCGGCGGCATCGCTCTCGGTGTGGGCGGGGCTAGTGGGTGTCAGGATGTCGCCGGGCACCAGCCCCGCTTCTTGCATCATCCGGTCAAATAGCGCGGTGGTGCCCGCCCCCTCTTGCCGCAGAATCACGCGGCGTCCGCGCAGATCGCCAAAGCTCTGCACCAGATCCGCCACTGCGGGGGTCAGAATCAGGCCGCGCATCCGTTCGGCCCAGCCGATCAGCACGGCGTCGCGCAGGCCGCGCGCCTCGAGCGCCGGAATGTTCCAATCAGTCTCACCGGGGATATGCAGCCCGGCCAGCACCGCGCGCCCATCGGCAAAGACCTCGAGCCCGTCGCAGCTGCCATTCCAGAGGGTTGCCAGACCCGCGCCACTCTCACGCAGCGCCCAATCCAGCAGTGGGTCGTGTGATCCCGTGACCAGTGCCGGGCGCTCTGTGGGCAGGGTGACGCCAGAGCCCTCAATCCAGCAAACCAGTTCATTATGTGGAAACAAGAGCTTGCCGGTGATCTTGCGATGCGGAATTTCGCCTGTGGCGACCATGTCGTAAACTTTACGCTCCTTGACACGCAAGAGGTCGGCGACCTCTTTGGTCGTCAGATAAGCGGGGCTTTCGTAGTCCATGAGAGTCTTTGTGTCACGCATAAGGGGTTCTGATCCTATGTTCCTAACCCATCTCTGTGCGAAAATCAGCATCAATCACGGCCTTGTTTTGTCTTGTATTCTGAGGCAGAGGCGATAATCATATTCACAAATACGAATAAATAGGGAAGAGGAACCCATGCACTTTAATCGACGCCAGATTTTGGCAGCCATGGGGGCAGGTGCGCTTGTTGGCTTGCCGCGTCCTAGCTTTGCCGCAACCGAACTCATGCTTGGCAGTGCCAAGATCACCACCGTCAGCGATGGCCATCTGGTGTTGCCAATGGAATTCTTGCTGGGCAACCTGCCCGCCGCCGACGCCGCGCCTGTTCTGGCGCAATATGGCATCACGGGCACCGTGATAGAGCCGCCCTGCAATCTGACTCTGTTACAGGATGGCGAACGCACAGTTTTGTTTGATGCCGGGTCCGGATCGGGGTTCATGCCGAGCGCCGGACAAGTTCTCGATGCTTTGGAGGGCATTGGCGTCAGCGCCGATGACATCACCCATATCCTCTTTACCCATGCCCACCCGGACCATCTCTGGGGGGTGCTGGATGATTTCGACGATCCGGTGTTCAGCAATGCCAGCTACATGATCGGTCAGGCGGAGTGGGACTACTGGACGGATCCCGAGACGGTCAAAACCATCGGCGCCGAGCGGGCCAGTTTTGCTGTCGGCGCGGCGCGGCGTCTGGCGGCGATCGAGGATCAGATGGAGTTCATCAGCGGTGGCCAAGAGGTGCTGCCGGGGATCATGGCACATGACACGCCCGGCCACACACCGGGCCATATCGCGTTTGAGATCCGTCAGGGATCAGAGTCGGCGCTGGTGGTTGGTGATGCAATCGGCAACGGCCATCTGGCGTTTGCGCGGCCCGATTGGGTCAGCGGTTCGGATCAGGACGCCGAGTTGGGAATCGCCACGCGAACGCGCCTCTTGGACCAGTTGGCGACCGATCAGATGGCCATGGTCGGCTTTCACCTGCCCGAGGGCGGATTAGGTAGGGTCGAGCGTGATGGCGATGCCTACCGTTTCGTGATGGAGGTCTGAGATGCTGCGCGTGATGCTGTCCGCTCTTGTGCTCTGCTCCCCCAGCGGAGCGCTCGCCAGTGAGGATATCCCGGATCAATATCCCGCCTCGCTGCTCTATTCCAAACCCGTCGAGGTGATCCCGCATGTCTGGTCCGCCATCGGGGCCACCGCGCCGCCCACCTATGACAACGCCGGGCACAACAACAATCTCAGCTTCATCGTCACCGGCGATGGGGTGGTAGTGATCAATGGCGGCGCGTCTTACGGTCTCGCCCGCGCCCTGCATGCCGAGATCAAGGCGATCACCGATCAGCCTGTCAAACTGGTGTTCAACGAGAATGGCCAAGGCCATGCGATGTTGGGCAATTCCTATTGGGCCGAACAGAGTGTTCCCATCGTGGCGCATGAAGAGGCGGCGGCTGAGTTCGAAAACCATGGTGGCGGTGATCTTGAGTCGGCGCAGCGCGTGACGAAAGAGCGCTCCGAGGGTACACGCGTGGTACTGCCGACAGAGACCTTCAGCGATGAATATATCGTTGAAATGGGCGATTTCCGGATTGAGGCACGCTATCTGGGTCCTGCGCATAGCGCCGGTGATATCGTCGTCTGGTTGCCGCAGCAGGGCCTCGTGATTTCGGGCGATATGGCCTTTCACGAGCGTATGCTACCGATTTTCCCCGATACGATCACGGCGGATTGGCTGGAAACTTGGGATACCGAGTTCGAGACACTTGGAGCGACCTACGTGATCCCCGGTCACGGACATCCCACCAATATGGATCAGGTGCGCCGCTACACCAAAGGTTATCTGGAACATCTGCGCGCCCAGATTCGCGATCACATCGATTCAGGCGGCGATCTGGCCGGGGCCTATTACGTCGATCAATCCGCCTATGCCCACCTTGATACGTTCGAAGAACTGGCCACCAAGAATGCGGGCCGGGTCTATGAACAGATGGAATGGGAATAAACTGAGATTGCAAAAGGCCCCCGCGTGCGATGCGGGGGCCCTTTCTGTTTAATCCTTCACGAACATCTTGCGCGGCCGGTTGCAGAAGGTTTCTGCCGGGCCTTTTTCCTTGATGAGAATGGACTCGGTGATTTCCAATCCCCAGTCGGACATCCAGAGCCCCGGCATGAAATGGAATGTCATGCCCGGCTCCAACACGGTTTCATCCTCGGAGCGCAGGGAAATCGTGCGCTCGCCCCAGTCGGGCGGATAGCTCAGACCGATGGGATAGCCACAGCGCGCGCCGCGCTCGATACCCGCACGTTCCAACGGTGCTGCCAGCGCATTGGCGATGTCACAAGCGCGGTTGCCCGCCTGCGCGGCTTCCAGCCCTGCCTCCAGCCCTTCGACAAGCGCCTTTTCGGCATCCAGCAGGAATTGCGGCGGTTTGCCCAGAAACAGCGTGCGGCAGAAGGGCGCGTGATAGCGGCGATAACACCCCGAGATTTCAAAGAATGTCGCCTCGCCCGTGGCAAACGCGCGCCCGTTCCACGTCAGGTGCGGAGCTGCGGCGTCTGATCCTGACGGCAAAAGCGGCACAATGGCCGGGTAATCGCCCCAAGCGCCATCGACGCCCCGGATCGCGTCGCGGAAAATCTCTGCCACGATTTCATTCTTTGGGATGCCCGGCTCGACCCGTTCCATCAGCCCATCGGTGATCTTTTCCGAAATGAGCGCCGCCTTGCGCATGAACCCCAGTTCTTCCTCGGATTTCACCGTGCGCTGCCAGTTTACCAGCGCCGTGGCGTCGATAAATGTTGCGTCGGGCAGTTCCTCGCGCAAAACCTGCATCGCCTTGGCGGAGAAATAGTAATTATCCATTTCCACGCCGATGCGTTTGTCTGCAAAGCCCATGCCCCGGAGCCGCTCTGCCAGATCCTGCATTGGGTGGCGCTCGGTTGATTGAACGTAATTGTCGGCATAGCCGATCACCCGATCATCGGTCATCCAGACGGTGCGCACGCCGCCATTGGCATCCTGATTGCGGCCCCACCAGATCGGATCGGCCTCGGGAAAGACCAGAACGCCCTGATGCACATAGAACGACCAGCCGTCATAGCCGGTTAACCAGTGCTGGTTCGAAGGATCGGTCACAAACAGCGCATCAAGGTCACGCTTGGCCATGGCAGCGCGAGTCTTGTCCAGCCGGCGTTGGTATTCCTGTGCCGAGAATGGCAGGTCTTTTTCAATCATGTTGGGGGTCCGTCGCTAGATTGTCCGGTCCATACTTGGGAGTTTATGCAAGGTGCGCCCCAAGAAATACGCCGCCTTTTGTCGTTTTCAGGCCATCTCGCTACGCAGAGTTGACGCTAGGCTCGCCTCGACGCAAGTTGCTGCGATCTACGAAAGGAAAAGACCGATGCTGCCAGTTCTGGCCGATGTCTATGCTGCGGCACAGGTGATTGCCGGGGTGGCCGACCGCACGCCTCTGGTGCCTTCGCCGTATATGACTGGGGTTTCGGGTCATGAATTCCTGCTGAAGCTGGAGAATATGCAACCCATCGGTGCCTTCAAGCTGCGCGGCGCGCTCAATGCGGTGGCGGGGGTAAAGGATGCGGCGGGCGTCACCTGTTGCTCGACCGGCAATCATGGGCGCGGTGTGGCCTATGCGGCGCGGGCACGCGGCATGCGGGCGGTGATCTGTATGTCTGAACTGGTGCCGCAGGCCAAGGTGGACGGCATCCGCGCATTGGGGGCCGAAGTGCGGATCATCGGGCGCTCTCAGGACGCCGCACAAGCTGAGGTCGAGCGACTGGTCGCCGAGGAGGGTCTGACCGAAATTTCGCCTTTCGATGATCCGTGGGTCATTGCCGGTCAGGGTACCATCGGACTGGAAATCATGGCGGCGCGCCCGGATGTCGAAACGCTGCTGGTGCCGCTGTCGGGCGGTGGCCTTGCGGCGGGGGTGGCGCTTGCGGCCAAGACGATCAAACCCAGCCTACGCGTGATCGGCATCAGCATGGACCGTGGTGCCGCGATGTATGAAAGCATGCGCGCGGGTCACCCCGTTGAGGTCGAGGAGCTGCCAAGCCTTGCCGATAGCCTTGGGGGTGGCATCGGTTTGGCGAACCGTCTCAGCTATCCCATGTGTCGCGACCTCTTGGATGATGTGATCCTCGTCAGCGAGGAAGAGATTTATCACGCGATGCAGGTGCTTTATTACGAGGATCGGATCGTAGCGGAAGGGGCCTGTGTCGTGGGGCTCGCGGCGGTGCTGAGTGGCAAGGTAAAGGTCAGCGGGCCGACCGCAACCATCATCACCGGGCGCAATCTGGATATGGCGATGTTCACTCGGATCATGTCTGGGCAGGACGTGATTTTGGGCGACAAGATTATTGAGGGAAAATCCTATGGGGCATGATATTCGGATCGTAACAGAGGCGGAGTTGCGGGGCGCGGTCAGTCTGAACAGGGATGCTGTGAAAGTGATCGAGCGGGCCTTTGCCGCACTGTCGGACGGCGGCGTGGTCATGCCACCGGTGATGTCCATGGATCTGGCCGCGGTCCATGGCGAAGTGGATGTGAAAACCGCCTATATTCCCGGTTTTGATGGTTTTGCGATCAAGGTCAGTCCGGGTTTTTTTGACAACCCCAAGCTGGGATTGCCGAGCCTTAATGGACTGATGATCCTGTTCTCAGCCAAGACCGGCCTCGTCGAGGCGGTGTTTCTCGACAATGGCTATCTGACTGATTTACGCACTGCCGCCGCCGGAGCCGTTGCCGCACAGCATCTTGCGCCCGAGGTGGTGCATACGGCGGGTATAATTGGCACCGGGGTGCAGGCGCGGCTTCAGGCGCGGGCGGCCCGGCTGGTGCGCCCGTTCGACCGGCTGCTGATCTGGGGGCGCGATGCCGACAAGGCCCGCGCCTGTGCGGCGGATCTGTCGGATCTCAAATGCGATATTCGTGTGGTGGACACGCCCGCCGATCTGGTGCTGGCCAGCCAATTGGTGATCACCACAACCCCGGCAAAGACCCCGGTGATCGAGGCGAAATGGTTGCATCCCGAATTGCATATTACCGCCATGGGGTCGGATCAGGCAGGCAAGAATGAGATTGATCCAGAGGCCTTGGTTCTGGCCGATCTTTATGTGGCCGACCGCGCATCCCAGGTCGAGAAATTGGGGGAATTGCGCAGCGCGATCGAGGCCGGGCTCTGGGGCAAGGGCACGCCTGCGGAATTGGGGGACGTGATCCGGGGTCGCGCGCGCGGTCGGCGCGACGAGTCTGAGATTACGATTTGCGACCTGACCGGCACAGGGGTGCAGGATACCGCGATAGCTACCCATGTAATGGAGCGCCTCAAGGGGCGTGATGTAGGCACGGTATTAACAGCATGAAGCTCGATGCGCGTGATTTGGAAATTCTGCGGGTACTGGCCGATGAGGGGCGCATCACCAAGGCCGACTTGGCTGCGCGCGTCGGCCTTTCGGCCAGCCCCTGTTGGGAGCGATTAAAGCGATTGGAAGAGGCAGGGCTGATTGAGGGCTATAATGCCCGGATCAGCCTGCGCAAATTGGGATCGCATGTGACGGTGTTTGTCGCAGTGGAGTTGGCCGATCATACCCCCGCTTCTTTCCGCGCCTTCGAAGACAGCATGCAGCGCTACGGCGAGGTCACGGCCTGTTGGGCCTTGGGCGGTGGCTTTGATTATCTGATGCAGATCGTGGCCCGTGATATCGATGCTTATCAGCGTCTGATCGACGAGATGCTGGAGGCACGGATCGGGTTGGCGCGCTATTTCACTTATATTGTGACCAAGCCGGTGAAAGCTCCACGTTTGCCGCCGCTTGAGCTGTTTTTTGAATGAAACATCTGAAAACTAGCGCTTTCAAAGTGGAATAATCTGTAAACTCTTGCAACTTAAGTCTCTCTCATTGGCAGACAAAGGTCATTCTCTGGCGCAAAGGGAGCGCCATCATGTCAGACTCAGCCATCTGGACCCGAAATGGGATCACCGACACCCGCCTAGTGCGCAGTTTTTCCTATGTGGGCGGCAAATGGGTCGGCGGTGATGAGGCCGAGACCTTTGCCGTGACCAACCCTGCGGATGGCAGCGCGCTGGGTGATGTGGCAAGCCTCAGCGCCGGTCAGGCCCGCGCGGCGGTGGACGTGGCACAGGCGGCGTTTGAACGCTGGTCGATGACCCTGCCGCAGGACCGTTCTGCGCTGCTGCGCCAGTGGTTCGATCTGATCATCGAGCATCGCGAAGACCTCGCGCGGATCATGGTGCTGGAACAGGGCAAGCCGCTGAGTGAGGCACGCGGCGAGATCAATTATGCGGCGAGTTTTGTCGAATATTACGCCGAGGAATCCAAGCGCCCCAATATCGAGGGCGTGACCAGCCATCTGCCCGATGCAGAGGTTGAATTGTGGCTGGAGCCGGTCGGAGTGGCGGCCCTTATCACGCCCTGGAATTTCCCTGCGGCGATGCTGACGCGCAAGGCGGCAGCGGCAATGGCGGCTGGGTGTGCCGTGGTGGCGCACCCGAGCGCTGAGACACCCTATTCAGCGCTCGCGCTGGCAGAACTGGCTGAAAGGGCGGGGATTCCGGCAGGGGTGTTCAACGTGGTGACGGGCGATGCGGCCACAGTGGTGGAGCCTTGGACGCAAGACGCCCGCGTGCGCGTGTTGAGTTTCACCGGGTCTACCGACATCGGGCAGCTGTTGTATCGGCAATGTGCCGCGACGGTCAAGAAACTGGTGTTGGAGCTGGGCGGACACGCGCCGGTGATCGTGTTCAAGAATGCTGATCTGGAAACGGCAGTGACTGAGGCGATCAAGGCCAAATTTGCCACCTCTGGACAGGATTGTCTGGGGGCCAACAGGATTTATGTCGAGCGGCCTGTTTATGACGCCTTCTGCCGCCGTTTTGTCGAAGAGACGCAAAAACTGAGTCTTGGGCGCGGCTTGGACGATCCCGACATCGGCCCGTTGATGAACGAGGCAGCGGTCCAAAAGCAGGAAGAACATGTGGCCGACGCACTGAGCCATGGTGCAACGCTGGCTTGCGGTGGCAAGCGCGATGATCTCGGGCCGCTTTTCTATCAACCCACGGTGCTGAAAGATGTGCCGGACGGGGCTGCAATCATGCGCGACGAGACATTTGGCCCGGTGGCGGCGATCACCCCGTTTGACACTGAGGCAGAGGTGGTGGCCCGCGCCAACGCCACAGAATACGGTCTCATCGCCTATCTGCACAGCCACGATCCGCGCCGCATCTACCGGATGACACGAGCACTGCAATTCGGCATGGTGGCCGTGAACCGCACCAAGGTCACCGGCGCGCCGATCCCCTTTGGCGGGGTCAAGCAATCAGGACTGGGTCGCGAAGGGGCGCGGCGCGGCATGGAGGAATTCATGGAGATCAAATACGTCTGCCGAGATTGGGCATAAGCAGACGAAATCTTGAAAAGATTTCGACCCGGAATTTTTTGAAAATTCCGGGTCAAAGACACAAACGAAAGGGAAAACAATGCTGCGCAACGACCAACTCGATCAATGGGATCGCGAGAATTTCTTTCACCCCTCCACACATCTTGCGCAATTCGCGCGCGGCGAGGCACCCAACCGGGTGATCAAGAGCGGCAGCGGCTGCCATATCGAAGATCGGGACGGCAACCGCCTGCTCGACGCCTTTGCCGGGCTCTACTGTGTCAACGTGGGCTATGGGCGCCAAGAGATCGCCGAAGCGATTGCCACGCAGGCGCGCGAACTCGCCTATTACCACGCCTATGTGGGACACGGCACCGAGGCGTCGATCACCTTGTCAAAGATGATCATGGATCGCGCGCCCAAGGGGATGAGCAAGGTCTATTTCGGCATGTCAGGCAGTGACGCCAATGAGACCAACATCAAGCTGATCTGGTATTACAACAACATCCTTGGGCGGCCCGAAAAGAAAAAGATCATCAGCCGTTGGCGTGGCTATCACGGGTCTGGCCTGATGACTGGTTCGCTCACGGGGCTGGACCTGTTTCACAAGAAATTCGACCTGCCGCTGGCGCAGGTGGTCCACACCGAAGCTCCCTATTATTTCCGCCGTGCCAATCTAGATCAGACCGAGGCGCAGTTCGTGGCGCATTGTGTGGCCGAGCTTGAGGCGCTGATCGAACGTGAAGGCGCGGATACCATCGCAGCCTTCATTGGCGAGCCTGTATTGGGCACCGGAGGCATCGTACCGCCGCCCGTAGGATATTGGGCGGCGATTCAAGAGGTGCTGCGCAAACATGATATCCTGCTGGTGGCGGATGAGGTGGTAACAGGATTTGGTCGTCTGGGCACGATGTTCGGCTCGGATCATTACGGGATGACACCGGATCTGATCACCATTGCCAAGGGGTTGACCTCGGCCTATGCGCCGCTTTCGGGCTCGATCGTCAGTGACAAGATGTGGAAAGTGCTGGAACAGGGGACCGATGAGAATGGCCCCATTGGGCACGGTTGGACCTATTCGGCGCATCCCATCGGGGCGGCTGCGGGCGTGGCCAATCTTAAGCTGCTGGACGATCTCAACCTCATTGCAAACAACCGCGATGTGGGGGGCTATCTCAACCGGGGCATGGCCGAGGCCTTGGGTGATCATGCGCATGTCGGTGAGGTGCGCGGCGAGGGGATGCTCTGCGCTGTGGAATTCGTCAAGGACCGCGACAGCCGGACATTCTTTGACGCCGCCGACAAGGTGGGGCCGCAAATCTCGGCCGCGCTGGCCGCAGAAGGTGTTATCGCTCGGGCTATGCCGCAGGGGGATATTCTGGGCTTCGCTCCTCCCTTCTGTCTGACACAGTCCGAGGCTGACGAGGCGATTCACAAAACGACAAAAGCCGTGAAATCAGTCCTCGGATAAGTCAATTCTTCTTTAAAGCAATCGTCGGGGCACTCTCTAAAGAAGAGTGCACCTCGACGGTCCGCAGGAAAATTGACTTATCTTGCATGACTTGCAGGCGATTTGACCTGTGCGGGTCGGTTTCGGAAAAAAAATGCCGCAATCGGCTTGCATGAAACAGGCTTTGACGTTTTAGTTTTCACCGAACGCGGGGAAACGCCCGCGGCGACAACAAATAGGGAGCCGAATTTGGCAGATAACAGAAACAACGATGCGTTCGTTGCGTTTGAACGCGTGCAAAAGAGCTACGATGGCGAAAATCTGGTTGTCAAAGATTTGAACCTGAGTATGCCTAAGGGCGAGTTTCTGACCATGCTTGGACCGTCGGGGTCTGGCAAGACCACCTGCCTTATGATGCTTGCCGGATTCGAGACAGCCACCCATGGCGAGATCAAACTCGATGGGATCAGCATCAACAACATTCCACCGCACAAGCGCGGGATCGGCATGGTGTTTCAGAATTACGCGTTGTTTCCACATATGACAATCTCTGAGAACCTCAGCTTTCCGCTCGAGGTGCGCAAGATCGGCAAGTCCGATCGTGAGGCCAAGGTCAAGCGCGCACTTGAAATGGTGGAAATGGGTGCGTTTGGCGGCCGCCGCCCCTCGCAACTCTCGGGTGGCCAACAGCAGCGTGTCGCCTTGGCGCGCGCGTTGGTGTTTGAGCCAGAGCTTGTGCTGATGGACGAACCCTTGGGGGCGCTCGACAAGCAGTTGCGTGAAAAGATGCAGTTCGAGATCACCCATTTGGCCCACAACCTTGGGATCACCGTGGTGTATGTCACACATGATCAGACTGAGGCGCTGACCATGTCGGACCGGGTGGCAGTCTTCAACGATGGCCGCATTCAGCAGATTGCCCCACCTGATGAACTCTACGAAAGCCCCAAGAACAGCTTTGTCGCGCAATTCATCGGCGAGAACAACACGCTTGAGGGTACGGTCAAAGAGATCAAGGGCGGCAACGCGCTTGTGCAATTGGACAATGGCGATCTGATCGACGCCAAGCCGGTCAATGTGGAAAAGCCGGGCGACCGTACATTGATTTCGATCCGCCCCGAGCGGGTAGAGTTTAACCGGGACCGGCTCAAGCCGGATGCCCATACACTCAAGGCTGAAGTGTTGGAATTTATCTACATGGGTGATATCTTCCGCACGCGTCTTCGGGTGGCGGGTACGGATGAATTCATCATCAAGACCCGCAATGCCCCCGATCAACGCCGCCTGCAACCGGGCGAGCAGATCGAGATCGGCTGGCTGCCCGATGATTGCCGCGCGCTCGACGCGCCTCAGGTATAAGGATATTCGTGCCGGTCACGGTATCGGTGCGGGTTCAGCAAAGCCCTCGACGTTCTGCCCGTAGCGCAGGGCTCAACCATCCAAAAACGGGAAAAAACTGGGAGTATGTTTATGAAACTCACTAAAACCCTGCTCGCGACCACGGTTCTGACCGTCGCTGCGGGTACAGCTGTGACAGCACAGGATATGGCCAACAGCATGACATTGGTCAGCTGGGGTGGTTCGTATCAGGTTAGCCAAGATCAGGCCTATCTGCAGCCCTATCTTGCCAACAACCCTGGTGTAACCGCCACATGGGACGAAAGCTCTGCCGAAGCCGTGGCCAAGCTGCGCGCCATGAACGAAGCAGGCAACGTGACCTGGGATCTGGTTGACGTTGTTGCATCCGACGCCATGCGTCTGTGCGACGAAGGTCTGGCGATGGAGCTTGATCACGACAAGGATCTGGCCGCGGCACCCGATGGCACCTCTGCCAGCGATGACTTTGGCGATCTGATCGTCAGCGATTGCTTCGTTCCGCAGATCGTTTATTCGACCACATTCGGCTATCGTACTGATATGGTGCCTGCCGGGGTAGAGCCGCCGAGCAGCGTCTGCGACGTCTTCGATCTGGCCAAGTATCCGGGTAAGCGCGCGCTGCAAAAGCGCCCTATCGACAACATGGAATGGGCGCTCTATTGCGACGGCGTCGCCAAGGACGAGATCTATGACGTTCTGGGCACCGACGCAGGTGTTGACCGCGCGCTGGCCAAGCTTGGCACGATCAAGGATCAGGTTGTGTGGTGGTCTGCTGGCGCCGAAACGCCCCAGCTTCTGGCCGATGGCGAAGTGTTCATGGGCTCCACCTTCAACGGTCGTCTGTTCTCGGCAATTGCTGAGCAGAATCAGCCGATCGGGATGATGTGGGACATGCAGTCGTTCGACCTTGACGGCTGGATCGTACCGGCCGGTCTGCCTGCAGATCGTCTGGCACGCGTGATGGACTTCCTCAAGTTCGCAACCGACACCCAGCGTCTGGCCGATCAGGCCGCCTATATCTCTTATGGTCCGGCCCGCAATTCGTCTGCGCCGCTGGTAGGCAAGCATGCGGATCTCGGAATCGAGATGGCACCGCATATGCCGACCGATCCGGCCAACGCGGGCAACGTCCATATCTATGACTACGAATGGTGGGCAGACAACCGTGACGATCTGGACGCCAAGTTCCAGTCGTGGCTGGCTCAGTAATTCGTCTGACAAACACAGGTGGGGCCGGTTGCGGCCCCACCGCTCCTCTGACCGGGCGCAAGACCCGGCCTTTATAATCTGATTTCTTCGACGGGGATGACATGAGCGATACCACCCAGACCGGCCCGGTTCTTGCCGCGGATGGCACGCCGCTGAAACGCAGCCTGCGCCGCGCCCTCAGGGCGCAAAAAATGCGGGCGCTTGCGTTGATCGCCCCGTTGTTGATCTTTGTGCTTCTGACGTTCATCGCGCCAATCGTGGACATGCTGTTTCGCTCTGTCGAAAACCAGATCGTGGGCAACACCCTGCCCATGACGGTTGAAGAGTTGCGCGATTGGGACGCTGCCGATGTGCCGGATGAACAGGTGTTCCGGGCGCTCTTTTTTGATCTTTTCCTTGCGGCTGAGGCCAAAGAACACACCAAGCTGGGCAGCCGCCTGAATTATGAGGAAAGCGGGATTTCCTCGATGTTTCGCACCACTGGTCGCGATGTCGATAACATCGGTGAGGTGTTTCAGGACGCGCTCGAAGAGATTGATCCTGCGTTCCTAGAAGCTCCGGTCTGGGTTGACATGATGTCTGGCGGAGCCGGGGCAGAAGGCAACAAGCGCCTGCTGTCCAATCAGATCGGGCGGCTAGAGCAGCTTGAAGCGACGACTTTCAATGGTGATATAGGCTTTGTCCCAGGTGCACAAATCGCTGAGATTTTGCCAAACACGGCACGCGCATATACGGCCTTTGCCGCATTTACGCATTTTGTCGATGGCAAGAGCGTCACCAAAGAAGAACCTTGGGAGGCAGTTTATGCTGCGCTTGTGCTGGATTTGAAAGATCCTGCGACAGCGACGGCACTCGCCTCTTATTCTGGTCCGGGTGCTGACCTGCTGCGGGCCGCCGCCGCTGTGGATCTGCCGCCGGTTGATATGAAGGCTGCGTTTATCGAATCCAACAAGGATTGGGCCAAAATCAGCAATTGGGAGACCATTCAGACCTACGCGCCGCCCTACACCACTGGCTATTTCCTCAATGCCATAGACATGGAAAAGACGCCGCAAGGCATCGCCCTGCGCAGCGAGGATGAGCGGATCTATGGCATCCTTTTCAAGCGCACGATGTTCATGTCGCTGATGATCACCTTTAGCTGCGTGGCTCTTGGTTATCCGGTTGCATGGATCTTGGCGAATCTGCCGGCGCGTACGGCGAACCTTTTGATGATCCTTGTTCTTCTGCCTTTCTGGACCTCTCTCTTGGTGCGCACCAGCGCATGGAAGGTGATGTTGCAACAACAGGGGGTCATCAATGACGTGCTCGTCTGGCTGGGCCTTGTCGCGGATGAGAGCCGTCTGGTGATGATCAACAACCAATTCGGCACCATTGTTGCGATGACCCATATCCTGCTGCCCTTTATGATCTTACCGATGTATTCGGTGATGCAAACCATTCCGCAGACCTATTTGCGGGCCGCCAAATCGCTCGGGGCGACGAATTGGACCGCCTTCTGGCGGGTCTATTTCCCGCAATCGGTGCCGGGCATCGGCGCGGGCTCTATTCTCGTGTTCATCCTCGCCATTGGGTATTACATCACGCCCGAGATCGTCGGTGGTACCACCGGCACATTCATCTCGAACCGGATCGCCTATCACATTTCGTCCTCGCTCAACTGGGGACTGGCGGCGGCGCTGGGCACGATCCTTCTTGCTGTGGTCCTGATCCTCTACTGGGCCTATGACAAGATCGTCGGCATCGACAACGTGAAGCTGGGGTAAGAGATATGAACGGATTTACGCTGACACCCGTTGAAACCAAGCCGCTTTCGTTCTCGCTGCCGGTCATCGGCGCAGCAGGGGCCTTTGTCGGGCTCTTCGTGGGCACCGCACATGGCTCTGGCCTGATGGGAATTGGTATTGGTGCCGTGGCGCTGATGGTGCTGGGCTATATTGCACTCTCGGTCCTTGGTCTGGGCCAAGAGAAGGTCACACGCTGGGGAATCCTCGCGCTTTTTGTGATCGCGGGCGTGTTTATGGCTGGCGCGCCGGGCTTCGTGCTCGGGGTGCTCTTTGGCTGGTTCTTCTCGTGGTTCGTCTTCTGGATCGGCGAGGGGCGGTATCGCGCCAATCTCGCACCCTATCTGACCAGTGGTCAGGTGCTCTGGCATTACACATTCCGCATCATCTGCGGCGCGATCTTTGTCTTTTTGATCACGCCGATTCTGGTCGTCATGCCGCTCAGCTTCAACGCGCAGGATTTCTTTACCTTTACGCCGGAAATGCTGCGATTTGATCCGGCTGGGTATAGCCTCAAGCATTATCAGGATTTCTTCACCTCCAGTGGCTGGCAGCAAGCGCTGCGCAATTCACTGGCGATTGCGCCGGTGGCGACACTTCTGTCGGTCAGCTTTGGCACCTTGGCGGCAATTGGTCTGTCCTCAGAACATGTGCCCTTCCGCCGGGCGATCATGGCGGTCCTGATCTCACCAATGATCGTGCCACTGATCATTTCAGCGGCGGGGATGTATTTCTTCTACAGCCGCGTCGGGTTGCAAGGTACTTACTTCGGCGTGGTGCTTGCGCATGCTGCTTTGGGTATTCCCTTTGTCATCATCACCGTGACGGCGACGCTGGTGGGGTTTGACCGCTCTTTGACGCGCGCTGCGGCCAATATGGGCGCAGACCCTGTAACGACGTTCTTTCGGGTTCAGATGCCGCTTATCCTCCCCGGCGTGATCTCGGGCGGTCTCTTCGCCTTCATCACCTCGTTTGACGAGGTTGTTGTGGTCCTCTTTGTCGGGTCGGCCAATCAGCAAACGCTGCCATGGCGCATGTTCACCGGCCTGCGCGAACAGATCAGCCCGACCATTCTCGCGGTGGCCACGATCCTTGTGGTGATCTCCATTGGCTTGCTCTCGACGCTGGAATACCTGCGTCGCAGGTCAGAGCGTATGCGCGGTATGAGCCCGAGCTGATCTTAGACACGGGATCGAATGACAAAGGGCGTCCTTTTCGGGGCGCCCTTTGTGCATCTGACGCAGCGTCGCGCTTTGGCTTAGACGTAGCACTGGCATAGCCTCAGGCGGCGGAGGACAGCAGAGCATGACCTATGATTATATCATTGTGGGGGCTGGATCGGCGGGTGCTGTGATGGCCGCCCGGCTGAGCCAAGACCCAAGCCTGAGTGTCTGCCTGATCGAAGCAGGCGGGACCGGACGAGATATATTCATCCGCGCGCCGGGGCTGGTGGCCGCGATGGTATCAGGACGTCCAAAAATCAACAATTGGGCGCTCGAAACGGTGCCGCAACCCGAACTAAACGGACGTTGCGGGTTTCAGCCGCGCGGTCGTGCGCTCGGCGGGTCGAGCGCGATCAATGCGATGCTCTATGCGCGTGGACATCCCAGAGATTACGACGACTGGGCAGATCTGGGGTGTGACGGCTGGGATTGGCAGAGCGTTCTGCCTTGGTTCATCGCGTCAGAGCGCAATGCGCAGCATGGTGGCGATCTGCACGGTCAATCCGGCCCCTTGCAGGTCACGGAACAGAGCGCGCCGCGTGCCATATCTGAGGCGTTCGTGACCGCCTGCGAGAGCCTGCAAATCCCACGCAACCCAGATTTCAACGGCACCCAGCAAGAGGGCGCGGGGCATTATCAGGTGACGCAGTTCTTTGACGGGCCGCACCGCGGCGAGCGCTGTTCCGCCGCCGCCGCCTATCTCTTTCCCGCGATGCAGCGCGGCAACCTCACGGTGATCACCCGGGCCATGGCCGAGCGCGTGCTCTTCGAGGGCAAGCGCGCCACCGGCCTGCGCTATCGTCACCGGGGCCGCGTGCAAGAGGTGCACGCCCGGCGAGAGGTCATTCTCAGCAGCGGCGCCTTTGGCTCGCCGCAGCTCCTTATGCTCTCTGGTATTGGTCCCGCAGAGGACCTGCAGGCACATGCCATTCCCGTTGTCCACGAACTGCCCGGCGTGGGTAAAAACCTGCAAGATCACCTTGATTATATTCTGGCAGAGACCTCGAAACGCGATGATGTCGTCAGCCTCGGTCCCAAAGGCATCTGGCAGTTGGGCAAGGCGGCCTTGAAATGGCGCAAAACGGGAACAGGCCAATTCGCAACGCCCTATGCCGAGGCGGGCGCGTTTCTGCGTTCATCTGCCACCATGACGCGCCCTGACCTGCAATTGCATTTCGTGATTGGCATTGTCGAAAATCACTTGCGCACCCTGCATTTCAAACCGGGCTATTCGTGTCACATCTGCGTTCTGCGTCCCCATAGCCGGGGGCGGGTTACGCTGCGTTCCGGACGAGCCGCAGATGCGCCGCTTATTGATCCTGCGTTCCTGAGTGACCATCGCGACTTGACACTGATGATGCGTGGTGCGCGGCAGATGGATGCGATCCTGCGTGCCCCCGCGCTGGATCCGTGGCGCAAGACGCGGCTGCATCCGCATGACTGGTCTGATGCGGCGCTTGAGGCGGATATACGCGCCCGCGCCGACACGATCTATCATCCGGTCGGCACCTGCGCGATGGGACGTGGGGATATGGCCGTGGTCGATCCCTCGGGGCGCGTGCACGGGGTTGAGGGGTTGCGCGTGGTCGATGCCTCGATCATGCCGCGGCTCATCGGCGGCAATACCAATGCACCGACCATCATGATTGCCGAGAAAATCATCGCAGAGATGATGGGGCGACTGCCCGAGGCTCAGGCGCGGTAGCGGGCCAAAAACATCTCGACCGCGCCATTGACCACGCGCTCAATATCCGCGTCTGCCACCTCGTCGCACATGCCACACAAGCAGCGGATAAACAGATCACCCTTGCACAGCTCACCAAACTGATTGGCAGCAAGATCCATGTCGTCGATCTTCAGTATCCCGGCTTCGACATAGGGGCGCAGAACCTTGCCCAATCGTTCGCGCACCAAGTCGGGCCCCGAGGCATAGAAACGTTGGCCCAGTTCTGGAAATCGATGCGATTCCGACACGCAGATCCGATACACCTGCTGGCCAAAATCCGACAGGAAAAACCGCAAAATCCGGGTGCCCGCCTCGTGCAGTACATGCTCGATGGTTGCCCCCTTGCCAATCACCTCAAGCGCTTCTTCGGCCTGACGGTTACACTCGGCCCGCGCCACCTCGGAGAACAGCAGCCGTTTATCAGGGAAATAGCTGTAAAGCGTCGCCTTGGATACCTGCGCCTCGCGTGCGATTTCATCGACGCTGGCCCCTTCGAAACCATCCCGCATAAAGATCCTGCGCGCCCCTTCGAGCACCTGATCGAACTTGCGACCTTTCTTGATTTCCGCGGCTGAAGCCGACATCCAAACTCTCTCCTTAGATCGAGACAGTTTAGTCGGCTCCGCCCCGTGACCGCAAGCACATCCGCGCAGACGGCCAGAGGGGGCAGTCGCTGTCTTGCAGCCCCGACTTAGCGATTGATACCGCTGTTGGCTTGCGTCACCGGCGCAGGGGCTGGCTCGGGATAGGTCAGCGTCGGCGTCAGGCTGCTTGTGTCAAAGCTGAAGGCCAGCGTAGGGGCGGTAATGGCGGTGAAAGAGAGCGCGAGTGCAGTCAGTGCGTGTTTCATGTTCAACTCCATAAATGAACTAAACTGTTCAGAATGATATCTAAACAGATCAGTTTAGAAATCAAGAGTAACTAAACCAATCGGTTCACTTTTTTTACCGGCCAACGCGCCGCTTTGCGCTTGATCCGTCGGGCTGACACGATAGTTTAGAAAATTCCAAGCGAGGTGCCCATGATTCCCGGTATGACGACGCGCCGCAGATTCCGTGATCTGTCCGAACAAGAGATCCTCGCTCTGGCGATTTCGTCGGAAGAGGACGACGCACGCATCTACCGCTCCTATGCGGAAATGCTCCGGCAAGATTACCCGGACACCGCCGCCATATTCGATGGCATGGCGACCGAAGAAGACGGTCACCGTCAGCGTTTGATAGAGCTGCATCGCACCCGCTTTGGCGAGGTGATCCCACTCATTCGCCGCGAACATGTGGCGGGATTTTATGCGCGCCGTCCCGTCTGGTTGATCGAGAACCTGGGAATCGAGCGTATCCGAGATGAAGCCGAGGCAATGGAACGTGACGCCGGTGCATTCTACCTCAAGGCCGCGCAACGCACCAGCGATGCCGCAACGCGCAAACTCTTGGGAGATCTGGCCGCGGCCGAGGCAGGGCACCAGACCCGCGCCGGAGAGCTGGCGGAAAAGCATCTTGATGATGACGCCCGCGACTCGGAAAATCGCACCGCCAAACGGCAATTCCTTCTGACATGGATACAGCCCGGTCTTGCGGGGTTGATGGATGGATCTGTTTCAACCCTCGCCCCGATCTTTGCCACGGCCTTTGCCACCCAGGATACATGGACCACCTTTTTGGTGGGACTCGCGGCCAGCGTGGGGGCGGGCATTTCCATGGGCTTCACCGAGGCCGCCAGCGACGACGGTGAATTGTCGGGGCGCGGCAGCCCGATCAAGCGCGGATTTGCCTCTGGCATCATGACGACGGTGGGCGGCTTGGGGCACGCGCTGCCCTATCTCATCCCGGATTTCTGGACCGCAACCATCATTGCCTTTGTCGTGGTCTTTGTCGAACTGTGGGCAATTGCGTGGATTCAGAACAAATACATGGAAACCCCGTTCTTTCGCGCGGCGTTTCAGGTTGTTCTGGGCGGGGCGCTGGTCTTTGCCGCAGGTGTCCTGATCGGCAGCGGTTAGGGCCTAGTCGCCATTTTCGGTTCCCCCGCTTGGTCCAGGTGTGGTTACCTTTGTGGTTACCTTCGGTGGGGTACTTGTCGATGGAGGCGCGTCTGTGGGGGCACCGGGTCTCTGCTGATCCAGATACTTCTCCAGCGCCCACACACAGAATGCCTCGGACCCCGAGCATGTGAACGACCTTCCTTCGGCGAAAAGAGTATAGCTCGTAGAGCCCGCAGATAAGGACGACGGATAATAGGTCTCAGTTATATCGTAGAGCTTTCCGCGAACGTTAATCTTGTGAGTGCGAGTCTCCGGCGTGCAGCCAAGAAGAGCAATCACCGCTGAAAATGCGATAAGTTTCGTATGTACAGGCATTGCTATCCCCCAAATCTTCGCGTGCCTTACGCGCAACGCGCACAGCAACCTGATCAGGGCGGAGATTGATCTTATTTGAGTTATGTAAATACCTTGATCAGATCACGCAGGTGACAGTTTTCTCGCCACCTGATTGCAAGAATACCAGAAAAGGCGAAATAAAGAAAGATAGGGCGCAGGCAATCCCCCTGCGCATTAGCGCGGCGCGCAACGCAATCTTGTGGCGCGGGCACATGGTTGCGATTGACCCCGCGACCGGCTCTGTCTACCAAACCTGCATGCTAAGTGTATTCCTCCAAACGCTTCCTTTCTTCATGATCATCGGGCTTGGCTACGGCGCCGGGCGCACAGGGTTTTTCCCCGAAGCGGCGACTGCGTGGCTCACGAAGTTCGTGTTCTACTTTGCCCTTTCGGCGATGCTGTTTCGCTTTTCGGCCAATCTCACACTGGCAGAGGTGTTGGATTGGAATTTCATTCTGGCCTATCTCTGGGCGACCGCCTTTGTTTATGGCATCGCCACGGCGGTGGCGCTCTTGCGCCGCGTGAACGTGCAGGAGGTGGCCATCGAGGCGCAATGCGCGGTCATCGGCAACGTGGGATTTCTGGGTGTGCCGATGCTGGCCATGCTGATGGGCGAGGCGGCGATTGGCTGGGTGATGATCGTGCTGGCGGTGGATCTCATCGTGTTCGGATCATTGGTGGTGATTCTGATCACCGGCTCACGCGATGGGCGGCTCAGCTTTGCCATCCTGCGCACCGTCGGCATGGGGCTCGTGAAAAACCCCATGATCGTCTCGATCGTGCTGGGCCTTACATGGTCCGGCCTGCGCCTGCCCATTCCTGACCCGATCAATGATTTCGTGCGCATCCTCGGCGGGGCGGCGACGCCGGGCGCGCTCTTTGCCATCGGTGCCTCATTGGCGTCAAAATCGGCGGAGCGGCCGCATATCGCTGGCTGGCTCTCATTTTGCAAACTGATTTTGCACCCGGTCTTTGTGGCCTTTGCCGTGCTCGTTCTGTTCGAGGTTGATCCCTATGCCGGTGCGGTGATGATCGCGGCATCCAGCCTGCCTGTGGCGGGCAATGTCTTTATGCTCGCCCAGCATTACGGTGTTGCGCCCAAGCGGGTTTCGTCCTCGATTCTGATTTCCACTGGCGCTGCCATCCTGACCGTGTCGCTTGTGATCGGTTGGGTGAACCGGCTTTACTGAACAGTCATACTGACGTGAGAGGAGAACACGATGAAAACGGTTTCGGAAAACGCCTGCTTTGGCGGCACGCAAGGCGTCTATACCCATGCTTCAGAAGTCTGCGGTGTGGATATGACCTTTGGTCTCTTTCTGCCCGCCGAGGCGCAGGATGGGCCGGTGCCGGTGTTGTGGTATCTCTCGGGCCTGACCTGCACCCATGAGAATGCGATGGTCAAGGCCGGCGCGCAGGGCTGGGCGGCGGAACAGGGCATCGCACTGGTCTTTCCTGACACCAGCCCGCGCGGCGACGGTGTGGCCAATGATGACAACTACGATCTGGGGCAGGGGGCCGGGTTCTATGTGAACGCCACCCAATCCCCTTGGGCACCGCATTTCCGCATGTGGGATTATGTGGCCACGGAACTTCCCGCGCTGATCGGCGCGAATTTTGCCGCGGATATGGACCGGCAGGCCATAACCGGGCATTCCATGGGCGGGCATGGCGCGCTGACGCTGGCGATGTCTCTGCCGGGCCGGTTCCGGTCCGTGTCGGCCTTCTCTCCCATCTGCAACCCGACCAACAGCGATTGGGGTCGCAAGCAGTTCACGGCCTATCTGGGCGCGGACGAATCCGCTTGGGCGGCGCATGATGCCAGCCTCTTGATGGCCGAGCGCGGTTTTGACGGGCCGGTTCTGGTGGACACCGGCACCAATGACCAGTTTCTTGACCTTCTGCGCCCCGAAACGTTGGCCCATGCCATGACCGCCCGCCGCCAAGAGGGCACGTTCAGGATGCAAAAGGGCTATGATCACAGCTATTTCTTCATCTCCACCTTCATGGAGGATCATGTGACCTTCCATGCCGAGGCGCTCTATGCAGGATAAGACATGAGCCATTATGACCTGATCATCGTAGGGTCTGGCCCCGCAGGCCGGGCCGCCGCCATTCAGGCGGGCAAGCTAAAGCGCCGGGTGCTGGTGATCGACCGCAAGGACCGGCTGGGGGGGGTGTCGGTTCACACTGGCACAATCCCGTCAAAGACGCTGCGCGAAACCGTGCTCAACCTCTCGGGCTGGCGCGAGCGCAGCTTTTATGGCCGTGCCTACCGGGTCAAGGACAACATCGGGGCCGAGGATCTCAAGGCGCGGCTACATATGACGCTCGATCACGAGGTCGATGTTCTGGAACATCAGTTCAACCGCAACCATGTGGACACGCTGCACGGCATGGCGCGGTTTGTCGATGCTCATACGATCGAGGTCGCGACCGAGGCAGGCGATGTCAGCCGCCTGACCGCCGACCGTTTTCTGATTTCGACCGGCACCAAGACCTACCGCCCTGATAATGTCCCCTTCAACGGTCGCACGGTGGTGGACAGCGACGAGTTTCTTGAACTCGCACGCATTCCGCGCAGCCTGATCGTGGTGGGCGCGGGCGTGATCGGGGTGGAATATGCCACGATGTTTTCCGCTCTTGACGTTCGGGTGACATTGATCGAACCGCGCGACACATTCCTTGATTTCATCGACCGGGCCCTGATTCAGGATTTCACCCATCAGATCCGCGAGAACGGCGTTGATCTGCGCTTGGGTTCTGCCATTGAGCGGGTTGAGGACGCGGGCGATCATATCGAGGTGAGCCTTGCCAATGGCCGCCATGTGCGCGCCGAACTGCTGCTCTTTGCCGCCGGACGCATGGGGGCAACCGACAGCCTTAATCTCAAGGCGGCGGGGCTCAAGACCGATCATCGTGGCCGGATCGAGGTGGACCGCAAGACCTATCAGACCGTCGTGCCGCATATCTATGCCGCAGGCGACGTGATCGGGCATCCCAGCCTTGCCTCGACTTCGGTGCAACAGGGGCGCGTGGCCGCTTGTCACGCGCTGGATACACCGACCCTGCCAGAATCGCCGTGGTTTCCCTATGGCATCTATTCCGTGCCCGAGATTTCCACCTGTGGCATGTCAGAAGAGGAAATGCAGGCACGCGGCATCCCCTATGAGGTGGGCGTCGCGCGGTTCCGCGAAACGTCGCGCGGGCATATCATGGGGCTGGAACATGGCATGCTCAAGATGCTGTTTTCCCTCAAGACACGCCGGGTTCTGGGGGTGCAGATCGTGGGTGAGGGGGCGACAGAACTGATCCACATCGCGCAGGCGGTGCTCAACCTCAAGGGTACGGTGGATTATTTCGTGCAAAACACGTTCAACTATCCAACTCTGGCCGAGGCTTACAAGATTGCAGGCCTTGACGCCTTTAACCGCATGCCGATCCCCGAGGAATACAAGGTCAAGCGCGAGGCAACCAAACCGGACGCGCCCTGAGCGGTCACGCCGTGCGCCCAAGAAAAAACGCCCCCCTGACCAATCAGAGGGGCGTTTTCTGTTTAGTGGACCACGGCGTCTCTTGGTGGCTCCTGCGTGGTGTTGCCCACCCGCTCGCCGATGATCAGCCCTTCGGGTCCTGCCGTAACTGGCACCACGGCCCCATCGAGGATATCCCCGGCCAACAGCGCCTCGGCCAAGGGATCCTGCAACGCACGCTGGATCACCCGTTTGAGAGGACGTGCGCCGTAGACGGGATCATAGCCCTCATCCGCCAGCCATTTGTGGGCGGCATCATCCAACGCCAGCGTGATCTTGCGTGCGGCAAGCCGCTTGAGCAGGCGCGCCATCTGGATATCGACGATACCGTCCATCTGCGGCCGCGTGAGCCGGTCAAACACCACAATCTCATCCAGCCGGTTGAGGAACTCAGGCCGGAAATGCGACCGAACGGCGTCCATCACATCGCGCTTGGCGGTGGCGGCGTCTGCGCCCTCGGGCAACTGGCTCAGCGCTTGGCTCCCAAGGTTCGACGTGAGGATGATCAGCGTCTGCTTGAAATCCACGGTGCGGCCCTGACCATCGGTCAGCACGCCATCATCAAGCACCTGCAAAAGGACGTTGAACACTTCCGGGTGTGCCTTTTCGACCTCGTCGAACAGGACCACCTGATAGGGTCTGCGGCGCACTGCTTCGGTTAGCACGCCCCCTTCGTCATAGCCGACATAGCCCGGAGGCGCACCGATCAGACGCGAGACCGAGTGTTTCTCCATGAACTCCGACATGTCGATCCGCACCATGGCGCTGTCGTCGTCAAACAGAAACTCGGCCACGGCCTTGGTCAATTCGGTCTTGCCCACACCGGTCGGCCCGAGAAAGAGGAAGCTGCCCAGGGGGCGACCCTCGTCGTTCAACCCCGCCCGTGCCCGGCGCACGGCATTGGCCACGGCCTTGACGGCGGTGTTCTGACCGATCACGCGGCGGTGCAGGTTGTCTTCCATCCCGAGGAGCTTGTCGCGCTCGCCTTCCAGCATCTTGGCGGTCGGAATGCCGGTCCAGCGTTCCACCACCTGTGCAATCTGCTCGGGGCGCACCGCCTCTTCGACCATGACGCCATCGTCGCCTTGGGTTTCGGCCTCGGCCAGTTGCTTTTCCAATCCCGGAACCACGCCATAGCTCAGCTCACCGGCACGGGCGAGATTGCCTTCGCGTTTGGCGATGTCCAACTCGGCGCGGGCGCGGTCAAGCTGTTCCTTGATGTCGCGCGCACCGGCCAGCTTGTCACGTTCCGCCTGCCACTTGGCGGTCATCTCGGACGAGCGCTCTTGCAGATCGCCCAACTCCTTTTCCAGCTTTTCCAGCCGGTCGCGCGACGCGGCATCGTCTTCTTTCTTGAGGGCTTCGGCCTCGATCTGCTTTTGCAGGATTTCGCGGTCGAGCGCGTCCAACTCCTCGGGCTTGCTGTCCACTTCCATGCGCAGACGGCTTGCCGCCTCGTCCATCAGGTCGATGGCCTTGTCGGGCAGGAACCGGTCGGTGATGTAGCGGTGCGAGAGCGTCGCGGCGGCAACCAGTGCGGAGTCAGAGATGCGCACACCGTGGTGCAACTCGTATTTCTCCTTGATACCGCGCAGAATGCTGATCGTATCCTCGACCGTCGGCTCCTCCACCATCAGCGGTTGGAACCGGCGCGCTAGGGCCGCGTCCTTTTCCACATGCTTGCGGTATTCATCCAGCGTGGTGGCACCAATACAGTGCAATTCACCGCGTGCCAGCGCCGGTTTGATCAGGTTGGCGGCATCCATGGCCCCGTCGGCCTTGCCTGCCCCCACCAGCGTATGCATCTCGTCGATGAAAAGGATGATTTCGCCAGCGGCCTGCGTCACCTCGTTCAGCACGCCCTTGAGCCGCTCCTCGAACTCGCCACGATATTTCGCACCTGCAATCAACGCACCCATGTCGAGCGACAACAGACGCTTGTTGCGCAGGGACTCCGGCACATCGCCATTGACGATGCGCAGGGCCAGACCCTCGGCGATGGCGGTTTTACCCACCCCCGGCTCACCGATCAGAACCGGGTTGTTCTTGGTCCGGCGGCTCAGCACCTGCATCGCGCGGCGGATTTCGTCGTCACGGCCAATGATGGGGTCAATCTTACCCTCGGCTGCGGCCTTGGTCAGGTCGCGGGCATATTTCTCCAGCGCCTCATAGGTATCTTCCGCCGATGCGGAATCCGCAGTGCGTCCCTTGCGGATATCGTTGATCGCCTCGTTGAGCTTCTGTGCTGACACGGCCCCAGCCTCCAGCGCTTCTTTGGCGGGGGATTTCACCAAGGCCAACGCGGTCAGAATGCGCTCGACGGGAACAAAGCTGTCTCCCGCCTTTTGCGCCAGCTTTTCGGCCTCGGCCAAGACCTTGCCGGTCTGCTGATCCATATAGGTCTGCCCGGCATCGCCCGACACTTGCGGAATTTTGGTCAGGGCCAGATCAATGGCCTGCTTCACGCGCTCAGGCGCGCCACCGGCACGTTTGATCAGGTTGCTGGCCAGACCTTCAGGGTCGTCAAGCAGCGCCTTCAGGATATGTTCGGGGGCTAGTTTCTGGTGGCTTTCGCGCATTGCGATGGTCTGGGCGGCCTGAATGAAACCACGCGACCGTTCCGTGAACTTGTTGAAGTCCATGGGCTTTCTCCTTTTGACAAGCATTCCCCCGGTGGCGCACCCAGTATTAGGCATGCGTCGGTCGAGGACCTCTAGCAATAAATGGGTGGCACCCCCCTGAGGTTCAAGGCGCGTCTCGCAGGAATTGCAGCGAAATGGCACTGGCAACTACCGGGGGGCCACATTTTCGTGACAGCCTCTGGGCTGAAGCCCTTGGAATGCGGATCTTTTCACGAGTTATCCGCAGGGCGGTACGCCCTCCCATAGGACAAGAACCCGGACAGATCCCCATGTGGGACTGGAAACCATCTATAATTAGACTCAATCCGGTAAAATATCGGCACGGTCGACCGTTTGCAGAGTAATAGCCGAACGGGTTAGCGGGAATGCATATTACCAAAGTGCGGGCGCGCGATCTGCGCCGGGATCTCTGTAACGGATGCATAAGCGGCGTGCTTTTGCTGGAAACGGGAGCTGGCCAAGTCTGCCTGAACGTCAGCACGCCTGCGGCGGAAACGCTCAGTGTCGGGCTCTGGTCGGATGCGTTGCGGCAATTAAAGCGCCTTCCCGAGTTTCGTCGAGACCTGCGTCAGATCACTTGGACCGCCTCCGCGCTGGACGGGATGTGTGCAGAGGCTTGACGCAGCCCATCCTCACCGCGACAAGGGCGCAACAGTTGTCGCAAGAGGAGCGCCCCATGACCGATGATCGCCTGATCGTAGCCTTAGATGTGCCCAACGCGCTGGAAGGGCTCAAGCTGGCCGGGCAACTGGGCGACGCTGTCACCTTCTACAAGATCGGTTTGGGTATGTTGACCGGCGGGGGCCTCGCGCTTGCCGATGAACTGAAGTCCGAACAGGGCAAACGGATTTTTCTGGACATGAAGCTGTTTGATATCGGTGCCACAATCGAGGCGGCGGTGCGCGGGCTGGCCCAGTTCGATCTAGATTTTTTGACCGTGCATGGTGATCCGCATGTGGTGCGCGCCGCAAAGGAAGGCGCTTCGGGCAAGCCGCTCAAGATTCTCGCGGTGACGATCCTGACCTCGCTCGACCGCGCGGATCTTGATGCCGGGTTGATCAAGCCGGGCGATCTGCCCGATCTGGTGGCAGAGCGTGCAGGCCGCGCCTTTGACGCCGGGGCCGATGGGGTGATTGCCAGTCCGCAAGAGGCGGCGATGATCCGCGCCTTGCCCGAGGCCGCAGGGCGCCTGATCGTCACGCCGGGCGTGCGGCCCGCGGGCAGCGCCTTGGGCGATCAAAAGCGGGTGGCAACACCGGCACAGGCCATTGCCGACGGGGCCGATCACATCGTCGTCGGGCGGCCCATCTGGGCGGCACAAGACCCGCGTGCGGCGGCAGAGGCGATTCTCGCTGAACTACGTCGCTGAATTTTCTGAAATCTGTCTGGAGCGGGTAACGGGAATCGAACCCGTAACTGAAGCTTGGGAAGCTTTCGTGATACCTTTTCACCATACCCGCCGCGGCGCTGTGGATAGCACCGTCGCTTGGACTGCTTCAAGCGAAAACTGCTGACAGGGCGCGAGAAAGGCTTTGGGGCTCAAGATCCAAAACGGATCAATTGCTGTCCCTTGGGCGTTGTGCTGCGATAAACCACGGTTTCGGGCAGATGCAGGGTGAGAGGGGCCCGCGCCCGCTCCGCTTGCCATGGCTGGTTAAGGTCAAGACAAGTGGCCTGCGTGCCGCCATAGGCGCGGCGCGGCGACACCCGGCGCAGATTGGCCAGATCACTGGCGATTTCCTGTCCACCCAGTGTGACGCGGCTGCGGCGCAACATCTCGCGCCCCAGATCTTCGGTGTGGGCATCCTGCCCCGGCAGATCGGACCAGACGCCGCACAGATGCGCCCGCCCGTCAACGGACCGCAATTCCGCCGCAAGGCGCAGACCGCCGCCGCTGCTATAGCGCCCCTGCACCACCTGCACCGCCTCTGAAAGAGGGACGGTACGGCTGTTGCGGCTGAGGAATGGGATCACCTCCAGCGCCGCGCTCATCGCGCCGCTGCCGGTTTGGCGAAAATCAATATCGGGATCGCTGCCGCCCCCGTTGCTGCGGCTCACCTGTCGACGCGGCATGAATACCTCGGGCACACGCCCCGCCTGCCAAGCCAGATTGGTGCCGATGCAGCGCGCGGGCGCGCCTGCATAATCCAGACGTGGGGCGACCTGCGGCAATGCCCCCAAATTCTGCGCAATGCGGCGCCCGTCCACATAGACCGTCGCCAGTCGCACACTCTCGCGCGCTTTGCCGATGGTATAGCTGGATTGGCTCTCGCTTTCTGACCAGACCCCGCAGAGGGCGGTGCCGCCGTCTGCGGTGCGGCGCAATTCGGTCGCGATGGTCAGGCCACCACCGCTGCTAAAGGTGCCATGTGCCAGCGTCACCCGCTCGCTGAGCATGGTTTGCGCCTGTGCCGCACTGGCGAGACCAAGGATGAGGGCAAGGGGCAGGGACAAACGCAGCATGACAGGTCTCCAATGCAGTTCCGCTAAGCGTATCAAGCCCTGCCCACCGATTCAAATCACGACAGGTGTCAGACCGCTTGAGGTAACAGCCGGTCTTCGACCATGCGATCCGCGATCACCGCCGGGCTGACGTCCTCGGCCCCGGCGCGCAGGAGGATGTGCGCGATATTGGCCTGCATCGTCGCCAGCCGGTCCGCAACCCAGCTGTCACGCTCGGCAATCTGCAGGATTTCCGCAGCGACGTTGATGATGCCGCCGCCGTTGGCGACATAATCCGGAAGATAAAGGATGTCGCGCGCGCACAGGCGCTCGGCATCTTCTGGAGTGGCCAATTGGTTGTTGGCAGCACCGCACACCATGCGCGCCCGAAGTTCGGGAATACTGCGGATGTTGAGCACGCCGCCGATGGCACAGGGGGCAAATATATCCGCATCCGCAGCGTGAATGTCTTGCGCACCGACGGCAAGCGCCCCAAATTCCTTGACCGTTCCAGCGACACGGGCCGGGTCCATATCCGCGACGCATAGCTGCGCCCCTGCCTGATGCAGCAAGACACATAAATGCCAGCCAACATGCCCCAGACCCTGCACAGCCACCGCGCGCCCGGTCAGATCGGCCGTGCCCCAAAGCTGCATAGCGCCTGCCTGCATGGCGTCGAATACACCGCGTGCGGTGACTGGCGAAGGGTCGCCGCTGGCATGCGCGCCCTTGGAGAGCCCGGCGACGAATCGCGTCTCTCGCGCAATCTCGGCCATATCCTCGGGCGACATGCCCATATCTTCGGCGGTCCAGTAGCGCCCCTGAAGCATGTTGATCGCGCGGCCCATCGCCTGCAGCAGCGCGGGCGTCTTGTCGTGCGCCGGATCGCCGATAATGACCGCCTTGCCTCCGCCCAAAGGCAGACCGGCGGCGGTGTTCTTATAGCTCATGCCGCGCGATAGATTGAGCACATCCTCAAGCGCCGCATCGTCGCCCTCATATGCGCGCATGCGCAGACCCCCGGCAGCCGGACCCAGCCGGGTGGAATGCAGCGCAATAAACCCGCGCAAGCCGCTCTCGCGATCCTCGACACGGTAAACTTCTTCATGGGTGGATATCGCCAGACGTGTGAGCATGTTAGACTCCTCCTTGCCCACAAGGTAAGAGCGGTCAGGCGCGAAAAAACAGCAAACATTTGTCAATTGCGTGTGACATTTAGGTGATATCCCCAAGAATGGGGGGGGAAGTAGGGAAAATGGATCGTATCGACCGCCAGATCATCGCTGCCCTGCAACGCGACGGACGCCAGAGGCTGGCCGATCTGTCGGCGGCTGTGGGCCTTTCGCCAACCCCCTTGGCTCGACGCATCGCCCGGCTGGAAACCGACGGGATCATCACCGGCTATGCCGCGCGGGTGAACCAGGAGAAACTCGGTCTGCCGCTCAACGCGTTCATCTTTGTCGAGTTGGAGCATCACACCCGCGACGCGATCACCGCCTTCGAGACCCGGCTCAGGCGGTTCGACGAGGTGATGGAATGCTATCTGATGACCGGCACCCGCGATGTGCTTTTGCGGGTGGTGGCCGCCGACCTCAAGGATTTCGACCGCTTTCTGGAAGAGGGATTGATGCAGACCCCCGGTATCCGCGCCATGCGGTCAAGTTTCGCGCTGCGCACGATGATCCGCCGCGATGCCTTGCCCGAGGTCTGAGCCGTGCAAAGCTTCGATGTGATCGTGATCGGGGCGGGCCCCGCCGGTGCGGCGGCAGCGCATGTGGCGGCGCGCACCGGGCTGCGTGTGGCGCTGATCGACCGCAAGACATTCCCCCGCGAGAAACTCTGCGGTGGGCTGATCACCGGGCGGGCACGCGGGCATTACGCCGAGATTTTCGGCCATGCGATGCCGTTTGAGCCGCAGGATTACAAGACCACGGTGGATTTCCGCTATCACGGGCAGTCCCTGGGGCTGATCGAGGATGCCCCCGTGCTCTGCACCACGATGCGCTGGGATATGGATGCGATGCTCTGCGGTCATGCCTTGGCCGCTGGCGCGCAGGATTTTACCGGGCAGGCGGTGGCCGAGATTGACCGTGACATCAGAACGGTGACGCTCAAAGGCGGCGCGGTGCTGGGCTACGGTGTGCTTATCGGGGCGGACGGGGTTAATAGCCAAGTGGCGCGGGTACTCTTTGGCCAGCCGTTTGAGCGGGCGCGCATCGGCTTTGGGCTAGAAATTGAGGCGCGCGGCGCTCATATCGACCCCGCCGCCCCGATCCGCATTGATCTGGCGGCGGCGCAGTGGGGTTATGGCTGGGTCTTTCCCAAGCGGTGCTCGACCACTGTGGGGGTGGGGGGGCTTTTATCGGAAAACCCCGATATGAAACGCGCGATGTCGGACTATTGCGACAGGCTGGGAATTGATGCGGCGGAGGCAAGCTTCAAGGGGCAATTCCTGCCGTTTGGCGATTTTCGCACCGTGCCGGGGCAGGGGGCTGAGTTGCTCGCGGGCGATGCGGCGGGGCTGGTGGACCCGATCACCGGAGAAGGTATCGGCTATGCGATGCAAAGCGGGCAATTGGCGGCCAAGGCGGCCATCGCTGCGCTGAGCGCGGGGCATCCTGAAAGCGCAGTGATGCGCTATCGTCGTGCGCTCCGCCCTGTTCACCGCGCCCTGCACATGGCGCGGCTCATTCGCCCGGTGATATTCTCGCCTGCGCTCGAACCGGGGTTTGCCCGCGCCTTTCAACGCTCCTCCACCCTGCGGCGCGATTACCTGCGCCTGATGGCAGGAGAGGTGGAATATGGGCAAATTCTGGCGCGTCTGGTGCTGCGCCTGCCGCGCCTCGGGCTGATGGCGCTGCGCGCCCGCCTCTGACCGATTGCCGGGCGGAGGGATGGGGGACGCTGTCCCCCAAACCCCCTGAGGTATTGCAAGCCAGATGAAACGGGCCCTTAAAGTGCCGCCTTGAAGAGCGCCGTCAGATTGGCCCCGGTCAACGTCACCGGGTTACCGCCACAGCTTGGATCGGTCAGCGCGTCACGCACGAGATCGGGAATCGCGGCCTCGGTCACACCAAGATCCCGCAAGCCGCGCGGGATGCCGAGGCTATCGTTGAACTCCTGCACAAAGGCGCGAAAGCCGTCATAGCCGCCTTTGATTCCGAGGTATCCCGCCGCCCGGTCGAACCGGTCGCGGATCATATCGGCGTTGAGATCGAGAACGGCGGGCATGCAAACCGCATTGGTGGTGCCGTGATGCGTGTTGAAATGCGCGCCGACCGGGTGGCTCATGGCGTGGATCGCGCCCAGCCCCTTTTGAAACGCGGTGGCGCCCATGGCGGCGGCGCTCATCATCTGCGCACGCGCCTCGATATCGGTGCCATCGGCATAGGCGCGCGGCAGGTAGTCAATCACAAGGCGCATACCCTCCAGCGCGATTCCTTGGGACATCGGGTGGTAATGGGGCGAGGAAAACGCCTCGACGCAATGGGCAAAGGCGTCAAGCCCGGTGCCGGCGGTGATGAATTTCGGCATCCCCACAGTCAGCTCGGGATCGCAGATCACGACCGTCGGCAAAACCTTGGGGTGAAAGATGATCTTCTTGGCATGGGTCACGGAATTGGTGATCACCGAGGCGCGACCGACCTCTGATCCGGTCCCGGCGGTGGTGGGCACGGCGATGATGGGTGCAATCGCATCGGCATCCGCGCGCGTCCACCAATCGCCGATATCCTCAAAGTCCCAGATGGGCCGTGTCTGTCCGGCCATAAAGGCCACCATCTTGCCCAGATCGAGGCCCGAGCCACCGCCAAAGGCGATGACCCCGTCATGGTCCCCTGCCTTGTAGGCTGCGACACCGGCGGCAAGGTTGATCTCGTTGGGATTGGGATCGACCTCAGAGAACATCGCGCGGCCAAGGCCGGCAGCCTCCAGAATACTGAGCGTTGCCGCCGTCACCGGCAGTCCGGCCAGACCCTTGTCGGTCACGAGAAGCGGGCGTTTGATCCCGGCCTGTGCACAGGCGGCGGGCAGTTCGGCAATCCGGCCAGCGCCGAATTTGATTGCGGTCGGATAAGACCAGTTGGCTGTCAGGGTCATTTCGTCACCTTCTTGAGATGGTAGGATTTGGGGCGTGTGAGATTGTGATAGCCGATCACCGAGAGGCCGCCGCCACGCCCGGTGTTCTTGCAGCCGGTCCAACACAGGCCGGGATCAAGGTAATCGGCGCGGTTGAGAAAGACCGTACCGGTCTCGATGCGGTCGCCCACCGCCTGTGCGCGGGCCAGATCGGCGGTCCACAGGCTCGCGGTCAGGCCAAATTCGCTGTCGTTCATCAGCGCGATCGCTTCGTCATCCGAGGAGACCGGCATGATCCCCACCACGGGGCCAAAGCTTTCGTCGCGCATGACGCGCATGTCATGGGTGACATTTGTCAGGATTTGCGGCGTGAGATAGGCGGCGCCGTCGTCCTCGGGCATGGTCGGGATATGGGCGGTCGCACCCATGTCCAGCGCCTCGGCCACCTGCGCGCGCACCTCTGCGGCAAAGCGCACATTCGCCATCGGCCCAATGGTGGTTTCGGGGTCCAGCGGATTGCCCAGCTTGTAGTTGTTCACCAGCGCAACGGATTTCTCGACAAAGGCGTCAAAGAGGCTCTGATGCACATAAATCCGCTCGATCCCACAGCAGCATTGCCCCGAGTTGAACATCGCCCCGTCGATCAGCGTGGCAACCGCTGCATCCAGATCGGCATCCTCCATCACATAACCCGGATCCTTGCCGCCCAGTTCCAGCCCGAGCCCGGTAAAGGTGCCCGCCGCCGCACGCTCCATCGCGCGCCCGCCGCCGACCGAGCCAGTGAAATTGACGACATCAAACGCGCGTGCGGCAATCAGCGCGGAGGTCGTGCCATGGTCGAGAAAGACGTTTTGAAACACATCTTCCGGCACGCCCGCCGCATGAAACGCCTGCGCCATGCGCTCGCCGACCAAGAGCGTTTGCGTGGCATGTTTCAACACCACGGTATTGCCGGCAATCAACGCGGGCGCCACGGTGTTGATCGCGGTCATATAGGGATAGTTCCACGGCGCCACGACAAAGACCACACCATGCGGCACGCGCCGGATATAGCGCAGAAAGCCGGCATCTTCACCCACCGCGATATCGGCCAACGCGCCCTCGGCAATCGCTGCCATATGGCTCGCACGCTCGTTAAACCCGCCAAACTCGCCACCATAGCGCACCGGGCGGCCCATCATATGCGCCAGTTCCGGCACGATCTCGTCATTCATGGCGCCCACGGCGGCGACACCGGCCATCACCAGACGGGTCCGTTCCTGCAAGGGGCGCGCCGCCCACGCGGCCTGCGCCGCGCGCGCACGGCCTGCCGCGGCATGTGCCGCCTCAACACTCAGAACCTCGCGTTCGGCATAGACCGAACCGTCGATGGGAGAGATACATTTCAATGTCTGCATGATCGCATCCTTGATCGCGGGCACTGCGCCCGTCCTTTCATCGTTCCAAAAATACTCAATTCCGGCGCTGCCGCTCTCAGGCCCGCTCAAAACCGCGCGCCACCTCGTAATCAGTGACCACGCGGTCGAAATCTTCGATCTCCACCTCTGCAGCGCGGGCATAGTGATCGACCACCACGTCACCAAACGCCTCGCGCAGGAAGGCCGAGCCTTTCAGTGTCTCATAGGCGTCGCGCAGGGTTTGCGGGATGCGGCCGGTTTCGCCGCCATAGGCATCGCCCACTGTTGGCGGCGCCAATTCCAGCTTGTCTTCGATCCCTTTAAGCCCGGCCGCGAGCATCGCTGCCATGGCCAGATAGGGGTTGAGATCAGAGCCACCCACCCGGCATTCGACCCGCACCGCCTTGGACCCTTCGCCGCACAAACGGAAACCGGCGGTGCGATTGTCCACCGACCAGATTGTCCGGGTCGGGGCGAATGTGCCCTTCTGGAACCGCTTGTAACTGTTGATATAGGGGGCGAGGAAATAGGTGTAATCGGGCGCGTATTTCAGCAGGCCCGCCATGTAATGTTTCATCAGCTGGCTCATGCCGAGGCTGTCTTTGGGATCAAAGAACGCAGGTTGGCCATCCCGCCAGAGGGACTGATGCACATGGCTGGACGAACCCACCCGCCGGTGGTCCCATTTCGGCAAGAAGCTGGCGGCATGCCCCTGTTGCCACGCAATCTCCTTGACGGCGTGTTTGGCGATGGTGTGGTAATCGGCGGTGTCGAGTGCGGGCGCATATTTGATGTTGAGCTCTTCCTGACCAGCTTCAGCCTCGCCCTTGGTGTTCTCGATGGGCAGACCGGCGGCATAGAGGTGATTGCGAATAGGACGCATCACATGCTCTTCCTTGGTGGTCTGAAAGATGTTGTAATCCTCATTATAACCAGAGATTGGTGCCAGATCGCGATAGCCGGATTTGCGGATATCGTCATAGCTTTTCTCGAACAGGAAAAATTCCAGTTCTGTCGCCATCATCGCGTCATAGCCCATGGCGTCAAACCGCGCCAATTGCCCCTTGAGCATGGCGCGGGGGCTGTGCGGCACCGGTGCGTGGGTGTGATGATCCAGCACATCGCAGAGGACCATCACCGTGCCGTCAAGCCACGGAACAGGCCGCAGCGTGCTCAGGTCCGGCTTCATCACATAGTCGCCATAGCCGCGCTCCCAGCTTGTGGCGGCAAAGCCTTCGGGCGTGGTCATTTCCAGATCGGTGGCCAGCAGGTAATTGCAGCAATGGGTTTCTTCCCACGCGCTGTTCACGAAATGCGCGGCGTGAAAGCGCTTGCCCATCAGGCGGCCCTGCATGTCCACAAGACAGACCAGCACGGTATCCACCTTGCCTGCCGCGACCTCTGCCTTGAGGGTTTCGAATGTCAGCCCCATGATGTGCTCCGTCTTTCTGTATCTGATCGTCTTTACAGGTTTCGCAGTGTCAGTGAAAAATACCCCCCGGCTCGTTGACCGGGGGGGCATCTGGATCAGCTGTACCGATAGGGTCGTCCGGCCTTGGCCATGTCGGCATTGTATTTCTTGAAGATCTCGACAACCTTGGCCTTGGTCGGGCTTTCGGCGGCGATCTCATCCCAGAACACCAGCGCGGCATCTTCGACCTGCTGCCATTCGGCATCGGGAATCGTGGTGAGCTTCATCTTGGTGCCATCGACACGAAGGCTGGCCTCGCCGCCCCAATACCACCACTGGCGATAGTAATGCGATTGATCACAGCAGACCCGGAACAGGGTTTGCAGATCCTCGGGCAACTCGTTCCAGCGGTCCATATTGGCAAAGAACGACCCGGCCCATGCGCCAGAGATGTTGTTGGTCAGGAAATAGTTTGTCACATCGGCCCAGCCAACGGTGTAATCCTCGGTGATCCCGGACCATGCGATGCCATCCAGTTCGCCGGTCTGTACCGCGACCTCGATATCCTCCCACGGCAGGGTCACAGGGACGACGCCGAACTGTGTCAGGAACCGGCCTGCGGTCGGAAAGGTAAAGACCCGCTTGCCTTCCAGATCCTTGAGACTGTTGATCGGGTCCTTGGTGGCGAAATGACAGGGATCCCATGCGCCTGCGCTGATATGCTTGACGCCAACTTTGGAATATTCCTCGTCCCAGATCTCATTGAGGCCATACTGATTGAACAGCACCGGCACATCCAGACTGTAGCGGCTGGCAAAGGGGAAATAGCCACCGAACACCGTTACATCGGTCGGGCTTGCCATGCTGTCATCATCCGACTGCACCGCATCAATCGTGCCGCGCTGCATCGCGCGAAACAGCTCGCCCGTCGGCACAAGCTGATCGGCAAAGAACAGCTCGATCTGCATCCGGTCACCGGCGATCTTGTTGAACATGTCGATGGCTGGTTTCACCACATGCTCGGCCAATGCCGCCCCGGCATAGGTCTGCATCCGCCAAGTGATCGTCGATTGCGCCAGCGCCGGGGTGGCCAGTGGCGCGGCCAGCGCGCCCGCCCCGGCAGAGGTCAGAAACTTGCGTCTTGTGGTCATCGTCTTCTCTCCTTGTTGTGAAATCCGGCCCCCGCCCGGGGCTCTTCTCAGGGTTATTTTCCGTAAACGTAATCCGGCAGCCAGAGGGCGATCTGCGGGAATGTCATTACCAGAACCAGCGCCAGAACCATCACGCCAACGAAGGGCACGATAGAGCGATAGATGTCGCGCAGACTGATTTCCGGTGGGGCCATGGCCCGCATGAGAAACAGGTTATAGCCAAAGGGCGGCGTCATATAGGCAATTTGCGTGGTGATCGTATAAAGCACACCGTACCAGATCAGATCGAATCCAAGCGCACCCACCAGCGGCACATAAAGCGGTGCGACGATCACCAGCATCGCGGTGTCATCCAGAAACGTGCCCATCAGGATGAACGACAGCTGCATCAGGATCAGAATCATCCACGGGCTGAGATGCAACTGCTCGGTGAAGAGATACTCAATCGCCTTGACCGCGCCCAATCCATCGAACACCGCGCCAAATCCCAGAGCGGCCAGAATGATCCACATGAACATGCACGAAATCGCCAGCGTGTTGCGCACGCTCGTCTCGAACACCTCGCGCGTCATCCGCCGCTTGAGGACCGCCGCGACAAACGCCGCCATCGCGCCAATGGCCGAGCTTTCCACAAGGCTGGTCCAGCCTTTGACAAAGGGAAACATCATGGTGGCAAAAATCACCAGCGGAAGCAGCCCCGCGCGCAGCAGACGCAGCTTTTCCGCCAGTGGCACATTGCGTTCGTCCTCAGGCAACACCGGGCCAAGCTCGGGTTGAATCCGGCAGCGCACATAAATGTAGATCACGAACATCGTGGCCATCATCAGTCCCGGCAGCACCCCTGCCAGCCACAATTGCCCCACAGGTTGCCGTGCGATCATCGCATAAAGCACCAGCACAACAGACGGTGGCACAAGGATACCAAGGCTAGAGCCCGCCTGAATGACCCCCGTCACCATGATCTTGTCATAGCCACGCCGCAACAACTCTGGCAGCGCGATGGTCGCGCCAATGGCCATGCCTGCCACCGACAGACCATTCATCGCGGAAATCAGCACCATCAACCCGATCGTGCCAATCGCCAGACCACCGCGCACCGGCCCCATCCAGACATGGAACATCTTGTAGAGATCATCGGCGATTTTGCTTTCGGACAGCACATAGCCCATGAAAATAAACATCGGCAGGGTCAGCAGCGGATACCATTTCATCAGCTTCATTGCGCTGGCAAAGGGCACATCCACCCCGCCCACACCCCAGAGCAGCATCGCCGCTGCGGCGCCGACAAATCCGATGGCCCCAAACACCCGCTGCCCGGTGAGCAGCATCAGCATCATCGA
This sequence comes from Roseovarius sp., assembly GCF_048262375.1. Taxonomy (GTDB): domain Bacteria; phylum Pseudomonadota; class Alphaproteobacteria; order Rhodobacterales; family Rhodobacteraceae; genus Roseovarius. The sequence goes on from NZ_JBLXFE010000013.1 coordinate 76,992, forward strand.
GGAAAACATCAAGATTGCGATCATTTCATAGGGCATCACAGCGCCTCGCCTTTGATCCGGCCAATATCGCGGCAAAGCTCTGCCACAGCCTGCAACAGCATCAGAAACACGCCGAGGCAGAGAATGGCTTTGACCGGCCAGATAAACGGTCGCCACGCGGTCGAAGAGCGCTCAAGAAAGCCAAACATTTCACCCGCCGCCGTTGGCCCTTCGGTCACCAAGGTCACGAACACCTGCCAGAACCACGAAAACGGCTCTGTCTCGTAATACCCCAGCGAATAGGCAGTGGACCCGACTGCGCCATAGAGCAGCACACCCAGATAAAACAGCAGGAAGAACACCGTAAACGCGTCAACCCAGGCCTTGGTGAGATCTGTCCAAGCCCCGTAAAACAGGTCCATCCGCACATTGCTTCCCAGTTGGATCGAATAGGGCCCGCCCAGAACATAATAGGCCACCATCACGAATTGCGCTGTTTCCAGCGTCCAGAGTGAGGGGTTGAAAAAGGTCTTGGACACCGACGACCAGAGCAAAACCCCAATCAGCACGAAAATCAGATACATCGCGATCCGCCCGATAAAGCGGTTCATCGCGTCGATGGCGCGGATATAGGCCAGAATGGATTTAGGCATCTGTTGTCCCCTTGGCGGTCTCTGCCATCTGGGCCAGCGCCGGTCGCAGCAGGGTCAGCACTTCCTCAGCCATCCGCGCGATTGCCTGCGCGTCGCGCAACAGATCATTGCGAATCTCGATCATCACATTGGGCAGGTTCTGCGCCAGCCCATGCAGCTTCAGCGAATGGGTGACCCCATCCTCGGGGCCATAGGGATCGTTGCGGCGGATGACGCGATGGGGCAGGCGGTGCGCTTCAGCCAGCATCGCATCCGCCAGCCGAGTGTCACTGTCATGCAGGATGCCGATCTCGCAATCGCGCTGCGCCCCGAACCAGACCGGGGTAAAACTATGAATGGTCACGAGCGCCGTCGCCTGCCCTGCCGTCTTGCGCGCGGTGATAATCTGCGTGACGGTGTTGCAAAACGGCGCATAGACATGCGCCACCCGGTCGGCGCGCTGCACGGCGCTGAGGTTGCGATTGCCCGGCACCTCAATCACCTCGGATCGTTCCGGCATGGCGCTCTCTGCCTCAGGCGGGCGGTTGCAGTCATAGACAAGGCGCGACACCTTGGCCGCCACCATCGGAGAATCGAGCGCGTGCGCCAAGGCACAGGCCACGGCCCGTGCGCCCGGATCCCACGCCGCATGGCTGCTTTGCGCGTCGGCACTTAGCCCAAGATCGCAATACTGCGCGGGGATATGATTCGAGGCGTGCTCGCACAGGATCAGCGCTGGGCCGGTAGCCTGCCCGCCGATCACCTCGACCACCTCAGAATCACCCCTGTTCAGATCGCTTGCCATACGTTCCCCCATGCGTCTGTAAAAATGTTTCCACATGAAGAAATTTGTGTCAATATATTTCCAGCAGCTTTCCGGTGATTGTCGCCGTGCCTGCCTGTTTCGACAGCACCAGTTGAGGATGAGCGATGTGACCAAACCTCCGCCAACCGTGCGCGATCTGATCCGCGAGCATTATGGCGCGCTGACCCAATCAGAGCGCAAATTTGCCCAAGCACTGCTCGACAGCTACCCGGCGGCGGGTCTGGCCTCGATCACCATTGTCGCGGCAAATGCCGGGGTTTCGACGCCGACGATTGCGCGGATGGTGCAGAAGCTGGGCTTCAAGGGCTATCCGCAATTCCATCAGGCGCTGTTGAAAGAACTGGAGGCCAAGGTTTCCGGCCCCACCCAACGCCGCGCCAATTGGGCGTCAGAGGCCCCCGCTACGCATTCGCTCAACCGATTTGCACAGGCAGTGACGCAAAATATCGAACAGACCTTCGCCAATATCGACAGCGCCCGCTTTGACGCGGCTGCGCGCCTGCTGGCCGATACAGAGGGGCGGCTCTATCTGGTCGGCGGGCGGATCACGCGGGCGCTTGCGGATTACGCGTTCACACATTTTCAGGCGGTGCGCGGGCGGGTCACACATATGACCTCCTCTTCCGCCACCTGGCCGCATTATGTGCTCGACATGGTCAAGGGGGATACCCTTTTGATGTTCGACATCCGCCGCTATGAAACCAGCCTGATGCGGCTGGCCGAGATTGCCACGGCGCGCGGCGTCCGCGTGGTGCTCATCACCGACCAATGGATGAGCCCGATTTCGGAACTGGCCACCCATACCTTCAACTGCTGGGTCGAAATCCCGTCGGCGTGGGATTCCAACATCTCGACCATGATGCTATTGGAGGCGCTGATCGCGGCGGTGCAAGAGGAACGCTGGCCTGCCACCCGCGAGCGTTATGAAGAGTTGGATGCCTTGTTCAACGCGACCCGGTTGTTTCAGAAATAGCACTACCCTTGCCCGCGATCAGATGGGTGATCTGCGCCGCCGCCTGCGCCACGGCGGCTCCGAACTCTGCAATTTGCGCATCACGAAACCGGCTGCTGGGGCCAGAGATCGACACGCCCGCGCAAGGCTCCCCGCGATCGTTGAAAATCGCGGCGCCGATGCAGGACATGCCGTCATAGCGCTCGTTGCGGTCAAACGACCAGCCGCGTGTGCGGGTTTCTGCCAGATCATCAAACAGCGCGCGCGGCGTGATCAGGGTCTCTTCGGTAAACCCCTTGAGGCCCGCGCTCTTGAGCAGGGCCATCAGCCGATCCTCCGGCAGCGCCGCCAAAATTGCCTTGCCGGTGCCAGAGGCGTGCATCGGGGTGCGCGAACCGGGCGGAAAGAACGCCCGGATCGGATTTTGTGTCTCGACCTGCCCGATAAACACCACCTCGGCCCCGTCGGGCACCCCCAGATTGGCGGTCTCGCCCGTTTGCTCCATCAAGCGCCGCATCACCGGGCGACCCGCATCCGCCAGATTGGTGCGCTTGAGATAGGCAACCCCGGTACGATAGGCCTCAATCCCGATCGTCCAATCCTGCCGCTCTTCATCGAACCGCACAAAGTCACGCTTTTGCAAGGTGGTCAGAATGCGATGCGTCGTGGCGGTGGGAATCCCAAGGCTCAGCGACAGATCGGTCAGGTTTACCCCCTCTTGCCGCGCCACGGCGGTCAGCACCGCCAACGCGCGGTCGAGGGCCTGCATGGTGCCGGCGCTGTTGTCGGCAACTTGCGATTTGGGGCGTCCCCGTGGGCGTTTGAGTTGGGTCATGGCGGTGATTCCCTCGCTGTAGCTCTCAGTGGGCAATTGTATACAGAATAAAAAATATTTTCATGTTCTTATTTTAAATAGTTATGGAAAAATAAAAAACGTTAAATAGCAACTAGTTGAATATTTTAATATTAAAATGGAAATACATTTCAAGAAAATTGCAAAACGCAAGACTCTCCCCCATATTACCCTCAGATCAATGGAGGATGGCGCAATGTCTGATCAAAACCCGGTTTTCATTCCCGGCCCCACGAATATTCCCGACCGGTTGCGTCGTGCGATGCAGGTGCAGACGCAAGACCATCGCTCGCCCGCTTTCGTCAACACGTTGACCCCGGTCCTCAAGGGCTGCAAAACCGTGTTCGGCACCACCACCGGCGAGATCATCACCTTTCCCGCCTCCGGCACCGGCGGCTGGGAGGCGGCGATCACCAACACCCTGTCGGCTGGCGACAAGGTTTTGGTGGCGCGCTACGGCATGTTCAGCCATCGCTGGATTGATATGTGCCAGCGTCATGGGCTGGACGTTCAGATCATCGAATGCCCTTGGGGTGGCGGGGCGCCCGCTGACCGCTTTCAAGAGGCGCTCAACGCTGACAAAAACCACGAAATCAAGGCTGTGCTTGTCACCCATAATGAAACCGCAACCGGTGTGCGCTCTGACATCGCCGCTGTCCGTGGCGCGATGAAATCTGCGAAACACCCCGCGCTCCTGATGGTTGATTGCGTCAGCTCGCTGGGTTCGATGCCCTTTGAGATGGACAAATGGGGTGTCGATATCGCGGTCTCCGGCTCGCAAAAGGGCTTTATGCTCAACACCGGCATGGCGATCCTCGCCGTCAGCCCCAAGGCGCTGGCGATGATGGAGACCGCGCAATTGCCGCGCACCTTCTTTGATTTCCGTGATATGATGGGGGCCAACGCCAAAGGTGGCTTCCCGTATACCCCGCCGCTGCAACTGATCTACGGCATGGCCGAGAGCCTGAACATGCTCTTCGAAGAGGGGCTGGATAATGTCTATGCCCGCCATACCCGGATCGCAGAGGGCGTGCGCCGCGCGGTTGCCGCTTGGGGCTTGAAACTGGTGGCACAGTCGCCAGATCTCTATTCGGACACCGTCAGCGCGGTCTTTGTCCCCGAAGGCTTTGACAGCAACCGTTTGACAGAGCGTGTGTTTTCCACCTACGGCATGAGCTTTGGCGTGGGTCTGGGCGAAATGAACGGCCGTGCCTTCCGCATCGGCCATCTTGGAAGCTTGACCGAGTCGATGATGCTCTCGGGGTTGGCCACGCTCGAAATGGCCATGGCGGATCTGAATTACCCGGTTAAACTGGGCTCTGGCGTGATCGCGGCGCAGGAATATTATCGCTCGACCGCCAAGCCCGTTTTGGCCGAACAAGCCGCGTGAAAGGAAGAATAAATGTTGGATCAACGTAGCCCGAGCGACCTGACGATCGACGACGTGCGCGTCGCGCACGAGCGGATCAAACCGTATATCCACCGTACCCCGGTGCTGACCTCGTCCTTTCTGAACGAGCTTACCGGGGCAGAACTGTTCTTCAAATGCGAGAACTTTCAAAAGGCAGGCGCCTTTAAGGTGCGCGGCGCCTCCAACGCTGTGTTCGGTCTGACCGATGAGATGGCCAGGATGGGTGTGGCGACGCATAGCTCTGGCAATCACGCACTGTCGCTCAGCTATGCCGCTGGTCGGCGGGGTATTCCTTGTCATGTGGTCATGCCCCGCACCGCCCCGCAGGCGAAAAAGGATGCGGTGCGTGGTTATGGCGGCATCATCACCGAATGCGAGCCGTCAACGACGAGCCGCGAAGAGGTCTTCGCCAAAGTGCAGGCCGAAACGGGCGCGGAATTCGTGCACCCCTATAACGACCTGCGCGTGATCACCGGGCAGGCCACCTGTTCGCTGGAATTGCTCGAACAGGTTGACGGGCTTGACGGCGTGGTCGCCCCCATCGGCGGCGGCGGCATGGTGTCTGGCACCTGTCTGACGCTCTCTAATCTGGCGCCGCATGTCAAAATCTACGCCGCTGAACCGGAACAGGCCGACGATGCCTATCGCAGCTTCAAGGCGGGGCATATCATCGCCGATGACGCGCCCGAGACCGTGGCCGATGGCCTCAAGGTGCCGCTCAAGGAAAACACCTGGCATTTTGTCAGCCACAATGTGACAGACATTCTGACCGCCAGCGAAGACGAAATCGTTGAGGCGATGAAGCTCATCTGGAAGCGGATGAAGATCGTGATGGAGGCCAGCAGCGCCGTGCCCCTTGCCACCATCCTCAAAAACCGCGAAGTTTTCGCCGGTAAACGCGTCGGCGTGATCGTCACGGGTGGCAATGTCGATCTCGACACGCTGCCTTGGATTAAGTGACCACGTCTCTAGGGTGTGTGATCATCGCGCGCCGCAACCAAACAACCCGAATTCTGGGAGGACTTCCGATGAAAGACACGATCAATCTCGACGCCTACGAAGTGGGCTATGACATTCCCGCCCTGCCGGGCATGGACGAATCCGAAATCCAGACGCCGTGCCTCGTGCTCGATCTCGACGCGCTGGAACGCAACATCAAGAAGATGGGTGATTGGGCCAAGGCACATGGCGTGCGCCACCGCGTCCACGGCAAGATGCACAAATCCGTCGATGTCGCCCTCCTGCAGGAAAGCCTTGGCGGCTCCTGCGGTGTTTGCTGTCAAAAGGTCAGTGAGGCCGAGGTGTTCGCCCGCGGCGGCATCAAGGATGTTCTGGTCTCCAATCAGGTCCGTGACCCCGCCAAGATCGACCGTCTGGCGCGCATGCCGAAACTGGGCGCGCGCACCATCTGCTGTGTTGATGATCTGGCCAATGTGGCGGATCTGTCGGCCGCGGCGCAAAAGCATGGCACCCAGATCGAATGTCTCGTGGAAATCGACTGTGGCGCGGGCCGCTGCGGTGTGACCACCACCCCCGCCGTGGTTGAGATTGCCAAGGCGATTGATGCGGCACCGGGCCTCAAGTTCGCTGGCATTCAGGCCTATCAGGGCGCGATGCAGCACATGGATAAATATGAGGACCGCAAAGCCAAGATCGACCTCGCCGTGGCGCAGGTCAAGGATGCCGTTGATGCGCTCAAGGCCGAAGGGCTGGAGTGCGACATCGTCGGCGGCGGCGGTACCGGCAGCTATTATTTCGAGGGCGATTCGGGCGTCTACAACGAGCTTCAGTGCGGCTCCTACGCCTTCATGGATGCCGATTATGGCCGCATCCTCGACAAGGACGGCAAGCGGATTGATCAGGGCGAGTGGGAAAACGCGCTCTTCATCCTGACCTCTGTCATGAGCCACGCCAAGGCGGACAAGGCCATCGTGGATGCCGGCCTCAAGGCGCAATCCGTGGATTCCGGCCTTCCGGTCGTGTTCGGTCGCGATGATGTGGAATACGTCAAATGCTCGGACGAACATGGCGTCGTCTCCGATCCCAAGGGCGCACTCAAGGTCAACGACAAGCTGCGCCTTGTGCCCGGTCACTGCGATCCGACCTGCAACGTGCATGACTGGTATGTTGGCGTGCGGAACGGCAAGGTCGAAACTGTGTGGCCGGTCTCGGCGCGCGGCCGGGCCTACTAAGGGCTGGCATGATGAATACCCAAAACGAAGTGTCCGCCGACGGTTTCGTGATCGTCGGCGAGGAAATCTGCCAGAAAATCATCAGCCGGGCGGATGCCTTTGGCGCGGTCGAGGCGGTGTTTGCCGCCATGGCGCGCGGCGATGCCTATAACTTTCCGGTGGTCCGCGAGGCCATCGGCCACGCTGATGCGCTCTATGGCTTCAAGGGCGGGTTTGACCGCTCCGGCCTGTCGCTCGGGCTCAAGGCCGGGGGCTATTGGCCGGGCAACATGGACAAGGGGCTGACCAACCACCAGTCCACCGTGTTCCTGTTCGATCCCGATACCGGGCGGCTTTCGGCACTGGTGGGGGGCAATTACCTGACCGCTATCCGCACGGCGGCCTCTAGCTCTGTCTCGATCGCGCATCTGGCGCGTGAGGACTCCAAGGTGCTGGGCATGGTCGGCGCGGGCCACCAATCCACCTTTCAGTTGCGCGCCGCCGTTGAACAGCGCGCCTTTGAAAAGGTCGTGGCGTGGAACCCGCACCCCGACATGCTGCCGCGTCTTGGCGCCGTGGCCGAGGAATTGGGGCTGGCGTTCGAGGCGGTGACCCAAGAAGAACTGGGCGCGCAGGCCGACGTGATCATCACGATCACCTCTGCGTTCGAGCCGCTGATGATGGCCGACTGGGTCAAACCCGGCACGCATATCGCCTGCATGGGCACTGACACCAAGGGCAAGCAAGAGGTCGATCCGGGGCTCTTTACCCGTGCCACCGTCTTTGCCGACGAGATCGCTCAGTCGATCAGCATTGGCGAAGCACAGCATGCAGTGGCACAGGGCCTGATTGCCGAGACCGACATCACCCCCATCGGCGCTGTCATCAACGGCACCCATGCGGGCCGCGCATCCGAGACGGAAATCACCGTCTTCGATGGCACTGGCGTTGGGCTTCAGGACCTCGCCGTTGCCTCTGTCGCGGCCAAACTCGCGCGTGATCAAGGGCTGGTGACACCCATTACACTGGGCTGAGGCACATTATAACAGTTTGGTGAAATTTGCACAGGCAGCCGTTACCACGGTTGCCTGTTCTCGTTTTACGTGTAGCTTGACTGCGCAGGACGCGACCGGGCGGAATGATCCGGACACGCGCTTCACAGGGAGAGGATCACATGTATAAACTCGCTTTTGGCGCTTTGCTCGCCGCAACCACGGCGCTAGCGCCGCTCACCGCCACCGCTCAAACCGAGATTCAATTCTGGCACGCCTTTACGGGGCGTCTGGCCGAATTGCTGGATGAACAGGTCGCAGGTTTCAACGCAGGTCAGAGCGATTACAAGGTTACGGCCACCCCAAAGGGCAACTATTCCGAGGCGCTCAATGCCGGGATTGCCGCCTTTCGCGCCGGTGAACAGCCGCATATCCTTCAGGTGTTCGAGGTCGGCACCGCCAGCATGATGGCCGCCAAGGGCGCGATCAAACCGGTCTATGAGGTCATGGCGGACTCTGGTCTGCCCTTCGACCCAGAGGCCTATCTCGCCGCGGTCACCGGCTATTACACCACCTCCGAAGGTCAGATGCTGTCACTGCCTTACAACTCCTCGACTCAGGTTCTCTATGTGAACCGAGACGCGCTGAACGGCGCAGGGATCGACCCCGATACCGATCTCAGCACATGGCAGAACGTTGATGCGGTGCTTGGCAAACTCAAGGATGCAGGTCACGCCTGCCCCTATACCACCTCTTGGCAGAGCTGGGTGCATCTTGAGAGTTTCTCCGCCTATCACAACGTTCCCTTCGCCACGCAGGCCAATGGCTTTGACGGGCTGGATACCGAACTGGTTTTCAACGGCCCGCTTCAGGTGCAGCATATTTCCAAGCTGGGCGAATGGGCACAGGACGGAAAATTCATCTATGCCGGACGCCGCAACGAGGCGGGTGCCAATTTCCGTGCCGGAAGCTGCGCCCTCTTCACCGAAAGCTCGGCCGGCTATGCCGGGGTAAAGGCCGAGGCGCAATTCGATTTCCAGATCCGCCCGCTGCCCTATTGGGACGGTGCGGACGGCGCACCGCAGAACACCATCATCGGTGGCGCGTCGCTCTGGGTTATGGGGGGGCATGACGCGGAAGAGTACAAGGCCGTCGCGGCCTTCATGAACTTCCTCTCCTCGCCCGAGATTCAGGCCAAATGGCACCAGAACACCGGCTATCTGCCGATCACGATGGCGGCAGCCGAGCTGACCCGCGCCCAAGGCTTCTACGAGGCCAATCCCGGCACCGATGTGGCTATCAAGCAGATGACCGCCAAGGAGCCGACCGAGAATTCCAAGGGCTTGCGCCTTGGCTCCTTCGACCAGATTCGCGCGATTATCGACGAAGAGCTGGAGGCCGTCTGGTCCGGCGACAAGGATGCGCAGGCGGCGCTGGATACCGCCGTGGAACGTGGCAACCAACTCTTGCGCCGGTTCGAGCAGGCCAGCCGTTGAGATAGGGCGGGGGCCGGGCAACCGGCCCCCCAACCGCGTATGGAAAAACGTGTCACCTTCAAAGGCTGGCTTCTGCCGCTCCTGCTGATTGCCCCGCAAGTGTTCATCTCTGCGGTGTTCTTCTTCTATCCCGCGGGGCAGGCGGTGTGGCAATCGCTCTTCGTTGCCGATCCATTCGGTCTCTCGTCACAATTTGTGGGGTTGGGGAATTTCGAATATTTGCTCGGGGATCGTTATTACCGGGCGTCCTTCGTCACGACCGCAGTTTTCTCCACACTGGTGACACTCGCGTCAATGATCCCGGCCCTGTTTCTGGCGGTCATGGCCGACCGGCTGGTGAAATCGGCGGGTGCCTATCGCACGCTGCTGATCTGGCCCTATGCCGTGGCTCCGGCGATCGCGGGGGTGCTGTGGATGTTCATGTTCAACACGCGGGTGGGCGTGGTGGCGTGGTATCTGGGACAATTGGGCTATGACTGGAACCATGTCCTGAACGAGGCCGAAGCGATGGGATTGGTCGTCGCTGCCTCTGCTTGGGGGCGCATCAGTTACAATTTCCTTTTCTTCTTTGCCGCCCTTCAGGCCGTACCGCGCTCGATCATCGAGGCCGCCGCCATCGACGGTGCACGGTTCTGGCGGCGCTTCTTCAGCATCGTTCTGCCGCTCCTGTCACCGACCACGTTCTTTCTGCTGGTGGTCAACATCGTCTACGCCTTCTTCGAGACCTTTGGCGTGATCCACACCATCACCGCCGGTGGCCCGCAACAAGCCACCACCATCCTTGTCTACAAGGTGTTCTCCGATGGCTTTGTAGGCCAGGATCTCGGCTCCTCCGCAGCGCAATCGGTGATCCTCCTGTTGGTCGTGGGCTTGCTCACCGTGCTGCAGTTCAAATTCATTGAAAAACGGGTGCACTACTGATGGCGACCGAGATCACAGGCATGGTCGAAAAACGCGGGTTCGGTCTCTGGCTCACGCATCTCGCGATGATCGCCGGCGTCTTGGTGATCTTTTTTCCGATCTGGCTGGCCTTTGTCGCATCGACCGTCACGCAACCCGAAATCGTGCGTCCGCCGATGCCGCTCTGGCCGGGCGACCAACTGATCAAGAACTACACCGCAGCCCTCTTTTCGGGCGTCAACGTGCCGGTACTGACCATGCTGGGCAATTCCATGGTCATGGCAGTGGGCATTGCCGTGGGCAAGATCATCATATCGCTCACCTCGGCCTTTGCTATCGTCTATTTTCGCTTTCCGGGGCGCAACCTGTTCTTTTGGCTGATCTTTTTGACGCTGATGTTGCCTGTCGAGGTGCGCATCGTGCCCACTTACGAGGTGATCGCAGGTTTTGGCATGCTCAACAGCTATCAGGGGCTAATCTTTCCACTGATCGCTTCGGCCACCGCGACCTTTCTCTTTCGTCAGTTCTTTCTCACCGTGCCGGATGAATTGGCCGAGGCGGCGCGCGTTGATGGGGCCAGCCCGATGCAGTTCTTCTGGGACATTCTCTTGCCGATGAGCCGCACCAATATCGCGGCGCTCTTCGTGATCCTGTTCATCTACGGGTGGAATCAATACCTCTGGCCGCTGCTGATCACCACCGATCCGTCGATGAACACCATCGTGATGGGCATTCGCCAGATGTTCCCAAGCGGCGATGACGTGGCCGAATGGCCGGTGATCATGGCCACCTCGATCCTTGCGATGATCCCGCCGGTGGTGGTGGTCATCTCGATGCAGAAACTCTTTATCCGTGGCCTCGTGGACAGTGAGAAATAGACGATATGGCAACCGTAGCGCTCAATAATATCCAGAAACGCTTTGGCCAGACCGAGGTGATCAAGGGCGTTTCGCTCGACGTTGCGGATGGGGAATTCATCGTCATTGTTGGCCCGTCGGGCTGCGGCAAATCCACCCTTCTGCGCATGGTCGCGGGTCTCGAAACGATAACCGAGGGCGAATTGCGCATCGGCGACCGCCGCGCCAATGACCTCGAACCGATGGACCGTGACATTGCCATGGTGTTCCAGAATTACGCGCTCTACCCGCATATGAGCGTGGCGCAGAATATGGGCTATGGACTCAAGATCGCGGGCCTGCCCAAGGCAGAGATTGCCGCCAAGGTTCAGGACGCCGCCAAACTCCTGCAACTGACCGAATTGCTGGACCGCAAACCCCGGCAGCTTTCGGGCGGTCAACGCCAGCGTGTCGCCATGGGCCGCGCCATTGTGCGCGCGCCTTCGGTGTTCCTCTTTGACGAACCGCTCTCCAATCTCGATGCCAAACTGCGGGTGCAGATGCGGCTCGAAATCCGCGAATTACAGGCCAAGCTGGGCATCACCGCGCTCTATGTCACCCATGATCAGGTCGAGGCGATGACCATGGCCGACCGGATGATCGTGATGAACGCAGGCCGCGCTGAACAGATCGGCACGCCGCTAGATGTCTACGAGCGCCCCGCCACGCTCTTTGCCGCGCAGTTCATCGGCAGCCCGTCGATGAATGTGCTGGAGGTCGAAGGGCGCGACGGTGCGCTCTGTCTTGGCGACATGCGCCTGCCGAACCCCACAGACCATATCGGCCCGGTCATGCTCGGGCTCAGACCCGAGCATCTCGTGCCCGATCCCCAAGGCCCGATTGCGCTGCAGGTCTTGTTGGCAGAGCCCTTGGGCGCCAACACGCTTTTGCATGGTAAACTTGGCACGGGTCAGAATTTTACTGCCAGCTTGCCGGGGGTGCATACGGTGGGACAGGGCGGGGCCGCGATGCGCCTCTCGATTGCACCGGACAACATGCACCTCTTTGACAAGGCGACGGGTGCGCGGCTGGGCTGATCTTGGCCTTTGGCTGAGTGTCGCGGCTCTGCCCCGCGCTGCGCACCGCTTGGCGCGCGGCCTGCCGCAAGGCCAATCAAGGTCTTACCCCTGCTGCGTTTCCTCTGCCGCTGCCGCTTCAATCTCGGCCCGCTCGGCGTCGCTCTCATAACTGGCCCAAGGGCGTTCCGTCCCGGTCGGCGGCAGATCGCTGGCCTTGTGCTGCAGGTGCAGATGCGTCTTGGCGATAAAGTGCCCGGTGATCGGCGCGGTCAGGAACAGAAAGAGCACGATCATCAGCTCGTGAAACGAAAATTGCCCCACGACAAAATAGAAATAGAGCATAGAGGCGGCCAACGCCCCCCCCACGCCCAGCGTCGTGGCCTTGGTGGGCGCATGCAGCCGCATCATCGGGTCCGGTAGTTTGATCATACCGAACGAGCCGACCAAGCCAAACACACCGCTGATCACGAGGCAGACCGAAATGAGAATCTCAACAACCATGATCCGCCCCTTATTCGATGATATCGCCGCGCAGCAAAAAGCGCGTGTATGAAACAGTCGAGATAAAGCCGGTCATGGCGATGATCATCGACGCCTCGAAATAGACCGTCGTGCCCTTATAGATGCCAAACAGCGCCAAAAGCGCGATCATGTTCACCACCATCGTATCGAGCGCCAGAATTCGGTCGCCAACGGTGGGCGAACTGATCACCCGAAAGATGTTCAGCAACAGGCCCAGCCCGAAACAGCCAAAGGCAAAAAAGAGCGCATATTCGATCATTCGAAAATCTCCATGAGCCGACGTTCATAGCGTGCCTTGATGTCGTCGCGTACCGCATCGGGATCGGGCGCGTCCAGACAATGCACAAGCAGGCTGCGACCATCCGCCGACAAATCGCTCGATATCGTGCCCGGCGTCATGGTGATCGTGCCCGCCAACACCGTGATCGCCTCAGGCGTCCGCAGCTCCAGCGGGATGGTGATCCACGCGGGCTTGGTGTTGGCATTGGTCTTGAACAGGATGATCATCGCCACCTGCACATTGGCCACGCAAATATCCCACAGCACGACCAGCACGAATTCCACGATCCGGGGCAGGCTCGACAGCCTTGGACGGTTGGGCCAATAGGGCGAGGTGATGACCGGGATGATTAACCCGAGGATCGCCCCCAGCACCAGATTGCCAAAGGTCAGCTTGTTCACCAGCATCTGCCAGACCACGATCAGGGTCAGCGTCAGGTATGGATGGGGCAGGATCTTGCGCAGCATCGTCTTTCCTCCCTCAACCACCGTTCAGCACGGCGGCGATATATCCCTCGGGCGCGTGCAATTGCATGGCCGTGGCGTCAATATAGCCCATGATCGGACCGGCCAGCACCGACAGCGCCACGATCCCGCTCAGCATCGCGAAACAGGCCACCAGTGGCAGCGCGGGCTGCGGTGCGGGGGCCGGTTCCTCGCCGGTTTCGGGGGCGAGTTTCCAGAACACGACGCTGCCCGCCTGTGCCATTCCTATAATTGCCACCAAAGAGGTGCCAAGGATGACTGCCCAGATCAGCCAGACCTCGTCCATGCTGCGCACCGCGTCGAGAATAAGCAGCTTGCCGACAAATCCCGACAGCGGCGGCATCCCTGCCGTGGCGATCGCCGACCCAAAGAAGAGCGCGGCAATCATCCCATGCTGCGCCAGACGCGGTCCGGGCTGCATCGCGCCACCCATCGGTCCGCGCCGCTCGCGCACCAGATCGACCACAAGGAACAACAGCGCCCCGGCCAGCGTCGAATGGATCATGTAATAAAGCGCCGCCGCCGTCGTCTCGGGCCGGAACCCGGACAGCGCAATCAGCAGCGTGCCCATCGACCCGATGGCGGCAAAGGCTGCCAGACGCCCAAGACGCTTGGCACCCAGAATGCCAACCATCCCTGCCACCAGCGTGATCAATGCCGCATAAATCAACAGCTGATCAATCAGATCAGCGGTCGCCCCCAGATCGGGACCAAAGACCAGCGTATACATCCGCAGGATCGCATAGGCACCCACTTTGGTCATGATCGCAAAGAGTGCCGCCACCGGGGCCGGGGCCTCGGCATAGGTTTCCGGCAGCCAGAAATGCAGCGGCAAAAGCGCGGCCTTGATCGCAAAGACCAAGAGCAACAAAACGGCACCCACGCGCAACAGCGCCCCATCCTCGACCGGAATTTCCGCCGCCCGCACCGCCAGATCGGCCATGTTGAGCGTGCCCGTCACCGCATAGAGCGTGCCAAGCGCAAAGAGAAACAGGGTCGAGCCAAGCAGGTTGTAGATCACATATTGCACACCGGCCTTGAGCCTGCGGCGCCCGCCGCCGTGGATCATCAGGCCATAAGAGGCAATCAGCAGCACTTCGAAAAAGACGAACAGGTTAAAGGCATCGCCGGTCAGAAACGCGCCAAAGATCCCCATCAACTGAAACTGATAGAGCGCGTGGAAATTATTGCCGCGCTGATCCCATCCGGCGCCCACCGCATAGAGCAGCACAATGAGCGCCAGCACCGCCGTCACCAGCACCATCAATGCCGACAATCGGTCCAGCACCAGCACGATGCCAAAAGGCGCGGGCCAATTGCCCAGCTCATAAACCTCGATGGCACCCGTGGCTGCCTGAGCCGTCAGGCCAATCGCCACCGCCAGCACCGTCGCAACCCCGCCGATGGAAAACACCCGCTGCAAGGCCGGATGATAGCGCATCGTCAACGTCAGGATCGCGGCCAGCACCGCCGGCAGCACGATCGGTGCAATAATCCAGTGGCTCATGCCTCACTCTCCTGCTCGGGCGGCGTCTCGGGGCCGATATTCACGGTGTCATCGCGCGACGAAAGAAACGATCCCAGGGCCATCATCACCACCACCGCTGTCATGCCAAAGGAAATCACGATCGCCGTCAGCACCAGCGCCTGTGGCAGAGGATCGGTGTAGGTGTCCACGTTCTTGTCAAAGATGGGGGGCATGTTCACCACCAACCGCCCGGTGCCGAACAAAAACAGGTTGACCGCATAGCTGAGCAGGGAAATCCCGATGATCACCGGAAAACTGCGCAGTCGCAGCACCAGATAGATCCCGCCAGCGGTCAAGAGGCCGATCGCGCTTGCAAACAGAAGTTCCATCTCAGGACTCCTTCTCGTCGGGCGCGTCGTTGCGTGCCGGGTTGATGTCCATCGGGAAGACATTGACCGTCTCACCCGACCGCCGCGCCATGCTCGACAGGCTGTTGAGCGCGAGCATCACCGCCCCCACCACAGTCAGGAACACGCCCGTATCAAACGCCATGGCGGTGGCCCATTCGAATTTCTCGATGGGCGGGAAATACAGATACCCGTAATCCGACGTCAGGAACGGCCGCCCCGCCAGCCAAGCGCCCAGCCCCGTAACCGAGGCGATCAGCACACCCACGCCGATGGTCGCGTGATAGGTTACACGCTGCCGCGCCTCCGCCCAAGCAAAGCCAGAGGCCATGTATTGCATGAGAAACGCAATCGCCACGATGAGACCGGCGATAAACCCGCCACCCGGCGCATTATGGCCCCGCAGGAAAATATAGGCCCCGACCATCAGCGCGATGGGCATCATCACGCGGGTGGCGACCACCATCATCAGCGGGTGACGGTCGCCCGCCTCGGCATAGCGTTCCGCTTGCCAACTCGACAGCCATCGGCCGCCGGGCCCCTTGAGCACCGTCTCCGTCAGCGCAAAGATTACCAGCGCTGCGATCCCCAGAACGATGATCTCGCCATAGGTATCAAAGCCCCGGAAATCCACGAGAATCACGTTGACCACATTGTTGCCGCCGCCGCCTTTGTAGGAATTGGCCAGATGAAAGACCGAGATGCTCTCGGCGGCGAAATCGCGCACCAGAATGGCGTAGGTCAGGCCGGTAACGGCAACGCCGCCCACCACCGCAATTGCCGCATCACGCATCCGCCGTGCGACGGTGCTCTCGATTGGTGTCTCTCGTGGCAGGAAATTCAGCGCCAGAAGCAGCAGAATGATCGTCACCACCTCGACCGAGATCTGCGTGAGCGCAAGATCCGGCGCCGAGAGATAGACAAAGCCCATCGACACGATCAGGCCCACGATCCCCATCAGCACCAGCGCAAGGAACCGGTTGCGATGAAAGGCCACTAGACAGATCGTCGCCAGCACCAGCAAGAGCCAGCCAATCGCAGGCAGTACCGTAATCGGCAGCGTCTCGCGCGTGGGCGCGGCCATGCTGCCGCCACCATAGGCCAGAACACCCGCAGCGATCACCGTCACCGCAAACACCGCCCCGTTGCGGGTCAGCGCGCCATTGTGAATGCCATCAGTCAGCGCAGTGCTCAGCGCTGTTGCCGCCCGTGTCACCGCATCGAACATCACCTTGGCTTCGGGGCGCGGCGTGGCGTTCCACATCGCCATCAGCGGCGCATGCAGGCGTAACAGCACCGCACCGCCGATGACCGCGATCACCGACATCCAGAGGGCCGGTACCAACCCGTGCCAGTGGGCGATTTTCACATGCGGATCAGATTGCGTCACCGCCTGTGCCGCCGCCTTGACCAGATCCCCGGCAACGGTCATCGGCATCAGCCCGATCAGGATCACCAGCACCGTCAGGAACGCAGGCGCGGCCCACATGCCGAAACCCGGATCATGCGGTTTGGCGGGATAATCGTTGCGCTTGGGTCCGAGGAACACATGCACGATATAGCGGAACGAATAGGCCACCGAAAACAGCGCGCCCAATGTCGCCACCGCTCCCATCATCCAATGCGGACCTATCCATTGGGTATGCGCCACCTCTTCCAGCATCATTTCCTTGGATAGAAAGCCGTTGAGCGGCGGAATCCCCGCCATCGACAGCGCCGCAATCGTGGCAATGGTAAAGGTGATGGGCATCAGATGCCGCAGACCGCCAAGGCGCTTGATATCGCGGGTATGCGCCTCGTGATCCACGATCCCCGCAGTCATAAAGAGCGCGGCCTTGAAGGTGGCGTGATTGATGATGTGAAACACCGCGACGACCGCCGCCGCCTTGGTGCCAAGTCCCAGAAGCAGGGTGATCAGCCCCAAGTGGCTGACCGTTGAGAACGCCAAGAGCGCCTTCAGATCATCTTTGAACAGGGCAATCTTGGCCGCCATCACCATGGTGATTAGCCCGGTAGAGGCCACGATCCAGAACCATTCCGGCGTGCCGGCCAGAACCGGCCACATCCGCGCCATGAGAAACAGCCCCGCCTTTACCATCGTGGCCGAATGCAGATAGGCCGAAACCGGCGTGGGCGCGGCCATCGCATGCGGCAGCCAGAAATGAAATGGAAACTGCGCCGATTTGGTGAAACACCCGAGCAGGATCAGGATGAGAGCGGGCAGATACATCGGACTGGCCTGAATGGCATCCTTTTGCGTCAGGATCACGCTCAGGTCATAGCTTCCGACGATATTGCCAAGGATCAACATGCCCGCGATCATCGCAAGCCCGCCCAGACCCGTGACCGTCAGCGCCATCCGCGCACCCTGCCGCCCTTCGGGCAGATGCTTCCAATACCCGATCAGCAAAAAGGACGACAGTGAGGTCAGTTCCCAAAAGACCAGCAGCAGCAGGATATTGTCGCTCAGGACAATCCCCACCATCGCGCCCTGAAACAGCAGCAGATAGGTGTAAAACTGCCCCATCGGATCTTCGCGTGACAGGTAAAACCGCGCATAAAGAATGATCAGCAGACCAATCCCGAGAATCAGCCCGGCAAACAACAGCCCCAACCCATCCAGCATGAAATTCACGTTGAGCCCCAGCGAGGGCAACCACTCTATACCAAATGTCAGCACTTCGCCGCGCAGCACCGCAGGTGCGCAGATCAACAAGAGCGTGAGCGCAAGGATCGTCGGGGCGGCTGTAAAGGCGGCGCAGGTGTTGCGCCCGGCCTGAATCATCAGCCCCGGAAACAAGGCACCCAGAAACGGCAGCGCCGCGATGATCGGCAAAAATCCTGCGGCGGTGTCCATCCGTGTTCTGCCCCTCTCCCTGTGTTCTGCCTCGGCCAGGCACCACGTCGCGGGTGCAATTTTTGGGCCGTTCAGTTGATCCAGCGTAATATACGGCGGCATCTGCGCGCCACAACCCAGCATGTGACGATTTTCCACCTCGTGAAATTCGAAGTCTTGCATGCGGTGGCCGTCGATGATTTGCTGCATATGCAGCATCTATAGGACTTCCCCCGTGACCAGCGCCCCCCATGTCTTTCCCGTGACCGTCTATTATGAGGATACGGATATGGGCGGGATCGTCTATCACGCCAATTACCTGAAATTCATCGAACGCGCGCGCAGCGCATGGGTCCGCGATCTTGGCATCGACCAGAACGCCATGCGTGACCGCGACGGTCTCATCTTTGCAGTGCGCCGCATCGAGGCCGATTACCTTGGTCCCGCCCGCCTCGATGATGTGCTTGAGGTCGAAACCCGCACCCTCACCCAAACCGGGGCGAGGCTTGTGATGGAACAAAGGGTCCTGCGTGGGGCGGATGTGATCTTTACGGCTCAGGTCACGGTTGCCTGTCTCACGCGCGCGGGCAAGCCTGTAAAGCTGCCCGCGCGCCTGCGTTCGGCGCAAGACTGAGCCGCCCCCGGCAATTATCCGCCTGATCCTTGCGCAAAATGCGCCTCAAACCTGCGTGAGCCCACGGATGGTGTTGGCTTTCCCCTTTTAAATAGGATAGTTTGCCCCGCAATAAGGCCGGAAAACGGCCAGACATATAAAGAGCAGGCAAATGGAAGCAGAAACCCTGGCATTGGCACAGGAGATGGATTTCTCCATGTGGGCGCTCTTTGCGCGCGCCACCCTTATCGTCAAACTGGTGATGTTCATGTTGATCGTGGCCTCGTTCTGGGCTTGGTCGATCATCGTTCAAAAGATCATCATCTATCGCAAAGCGCGGCGCGAGGCCGAAATCTTTGATCGTCGCTTTTGGTCCGGCGAGCCGCTCGACGGTCTCTTCGATGAGATCGGACCAGAGCCAGCCGGCCAATCCGAGAGGATCTTCGCGGCGGGCATGATGGAATGGCGGCGCAGTCACCGCAACGACGGCAACCTTATTGCCGGGGCCACCGCCCGCATCGACCGCAGCATGGACGTGGCCATCGCCAAGGAATCCGAAGACCTGCAAAGCGGGCTTCAGGTGCTGGCAACGGTCGGATCGACCGCGCCGTTCATCGGACTCTTCGGCACGGTCTGGGGGATCATGCATGCCTTTATCCAGATCGCGGAACAGCAGAATACCAACCTCGCCGTCGTCGCCCCCGGCATCGCCGAGGCACTTCTGGCCACTGGCCTTGGCCTGATCGCGGCCATCCCGGCGGTGATTTTCTACAACAAGCTGAGCGCCGATTCCGACCGCATCGTTGCGGGCTACGAGGCCTTTGCCGACGAATTCGCCACGATTCTCAGCCGTCAGTTGGACAGCTAGATCATGGGCGCGGGTGTCGTTCAGAAATCGGGCGATTCAGGGCGTCGCAGGCGCGGGCGTGGCCGCTCGCGCCCGATGGCCGAGATCAACGTCACGCCCTTCGTGGACGTGATGCTGGTGCTTTTGATCATCTTCATGGTCGCGGCCCCGCTTATGGTCGTGGGCGTGCCGGTGGAATTGCCGAAAACCGCCGCCAACTCTCTGCCGAGCGAGGAAGAAGAACCGCTGACCGTCACCGTCACCGCCGACGGTGTCGTGACGATCCAGACCACAGAGGTGCCGCGTGCCGATCTGGTGGCGCGCCTGCGTGCCATCGCCACCGAACGCGACAGCACCCGGATTTTTCTGCGGGCCGATGGGGCGGTGCCCTATTCTGAGGTGATGCAGATCATGGGGGCGCTCAATCGCGGCGGCTTTGGCAACATCGGGCTGGTAACGGATGCCGGTGGCCCGGCGCTTGACGGGCAGGGCGGCTAGGGGCGTATCTGGTGAATACCGGACAGATCATATCAGGCGCGGGCCATCTGGCATTGATCGGCTGGGCCCTGTTCGGGGGCGCTTTCCGCTCTGATCCGCCGCCCTTCGAGGTGGTGGAGGCCACAACCATTTCCACCGAGGATTACGCCGCCCTGATCGCGCGCCAGAGCGCCCCCGAGGCGGTGGCCAATGTTGACACACCAGAGCCGCCCGCGCCGGGCGATGCCGCGCCGCCGCTCGCCTCTACGCCGGACACGCCCCCCGAGAGCACGCCGCCCGAGGCGCAGGAAACCGCGCCGCCCGATCCCGCGCCCGGCGTGGCTGAAATCGCCCCGCCCG
>NZ_JBLXFE010000014.1:0-86425 GCF_048262375.1 Roseovarius sp.
GTCTTGCCGTGGTCAACGTGACCAATCGTGCCGATGTTCACATGCGGCTTGTTACGTGCAAACTTTTCCTTTGCCATGATACTGGCTCCTTCTTGGGTTCGTGTGCGGTGCGCTCAGGCGCACCCTACAGGGATGGTAGGGTGGGCAAATTGCCCACCGCCGTTATGCGTATTTCTTCTGGATCTCTTCCGAGATGTTGTGCGGCACCGGCTCGTAATGCGAGAATTGCATCGTAAACTGGGCGCGTCCCGAAGACATCGAGCGCAACGTGTTGATATAGCCGAACATATTCGCCAGCGGCACGTTTGCGTTGATCGCAATCGCGTTGCCGCGCTGCTCCTGACCCGACACCTGACCGCGCCGCGACGTAAGATCGCCGATGACGTTACCGGTGTATTCTTCGGGCGTCACGACCTCGACCTTCATGATCGGCTCGAGAAGCTTGGCACCGGCCTTCTTGAGACCTTCGCGCATGCCCATACGACCGGCGATTTCAAACGCCATAACCGAAGAGTCAACGTCGTGGTATTTACCGTCGATCAGCGCGACCTTGAAGTCGATCACAGGGAAACCTGCCAGCGGGCCGCTGTCCATCACCGAACGGATACCTTTTTCGACACCCGGAATGTATTCCTTGGGTACGGCACCACCAACGATCTTGCTCTCAAAGCTGAAGCCTTCGCCCGGCTCTGTCGGCGTGATGACCAGCTTGACCTCGGCGAACTGACCCGAGCCACCCGACTGTTTCTTGTGGGTGTAGCTGTGCTCAACCATGTGGCTGATGGTCTCACGGTAGGCCACCTGAGGCGCACCGATATTGGCTTCGACCTTGAACTCGCGACGCAGACGATCGACCAGAATGTCGAGATGCAGTTCGCCCATGCCCTTCATGATGGTCTGACCGGACTCGAGATCGGTTTCGACGCGGAAGGAGGGGTCCTCTGCTGCCAGACGGGCCAGACCCGCCGACATTTTCTCTTGGTCACCCTTGGTCTTGGGCTCAACCGCGATCTCGATCACCGGATCGGGGAAGGTCATGGTTTCCAGAACCACCGGCTTGGCCGGATCGCAGAGCGTATCACCGGTGGTGGTCTCTTTCAGACCCGCCAGCGCGATGATATCACCTGCAAATGCCTCTTCGATCTCTTCACGGTTGATCGCGTGCATCATCATCATACGACCGACGCGCTCTTTTTTGCCCTTGGTGGCATTGAGCATCGCATCGCCCTTCTTCATCACGCCGGAATAGATGCGCGTAAAGGTCAGCGAGCCGACGAACGGGTCGTTCATGATCTTGAAAGCCAGCGCCGAGAACGGCTCGGAATCATCGGCATGACGCGCGATGTTACGGGTCTCGGTCTCGTCATCCGGGCTAAAGCCCATGTACGGCGGCACGTCGAGCGGCGAGGGCAAAAAGTCGATGACAGCATTCAACAGAGGCTGCACACCCTTGTTCTTGAACGCCGACCCTACGAGGATCGGAACAAAGCTGAGCGACAGCGTACCCTTGCGGATCAAGGCGCGCAGGGTCTCTTCGTCGGGCTCTTTGCCTTCAAGATAGCCTTCCATCGCGTCGTCATCCATCTCAACGGCGACTTCGATCAGGTTGGCACGCCATTCATCGGCCAGATCACGCAGGTCATCACGGATCGGTTGACGAACCCAGGACGCGCCCAGATCTTCACCCTTCCAGACCCACTCTTCCATCTTGATCAGGTCGATGATGCCTTCGAGACGGTCTTCTGCACCAATCGGCAGGGCCACGGGCGCGGGGATTGCTCCGGTGCGGTCCTTGATCATCTTGACGCAGTTAAAGAAATCCGCGCCGATCTTGTCCATCTTGTTGACGAACACCAGACGCGGCACCTTGTAGCGGTCAGCCTGACGCCACACGGTTTCGGTCTGCGGCTCGACACCGGCGTTCCCGTCCAACAGACAGATCGCGCCATCGAGAACCGCCAGCGAACGCTCGACTTCAATGGTAAAGTCAACGTGGCCGGGGGTGTCAATGATGTTGAAACGGTATTTGGTATCCGAGGTACCTTCGACACTCGGATCTTCCTGGCGCTGCCAGAAGGTCGTCGTTGCAGCCGAGGTGATGGTGATACCGCGTTCCTGCTCCTGCTCCATCCAGTCCATGGTGGCAGCGCCGTCATGGACTTCGCCGATTTTATGGGACTTGCCGGTGTAGAACAGGATGCGCTCGGTCGTCGTGGTCTTGCCCGCATCGATATGGGCCATGATCCCGAAGTTCCGGTAGCGCTGGAGGGGATAGTCGCGTGCCATGATTCAAATGCCTCTGAGGTTTACCAACGGTAATGGCTGAACGCTTTGTTCGCGTCTGCCATCTTGTGGGTGTCTTCGCGCTTTTTCACCGCCGAACCGCGGCTCTGGACTGCATCGAGCAGTTCACCTGCCAGACGCTCTTCCATGGTGTTCTCATTGCGCGAACGCGACGCGTTGATCAGCCAGCGGATTGCCAGAGCTTCGCGGCGTTCGGGGCGCACTTCAACCGGCACCTGATAGGTTGCACCACCAACCCGACGCGACCGGACTTCGACGGACGGTTTGATGTTGTCCAACGCCTCGTGGAACACTTCGACGGGGGCGCGCTTGATCTTGCCCTCGACGCGCTCCAGCGCATTGTAGACGATCGTTTCGGCGACGGATTTCTTGCCGTCGATCATCAGGTTGTTCATGAACTTGGTCAGAACCCGATCACCATACTTGGCATCGGGCAGGACTTCGCGTTTTTCTGCGGCGTGACGACGAGACATCTGTAATTCCTCTTACTTCGGACGCTTCGCGCCGTATTTCGAACGGCGCTGCTTACGATCTTTGACGCCTTGCGTGTCAAGCACGCCGCGCAGGATGTGGTAGCGCACACCGGGAAGGTCTTTTACACGGCCGCCACGGATCAGAACCACAGAGTGTTCCTGAAGGTTGTGGCTCTCACCGGGGATATAGCTGATGACCTCAAAGCCGTTGGTCAGGCGCACCTTGGCAACCTTCCGCATGGCCGAGTTCGGCTTCTTCGGCGTCGTGGTATAGACGCGCGTGCAAACGCCACGCTTCTGAGGGCAACCCTGCAGGTGCTGTGACTTTGTGGTTCTGACTTTCGGCTGCCGCGGCTTGCGGATCAGCTGTTGGATCGTTGGCATTCCGGTTATTTCCCCGTCTCTCAACACATGTGTCTGCACAAGGCCCAGCCCCATGCGGTTAATCAAAAGCGAATCGCGCGTCCGCAATACGCAAAGACCGCAATCGCACCCTGCATTCTGGGTCCGACGCGGTGGGTTTCCAGAGGATCGGGGCGCATTCGCCCGGATCTTGACCACTACAGTTCTGATACAGGCGACGGGGCGACCCCCTCAGCCATGGATGGGGCGCGTATAGGGGGAGTCGCGGGGGTTGTCAACAGCTCCGGACTTGCGTTCACCACAGGCCAATGCCACAGTCGACAGCAACAATCTAAGGCACGCAGCGCAGGATTGAAAATGCAAATTTACAGGTGATCGGGCCGGAATGGCTCCCACCCAAAAAGGGCATGTTCGAATCCCCCCAGCCAGAGCCCGTGGGCAAGGCGAAGCGTCACGGCATCTTTCACATCGCGGCGGACAGGGTCCGCGTCAGCTTCAGGTAAGAGTTAAAGCACAGGATGAGAGTTATCGGAATTTGCCGGTTTTCCTACCCTGCCATCGGCGGCTTCAAACGCATGCATGACACGACCGGGGCACGCGAGGCCTACCTCTACGCCCCCGCCCGGATGGAGCTGCGCTTTCGCCATTTCGAATGCCTCACCCTGCCCTCTATCGCGGCGCAGCAGAACCCGGATTTCACCTTTCTGGTGATGATCGGGCAGAGCCTGCCCAAACCTTACCGCGACCGCTTGCATGATCTCACCGCCCCGGTGCCCCAGATCAGGATCATCGAGAGCGAACCGATGAAGCACCGCCTTGCCATGCAGCTGGCGATCAAGGCGGAACTGGGCGAGGATACCGACCTCTCCATGCAATTCCGCCTCGATGACGACGATGCCGTCGGCCTCGGCTTTGTGCGCAGCCTGCGTTGGTTCGAAAAACACACCCGCACCATGCGCAAGAACTGGCGTCACATGGCCATCGACTATAATCGCGGCTATTCCGTCTCTCTCAGCGCACAGGGGATCATGGCCGAAGAGCTTCAGGCGTCGTTCTGGGCCTGCGGCCTTGCGGTGCTGTTTCGCCCCGGCGACCCGCTCACCGTGATGAACTTCGGCCATCACAAACTACACCTTGAGATGCCAACCCTCATTCAGCCCGGCCCGCATATGTATCTGCGCGCCAAACATGCCGACAACGACTCGCATGCCAAATACAAGACCGGCCCGATGCACCCGATCGACGCGCGCGAAGCGGCGTTTTTCAAGTCTCAGTTCAACGTGGACGAGGACCGAGTGAAAACTGTCTTTTCAAATTCGCCTTCGCCCGCCGACTGATCTGCGCTTCGCGGTAGAGGGTGAACAGACCACTGGCCACCACGATCGCCGCCCCGATCAGGGTCAGCGTCTTTGGCCAGTCGCCAAACACCAGCCATCCCAGAACCAGCGCCCAGATCAGACTGGTATAGCGGAAAGGCGCGACAAAGCTGATCTCACCAACCCGCATCACCATGATGGAAAAGAGATAGCCGCCGATGATCATCACAGCCGCGCCGCAAATCAGCAGCGCGGAATGCCTGTCCAACGGCACCCAGTCCCCGGCCAGACTGCCCAGACCGAAAAACCCCATGATGAAGAAAGAGTTGAACAGCGTCACCAGCATCGAGGGCACATCCCGCGACAGCTTGCGCGTCGCCAGATCGCGCAGCGTGACGAACACCACCGCCGCCAACCCGTATACCGAATAGATGTTGAACCCCTCGGTGCCGGGCCGCACGATCAGCATCACGCCGATGAACCCGGCCAGAATGGCCGCCATCCGCCGCCAGCCCACCGGCTCGCGGAAAAACAACGCGGCCGCCAGCGTCAGGGTCAGCGGCAGCGCCTGCATGATCGCGCTGATATTGGCCAGCGGCATATTGTAGAGCGCTGTGACAAAGAAATAGGCCGAGCCGATCTCGCCCACCATGCGCCAGAACACCGGCCCCCAATCCTCGCGCGGCAGACGCCGCCTGAGCGCCCCCATCTTCCACGCGATCAGCGCCACGAGGATCGTCGTGACCACCCCGCGCAGGAACATCGCCTGAAACAACGGCACCTGTCCCGCCAGCCCCTTGATCATAGCATCGTTGAGCGTGAAGGCCGCCATCGACCCCATCATCAAAAGGGCACCTGTCAGATTGTCAGAGCGGGGCATGATGTGCCTGTTTACTAATCATGTTGCCCGCGCATTAGACAGGGATCACCGGCGGCTGCAACCCGTTATCCTTGTACCAGCGCCGCATGCAACGCGCTGTGCAACACCGGATTGGCCGCCAGAACCCCGTTGACCATCGGCACCGGATTGTTGAACAGGAGCGGCCGCGCGCGGCGATCCGAAGTGGTCGCACCCGCTTCGCGCAGGATCAGATCCCCCGCCGCTATGTCCCACTCCCAGGACGGGCGCAACGTCATCATCGCGTCATACCGCCCCTCAGCCACAAGGCTGAGGCGATAGGCCAGCGACGGGCGAAACGCGCGCGTTACCTCGGGCACCCGGCCCCCCTGCCAATGCTCCGGCGCATAATTGGGCTTGGCCGCCAAGATCGAGGCACCCTCCAGATCGGCCCGTGCCGTGGCATGGATCGGCACCCCGTTCAGCGTAGCGCCCTGCCCCGCAGCGGCGGTATAGAGCTTGTCACGCATCGGCAGATAGATCGCGGCGGCAATAACCACGCCGCGCTCCACCACCGCCAGCGAATGCGCCCAACTGTCATTGCCCTCGATGAAACTGCGCGTGCCGTCGATTGGGTCAACGATGAACACCCGTTCGGCCCCCAGCCGCGCGGCAGTGTCCTCGGTCTCTTCCGACAACCAGCCATAGTCAGGCCGCGCCGCGCGCAATTGCTTCACCAGCATGGCATTCACCGCCAGATCCGCCGCCGTCACCGGCCCAGCCCCACCGGGCTTGTCCTGCATATCGAGCGGCCCACCCACAAAGGCGGTCGCAATCCGGCCGGCCTCCTGTGCGGCCTCGATCAAGAGCGCCAGATCACTCCCCGGCAAGCGTCATCCCCTCAACCAGAAGCGACGGCACCACCCGCCCCAGATGCGTGCGCGCATCATTGGCCGGGATCAGGCGGCGTAGCATCTCGGGCAGACTGCCGGCGATGGTGCATTCATTCACCGGCCACTTGATCTCACCATTTTCCACCCAGAACCCGGCAGCGCCGCGTGAATAATCGCCAGTGTTGGGATTGATCGTCGAGCCGATCATCGACGTCACCAACAGGCCCGTCCCCATCTCGCGGATAAGATCGTCACGGCTCTGCGTACCCTGCGTCAGCGCAATATTCCACGTCCCCGGCGAGGGCGGCGCAGAGGTGCCGCGCGTGGCATTGGCAGTGGATTGCATCCCCAGCTTGCGCGCATTCGCCAAATCAAGCGTCCACCCCATCAAAACGCCGTCCTGAACAATCGCACGCGGTGCGGTGGGCAGTCCCTCGGCATCAAACGGCCGCGATCCGCCGACCCGCACCCGGTGCGGATCTTCCAGCACCGACAGCGCCTCTGGCAGCACCTGCTCGCCCATCCGCCCCCGCAGCCAGGACGATCCGCGCGCCACCGCCGCCCCGTTGGCCGCCGCCAGCAAATGCCCGATCAGCGTCCCGGATACCCGCTCGTCAAACAGCACCGGATAGGCCCCGGTGCGCGGGCGGCGCGCGCCCAAGCGTTCGACCGCCCGCGCGCCCGCACTCCGTCCGATCTCAGCAGCGTCGCGCAGATCGCTGGCAAAAATCCGGCTGTCGCCATCGTAATCGCGCTCCATCCCGGTGCCCGCCCCGGCAATCGCCACACACGAGAGGCCCGTATCGCTGCGCGCATAGCCGCCGGAAAACCCGTTACTGGCGGCGATATGCATCGCGCGCTGACTATACCCCGCCGTTGCCGATTGCACCTGCGTGACACCGGCCACTCCAAGCGCCGCCGCCTCTGCCTCCTGCGCCATCCGCGCCAAGGCGTCAGGCGCAGGCTCAGGGCTTGGATCACACAGCTCCAGCGCCGCCACGTCCCAATTCCTCGCCAACTGGTCCGCCTCGGCCAGCCCGGCATAGGGATCAACCGGCGCCTCGCGCGCCATCGCCACCGCCCGCTCGGCCAAGGCCGCAATCGTCGCAACCGCCGTATCCGAGGCCGAGACAGTCGCCTGCCGCCCGCCGATCAGCACCCGCAGCCCGATATCCACACCCTCGGCGCGTTCCGCCTGCTCCAGCAGACCACCGCGCATGTCAATCGTCACCGACTGCCCGCGCAGCGCCATCGCATCCGCCGCATCGGCCCCCGCCTTGAGCGCCGCTTCAATCAGGGCGTGGGTCAGATCCTCAAGCGGTCGCGCCATGGCTATCTCCTTGTTGCTGTGATCAGGTAGCCCGCAGGGCACAGGCGTGCAAGCCCACGTCCACGCAATAGGGCCACGCGCCTGCGCCCGTGACCCCATCTTGTCAGTCACTCCACGTTATTTCAGACGCTGCCCATTGGCCAGAACCTGACCTTCCTCGGTCACTTCGATCCGCGAGGTCAATTCGTCCTCGCCTGTGTCAGCGCGCGCGAACATACCCGCCATCATGCGCACCACCATCGCCTGATCCTCAGCGACAAAGCCCAAATCAATCAGCTTATCCAAAAGACCGTTGCCCCCAACCAGCCGCAAATCAATCGCCCCTTCCGGTGCAGGCACCCCGTCAAAGCTGGTCAGATCCGTCTGGTCAAAGGTAAACGCCCCCGCCCCGGTCAACTTGGCCCCCGCCAGATCAATCGTCAGATCATTCAGCGCGAGACTCTCAATCTCGCCGGGGACCTCATCGGCGTCTTCCAGCGCGCTCATCTGCTTGGGATCCAGAAGATCATAGAACAGCCGTCCCTTGCCCGACAAATCAACACGGATGGTCGCAGGATCGCGCGGCAACTGCGCGCCGGGATCGAACATCGCCCAGATCATGTCGGACATGGTGAAACCGCCGAAATCCAGCGCCAGTGCAAAATACTGAGCGGCATCACTCTTGGCCACCGGCATCACAAGGGCGAACCCCAGCCGCGCCATTTCCGCCGTGACCGGAAACGGCAGATCATTGCCCGACATCGCCAGGCGCACACCGCGCCCCTCACCGGCATAGCGCAACCCATCCGGCCCCATCCCGAAACGCAGCGTGCCTGCCTCAGAGCTTTGCGTGCCCTCAATCATGTCGCTCTGATTGGTGACCTTGTAGGACGTAGTGCCGTCCTCATATTCAATCTCACTGTCGATCCGCAGCCCGGCACGCAACGCGGCAGCCATATCGCTGGCATTCACGCCGCCAACGTGCTCCCCATCCCCCGTCAGGCTGACACGCGCCATCGTGCCTTTGATCTCGGCGTGCCCGCCCTCCTTGGGATCGGTGAACTCAAACTGATAGCTGACCGGACCGGCCGTCATACCATGGGTGATCGCGCGCGTGCCCGCCACACCTTCGCTCTCATACCGTCCCGCCAGATCGGTCATCCGAACCTCGGCCGCGCCAATCTCGACGGCCGCCTCTCCGGCCACCAGATCGGTCACCATCATCGCGACCTCTTGCGCCGAGTAAACATATTGCATTGCGTCCGGATCCCCCGTGACGCGCATCTCCAGACCCTGTTGCGCGATCTGCGTCGTAAGCGCGACCTGCTCGCCCGCCTCATCCCTGAGATCCATCGCCACCGGCATTGTCGCAGGCAGGATCACAACAACCGACCCATCGCCCTGTTCCACCAGTTGCACCTGCCCCATGCGCAACTCGATACGGCCACCGTCCTCGGGCACGTCCATCCGCATCGCCAGATCACGGATGGTCAGGGTATCGCCCCCTTGCGCGGCCTCGCCCTGCACCGCGTACCCATTGCTTTGCAGATAACTCTGCCAGTCCTCCCAGACCTGCAAGGCTGTCAGATCCGCAAATCCGGCCGTCGCAGTCAGACAGAGAACAGAGGTCGAAGCGGTAAGCATACGAATGTAAGACATCAAGAACACCTTGTGCAAATGGGGTAGCCACCAATCTCGGGTCTCTCCGTCACCGGGTCAAGGCATGATCTGACTGGAATTCACCCAACGCGGGCGCTAGGACAGACGCAATCAGAGAGGGAGATATCATGGATATGCAAGGCAAATGCGTTCTCATCACTGGCGCAAGCAAAGGCATCGGGGCCGCCGCTGCGCGGGTTTTTGCCGCCGCCGGGGCGAATGTTGCCCTCACGGCGCGGAACGGCGATGCAATTGCCGGACTGGCGGGGGAAATCGGCCCCAAGGCCATTGCCATCCCTTGCGATGTCAGCCGCTACTGGGAAATGGAGGCCGCCGTCGCGGCCTGTCACACCGCCTTTGGCCAGTTGGACGTGCTGATCAACAATGCTGGCGTGATCGACCCCATCGCCCCCCTGTCCGAAACTGATCCCGACGAATGGGCCCGCGCCATCGACGTCAATCTCAAGGGCGTGTTCAACGGTACGCGTGCCGCCCTGCCCGGCATGATCGCCCGCGGCGCGGGCACCATTCTCACCGTCAGTTCGGGGGCCGCGCACAGCCCCCTCGAAGGCTGGAGCGCCTATTGCAGCTCCAAAGCAGGCGCGGCCATGCTCACCCGCTGTGCCGATCTTGAGGCGGCAAATGCTGGCGTCCGGGTCATGGGCCTCTCACCCGGCACCGTCGCCACCGATATGCAACGCGAAATCAAGGCGAGCGGCGTGAATGCCGTCAGCCAACTGGACTGGTCTGCGCATATCCCGGCCGATTGGCCCGCCCGCGCGCTTTTGTGGATGTGCGGGCCGGATGCCGCAGAATTCGCCGGTCAGGAAATCTCGTTGCGCGACGAGGCCATCCGCCGCCGGGTGGGCCTGATATGACCGCGACCCCCCGTGTCACGCTGGAACGTGACGGCGGGCTTTGGATTGCCACCCTCGACCGCCCCGACAAGGCCAACGCCCTGACCGAACCGATGCTGTCAGACCTCGCCGACATCGCCGAAGCCGCACAAGAGGCCCGCGTGTTCATTCTGACCGGCGCGGGCAAGGTGTTCTCCGCCGGGGCCGATCTTGAGGCCGTGCGCGCCGGTCTCGCGACCAGCCCGGTTTGGGAACGCCTCTCGGGCGCCATCGCCGCCCTGCCCGGCCTCAGCATCGCCGCCCTCAACGGCACAGTCGCAGGCGGGGCCACCGGCATGGTGCTGGCCTGTGACATCCGCATCGCCGCCGAAGGCGCGGGGGCGTTCTATCCGGTGATGAAACTGGGCTTCCTGCCGCAGCCCAGTGACCCCGCCCGCCTCTCGGCCCTGATCGGCCCGGCGCGGGCAAGAATGATCCTTCTGGCCGGGGCGCGGCTCAGTACCGAAGAGGCGCTCGGCTGGGGTCTCTTTGATCGCGTCGTGCCGCGCAACAGCCTGATGGACAGCGCGCGCGATTTGGCAGCGCCAGCCCTCGCCGCATCCCCCGAGCACGCGATGGCGCTCAAGGCAATGTGTACCGTAGCCGGTTGAAAGGTTAAGAGCATGGGAAGGGATCGTGCGGCCGTACGGTTTAACCGCACAAACGTACAGTCCCCCTGTTCAGACCGGCAGTGGGAATGGCCTGAGCGGCGTGTCTTTGCGCAGATAAAGCGGATGCTTGGCCGATCCGTCCTTGTTCAGCCCCAAACACATGAGCGGCTTGCCAGTCGCAGCTATCTCACTCAGGACCTGCCGCACAACCTCTTGATAACGCGCGTGAAGTTTCCCAAACGCCAGCACAACCAACTCTGACTGTTCCGCCATCGCCACCAGTGCCGGGATATTCGCGGCGCTGCAGGCCTCTTGCGGATCACGCGGCAAATCCTTGGGCGATGTCGCCCGCCAATCCAGCATGTTTCCTTTGAAATAAAAGGAAAATCCCCAATCTTGGGCAAACATCACCTCGCGGTGACAGGTCGGATCAGACACCTCCGCACTCGCGACCGAGGGGTTCATGCCCACAAACAGCACCCGTCGCGGAGTGGCCCCTTCAGCCGTCCAATCCCGGCTCAAAACCTGTCGATATCGTCCACAGGTAGAATATTCTGCCCCCCCTACCACACCATCTGGTAGGCGCAAGCGCACCTTGCCCCCGGGATCGTGCAGATGATCGGGGGCGCCGCCGCTCATTGGTTGAACACCCGCGAGGGATGCAGTTCACCCGCCTTGTAGCACCCCACAGCAACTGCCTTGCCGTCCATCGCAGCCCAACATTCTTCACCGTATTCAATGCCTTGCGCGATTACCATGCCGGGATTTCCATTGCGCAGACGCGCCGCACCCTCGGGCGTGGCGGTGACCATCGGCAGGTCCGCCAACCCCTCTTCAAGCGGGCGAATATACTGCTCCAATTCCGGGCTATGCGCCATCCGGTCAATCTCTTCGATGCTCAGCCCGTCCTTGGCCTCGAACGGTCCCGACCAGACCCGCCGCAACCACGCAACATGCCCGTAACACCCTAAAATCTCACCCAAATCTCGCGCGATGGACCGAACATAACCGCCCTTGCCACAGGTCATCTCTAGGACCACGTGATCCGCATCCGGTCGGTCCACGAGCAGCAATTCCTCAACCCACAAAGGCCGCGCAGCCACCTCGAACGCTTCCCCGTCGCGCGCCAGCTTATAGGCGCGTTGCCCGTCGATCTTGACGGCAGAAAACTTGGGGGGCACCTGCATGATATCCCCGACAAATTTGCCAAGAGAATCCTTAATCTCTTGATCTGACGGGCGTTTTTCATTCTCGGCAATCACTTCGCCTTCGGTATCATCGGTGTTGGTCGCCTGCCCCAGACGGACGCAAAACGTATAGGCCTTGAGCGCATCCGTGATATAAGGCACCGTCTTGGTCGCCTCGCCAAGCGCCACAGCAAGCACACCCGTCGCCTCGGGATCAAGCGTGCCCGCATGCCCCGCCTTCTGCGCCTGCAGAGCCCATTTCACCTTGTTGACAACGCTGGTCGAGGTCATGCCAGCGGGTTTATCCACCACCAGCCACCCCGAAATCTCGCGCCCCTTGCGTTTGCGTGCCATGTCCGGCCCTTTGCCTGTTGTCTGAGGCAGCAGCGCCTAATCCACCACCGCATCCGCGTCAATCACCGCACCTACCATCGGGCCCAGCGGAAAGCCAATATCCGAACGTCCCAGTCCCGGTGCATAGAGTCGCGAGATCTTACCATCAAAATAGAGTGCTTGCGGCACCTTCAGGTAATCTCTGAAAAATCGCCCAAAACTGTGAAAGTTCAATGCGTTATCTGATATCACAAACCATGCCTGCTGCCCATTCTCTGTCGTGCCCACACCATTGCGAATGTAGCGACTGTCGCTCTCCACTAGAAATCGCGGATGCAGTGCGCCATCAATCACCAACATTGGTCCGGATTGGCTGGCATCGCGGCATTCGGGCCGCTCCTGCGCAAAGCGCAGGGATTCGATCACATCAACCCGGTCCTCGCGGATGCAAAACACCCCATTGGGCAAGAGACCGAAATTGCCGGGGCCGTCACTGGTAACGAGACCTCTAAGCTCTTGTCCTGCTTCAATATAAAGGCCCACGGGACTACGATCCGCATGATACATGCCCGCATTCATCGCAAACGCAAGTGCCTTGCCCTCGGCCTTCAACATATCTTCGACTGCGCCGAAACTGCCCAACAGCGTCCCGGTGTCTCTATCCCTAAGGAAAAGACCAATCTCGTCGCGCACCATATCGACTTGGCAAACGGTATAGCTCTGCCCCTCGAACTGGTCCTTACGGCACTCAGCAGCCTGCGCGGCCCCAGCACCAAGCCCCACCGCAAGCGCAAGGCCAAATTTAACTGTCCACATCCCGGCGAACCGTGTCTTGGTCAAACAATCGGCGCGTCTCATCCATCTGGTCGAATGTCTCATCCAAACGAAACCGCAGGTCAGGCGCGTATTTCAAACCAACCTTCTTGCCGATTATGCGCCGCAACTCGTGCTTGTTGCGCGCCAGAAGAGCAATCAGATCATCCTGCCCCTCGCCCCCCAGCGGCATCACATATGCCGTAGCAATCTTCAAATCAGCCGACGTGCGCACCTCACCCACCGTCACCGAAATACGGTTAAGGTCGGGATCATGGATATCCCCTCGCATCAGCACTTCGGAAAGGGTGCGGCGGATCAGCTCGCCTACGCGAAGCTGTCGTTGCGAAGGTCCGGGACCATCATGAAACTTGTTCTTTGCCATGCGTCGCATTTAATCGCACAGGCGGACTTTTCCAAGCGCAGAAATCTGCTCATTTCCGTATTGGCCGAAACACGCAGGTTCTGCCCGCGCCCTTGCCGCATCTTGCGCGCCGCGCTATGCAGACCGGCAACAACCAAAGGAGCTGCGCCAATGACCGATCTACCGGGCATCGTGATTACCGGGGCCTCGGGCCGGATGGGCCAGATGTTGATCCGCACGCTGGCCGAAAGCACGCGTGTGCAGCTGATTGGTGCGCTCGAACGCCCCGGGCATCCATGGATCGGACAGGATGTAGGCAGGGCAATGGGCGGGCCGGACATGGGCGTGATAGTAACAGACGACCCGCTCGAGGTGATTGCGCGCGCGCATGCCATCATCGACTTTACCGCCCCCGCCGCCACGCTGGAGTTTGCCGTGCTGGCCGCGCAGGCGCGGGTTGTGCATGTGATTGGAACCACAGGATTTGAGTCAGACGATCTCAAAAAGCTCGATGCCGCCGCCCGCCATGCGGTGATTGTGCGCGCGGGCAACATGAGCCTTGGGGTCAATCTGTTGACTCAACTGACCAAACGCGTGGCCGCAGCTCTTGATGAAGATTTCGACATTGAGATCGTCGAAGCGCACCATAATCAAAAGGTAGATGCCCCCTCGGGCACCGCGCTCATGCTCGGCGAAGCCGCCGCAGAGGGGCGCGGCGTTCTTTTGGATCACGTCAGCGACCGCGCACGCGACGGCATCACCGGTCGACGCGAACGTGGGCACATCGGGTTTTCTGCAATTCGTGGCGGCGACATTGTGGGAGAACATGACGTCATTTTTGCCGCGGCAGGCGAGCGGATCGTACTGCGACATATCGCAACTGACCGGGCCGTTTTTGCGCGTGGCGCACTTAAAGCCGCACTCTGGGGGCAGGGGCGCAAGCCCGGAAGCTATGACATGATCGACGTTCTCGGCCTCTCCGACAACTGATCCGTTTCTGCAACTCACGCGTATCAAATCCAGATCACATCCTGTGACTGGTGAATATGATGCGTGCGATCCTTATTGTTCTGTTGAATTTTTGCCTAACCACCCCTGCCTTGGCAGAGGGATTTGCACTTGTCACAGAGCGTGATCGCTTTGTCTCGCTCATCGAGGGCCGCGATCTCACCCGGTTTGGAATAACGCTGAATGTGACACGGGACGGACAAATCAGAGGCCGCGCCTTTGGTCGCAACGTTACCGGAGCGTGGCGTTGGAATGGGGGTTACTTTTGCCGCGATCTTTATTGGGGTGCCATAAACCTTGGCCCCAATTGTCAGGCTGTGCGGGTTCAGGGCAACACTGTTCGTTTCATCTCAGATCAGGGAACGGGCCAGTTTGCCGATCTCAGCTTGAAATGAGCCAGCCGTCAGCGCCACCATTAAAAGTCGATGGCGAGGCCCTTTTTCTCCCAATCTCCATAGCGCACGGGCTCCAACCCTTCGCGCCGCCCCCCAAGCTCCTTGGGTAACGCACTCGCATCCGCCGCCTTGCGCCGCTCTTCAGCTTCGGCAAGCGCGCGCTGTGCAGCGGGCGGCAGATCACGCGGTGATGTACTGTCCTCTTCGGTCATGGTCGGGCTTTCCTTGTTATCACCCTGCTGATATATCGCGCAGCTAACCCTTCGCCAAGGACAAGGCCAATGAAAAAGCCCGCCCCCACCGCCCGCTCTGCTGCGGTTCATCTTCTTGACCGAGTGTTAGGCGAGGGACGGCTGATGTCCGATTTGATAGCCGGCGGGGCCCTTGATGCGCTGTCTCCCCAAGACCGAGCACGGGCACAGAGACTGGCAACAGACACCCTACGCGGGCTAGAGCGTGCCGATCGCCTCTTATCACGTCACCTGCGCAAAGCGCCGCCCCTGCCGGTACAAAATGTCCTGCGTCTGGCAACGGTGGAACTCGCCCAAGGCGGCGACCCGCATGGCGTGGTCAATGAGGCCGTGGAAACCATAAGCCACAGCCCGCGGCACGCCAAGCTCAAGGGGCTGGTCAATGCCGTGTTGCGCAAGATGGCTGAGGAGGCTCCGCGCGCTTGGCGCGATCTGCGTCTGCCGGGCCTGCCCAACTGGCTGCGTGGCCCTCTGACCGAGGCTTGGGGCAAGGGTGCGGTTGCAGCAATGGAGCGCGCCCATTTTGCCGGTGCGCCGCTCGACATAACCGTAAAGTCAGAGCCAGAGGCGTGGGCCGAGCGTCTGGGCGCTACGCTCTTGCCAACCGGATCGCTGCGCCGCACCGATTTCGGCCAAGTCTCGGCCTTACCCGGCTATGACGACGGCGCGTGGTGGGTACAGGATGCAGCTGCTGCTCTGCCCGTCGCCATACTGAACCCACAGCCCGGAGAGCATATTCTCGACC
This sequence comes from Roseovarius sp., assembly GCF_048262375.1. Taxonomy (GTDB): domain Bacteria; phylum Pseudomonadota; class Alphaproteobacteria; order Rhodobacterales; family Rhodobacteraceae; genus Roseovarius. The sequence goes on from NZ_JBLXFE010000014.1 coordinate 15,759, forward strand.
TATGCGCCGCACCCGGGGGCAAGACACTGCAATTGGCGGCAGCGGGCGCAAAGGTAACCGCCCTCGATCTGTCCGAGCGCAGGATGACCCGTGTAGCAGAGAATCTCGCGCGCACCGGACTTGCCGCTACCTGCGTCGTAGGCGACGCGCTCGACCATCAGGGCGGACCGTATGATGCAATTCTTCTGGATGCGCCCTGTTCCGCCACGGGCACGATCCGGCGACACCCGGACCTGCCTCATGCCAAGGATGGGTCGGATTTTGGGGCGCTGATCACGTTGCAAGCGGCCATGCTGGATCACGCGCTGACCCTTTTGAAACCCACTGGGCGGCTGGTCTTTTGCACCTGTTCACTTTTGCCCGATGAGGGCGAATGTCAGATCGAAGAGGCCCTTGAACGCCATCCAAATCTAAAAGTCGAGCGCGCGGCGCTCGCCCGGCCGGGGATCGATCCGGGCTGGATCACAGAAGAAGGCGGCCTTCGGTTACGGCCCGACTATTGGCCGGATCTTGGTGGCCTCGACGGGTTCTACATCGCCTGCCTGCGTCGCTGACGATCCGCAATTCTGTGCAAAGAAACGGTGACTCGCCTCATACTCGCGTCTATAGTGCAGGCATCAACGCCGACAGAAGCGTCTAGAGGCACGGCACATGTCCACTCCTGATCCCCTGCCAGAGCGCTGTTCGCGTCTGCTAAATCGGCTCGCGGCGCGAAGAGCGGCGATGAGCCGCCCCGCCACAGCCTTTTTATCACAACCGGAACCGCGCAGCATTGGCTATCTCGCCCGAGGCCGACAACTTTGTGCGGGAAATTTCGTTTTTGCCGGGCATCTGGTAGAGGCTCCGGACACAAGTATCTGGGACCTTGATCCGCCCGACACAGGATTTGCGGCAGAATTACATGGCTTTGGCTGGCTGGACGATCTGGCCGCTGCGGGGGATGCGGCGGCGCGCAGACGGGCTCAAGCTTGGATATGGGCGTGGATCACGCGTTACGGCAATGGCACAGGACCGGGTTGGACGCCCGACCTAACCGGACGACGCTTGATTCGCTGGATCAGTCAGGCACTCTTTGTGTTAAGTGGTCAGCCGTCCGAGGCCTCAGGGCCGTTTTACCGCTCGATGGCACAGCAAACAGCTTTTCTCGCGCGTCGCTGGCAAGCGGCCCGTCCCGGCCTGCCACGGTTCGAGGCGCTGACGGGGCTCATCTATGCCGCCCTCTCTTTGGAGGGAATGAAACCACACTTGACCCCGGCGCTGATTGCACTTGCACGGGAATGTGATGGCCAAATAGATGCAATGGGCGGGTTGCCTACGCGAAACCCCGAAGAATTACTGGAAGTGTTCACCCTGCTGACATGGGCCGCCATGGCACTAAGCGAATCGGGCAGAACCGCAGGCGAGGCGCATTGGCGTGCCATCGAACGGATCGCTCCTACCCTGCGCAGCTTGCGGCATGCCGATGGTGGTCTGGCACGGTTTCATGGTGGCGGGCGCGGCCTTGAAGGACGACTTGACAGCGCGTTGGCTACCAGCGGCGTCAAAACCCGACGGATGGACGGCCTTGCCATGGGATTTGCACGCCTGAGCGCAGGACGAACCAGCCTGATCATCGACGCGGCCCCGCCCCCCACTGGCGCGGCCTCGGCAGGGGCGCATGCATCGACGTTAGCGTTTGAAATAACATCGGGGCGTCGTCCGCTGATCGTCAATTGCGGCTCGGGGCAAAGCTTTGGGTCTGAATGGCGGCGTGCGGGGCGTGCCACGCCATCGCATTCGGCTCTCGTGCTAGCCAACGGATCGAGTGCACGCCTGAGTAACGACAAACGGCATCCCGACTGGCTGAGCGAGGCACCGCGCTCTGTGCAGGTCAACCAGTCCAAGGCACCTGACGGGCTGCGGTTTGAGGGGGCGCATGAAGGGTATTTGCGCAGTCACGGACTGACTCATGTGCGGCAACTCGACCTGTCATCCGACGGGCGCGGGCTGGTCGGTGAAGAAATGCTTCTTGCCATTGATAACCCGGACAAGCGCCGGTTTGACCGGGCCCTGGACGAGACTCGAATGAAGGGCATTACCTATGATGTCCGGTTCCATCTGCACCCGGATGTGGATGCCTCAGTCGACATGGGCGGGGCAGCAGTATCGCTCGCGCTGCGCAGCGGTGAAATTTGGGTGTTCCGCAGCGACGGACAGGCCGCTTTGTCCTTGCAACCGAGTGTGTATCTTGAAAAAACGCGCCTCAAACCGCGTGCGACCAAACAGATCGTTTTATCCGGTCGCGCGATGGACTATGCGACGCATCTGAGATGGTCACTGGCCAAGGCGCAAGATACCCCCGTCGGCATCCGCGATGTCAACGAGTACGCGCTTGATCCCGTGGCCGACGAATGAAACGACCAAGGCAGGACCACCCAACATGACCGATCACGCGCCCATTACCCGTGCCCTTCTCTCTGTGTCTGACAAGACCGGGCTTATTGATCTGGGCCGCGCGCTCGTTGAACGTGGAGTAGAGCTCCTGTCAACCGGCGGCACAGCAAAGGCGCTACGCGATGCGGGGCTGTCCGTGCGCGATGTCTCCGAAGTCACAGGCTTTCCCGAGATGATGGACGGGCGGGTCAAGACGCTGCATCCGATGGTGCATGGCGGCCTTTTAGCCCTGCGCGACAACCCCGAGCATCAGGCGGCGATGCAGTCGCATGGGATCAGCCCGATAGACCTTTTGGTCGTGAACCTCTACCCGTTCGAAGAAACTGTCGCGCGCGGCGGCGACTATGACGACTGCGTCGAAAACATTGACATCGGTGGCCCTGCAATGATCCGAGCCGCCGCCAAGAACCACGCCCATGTCGCCGTGGTCGTGGATGTCGAGGATTACGATGCCCTGATCGGCGACATGGACCAGCACGGTGGGGCGACCTGCCCAAAGTTCCGCCGCAAGCTGGCACAACGCGCCTATGCCCGCACCGCCGCTTACGACGCAGCCGTCAGCACTTGGCTTGCCGGGGCTATCGACGACGCAACCCCGCGCCGCCGCGCCTTTGCAGGCACGTTGGCGCAAACGCTGCGCTATGGCGAGAACCCGCATCAGGCGGCAGCATTCTACACCGATGGATCGAACCGCCCCGGCGTCGCTACTGCACGGCAGGTGCAGGGCAAGGAACTGAGCTACAACAACATCAACGACACCGACGCGGCCTTTGAACTGGTGAGTGAATTTGCTTCAGGCGATGGCCCGGCCTGCGCCATCATCAAGCATGCCAATCCCTGCGGCGTCGCACGGGGCGCGGCACTGTTGGACGCCTACAAGCACGCCTTCGACTGTGACCGCACCTCTGCCTTTGGGGGCATCATTGCTCTTAATCAGCCGCTAGATGCTGCAACCGCAGAAGAAATCAGCCAAATTTTCACTGAGGTGGTGATTGCGCCGGGGGCAACCGAGGATGCAATGCGAATCTTCTCCCAAAAGAAGAACCTGCGTCTGCTCTTGACCGAAGGTCTGGCCGATCCGGTAACTGCAGGGCGGACGATCAAACAGGTCGCGGGCGGCTATCTCGTTCAGGACAAGGACAATGGACGGATCACGATCGAGGATCTGAAAGTTGTGACCAAGCGCGCGCCAAGCGATCGTGAACTTGCCGACATGCTCTTTGCTTGGAAAGTAGCAAAACACGTCAAGTCAAACGCGATTGTCTATGTCAAGGACGGGGCGACAGTCGGCGTTGGCGCAGGCCAGATGAGCCGCGTGGACAGTTGCCGTATCGCCGCGCGCAAGTCGATCGACATGGCGGAAACGCTAGGATTGTCGGCACCTCTGACACAAGGCAGCGTCGTGGCTTCGGATGCATTCTTTCCTTTTGCAGATGGGCTGTTGACGGCCGCCGAGGCAGGGGCAACGGCCGTAATCCAGCCGGGCGGGTCGATGCGCGATGACGAAGTTATTGCAGCGGCGGATGCGGCAGGGCTTGCCATGGTGTTCACCGGCATGCGCCATTTCAGACACTGACGCGCAGATGCGGATCGTTTTCTGGACGGCATTCTGGGTCTTTCTACTGGATCAGGCCACAAAATATCTGATCGTGCATGTTCTGGATCTGCGTACGTTGGGTACGATTGACGTTTTGCCGCCCTTCATCAACCTGCGCATGGCGTGGAATTACGGGATCAATTTCGGAATGTTGGCGGGCGATGGCCCGCTCACACGCTGGATATTGATTGCCGTAGCCTTGGTCATCTCGGGGGCCGTGCTTTGGTGGGTGCACACCGATCCTGCAGGTCGCTGGCATCGGCTCGCGGCTGGATTACTCGTCGGGGGCGCCCTTGGGAACGTCATCGACCGCTTGATCTATGGTGCGGTTGCAGACTTTTTGAACATGTCCTGCTGCGGCATCAACAATCCTTTTGCGTTCAACATCGCCGATATCGCAGTCTTTGTCGGGGCCTTTGGCATGGTTCTGTTGCCATCCGGCAAAAAGCCCTCGTGACCTTGGGCTTTGAATGCGATAAGGCTCAGGTGATTTTGCAGGAGAGTGGCGATGGCGATGCCGCATAAGACAATTCTGAGCCTTTTGGTAGTGACCGTGCTGGCCGGATGTGGCGGACGCGATGACGTTACGCTGAGCCGTATCCGTCATACGGGGAACGGGCCGGATGAGTTTTCGATCCTTCCCGGCAAGCCTCTGCAGACGCCCGAGAATCTTGCCAACTTGCCCACCCCCAATCCGGGTGGTGCCAACCTTACGGATCAGAATCCTCTGGCGGATGGATTGGCCGCTTTGGGTGGAAATCCAAACGGGGGCACCGCCAGCAACGGTGCTCTTGTCAATCACGCCAACCGATTTGGCGCCACGCCAAGCATTCGTCAGACCCTTGCCGCAGAGGACAAGGAATTGCGCCGTCAGCATGGGCGCGTCGACATCCTGCGCTTTCTACCTGGCGACGACTATGTGCAGGCCTATCGCCGCGAGTGGTTGGACGCCTATGCCGAGGAAGAGTGGATGCGCAACCGGGGTGTCCTGACCCCGGCCAGTCCGCCGGCACCCAAGTAACTTGTAAGTTGCTTGAAACTGCGCAGCCAAGACGTATCTACTAGTTCAAACGTCCCTCATCGACCGGAGATCGTATATGCGTCATTGTCTCGCCTGCCTTACGCTGGCCCTCAGCATTCTGTCAGCGCCCGCCACATTTGCCTTGACCGATGATAAGGTGACATCATTTGCGCTCGAAAACGGGCTTGAGGTCGTGGTGATTGAAGATCACCGTGCCCCTGTGGTCACGCAAATGCTGTGGTATCGTGCAGGATCAGCCGACGAGAAGCCGGGGGTATCCGGTGTTGCACATTTTCTCGAACATTTGCTGTTCAAGGGCACAAATACAGTAGCCCCGGGCGAGTTTTCGTCAACCGTCGCGCGGAACGGAGGCTCTGACAACGCCTTTACCAGCTATGATTACACGGCCTATTTTCAACGCATTGCTGCGGACAGATTAGAATTGGTGATGCGAATGGAGTCGGATCGCATGACCAATCTGCAACTTGATGAGAGCGATATTGCGACAGAGCGGGACGTGATCATCGAAGAACGCAATCAGCGGGTAGAGAACAGCCCGAGCGCGCTCTTTCGCGAGCAGAAAAACGCCATGCAATATCTGAATCACCGCTATGGCGTGCCGATTATCGGCTGGCGACACGAGATGGAGGCGCTCGATCTTGATGCCGCGCTTGATTTTTACGGCGAGTATTATGCCCCAAATAACGCCATCCTGATTATCGCTGGCGATGTCGTGCCAGAGACGGCGCGCGAATTGGCAGAAACCTATTACGGTCCCATCCCCGCCAATGCCAACCTACCCGAGCGCATCCGCCCACAAGAACCACCACAAATGGCGGAACGCCGGATCACATTTCAGGACGCGCGTGTTTCGCAACCCTATGTGAGCCGGTCCTATCTCGCACCCGAGCGTGACAGTGGGGCTCAGGATAAGGCAGCCGCGCTGACCCTGCTGGCTGATATTCTGGGAGGAGGTCAGACATCGGTCCTTGCCGAGAACTTGCAGTTCGAGAGCCAGACAGCGGTGCAAGTGGGGGCGTCGTATTCAGGTTCGTCGTTAGATGACACCACATTCGATCTTTACATCGTACCTGCCGCAGGCGTGACGCTGGAGCAGGCCGAGACAGCAATGGACGATGTTTTGACCACTTTTCTGGAAACAGGCGTTGACGCCGCGCAGCTAGAGCGGATCAAAATGCAGTTCCGCGCCTCTGAAATCTACGCCCGTGACGACGTCGGAGGCCTTGCAAACCGCTATGGTCAGGCGTTGACCCAAGGGCTGACAGTCGCCGATGTTCAGGCATGGCCTGACATCCTGCAAGCCACCACCGCAGATCAGATCATGCAGGCCGCACGCGAAGTCTTTGACCGCACCCAATCTGTAACCGGCTGGCTCATGGCACCGGAGGTCACACAATGATCCGTTTCGCTCTCAGTCTTATCCTCTTGCTGGCCGCTCTGCCCGCGCGCGCTGAGGTCGAGGTCAAGGAATTTACGACGCCAGGCGGTTTAAACGCGTGGTTGGTCGAGGACCACTCAATCCCGTTCGTAGCGCTAGAGTTACGGTTTCGCGGCGGCGGATCGCTTGATCCGGATGGCAAGCGCGGAGTGACCAATCTGATGGCCGCTCTGTTGGAAGAAGGCGCTGCGGATCTTGATGCCCAAGAGTTTGCCCGCGCGTCCGAGTCTCTCGCAGCCAATTTCCGCTATTCCGTAAACGATGACCGTGTGAGCGTTTCAGCCCAGTTTCTCACCGAAAATCGTGATCAGGCAGTCGATCTTCTGCGAAAAAGCCTGTTGCAGCCGCGCTTTGACCCCGACGCCATCGCGCGGGTGCGTGGGCAAGTTACTTCAATGATTAGCGCATCACAGACCAATCCACGCGATCTGGTCGGCAAAGCATTTGATAGCCTTGTTTTCGGCGATCATCCCTACGGCAGTTCACTTGATGGCACGATCGAAAGTGTCGCGGCGCTGACGCGCGAGGATATTGTCGCCGCGCATACGGCGGCCCTTGCACGTGACAGACTGTACATCAGTGCAGTGGGCGACATCACGGAAACGGATCTGGCAAAGCTTCTCGATCATCTGCTCGGCGCCCTGCCAGAAACAGGTGCCACGTTGCCTGTCACGGTCGACCCCAATCTACCCGGTGGGGTTCAGGTCATCGACTTTGCAACCCCACAATCCATCGTGACCTTTGCTCAAAAGGGCATTGACCGGGATCACCCCGATTTCTTTGCGGCGTATATCCTCAACTATATTCTAGGCGGCGGCGGGTTCGAGAGCCGTCTGATGACCGAGGTGCGCGAAAAGCGCGGACTGACCTATGGTGTCTATTCCTATCTGGCAGACAAGGATGCGGCACAGCTTTGGATGGGATCGGTCGCTTCTGCCAATGACCGCGTCGCCGAGGCTATTACCGTCATTCGCGCTGAATGGGGCCGGATGCGCAACGAGGGCGTGACCCTCGAAGAACTGGAGAACGCCAAGACCTATCTGACCGGAGCCTACCCGCTGCAATTTGAAGGCAACGGCCCGATTGCAGATATCGCCGTCGGCATGCAGATGGAGGGCCTTCCAACCGATTACATCTCCACGCGCAACGACAAAGTCAACGCAGTGACACTCGAGGACGTGAAACGGGTCGCGCGCGAATTAATGAGCCCCGAAGCTCTGACTTTTGTTGTGGTGGGACAACCTGACGGATTGGAAAGTTCCATCAACTAAAGGCTGGTACCGCTCAGCCCTGACGCAGCCCCACCCGCGTGAGGGCCGCGTCCAGCGCTGATATGTCCGCTACGTTGAGACGCACCGGCAGGGTCAGAACCTTGCGGCGAAATTCTTGTGGCAAGCGCACGGCGTCCTTTTCCGTTGTAACCAATTGTGCGCCGCGTAGACTGGCTTCGCGTTCGAGACGCGTTAACAGCCCTTGCGTGAAAGGTTGATGATCCTCGAAAGCCTCGCAACGCACCAACTCTGCCCCCAATTCCCGCAAGGCAGCAAAGAACTTGCCCGGATGTCCAATGCCAGCAAAGGCCAAGAGGCGCGCGCCTGCCCATTCCATTCCGGTCTTGAGCGGTTGCAAATCGCCCCGCAGATGAGGGAGATTGATCGACTTGCCCCAAAGGGTCGCAAATCGATCCTGCGCGTTGCGCGGCCCAATGGAAAGCAAGAGCTCCGCGCGTTCAAGGCCGGTTGCCACAGGCTCACGCAGGGGACCTGCCGGAATACACAGGCCATTGCCAAACCCGCGCACCGCATCGACGACAACAATGGAAATATCTTTGGCCAGTGACGGGTCTTGGAACCCGTCATCCATTACAATGCAGTCGAACGGAGGCTTACCCTCACGATCCGCAGACAACAGCGCGCGCGCGCCCTCAACCCGGTCACACGCAATCCAGGTGGGCGCGAAATCGGCTGCGAGCAAGGGCTCGTCTCCCACTTGCGCAGAGGTATGTCTGCGTGGATCGACCCGCAGAGGTCCAAGCCGCCCTCCGCCATGCCCAGACGACAAGATCGCAGGTTCGCGCCCCATACGATGTAGATGTGCGACCAAAGCCAGCACTGTGGGCGTCTTACCCGTGCCACCGGCATTGAGGTTGCCGACACAGATCACTGGCACCGGCGCGCGCCAAGCGGGGCCAGAGGCCAATCGCCGGGCAGTTGAGCGCGCATAGAACAAACCCAGAGGCGAAAGCAACCGCGCCGTTCGACCAGGGCGTTCAGGCGGGGTGAACCAATGGGCGGGGGATCTCATCGCTCGGCCTCCAACCGATCCAGCCGGTCCAACAGCATGTCCTGAATGCGGTCGGTCACAGCCGCGCCCTTGGACGCCACATCCCACGCGGCATGCGCCATGACCGCCGCTTGATCAGGGGCAATCAGACGTTGCACTGCTGCGGTCAGAGTTTGACTATCCCGAACGATCCGGGCCGCACCAGCCTCGGCATATCTGGAATAACGATTGAGATAACGACCAACGTTGGGACCATAAAGAATTGCCGAGCCATGCGCCGCTGGTTCATTTGGATCACGCCCGTACTGGCCAGACACCAGCGACGACCCCATGAATGTCACTGGCGAAAGCCTATACCAGAGCCCCATCTCGCCTTTGGTATCCGCAAGGATGACCTGTGTAGTTTCGCTCGGCAACTCTCCCTCGGACCAGATTGCAGTGCGCCAGCCTTGCGCGTCCAATACTGCACGAATCCCACCACAATCCTCCAAGTCGTCAGGTACAATAATCAATAGGCTTCGGTGGGCCAGACGGCTGACTTCGCGGTGGGTCTCGAGTACGGTGTCTAGTTCGGCCTTCTGGATCTTAGCCGCGAGCCACAGTGGGCGGCTTCGCAACAGACCCGCCATCTCTTCGCGCTCTGCAGAATTGAACGGCAGGGTCATCGCCCCTTCTTGGAACGCACCGGTCACCGATACGATACGCTCTGGGGCACCAAATCGGCGCACCAATCGCGCCGCGCCTTCGGTCCGGGTCAGTATCTCTGCAAACAGCCCTAGCACAGTACGGGGCATATCGGGAAACCAGCGCCAGCTGGCTCGCTCAAGATTGGGCTCGTCGGCATCCACCAGATAGAGCGGGATATTTTGCCGTGCCGCGCAGATTAGAAGAGCTGGCTTCAGATCACCACCCGTCCACAGACAGATATCAGGGCGCCAATGCTTTAGAAACGTTTCAGCGGCCGGGATATTATCCTCTGGCACCGATTGCCAAAGCACCGATCCTGCCGTGTCAAGCCGCACAGGCGTCTTGGACGTTGTAGTCAACAGAAGGTGCAATCCCTGCCGTTGGGATGCGAGCCGCTCCGCCAGATGCACCAGCGTATCAGCACGCGCGGCATCCACCGCATGTGCCCAGATCAATGGCCCCGGTGGACGCGCTTGATCCGGTATATCACCCGTTCTCCCGGCACGCCGGGCATAGGCCAGATAGGCCGCAAGGCTGAGTGAGCGGCTCATGCAGATTACCTCAAGGTCTCAGATGTCGTTGGTCGCACCGCCTGAGTCCACAGGTTGTGACAGTTGCAGACGAACACAGGCCCAAAGACATAATGCAGACAATTGGTCATGACCGTCCCTTGGGGTTGTCTCGGGCTAGGCGCACCCTATTGAGTTGCTCACGCAGGTCAAGCACTGCACATGATCTGGATGTGTCCCCTCTTCCAGGCAGATGGTGACGAAAAACCTTGAGTATTTCCAGAACAATGAAACGGGCAAGCGCGCGCATAGCTTTAGTTGTCTGTTGGAGTAGCACCATTAGCCAAACTCCCCCAAAGCGCCGAAAGGGCGGGGGCAATCAGCATGTCAGGGTCGAACACGCTTGGGGTGACGCCAAGAGTGGTCAACGCGGCAACATATCCGGAGGCCCGAGGCTCGGGCGCAATCAGACTAACGCTCTGGCCCAGCCAATAGGGCCGAGCGGCTGCCATTTCTGCTCCTAACAGAGATCCACTGAGTGCAGCTGCATTCCCAGCCACCTGTGCGGCGCGCAGATGGGCAGCCAGACGCTCTGGTCGAGATATGGTGTCAGAAATTGCGGTTTCACACGGTGGGAAAGCCCCACCCAGCATGGTTATGAGCTGCGGTGTCAGAAAGCTCTGGCAACTGACGGCCTCACCGGCACTCAAATGTATCCAATGGCTGAGTTCACCTCGCACCACCCACGCAACCCCGTCCCAATTCGTGCGCACTTGCGATAGTCCGATCAACAACAGCCGCACCCAGCCGTCGATCACATCTGGTGGGGTCTCTTGGGTAAGTCCGGCAAGACCATGATCGGCGTGCGGGACAAGCTGCGTGGGCAAAGGCTCGGAATAGCACTCTCCGATGCGGAATATATTCCGAGGGACCGGATCAATCTGCGCAAGCGCCGTTGCCGGATCGGGGGCAGTCCCTTCGTTGAGCACATGCGGCCCGCGCAAGACAAAGATGCGGGCCCTATCACCATCACGGCCAAGGACGGCCCAATCCGTCATTGGTTACGTTCAAGCTGCGCAACCAGGCCGGACATGTCGTACCCCGCGCTTGACGTGGAGCGCAGGATTTCGTCGCCCCCCAGTTCGTTGAAACGCGTCATGCTCCAGAGCATCGTGCACCGTGTTCCGGTGCGGCAATAGGCCAGCACGGGTTTGGGCAGTTCTTCGAGCGCCGCACGAAACGCAATAAGATCGGCTTCGGTCATTTGTCCTGAGACGATCGGCACAAAACGAACCTCAAGGCCATTGGCACGCGCGCAAGCGGCGACCTCATCATAAGGGGTCTGGCCAAAGTCCTCACCATCTGGTCGATTACACAAGATCGAACGAAACCCAGCGTCGACAATTTTGGAAACATCCGCGCAACTGATCTGCGGTGAAACGGTGAAGTCTTGGGTGATTGGGCGCAGGTCCATCAGGCTCTCCTTGGGCGTTTGCCTATCATATGCGCAAATCCAGAGATGAGTTCAATGGTGCGCGCAGAACCTGCGTCAGAGCCGCGCGCGGCGATACGCCACGCAAAATTGACGAAGAATCTTGCAGGAAGGGTGGAATTTCCCGCAAATTTGGCGCGATCGGCTCGTGAAATCCAGAAATCCGGGAAAACCGCAAAAGAAACCTCTGGTAGAGTGACATACCGGGGTGAAGTCTTAACACTCGGATAAGCAACAACAGTGAGGGAGATCCTGTTATGTCTGGAAAATTCGTCGTAGGCTATGACGGCAGCGTTTCATCAAGACGCGCATTGGAATTTGCGGTCGATCGGGCCCGTGCTCAGGGGGGTACGATCGTGCTGGCGCATGTGCTTGAATGGTCGCCTTATTCCTTCCTCACCCCAAGCGAGTTGGAAGAGCGGCACAAGCGTCGTCGCGAAGAGATGGAACGCGCTGAGAAGGCGATCACGTCGACCGTCGTGGCAGAACTTCAGGACGCCGGCATGCCAGTCGAAACCGTAATCCGGTATGGCAACACCGCCGATCTTCTGTGTCGGATCGCCAAGGAGCAGGACGCCGTTCAGATCATCATCGGGCGGGACGGTCAGTCAGCGATTGGTGCGCGGGTGTTCGGCTCTGTCGCCGGAGCACTCGTGCAGACGGCACCGGTGCCCTGCACCATCGTTCCGTAACAACAAGAAACAACAGGGATAACAACAATGAAACGACACGCATTTCCTGCGGCATTCGCTGCGGTTGCGGCCGCGTTCGTAGCGGCACCCGCTTACGCTCAATCCATTGATGAAAAGGTCAATCAGATTTTCGCAACGTCCACGGGCTGGTTCGTAAATCTGATCTTTTCCAACTTTCCGGGGACAACATTCCCGTGGATCGTGGCTTGGCTGGTGATCGGTGCGACAGTGTTCACACTCTATTTCGGATTTGTGCAATTCCGCGCGATTGGCCATTCCATCGCATTGGTCAAGGGCGACTACTCGGATCCGAATGATGCCGGAGAGGTCAGTCATTTTCAGGCGCTTGCCACGGCGCTCTCTGGCACAGTTGGGCTTGGCAATATCGCCGGCGTGGCCGTTGCGGTCAGCATCGGAGGGCCGGGTGCTACGTTCTGGATGATCCTCGCTGGTTTGATGGGCATGGCTTCAAAATTCACCGAATGTACATTGGGCGTCAAATACCGCAATGAATATCCAGACGGGCGCGTGTCCGGCGGACCAATGTATTACCTGACCAAAGGCTTTGCCGAACGTGGCATTCCAGGCGGAAAGATCCTCGCCGTCCTGTTCTCAATCTTCTGTATTCTCGGGGCATTGGGCGGCGGCAATATGTTTCAGGCCAATCAGGCACATCAGCAGATTTCCGGGATTGTTGGCGCCTATCCGGGCTGGATCACCGGGGTGATCTTTGCCGGTGTGGTCTTTGCGGTGATTGTTGGGGGCCTCAAATCCATCGCCAAGGTCACAGAAAAAATCGTTCCCTTCATGGGCATCCTCTATGTCGGCACTGCGCTGATTATCATTCTGATGAACGCCGATAAAATTGGTTGGGCCTTTGGCCAGATCTTTGACGGCGCGTTCACCGGGCTTGGTGTTGCAGGCGGTATGGTCGGCGCGCTGATCCAAGGGTTCAAGCGGGCGGCGTTCTCAAACGAAGCCGGCGTTGGTTCGGCTGCGATTGCGCACTCTGCGGTGCGTACCAAAGAGCCAATCACCGAAGGCTTCGTGTCGCTTCTCGAGCCTTTCATCGACACGGTCGTGATCTGCACCATGACGGCGCTTGTGATCATCATTACAGGTCAATTGGTGGCGGGGCCTGATGGCAATTACCTGCTCAATGAGGCAGGCACGGCCATCCAGACCGTCGGTGGCACTTCAGGTGTGGGCCTGACCTCGGCGGCCTTTGGCAGCGCGATCAGCTGGTTCCCCTATCTGCTGGCGCTAGCGGTGGTTCTGTTCGCCTTCTCAACAATGATCAGCTGGTCCTATTACGGCCTCAAGGCCTGGACCTACCTCTTCGGCGAAGGCGAAACTACGGAACTGGTGTTCAAGGTGATCTTCTGCATCTTCGTGGTGATCGGCGCGGCGGCCAATCTTGGGCCGGTGATTGATTTCTCGGATGCGGCGATCTTTGCCATGGCGGTGGTCAACATCATCGGTCTCTATTTCCTGATGCCAATCGTCAAGCGCGAGCTCAACAGCTACCTCAGCCGCCTGAAATCCGGCGAGATCACGAAATACGAGTAAATCAGGCGCTTTCATGCAATACTCAGGGGCCAGCGAACATCCGCTGGCCCCTTTGGTTTCCCGGGAATCGTGCATAGGTGACACACAGCCCAATACGACCATTTCCCATAAGGAGGATACGTCATGGACAAAGACGCTTATCAGGCAAAACTGCACGCCCAACTCGACCAATGGAAAGCCGAGATCGACAAGCTTCAGGCGAAATCGCGCGAGGCCTCTGCCGACATGCAGATCAAATACCAAGAGCAGATCAAGATCCTGCGCGAAAAGCGCGCCGAGATGGAAACCGAGTATGACAAGATACAGGCGGCCAGCCTTGAAGCATGGAAAGATTTCAAGACCGGCACCGATCAGGCTTGGGACAACATGTCCAAAGCCATGAAATCAGCCTGGAGCCGGTTCAGCTAAGACGTGATCGGAAAACGAACCAAGCGCCCCTTAGGGCGCTTGGTATGGCTCAGGCCGCCGCGAACCCGGCATCGAGCGATGACAGAATGACGTCGATTTCCGCCTCGGAAATCACCAAGGGCGGCGACATCAGGATGTTATGCGCCCCCAGACGCACCATCGCGCCCGCCTCATAGGTCGCCTGATGCACCCGCTTCATGGTCGCGGCATCCATCGGCGTCTTCTTCTCGCGGTCGCTGACCAGTTCGATCCCCATCATCAAACCATGACCGCCACGCACATCGCCGATGATGTCATATTTCTCGGCCAGCTTGCAGACCCCGTCATAGAGCTGCTTGCCACGTACCGCCGCGTTGCTCTTGGTGTCGAGGCGCAACGTTTCGCTGAGGCAGGCCACAACTGCCGCCGCTCCTACTGGATGCGCCGAATAGGTGTAGCCGGTCCAGATGCTGCCTTCGGGGCCAGCCTTTTCAAAAACATCGGCGATTTTATCGCCCAGAACGACGCCCCCAACAGGAAAATACCCACTGGTAATACCTTTGGCGATAGTCATCATATCAGGCCGCACGCCCCAATGGCGCGCTCCTGTCCAATCGCCGGTGCGGCCAAAGCCGGTGATCACCTCGTCCGAAATCATCAGGATTCCGTAACGGTCACACACATCGCGCATCAGCCGCATAAAGCTGGCATCGGGCACGATTACACCGCCCGCACCTTGGATCGGCTCCATGATGAAGGCGGCGATGGTCGAAGGGTCCTGAAACTCGATCTCATCCACCATCGCGGCCGCGATCTTTTGGGCAAGCTTCGCAGGGTCCGTTTCGTCAAAGGGATTGCGATAGGTGTACGGGCTCGGCAGGTGGAAACACCCCGGCAACAGCGGCTCATAGGTTATACGGAAACGGTTATTTCCATTGACCGAAGCGCCACCCCAGTGAGTGCCGTGATACCCCTTCTTGAGGCTCAGAAACTTGGTCCGTGTGGGCTCACCGCGCAGGCGGTGATACTGTCGCGCCATGCGCAGGGCCGTATCCACGCTGTCGGACCCGCCCGAAGTGAAGAATACCCGCGTCATTCCATCCTCGGCAAAGAATTCCTGCACCGCATAGGACGCCTCAATAGCTGCCGGGTTGGTGGTGCCCGCAAAGGCTGAATAATACGGGAGCTGCCAAAGTTGATCGGTCATCGCCTGCTTGATCACATCGTTGGAATAGCCAAGGTTGACGCACCACAGCCCCCCGACAGCATCCACCGGATCATGCCCGTCTATATCTGTGATCCGCACGCCTGCGGCGCTCTTGATGATCTTGGGCGCGTTGACCTGCTGCTCGCCGGGGTGGCCCATCGGGTGCCACAGGTGTCGCGCGTTCATCTCACGCAGGAAATTGTCGTCTTTCATTGGGGTACTCCGGCACGTGTAATTTGATCAAATTCTGCCACTGGCGCAAAAGACTGTCCAGAGGGATAAATGGGCCAGGACCATCAATCCCGACCCACATACTCTGTGCGGAGTTACTCCGCCAGTTTTTCGTCAATGATGGCCTTTAGCTCATCATAGGCCATGTTCGAGTATTTCTGATCGTTGATCACCAGCGTCGGTGTAGAGTTCACGTCATGTGCCTCGGCATTCTCCTGATACCAAGCAACAAGCGTCTTGGCCTTTTCATTGTCGTTAAGACAGGCCTCAATCGCATCAGGCTCAAGCCCTGCAACCTTGCCAATACGGCGCAGATTGTCAGCGATCTGTGCGGGCTCCCCTTGGGTCCACTCGCGCTGCTGCTCATAGATCATGTCCGAGATCCCAAAAAACTTCTCTTGCCCACCACACCGGGCCACCATTGACGCCCAGAGACCGAAGCGGTCGAAATAGACGTCGCGATAGATGAAGTGCACCTTGTCCGTGTCGATATAATCGGCCTTGAGCTGCTTGAGCGGCCCTTTGTGAAAATTCGCGCAATGTGGGCAGGTGAAGGACGCGTATTCGATGATAGTCACCTTGGCATCTTCGGGACCCATCGTCATCTCGACGATCTGCGACGTATCAGGGGCTGCTTCTTGCGCCATCACAGGGCCCGTCAGCATGGCAAGGACAAGCGCCCCGGTTGCGATCAGTTGTTTCATCACGTTTTCCTTGGTCTGATTGGGAAGTTCAGCGTTGCGATTTTGTTAACACGTTGCGCGCCAGCGTTTCCAGCGCTGCGCGCAACCCATCATCCGTGACAGGCGCAGCCAAGCTGCTGGCCGCTTGCAAGGTTTCAGGCGCCAATGCGGGGGGGGCTGAGACCTTGGGGCGGTAAGTGAAGTCCACCTGCCCTTCGGCAAAGCCCACAGGGGCCGTCTGGGTGATTCGAATGCGCGCGATGGCATTGTATCCGTAGACGGCATTGACCCGCTCACGCAGCTTGTCTTTTTGCATCTCAAGCATCGGTGCCTGTGCTCCGGTGGTCAGCAAGGTTAGCGTGGCCCCCATCCCCTGCCGTGCATAAGACACATCGACAGGGCGCGCTATCGCGGCGATATCCTCACCCACAACTTCTGTCCAATGGGTCAAAAGACGCGATTGCGTAAAACCACGCGTTTCAGAGGCGCGGCGTATACTGGTTTGCAGCAGCGCCGAGGTGCGTTTGAACCCATATGTCGTGGCCTTGCGGGCGGTCATGGTTGGCACTCTCCTCACTGGCGCTAATCTATGCCATGTGGCAGGGGATGCCAGACCTGATTGCGAGGCAAGGGGATAAACTATGCGTTATGACGTTGAGGCGCGGATCCTGCTGGACTGGTATGATAGACATGCCCGCGATTTACCTTGGCGCGTCAGTCCCGGCGCGCGGGCGGCGGGAGAGCGCTCTGATCCCTATCGTATCTGGCTCAGTGAGGTCATGCTGCAACAGACCACGGTTGCAGCTGTTCAGGAGTATTTTACCCGGTTCACGACACTCTGGCCAAACGTAGGCGATCTGGCGGCAGCAGAGGATGGGCGGGTGATGGGCGAATGGGCAGGCCTTGGCTATTACGCCCGTGCCCGAAATCTCTTGAAATGCGCGCGCGTGGTTGTGGCTGATCACGGCGGACGATTTCCTGACACATTGGAAGGCCTGCGCGCCTTGCCGGGCATTGGGCCCTATACGGCGGCTGCGATTGCAGCGATTGCCTATGACCAGCCAGAGGTGGTTGTAGATGGCAATGTCGAGCGGGTGATGGCACGTATCCATGACATCCATACGCCACTGCCCACTGCCAAACGTGAATTGACCGAAGCGGCAGCACGGCTTACGCCGCATGAACGTCCCGGCGACTATGCACAGGCGGTGATGGATCTGGGTGCCACGATTTGCACGCCGAAATCCCCGGCTTGCGGGATATGCCCTTGGATGAAACCCTGCATGGCACGCCGCGCGGGGACGGCGGCAGAACTGCCCAAAAAACTGGCCAAACCGGTCAAGCCGGTCAGATTTGGCTACGCTTATGTGGCGCAACGTGAGGACGGTGCGTGGCTGCTGGAGCGTCGGCCTGATAAAGGTCTTTTGGGCGGAATGCTGGGGTGGCCCAACAGCGATTGGAATAATGCGCCAAACCCCGCCCCCCCAATTGACGGTGATTGGCGACGCCTCGATGCTGAGGCGCGTCACACCTTTACCCATTTTCATCTTCGCTTGATTGTGTGCGTTGCGCGACTTCCTCGCCACACGCAACCGCAACGGGGCGCGTTTATGCCTGCAGAGGTTTTTCGCCCGGCGGAATTACCCACCGTCATGCGAAAGGTATTTGACCTCGCTCATGGCGCGCTAAAAGATATGAAGTGATGTGACAGTGATATTTTCAAGGAATGCATATGATCGCCGCAACTCGGGTCGCCCAAATCAAACGCGCCCTACCTTTTTGGATGTCTCTCTTGCTGATGCCGGTGGCGGTATTGGGGGCCTTGAAGGGCAGTTGGACTGTAGTTTTGCTTCCCGTGATGACCTGGCACCTCTTTTCCATCCTTGACGCCTTTCTGGGTCTCTATTCCGAAAACGCAGACCCGGATACACGCGAGGATCAGCTTGCGTGGTACAGGGCCATCACGCTTGTCTGGCCACCGCTGCAATTTGGACTGCTCTACTGGCTGATCTGGTATGTGACAGGACCGGGCGACGCACATCTCAGCCCGCTTGAAACCATCGTTCTTTTCTTCGGGATCGGCGTGATCGGCGGCACGGTGGGTATCAACTATAGCCACGAACTGATGCATCAGAAAAACAAGAGCGAGCGGTTCTTGGGCGATTTGCTGTTGGCTATGGTTCTCTACTCGCATTTCCGATCAGAGCATCTCCTGGTGCATCATCGTTATGTCGGAACACCGCGCGACCCCGTGACAGCCCGATATAACGAGGGGTTTCATAGGTTCTTTCCCCGCGTGCTGAGAGAGTGCTGGCGGTCAGCGTTCAAGGCCGAACGCGACATGCTGGCGCGACGCGACCGCCCTTGGCACGATCTGAGAAACCCGTTTTTCAGGTATTGGGCGCTGCAAGGGTTCATGCTGCTATTGGCGCTACTGATTGGCGGTTGGATCGGTCTTGCGCTCTTTCTCTGGCAGGCGTTCATCGCGGTCTGGCAGTTGGAACTGGTGAATTACATTGAGCATTACGGCCTCACGCGCAAACACTTGGGTCAGGGAAATTACGAACATGTTATGCCGCGCCACAGTTGGAATGCCGCGCACAAGGCTTCCAACTGGCTTTTGATTAACCTGCAACGCCACTCGGATCATCATTACAAACCCGACCGCCGCTTTCCGCTCTTGCAGACCTACACTCACGCAGATGCGCCACAACTGCCCTATGGCTATCCAATGATGACCATGGCGGCGATGGTACCACCAATATGGCGCCGGGTGATGAATCCGCGCGTGCGCCGTTGGCGCCAGATGTATTATCCAGAGATCACCGATTGGCGGCTCTACAACGCGGCGACAAATCCAACGCCACGCTGAATTGGAAAGATTGGGGAATCCAGTCGGGTTCCCGACAATGAGGTTGGATCAAGCAGCCTGATCAAGAAGATGGCCGGTTTTCACATATATAAGACACCCTTCGTCTGAAAACGGTTTGTGCTCAGAAAGGTGAGGGCTTCTCAGCCATGTGCCTGCCGGATAGGTGCCATGCTCGTCCGCAAAAGTGCCTTCGACAACAAAAATCTCCTCACCGCCCCAATGTCGGTGCGCGGTGAATCGCGTGCCGGGGGCCCATCTTACGAGAGCTACGTTTTCGTTTACAGCGGTATGGAGTGGCAGCACACTGAGGCCGTCAACCAGACCGGGTCGAAACTCAGCGGTACGGGTGTCAATGTGGAACTGTTCGGTGTCTGTGACGTCGAATTGATAGAGCTTCACAAGGATCGTGCAGCCCTCTTTGGTGTGGGGCTTGTGGCTGGTACCGATGGGATTGCGCACATACGATCCCGCTGGATAATCACCGCTTTCGTCCGAAAACACGCCCTCAAGCACGAGAAACTCCTCGCCTCCGCCATGTGTATGCGCTTCGAAATATGACTCTGGGGCAAACCGGACAATCGTTGTCGCACGCGCAACCTCTTGGCCGATTCGGTCCAACATCATACGTTCGACACCAGTGGCCGGCGATTGCACCCAATTATAATCTTGTGGGCGGATCACGACACGTTGGGAAAAATCAGCATTCAGTCGCATTCTGTGTCCCCTGATCTGTCTGTTTCCCAGAGATAACCTTGTGCAGCAAAAGATCAATCCATCCTACGTGCCCAAGAGTCCAAAAGAAAACCCCCGCACGCCTGAGGCTGCGGGGGTTCATTAATCCATGTGTCGAGAGTTTA
This sequence comes from Roseovarius sp., assembly GCF_048262375.1. Classification (GTDB taxonomy): domain Bacteria; phylum Pseudomonadota; class Alphaproteobacteria; order Rhodobacterales; family Rhodobacteraceae; genus Roseovarius. The sequence goes on from NZ_JBLXFE010000014.1 coordinate 35,738, forward strand.
ACTGATCTTCTTACCCTTGATCGGCGCCCATATCCGCTTGTTGGTCAGATAGAGCAAGACCGACAGGATGGTCAAAAAGATCACACCGGTCAGGCCTGCATGCTTACGCGCCATCATCTTAGGCTCTGCGGCCCACATCAGGAAAGCCGCCACATCTTGGGCCTCTTGCTCCAACGAGGCCTCTGTACCGTCGTCAAACTCAACATCGTCGCCCCAGAGCGGCTGCCCCATAGCGATCCAGCTTCCAGGCACCGTGTGATGCCCATGCTCGTCCTTGCATTCTTCCGGATAGCCACCAGCGGTGAAGGCCGCGTTATACGACCCGGTGAAATCCTCAGGCGCACATTCGGGCGCTTCGTGATAGCCGGTCATCAGCGAGTAGATGTACTCTGATCCACCCATGCCATTGAAAAGCTGGCTGAGACCTGTGCCATAAGGCCCATGGAATCCGGCCCGCTTCTTAGCCATGAGGCTGAGGTCAGGAGCACCCGCAGAGGTCACAGCCGGGAAATGATCGGTCGGAGTCGCCGGACGGTAATCGTCGAGTTCCGGATCGAACACTTCAAACTGGCCCGCATAGGCACGAACCTGATCAGCGGGCAAGTGAGGCCCACCTTCATCCCCCAAGGTGCGCAGCGGTACGTACTGCATGCCATGACACGCGGCACAGACTTGGGTGTAAATCTTCAAACCACGCTGAAGTTGGTTCTGGTCGAACTTGCCAAACGGGCCTTCAAAAGAGAAGGCGACGTCCTCGATATGCCCTTCGGCCCCGGCTGCCAATGCACCACCAGCGGAGAGGGACAGGGCCACAAGGGCCGCAATGCCTGTTTTCTTGAACATTGTTCCTCGTCCTTTCTTATTCGGCGGGCGAATGTGCCTTGCCATAATGTGCATCGAAGTCTTCCTCGATGGTGGCAGGCTGGGCCTCGGGTTTCTCGATCACGCCCAACAGTGGCAGGATCACTAGGAAGTAAGCGAACCAATAGGCAGACGCAATCAACGAGATGGTCGAATAGGGAGGCTCGGCGGGCATTGCCCCCACCCACATCAGGACAACAAAGTCTATCGCCAGAAGCCAGAACCACCACTTGAACATCGGACGATAGCGGCCTGAGCGCACCGAAGACGTATCCAACCACGGCGCCAGAGCCATCACTGCAATCGCGCCAAACATGGCCAGCACGCCAAAGAACTTCGCATCGACGATACCACCTGTGATCCAGTTTGCGAACATTACCACCCAAACATCAGCGGTAAATGCACGCAGAATCGCGTAGAATGGCAGGAAGTACCATTCCGGCACGATGTGCGCGGGCGTAACCAGCGGATTGGCCTCGATGTAGTTGTCGGGGTGACCCAGATAGTTGGGCATGAAGCCGACAATTGCAAAGAACACAACCATGATCACTGCAAGGGCAAAGAGATCCTTGATCACGAAATAAGGCCAGAACGACACGGTGTCCTTTTCCGCTTCAGCCTTGGAACTGCGGCGCACATCAACACCGGTCGGGTTGTTGTTGCCCGTGGTGTGAAACGCCCAGATATGCAGTGCAACAAGCGCCGCAATCACGAAGGGCAGCAGATAATGCAGCGAGAAGAAGCGGTTCAGCGTGGCATTGTCCACCGCAGGCCCACCCAAAAGCCAAGTCTGGATCGATTCACCGATGAGAGGGATCGCCCCAAAGAGACCGGTGATCACTGTGGCACCCCAGAATGACATCTGCCCCCATGGCAGCACATAACCCATAAATGCCGTGCCCATCATCGCGAGGTAGATCAACATGCCGATAATCCATGTCACCTCACGCGGGGCTTTGTATGAGCCGTAATAAAGACCGCGGAAGATGTGCAGATAAACCGCCACAAAGAACAGGGATGCACCGTTCATATGCAGGTAGCGAATAAAGTGGCCGCCGTTCACGTTACGCATGATGTGCTCGATCGAGGCAAAGGCCAAATCGACATGCGGTGTGTAATGCATCACCAGAATAATGCCGGTGACGATTTGCAGCACCAGACAGAAAGTCAGAACGATACCCCAGATCCACATCCAGTTCAGATTCTTGGGCGTGGGGATCATAATGGTGTCATAGAGCAAGCCAACGATAGGCAGGCGCGAATGAAGCCATTTCTCGGCGCCCGTCTTGGGCTCGTAATGATCGTGCGGAATTCCGGACATTTGCGCGTTTCCTTATCCCAGTTTGATCGTCGTGTCGTCGACGAATTCGGCCAGCGGCACCGGAAGGTTTTCCGGAGCTGGCCCTTTGCGAATGCGGCCTGCGCTGTCATAATGCGAACCGTGGCACGGACAGAACCAGCCACCAAAATCACCGGCACCGTCCCCAATCGGAACGCAGCCAAGATGCGTGCATACGCCCATTTCGACGAGCCATTCCCCGGCCTCGTCGAGCGTGCGGTTTTCATCTGTCGCAGGCGCTGTCGCGGCGATGTTTGCGTTCCGCGCGAGACTGTCGGGGAGCGTCTCCACATCAACGCTGCGCGCCTCAGAAATCTCTTTTTCTGTGCGACGGCGAATGAACACCGGTTTACCGAGCCATTTTACCGTCAATTGCGTGCCGGGCTCCACACCAGACACATCGACCCGGATAGAAGACAGCGCCTGAACGTCCGCTGATGGGTTCATCTGGTTGACCAGCGGCCAAATAGCCGCACCTGCGGTCACGGCACCTGCACCTGCGGTGGCATAATAGAGGAAATCCCTCCGAGTGCCTTCGTGATCTTCTGCGTGGGACACGAGAATTTCTCCCTTATATCAGAGCCGCAATCGGCCTCATACGATGTGGACCACCGGATTCCCTGTGGTCAGTATGACCGGCTATTTAGCGGGGCTTTTGAGGGCCGTCCAGCCTGCAATACCGCAAGAAGTAATCAGAGCGCGCATGTGTCGCGCTTGTGGTACTCGGATCAAGGGCTTAAGCAGCGTGTTTGGACGACATAACCAGAAACTGAACTCAGTGTTTTTTGACCAGACTGAAATTCGTCTCTGCAGAAATTATGGTTCTGTCCGCCCGCCTGTCACCGTTGGACTAGTCTGCCTTACCGCCCGCTGCGGGTCATTCCGGTGCGGTTTCCGTCATGCTCGCACGCGCGCTAAACCCTGCATACCAATCCACAAGAGCTGGATTTCCTGACCGCCAGCCACGCGCGGCATGGCGAAAATCAAGATAGCCAAGAGCACAGCCCATAGCGATATGGCTCATATCGAGTGGTCCGTTGAGATGGCTCATCCAACGCGTCTCAACGGCATTAAGGGCGCGGGCCGCCTTGGCCCATTGCCCCTCAACCCATGGCGCATATCGCATCGCCTCTGGTCTAAGGCGTGCCTCATAGGTCATCGACAAAGCCGCCTCCAAAATCCCTTCTGCTGTAGCCTCAAGTGTCAAGACCTCCCAAAGCCGCGCCTCGGGATAGAACCGCCCTCCGGCACGAGCATCAAGATAGCGGGTGATCACTCTGCTGTCATAGATCGCCGGACCATCACCACGGATCAGGGCCGGTATCTTCCCGAGAGGGTTTGCAGCGGCGACCTGTGGATCTGTCTCAAGCGGGGTAGTGGCGACCTCAACCACCTCGACATGATCGGCCAATCCGCTTTCGAGCAATAGAACGCGAACCTTGCGAACAAAGGGCGAAAGAGGGGAAGAAATGAGTTTCATGGCGCGCTCCTATGGTTTTCGTTCATAACGGTATGGGCGCGAACTGCGCCTGTAAAGCTGCTCAGACAGGCGGATCACGCATCAAGTTTGCGAGCATTTCAGTTTCCTGCCCTTGCCCTGCCAGTCCCAGATGATCTGCGGCGCGCAAGCGCACCTCATCCGGCTTGTTCTGGCCCAGTTTCCACGTTCCCGCGATCTCATCCACACGCAACGCACAGGGAACGATCTGACGCATCATCCGCTCTAAAACTTCGGGTGTCATCTTGTCCGCCACCCATTCAGGCTTTGGCAAGAGCCGGGTCTCGAAATAGGCGGATTGACGATCCAGCAGAGCGCGCATGTCGTCTTGCGGCTGCAAACGCACTTGGCCAATCAGATGCACGGCGACATAGTTCCACGTCGGCACCTGCTCTTCGACCCCATACCAATCAGGCGAGACATAGGATTGTGGTCCTTGCACCGCCAACCTCGCCTTGAGCGGCGAATGCATCAGCCGCGCAATCGGGTTGGATCGAACAAGATGGAATTCCGCAAGTTGGCCATCTTCGCTCAGAAGAAACGGAATATGGCTCATGAGCGGCCCATCCTCGCCACAAACCGCGAGAATGCCAAAGCCGCGTTCGCGGGCAAAAGCGACGCTACTGGCCTTGGGTGCTTGACGAAAGGCAGGGTTGGGATGCATCTGGTTTTATTCTTCTATTATGCCTGACGTGGAGCAACCACATCTTCCGCAGCTTTGGCCACCCGGAGCAGCCGCTCTTCCTGAAACGGCTTGCCGCATAGCATGATGCCACAACTTGCCAACCCCACAGGCAGAGTGATCGCACACAATCCCAAGAGATTGGCCACTCTGGTGTTGCGCAGAGTCAGCAGGTTCTCGGTCACATAGTAATCGCCGTCCGTCATCAGACGATCCAGATGCGGTGGCAAATTGGGAGCCGTGGGCATCAGCACAGCATCATAGCCCGCCACACGCGCCTCCCAAGTCGCGCGCAAGGTGTCCAGCTTGTACCAAGCCGCAACATAATCCGCTGCCAATATGTCCTTGCCACTCCGAAAGCGGTCCAGAATAGGCGGGAACATCTTGTCCGGTGCTGCTTCGAGTGTATCACGCCACAGACCATAGGCCTCACCTGTGAAGAGAATAGGCGAGAGTGGTAGCGCCTCTGCCACTTCCGGGGCCTCGATTTCTTCAATCACTGCACCGCCCTCGCGCAACCTTGTCAATGCCAAATGATAGGCCTGCGATGGCTCGGGTCTGATATCGTCCAGAACAACGGTTTGCAGAGCGCCAAACCGCAGCCCCCTGAGGGACGCGCCACGCAGATCAGCAGACTTGCGCCCTTCGAGCGCTGCCAGCATCAGCGCCGCATCCTCGACAGACCGCGCCAACGGTCCCACCGTATCGAATTTTGCACAGAGCGGAACAACGCCTTTTAGCGACACCCGCCCCGACGTGGTCTTGAGCCCTACCAAGTCATTCCATACGGATGGGATGCGCACCGACCCGCCAGTGTCAGACCCGATGCCACAGGGTGCGAGCGAAAAGGCCACGCTCGCTGCCGCACCAGAGGAGGACCCCCCCGCGACCGCTTCTGAATCGTTCACGCTTGGCGGTGTGGCTGTGATCGGGTTGAGGCCCAGACCGGAAAATGCCAACTCGCTCATATGCGTTTTACCCAGACAGATGAGGCCTGCCGCAGTGGCGTTGCGCAGAACCTCAGCGTCATGCTCAGGCACCCGACCTTTGAGCAGCGCCGACCCCGCCTCGGTCGCCACGCCCGCACTGTCGAAGAGGTCTTTCCAACTGATCGGGACCCCGTCAAGCGGCCCAAGCCTCTGCCCCGCCTTGGCGCGGGCAGAGGCTGCCGCAGCCTCGATACGTGCGCGATCTTCGGTCACGACGCTATAGATACGGTCCCGCAACGGGTGATTGTTGATGGCCGCCAGATAGGTCTCCGTCAGCGCTTCAGGGTCAATTTCCCCAAGCGCAATACCACGGCCCAGATCGCCCGCCGTCATTCTCAACCAATCCTGCATCGCATCACTCCCTCTGCCGTGCTAGAAATCATTGCTAGCGGCAGAGCGGCGCATGGACAATCCCGCCTAGGCACACATATTGGGCACCATGGAACATGACAGCGATATTCTGATCGTCGGCGGCGGCCTCAACGGCCCCACCCTCGCCCTTGCCACCGCGCAAGCGGGGTTGAGCAGCACAGTAATTGATGCCCTGCCCGAACCCGTGCGTAAGAACGCTGCTTTTGATGGGCGCGCTTATGCATTGGCATTGGCTTCGGTGCGGCTCTTGCGCAATCTCCGGATTTGGAACGAGGTAGCGGACAACAGTCAGCCCATGCTGGAGATCAAGGTCTCGGATGGGCGGGCAGGTCAAGGCCCATCACCCTTCTTTCTGCACTTTGACCATGCCGAAATCGAAGAAGGGCCGATGGGCCATATGCTGGAGGATCGCTTCCTGCGTCGCGCCCTGATTGACGCGATGCAGGACGTTCCGAACATCACGCAAGTATCGAATGACACGGTAATTGCGCAAGCGACTGATGCAACCGGCGTCACAGTGACGCTCGCGTCCGGTAAAGTGCTGCACGGGCGACTTCTGGTCGGGGCCGACGGGCGCACCTCGGGCACAGCCGCGCGGGCGGGGATCAAACGTACCGGATGGGGTTACGGTCAGACCGCGCTAGTCGCCGCCATCGAGCATGAATTGCCCCATAACGGCATCGCACACCAGTTCTTCATGCCGCCCGGCCCACTGGCGATCCTGCCGCTGCCGGGGAATGTCAGCTCCATCGTTTGGAGCGAAACCGACGCCACTGCCGCACGCTTTGCCGCCCTGCCTGATGATGCCTTCATGGAGGTGCTGCGCCCTCGTTTTGGGGATTTTCTGGGTGAGATAAAGCTCCGCGGCAAGCGCTTCACCTATCCACTCAACCTTACAGTTGCCAATAGCTTCATCGCCCAGCGGCTGGCTCTTATCGGCGATGCGGCTCATGGCATGCATCCGATCGCGGGCCAAGGATTGAACGCAGGGTTGCGCGATGTGGCGGCACTGGCGCAAATCTTGGACGAAGCCACCCGCAGAGGCGAGGATATCGCGGCCGCGGACGTGCTCGCCCGCTATCAGCAATGGCGGCGCTTCGACACCGCCACGCTCGCCATCGCCACAGACCTGACCAACCGGCTTTTCTCAAACGACAACCCGCTTTTGCGCGCCGCGCGCGACCTCGGCATGGGGGCGCTCGGTCATATGCCTGGCCTGCGCCGTGGGTTCATCCGCGAAGCGGCGGGGCTGACCGGGGATTTGCCCGAGTTGATGAAGGGGTGAGGAAAGCGTTTAAGGCCTGAAGTGGACGTCCGTTCCAATTGATGATCCGCGCCTTGTTCCACGCGAGAGGCATACTAAAAGTCCCAATCAGACCAAATTCACACAAAGCCCCCTACCCCCGCTCTAGAAACCGGATCATCGTATCACCATAACGCCGCTCTTCGATCAGACGCAGCCCTTCGGGCGGGGTGATGGCCGCACTTTCTTCCCAGATGATCAGCGCATCATCGGCAATCCAGCCCCCGACGAGTGCCGCCGTAAGGCCCTCTTCGCCCAACCCTTTGCCATAAGGCGGGTCGAGAAAGACCAGGTCATGCGGCAAACTTGAATTTCTGCCGAGTTTGCGCGCGTCCAATGGTAAAATCTGCGTCTCCCCCTCAGCCCGGCAGAGCCCGATATTCTGCCGAAGCAAAGACTGCGCCTTACGCCCGTTCTCAATGAAGCTAACGGCCTTCGCGCCCCGCGACAGCGCCTCAAGCCCGAGCGCGCCGGTGCCAGCAAAAATGTCCAGAACCTGCGCACCTGTAACAGGATCACCATAGCCCCCCGCCAGAACGTTGAAGAGGCTCTCGCGCACGCGGTCCGAGGTCGGGCGCAGATGCGCCGCCACATCGCCCTTGCCGACGCTTGCCAATGCCCGCCCACGATGCGTGCCGCCGATGATCCTCACCGCTGCAAGAGCGGCTTCAGATCGGCCCCGGCATCCGCCACGATCATTGGATCAGCGGTTTTACCGGCGTCGATCAATCGCTTGCCGACCATATAGGCGCGTGGGTCATTCATCGCGTCGACAGCCAGCAAGCGATCGCCGCAGTAATACCAGAACGATACAGCCTCACCCCCATCGCGCGTCACGATCCGGTCATAACCGGCGCTAAGGCCCGCGATCTGCAGTTTCACGTCATACTGATCCGACCAGAACCACGGCTTGGGCACATAGTCCTGCGCCTTGCCTAGGATATTGCCCGCAACGCATTCGGCCATATCAATGGCATTGGGCACACTTTCAAGGCGGAGCCGTCCAGCCTGATGAGGAAAGGATGCACAATCACCCACGGCCCAGATCGCGGGATCAGAGGTGCGGCCCTGCCCGTCCACGGCAATTCCGTTGTCGATTGCCAGTCCGGCGGCCTCGGCCAGCCGCGTATCAGGCACGATGCCAACGCCGACGATCACCATGTCGACATCCATCTCGGTTCCATCTGAAAGCCGCGCACCTCTGACCTGCGCGTCGCCCAGCAAACGCTCCAACCCGACACCTTCGCGGATATCGACGCCATACCGTGCATGCAGCGCCCGAAAATAATCCGAGGTTTCCTGGGCGGCGACGCGCTGCAATATCCGTTCAGCCATCTCTACAAGCACAACCTGCATGCCGCGCGCGGCCGCCACTGCCGCCGCCTCGAGCCCGATGTAGCCACCTCCCACAATCAGCACCCGCGCGCCCGCAACAAAGCCTGGGGCCATGGCATCCACGTCTGTCAGCGTGCGCACAACGTGCACACCGCCCAAGTCACCACCAATCGCGGCAGGCAAGCGGCGCGGCAGCGATCCGGTTGCGAGCACCAAATGCTCATACTCCAGCCGCTCGTCCCCAATCACTATCTCATGCGCCGCCCGGTCGATGCCGGTCACGTGACTGCCAAGGCGCAGATCAATCCCTGCTTCGGCGTAATAGCTTTCAGGCCGCAGGTAGAGCCGCTCCAACGCCATCTCGCCCAACAGATATTTCTTGGACAGGGGCGGGCGTTGATAGGGCGGCACGGCCTCATTACCGATCAGCGTGATCGCCCCAGCGTATCCATCATTGCGCAGCTTTGCCACCAGCGAGGCTCCCGCCTGTCCAGCTCCGATTACTACAACACCTGCCATTTTGCTCTCCCGACTTTCCCGTGGTCACTTGCCTATCACCCGCCTATACCTACATCCATCCAGAAACCATCTGATAGGTAAGGAACGACCATGACCCTCTCCAATGGCGACAAACTGCCCGCTGCAACCCTGCTTCGCATAGGCGAAAAAGGCCCAGAAAGCGTAGATCTGAACAGTCTCACCGCAGGCCGCAAAGTGGTGATCTTTGCCGTGCCTGGTGCCTACACACCCACCTGCTCGTCGGCGCATGTCCCCAGCTTCGTGCGCACTAAGGGTCAGTTCGATGCCAAGGGCGTGGACGAAATCATCTGCCTCAGCGTCAACGACCCCTTCGTGATGAAAGCTTGGGGTGAGGCGACCGGAGCCACCGAGGCCGGGTTAACCATGCTGGCCGATCCGCAAAGCGTCTTTACCAAAGCCATTGGCATGGATTTTGACGCGCCCCCGGCTGGCCTAATGGGCCGCTCCAAGCGCTATGCCATGGTGGTCGAGGATGGCACCGTCACGGTGCTTCACGCCGAATCCAGCCCCGGCACTTGCGAAGTGACGGCAGGCGAATCCCTGCTCGCGGCGATTTAAGGCAACCTAGCGGGTGCGAGGGGGTCAGCCCCTCGCACCCGCCGAAGTAGTTGCGCCAAGAAGGAACCCATCAAACCCTTTGACTGCCGAATTATCCGGTTTGCGGCGTCAGGATGTGCCGTAAGAGGGCCAGAGGATGGCTGCGCAAACTGAGGCGTAGGGCGATATAATCCTCTACCACCTCCTCCCCCAAACGCATGACAGGCAAATGCGCCGCAGGCTCATTGATCGCCTCTCCGTCGATGTCCTGCGCAAAGAGTGGCAAAGGAGTGTCGGCCTGAATGGCACGCGCCTGCCAGAGGGCTTCTCGGCGCGAAAGACCAAGAGCGGCAAAGGCATCCGCTTCGGCCAACCGCTGCAGTGTCGCAGGAGGCACACCTGCGCGCCGCCAAACATCCTCTGGACTGGTATAGCCATTGCCACGCGCCGCTGCGATCCAGTCAACCTCATCCTGCGTTACCCCCGTGATTTGCCGAAACCCGAGGCGCAGCGCCAACCGCCCATGCCTGTCCGGTTCGATGGCATTGTCCCAGTAAGAGGTATTGATGCAAACCGGGCGCAGCGTCACGCCATGTTCGCGTGCATCCCGCACAATCTGCGCAGGGGCATAAAAGCCCATCGGCTGCGAATTGAGCAGCGCACAGGCAAAGATCGCCGGATGATGGCATTTGATCCACGCGCTCGTGTAGACCAGATGGGCAAAGCTGGCGGCGTGGCTTTCGGGAAAGCCGTAGCTGCCAAAGCCCTCAATCTGGGAAAAACATCGCTCAGCAAAATTCGCATCATAGCCATTGGCGCGCATGCCGCGCAGAAACCGGTTGCGAAACTCACTGACATTACCATGCTTCTTGAAGGTGGCGAGGGACCGGCGCAGGCGATCAGCCTCCTCAGGGGTAAAACCCGCACCGATGATGGCGATCTGCATGGCCTGTTCCTGAAAGAGCGGCACACCAAGAGTCTTGCGCAGAACTCGCCCCAGATCATCGGAAGGGAAACTGACCGTCTCTTCTCCATTGCGGCGGCGAATGAAGGGGTGGACCATATCACCCTGAATGGGGCCGGGGCGGATGATTGCCACCTGAATCACCAGATCGTAAAAGCTGCGCGGGCGCATGCGCGGCAAGAAATTCATCTGCGCGCGGCTCTCAACCTGAAAGACGCCGAGACTGTCGGCACGGCACAGCATAGTATAGACGTCCGGATCCTCGGGCGGCAGGGTGGCGAGCGTGTAGCAGGCATTGCGATGCTCAGCCAAAAGATCAAATGCCTTGCGGATGCAGGTCAGCATGCCGAGCGCCAGCACATCAACCTTGAGAATACCAAGCGTATCGATATCGTCCTTGTCCCAGCAAATGACCGTGCGATCGACCATGCTGGCATTCTCAATAGGGACCAGTTCATCCAACCTCCCCTCGGTGATGACAAACCCACCAACATGCTGGCTAAGATGACGGGGAAAGCCGATGATCTCACGGATCAGCCCCAAAGTTACCACAAGGCGAGGATCACGGGGATCAAGAACAATTTCGCGCAATCGCTCCGTATCCAAGGCCCCCTCGCCACCATGTCCCCATATCTGCGAGCTCATGGCCCCCAGAATATCCTCTGACAGCCCCATGGCGCGCCCCACTTCGCGGATCGCGCGCTTGGTCCGATAGTGAATCACCGTGGCACAGAGTCCGGCGCGGTGCCGCCCATAGCGCTTGTAGATCCACTGAACCACCTCCTCACGGCGCTCATGCTCGAAATCAACATCGATATCGGGTGGCTCGTCGCGCGCTTCAGACACGAAGCGCTCGAACACCATGGTGCCGATCTCGGGGCTGACCGAGGTCACGCCAAGGCAGTAGCAGACCACAGAATTCGCCGCCGAACCGCGCCCCTGGCAAAGAATGCCGCGTGAACGGGCAAAGGCCACCACGTCATGCACCGTCAGAAAGTAAGGTGCATAGCGCAGCTTGGCGATGAGGGTCAGCTCATGCTCGAGCATCCCACGCACCCGTTCCGAAGCACCACCCGGATAGCGCCGCTCAAGCCCCTCAAGGGCCAGACGGCGCAGACGTTGGGAGGGAGTTTCTCCATTCGCCACCTCGCTCGGATATTCATAGCGCAGCGCATCAAGCGAAAAGCGGAGCCGGACCGCAAGGTCCATAGCGCGTTCCACAGCGCCCTCATGCCCCCGGTAGAGATAGCGCATTTCGGGCTCAGAACGCAGGCGCTGCTCTGAGTTGCGCAGGGCATGACGGCCAAGGTCCTCGACTTTCATCCCTAGCCGGATCGCGCTCAGCACATCGGCCAGACGGCGGCGGTGGCCGCGATGCATGCGCGGTGCGGCAGCGGCGATGGTCGGCAGACCCAAGCGCGCCGCCACCCCTGCCAACCGATCGAATCGGGCCAGATCCCGCCCGTCGTAATGCGGGCTGAGCAACAAATGCATGTGGTCCCCAAACCGGGCCGCCAATTGTCGCGCGAGCGCCTGCCAATCGCGCCCGCCCCTCGGATGCAGCAAGAGATGCAGCCCTTCCGCCCCGTTCAGCACATCCTTCAGCCACAGATCGCAGTCTCCTTTCGGCGCGCGTTGCCGCCCCAAGCTGAGCAAACGGCAGAGGCTGGCCCATCCCTGACGGTCCCGTGGCAGGGCCGTGATCTGAAGCCCCTCGCGCAACACTAGCCTTGTTGCGGGAATAAGGCGCGGGCAATTGGCCCAATCGGGTCGGGTGAGCCGGGGGGCGGGTGGGCCGATTGGGCCATGCAGCGCCTCAAGCGCCTGACGGTCCGCAACCTCTCGCGCAATCTCTCGTGCCGCCGCATGCGCACGCACGATCCCGGCGACTGAATTCACATCGGCAATCGCCACACCTGAGAGACCGATGACGGCCGCGTGCTTGATATACTCCTCAGGATGCGACGCCCCGGTGAGAAAGGTGAAATTCGAGGTGGCAGAAAGTTCGGCAAAGGGCATGGCGGCATTGATTCCCAGTCCCCGCCATAATGTTCTTCTTTTGTTCTGAATTCCAGCCTCTGCGTGACACCGATCAAGGGCGCCCGAGCGAGCAAGAACCAACCTGACGACAGGTCAGCACCTTTTTCAGCATCGCAGGTGTGGGCTCAGGATGGGCCATGCCGCCACAGGGGTCAACCGTCAGTACATACCCTTCATCGCGCTGCTCAAGAAACCCAAGATACTCGGTCCCCGGCACCGCCGCCGCACACCATGGGCCAAAACATTGCACATCCAGCGAAATGTTACGATCAAAGGGCTGATCAAACCCGCTGTGGGTCAGCGCCTGCCCGGTCAGCCGCGCGGGAATAAGGGTGTGGGGCGGCTTTCTTTGCGTCACCATATCCGTGCTGGGCAAGCGCGCCGCATCAAACCTGAGCTGGCCATGGACAACGATATAGGGTTCGCTCGCTCCTGCCGCGCGGATGTAACTCTGCACCACATCGGGTGGCAGGCAACTCAGCGCAAGCGCGGGACCACACGAGGCAGCGAAAATGACAAAAAGCAGTGCCCGTATCACAGCCTCCCCTCGAACTCATCCAGCACACTGGCGTAGACCGCCCGTTTGAAAGGCACAATGTTGGCGACCAACTCGGAAGGAGGCAGCCACCGCCACTCTGAAAACTCAGGGTGGTCCGTAACAATGTTCACATCCGCATCCGTGCCCAAAAATCGCATGAGCACCCATTTTTGTTCCTGCCCTTTGTATCGCCCTTTCCAGATACGCGGCACGATATCATGCGGCAGATCATAGGGGATCCAACCCATGGTTTCCGCCTCAATCCGAACCTTGTCAGAGGTGACGCCGGTTTCCTCCCACAATTCGCGCAATGCCGCCTCTTGTGGCGTCTCACCTGGGTCGATTCCCCCCTGCGGCATCTGCCAGGCGGCAGTATCGTTGTCGATCCTCTGGCCGACAAAGACATATCCGTCAGGATTGGCCAGCATAACGCCGACGCAGCGGCGATAGGGCAGTTTGGCGATTTCTTCGGGGGTCATTGTCGGGCCTCTTATCATGGATCGCCGGCACAGTGCGGCGCAGTGCTAAGGGCGTCAAGGCTTCTAGGTGCAGTTTGACTTTTTCACCGGCGGCTACACAGTGAGCCATCTGGATTCGACAGGATGGAGAACAGGAATATGGCGCAAAAACCCATACTATATGGCTTTGATGGCTCAACCTATGTGCGCACCGTGCGCATGGTGCTGGCAGACAAAGGAATTGACTATGATCAGGTGCCGGTCAACGTGCTGGCAGGCGAGCCGCGACAGCCCGAACATCTGGCGCGCCACCCGTTTGGAAAGGTGCCAGTGATGGACATCGACGGGCTGCGAATCCGCGAAACCGATGCGATTTGCCGTTATCTTGAGGACATTGCCCCAGAGCCCTCCCTGATACCCTCCGATGCCAAGGCACGCGCGCGAATGAACGAGGCGATTGGCCTGATCGACAGCTATGGCTATGGTGCTCTGGTGGGTGTTGCGGGCTATCATCTCTTCCCCGATCTGATCGGCGGTCAGAATGAAGAGGCGCGCAAAACAGCACTAGAAGCCTCGGATAAACTTTTGAAACTACTGATGGAGACCAAGGGCAGCGCGAAATGGCTGGCGGGCGACAGCCCCACTTTGGCCGATTATTTCCTTGGGCCAATCCTGTTCTACGTCTCACTCACGCCCGATGCCGACAAGGTGCTGTCTGTGCCCGGTGTTTCGGAGTGGTGGGAGGCCATGAAGGCCCACAGCACCTTTGCCAAGACCGAGCCGGATTTGGGCTAACGGCAATAGCGGCGCCCCACAGCGGGCGTCGCAGCTTGGGCTTGTTGCTGGCTTTCGTATGCCATTCGAGCGGAGCCAAGGCGCAAAGCGCCACCGCAGGATCTCAGATCTCGCGCGCGCCCACCATCCCCATGATTTCATAGGTTTGGCGCAGGATCGGCGCGGCAATCGTACGGGCGCGGTCCGCACCATTGGCCAAGATCCGGTCGATTTCGGTCAGATCCTGCATCAGCCGCGCCATCTCGGTCGAGATCGGGGCGATCTTATCGACCGCCAGATCGGCCAGCATCGGCTTGAACTCCGAGAACGGCTTGCCACCAGCCTCGCGCATCACCTGCTCAACGGTCATATCGGCCAGAGCCGCATAGATATTGATCAGATTGCGCGCCTCGGGGCGCCCCTCCAACCCGGCCGCTTCCGAGGGCAGTGCCTCGGGGTCGGTCTTGGCCTTGCGGATTTTCTTGGCGATGGCGTCTGCATCATCGGTCAGATTGATGCGCGACATGTCTGAGGGATCGGATTTCGACATCTTGTTGGCCCCGTCGCGCAGCGACATAACCCGCGTTGCCGTGCCCTCGATCACCGGCTCGGTGATCGGAAAAAAGTCTACGCCGTAATCATGGTTGAACTTGATGGCGATATCACGCGTGAGTTCCAGATGTTGTTTTTGATCCTCACCCACCGGCACATGCGTTGCGTGATAGGTTAGGATATCCGCCGCCATCAGCGCAGGATAGGCAAAGAGACCAAGCGACGCATTCTGCGCGTTCTTGCCCGCCTTGTCCTTGAACTGCGTCATCCGCTGCATCCAGCCCATCCGCGCAACACAGTTGAAGACCCATGCCATCTGAGTGTGCTCAGCCACCTGCGACTGATTGAAGAGAATAGAACGCGCAGGATCCAGGCCAGAGGCAATGAAACCCGCTGCCAGTTCACGCGTGGCATGGCGCAGATCGGCAGGGTTCTGCCAGACGGTGATCGCATGCAGGTCGACCATGCAATAGAGCGTCTGAATGCCCTTGTTCTGTGCATCGGCAAAGCGTTTCAGCGCGCCGAGGTAATTGCCCAGATGCAAGTTGCCCGAGGGCTGAATTCCCGAAAACACGCGGGGGGTAAAGGCCGCCTCGGTCATAGCTTAACTCCGTGGTGGATTTCTCTGCCCGCCTCGCTTACCCATGCGCCAAAGCCCCGTCAAGGAGAGGTGCCATGTCAGAGCAGAGACCGCCTGCGCCAGTCAACCCGTTGCCGCCCTTTGTGATCGCTCTTTTTTTGGTGATCATCGGCGTCGAGGCGGCGTTCACTCTTGGCGCGCGCGGACTGATCGGTGGGCCCGATGCCGTTGGCTGGCGCAGTGCCGCCATTCAGGATTACGGCTTTAACGGCGAGATCATGAGTTGGATGCTGGAAAACCGGACATGGCCGGTTGAGCATATGCGCCGGTTTGTAACCTACGCTTTTGTGCATGGCAGTTTCACCCACGCCCTCTTTGCCGGAGTTCTTTTGTTGGCAATGGGCAAATTTGTCTCGGAGGTATTCCGGCACTGGGCGGTTCTGGTGCTGTTTTTACTCAGCACCATCGCGGGGGCCTTGATTTACGGTCTCGTCGTCCGACAGTCCCCTTGGCTGATTGGGGCCTTTCCCGGCGTCTATGGGCTCATTGGGGGGTTCACCTATATCATGTGGTTGCGCCTTGGGCAGATGGGCACCAATCAGGCGCGGGCCTTTACGCTCATTGGCGTGCTCATGGGGCTGCAACTGGTGTTTGGCCTGCTCTTTGGCAGCAGCGCCACATGGGTGGCGGATGTGAGCGGCTTTGGCACCGGCTTTCTGGCGTCATTTGTACTTAGCCCCGGCGGCTGGTCACGGTTGCGCGTAAAGTTGAGGCACGACTAACGCCGCAGGCGGCCGCGAATTTCCTGCAGGCGGAATGCGCCCAGCATCTGACCGAACAGACCGTAGGCCAGCGTTCCGATTGCGATCAGCATCAGAAGCGCCACCCACCGCCACCCACTTGCCGCAAACAGCGGACCCATCACAGCACCTGCCCCCCAGAGAACGGCCCCCATCAGCGCCGAGGCCAAACAGATGCGCCAAAGGCGGCGATGAAACTGCGGATCAAATCGGGCTACATCCCCAAATTTTCTTGCGCCACCAGAGAGTTGCACAACCATAACCCAAGCGGCGACAGTCGTGGCGATGGCCGCAGAGATCCAACCCAGAACATAGGCCAGCCCCACCGCCAGCACCGCATTCACCACCATGGCCATCAAGGCGTAGCGAAACGGGCTGCGTGTGTCTTCACGCGCGAAGAACAATGGTTGCAAGATTTTCTGAAGCACAAAGGCGGGCAGTCCAAGGCCGTAGATTGCAACGGCAAGAGCCGTGGCTGCGCTGTCGTCGACGTTGAAAGCACCGCGTTCGAAGAGCACAGAGACCAATTGGATCGGGATCACGATAAGCGCCACGGCGCAGGGGATGGTGAGCGCCAAAGCGATCTCGCCTGCTCTCGAAAGCGCGAGGCGCGCACCGGTATCATCCTGCGCCTTGAGGCGGCGGGAGAGGTCCGGAAGCAACACGATACCCACCGCGATGCCCACCACGCCAAGCGGCAATTGGTAAAGTCGGTCAGCGGAATAGAGCCAGCTTACCGCCTTTTCTGTATTGGAAGCAACGAGTTGTCCGACGACAAGGTTGATCTGAACCACCCCCCCAGCTAATGCGGCGGGGACAGCAATACGCACCAGTTGCGCCATCTCGGGGGTCCATCGGGGGCGGACCAGTGGCAGGTGCATGCCCGCCCGGCGGGAGGCGTGCCAGACGAGGGCAAGTTGGGCGAGACCCGCGATCGGGATGGTCCAAACGAGGGCCTGAACCACGGCACCGCCGGTCAGGGCGGCAAAGGTCATGGCAGAAATCAAAAAAACATTTAAAATCAAAGGAGCTGCAGCAGCGGCCGCAAAGTGACCTGCGGCGTTGAGCATCCCGGAAAACAGAGCAGCGAGTGAGATGAAGAAAATGTAAGGAAAGACGATGCGGCCAAATTCCACTGTAAGATCAAAGCGTTCATCACCAGCAAAGCCCTCGGCCGTGGCATAGACCAGAGCGGGCATGAAGATCATTGAGAGCCCGGTCAGGGCCAAAAGGATGAGGCTGAGACCAGAACAGGAAAGGGCGGCGAAACCCATTGGATTATTTTTAGATTCCAAACGCTTGGAAAACATCGGCACAAAGGCAGCGTTAAACGCGCCCTCAGCGAAAAAGCGGCGGAACATATTGGGCAGACGGAACGCCGCGACAAAGGCGTCCATGACCGGGCCGGGGCCTATATAGCTGGCAATCAGCACGTCACGCACAAAACCTAGGAGGCGACTGAGCAGGGTCCAGCCACCAACGGTGAGGATGCCAGAGAGCAGGCGGACAGGTTTCATGCGGGGCCTTTCGCCGGTGGTTAGCGCAGACAGTTAGCCCATCGGCGGGCCGGGGGGAAGAGGGCCGACTGTACGGTTGTGCGGCTTGAGCGTACGGGCGCGCGAGGCATTAACCGGATGGAAAGACATGCCCTTCAGTGTGGTCTCGTTCCCGTCATTGCGAGAGGCTTATGCCACAGACCGATCTGCCCCCAGTCCACGAAATTCCGGTGACAGCGCTGCGCGACCATCTTGCGGAATATCTCTATCAAGTAGGCCGATCAGGCAAGCCGGTGCTGATCACCCGGATGGGACACCCTATGGCGGGGCTGGTCGGGATCGCGGAGACACGCGCACTCTGGCATGTGACGCAAACCCGTGAAGGCTATGTGGAATGGCAGGCGATGCGACGTCTGGACAAGGACCGGGATCTGCGTCTGGCGCTCTTGCGGGAACGAGAGGCAGAGCAGAGGCGAGCCTATGAGCAAAGCAGGTTGGCGCGCTCGCACAGCAGGAACACAGGGTGACAGACTGGTGGCCAGAGTGCCCAATCGGCCCTGTCCGCCCCCCCCCACCACGCAACAGCGCGCGGTACCGGGATGCACCTTGGATTGCGGCGGGGCGCGCCGGTTGCTGAAATCGGTATCATTTCGCGGCACTCGCCAATATTTCGCTACCATGGCCCCGCAGTTCGGACCAAGGTAGACTGCATGGACAGTGACCAACACCTATCCATGCATGGGGATAAAGCCGAAATGACGACGACTAATATCCGAGAATGGCTTCAGGAACGGCCAGAAATCGAATCCGTGTTCGCCTGTGTCTGTGACCTGAATGGCGCGATGCGGGGCAAGCGCCTGCCGATTGAGAAGGCCAAGGCGATCATGGATGACGGGCTGCGCCTGCCGCTGTCGGTGCTGAGTGTGGATATCTGGGGCGAGGATATCGAAAACAACGAGCTGGTGTTCGAGACCGGCGATTCCGACGGCATTTGCGATTACACCGGGCGCCCCATCGTCATGGTAAACTGGACCAGCCGCCCCTCGGCGCTGGTGATGTTCTGGATGAGCACTGAGGATGGCGGTCCGTTTCCGGGCGACCCACGGCATGCCCTGTCGAATATCGTGAAGCGCTACAAGGCCATGGGGTTGACGCCGGTGGTGGCGACCGAGTTGGAATTCTACCTCTGTGACCCCCGCGAGGCGCAGCCGCGCCCGCCCTGTTCGCCGGTCACGGGCAAGCGGCTCGATTCCGATGGGGCGCTGTCGCTGGACGAATTGCAGCATTTCGATGAATTCCTGAATGACGTCTACGATGCCTGTCACGAGCAGGGCATTCCCGCCGACGCCGCGATTTCAGAGAATGGCGCGGGCCAGTTTGAGATCAACATGGTGCATGTCGCGGACCCGTTGCAGGCCGCCGATGATGCGGTGTTGTTCAAACGGCTGGTGCGCGGCATTGCGCGCAAGCATGGCATGGCCGCCACCTTTATGGCCAAGCCCTATGGCGACCGCTCGGGTAGCGGATTTCATGTGCATTTCAGTCTGGTGGATGAAAACGGGGTCAACCTGTTTGACGACGGCGGCGAAGAGGGCACGCCGTTGATGCGCCATGCGGTGGCGGGTTTGCTGGAGACCATGCAGGAGAACACGCTGACCTTTGCGCCACATCAAAACTCTTACCGGCGGCTCTTGCCGGGGGCGCATGCGCCGACAAGCGTCGCTTGGGGCTATGAGAACCGCACCGCAGCCATTCGTATTCCGGGCGGCAGCCCCAAGGCGCGGCGGATTGAGCATCGGGTCGCCGGGGCGGATGCCAACCCCTATCTGGTATTGGGCAGCATTCTGGGCGGCGCGCTGATCGGCATCGAGCAGAAGATGGAACCCTGTGACCCGATTGAGGGCGATGCCTACAGTCAGAAACTGGATCACCTGCCGCTGGATTGGGCGACCGCGATTCAGGCGTTTCGTCGGGGCAAACATGTGCAGGACGTGTTTTCAAAGCGGCTTCAGACCATGCTGGTCGAATGCAAGATGCAGGAACTCAAGCGGTTCACACGCTATGTGACCGACTTTGAGTATGACAGTTACCTCGAAAGCGTCTGACGCGGCCCACTGCGTTTGCCGGTCACAAGGACCGGCAAACGCGATACGCCCTCAGAGCGCGACGCAATCGGCGAAATAGCGCATCACGCCGTCCTCGTCGGCCTCATGCACCAACCCGTGAATATCGGTCTCAAAGCCCGGACATTCGCGGGCGAATTCGCGGTTGAACTTGAGATATTGCACGATGGTCTTGTTAAAGACCTCGCCGGGGATCAGCAGGGGGATGCCCGGCGGATAAGGTGTGACGAGGCTGGTGGTGATGCGTCCCTCAAGATCGTCGATCGCAACACGTTCGGTGGTGCGGCGGGCAATATGGGCGAAGGCATCACTGGGCGTCATGGCCGGTGTGAGGTCGCTCAGATACATATCGGTCGACAGGATCGCCACATCGTATTTCGCGTAGAGCGTGTGCACATGCTGACAGAGATCATGCAGCCCCATGCTTTCATAGCGGGGCTGTTTGGCGCAGAATTCGGGCATGGCGCGCCACATCGGCTGGTTCTTGGCGTAGTCGTCCTTGAACTGTTGCAATGCGGTCAAAAGGGTATTCCAGCGGCCCTTGGTGATGCCGATGGTGAACATGATGAAAAAGCTGTAGAGGCCGGTTTTTTCGACCACGACGCCGTGCTCTGCAAGATACTTGGTGACGATAGAGGCGGGAATCCCGGTTTTCTCGAATCGCCCGTCGAGATTGAGCCCCGGGGTGATGATCGTCGCCTTGATCGGGTCGAGCATGTTGAAACCGGGGGCCATTTCACCGAAATCATGCCACGATTCCTCGCCGTCAGAGGATTGCACGCCATGGGCGTCGGTCCGTTTCAACACCCAATCCTTGGCCTCGCCAATGCCTTCGTCGTCTAGGACATCCGGCCCCCAAACCTGAAACCACCAATCGTCCTCACCGAACTCTGCATCCACTTTTTGCATGGCGCGTCGGAAATCGAGCGCCTCGGCGATGCTTTCCTCGACCAGCGCGGTGCCGGCGGGCGGCTCCATCATCGCGGCCGCGACATCGCAACTGGCGATGATGCTGTATTGCGGGCTGGTGCTGGTGTGCATGAGATACGCCTCGTTGAAGAGGTGGCGATCCAGCTTGGTTGTCTGGCTGTCCTGCACAAGCACATGGCTGGCCTGACTGATCCCGGCCAAGAGTTTATGGATTGACTGGGTGACATAGGTCACTGAGTGCTGAGGGCGGCTGCGGCTGCGGCCCATGGCGTGGAAATTGCTGTAGAACGGGTGAAAGCTCGCGTGTGGCAGCCATGCCTCGTCAAAGTGAAGATTATCAACGTAGCCGTCGAGCAGATCCTTGATGGTTTCCGTATTGTAGAGCACGCCGTCATAGGTGGATTGCGTAAGCGTCAGAATACGCGGTTGCACGGTATCGGGATCGACGCCCTGGAGCAGAGGATTGGCGCGGATCTTGGCCTTGATCGAGTCGATCTCGAATTCACCGCGCGGGATCGGGCCGATGATGCCGAAATGATTGCGGGTGGGGCGCAGGAACACCGGGATTGCACCGGTCATGATGATGCTGTGCAGGATCGATTTATGGCAGTTACGGTCGACCACGACCACGTCGCCGGGGGCGACGGTGTGATGCCAGACCATCTTGTTGGAGGTGCTGGTGCCGTTGGTGACGAAAAAGCAGTGGTCGGCGTTGAAAATGCGCGCCGCGTTGCGCTCTGACGCGCCGATGGCGCCGTCGTGGTCGAGCAGTTGGCCCAGTTCCTCGACCGAATTGCAGACATCGGCGCGCAGCATATTTTCGCCATAGAACTGGTGATACATCTGGCCGATCGGGCTCTTGAGAAAGGCGACGCCGCCGGAATGGCCGGGGCAATGCCATGAGTATGAGCCGTCTTCGGCATAGTCGAGCAGAGCCTTGAAAAAGGGCGGCTGGATGCCTTCGAGATAGATCTTGGCCTCGCGGATGATGTGACGCGCGACAAATTCCGGCGTGTCCTCGAACATATGGATGAAGCCATGCAGTTCGCGCAGGATGTCGTTGGGCAAATGGCGGCTCGTTTTGGTTTCGCCATAGACGTAGATCGGCACGTCGGCGTTCTTGCGCCGGACCTCTTCGACGAAGTTGCGCAGGTTGGTGACCACCGGGTCAATATCCGGGCCGGGGCTGAATTCCTCGTCGTCGATGGACAGAACAAAGGCGCTGGCGCGCGATTGCTGCTGCGCGAATTGCGACAAATCCCCATAGCTTGTAACGCCCAGAACCTCGAAACCCTCGTCTTCTATGGCCTTTGCCATCGCCCGGATGCCAAGACCCGATGAATTCTCAGAACGGAAATCCTCGTCAATGATTACGATGGGGAAGTGGAATTTCATATACCTCTCCTTTCAGGAGAACAACGGTTGGACAGTCTCGCCTAGCATAACGGATAAAACCCCCGATGCCCGGAGGTTTTCGACTCTCGCGTGGTTGTTTCTGTTGCGTGAAGTGAGGTCAAGCCCTGTGGTCCTGCTTGCTGGCCGCTTTGCGCCGATGCAGGTCCGGTGATGGGCACGCCTTGGGGTTAGACCCCCAAGGCGCGGCGTCGGCTGTCGGCCATACGGTTGATCAGGTGATCGGCCATCAGCCCGATGAAGGCCACGGCGAACCCCAACACCAGCCCCTTGCCCACATCGGTGGAACTGAGGGCGCGTTGCATTTCCTGCCCAAGATCCTGCGTGCCGATAAAGGCCGCGATGATCACCATGAACAGCGAGAACATCAGAGATTGATTGATCCCGACCATGATCGTGGGAAAGGCCAAAGGCAGGCGCACATGCCAGAGGCTCTGGGCGCGCGAAGCCCCTGACATATCCGCAGCCTCGATCAGCGCTTCGGGCACGCCACGCAGCCCCTCGATGGTGTAGCGGATGAGTGGCACGGCAGCAAAAAGCACCACCGCCCCTACCACCGCCACATCGTTGACGCCAAAGAGCATGATCACCGGAATGAGATAGATGAAGCTTGGGAAGGTCTGAAGGCTGTCGCAAAGCAACAGCACGCGCTTGGCCCGCGCCTCGTATCGTGCGGCCCAGATGCCCAAGGGAAAGCCAAAGCAGGTCGCGACCGTCACCGCCACAAGCACGGTGTAGACCGTGATCATGGCGCGGTCCCACCAGCCGGTGATGGCGATATAGCCAAAGAATCCAAGGCAGATCAGCGCCGAGCGCCACCCGCCCACGGCAAAACCCGCCGCAGCAAGCAGCGCCAGAACCGCCGTATAAGGTAACCACAAGAGCGCATCGCGCACCGGGATGAGAACCCATGTGATCAGGAACCAGCGCAGCCATTGGGTCAGCGGGTCAATCGCCACAATCACCCAAGACATCATTGCGTCCAGCGGGTCCGCCACCGAGAGCGATTGTCCGCGCCCGACCTCTGCAAAAAAGGGCGCAATGGCGGAGAGGGCAAAGCCCGCAACCATCAGCCCGGCCCAAGTGGTCAGAACACGGTGCCGTGCGACCCAGCCGATGCCCGGTTCGTGATGCGTGGGCTGACGCTCGGCCCACGCCTTGGAGCACCGATCCAACGCCACCGCGAGCAGGACAATGGTGATGCCGATTTCGATGGAGCGCCCGATCTTGAGCGCCTGAAGCAGTTGCAGGAGTTTCTGCCCCAGCCCCGGCATGCCGATGAAGCTGGCCAGCACCACCATCGCCAGACATTGCATGATGACCTGATTGACACCCACCAGAATTTCGGTGCGCGCGGTGGGGATGCGCACCCGTGTCATCAATTGCCAGCCGGTGCTGCCGCACATCTTGCCGCTCTCGATCACTTCGGGCGGCACCTTGCGCAGCCCCAGAAGGGTCATGCGGATCATCGGCGGCACGGAAAAGATGATGGTGACGATGGCGCCCGCCTTGGGGCCGACGCCAATGAACACCACCACCGGGATCATATAGGCGAAATGCGGTAAGGATTGCGCGATATTGAGGATCGGGTTCATCACCGCCTCGACCGTGCGCCAGCGCCACGCCGCGATCCCCACCAAAAGGCCCAAGAGCACGGAAAACGGAGCCGCAACCACAATGACCGACAGGGTTTCCATCGCCCATTTCCATTGCCCCATAAGGGCGATCCAGAGAAACGTGCCCCCTGCCAGCAGCGCCAGACGCACCCCGCCGAGCCAATACCCCAGACACGCGGCGGTGAGCGCCACAACCGACCACGGCAGTGGGCCAAGGCGCGGCCAGCGGTTTTTGCCGTAGAGGATGTTGGCGGTCACATCGAGCAGCCATTCGATGGCATCGGCAAAGGCGCGGGTGACATGGATCAGCCCCAGATCGTCGCGCAGCCAAGTGAAAAAAGCATTGATCCAGTCCGCCAGTGGCAAGATCAGCGCCTCTGCCGGGCGCATCAGCACCTCTGGCAGCAGCGGTCGGGCGAAAGCAAGGCAGACGGCCAAGGCCAGAAGCGCCCACGCCGGGTTGAGACGCGGTTTTGCCGGGAACGGGAGGGGAACGGCGCTCTCGCTCATGCGTGGCCCCCAAGCAGAATATCCAGCGCCTCCTGACGGTTGAGCGCGCCGGTGACGCGCCCGGTCTCATCGGCCACCGGCAGCAGCTCGCGCGGGTCGTTGATCAAGAGCCGCGCGAGGGTACGGATCGTGCTCTTGCCGGGCACGGGCTGTCCCTCGGGGGCGGTGCCGTTGATCGGGCGGGCAAGGCCTGAGGCATGCACCACGCGGGCCTTCTCGATTTCTTCGGTGAATTTGCGGACATAGGCGGTGGCCGGGTTCAGGACGATCTGATCGGGGGTGTCGCATTGTTCGACCGCGCCGTCCTTCATGATGGCGATCCGGTCGGCAAGGCGCAGCGCCTCGTCAAAATCATGGGTGATAAAGACGATGGTTTTGCCCAGCATGCCCTGAAGGCGCAGGAATTCGTCCTGCATCTCTCGGCGAATGAGCGGATCAAGGGCCGAAAACGGTTCGTCCAGAAACCAGATGTCGGGCTCGATGGCAAGGCTGCGGGCGATACCGACGCGCTGTTGTTGCCCGCCAGACAATTCGCGCGGAAAATAATCCTCGCGCCCGCCCAGCCCCACCAGTTCGATCACCTCAAGCGCGCGTTTGCGACGGGTGGCGCGGTCCTGTCCGCGCATTTCCAGTGGAAAAGCCACATTTTCCAGCACCGTGCGATGCGGCAGCAGACCAAAACTCTGAAAAACCATGCCCATCTTGTTGCGGCGCAGGTCGATCAACTGTTTCTCCGAAAGCGCGCCGATGTCCTGTCCCTCGACCGACACGGTGCCGCCGGTGATTTCAATCAGGCGCGAGAGGCAGCGCACAAGGGTGGATTTTCCCGAGCCGGACAGGCCCATGATAACCAGCATCTCGCCCCGTGCGATATCGAGCGAGACGTCACGCACCGCAGAGATATAGCCAGCCTGACGAATGGCATCGAACCCCGGATCGCCCTTGAGACCCTTGAAATAAGTCTCGGGTGCAGGCCCAAAGAGTTTCCAGACATTGCGGCATGAGATCACGGGTTCAGACAACGGCACACGGCCCCCTTTGGTTGAATGGCAAAACCTCACCCGTGACGGGCCGCGGGTGAGGTGGGTTTCAGGACGCGGTCAGTTGGTCCAGACCTTCCAGACGTCGCCGTTCGCTTCCAGCCAATGGGCCGCAGCCTCTTCCGGCTCCATCTCGTCGATGTCCACCAGTTTGGCCATTTCCGCGATCTGCGGATTGGTAAAGCTGATCTTGGTCAACGTCGCATGGGCGTCTGGCCATTTGTCCTTCATCCCGTCCCACGCCGCCTTTTTCAGATAGCCGTTGGCAGGATTGCCGCAATCATATGTCTTGTCCGGGTTGGGACCGACCGACGGATCAGTGTCACAGCCGTCGACCCATGTCGGGAATTCGACGAATTCACCCGGCCAGACCGCCTCGGCGAAATTCGGCGTCCAGTTGAACAGGACAATCGGCTTTTTGGTCTTTTCTGCGGCGCCGATTTCGGCCCAAAGCGCTGCGGCGGAGCCCGCGTTGACCACCTTGAAGTTCATGCCCAACCCGTCGACCCGCTCCTGATCATGCTTGAGCCAGTCCACCGGACCGCCAAGGAACCGGCCGGAATCGCCAGTCTCGGGCGTAGCAAAAGCCGCGGCGCAAGCGTTCAGCGCCTCCCAATCGGGCAGACCAGGGCAGGCTTCTTTGGTCCACATCGGATACCACCAATCCTCACGCGTGACGGCGTTGTGATCGCCCGCATCATGCAGACCACCCTTTTCCAGCGCGGCGCGGAACGACGCACCGAACGCGCCTTCCCAGACCTCCAGCTCAAGCGCGACATCGCCAAGGCGCACGGATTCGTAGACCGACTGGCTGTCAGTCGAGACATACTCGACGCTATTGCCCATGGATTCGAAAATCTGGCCGACCACATGGCTCATCACGATCTGGCTGGACCAGTTGTGGATCGGGATCACGATCGGATCCTCGGAATCCGCCAAAGCCCCGGTTGCAGCCATCGCAAGGGCCGCGACCCCGCCGACCATTCGCAAACGTACTGTCATTCCAAAATCTCCCTGTGTTGGATTTCCCCGCCCGTGTTCGGGCTTTGGTTCCGGAAGCTTAGCGACGGGATATGAACACGTCAGACGGCCAGCATGAACGAACTGGACTTAATTGTGAAAAAATATTAACAGGAGGAAACCATGCGGAGGGTTTGAGGGTGGCAAGAGCGGCCCATATCGTAATCATCGAGGATGAACCCGTCACCCGGACCACGCTTGCGGATTATCTGATCACGCATGGCTACGTCGTCACGGCCTTTGACAGCGCCGAGACCGCAGAACCGATGCTGGCCAGCGACCGGGCTGATCTCTTGCTGATCGACATCACGCTTGATGGCAAGGACGGGTTGCAGATCACCCGCGAACAGCGCGCGCGTTCGGATGTGGGCATCATCCTGACCACCAGCCTCAGCGATGATGTGGACCGTATTGTCGGATTAGAACTGGGGGCGGATGACTATGTCTGCAAACCGTTCAACCGCCGTGAATTGCTGGCCCGGATCAAGAACCTGTTGCGGCGCACCGAGGTCCAGCGCCGGTTTTCACGTCAGAATGTGCGGTTTCACGGCTATGCCTTTGCCTATGCCACCCGGCAGTTGATCGCCCCGAATGGCGAAACCATCCGTTTGACGCGCGCGGAATACGAGGTGCTGGCCGAGCTATTGCGGCATCCGGGTGAGGTGCTGAGCCGCGAGCGCCTGATGACGGTGATCACCCACCGCCAGCAGCATCCCGATACGCGTACCGTCGATGTGATCATTCGCCGGTTGCGCACAAAGCTGGAAGAAGACCCGGCGGTGGCGCGGTTCATCACCACTGCCCATGGCGAAGGCTATGTATTCACCGCCACTTTGGACTGAGGTTTGGCGGTCATCCCGTCAAGCGCCCGTGTGAGGGCGTTGCGCGCCTGTACAATCTCTTGGGCAAGGTTCGCGACCTGTGCAGCCGCATCCTCTGAATCACCCCGACGGGCGGCGGTTTCGATCTCTTTCACGCAAGCCGAGAGGGCGGGCAGACTGAAATTGCCAGCCGCACCCTTCATCCGGTGTGCGACCTTGGCCGCGCGTGCGCTGTCGCGCTTGTCCAGCGCGTCTTGCAGGGCCGCCGCATCCGAGGTGACGCCATCGAGATAGAGGCGGATCGCCTCGACGGTCCGGTCCCGACCAAGATCCGCGAGCATGCTGCCCAAGACATCCTGCGCCCCGCCCCTGGGCCATGATTGCGACCGGGGCGACAGAAACACGCCGCGCCGCTGACCGCCCGTGACCTGATCAAGGGCCGCAGCCAGCCGTTCGGGCGAGACCGGCTTGGCCACGAAGCAATCCATTCCGGCGTCCAACTGCTCTTCAACCTCATCATCCTGAACATGAGCGGAAATGCCGATCACCGGCAGGGTTCGCGCCACCGGCATGGCGCGGATGCGGCGTGTCGCCTCGGTCCCCGAGATGCCAGGCAGGTTGACATCCATCAACACCAGATCAAAGCGCTCTGTGTTCAGCATGTCGAGCGCCTGTTCAGCACTGTCCACGCAAACCGCCGTGTGTCCCATCCGTTCCAGATAGCTGCGGGCAACCATCTGGTTGACCTTGTGATCCTCGACGATAAGCGCGTGCAAGCTGTGTTCGCCACGCACTGGCGTCCAGTCCGGGAGGTTCTCGGCCAGCCCGGTCGCATCGGCCAGATCGAAATCGGCCTTCAGGGTAAAGACCGATCCGACATTCGGGGTGCTTTCGACGCTCAGCGTGCCGTTGATCACCTCGGCGAACTTGCGGCAGATCGCAAGGCCAAGCCCGGTGCCGCCATATCGCCGTGCGGTCAGCCCGTCCTCTTGTTCGAACGCATCGAATATGCGCTGGCGCGCCTGTGCCGAGATGCCTTTGCCGGTATCGCTGACCTCGATGATCAGGGTGACACGCCCGGCACCTGCGGACCGGACGCGCAGCCGCAGCACGACCTCACCCTCTTCGGTGAATTTGACCGCGTTCGAGACGAGGTTGAAGAGAATTTGGCGCAGTTTGGCCATATCGCCCAACACGGCGGCGGGCGCATCCTCGGGCAGATCGAGCCAGAGCACGATGCCCTTCTCCCGCGCGCCGGGATCCAGAAGGGTCACGATGACCTGCATCACCTCAGCGACTGAAAACACCACCCGTTCCTCGTGGGTGCTGCTGAGTTCGGTTTTGGAGTAGTTGAGGATGTCATTGAGGATCGTCAGCAGACTCTCACCCGAGGCGCGGGCAGCGCGCAACTGTTCAAGCTGCGCCTCAGAGAGACCATCCGCCGACAGGTTGCGCAGCATCCCCAAAACGCCGTTCATCGGCGTGCGGATTTCATGGCTCATCATCGCGAGGAATTCGGATTTGGCGCGGTCTGCGGCCTCGGCCTTTTGGCGCGCGATGGCATGCGCCTCGACCTCACCGCGCAGCTGTTCGGTTTTCTCAGCCACCAACTCTTGCAGGGCGGTGCGGTGACGATTGAGCTCTTCTTCGTTGCGGCGGCGGGCCTCTTCGAGATTGCGGTTGGCAATGGCCTGACGGCGGAACACCTCGACTGCGCGCTCCATGCCCGCAATCTCATCACTGCCCTTGGGGGCTACGCGCATATCAAGCTGACCGGCGGCCAATCGGGTCATCATGTCCGACAGGTTATCGAGGCGGCGCGAGATATTGCCGCGCACATAGAACCAGAGCACGGCCAGTGACAACAAGAGCGCAAAACCCGCCGCACCGGCACTGCGCAGACGGGTGGCGCGGATGACCTCCATTGAGGTGGTTCCGGCAAAGAGCGCATCCGCCTGCACCCGCGCGGCAAGGCCTGTCACCGCCTCGTGCAGGCGGGTGGCCGAGACCCGAAGCGTCGCCTGTTCGCTGTCGATCTGGCGCTCAAGCTGCAAGATACCTTCGGTCAGACCAAGCAGGCCCTGCGCCCCGGCCGGATCACTGAGCGGTAGGATGGTGGCAAGCAATGTCTGCGCCTGCGCGGCCCGTCCGGGATCACGGATCGCCGCCACACGCCGCGCGACGATTTCGGTCCGCTCAAGCAGGTTCGCGCTGATCTGAGCCAGATCGGTGGGTTCGGTCAAGGTTGCGATGCGGTTGAAGAGAAGGCCGATTTCAGCAGTGCGCGAGCGCAACTCGAACATCAACCCGAGTTGGAACAGATCGACCTCGATCAGCTTGTCCAAGGTGGTGAGATGCTGCGAGGTGCCAGGCGCGCCGGGATCGTACTCATAAAGGTTCGAGATCACCGCCGCAGTTCCCATTTCGGCATTGGCAACCAGCGTGTCTGCCATGTTCAGCAGTGCGGAGGTGGCGCCAAGGGCCTGATCCAGTCCCTCTTGGCGGGCCTGAACCAGCGAAAGGCGTTGTTTCACCAAACGGTCAAGCTCTGCGATGCCGTCCTTCATGGCCGCCACCGCGAGCGTCAGCTCACCGCCCGTGCCGCCATGCTCGGATTGAAACCGGATGAGATGATCCGAAAGCGCGGTGACGCGGGCGCTGAGATAGGCGGCGCGGTCGCGGCGCTCGGTTTCATCATCCACCGCCGCCAGTTCCGGCGCAACGGTGATGATCGCAGAGCTTTCTTCGGTAAAGCGGCGCATGTCGGACAGAACCGGGATCGAGTTTTCATAGAGTTGTTGCTGGGCGCGGGTGACATCGCGCAGTTCGAACCAGCCAAAGAACCCCGCAAGCGCGGGCAGCCCGGCGATCACGAGGAACGCCGCGAGCAGCCGCGCGCCCAATCCGGTTCTGGTTCTCATCCGGCTGTTCCCTGATCCGCCAGTTTTCTTGCAGTCCTATCCTGACAGATTATAGTCATTTTCTGCGGAGGAGTGAATTTTTCATGCAAAGAATAGTCATCTGTCTTCTGACGCTTCTGCCGCTGCCGCTCTGGGCCGAGAGTTGGCCGCTGGAAACCCATGAGGTGCCGTTCGATTATGACAGTCCTGCGCATCCGCTGGATTACGCGCCACTGGACCGGGCGGCGTCGCGCTGGACGATCTGCGTGTCCTATCCGCATCTCAAGGATGCCTATTGGCTCTCGGTGAATTACGGCATGGTCGAAGAGGCCGAGCGTCTGGAGGTAGGGTTTCGGTTGGTCGAGGCCGGAGGATATCCCAATCTTGAACGGCAGACTGAACAGATCGAGGCCTGCGTGGCGCAGGGGGCGGATGCGCTGATCGTTGGCACGGTGTCGTTTGACGGGCTGACGCCCACAGTGCAGGCGCTGTCCGAGCGGGTGCCGGTGATCGCCGCCGTCAATGACATTGCCGATCCGGGGATCGCGGCCAAGGCGGCGGTATCGTGGTATGACATGGGCGCCACCACTGGCCGTTTCATCGCGGACCGCCACCCCAAAGGCAGCGCGCCGGTGCAGCTTGCGTGGTTTCCGGGGCCCGAGGGGGCGGGCTGGGTCAGCTTTATCGAGGCGGGGTTCCGCGATGCGATTGCGCAGAGTTCGGCCAGCATCGCCCTCACCAAATATGGCGATACCGGGCGCGAGATACAGGTGACGCTGGTCGAAGAGGCGCTCGATAGCGGGATCGAATTCGACTATCTGGTCGGCAGCGCGCCGACCGCCGAGGTGGCGGTGTCGATCCTGCGCGCACGCGGATTGGAAGACCGGATCAGCATCGTATCGGATTACATGAGCCATGCGGTGTTTCGCGGGATCCGACGAGGCCGGATTCTGGCGGCTCCGACCGATTTCCCGATCATGCAGGGAAAACTGGCCATCGAAATGGCGGTGCGGGCCATCGAAGGCACGCTGGAGGTGCGTCATGCCGGTCCGAAAATCCAGTTGGTGACCTCGGACATGGCTGGCAACACCGATCTGGCAGAGACATTGGCCCCTGCCAGTTTCATCCCGGTGTTCGAATTGGAGTGAGGACCTTTGTTGGGGTTATAGACATTGGCGGCGAGCGATGCGCCGCGTTAAAGGCGCATCCGCCAACATTCCCTTTCTGACCATAGCACCCCAAGTCCAAGCGACGCCCTACGCGCTCTTCGCGGCCTTGCGCCGGGCCACACGCGCGCGAATGGCCGCCACATCAGTGACAGGTGTCGCGGCAAAGAGGGCGCGGGTATAGGAGTGTTGCGGATCGGCAAAGAGCGCCTCGCGGCTGCCCTGCTCGACCGCCTCGCCCTTGGAGATCACCATCACCTCATCGGCGATATAACGCACCACCGAGAGATCATGGCTGACAAAGACATAAGTCAGGTCAAACTCGTCCTGCAAATCGGCCAAGAGGTTCAACACCTGCGCCTGCACCGAGAGATCGAGCGCGGAGACCGGTTCATCCAGCACCAGAAGCGAGGGATTGAGCATGAGCGCGCGGGCAATCGCGATGCGCTGCCGCTGACCGCCCGAGAACATATGCGGGTAGCGGTTGAAATGCTCGGGCTGCAAGCCGACCTTTTTGATCATCGCCTCGGCGCGATCGCGGCGTTCAGATGCGGGCATATCGGTGTTGATCACCAGAGGCTCCATCAGCACATTGCCGATTTTCTGGCGGGGATTGAGGCTGCCGTAGGGGTTCTGGAACACCATCTGCACCTTGGAGCGCAGCACAGGACCGGGGCGTTTGCGGGCAATATCGACAGGTTGGTTATCAATCCGCAGTTCGCCGCCTGAAGGCGCGTCAATCAGGGCGATGATACGCGCGAGGGTGGATTTTCCAGAGCCGCTCTCGCCGACGATGGCGAGGGTCTTGCCCTTGTCGACCGTAAAATTGATACCATTGAGGGCGCGCACCTTGCCAGCGCGGGCAAAGAGGCTGCCGGGCGTGGCGTAATCCTGAACGATGCTGCGGCCTTCGACGACGGGGGCGTTTCGAGGGGCAGTCATCGGGCGACCTCCTGCGCAAAGAAATCCGAAACGGTGGGCAGGCGGTCGCCGGTTGCGTGCTCTGGCAGGGCCGAGAGCAGCGCGCGGGTATAGGGGTGCTGCGGGGCCTCGAAGAGCGAGAGCACGTCAGCCTCTTCCATCTTTTTCCCCTGATATTGCACCACCACCCGGTCGGCGGTTTCGGCCACCACGCCCATGTCATGGGTGATCAGGATCAGCGCCATGCCGTAATCCTCTTGCAGTTTCATCAAGAGATCGAGGATCTGTTTCTGGATGGTCACGTCGAGGGCGGTCGTTGGCTCGTCCGCGATCAGAAGGCGCGGGTTCGAAGCGATAGCGATGGCGATCATCACCCGCTGGCATTGCCCGCCTGACATCTGATGCGGATAGGCCTCGATCTTGGTCTCAGGGTCGGGGATGCCCACGGCGCGAAAGAGGTCAAGCGCGCGGGCGCGGGCGTCCTGCCGCGAGAGGCCAAGGTTGAGGCGCAGCACCTCTTCGATCTGAAAGCCCACGGTGAAAGAGGGGTTGAGCGAGGCCACAGGTTCCTGAAAGATCATGGTGATCTCACGGCCAATGAGGGCGCGCCGCTCAGAGGCGGTGAGGTTCGAGATGTCGCGCCCATCATAGGTCATTTCATCGGCGGTGATGGTGGCGGTGTCTGGCAAGAGGCCCATCACCGCCAGCATCGACACCGATTTGCCCGAGCCGGATTCGCCAACGATGGCCAGCACCTCGCCGCGATCGACATGCACGTCGATTCCGTCAACGGCGGTAAAGCTGCCTGTGGCAGTGGCGAATTTGACCGTCAGGTTCTTGATGTTCAGGAGCGCCATATCGTCAACTCCGCTTCAGCTTGGGATCGAGCGCGTCGCGCAGCCCGTCGCCCATGAGGTTGATCGCCAGAACCGAAATCAGAATGGCGAGTCCGGGGAACGTGACAACCCACCACGCGCGCAGGATGAATTCACGCGCCTCGGCCAGCATGGTGCCCCATTCCGGCGAAGGCGGCTGTGCGCCCATGCCGAGAAAGCCCAAGGCGGCGGAATCGAGCACCGCCGAGGAAAACGACAGCGTGGCCTGTACGATCAGAGGTCCGAGGCAATTGGGCAGGATCGTCTTGAACATCAGGCGCAGGTTGCCCGCCCCTGCCACACGCGCGGCGGTGACATATTCGCGCTTCATCTCGGTCATGACGGCGGCGCGGGTCAGGCGGGCGAAATGTGGCTGATAAACAATCGCGATCGCGATCATCGCATTGGTCAGCCCCGGCCCCAGCACCGCCACCAGCACGAGCGCCAAGAGGAGTGAGGGAAAGGCAAGGATCACATCCATCATCCGCATGATGACACTGTCGATCCAGCCGCCGAAGAACCCGGCCAAGAGGCCAATGATAATGCCACCCAGCAGCGCGATGGAGACCACGACGATGCCGATAAAGAGCGAATATTGCGCGCCGAAGATCAGGCGTGAGAGCATGTCGCGCCCGACCGCATCGGTACCCAGCAGAAACTGCACGCTACCGCCTTCCGCCCAGACCGGCGGCATGAGCAGCGCCTCGCGGTATTGCGTGGTGGGGTCATGCGGTGCCAGAACCCCCGCAAAAACCGCCGTCAGCACCAGAAGGACAAAGACCGCCAGCCCGATGACCGCGCCACGGTTTTGGCTGAAGTAGAACCAGAATTCCGCCAGCATGCGGCGGCGGATCGCCGCGTCGGACAGTTTCACCGGGGCGGCAAGGTTGGATGTATCGCTCATTTCACACGAATCCTCGGGTTGATGAGGCCATAGGTTAGATCGACCAGCAAGTTGACGATCATCACGAGCGCCGCGATGAGCAGGAGGCCCGACTGCACCACCGGATAATCCCGTCGCGAGATGGAATCGATCATCCATTTGCCGATGCCGGGCCACGAGAAGATGGTTTCGGTCAGGATGGCCCCGGCCATGAGCACCCCGATTTGCAGACCAATGGTTGTGACCACCGGCACCATCGCATTACGCAACGCATGGATGCCAATGACGCGGTACGGGGGCATGCCCTTGGCGCGGGCGGTACGGACATAGTCCTCACCCATCACTTCGAGCATGGCCGAGCGGGTCTGGCGGGCGATGACCGCAAGCGGGATGGTGGCCAGCACCAGCGAAGGCAGGATGAGGTGGCTCAACGCCGAGGCAAACGCCCCCTTTTGCCCCGAGAGCAGGCTGTCGATCAGCATAAAGCCGGTCGCATCTGGGAAGTAATACAAGAGGCTGATGCGCCCCGACACCGGCGTCCAGCCCAGAATGCCCGAGAAAAAGATGATGAGCAGCAGCCCCCACCAGAAGATCGGCATCGAAAAGCCAACGAGGGCGAGGGTCATGGAAATCTGGTCAAACCAGCTTCCGCGTCGGATGGCCGCGAGCACGCCCACGGTGACGCCGATGAGCGTAGCGATGATGATGGCGCAGAGGCCCAGTTCGACAGTCGCGGGAAAGAGGGTCAGAAACTCGTCCAGCACGGGTTTCTTGGTCACGAGCGAATTGCCCATATCCCCCTGCAAGAGCCGCCCGAGAAAATCGAAATATTGCATCACGATGGGCTGGTCATAGCCCAGTTGCGCGCTGAGTTCGGCATGCCGTTCGGGCGTGACGCCACGCTCGCCCGCCATCAAGAGCACCGGATCGCCGGGCAGGATGCGCACAAAGCTGAAGGCGATGATGGTGATCCCGAGAAAGGTCGGGATGAGATAGAGGAGCTTGGACAGGATAAATCGGATCATGCGCCGGTTTCCTTTGCAAACGCGCGAGGGCGACAGCCCCCGCGCGTCCGGTTTCAGATCAAGAAGATCCGGTTACTCGGCAAGATCGACGGTTTCGAAGGTGAAGTCGCCCAAGGGGCTCATCACGAAACCCGACACCTTGTTTGACATCGGCACATATTGGGTCGAATGCGCGATGGTGAACCACGGGGCCTGATCCTTGAAGATCACCTGCGCCTGTTCATAAAGCGCGGTCCGCTCTGCGGGGTCTGCCGTGATCTTGGCGTCCTTGAGCAGCTTCGAGAAATCCTCGTTGCACCAGAAGGCGCGGTTGGCACCGCCTTCACCGGCGGAATCGCAGGACAAGAGCACCGACAGGAAGTTATCGGGATCGCCATTGTCCCCGGTCCAGCCCAGCATCACCGCACCGTCACGGCCTGCTTCCATCGACTTTTGCAGATACTCGCCCCACTCATAGGACACGATCTCGACCTTGACGCCGACCTTGGAGAGGTCCTCTTGCATCAGTTCGGCAGAGCGGCGGGCGTTGGGCATATAGGGGCGTTGCACCGGCATGGCCCAGATTTTCATCGAGAGGTCGGTCACGCCCTCTTCTTCGAGCATCTTCTTGGAGGCTTCGGGATCATAGGGGTCGTCAACAATGGAGTCGTTATAGGACCACATGGTTGGCGGGATCGGGTTCTTGGCCGGGGCGGCCGCCCCTTGGAACACCGCATCAACGATGGCGTTTTTATTAATCGCCATGTTTAGCGCCTTGCGGACGCGCGCGTTGTCAAACGGGGCGACGGTGGTGTTATAGGCCAGATAGCCCACATTCAGACCGGCCTGTTCGTCCAGCTTAAGATTGGGGTCAGCCTTGATGGTTTCGATATCGGCTGGGGCCGGATAGGGCATCAGGTGGCATTCGCCGGCCTTGAGCTTTTGCAGGCGGACGGCGGCGTCAGGGGTGATGGCAAAAACCAGATCGTCAATGATCGCGCCCTGTCCCCAGTAGTCGGCGTTCTTGGTGTAGCGGATCACCGCGTCCTTTTGATAGGCCACGAACTTGAACGGGCCGGTGCCGATGGGCAGGTTGTTGAGATCTTCCTTGGTCCCTGCGGCGTCGAGCGCATCGGCATATTCCCTGGACACGATCGAGGCGAAGGGCATTGCGATATTGGCGAGGAAAGGCGCCTCGGGTTGGTTCAAGGTGAATTTGACGGTGTAGTCGTCAATTTTCTCGATGGATTTTATCAGCTCGGGCATCGCCATCGAGGTGTAATATTCATAGGTCACACCAGCGATATACTGATGCCAGGGATGGTCGGCAGCCCCCTGACGCTGATAGGAAAAGATCACATCATCAGCGTTGAAATCACGGCTGGGCGTGAATTTGTCGTTCGAGTGCCATTTGACGCCTTTGCGCAGGTGAAAGGTGTATTCGGTGCCGTCCTCTGACACGTCCCAGCTTGTCGCGAGGCCCGGCTCGACCTCGGTCGTGCCTTTCTTGAATTCGGTCAGGCGGTTGTACATCGGATGCGCCGAGGCGTCGAATGTGCCCCCTGCGGTAAAGGGAGCCGGATCAAAGCCCTCGGGCGAGGCTTCGGAGCAATACACGAAGGTTTTGGCCTCGGACATCGTGGCGGTCAGCGCCAGTGCCGAAGCGCAGAGCAGTAGGTGTTTCACGGGGGTTCTCCTTGTTGGATCTGGGTAGAGTGCGCCGGTTTGTCCGGCTGATGCCTGAGCGGCACGCTGTGATGTCGCTCAGGGGATGTCAGGCACCATGGTATCCGCGCCTGCGCGCGGCACATAGGACGAGGGGGTCGCGCCATGCAGCATCTTGCCCGTCCAGAGCAGGCGGGCCCAGTGGTTGCTGGAATTGGACCACGAATGAGGATGCTGGCCGAGATAATGCATGCTGTCACCGGCACGCAGCAGGAACTCTTGTCCGTTGACCACTTGCAGGATCTCGCCCTCAAGCACGAAGATCAGCTCTTCGCCGGAATGCTGCACGGTTTCGGATTGATAGGCCGGGGGGACATTGAGAATGAAGGAGGTCAGCTCGTGCCCCGGAAACTCTGCCCCGATCTGTTCATAGATGATGGAAGTGCCCGAGATTGAGAATTGCGGGCGCGTGTCCGAACGGGTCACGCTATCGGCCTGCCGTGGGGTGGCAATGAAATGGTCGATGCTGACATCCAGCGCCGCCGCGATTTCGGCCAAGGTGCCCAAGGTGGGCACCGCGTTATCGCGTTCGATCTGGCTGAGATAGCTCACCGACACCCCACATCCGTTGCTGAGATCCTGCAAGGTCATCGACATGAGTTGCCTGCGTTTGCGTATGCGGCGCCCGAGTGCGAAAGGCGCGCCAGCAGGTGTATTTGTCATCGGCGTCCTTGGGTCAAAAGGCGTTTGTTAAAGGTCACCTCAAACGAATTACGAGAGCATTGCAACAAAAATTTTCCCGAAGAAAAAACTTTTTGCCACCGAATCGGACCTATATCATCCTATGCGCCACGATGTTCAGAGCGCCGATCATTCCCGCGCCGGACGCACCACCAGATCGCGCGGCATATTCGAGAAGACCTCGGCACCATTGGCGCGCAGGATCACGATCTCTTCCAGCCGGAGGCCAAAGCGGCCCTCGAGATAGATACCCGGTTCGATAGAAAATACATTGCCCTCGGCCAGCGGCGTTGTGGCCGTCGCGGTGATATAGGGCGGTTCGTGGATATCGATGCCAAGCCCGTGGCCAGTGCGGTGCAAGAACCGGTCGCCATAGCCTGCGTCGGCGATGACATCGCGCGCCGCCTTGTCGACATCGCACGCAAGAGCGCCCGGTCGCGCCGCAGCCAGCGCGGCCGCAACAGCCCGGTCAACCACGGCGAAAACCTCGGTATAGGTTGCATCCGGGGTGCCAAAATAGCCGCAGCGCGTCATATCAGAGGGATATCCGTTCAGGCGGCAGCCGGTATCGAGCAACACCGGCATATCCCGCTCCAGCCGCGTTTCACCGGGGGTATGATGAGGAAAGGCACCGGAGGGGCCGAAACAGACCGAGCAAAACTCCAGTGTTGCGCCATGCGCGCCGTAAAAATCCTGAATGAACCGCACGAGGTCCCGTTCGGTCATGCCTTCGCACAGCGCGTCAAAGGCGGCCTGCACCGCCTTGTCGTTCAGCAGATGCGCGGCCTTGATCGCGTCAAATTCCGCCGCGTCCTTGCGCGCGCGCAGCGCGCCGATTGTATCTTGGGTGAAGCGGCGTGTTGGTGTGTTCAGATGATCAAGCAGCAAGAGCGCAAAGTCGGTGCGCATGGTTTCATCCAGCACGACCGACAGGCCGGGGCGCGTGGCGTTGCAGGCGGCCAGCAGGTCGTGCAGCGCCTGTTCGGGGCCATCGGCATCGCGCCACATATGAAACGGAAGATCGGTGGATTGCCGCGCCGAGGCGGCATTGAGCGAGGGCATGAGAAATCCGGCATAATCGCGGCTGACCAAGAGCATCACCGGCCGTTCATCGCCATGTGGATGCACATCTGAGAGCCATGCCATGTGGCTCGACGGCCCGAGGGCTAACAGGTCGGTGCCGGTGCTCTGCATCAGGCTGCGCAAGGCGGAAAGACGGGTCTGGGCAAGGGGAAAGGCGGTCATTGGGGCTCCTGCCGGGGGATGTTTTCATCAGGATGGCCGGCGGCGCGGTCATGCGAGGCCGACAAGACGAATCATCTCTGATCGTCGCGACAATAGAGGACAATTCCAGACCTACCACTGTGGTTCTGTATGTCAGGCCGAGCATTGCCAGATCAGACCAACGGATCAGGCCATTATAGATGGTGAACCGGAGGCCGATGGGCATGGTCAAGGGGCTGGAGGCACTGGTGACCACGGACAAGGCTCTGATCCGACGCGCATGACCCTTTTATCCCGGATGTCATGGGCGATGACGAGAGGCACCGCCTTACCCTCAACCGGGGTCTGGCCTGGCGTCTTTGTTGCCAATCCTTCAGGCAAGTCGGGACCACCTGCTGGGCCTGTGCCACATCACAGCAAATGTTGGATGACGGTATCCTCTATCTGCGGGATCCGTCCCGGCCTGCCAAGGTTGATTTGACGATTTTTGCGATCTCATTTTTTATATTGAGGCACGAAACAGGATATTCAAAATTTGTTTAAATTAGTGAGTATTGGTGCGTGAGCACCCCAGAAACCTCATGTTATTGACTTATGCGATCGCAAAATTTAGGAATTTCCGACCCAGATACCCTGTGCAATTGTCACGGGGGTGTTTTCTGGGATTGATGCCACTATCGCGCATGCTATGGCGGCTGAGGAGTATACGCCGTGCCGTTTTGGCGGGGCGTAAAAAATGGTGGATACCGCAAGGATGACGTCACAATGACCACGGATTTTACACCGCAGACCCGCGCGCCCTTGCCCGAGGCTACGGCCTTTCTGGCAGCGCATCCGGATGTGCAGGCCATCGACATCGTCCTCAGCGATTTGCACGGTGTCGGGCGGGGCAAGATCATTCGCCGCCACGAGTTGGAGAGCCTGTTCCGCACGGGACGTGCAATGCCCGCATCGCTGTTTGCGCAGGATGTGTCTGGTCATGATGTCGATGCCGCAATCCATGTGATGCAGGACGGCGGGGGCGATAGCCGCTGCTGGCCGGTTCCACAGACATTGGGCTATCAGACCGCCACCGGGCGCGGCGTCGTGCTGTTGCAGATGGAGACCGAGAGTGGCGCACCGCATCCGCTCGACCCTCGTGGCGCGCTGCTGGCTCAGATCATCCGGGCGCAGGGCATGGGCCTTACACCGATGGGGGCGCTGGAACTGGAATTCTACCTTGTGGACAAGGAACGTGACGCCAACGGCCGTCCACAGCCCGCCCGTGCGCCGATGACCGGGCGGCGTCTATCGGGCACCAACTGTATGTCCGTGGACGAACTGGACGAAATGGCGCCGTTCTTTGACGCCGTTTATGAAGGGGCAGCCGCTCTGGATCTGCCGATGGAAAGTCTGATTTCGGAATACGCCGTGGGACAGTTCGAACTGACGCTGCGCTACCGCGATCTGGCGCATGCGGCGGATGATATCGTGCGCTCCAAACGCCTGCTGCGCACCACCGCGCGCCGGTTTGGGATGGAGGCGTGCTTTATGTCGAAGCCGTTTTCGCAGAGTTCCGGGTCTGGCATGCATCTGCATCTGTCGCTCAACGATGTGAAGGGCGCGAATGTCTTTGGTGATCCATCAGAGGGCGTGCTGTCACCGCTGATGCTGAATGCGATCGGGGGCATCCGGGCCAGCATGGCCGAGTCCATGCTGATCCTTGCACCGGTGCTGAACAGCTGGCGGCGATTTGCCGGAACGGTCTATTCCCCGGCCGCCAACACCTGGGGCAAAGAAGACCGCAATGTCGCGTTGCGTATCCCGTCAGGCAGCGCAAAATCGCGCCATTTTGAGCATCGTGTCGCCGGCGTGGATGCCAATCCCTATCTGGTTGCGGCCTTGGTTCTTGGGGCAGCGCTTGACGGGATCAACGCCAGCGCGGGCCCCGGCCCCGCAGGCGCGGATGGTGCGGCTGATTATCCGCCAATGCCCGCTGGTTGGCTGGAGGCAATCAATCGGTTCGAGGCGTCAGAGACCATGAAATCCATCTTTGGCGCCCCGCTTCATCAGTTGCTTTCAACCGTCAAACGCGGAGAGCATGATGCGCTTGCTGTCGAAGTGACGGATCTGGAATGGCAACTCTATGGGACCACCCTTTGATGTTTGCATCTGAAAGCATCGCATGAAACCCCAAGCGCCGATCGGTCTCGGCATGATCGAAACACAGCCCTTGCATGAGATGGTGTACGAGAGGCTGCGCACTGCACTGATGTCGGGGCAAATCGCGCCGGGGCGCAAACTGACCTCGCGCAAGCTGGCCAAGGAATTGGGGACCAGCGACATGCCCGTGCGCTCTGCCCTTTTGCGCCTTCAGACGCTGCGCGCGCTTGATCAGCTTGGAAACGGGTCGATGATCCTGCCCGCCATGACCCGAGATCGGTTTTCGGACCTGATGACCGCCCGGCTGGTCTGTGAACCTGCGGCGGCGCGACAGGCGGTCAAGGGGCTAAACCGTGCCGGGCTGCTCAGGCTGCGGCAGGCGGCGGTTGCCCTGACTGCTGCGGCCGAGGATCAGGACATTGACGCCTATCTGCTCTATAACCACGCGTTCAAATTCGGGATTTATGCCGCCTGTGGCTCGGCCTCGCTGCTGTTTCTGATCGAAACCCTCTGGTTGCAGGTTGGCCCCTTTCTGCGGCAGTTCAGTGGTCAGTTTGACAATGACCTGCGCGGAATCCTTGAGCTTGATTATCACGATGACATCGTGAAGCGGCTGGAGGAAGGAGACGGCGACAGGGCCGCCGATCTTTTGGAGAGCGATATCCGCGACGGCTACACCTTTTTGATGCAGCACGGTCGGTTCGAATAGCCGCCCCTGCCGGCGCAAGCCAGACCCAAGGGCGTGTCACCGGAGGTGATACAATGCGGGGTGTTGGTGCAGGAAATCGCGCACTGCCACCCTTGGAACCGTCAGCGCGACAGCGCAAAAATTTTTGGATAGTTCCGCCGAACGCCCGGACATCGCCAGAAACATCCGCAAGGTGAAGGGGGGGGTCTTGGGGAATAGCTCCTGATCACGTCAACCATCTCCTGTCCGCGTTTCAGCAGATCGGATTCGACCTTCAGGCTGACACGCTGGAGGTCGCCGCGACGTGGAAAAAGGCGAAGACCGAGCTCCTGTGGCAACGTTTCTGGCGGACACGTCGCGACGCCGAAGTGGCCATCTTCGAATACATCAACGGGTTCTACAATCCGCGCAGACGCCACTCAATCCTCGGCTGGAAAGCCCCTTGGCTTTCGAACGAACCGCCGCTTAAGTGACAATCTGGGGCGGCACAAAAGCGCGACAGGTCCACAAGCCGGGTTGCTCTGACAGTACCGGTCAGAGCCTTTTCGATGACTATCCTGACGCGTGTCGAGCCGCGGCCAGGAGGGTCAATGTGTTTACCTCGATGAAACCCGGAACTGTCGCTCACTACCTGCGCACGTATGAAAGCTTGCGCGAATGTAGGTGGAGGGTGTACACTGTTACTGCTGATCCAAA
Organism: Roseovarius sp.; assembly: GCF_048262375.1. Lineage (GTDB taxonomy): Bacteria > Pseudomonadota > Alphaproteobacteria > Rhodobacterales > Rhodobacteraceae > Roseovarius. The sequence continues at coordinate 77,774 of NZ_JBLXFE010000014.1, forward strand.
AAATATCAAAAATTTTTTTGCGGGGGGGGGAATTCATATGCCCATCACCGAATTAGCCATTGCCTCAGGCGATCCAGAAATTGATGCACTTCTGTTGCACGATGATGACGATCCGAGCATCGTGTTCAAGCTCAACACGACATCGCTAACCTACAGCTTTCCGAACTCGGGCGTCTACTATGTCCTGGACGCCATGACCCCAGCACAGATCGCGTTGTATGTGACAGCTGTGGGATTGGGGACGCCGCCGCTGATCGCGATCCTCGCATTCTCTCCCACGATTGCAGTCTCTGCGGTCGCTCTGAACGATTTTGAGGCGTTCAATGCCAATCAGATAGCCTCTGCGGAATTCGGATTGTCGCAATATGCTGCAATCAGCAATCTGACGTTTTCCGAAGTGGACGAAGGCATTTTCACGCACGGCGACATCCGTTTCGCCGAAACCGGATTGACGACGGACGAACGCGCCTTTGGCATTCCACCTCTGCCGTCAGTCGAAACCCTAGTAGGCGAAAGTGTCATCGCGGACACCTGGTATCCGCGCACCGGCTTTGACAATCCGCAAGCCGGCACACGGGCAGACAGCACCATCATGCATGAGATCGGTCATGCGCTCGGCCTCAAGCATGCCCATGAGCCGGGACTGTTCGGAGGCGAGGAAACGATTGATCCGTTCTGGGAGTCCGTCCTTACGGACCAGGCAGGGCCGGTCATGGACCCGGCCTTCGACTCGCTTGAATATACTATCATGACCTATACCGGCGATCCGGAAGAAGGCGATTATCCGCAGACCCTTATGATGCTCGACATTGCTGCGATCCAGTACCTTTATGGCGCGAACTTCACCACCAATTCCGGCGATACCGTCTACACCTGGTCGGAGAGTTCCGGCACCATGTTCATTAACGGAGCTGCACAACGTGATCCGTTTGGCGACACGATATTCCTGACGATTTGGGATGGCGGTGGCATTGATACCTATGATGCCTCGAATTTTGACGGGGGGGTCGATATCGACCTGCGTCCCGGTGAGTTTTCGACGCTGTCCACTGACCAACTGGCCATGATCGACGGCAGCCCGGTTCAGGGCAATGTCGCGAATGCGCGATTGTTCGAGGGCGATTCCCGGTCGCTGATCGAGAATGCCATCGGCGGCATCGGCGATGATACTTTGATCGGCAACGACGCGGACAACGACCTCGTTGGCGGGGCGGGCAATGACAGCCTCGATGGCGGCGCAGGTGATGACACGCTCGATGGCGGGACGGGGAACGACACGTTGCGCGGCGCCGAAGGAGAGGACAGCCTGCTTGGCGGGGACAACGATGATGAGATCCTAGGCGGTGATGGCGACGACACGATCGACGGTGGGTCCGGCAATGACGAGATCTTTGGCGGTGCGGACGACGATCTGATCACCGCAGGCACTGGCAACGATACGGTTACGGGCGGCTTTGGGTCCGACGCCATCTATGGCGAGGACGATGATGACGAGTTGTGGGGCAATGACGGTGCCGACACGCTGGACGGCGGCGCTGGCAATGACATTGCCATAGGCGGAGACGGCGCCGACAGCATCATCGGCGGAGCCGGAGACGATATCCTAGAAGGTGACGACGAGAGCGATACAATCAATGGCGGAGATGGCGACGACACCATTGAGGGCGGCGCCGCCGGAGATTCGATTACCGGCGGAACCGGCCAGGACGATATCAATGGGGATGGCGGCGATGACACGATCAATGGCGGGGCAGATTTCGATGTGATCGCAGGCGGCGACGGCGACGACAGTATATTCGGCGGCGATGATGGCGACTATCTTTATGGCAATGCCGGAGAGGATACGATCTATGGCGGCGCTGGCGGCGACCTGATCACCGGGAACGAAAATGACGATATGTTATTTGGTGAGGATGGTGATGATGCCATCGAGGGGGGCGACGGCGACGACACGATCGATGGCGGATCGGACAATGACACGATCTACGGTATGGGCGGGTCGGATTCGATCATCGGTGGCACTGGCGATGACTCGATATACGGAGAGGGTCCGAGTGAAGCTGGAACAGGGAACGACACGATCGAGGCCGGATCCGGGAACGATTCCGTCGAAGGCAACGGCGGCAATGATGTCATAGATTTGGGCCTGGGCAATGATACGGGCCTTGGCGGACTGGGCGACGATACCATCGTTGGCGGCGGGGGTAATGACTCCATTGAAGGTGGCGCCGGAAACGACGACATCATCACATCGGCTGGCAATGACACGATCTATGGCGGCGGCGACAACGACACGATCACGGCTGGCGACGGCGCCAACCTGATCGACGGAGGAGACGGCAACGACGACATCAAGACCGGAAGCGGAGCCGACACGATCCAGGGTTGGACCGGCAACGATTCGATCATCGCGGGCGGCGGGGTGGATTCGATACGTGGCGGAGAAGGCAACGACACCATATTCGGAGACGGCGGCGCAGACAGCCTGTGGGGCGACGGCGGCGAGGACGAGATCCACGGCGGCGATGGCAACGACACCATTTGGGGCGGCGACGGCAATGACAGCCTCTTTGGCGAGAACGGCATAGACTTGGTTCAGGGTGAGGACGGCAATGACACCTTGTCGGGGGGGGCGGGCCCTGACACGTTGGACGGGGGTGACGGCATCGACCGGGCTTCGTTCGAGGATGCCGCAGGTCCCATCGTTATCAACCAGCAGGATCCATCCCAGAACACCGGCGACGCGTTGAATGACACCTGGATCTCGATCGAGGAATTCGGCCTGTCGGAATTCGGTGACACCTATATCGGCTATGATCTCGAGGAACCGATCGACATTGTCTATGGCGGAGGTGGTAACGACACTATCCTTGGTTTTGCCGGTGACGACGAGTTGTACGGCGAGGACGGCGACGATTTCCTCGTCGGTGGCGAAGGCTCGGACATCGTTGATGGCGGTGACGGATTTGACACCACCTCCGTTAATGAATCGATCACGGGCATAGTCATTGATCTGACCGACCAATCCCGAAATTCAGGCATAGCCGAGGGCGATATCTACATTGCTGTCGAACATTTCCAGATGACGGAAGCCAATGACGAATTCGTAGGATTGGCGACAGGCGAACTCATCGAGACCTATCACGGATTGGACAGCGTGTTCGGCGGTGGCGGCGACGACACCGTCTATGGTGGCACCCAGAACGACTCGATCCTGGGTGGTGATGGGGATGACCACCTTTACGGCCAGAGCGGCCTCGACTGGATCGACGGGGGCAGCGGTGATGACATGATCTTTGGTGGATCGGACCAGGACACGCTGCGCGGTGGAGCAGACAACGATACCATAGAAGGCGGTATCGACAATGATCTGATCATAGGCGGCCTCGGTGACGATGAACTTAACGGCGGCGCAGGCCGGGACAATTTTCGTTTCAATATCGTGGCATGGGGCGCGGACACGATTGTCGACTTTCAGGACGGGCTTGATGTCTTGCAATTCAACGGCGTAGTGGGATCACTCGGCCGAAAGGCGATCGAAGACAGTTTCCATTGGTATTCGAGCGGCTTGGATACGGTGGTCGAACTCGTGGCAGATCCGACGCAGAGTGTGACGTTGCAGAATTTTGCCGTCGCGGACCTCAGTTTTCAGGACTTCCTATTGCTTGGCTAGCGCGACTGAGAGTGTCCGATCTTCAAGTGAGAACTCATAGAACAGCGCGGCTTGCGCTTCCTGCTTGGGTCCCAACATCCTCGATCCTCCCGATAACTGGAAGAATTGAATCACCAGATCACCTCTCGATCAAGGAAGAGTTTTGCAAAAAAATTAAAGGCAATTGTATATTTGACAAACCTTTTTCGTAACTCTCTCGTTCGACAAAGGTGAAATCATCCACGGGCCAGCTTTCTATGGTTCCGCCAGCCAAGCCATGGGGCCGATGTGTCACCACGTGGCGCGCATTGGCGCTATCCGTTTTATTTCAATGACTTATGTGGCAGCACCCTTGGGCCGGGGCGCCGGTTGAGCCCATCCCCAGCAGAACCGCTTCGTAATCATAGGTCAGGTCCGACATCCCATCAGAGCAGGCTTCGGTGTAGCGCACGATGAGTGACAGGGAATATGCGGTGTCAGCACCCTCCAGATAATATGCCCAAAGATCCGACCTGCCAATGCCGGGCACAAAGCGCGGGGGATCGAGTTTGATTGGACTTTCCAGCTCAGCCGCGCTGTAGTTGGCGTTGTTTTCCTCGACGGTCACGCCCCAGAAGGGCTCTGTTCCGGCGCAGTGCAAGGCATCGGGGATCTGAAACATGAAATTGGTGGGCACCAGGTAGTCCGCATTCACCCAACCCACTGTGCCCCCGTATGCGACCTCGCGCCATTGGGTGCCGTCTACGTCTACCGAAATCCCTGTGACCACGACATCGGTCGCGTCATGTGGAATGGTGCCGATGACTTCAGAGCTGCCCACATCGAGCGTCTGATCAATATCTGCTCGGATATTCAGCACGTCCTGCGCTGCGACGCCCGACACAGAATGCGGCTGTGAAGACGCCGGGGCGGCGAACAGACTAACCAGAAACGCGATCCTGAGGGCAAGCTTGGCCACCCAGCCATGCCGAGTATCAGTCGAGCCGTGCCAGTCGTTTTTGATCTGCATGGCCAAACTCCAACTCCTGGATCAGGGTTAGTTTACTATATTGCGTGACCAACGCCTTGCATATTGAAACATCCTTGCACCTGCGAGCATGACTGCCTTTCTGGTTGCAGACTCGACTGTCTGCGACGGCAACGGTCGAACAAGATCCCAGGTTGAGTCCACTTTCGATTTGAAGTGACCGTTCTGAAAAAAACCGTGAACGGTAGAAATGGGCCGTTCGCTTCAATACACTGCCGCATAGAGGGTATACTGGCATCTCAGGCTCCGGCGTCTTCAATGCCGCTCACGTGCCAAAGGGCGCGCAAATGATAGCCAGGCAATTTTGGCCCAGCAGCAGATCAGCGCGTTAATGTTCGTAACTATTTTTTATTTATAGGTAAAAAGTGGTGCCCGGGGGCGGAATCGAACCACCGACACGAGGATTTTCAATAAGTCTTTGAATCTCTGCAACTTGAGTCATCCCGCTTCATACCGTCCGCAAGCGATTGAATTGATGCCTCTTAGGTGCCGCAAACCATCACGAGTTACCCTATACCGTGCCAGCCAACCACGCCGAAAATGATACCCATATGATACCCAGACGTGCCAAACGGCCTTGAATACCGATAACGTCAAATGCAGTAGCACGCGAGATGACTTCCCGCCTTGTGGTCGGGCAACTAATAGACATTCGTTAAGACCTCTTGAACAAGCAGGTTGGGCTCAAACCGAGGCTGCGCAGCACCGGAGCGATTCTGGCGAAGGCGGGGACACGATTACAGACACTCTCGGCCCAAAGCGGCCATTCATCGGTCGTGCCGACGCCGCAGCGCAGCTTCACGAGACCGGCCATTCGTGCATCTTGCAGCATCCGAGCAGGGGTGAAGGTCAGGAAGGCGGGACTAAGCGGACGTTCCAGACAGCGGAAAATCTCACTTGTAGGGGGAACGTTGAGGGCGGATCACAATCTCGGTCGGACACGCAGTTGGCGCGGTTCGCAGAATATACCCAATTGCGTCGGATATGTCTTTGGGCTGTATCATCAGATCAGATTCAAGCCTTGGTGAGGCTGACATCGATGTGGCGACGAACCCCGGTCGGATAACACTGACCTTTGTTCCGAACTCACGCACATCATCGAAGAGTATCTCACAGAAACCCGAGAGGGCTCGCTTGGCCGCAAGGTTCATACCCGCTCCGGCGAAAGCAGGAGTGATCGAACCTATTGCTATGACCGCGCCGCGCCCAGACGCGTTGATGGTATCGATACCCGCACGGACAAGATGGACAAATGAACGAAAATTCACATCCAGAACTTGGTCCCAGCTTTTAAGGTCCGCTTCCATAGTTCGCCCTCTCAGGTGCGTACCAGCACAAAATATCAGAGTGTCGAGGCCATCCATTAACTCAACACTCTCATTAATGCATTTTGTACAGGAACTCACATCGCCGAGATCAACGGTCAGGAGGATAGGTTTTTCATGTTCGTCTCCGAGTCCCTTTGCGACTTTCAACAGCTTCGATGGATCCCGTCCGACCAAGGCAAGAACGTCCCCTTGACGAGCCCGCTCAAGAGCCACTGTACTTCCCATGCCGCCGGTCGCGCCAACGACCAGCGTTTTTCTCCTGAAGTCACCGGACATACGGCTACAGTACACTTTTTCATCATCGACAGCAATTTTTGCCGGCTTTGGGCTCCAAGCCGACTTGCGGCGGTGCGGCACACGATTCTGGGCCATCATCGCCCTCTAAGCGTTGCCCAGGTGACTGCAGCCAGCCCAAAGCGGTCATATGATGAGGCGCTCAGGTCGATGAAAGCAGACGTTCAAAGTGTTGGCCGCAACTGACTGAAACGCGGACGAACTTGCTATCAAGCGGCGCCACATATTCTATTTTCTGGCGACAAAAACATGCCCTTGTATGCGCCCGGAAATAGGACCAGATCCAAAAGAATTTTGAATATCCGCCGCCGCCGCGTCTGTTATTCTTTTGAGCGATCCTGATTCACGTTTCTCCAACTCGTTTCTGAGCGGTGTGCCCTGACAATAGGCCAATGCCGGAACGTATGGACTGGTAGCTCGGCTTAGTTTGGACAAGGTAGATACTTCGACTTTTGCAAACCCAGCTTTGCTAAGGTCACTGACAATTGCATCGACATCACCGTGTCCGTGGGGTGTCCGCGCTAGAAAAACGGGCGGATCGTCGGGAAAAAATCGTGATGCCGTGTCTGTTACGCTTTGAGCAAATTCATTCTCTTCGATCCGATCCCATACGTTGAAAACGAACTTTCCACCCTCTTTCAGGACACGCAGCGCTTCCTTATAGCCAGCTATTTTGTCTGGAAAGAACATCACACCAAACTGGCAGCAAACGGCGTCAAACGACTGGTCTTTGAATGGTAATTCAAGTGCGTCTGCTTGCAACCATTCAATTTGATCCGCTTGCGGCTGTTGACTGGCTGCCCGATTAAGCATCGGTTGGTTCAGGTCAGTGACCACGTAGCGCGTGTTTTCGTTCAACAATGGTGCCAAAGCCCGCGTGACGACCCCGCTTCCTGCCGCAGTTTCAAGAACTGCCTTTGGGTTTGCATCTGCAACTCTCTTGGCCATGTCAGCGGCATAGGGCTCGAAGATTAGCGGAACCAAGTACTCATCATATATATCGGGAATAGATCCAGTAAAATTCTTGTCTTCATGCGTCATTGGGAAAACTCCTCCACCGGGTCTTGAACCCAAAGATGAAATCATAGCACAGTTTTGGTGATAGATCAGTTTGGGCTCACTGCCGACCTCAGATGCCGCGCAGCATTTTGTGATATGAAGCAGTGTCAACGTCGGGTTGTCGATGTGGGGGGCATGGTGGATCGGAGGATCAATCATGCAAACACCAAACTTACCGGCCATTCGCGCGCTTCGGCCCGCGTGGAACAAAGGACGCATCGTCGGTCAAAAGCTCCCGCTGAAGCCCAAGCATGTTTGGGCAATCCGCGTGCGGCTCGAATTGGCCGAGAACCATCGCGACCTTGCCCTGTTCAATATGGCTATCGACTGCAAATTGCGCGGCTGCGATCTCGTACGGATGAAAGTCGTGGATGTCATGGCGTCAGGGCAGATCAAAGCGCGCGCATCTGTTCTGCAAAGCAAAACCCAAAAACCGGTCCGGTTCGAGATTTCCGAAGGCACCCGCGCCTCGGTGGCGAAGTGGATGGAAAATCCGTTGATGGTCGGGTCCGAATTTCTCTGGCCCGGGCGTTTTCACGAGCGCCTGCACATCTCAACGCGCCAGTATGCCCGCATCGTGCGAGATTGGGTGTCGTCTATCGGTTTGGAAGTTACCGCCTATGGCACCCATTCGATGCGGCGCACTAAGGTCACCCAAATTTACAAAAAGACAGGCAACTTGCGTGCCGTTCAGCTGCTGTTAGGACATACGAAGATGGACAGCACGGTTCGTTATCTGGGTGTTGAACTTGAAGATGCATTGGCAATCTCGGAAGCCATTGAAATATAATCCTTTTGGCCGTTCGACAAGGACGGCCCTGAGCGGACCTTGGCCATGTCACCGAGTACTGCGATGCAGCGTCGCGTTGCGGCCATTCGGTCCTAGGTGCAGCAATTTCAGGGGTGAGTGGCGCCAGTTTGGACTGACCTGCCGTTCGCCGCGGACGCGTGATATCAACATGATTCCAGTTGATTACCAGTTGTTCGACGCGGGATCACAGTTCGATGCCGTTTCACAGCCAGTCAGTACAGCCCGAGATCGACTCCCCGGAGATGCCCTAGAATTTCCCTAACCTCTTTGAGGTTCTTGCGCCGCCTAATTCGCCGAGCCTTCGCTTCACTCGCCGACGTGTTGATATTGCGCTTCGGATCGTAGAACACGACGTTGCGTGATGCCATGGGTTGGAACAAGGGCTTGGCCATGAGCCCATGATGTGAATCGCCCCGAGTTTGTCGGAGACCATCAACTTAAGTAAGGATGATGGTTATGACAAAAAGCAAAATGGCAAATC
>NZ_JBLXFE010000015.1:0-83969 GCF_048262375.1 Roseovarius sp.
CCGTAAAGCTTGATGATGTCCATCGTCGCCATCGCGAGGCCCGCGCCATTGACCATGCAGCCAATCTCGCCATCCAAGGCGATATAGTTGAGGTCGTATTTAGAGGCTTCGAGTTCCTTGGGGTCTTCTTCCGAGGTGTCGCGCAACTCGGCGATGTCAGGATGGCGGTAGACTGCGTTGCCATCAAATCCCAGCTTGGCGTCAAGCACCATCAGATTGCCGTCCGTGGTGACGATCAGCGGGTTGATCTCCAGCATCTCCATGTCTTTTTCGACAAAGGCGCGGTAGAGCGTGCCCATCAGGCTGACACATTGTTTGACCTGACCGCCGGTGAGGCCAAGCGCAAATGCGATGCGCCGTCCGTGATAGGGCATATAGCCTGTGGCCGGATCGACAGCGAAGCTGAGAATCTTCTCTGGCGTCGCGGCGGCGACCTCTTCGATGTCCATGCCGCCTTCGGTCGAGCAGACAAAGCTGATGCGGCTGGTCTGGCGGTCGATCAGGAGGGCAAGATAGAGCTCTCGGTCGATGTTGGAGCCGTCCTCGATATAGATGCGGTTGACCTGCTTGCCCTCTGGACCAGTCTGATGGGTAACGAGCGTGCGGCCCAGCATGCGTTTGGCCTCTTCGGCGGCCTCATTCACCGATTTGGCAATGCGCACACCGCCTTTTTCGCCGGCGCCAGCCTCTTTGAACTTGCCCTTGCCGCGCCCACCGGCATGGATCTGCGCCTTGACCACCCAGACGGGGCCGTCAAGCGCGCCTGCGGCGGTCTTGGCCTCTTCTCCGCGCAGAACGACGCGGCCTTCGCTGACCGGTGCGCCGTAACTGCGCAATAAGGCCTTTGCCTGATATTCGTGGATGTTCACGCTCTTCCTCCCTTGGGTAAAACGACCGGGGCCGTCATTTGATCAGTGGCAACAGTTTCTTGAAGGCCGGGGTTCCGGCCTGGCCCAGCCATTCGAAAACGACCATTTCCGTGGTGGCGATGCCTGCGCCAGCGGCACTCAACCGGGCGATGCAGGCGCGTTCGCTCTCAAGGGTGCGCGAGGCGGTGGCGTCAGAGACGACGAATACCTCAAAACCCTCTTCGATCAGGCTTGCGGCGGTTTGCAGGACGCACACATGCGCCTCCATCCCGGCGAGCACGGCCTGCTTGCGCCCAAGAGCGCGGAAATGCGCGGCAAAATCCGCGTCTTCCATGCAGGAGAAATGCATTTTGCTGAGCACGGTGGTCTCGGGGCCCGGTTTGAGGTCCGACACGGTATGCCCCAGTCCGGCGGGATACTGTTCGGTCATCACCACCGGGACGCCCATTTCCTGTGCGCAGGCCATCAGGGTGCGGGCATTGCGAATCGTGCGGGCGGGGGCCTGCATTGCGGGCACGAGCCGCTCTTGCATGTCGATGATCACGAGTGCGCTATCGGCGGCACGGATGAGCATGAATGTCCCCTCAAAAGATGTCCGCGGCTGTGGTGTAATATTCTGTGGTCTTCCAGATACCACAGTTGATTTTACCCATCAACCCGGCATTTGCAATCGGTGTAAAATCGCGGCGTATAAAGGGGTTGTCGGCAGGTCTGAGGGTGAGTTCCTAAATGCTGCGATGCAACAAGTTTTAAATGATTCGGAGAATCCTGTTTTGCGAATGCGGTTCTCGAAAATCAGAGTAAATAAAATAAAATCAGTAAGTTAAAGTAACGCCCTGCATCCCCGCCCTGACATCCCTTGTGGGTTCACTGGCTGTGAAAATTGTGTTGGATAAACAAGGCGGTTGGTGCCTTTGGGGTGTGGGTATGATGCAGGTGCGGCGACGAATTTTTAAAAAACGATTTGCCCGATCTGATATGCTGGTCTATGGTATACCACAGGAACAAGCATGGCCGCCGAAGGGCGAGGGCGCACTGGAGGGATTACATGAAGCTACGCCCGATCGCGTCGAAATTCACGCTCAAGGATCACGTCTATGACCGTCTGCGCGAGGCGATCCTGGAGATGGACATCTATGATCAGAATGCCGATCTGCGGCTGGATGAGCGGTCGCTGGCTGAGCAGTTGAATATTTCGCGCACGCCGCTTCGGGATGCTATTGCCCGGCTTGAGGCCGATGGTCTGGTGACCGTGGTGCCGCGCAAGGGGGTCTATGTTCAGCGCAAGAGCCTTGAGGAAATTCTGGAGATGATCGTTGCTTGGGCGGCGCTTGAGAGTATGGCGGCGCGGCTGGCGGCGGAGCATGCAACGGATGGCGAGATCGCCATGCTGCGCAAGATCGCCTCGAAATACAATGACGAGCTGTCCGCAACGCGGATTGCGGAATATTCCGACGACAACCTGAAGTTTCACCTCCATATGCTTGAGATTTCGCATTGTGCGCTGCTCAAGAGCATGGCGGAGGGTTTGTTTCTGCATATTCAGGCGGTGCGCCTGCGGTCGATGTGGGAGGGGGACCGCGTCAAGCGGTCGGTCGTCGATCACGCCGAAATCATCGAGGCGCTGGAGCGCCGCGATGCCGATGAGGCCGCCGAACGGGTGCGCGAGCACACGATGCAGCTACATCAGCATATTCGCAAGACATGGGGCAGGCTGGAGCTGACCCGGAACGCAACACTGAACACGGCCTAGCTATCACGCTCGCGTCCGGCATCAAAAGGCGGACGGGACAGATTTGAAACGGGAGGGAACACATGGCAGTCGCCAGCGCACACGCATCGCCCAACGCAGGGTCAGAGGTGGATATCAACAGCCTCACTGACGGCTTTCACCTGCTGATTGATGCGCTCAAACTCAACGGAATCGAGACGATCTATAACGTCCCCGGCATTCCGATTACCGATCTGGGGCGTTATGCGCAGGCACAGGGTATGCGGGTGATTTCGTTCCGGCATGAACAGCATGCGGGCTACGCGGCCTCGGTTGCGGGGTTCCTGACCAAGATGCCCGGCGTCTGCATGACCGTTTCCGCCCCCGGTTTCATGAATGGCCTTACGGCTCTGGCGAATGCGACCACGAATTGCTGGCCGATGATCCTGATTTCCGGCTCGTCCGAGCGTGAGATTGTGGACCTTGCCCAAGGCGATTACGAGGAGATGGATCAGCTGGCCATGGCGCGGCCGTTTTGCAAGGCGGCCTACCGGCTGACCTATGCGCAGGATATCGGCATCGCGGTGGCGCGGGCCATCCGTTCGGCTATTTCGGGACGGCCCGGTGGCGTCTACCTTGATATTCCTGGCGCGATGCTGGGGCAGGTGATGGATGCAGCAGAGGGTGCGCGGTCGCTGGTCAAGGTGATTGAGCCTGCGCAGCGTCAGATCCCGGCGCAATCGGCGATTGACCGCGCAATCGATGTCATGAAGGGCGCAAAGCGTCCGCTGATCGTGATCGGCAAGGGGGCGGCGTATGATCAATGTGACGATCTGATCCGCGAATTGGTGGAGAAATCCGGCTATCCCTTCCTGCCGATGTCGATGGCCAAGGGTCTTTTGCCCGACACGCACCCGCAATGTGCGGCGGCGGCGCGATCGATGGTGCTCAAGGACTCGGACGTCGTGATCATGATGGGCGCGCGGATCAACTGGTTGCTCAGCCACGGCAAGGGCAAGCAATGGGGCGAGCCGGGGGCCAAACGCTTTGTCCAGATGGATATCGAAGCCGAGGAGATGGATTCCAACGTCGAGATCGCGGCCCCGATCGTGGGCGATGTCGGATCGTGCTGCGAGGCGCTGATCAAGGCTATGGACGGGGCCGGGATCGCGCCGCCCAAGGACTGGCTTGATGCGGTGAATTCCAAGGCCACGGCCAATATGGAAAAGATGGATGCGCGGTTGCGCAACAACAACGACCCGATGGATTATCACGGCGCGCTCGGGGTGATCAAGGATGCGATCAACGACAATCCCGACACGATCCTCGTGAACGAGGGGGCCAACACGCTCGATATGTGCCGCTCGATCGTCAACATCCACAAGCCGCGTCACCGGATCGACGTGGGCACCTGGGGTGTGATGGGGATCGGCATGGGGTCGGCCATTGCGGCGGCCATTGAGACCGGCAAGCGCGTGCTGGCGGTCGAGGGCGACAGCGCCTTTGGCTTCTGCGGCATGGAGATCGAGACGGTCTGTCGTTACAACCTGCCGATCTGCACGGTCGTGTTCAACAATGACGGCATCTATCGCGGTGATGGTGAGAACTGGGGCGGCGGTGAAGATCCCGCGACCACGGTTTTTGTCAAAGGCTCGCGTTATGATCAGATGATCGAGGCCTTTGGTGGCGTGGGTGTCACCGCCCGCTCGCCGGATGAATTGCGCAAGGCGGTTTATGAGGCGCTCGACAGCGGAAAACCGACGCTGATCAACGCGATCATCGATCCGGCTGCTGGCAAGGAAAGCGGTAATATCGGCAATCTTAATCCGCAATCGGTTGTGGCCCAACGGCTGTATCCGCAAGCGCGTAAAGACTGAACGGAAACGAAACTGGGGCGTGGGCAAGGCGCCCACGCGACTCAGAAGATGGAGAACCCTATGAAAGCTCTTGAAGGCGTCAAGATCCTCGACTTCACCCATGTGCAATCGGGTCCGACCTGCACGCAGTTGCTGGCGTGGTTCGGCGCGGATGTGATCAAGGTGGAGCGTCCGGGTGTAGGTGACGCGACCCGCAAGCAATTGGTGGACGTGCCTGGCGCCGACAGCCTCTATTTCACCATGCTCAATCACAACAAGCGCTCGATCGAGCTTAACCCCAAGACCGAAGCGGGCAAGGAGGTGCTGACGCGCCTTGTCGAGACCTGCGATGTGCTGGTCGAGAATTTCGCACCGGGGGCGCTGGACCGGATGGGCTTTAGCTGGGAGCGGATTCAGGAAATCAATCCGCGCATCATCATGGCCTCGGTCAAGGGCTTTGGCCCCGGCAAGTACGAAGATTGCAAGGTCTATGAGAATGTCGCGCAATGCGCGGGCGGTGCGGCCTCGACCACTGGTTTTCTGGATGGTCCGCCACTCGTAACCGGCGCGCAGATTGGCGATAGCGGCACCGGCCTGCATCTGGCACTGGGCATCGTTACCGCGCTCTATCAGCGCGAGCATTCGGGCCGGGGGCAAAAGGTGCTGGCACCGATGCAGGACGGTGTGATCAACCTCTGCCGCGTCAAGCTGCGCGATCAGCAGCGTCTGGAAAAGGGGCCGCTGACCGAATATTCCCAGTACGGCGCGGGCATTCCGTTTGGCGACGCCACGCCGCGTGCGGGCAACGATTCCGGCGGCGGTCAGCCGGGTCGTATCCTGAAATGCAAGGGCTGGGAGACTGATCCCAACGCCTATACCTATTTCATCACGCAGGCTGCGGTCTGGGAAAAGGTCTGCGATGTCATTGGCGAGCCCGATTGGAAAGCCGCCCCCGGCTATGCCACCCCGGCTGAGCGTTTGGACAAGCTCGATGCGATTTTCGCGCGGATCGAGGAATGGACCATGACCAAGACCAAATTCGAGGTGATGGACATCTGTAATCCGCATGACATTCCGGTTGGTCCGATCCTGTCGACCAAGGAAATCATGGAGGATGAGGGCCTGCGCAAAACCGGGACCATCGTTGATGTCGATCATCCAAAGCGTGGTCGCTACACCTCGGTTGGCTGCCCGATCAAGCTCTCGGATAGCCCGGTTGAGGTGACGCGCTCGCCGCTGTTGGGAGAACACACCCAAGAGATCCTGCGCGATGTTCTGGGATACGGTGGTGAAGATTTGGCCCGGATCATGGACTCCGGCGCTGTCGGGAGTGCGAAACAGGCTGCCGAATAATGAATGGGTGACGGCAAGGCCGGCGCAGACCGGCCAACCGCACAACGGGAGGATAGAATGCGACTTATAGTAATGGGGCAGCAGGCCTTTGGCAAAGATGTGCTGGCCAAGCTGCTTGACGCCGGGACAGACGAGGTTGTCGCGGTCTATTGTGAACCTGACCGGGACGGCAAACCCGTCGATCCGATCAAGGAACTCGCGCTGGAAAAGGGCCTGCCGGTTCACCAGCCTGCAAATTTCGATGATCCCGCCTCGCTTGAGGTGCTGGCGGGGCATCAGGCCGATCTGATGGTCATGGCCTTTGTCAATGTGTTCGTGCCCGAGGCCGCGCGCGATACGCCGACCCATGGCTCGATCTGCTTTCACCCGTCCTTGTTGCCGCTGCACCGCGGACCCTCTGCGGTCAACTGGCCGATCATCATGGGGTCCACAAAATCGGGCTATTCATGGTTCTACCCGAGCGATGGGCTGGATGAGGGCGACAGTCTTTTGCAGTGGGACTGCGAGATCGGGCCGGATGACACGGTGATCGACCTCTATTTCAAGAAGATCTATCCGAATGCCGTCGATAGCGTGCTGACGGTTTGCGATCTGTTCCGGGCGGGCAACCCGCCGCGGATCGTCCCCAATGAGGATGAGGCCACCTATGAGCGTCGGTGCAATCGCAATCATTCGCGCATCGAATGGCACCGCCCGGTCAAGCAGGTCTATGACCTTATTCGGGGCACCAACCCTGCTCCGGGGGCGTGGACAACGCTGAACGGGGCCGAGGTTGATGTCTATGACTGTGCCCTCGTTCCGGGCGATGGCATATCGGGCCGCGTGCGTGAGGTGTCGGACGCGGGTGTTGCCGTGCAATGCGTGGGCGGGCGTATCCTGATCAAACGGGTGCGTCCGGCGGGTGGGGCCAAGATGCCCGCGAGCGAGTGGGCCAACTCTGTAGATCTTGCGCCGGGCGCAACCCTAGGGACCTGACTACAACACCAACTGATTGGGAGTTCACCATGTCTGACATCGAAATTGCCCGCGCGGCAAAGAAGAGACCCATTCAGGAGATTGGGGCCAAGCTCGGCATTCCGACAGATCACCTTTTGCCTTATGGGCATGACAAGGCCAAGGTGTCTGAGGCGTTCATCAAGTCATTGGCAGACCGCAAGGACGGCAACCTGATCCTTGTGACCGCGATCAACCCGACCCCCGCAGGTGAGGGCAAGACCACGACCACGGTGGGGTTGGGTGACGGTCTGAACGCCATCGGCAAGAAGGCGGCGATCTGTATCCGCGAGGCGTCGCTGGGTCCGTGTTTCGGTATGAAGGGCGGGGCCGCAGGCGGTGGCTATGCGCAGGTAGTGCCGATGGAAGACATGAACCTGCATTTCACCGGCGATTTCCATGCGATTACCAGCGCACACAATCTGCTGGCGGCGATGTTGGACAACCACATCTACTGGGGTAACGCCCAAGAAATCGACATTCGCCGCGTGGTGTTTCGCCGGGTGATCGATATGAACGACCGGGCGCTGCGGCAGATCGTGTGCAACCTTGGTGGGGTCGCCAACGGCTTTCCGCGTGAGAGTGGCTTTGACATCACCGTGGCCTCTGAGGTTATGGCGATCCTGTGTCTTGCCACTGATCTGGCGGATCTGGAAAAGCGGCTCGGCGATATCATCGTCGCCTACCGGCGGGATAAATCGCCCGTATTCTGCCGCGATATCAAGGCGGACGGTGCGATGACCGTGCTCTTGCAGCAGGCGATGCAGCCCAATCTGGTGCAGACGCTGGAGAACAACCCGGCCTTTGTGCATGGCGGACCGTTTGCCAATATCGCGCATGGCTGCAATTCGGTCGTGGCTACCACGACGGCGCTGAAGCTGGCGGGTTATGTGGTCACTGAGGCGGGCTTTGGGGCCGATCTGGGTGCCGAGAAGTTCATGAATATCAAATGCCGCAAGGCCGGTCTGAAGCCCAAGGCGGTGGTGATCGTGGCCACGGTGCGGGCGATGAAGATGAACGGCGGTGTGGCCAAGGCGGATCTGGGCCCCGAAAATGTCGACGCCGTGAAGGCAGGCTGTCCGAACCTCGGGCGGCACATCGCGAACCTCAAGCAATTCGGTGTGCCGGCGATTGTGGCGATCAACCATTTTGTCACCGATACCGACGCCGAAGTGCAGGCGGTCAAGGATTACGTCGCCAGCCAAGGCTCTGAGGCGATCCTGTGCAAACATTGGGCGCACGGGTCCAAGGGGATCGAGGATCTGGCGCATAAGGTGGTCGAGGTGGTTGAAAGCGGGGCTGCACAATACGCGCCGCTCTACCCCGATGAGATGCCGCTGTTTCAGAAGATCGAGACAATCGCCAAGCGCATTTATCGCGCTGACGATGTGTTGGCCGATGCCAGCATCCGCCGTCAGCTCAAGGAATGGGAGGATCAGGGATATGGGCATCTGCCGGTCTGTATGGCCAAGACGCAATACAGCTTTACCACCGATCCGAACCGGCGCGGTGCCCCCACGGGCCACAGCCTGCCAGTGCGCGAGGTCCGGCTGAGCGCCGGGGCCGGGTTCGTCGTAGTGATCTGCGGCGAGATCATGACAATGCCGGGCCTGCCAAGGGTGCCATCGGCTGAGTCTATCTGCATCAACGCCGATGGCGTAATCGACGGGTTGTTTTAATCATGGGCAAAAGCACACTTCACACTATCATGATGCCGGTTCGCGGAGACGGGCGGGGACCGATCCTGTTTGCGCATGCCGCAGCGCTTGCAAAACGCTACAACGCGCATGTGCGGGTGGTGCATTGCCACCCCAAGGCTGAGGATATGATGCCATACGGCGTGGTGATCCCCACCTTCTTGCGCAAGCAATTGGAAGAGGCGAGCCTCAAGCGGGCGGATTACGAACAGGGTTACCTGCGCGACAAGTTTATGGCCGATGCCGCTCTGCACGGGATCAGCGTTGAGCCACGCGCGGTGGGTAAACCGACAGCGGCGTTTCGGGAATATGAGGGCAAGCAGGTCGAAGTGGTCCGCCATTATGGCCGCCTTGCCGATCTCATTTGCGTGGCCAAGCCCAATCAGGATGAAAATCTTGGGTATAACACGCTGAAATCGGCGCTGTTCAGTTCGGGGCGTCCGGTTCTGGTTTGCCCGGATACCGATCAGGTGGCGGCGGATATTGGCAGCCATGTGGCTATCGGCTGGAATGGATCGCTTGAGGCGTCCCGCGCGGTCGCCATGGCGATGTCGCTGATCGAGGGGGCGGATCAGGTGACGATCCTGACGGCGGGGCGAATCGAACACACCGCCACGCCCGAAGAGTTCAGGCATTATCTGGCTCAGCGTGGCATCACATCGCAGATTCAAACCTTTGAACGCAGCGGTAATGTCGGGCGCTCGCTTTTGGAAAAATGTGCCGAAGTTGGGGCCAACATGCTGATTATGGGCGCTTATCACGAGAGTTATGAGCGTGAGTCGCTGCTTGGCGGAAATTCCGCGACAATTGTGGCCGAAGCAACGATTCCAGTGGTCATGGTGCATTGAGGGATCGAGCAAAATAAGCGGAAATTTGTGGACAGGGGGGGAAGGACGACAGCAAACTCAAGTCTGGTTCGGGTGCGCACCAACAAAGGGCCGAGGAGGGTCCAGGGCACATCAGAGCCGTTACTGAATCTGGCCGGATAGCGGTCATCAATGGGAGGAAGACATGAATATTCTGAAGACTTTAGCAATTGGCATTGCCGCGCTGGGGCTGACGGCTCCGGCGGCTATGGCCGAATGGCAACCGCGCAAGCCCATCGACTTTGTCATCATGGCGGGTCCGGGTGGTGGTGCTGACCAGATCGCCCGCTTCATCCAGTCGGTGGCCGAGAAGAAAGATCTCACCAACCGTCCGCTTATTCCCAACAACAAGGGTGGTGGTTCTGGTGCCGAAGCGCTGATCTGGCTCAACACTGCAAGTGACCCTGATCACACCATTCTGGTGACGCTGAACTCGTTCTTTTCGACACCGATCCGTCAGCCCGATCTGGGCATCGACATCCAGACCTTTACCCCGATTGCGATGATGGGCGTCGATCCCTTCGCGCTTTGGGTACACAAGGACAGCGGGATCGAGACGTTTGAGCAGTGGGTTGACGCAGTCAAGGCGGCGGATGGCGAATATGTCACCGGCGGCACAGGCACTGGCCAAGAAGACAGCATCGTCTTTGCCTATACGAATGGCGCGTTCGGTCTCAAGTCAAAGTACATCCCCTTTGATGGCGGCGGCGCGGTTGCGGCGGCTCTGGCCGGCAAGCAGATCATGGCCACTGTGAACAACCCGGCAGAGGCACGCGGTTTCTACCAGTCGGGCGATGTGCGCCCCTTGCTGGTGTTCTCGGACGAGCAGATGAACGCCTATCCGGGCATTCCGACGCTCAAGGAAAAAGGTCATGATTTCAGCTACTACAACCAGCGGGCCGTCGTTGGCGCGCCGGGAATGTCGGACGAGGCAGCTGACTATTACCGGAACCTGTTCACCGAGATCTTTAACTCGGAAGAATGGCAGGGGTATCTGGAGGCCGAGTCGCTCTCGCCGCTGTGGATGAACGCCGATGAGCAGCGCAAGTACTGGGAATTGCAAGTCGAGACCCACACCAAGCTGCTTGCGGGCATGAAGTGATCTGAAAGCTTAACTGAACAACAGGGAGGGCTAGCCATGCGGGTTGGCGAAATAGTGACGGCGGGCGTGCTGGCCCTCCTATCCATCTATCTGATGTACAAGGCATCGGCGAACGGTATCGGCTTTGTTGCCGGGACTGGTCCACAAGGCGGGTTCTGGCCGTTCTGGCTGTCGCTGGGCATGCTGATTTCGACGGGTTTCATCGCGTTAAACTGGGTGCGGGGGACGTCTCCGCAATCCCGCTCGGATGAACCGGTACTCGACTCATACGGGCTCAAGACGCTGTTGCTCGTGGGGGGTGGTATCATCGGTTTTGTTGCACTGGTTGATATCGTGTCGATGTATGGCGCGGTTGCAGTCTTCATGATCTACTATCTCAAAGTTCTCGGACGCCACGGCTGGTTTCTGACCAGCATGATGGTGGTGCTGTTCCCGCTTGGGCTGTTCTTCTTCTTTGAAGGGCTGATGCAAATCTCGATGCCGACCGGCATGGGATTCACCGAGCCGGTGTTCAATGTCCTCTACGAAATCATCTACTGAGCCGGTCACGGCCTAGCTGACAAAAGGGCGAACCAACCCATGGAAATTCTATCTCTACTTGGCGACGGCATACTTGTCGCAATCCAACCTCTTAACCTATTGCTTATCTTTGTTGGCGTGACGCTCGGGCTCTTTATCGGCGCTATGCCAGGTCTGGGATCGGTGAACGGTGTGGCAATTCTCTTGCCGATTACCTTTCTCGTCCCGCCGGGATCTGCGATCATCTTTCTCGCGGCGATCTATTATGGAGCGATGTACGGGGGGGCCATTTCGTCGATCACCTTGGGCATTCCCGGGGCTTCGACGGCGGTCGCCACAACTTTTGACGGTCGCCCTCTGGCGCTACAGGGCAAGGCACGCCTGGCACTTGTGGCAGCTGCGGTGGCGTCGTTCGTCGGGGGGACAGTGTCGGTCATGCTCTTTACCGGGCTTGCCCCGCTTCTGGCAACGGTGGCGCTCAGCTTTGGTCCGCCTGAGATCTTTGCTCTGATGCTGCTGGCATTTGCGACCTTTGTGGGTCTGGGTGGCGACGACATCGCCAAGACGGTATTCTCGATTTGCTTTGGTCTCGTGCTGGCTACAGTTGGATTTGACCAAATCTCGGGCGCACCGCGACTGGTTCTCTTGGACATGAATGGCTTTCTGGGCGGGATCAGTTTTCTTGTGCTGGCCATTGGCGTCTATGGCATCGGCGAGATGATCTGGACGATTGAATCGACACGCGGCGAAGTGACCAATACCGAAGCCAAGATTTCGGTGAAGGGGATCATCGAGGATACCGGGACGTCCTTCAAGAAAGGCTGGAAGGGCATGTCTATCGGCTCGTTCCTTGGGTTCTTTGTTGGCGTGCTTCCGGCTGCGGGGGCCACCCCGGCGTCGCTCATGTCCTATGGTGTGACCAAGATGATCTCGAAGCGGCCGGATGATTTCGGCAAGGGCCATGTCGGTGGCGTGGCTGCACCTGAAGCGGCTAACAATTCGGCCTCTACCGGCTCGATGTTGCCGATGTTGACGCTGGGCATTCCCGGTTCGCCCACAACGGCCATTCTGCTGGGGGGCATGGTGATCTGGGGTTTGACGCCCGGTCCACGCCTGTTCGTTGAGCAGTCGGATTTCGTCTGGGGTCTGATCGGATCGTTCTATGTCTCCAACTTCTTTGCCGTGGTCGTGAACCTTGCCTTCATCCCGCTCTTTATCTGGATGCTGCGCATGCCGTTTACGGTGCTTGCTCCGCTGATCTTTGTGCTGTCGGTTGTGGGTGGCTATGCGGCAATGCAGGATATGTTCGACATCTGGTTGCTGCTGATCTTCGGCTTTGGGGCGTTCTTCCTGCGCAAGTTCGACTATCCGGTGGCTCCTGCGGTTCTGGCCATCGTTCTGGGCCCGATTGCCGAGCCAACGCTGCGCCAATCTCTGCTGTTGTCGTCGGGCGATCCGTCGATCTTCTTTAGCCGGCCAATTTCGGCACCGATCATGGTTATCGCGATCATCCTGATCCTGATGCCTGCGTTCAAATATCTGCGTCCGCGGCGGGCCAAGCCTGCTGAATAAGGCAGGAGGCCAAAACCAAGACATGAAAGGGGGGCCAGTTGGCCCCCCTTTCAGCTTTCATAGCGGGTGCTGCCGCGCCGGTTCTCGTCAATCGGTAACTCCATCAACAAGGGCTGATGCGCGCGTTGCGAACAGGCTTGACGCGGGCAGAGGTTACAGTTGAGTCCGATCGGCGCATAAAGCTTGGGGTCGTCAAAGTTGTAACTGGAGGCATAGCGCAGGCGATGCGCATATTTTGCCTCGCACCCCAAGGCCAGCGTTAATCGTCTGTCTTGTGTTTCCTCACTGAAAACCGGGCGGTGGACTGTGCGGCTGACGGTGAAGTAGCGCGTGCCATCGGGCATTTCGACGAATTGTGGCATCATCACCCCCGGCTGATAGAACGCCGTGTGGATGTTCCAGACCGGGCAGGAGCCGCCGTATTCCGCGAGGTGGAACGAGGTGGAATTGAACCGTTTGGTTACATTTCCTGCCTTGTCGATCCGCAGGAAAAAGAACGGTACGCCGCGCGCACCTTCTCGTTGCAGGGTGGTCAGGCGTTGGCAGACCTGCTCGAATGAGGTGCTGAATACCGCTGCGATCCGGTCAATGTCATAGGCGGCGGCATTGGCCTCGCGCAGAAACGCGTCATAAGGCATGAGAAACGCCGCCGCGAAATAATTGGCCAGCTCCACCCGGAGCCGCGCCAGCGCATGCACCGAGTCGAGCCCGCTACGGTCGACAATACCCGACAGCACCTCTGGATAGGCCACGAGGCACAACACATGCGCAAGTTGAAAGGCGCGGTTCGACGTGTCGAGCGCTTGCGACAGGTGAACGACACCCGTCGCTTCGTCATAGTAACGCAGCGCGTCGCCCAGATCGCCAATCCGCCGGATGCGAACGGTGATGCCATGCCGTTCCTTGAGCCGTTGACGCAGATCGAAGTAACGGTCTTCGGGTGAGGTGAATTCACCTTCGCGCGCGCTCTCTGCGGCCTGTTCCAGTTCGGGAAAGTGGTTGCCGTGGTCACGAAAGAAGTTGTGAATCACGGTTTCGGGCGAGCTGCGCAGCAACTCATCGGCGGCATTGTCGCCGGCAAGGCTCAGGATCTTTTCCAGAGCGGTGCGATACGCGCCATGCAGTTCGAGAAAGAGGTCAACCATACGCGGTGCGTGATCCACAGCGCTGCGCAATTCCTGAAGATCGGGGAGGTCAGCGGCAAAGACCGGATCGCGCACCGCGAGGCGCAGGTCCGCCACCCGGCGCGCCGTCTCGTCGCGGGTCAGATCGCGCCAATCTACTGCATAGGCATCGGCAATCGACATCAGCATCTGCACGGACAGGCTGCGCTGATTGTTCTCAAGCAAGTTGATGTAGGATGGGCTGACGTCCAGCACGCGGGCCATATCGGCCTGCGTCTGACCACGCTCGCGCCGCAACTGGCGGAGCCGGGGACCAATGAGGGTTTTTGCCATGTGGAACCTTACAACATTACAAATATTTCATTCGTAATGTTTACTCTATACACATTGACATTAATTTCGTAGTGAAATCGGCTGTGTTCGCTATACTCAGGACAGCAAAAATTCAGCAAGATTCTCTGTGGAAAGGACCTGTCATGGCATATCGTATCGTAATCTTGGGGGCCTCTTATGGCTCCCTGCTTGGCACCAAGCTGTTGATGGCTGGGCAGGATGTGACGCTGGTGTGCCGTCAGTCCACCGCGGACCTGATCAATGCCGAGGGCACGGACGTGCGCATCAAACTGCGCGATGAGGCCGAGCACCGTTCGTTCCGCTCGCATGACCTGCCGGGCACGCTCAATGCTCTGACGCCTGAGGATGTGAACCCTGCCGATTATGACATGGTGGCGCTCGCTATGTCAGAGCCGCAGTATTGTGCCGATAATATTGTCGATCTTTTGGGTCGGATCGCGGCCGCGGGAACACCGTGTCTGTCAATCATGAACATGCCGCCGCTGCCGTATCTGCGCCGGGTTCCGGGCCTGGATACGTCCAAGCTTGAGGCGGCCTATACCTGCCCGCGCGCTTGGGCGGCGTTCACGCCCGGCACCGTGACCCTGTGCAGCCCCGACCCACAAGCCTATCGCGTGGCTGAGGATGGCGCGAATACGCTGCATGTCGGCCTGCCTACCAATTTCAAGGCCGCGATCTTTGAGGATGAGGCGCACAACCGTATCCTGCGCGATCTGGAAGCTGCAATCGACGCCGTGACGGTGGATGGCAAGGATGTGCCGGTCAAGCTCCGGGTGTTCGACTCGATCTATGTGCCGTTTGCCAAGTGGAGCATGTTGCTCACCGGCAATTACCGCTGTGTCCTGCCGGAGGGTGCGCGGCCCATCAAAGAGGCGGTGCATGGCGATGCGGCGCTGTCCGAAAAGATCTACAGCACCGTGGATGAGGTGGTGCGCCGTCTGGGGGCTGAGGCCGAAGATGCTGTGCCCTTTGCCAAATATGCCAGTGCCGCCAATGGCTTGCTCAAGCCATCCTCGGCTGCGCGTGCGATCGAAAGCGGGGCTGATCGGATCGAGCGTGTCGATATGCTGGTCAAGCTTATCGCTGAACAGCAGGGTGTCGACTCGGCTGAATTTTCTGGCATCGTCGAAACCGTCAATGCACGCCTCAAGGCAAATCGACGCGACGCGGCCTGACGTGAAAGAGCGAAGAGCGGCTCGCGGTTCAGGCCGCGAGCCCCTTGGCGCCCATGCGAAGAAATTTGTCGCGCCGGTCCTTGATGAGGGCAGCGCGATCTTTCTTGCCGAGTTCGCTGAGCATGGCCTCGATGGCCTTGCCCACGGCGGCGATGGTGTTGGAGGGGTCGCGATGCGCGCCGCCCAATGGTTCGTTGATCACACGATCCGCCACGCCAAGCCGGGTTAGATCCTGCGCTGTCAGGCGCAGCGCCTCGGCCGCTTCGCGCATCTTTTCGGCATCCTTCCACAGGATCGACGCGCAACCCTCGGGGGAAATCACTGAATAGACCGAATGTTCCAGCATTGCCACGCGGTTTGCAGACGCAAATGCCACGGCGCCGCCTGATCCCCCCTCTCCAATAATCACCGACACCAGCGGCACGCCGATGGTAAGGCAGGTCTCGGTGGCACGGGCGATGGCCTCGGATTGGCCGCGTTCTTCGGCCCCCTTGCCGGGGTAGGCGCCGGGCGTGTCCACCAGCGTGATCACCGGCAGACCAAAGCGGTCGGCCATCTGCATCAGGCGCACCGCCTTGCGATACCCCTCGGGGCGGGCCATGCCAAAGTTGCGGGCGATCCGGCTCTTGGTATCGTTGCCTTTTTCATGGCCGATGACCATGACAGGACGATCATTCAGGCGGGCCAACCCCCCCATCACGGCATTGTCCTCGCCAAAGGCGCGGTCCCCGGCGAGCGGCGTGTAATCGGAAAACAGCGCATCGATATAGTCGCGGCAGTGTGGGCGCTCGGGATGGCGGGCGACCTGACATTTCCGCCAAGGGCTGAGGGCCTTGTAGAGGTCACGCAGCATCTCTGCGGCCTTGGCATCAAGCGCTGCGGCCTCGGAATCGACATTCATCTCTGCATTGGCGCGGGCGAGCGCGCGCAATTCCTCGGCCTTGCCTTCAATCTCGGCGAGCGGCTTTTCGAAGTCGAGGTAGTTGGTCATCGCAATGCTGTCTCCACGTTTGCCGTTGCGTTATATGGCTTGAAGACGGGTGATTTGCAATCACAACCGGGCGATGGCGGCGCGCAAGGCGTGTTCTGGCGACGTCAGCACCGGCTGAGCGAGGCCCGCCAGATGCGCGGCGCCCCCCGCCATAGAGGCCTGAGCCAGAACAATCACCGCGATATCAGGGTGTTGGCTGAGGTAAGCCCGTGTCTCTGTGGCGATGGCGCGGGCAAATTCGTCTGTCTTGCCCCCGACGAAAAGCGGCCAGAGGTGCAGAAGCGGAAGGCTGCGCACGGGAGGAGGGGCCTTGGTTGTGTGCAGAGTGCGGATGAGCAGGGCAAGGCTGGGTGTGCGGGTGCTCTCAAGACAATAAACCAACAGAACCGGCCCGCCGATGTCTGCCGCCGCCTGCATCATGGGCGCGTCAATACGCAAGGCTCCGGCGGCCTCTGCGATCGGGCCGATGGTGGTGCAAGTGCAAAGCACGGGTGTCGGGAACCTCTGGATTTCTCGTGTTATTTCAGATACTAAGCTTTCTGTCATCGCGTCCTGTGCACGGCTCAGGAAATCCGGCCGCACGATATGCTGGAGAGTCAATCCCGGCGCAATTTGGTCACGCAGCGCGTCGAAGGTGGCTTGGTGACCCTTTGCGGTATGCAAAAGCGTGATCGTCACAGGGGCCATAGGACCGGGATAAGCGTGGCGATGAGCAGGGCGGCCATAAACCAGTTGAAGGCACGCAGGCGGGCTTGGTTCCTGAGCATCCGCCGGAGTTGTTGGCCGAGAAGGGTCCAGCTTGTGGTGCTGACGCCAGACATGACGATATAGACCCCCGCCACCCAGAGCACAGAGACCAGATCGCGACCCGTAGCATAGAGGGTGATGGCCGAGAGCGCCATGCTCCAAGCCTTGGGATTAACCCATTGGAACGCTGCAGATTGTAGGAACGTCAATGGCTTACCGGACGATTCTGCGTCGCGCGGGGGCGCGGCATTGGCAATTTTCCAAGCGAGATAAAGCAGATATGTGACAGAGCCGATTTTCAGCACGGTGTAGCTGAGCGGCCAGAGATCGAACACTTGCATCACGCCAAGGCCGACGCAGGCCACCATTAGGGGAAAACCCAGGCCGATCCCCAACATATGGGGGATTGAGCGGCTGAAACCGAAATTCGTCCCTGAGGCCATGAGCATCAGGTTGTTTGGTCCCGGAGTCATGACCGTGACAAAGGCGAATGTGGTGAGGGCGGTGAGTAAATCAGGTGTCATGGCACAATTATATGCGATCCTGAGTGACGTGGAATTGCGTTTTGTTGTTAATGGAGGATATATGTGCAATATAATTCAGATATGGATAAGATATGTGAACGTATATTGCAAGAGTTAAGCCGCGATGGGCGGATCAGCAATCTGGAGCTGGCCGAACGGGTGGGGCTGTCGCCATCGGCCTGCCTCCGGCGGGTGCAGGATCTGGAACGGCGCGGTGTGATTGCAGGCTACCGCGCGGTGCTGGATCGCAGCGCGCTTGGCATAGGGTTTCTGGCCTATATCACGGTCGGGCTGAACAGCCACACCAAGGCCAGTCAGGTGGCCTTTGAGCAGGCCATGAGCCGGGCGCCGGAGGTGGTGGAATGCCACAATATTACCGGCGCGGTGGAATATCTCTTGCGCGTCGAAGTGGCTGATCTGGCGGCCTATAAACGGTTTCACACCGATGTTTTGGGAACGTTGCCGCAGGTGAATGCGATCACGTCCTATGTGGTGATGGGATCGCCCAAGGACGGTCGCGGCTGACAGTCCGGGGCCTGAAAATGAAAGGGGACCGTTGGTTCGGCCCCTCAATCAGTCCTGCCATCGTAATCTGAAATTCCGGTTGTCCGGGCCGTGTGCCCGCTGCGTGCCATGCGTTCGGCGCAGTCATTACTTGTGTCCGACCATACGCGATGACGCGCGAATCGGTCAACAGGTGGATTGGTCCGTTTTTGCGAAACGTACGTTTGTGCGGTCAAACCGTACGCCCGGCCCTATCCGTTTTCCCGCAGGATGCCCCCGGCAAGGTAAAGCGAACCGCAGATCAGGATGCGCGCTTTGGGGCAATGGGTGGTGATGGCGGTTATGGCCTCAAGCGCGGTTTCGGCGGTGCTCGCGGCGAGGCCCGCCCTGCGCGCGGCCTCGGCTGTGACGTCTGCGGGCAGGGTATTGGCCTCGCCCGGGATCGACAGCGCGGTGAGCGAGGCGGCATGGGCCGCGAGCGGCGTCAGATAGCCGCCGATGTCCTTGGTGTTGAGCATGCCGCAGATCAGATGGGTGGGGCGCGGGGGCAGGGTGGCCAGATGTTTGGCCAAGGCCTCGCCTGCCGCCGGGTTGTGACCGCCATCAAGCCAGATCTCGGCATGGGGGGCGGCGTCGATCAGCGGACCGGTTTGCAGGCGCTGCATGCGCGCGGGCCAGAAGGCGCGGGTGACGGCGGCCTCATAGGCGGCGTCGCCCATGGTCAGGTGACGCAGGGCGGCGAGGGCAGCGCCTGCGTTCTCGATCTGATGAGCGCCGGGCAGGTTGGGCAAGGGCAGATCCAACAGGCCGGTTTCGTCCTGAAAGATCAGGCGTCCGCGTTCGGAAAAGGCGTGCCAGTGCTGACCATGCGCCAAGAGTGGTGCGCTGTGGCGCGCGGCAATGGCCTCGATCACATCCATGGCCTCGTCGGGTTGGGGGCCGACCACGCAGGGCACACGGCGCTTGATGATCCCGGCCTTTTCCCCGGCGATCTTGGCCAGTGTGTCACCGAGATATTGCTCGTGGTCGATGGAAATGGGCGTGATCACGGTAAGTGCCGGTTGTTCGATCACATTGGTGGCGTCAAGCCGTCCGCCGAGTCCCACCTCAAGCAAGGTGTAATCGGCGGGTGTCCGGGCCATGGCCAGAAGTGCCGCGCAGGTGGTGATTTCGAAATAGGTGATCGGGTCGCTGCCATTGGCGGCGTAGCATTCATCCAGAATGGCGGTCAGATGATCCTCTGAAATCAGCACTCCTGCCAGCCGGATGCGTTCGTGAAACCGTGCAAGATGTGGCGAGGTATAGGCGTGCACGGTTTTACCTGCCGCCTCAAGCCCGGCGCGGATCATCGCCTGTGTGCTGCCCTTGCCATTGGTGCCTGCGATATGGATCACCGGGGGCAGGTCGTTTTGCGGATTGCCGATCGCGTCGAGCAAACGCCAGACGCGATCGAGCGTGAGGTCGATGATCTTGGGGTGCAGCGCCATCATCCGGGCAAGGATGGCGTCGGATGTGGGGGTGGTCATTTCTTGGGGGCGTCCTTGGACTGTGTTCCGGCTTTGGCGGGCTCTGCCTCGGGGGCGGGCAAATCGCCCATGATCGCGGGCGGCAGGCCCATCAGCATGCGGGTGATCGAGACAAGCTCTTCGCGCAGTTGGGTGCGTGGTGTCACGCGGTCGAGCATGCCGTGGTCGAGCAGGTATTCGGCGCGCTGGAACCCTTCGGGCAGTTTCTCGCGGATGGTTTGTTCGATCACGCGCGGACCGGCAAAGCAGATGAGCGCGCCCGGTTCGGCAATCTGCACGTCGCCCAGCATTGCATAGGACGCGGTGACGCCGCCGGTGGTGGGATGGGTGAGCACGACGATGTAAGGAAGCCCTGCCTCTTTGAGCATCTGCACTGCGACGGTGGTGCGGGGCATTTGCATCAGGCTCAGGATGCCTTCTTGCATGCGCGCGCCCCCGGCTGCGGAAAACAGGATCAGCGGGCGCTTGAGCTTTACCGCTGTCTCTGCCGCTGCGATGATGGCATTGCCAACATACATGCCCATCGAGCCGGCCATGAAGTTGAAATCCTGTGCTACGGCCACAATCGGCGTGCGCCCCATATCGCCGGTGGCGACGAGCATCGCCTCTTTCTCGCCGGTGGATTTTTGCGCGGCGCGCAGGCGGTCAGGGTATTTTTTCTGATCGCGGAAATGCAGCGGGTCCGGGGTGGGGGCGGGCACGTCCACTTCCGAGAAGATACCGCCGTCAAACAGGGCCGTGAGCCGTGCGCGCGGCGTGATGGTCATATGGTGGCCGCAACTGGTGCAGACGTTCAGATTGTCGCTGAGTTCGCGATGAAACAGCATGGTGCCGCACGCATCGCATTTGGTCCAGAGGTTCTCGGGAATTTCACGGCGTGAGAAGATCGAGTTGATCCGCGGGCGCACATAGTTGGTGATCCAGTTCATCGGGTCCGGTCCCTCTGGTGACGGTTGCGCCCTGACATAAGGCGCGCGCGGTTGAAATGCAATCAGCGGCGCAAGCTGAGGCGGATGGCGAGCCAACCGCAGATCAGGATCAGCAGATCGACAGGCATCATCGCCCATAAAGCATCGGCATTGTCCGCCTGGAACGGGTAGGCATAGAGCGCCATCCCGTCAAATTGGCCACGCGGGGCGGCGATCAGGATGGCACTGAAATTGTTGATGAAATGCAGCGCGGTGGCCGGGCCGAGCGTGCCTGAGCGGGCTGTGAGATCGGCCGCGGCTAGGCCGAACGCGGCGGCCCATGCCACCACGATCCAAGAGTTGGAGCCAAAGCCGACCGGATCGAAATGCAGCGCGGCAAACATAAGCGAGGGCAGGGCCATCCAGATCAGGGGCGAAGAGAACCGCGCGGCAAGCTGGCTCTGGAGATAGCCGCGAAACACCAGCTCTTCGGCAAAGACCTGCAGGAAGAGCCCCAAGACGGCCAAGGGCAGCAGCATGAGCCATCGACCGGGGTCGAGGTTGGAGACCGGATCTAGCCCCTCTGGCATGGGCAGCAGGAGGATCGCGCCATAGAGCAGGATCATCACCCCCATGGCGCGGGTGAATTGATGCAGGGCCAGAGGGCGGGGGCCGACGACGCTCCAGAGGTCGCGCCTGTGCACGAGGCGCAGGGTAAGGCCAAGAGCCGCGATCAGCAGGCCAAAGATGAAGAGGTTGATCAGCACGCCCTCGGGGTTGGTCGCGGCCCCGACGCCCGGTGCGATGCGGGCCCATGCCTCGGGCCCAAAGAGCAGTGGCAGAACGGCGGCGTAGACGAAACTCAGCGCTACAAAGACCGGCACGCCAAGCGATATTCCCGCCAAAAGACGGGCGGGATGGGCCGTGGCGCGCGCCGGAGCAATGAGGATTTCATGGGCGTCATATCTCATGCGCGCAAGCTATAGGCGCGGGATGGGTGTTGCAATCAGCTTGCCCCCGCCGCGTCGCTGGCCTAGACCGATTTCAGCAAATTTTGGGAGGCCCCTCATGACCAAGTTCAACAAAGCCAAACTGCCCAGTCGCCATGTGACCGAAGGCCCCGAGCGCGCGCCGCATCGGTCCTACTATTACGCCATGGGCATGACCGAGGCCGAGATTCATCAGCCGCTGGTGGGTGTTGCCACATGTTGGAACGAGGCGGCGCCGTGCAACATCTCGTTGAACCGTCAGGCGCAGGCCGTCAAGGGCGGCGTGAAAGAGGCGCATGGCAGCCCGCGCGAGTTCACCACAATCACGGTGACGGACGGGATTGCCATGGGGCATGAGGGCATGCGCTCGTCGCTGGCGAGCCGTGAGGCGATTGCCGACACGGTGGAATTGACCATGCGCGGCCATTGTTATGATGCGCTTGTCGGGCTGGCGGGCTGTGACAAGTCCCTGCCGGGGATGATGATGGCCATGGTGCGGCTCAACGTGCCGTCGGTGTTCATCTATGGTGGATCGATCCTGCCGGGTAAAGCACCGCAGGTGAGCGAGATCCCCGAGGATTTCCGCAGCCGTGATCTGACCGTGCAGGATATGTTTGAAGCCGTGGGCCGGCATCAGAACGCCGAGATGTCCGACAAGGCGCTCGATATGCTGGAGCGGGTGGCCTGTCCGAGCGCCGGGGCCTGTGGTGGGCAGTTTACCGCCAACACCATGGCCTGTGTGTCCGAGGCGATTGGTCTGGCGCTGATGAACAGCTCCGGCATGCCCGCGCCTTATGAAAGCCGCGATCAATATGCCGAGGCGTCGGGCCGGGCGGTGATGCAGCTTTTGGAAAAGAACATCCGGGCGCGTGACGTGGTGACGCTCAAATCCTTGCAGAATGCCGCGCGGGTCGTGGCCTGCACCGGTGGCAGCACCAATGCCGGTCTGCACCTGCCTGCGATTGCGCATGAGGCGGGGATTGATTTCTTCCTTGAGGATGTGTGTGACATCTTCCGCGACACGCCCTATTTCGTCGATCTGAAGCCGGGCGGGGCCTATGTGGCCAAAGACCTTTATGACGCGGGCGGTATTCCGGTGGTGATGAAGGAATTGCGCAAGGCGGGGCTGATCCATGAGGATTGCATGACCGCAAGCGGGCGCAGCATTGGCGAGGAACTGGACCTGATCGAGCGTGAAGCCGACGGCAAAGTGATTTATCCCATTGAAACCCCCATCACCAAAACCGGTGGTGTGGTCGGTCTGAAGGGCAATCTGGCCCCGTCTGGCGCGATTGTGAAGGTCGCAGGCATCGCGCCTGAGCATCAGGTCTTTACCGGCCCGGCGCGGGTGTTCGAATGCGAAGAAGACGCGTTCGAGGCGGTGAAGGCGCGGCAATACAAGGAAGGCGAAGTGATCGTCATCCGCAACGAGGGCCCCGCAGGTGGACCCGGCATGCGCGAGATGCTGTCCACCACGGCGGCGCTCAGCGGTCAGGGCATGGGCAAGAAAGTGGCGCTGATCACCGA
The DNA here is from genome assembly GCF_048262375.1 of Roseovarius sp. Lineage (GTDB taxonomy): Bacteria > Pseudomonadota > Alphaproteobacteria > Rhodobacterales > Rhodobacteraceae > Roseovarius. Next base: position 22,908 of record NZ_JBLXFE010000015.1, read on the forward strand.
TGGGCGCTTTTCCGGTGCGACGCGCGGGTTCTGTGTGGGGCATGTTGGCCCCGAGGCGGCGCATGGCGGGCCGATCGCGCTGATTGCCACAGGCGACATGATCACGATTGACGCGATCAAAGGGGAATTGTCGGTCGATCTGAGCGACGAGGAACTGGCCAAGCGCAAAGCCGCTTGGGCGGGCCCGCGCGAGACCATTTATGCCAGCGGCGCGCTGTGGAAATATGCGCAATTGGTGGGCGAGACCTATAAGGGTGCGGTCACTCATCCCGGCGCGGCATTCGAGCGGCATGTTTATATGGACCTCTGAGCGCGGACGGATTCGGACGATAGGGGTCCGAACCCTCTTGGGGCTGACGATGTTGATGATGCTCGCGGGCTGCCTTGAGGCACCTGCGAGCAAGTCCCAAGCGCTGAACAGGGTAGCGTTTTATGACGGTGACGTGGTTGTCGAGGGCCCACGCGGCTATTGCGTCGATGCTGCGAGTTTGCGGCGCGGGTTGACAGGCAGCTTTGCCCTGATTGCCAGTTGCGAGAGCCTGACAGGCCGCGCCGGTATTTATGTCGAGGCTGCTGTGATGACGGTGTCAGTGCTGCCGCGTGGGCAAAACGTGCAGCATCCTGATGCGCAGGCGATGGCGCGGGCGCTTGCCCCGGCAGAGGTGCGCGTCGCCGAGGATGGCGACGGCATATCTCTGGTACAGGTGATGCAGGGGGGCGAAAAGATGCTGCCCGGTGGCGACCCGGTGCACTGGCGCGCAGGTATGGTGATCAACGGGCATATGGTTGGGCTGGCGATTTACGGTCCTGCCGGGCGCGCTGTGGCGGGACAGGAGGGGCGGGTCTTGCTTCAGGATCTGGCCGAGATGCTGCGCGAGGCAAGCCCGGAGGACGTGGTGGCGCGGCAATCCATGCACCCTGACCTTATGAGTGGATTGTTTCCTGTTTCGAATTAATGCTATGCAAAGATCCGGGACATGAAATTCGGCTCTTTTTGCGTGCGAAGTTTGGCAAGGGTGCGCTCTGCATGAAATTACTGGACGTGTTGACGCATCGGCGCAGCCTGCGCAACTGGCGGCAAACCGCACGAAACGCACCGATGATGGGGCTGGCCGAGTTGCGGCGGGCGCGGGCACGGGCGCGCAAGCTGATTTATTCGCTCAATGAAGTGATCTCGATTGCCGATAATCGACTGGCGCTGCCGATGATCGGATCGAATTCCTTTTCGCGCCCCCATGGCACGGATTGGGCATGGCGGCCCGAGTTGTGGCGCGAGCCTTTGCCGGTGCCCGGCATGGCCTCGGTCAAGTCCAAGTCGATGCTGGGGCGCGAGGTGACTTTGTTTCATGATTGCGCGCGCTCGGAATTGTGCCTGCGGCAGTTGCGTAACAGCCGCGAGGCGGATCTTGCCCCTTATGGTCTGCGCATGGATGTGTTTGCCTTTGACGGATCGTTCCTGTCGGTTGTGCTGGATTTTCCGCAGCAGGCGGTGGACGGATTAACCAAGCGGCATCTTTTGCGGATGGACACGATTGTAGAGCTGGAAAAGCCGCTGGAGATTTTTGCCCGACTGAATATCAAGCATGGCCCCAATACCGAGCAGATCGTGCGGGAGTTGCCGCTGAATGCAGAGGAAATCATGGTCGAATTCGATCTGGCCTATTCCAACCTCAATGAAAAGCGGGTGGAGCGGGTGTGGATCGACCTGATTTTCGAGAATCCCCAGATGAGCCAGCTTGTCCTGCGGGATATAACATTCAGCCGTCGTCCGCGCGCGGATTTGTAGTGAGGGAGCAGTGATGAACGAGGTGACACTGACCAAGACGCGGCTCTTTGAAGGGGTCTGGGAAGGGGTTCTGACCCGGCAGGGAGAGGGCGATTTTACGCCTGACATCGAGGTGACGCATCATCAGGAGCCGGTGGCGGGTGTCGAGGTGACGCCGAGGCCAGAGGATCAGCTCTGGGTGGTGAGGGTGCCGGTGCCGCTGGAAAAAATCTCCGACGGGGTGCAGACATTCGTGATCCGTGACCGGCGGAGCGGTGAGGTTCTCGAAAGTTTCGCGCTTTTGGCGGGGGATGTGCTGAGCTACGATATCCGGGCTGAAATGGCGCTGTTGCGCGAAGAGCTGGATTTGCTCAAGCGGGCATTCCGGCGGCATTGTCTGGATACGATGTAGGGGCAGTTTCGCCTGAAGCAGACTTTGGGCCTGAGGGAGGTGCCGCCCGGTGCCTATGGCACCATGAGGCCGCGCATTGGGGATTGGGGCGATGGCGGCTCTGAGCCAAACCAGCCGCTCAAAGCCGGTCGAGATCGCCTTTGAGCGGGAAGAGTTGCTGCGCGATGCCGGCAAAGAGCAGGTAGACGCTGGTCACGACCAGGCCCCAATGCGCCCAGCTTTGCGGATCGAAATGCACCCAGGCCGCCCAGCCCGCGAAGAAGGTCCACGCCAGCGCCATCGGCAGCGACAGCCAGCGCCAGCGTTCTGTACGCACGGGGTGGATGAATTTGAGCGGCAGGAACATCGCCACTGCGAGCACAACCACCAGTCCGAGGATAATCCAGAAATTCGGCGCGAGCGCAAAGAGCACAAGCACCAGCATGTTCCAGCAGCCGGGAAATCCGGAAAAGGAATTGTCCTTGGTTTTCATTCGGGTATCAGCAAAATACATCGCGCTGGCAAAGGTGATCACGATGATCGCCACCCATCCGGTCCAGCCCGGAAGAAGGTCGGATTTGAAGAGCGCGAAGGCGGGAATGAAAACATAGGTCAGATAGTCGATGATCAGATCGAGCAGCACGCCGTCGAACTCGGGGGCGTATTTCTTCACATGGTATTTACGCGCCAGCGGCCCGTCGATGCCATCCACCGCAAAGGCTACCACGAGCCAGAGAAACATCAGTTCCCATTTCTGCTCGACTGCGGCCAGCATGGCCAGCATGGCGAACACGGCCCCGGTGGCGGTGAAAAGATGAACTATGAGCGCTTGTATCTGAGGTGTCATGGGCGTGTAATGGCGCAGAGATCAAAGATTTGCAAAGAAAAATCCCGGCCCCGCGCAGGGACCGGGATGGTTTTTCGGCAAGGTGCTCAGTTTGCGAGCCGGAACTCTTCGAGCGGATAGGCCAACATGTCCTGTGCTTCCCATGCAATATGACAATCATGGCAGAAGCTCTGCTTGAATTTCATCGGCTTACCATTGGGTTGGATGCCGCCATAGACCCAGTCATTGGTTTCGGGCACGCTGCCTGCCTCGCCCTTGGTCATGATAAAGAGCGGACCGGGAACAGCGGCTTTTTTCTTGGCGCTGATGGTGATGCTTTCTTTGGCCAGCACAGAGCCCACCGGCATGGTGACGCCCTCATCGGCATATTTGAGATATTGCTCGGCGGCGATGTCATTGGCAAAGGTGTAGAGCAGGCGGTTGCCATGCGCTCCGGCCACGGCGGGGCGGGTCGAGCTTACAGTCCAGTCACGATAGGCACTGGCGACGGCGTCGCCCTCTGTGGCGTAACCTGCGGCCAAGTCATCCTTGATGCAGGCATAGATTTCTTCGATTGCAGCCGCCTCAAGTGCGAAGGGATCCTCGACATCTACCGCGCAGTCTGCGGCAAATGCGGTTTGCCCAAGTGTCATGCTGGCCAAAAGGGTTGCTGCGGCGAAAAGCTGAGGTTTCATTATCTACATTCTCCATTTCATTCACGAGACAAGGGTGTCATCCGCGCGGAGCGTTGCACGTTTCCGCTGTAATTGAACTTAACTATTGCGTGAGGCGTTGAAGGGGGCCGGGGAGAGGGGAGCGGCCGCTTCAGGCCAATCCGCCAGCCAACCAGACCTGATCCTAGCCGCGCCCCTGTGGATGGGTGCGGGCGTAGACCTCCATCAGGCGGGCGGTGTCGACGCCCGTGTAGGCCTGCGTTGTCGAGAGCGAGGCATGGCCCAAGAGTTCCTGTATCGCGCGCAGGTCGCCGCCAGCCGTCAACAGATGCGTGGCAAAGCTGTGGCGCATGGCATGGGGCGTCGCGGTGGCGGGCAAGCCAAGCTGAGCGCGGGCCTGTTCCATCACCTTTTGAATGAGTCGCGGGCTGAGTGCGCCGCCGCGCGCCCCCAGAAAGAGCGGGCCGTTGCGGGTAATGTCATAGGGGCAGAGGCGGGCGTAGTGCGCCACCGCCGCGCGGGCGGGCTCGATCACCGGCACCAGCCGTTCCTTGCCGCCCTTGCCGATGATGCGCAGTACCGGGCCAAGCGGCAGGTCAGCGCCGGTGAGGCCAAGCGCCTCGGAGATGCGCAACCCGCAACCATAAAGCAGGGTCACGACCGCCTGATCACGGGCGGCGATCCAGGGGGTCAGGCTCTGTGCGTCGAGCGTGTCAATCATCTCGGAGGCGGCTTCGGGCGTGAGGGGGCGGGGCAGTTTGCGCAGGAATTTCGGCGACCGGGTTGAGAGGACCGCCGTAGGCTCGAACCCTTCGCGTTCGGAGAGCCATCGGTAGAAACTCTTGACTGCCGAGAGTTTGCGCGCGAGCGAGCGGGGGCCGACGTCGCCGCCACGGGTATGGGCCATCCACGCGCGCATGTCGGCGGTGGTGATGCGGCCAAGGGCCCCGAGACCTTGAGCCTCGCCATGATGCAGGGTCATGAAGCGCAGAAAGTCACCGACATCGCGGGCATAGGCGTCGATCGTGTTGGCAGAGGCGCCCTTGAGCGCCTTTTGTGCGGCAAGCCAACCCTCGAGCGCATCGCGGGCGGCCGGGCTGATCATGACAGCCAGCGGCGCATGGTGCGCTCGAATACCCCTGCGAAAAAGGCCAAGAGATCGGTGCCCTGTTGCGGGCTGAACTGATGCGGGTCTTCGGCCCCCATGGCCAGCATGCCGGGCAGGCGGTCCGCGCCGAAATCGAGCAGAAGGCAGGCTTCGGAGCGCAGATAGGGCGCCTCGCGGCCATAGACGCGCATGTCGCCTTCGTCGATCTGGCGCAGGGTCACTTGGCGCGCGGGCACGTCTCGGGTGCCGGTGAGATAGGATTTGATGAAGCCGGGTTCCGCCACCGAGAGCACATCGCCCAAGCGGCGCACCGCCGGATCATTGTCGTTCTGCACCGACTCGAGCACGAGGCGCACGGCGTCAACGCGCAGGATATGCGCCACCTCGCCACCGAGATCGCGCAGGAAGATTTCAAACTCAACCGGGTCGAGCATGCGCAGAATGGCGCGGTGCACCTGATTGGTGCCCGCGAGATTTTCATAGGCCGCCGCGATCACCGAGCGGTGGGTATCCTCAAGCCGGTCAAGCCGCGCCTCAAGCCGGTCCATCGCGATGCCGCGCAGGTCCACGATGTTGCCGCCCATCGCGCGCTCATTGGCGGCAATGAGTGCGCGCATAAGGTCTTGATCCTCAAGGATAAGATCTGGTTGCGCGATAATATGCTCGCGCAGCGCATCGTTCATTTCGGGCTTGCTGCTCATTCTGGCCTCTTACGGGTTTGCCACAGTCTAGCAGATGCAAATCCAATATGCCGCAAGAAAATGCAGGGCCGCACGTCAGCCGATGGGCCGGGCGGTGAAGAGAACCTGACCGCGCGGCAGGCGCATCGGGCTGCGCGCGGCCTGCCAGCCGGTTACGCGCGCCATATGGTCCACATCTTCTGGGAGAATGTGATAGGGCGGGCGGATGTCATGGGTGACAACCCCGTCAGGTTGGCGATAGGCGGTGGCGGCCTGAGTGGCGTCGGGGGCAAGGAATACGGTGAAGAGACAGCATTCGAGTTGCTCAAAACGGCGCAGGTTGGTGAGCGCGCGGCGCAGATACGCCATGGGCAGATGCGGAAAGACCGCAAAGGCGATGGCGTGGGTGATGCAACCCGGCACGCCGGGATACTCAAAGCGGGCATCCTCGATCAGGTGATCAGGGCTGAGGTGTGATGGATCGGCCAGTTCTGTTTCATGCCCCGCCAGCAAGAGCGCGCGCGAGGCATCTGTTGCCCAGTAATGCCCCGGATCGAGATAGGGCACTGCCTTGCATCCCAGCCGCAGCGATCCCGCGCCGATATCCAAGAGGTGATGATGCGGCAAGAGGCCCGCGTCGTGCAGGATGCTCATCTGCACCCGTCCGGTTTCTTCCCAACGCCCCCCCACCACATCGCGGTGGCGTCCGGCCGCTATCGCTTCGGCATGAAAGCCGTCTACGTCATAGGGGTTCTGGGGTCTTTTCACGGGTGGGTCAGCCTTGGGCCGTGCGTGCGAGACGGGACTTGCGAAGTTGCAGCAGAACGATCGGCAGCCAGAGCAGGAGGCCAATCGCCATGGTCTTGAGACCGGGTGCGATGAACAGCAGCGAGGTCAGCCCTACCGCCCAGCGTTCCCAGTCGCGCATCGGGGCCAGCAGATAGCCCGAGAAGGCCGCGCCCAAGCCGCCGATGCCCAGCATTGCGCCGGTCAGGGTGATGGTGAAGGCGGACCAAGTGAAGCCGTCCGTCACCAGCAAGAGGGCCGGGGAGTAGACAAAGACAAAGGGCACCAGCGCCTTGGCGATACCGAGGCGAAAGGCGGTGTTGCCGGTGCGGAACGGGTTGGCCCCGGCGATACCGGCGGCGGCATAGGCCGCGAGCGCCACGGGGGGCGTAATATCCGCGAGCACGCCGTAGTAGAACACAAAGAAATGCGCGACCAGCGGTTCGACCTGCAACTGTGCGAGGGCCGGTGCCGCGACCGCGACGAGGATGATATAGGTGGCGGTCGTGGGGATGCCCGCCCCCATGATGATGCAAGAGACCGCGATCAGGATCAGCGAGACAAAGAGCGCCCATTGTTGCAGGGTGAAATAGCTGAGCAGCCAGAGTTCGCTGAGCGTGGCCCCCATGTCGGTAGCGGTTTGCACCACCACATAGCCCAGACGAAAGCCCACCCCGGTCAGGGTGACGACGCCGACCACCACGCCCACGGTGGCGGCCGCCGCCCCCACGGCCAGCGTGTTGCGGGCACCGTCGGCCAGCGCCTGCCACAGATCGCGCAAGGTCAGGCGGTTGATCGGGTTGAGAAAGCCCACCACAACGCAGGCGATGATGCCATAGACCGCGGCATAGTCGGGTGTTTTGCCGCTAAGGATCAGGTAGACGAGGATGAAAAGCGGAATGAGGGACAGCCAGTTCTGGCGCAGCACCAGCCCTGCCTTGGGCAGTTCATCCGCTCTGAGGCCGCGCAGGCCCAGTTTGCGTGCCTCCAGATGCACCATGATGAAGATGCCGAAATAATGCAGCATTGCCGGAAAGAGCGCCGCCGCGAGGATGTCGCGAAGCGGGATTTCCAGATATTCCACCATGATGAAGGCCGCCGCCCCGAGGATTGGCGGGGTGATCTGGCCGCCGGTTGAGGCGGTCGCCTCGACCGCACCGGCGAAATGGGCAGGGTAGCCCACGCGCTTCATCGCCGGGATGGTGAGCGCGCCGGTGGTCACGGTATTGGCGATGGAAGAGCCCGAAATTGTCCCCATGAAGGCCGAGGAAAAGATCGCCACCTTGGCCGGGCCGCCCGCGTAGCGCCCGGCGATGACCATGGCGAGGTCGATGAAAAGCTGGCCCAAGCCAATGCGGGTGGCCAGCACCCCAAAGAGGATGAAGAGAAACACATATTGCGCCATGACGCCGATGGCGATGCCGTAGATGCCTTGGTTGGTCATGTAGAGGTGGTTGATCAGCCCCTCCCAACTGGCGCCGCCATGTTTGAGCGCGCCGGGGGCATAGGGGCCGAAAATGGCGAAGGCGACAAAAACGAGGGCGATGATCGGCAGGGTGGGTCCGACCGAGCGGCGTGTTGCCTCAAGCGTCAGCACAAACAGCGCAGAGCCCATCAGCACATCAAAATCGGAAGGGTTGCCAACCCGCACCGAGACCGCCGCAGGCGGCAGCAGCGGCAGATACATCGCCGCCGCGACAGCCATAAGCGCAAAGACCAGATCGAGGATCGGCACGCCCGAAATCCGATACCACGCCGCCGGGGGCAGGGTGGTGCTGGTGCTGCGCCGCCATGAAAACAGCAGGAACACAAGCCCCAACACAAAGGACAAGTGAATCCCGCGGTGCAACAGTTCCCGCACAAGACCAAAGCCAGAGGCGTAGAAATGATAGGCCGACATCGCCACAAGCAACACCGAGACCAGAACGGCAATACTGCGCCCGGTGGGACGAAAGGCCAGTTCGGGATCGTATTTGCGTTCGATCTCGTGCAGCTCTTCAGCGGTGAGTTCGGGATCGGCCATGGCGTCTGTCCTGATCTGGAAAAGGGAAAAGGAAAACCCGGCCACCGCAGAGGCAGCCGGGTTATTATCTCAGGCGGGCAGGATCACTTGATCAGCCCGGCTTCCTTGTAGAAGCGTTCTGCGCCTTCATGCAGCGGCACGCCGACGCCACTGAGCGCTGACTCGAGGGTGATGGTCACGCCCTTGGCATGGCCCACGTCGAGCAGTTTGCGGGAATTGTCGTTCCAGAGCGCTTTGGTGATCTGGTAGATCAGTTCGGCGTCCTCATCGGCGGAGGTGTACCATTGTGCGCCCACAGAGACAGTTTCGGTTGCGCCAATCCCCTCATAGGTGCCTTCGGGGATCGCGCTTTGCGAAAAGAAGCCATAGGTCGAGGTCAGTTCCGCAGCCCCTTCGCCTGCGATCGGCACGAGTTTGATATCAGCCGCTGACGCCAGTTCCACCAGCGAACCTGCCGGATAGCCCGCGACCACAAAGAAGGCGTCGATCTTGCCATTGCGCAGCGCCTCGGAGGCGGCGTCGCCCTTGAGCGCCTCGGCGGTCACGTCATCAACCGACAGGCCATTGGCCTCAAGAATGAGACCCGCATCGACATAGGTGCCCGAGCCCGGCTCGTCCAGCGAGACGCGCTTGCCGGCCAGATCCTTGACGCTCTCGATACCGCTGTCGGCGAGGGCGACAAGGTGGATATGTTCCTCAAAGAGCGCCGCGATGGTACGCAGCTTTTCGGCGGGCGGCTGGCCCGCCATGGTGCCGGTGCCGGTATAGGCCCAATAGGCCACGTCCGACTGGGCAAAGCCGGAATTGCGCAGGCCCGACATGATGGCATTGACGTTGTCCACCGAGCCGCGCGACGATACGGCCGAGGCAATCAGCCCCTCGACGCCGCAGCTTCCACCCTCTGCGCAGGGGCGCGACCCGGGCGGGTTGGAGATGGCGTTGGCGATGACCCCGCCGACCGGATAATAGGTGTAGGCGGTGCCGCCGGTGCCAATGGTAAAGAACTTGAGGTCCTGCGCGAGCGCGCCCGTGGCCAATCCGACCACCAGCGTTGCCCCGACCACGAGGCCGCGCGCCCCCTTGAGTAGGTTTTTCATTCGTGTCTCCCTGTGTTGACAGATCACAATTCTAAGAGTGACCTGTTTTTGATGCAGAATCCGTTTGGATTACCTGCGGCGAGGCTATGCAAACCGATCCGCCAAGGCAAGGCCATGCTGCGGACCGGCCAGAGGGGGCATCACGTCAGGTGGTGGCCAGTTGTCGAGCCTTTTGCGTGTTGGTCCAGAGGATGGCCAGAACGATGGTCGAACCGATGGCGATCACCGTGACGTCATGCGCTACCAGCATCAGCCCCGCGATGCTGAGCACCCATTTCTGCCAACGGGCGATGTTGGTCTTGAAAAAGCCGATATAGGCCACCGACAGCGCCACGATCGAGAGCACCCCCGAAGAGAGCGCCAGCGAGAAATCCCACCATGTAAAGTCGATGAAAAGCAGCGAGGGCGCATAGATGAACATCATCGGAACCAGCGCCTTGCCCATAGAGAGGCGGAACGCGGTCATGCCTGTTCGCATCGGGTCCGATCCCGCAATGCCCGCCCCGGCATAGGCCGCAAGCGCCACAGGTGGGGTGATATCCGCAAGAACGCCGTAATAGAACACAAAGAAATGTGTGGCCAAGAGCGGAATGCCCAATTCCTGAAGCGCAGGCGCTGCGATGGCCGCGAGGATGATATAGGTGGGGGTTGTGGGGATGCCCGCCCCCATGATGATGCAGGCAACCGCCACAAAGATCAGGGCAAAGAACAGGGTGGCTCCGTTCTCGGACAGCACGCCCACCGGATCGAAGGCGGCGATGGTCATGCCGAGCCAGGTCGCCGCATCAAGCACCGCGCCCGAGAACTTGAACCCCATCCCGGTGAGCGTCGTTACCCCGAGGATAAATCCCACGCAGGCGCAGGCCGCCGTGATGGCGATGGATTGCTGGGCGCCGCTTTCGAGCGACTCCTTGAGCTTGCGCGGGGTGAGGGCGCTGCTGGCATCCATGCGTTTACCCAGACCTACGGTTTGCAGGATGACCGGAATGAACGAGCAGCCTACGGTCAGGACAATCCCCCAAAACGCCGCGAGGAACGGGGTGAATTTCATCAACAGGAGTGTGACCATCGTCACCAGCGGGATGAAGAGGTGCCAAGAGCGCACCAGCACATCGAGAAACTGGGGCAGCTTGTCAGGTTCGATGCCCGTAAGGTTCAGCCGCTTGGCCTCAAGATGCACCATCAAAAGCGTGGAGAGATAGTGAAAGCAGGCTGGAATGATCGCGATCAGGATCAGTTCGTTATAAGGCACCCCCAGCATTTCCGTCATCACAAAGGCCGCCGCCCCCATGATCGGCGGTGTCACCTGTCCGCCGCAACTGGCCGAGGCCTCGGTTGCGGCGGCGAATTGCGGGGAGAACCCCTTGGATTTCATCATCGGGATGGTAAAGGCCCCGGTTGTCACGGTGTTGGCGATGGGCGAGCCAGAGATCATGCCGAAAAAGCCCGAAGACACCACCGCCACCTTGGCCGGACCGCCGGAATAGCGCCCGGCCACGATCGAGGCGAGATCGATGAAAAGCTGCCCCAGCCCCGATTTCTGCGCCAGCACGCCGAAAAGCACGAAGTGAAAGACAAAGGTCGCAACCACCCCGATGGCAATGCCGTAGATACCTTCGGTGCCGAGATAGAGGTGATTGACCAGACGGATGATGTTATAGCCGCGATGCGCCAGATCCCCCGGCAGATAGGGGCCAAAGACCGCATAGAGCAGCGCCAGCGTGCCGATCACAGGCAGCACCTCGCCCATGGTGCGCCGCGCCGCCTCAAGCACGATGATGATGGCGAACAGCCCAAGGATATAGTCGAGCGGTTGCGGAAAGCCGACGTTCTGAATGAAGATCGTGTCGAAGAACACAATGAGATAGAGCGAAGAGGCGCAACCGATGATGGCCAGCGGCCAATCCACGATAGAAAGCCGGTCGCCATGTCCGCCCAGCCGCTCGATGGGCAGGGCCGTGAGGCCAAGCAAGAGGCTGAGACCGATCAGACCCCAGCGGGCGGCGTCGGGGATGTCGCCTGAGAGGGCATTGGCGAGTTGCAGGCCGAGAAAGACGTAGAAGGCCGCAAAGGCCAGCCCGAACCCCCATGCGCGCAAGGGCCGCTCGGGGCGCATGCGCGGGAACAGCAAAAACACCAGCGGCATGATAAAGCTCATATGCACCGAGCGGTGCATCACCTCGTTCAAAAGGCCAAAGCCCGAGGTGTAGATGTGAAACAGGCTGAGCACGATACAGGCGAGCGACGCCACCTGTCCTGTGATCCCGCCGAGACGGCGAAAGTTGGTCTCGTTGTCATATTTGCGAACCAGCGCCTCCATCTCTTCTTGCGAGAGGCCGGTGTCGTGCGCGGGATTGGTCATGGTCAGTCTTTCTTGCAGTCTGGCGACAGGATTTCGAGAGGGGTGGCAGGCCAGAGGGTCAGGTCAATCACTTCTTCGCCCACGATCAGGCGATTGTCATAGTCGGGTGCGGTGCGCAGGATCAGCCGGGGCACGGGGCGGTGCAGCGGCAGGACCATGGTTCCGTCGGCCTGTGTTTGCCGGTGGCCGGAATGCGCCATGCCGGGGCCATGCGCGACAAAGCGTTCCTCGGTCTGCACGATCTGGCCGTCTGGAGTTACGATGTAATCCGCCTCGACCGGGGTCAGGCTGACGGAATGCCGCCATGTGAGGGTAAAGGCGTGGCCGGGCCGTTCTAGGCGGGTCACGCCATCGCGTACCCCGACCACCGCAAGCGTATCCGCAGAACAGGCGCGGGGGGCTGGTGCCCCCCCCGCACAGAGCGCGACCGCGGCCAGCGCGGTCAGTCCGCGCTGGCCGGTCCGTGTCACTTGATGAGGCCTTGTTCGCGGTAGTAGCGCTCGGCACCCGGGTGCAGTGGGATCGAAACCGATTCCAATGCCGTTTTCAGCGAGACCTGACCGCCCATCACATGCACCTTGGCCAGCGTTTCGGTGTTCTCATAGAGCGCCTTGACCATGGCATAGGCGATGTCGTCGTCGAGATCGGCATGGGTCGCCCAGATTGCGCGCACAGCGAGGGTTTCGACATCGGCGTCAACGCCACGATACGAACCTGCGGGCAGGATCGCGGAGGCGTAATAGGGCTGAACCTCTTGCAGTTTGGCAATCGAGGGGCCGGTCAGCGGCACGATCGCGATGTCATGGCCATTGGCCAGTTCGGTGATCGACGAGGTGGGCGTGCCTGCGGTGATCAGCGATGCGTCGAGATTGCCGTCCTTAATCTTGTCCGCCGACTGGGCAAAGGAGGAGAAATCCTCGGACACCGACTCGCGCGTCATGTCATGCGCGGCCAGCAGGTCACCCAAAAGCTGCCATTGGCCAGAGCCCGGCGAGCCAGAGGATACGGACTTGCCCGCCAGATCGGCAAAGCTGGCGATATTGGCCTCTTTGCGGGCCACAAGCTGCACGGTTTCGGGATAGAGCGACCCCAGAGCGCGCAGATTTTCGGCGGCGTTGCCTTCAAACTGGTTGGTGCCTTTGTAGGCGGCGTCGAGGATGTCGGCGGCGACAAAGGCTGTTTCGATTTCAGCCTTGGCCAACAGGCCCGCGTTGGCGACCGAAGCATTGCCGGTTTCGGCGGTGGCCGAGATGCGGCGGCCTTCCAGCTCTGCGGTGTTGGAGATCAGCTGCGCCAGCATGCCGCCCAGCGGATAATATGTGCCGCCGGTGCCGCCGGTGGCGATGCCGACAAAGACGCGCTCTTGGGCATGGGCCGGAGCCGCGAGGGCCACAGCCGACAGCGCCAGCGCGCAAAGGGATTTCGTGAGTTTCATTCGGATCACTCCTTGTTGATTATTCGGTCGTGAGGGTCGTGTCGGTGAGATCGAGCGCTGCGATATCGCGCAGCATCGGTCCCAGCACGGCGCGCAGCCGCGTGGCCCGCTCCGTGTCATAGGTCCAGGGGGGCGTCTCAAGCATATAGCATGCTTGCGCCAACTCCATCTGGATGGCGTGGAATCCGGCCTCAGGGCGGCCGTAATGCCGCGTGGTCCAGCCGCCGCGGAACCGCCCGTTGGTAACGGTTCTGTATTCTGTAGCGGTGGTGCAGTGGTGCTGCACCAGATCCGCGAGGGCCGGCGCACAGGTGGTGCCGCCATTGGTGCCAATATTGAAATCCGGCAGGCGCCCATCGAAAAGAAAGGGAATTTCCGATCTGATTGAGTGACAATCGTAGAGGATGACAAATCCATGGCGTGCGTGCACGCGCGCCAATTCGGCGCTGAGGGCCAAATGATAGGGGGCATGATAGCCCGCAAGACGGGCGGCGGTCTCTGTCTCGGTCGGGGGGGTGGTCCAGATCGGACGGCCGTCAAAATCGGTCAAGGGCACCAGCGTTGTTGTGTTCTGGCCGGGATAGAGGCTGACGCCTGAGGGATCGCGGTTGGCGTCGATGACATACCGGTGAAAGCAGGCCGAGACCATTGTCGCGTCGGGCACCAAATCGTCATAGAGCCGATCAATATGCCAGTCTGTATCGGACAATGCGCGGCCGGTGTCATTGAGTGTGGCCTCAACTTCGGGCGGCAGGAACGTGCCGGTGTGGGGGAACGCCAAAACCAGCGGGCTGTCGCCCTGACGGACCCTGACGTTGTCGTCCTGTGCTGTGCTGGCGGCAAGGTTTTGCACTTGGTTCTTTCCTTTTTGAACGACGCGTGGCAAAAATATGATTAAGCATAATAACAGAGTCAAGTCGAAGATGAACAAAGAACAGATCATTTGGGCGCGCCAAGCCCTATTGCCGGATGGTTGGGCAAATGACGTATGCGTGACGCTGGACGCACAGGGGCGGATCGCGACGGTCACGCCGCAATCGGCCCCGCAAGGGCACAGGGTGGATACGCTCTTGCCTGCGCCGGTCAATCTTCACTCGCACGCTTTTCAGCGGGCCATGGCAGGGATGACCGAGGCGCGCGGACCCGATCCGCGCGACACGTTCTGGACGTGGCGGCGGTTGATGTTTCGGTTTCTGGAGCATCTGACACCGGACCATGCGCGCGCGATTGCCGCGATGGTCCAGATGGAAATGCTGGAAGCTGGATACGCCGCCATCGCAGAGTTCCATTATCTGCACCATCAGCCGGACGGCACACCCTATGATGATCTGGCGGAAATGGCGCAGGGGCATTGTGCAGCAGCGGAAGAAACCGGCATTGGCCTCACCCTCTTGCCGGTACTCTATCGCTATGGCGGCCTTGATCGGCGTGCCCTGGCGCCGGGGCAACGGCGGTTTGGCAATGGCCTAGACCAGTTTTCTGCGCTCTTTGATGGCGCGGCCAAGGCGGTGGCGGGCTTGGGATCGGACAGCGGCATTGGGGTCGCACCCCATTCCTTGCGCGCAGTGCAGCCTGAGGATCTGGCGTTTTGCATGGAATTGGCGGGCGACCGGGTGATCCATATGCATCTTGCCGAACAGGACGCAGAAGTGACAGAGGTCGAGGCCGCGCTTGGCGCGCGCCCGGTCACATGGCTCTTGGACAACGCGCCGGTGTCCGAGCGGTGGTGTCTGATCCACTGCACGCAGATGACACCTGATGAGACGCTGAGACTGGCGCGCAGCGGGGCTGTGGCGGGTCTCTGCCCGATCACCGAGGCCAGTTTGGGCGATGGCATCTTTGATGGCGCTCGGTATCTGGCGCAAGGCGGGCGATTCGGTGTGGGCAGCGATTCCAACATCCGTATTTCGCTGGTCGAAGAACTGCGGGGGTTTGAATATTCGCAGCGGTTGCGGGATCGTGGTCGCGCGGTTTTGGCCACGCCCACACATTCTACGGGGCGAGTGCTGTGGGATGGGGCGGTGGCCGGGGGCGCGCAGGCCGCCGCGCGTGAGACCGGGGCGATTGCACCGGGGTTGTGGGCAGATATGCTGGCGTTGGACAGCCAGCAGCCGGATCTTGAGGGACGTTGCGGTGATATGACACTTGATACGCTTGTTTTTGCGGGGGATCATCGCGCCATCGGCCATGTCTGGGCCGCCGGACGACATGTCGTCAAGGACGGTGCGCATGTCAATCGCGACAGGATCATCGCGCAATTCCGGCATGTGCAACACCAGTTGCAGGCGGTGGTATGAGCGATGCTCCGCCCCGCTTGGAATGGACAGAGATCCGGCGCGATCTCTTGGAACGCATTCAAAGTGGTATCTGGAAGCCCGGCGATAGCATCCCGCGGGAGGTGGAATTGGCGGTGCAGTATGGCTGCACCCGTTCGACCGTGGGGCGGGCGCTGCGCGATCTTGCCACTGCGGGTTTTCTAGAACGGCGGCGCAAGGGGGGCACCACGGTATCGGCCAATCCGGTACGCAAGGCCCCGCTTGAAGTGCCAATCATCGCGGATGCGATCCGAAAAAGTGGCAAACTGGCAGGTTACCGGCTGCTGCAATGTCACATTGACGTGCCGCCGCGCGAGATAAGCACCCGTCTGGGGCTGGGCGCTGAGGCCGCGGTTATGTTCGTTGCGGCGCTCTATCTTGCCGATGGTGTGCCGCACCAGTTGGAGCATCGCTGGCTTGTGCCTGCGGCGGTGCCGGGGCTGAATGCTGAGGTTCTGCAACAGACCCCGGTCGATGAATGGCTGTTGCAGAATGCGCCTTTGACGCGGGCGACGATCGAGATCGAGGCAATAGGCGCGCCAGAGCCGGTGGCCGCTGCGTTGCAGATGCCGGTTGGAGAGGCGGTGCTTTTGGTCACGCGCCAAAGCTGGAAACAGGCGCGCGCCATCGGACTGCTGCACCTCTATCATGCGGCGGGGGCCAAGCTCTGCACGGCTATCTGAGGGCGGATGTCGCTTTCTGCAAAAGGGTTTCGCAAAGCTGCAGGCGGGGCCGATGCGAATGACCGACGCTCTTTGAAAAAGGAGATCGCAGATGCTTGCAGAGACAGCCCCCCGCACACGGTCTGGCGGACGCACCGCCCGACGCGCCCTTCGTCGTGCCCCGAAATTGGACATGCTGCCCGGCCTGACCCGGCAAATCCCCCTGTGTGAGGTGATGAACGGGGCGCAGGTCGAACGGATCGACGCCGCCTCGATGGATATCCTGGAGAATGTCGGCGTGCAGTTCCGCGATCCTATCGCGCTGGAGGATTGGCGTAAGATTGGGACCAAAGTGGTGGGCGAGATGGTCTATCCTGACAGGGATCTGATCCGCGATCTGATTGCCACGATCCCGTCGGATTTCACCTATCAGGCGCGTGATCCGGGTAAGAATGTGCGCCTTGGTGGACCGCATTCGATCTTTGTGCCCATGACCGGCGCGCCCTATCTGCGTGATCTCGACGATGTGCGGCGCAATCCAACGCTGGCAGACCTCGCGATGTTCCACAAGCTGAGCCATATGATGCCTGCGCTGCATTCAAGCGCGCATCATATCGTCGAGCCCTATGATCACCCGATCAGCCAGCGGCATCTGCGGATCACCTATTCATCGATGAAATACTCGGACAAGACCTTTATGGGGATGACCACAAGCCCCCGAAACGCCGAAGATGTGATGGAAATGTGCGCCATTCTCTTTGGCGAGGCATTTATGGAGCAGAACCCGGTGACGACCGGCAATTGCAACGGCAATTCGCCACTGGTCTGGGATGAGACCATGCTGGGGGCGATGCGGGCGTTTTGCCGTCGCAATCAGCCGGTGCTCTGCTCGCCTTTTGTGCTGGGCGGGGCCAATACCCCTGCGAGCGTGCCCGCCACCGTGGCACAACTCAATGCCGAGGCGCTGAGCGCGTTGGCCTATACCCAGATCATCCGGCGCGGATGCCCGGCGATCTATGGGCATTATCTGTCCACGGTGTCGATGAAATCCGGTGCGCCGATGGCGGGGACGCCAGAGATTTCCCTGATGAATTTCATGATCGGTCAGATGGCGCGGTTCTACGGCGTGCCGTGGCGCAGCTCGAACACGCTGGGCGGGGCCAAGACGCTGGATGCGCAGGCAGGCTATGAGAGCGCCACAACCCTGTCGGCGGTGATCCATGCCGGGGCCAATTACATCTGGCATTCAGCGGGCTGGAACGAGGCGGGCATGCATTGTTCGGTTGCGAAATTCATGGTCGATGCCGAACAATGCGCCATGGCCTATCGCATGGCAGAGGGGCCGCAATGGGGTGATTTCGATCAGGCATTGGCGGCGATCCCCGATGTTGGGCCGGGCGGGCATTATCTGGGCCATCCGCACACGCAGGAGAATTTCCAGACGGCGTTTTTCATGCCAGAGCTTTTCGACAACAATTCGATCGAGCAATGGGTGGCGGACGGGTCCAAGGATACGACAGAGCGGGCGCTGATCCATGCGCGCCGCATGTTGGACGGTTATATCGAGCCGCGGCTTGATCCCGGCGTGAACGAGGCGTTGCTGGAGTATATCGCCCGACGCGAGCGAGAGATTCCGGCTGCCGACGCGCTCAATCAAGAGTATTGACCACGCACTCTTGCGATTGCCCGCCTTGGTCCCGGCGTGCTAGTTTGCTGCAAATCGAGGCAGGCAGCCCCCCGGACCATGAAAAAGACGGCACTTACCAAATATGAGCGGCTTGAGGCGGCGGGCCTGTGGCGGCCCAACCCGGACGCACAGCGGCTGGATGTGGTCGTGTCGGTGGGCGAGGCGACGCTGACCATCACCGATATGCGCGACCGGGTGCAGGCCCATTGGTCGATTGCGGCGGTGGCGCGGGCCAATCCGGGGCAGCGGCCAGCGATCTATCATCCCGATGGGGATCCCGGCGAGACGCTGGAACTGGCCGACAACGAGACTGAGATGATCGCGGCGATTGAAAAGCTGCGCGGTGTTGTGGCGCGTCAGCGGCCAAGGCCCGGACGGTTGCGGCTGGTGGGGGTGCTTACCAGCATCGCGGCGGTGGCGGCGCTGGTGCTTTTCTGGCTGCCTGGTGCTGCGCGGCAGCATGCGCTGGGCGTCGTGCCCATGGTCAAGAGGGTCGAGATCGGGCAGGTCCTGCTGGGGCATTTGCAGCGGGTGACGGGGCCGGTTTGCGATGGGCCGGGCGGGGCTGCGGCGCTGGGACAACTGGCGCGGCGTCTGCCGCTGCGGTCCGGTGGCGTGGCGCAGTTTCGGGTGGTGCGGGGGGGGATCGAAGGGGCCTTGCGTTTGCCCGGTGGGGTTATCCTGATCAATACCAATCTGGTCGAGGATCACACTGAACCGGATGTGGTGGCAGGCCACATCATTGCCGCCTATTTGCGCGCCGAGGCGCATGATCCGTTGTCGCATCTCTTGGAGGAGGGCGGGCTGTCGGCGTCGCTGCGGCTTTTGGCGACGGGCGTGCTGCCGGATGAGGTGTTGCGCGCCCATGCCGAGCGGCTGATGACCGATCCACCGGAACAAGTGCCCCCCGAGGCGATGCTGGCGGGGTTTGCCCATTGGCAGGTGCGGGCGCGGCCCTATGCCTATGCCGTTGATATCACAGGTGAAAGCACAGTTGAGTTGATTGAGGCTGATCCCTTTGCCGGAACGGCCCCACCACCGCCGTTGCTCAGCGATGCCGATTGGTTGCGCCTGCAGGAGATTTGCGGCGGCTGATCAGGCGGTCACCGTATAGGGCACGTCGAACCAATGTTCCTCAAGATTGTCGCCCGCCCCAATCCGGTCCAGAACGGCAAAGAGGCCCGGCGCAGAGAGGGGGGTCAGCACCCCGTGCCATGTGCCACGATGCAGATTGATCGCCTGACCCGGTGCGGTGAGAAACGCGCGCGGTGTTCCGGGCAGGCCTTTTGTGTCGGGGGCCACGATCACCAGAAAGGCGCTCAGGCTCATTGGGATGAACGCCTGACTGCCCAGCGGATGACGTTCGACCATTTCCAGCAGGTAGGGCAGGTGCCGGGGTTCTGCATCAAACAGGCTGAGGCCGGGGCGTCCATCGTCGAAATCGAGCCGCGCACGGTCATGGAAGCGCCCGCAAAGCCCTTGGTTGATGAGCCGGTCCGGGGGGCCCGCCACCTCTAGAACATCGCCAAAGGGCGCGAATGCCGCCTCTGTCAGCGGCTCAGCCGTGATCCGCGTCATGGCAGGATGTCCCGCAGGCGCCAGAGGGCGATGCGTTCGACCTGACGACAGGCTTCGGCCTGTTCGGTGGCGTTGTCCTGATCTATTCGCCGGGCAAAAGCCGCCTTGATCCCGGCTTTGTCATGGTCGCGCACTGCGATGATGAAGGGAAAGCCGTGGCGCGCGGTATAGGCGGTATTGAGGCGCTCAAACTCGGCGCGCTCGGCATCGCTCAGCGCATCGAGCCCTGCGCCCGCCTGTTCACGGGTGGACGATGCCGTGAGCCGTCGCGCCTGCGCCAGTTTTCCCGCCAGATCAGGATGAGCGCGCAGAACGTCCGCACGCTCGGCCTCGGTCGCGCTGCGAAAGGCGCGGCAGAGGGCGCTGTGAAGGCCCGGCGCGCTGTCATGGGCCGGGCCAAGTTCGAGAGCATAGGCGCGTTCGGCCACCCATGGGGAATGCTCGAACACGCCGCCAAAGCGGGCGACAAAATCCGCGCGCCCCATCTGCGAGGGGCGTTCGCAGGTCACGGGCGGATGAGTGGCGCACCAGTGCCGGGCAATATCAATGCGCCGGGTGATCCAGACGTCGGGCTGACGGGTGACATGGTCAAGAAACCGCCTGAGCGCCATGATCCGCCCCGGTCGCCCGACAAGGCGGCAGTGCAATCCGACCGACATCATCTTGGGCGCACCCGTGCGGCCTTCGGCCAGAAGCGCGTCAAAGCTGTCGCGCAGGTAGGCAAAGAACTGATCGCCTGCGTTGAACCCCTGAGGCGTGGCAAAGCGCATGTCGTTGCAATCGAGCGTGTAGGGCACGATCAGCTGATCCCGACCATGGGCATGGTGCCAATAGGGCAGATCATCGGCGTAGCTGTCGGCCACATAGGCAAAGCTACCCTGCGCGGTCGCCAAGTCCACGGTATGGATTGAGCAACGCCCGGTGTACCAGCCTTGCGGTGCTGAGCCTGTCGCCTCGGTATGCAGGCGGATGGCCTCTTGCATATGGGCGCGCTCGTCCTCTGGCGTGGCATCGCGGTAGTCGATCCACTTCAGCCCATGGCTTGCAATCTCCCAATTGGCCGCTTGCATCGCCGCCACCTGTTCGGGGCTGCGTGCCAAGGCGGTCGCCACGCCAAAGACCGTGGCGGGCAGATCATACTCGGTGAACAGGCGGGAGAGCCGCCAGAACCCGGCGCGCGCGCCATACTCGTAGAGTGACTCCATGTTCCAGTGGCGTTGTCCGGGCCAAGGGGCCGCTCCCACGATTTCGCTCAGGAATGCCTCTGAGGCAGCATCACCATGCAGCAGGCAGTTCTCGCCGCCCTCTTCGTAGTTGATGACAAATTGCAGCGCGAGATGCGCGCCGTCCGGCCAGAGCGGATCAACAGGCCTGGGTCCATGGCCGCGCATGTCGCGGGGGTAGCGGTCTGGCATGGGCGATCCTCCTTGATGTCATTCGGGGCTTGATCCCAGACCCGTTTCCCTAGGAGATACAGAAAACGCGATCACTGTCACGAGGGGAGGGCCAACTATGTCCGGCTATCTGACGACACATGTGCTGGATACCGCGCGCGGCTGTCCTGCGGCGGGGCTGATGATTCACCTCAGCCGGATCAGTGGCGAGAGGGTGGAGCCGCTGCGCCAGATGCGCACCAACGCGGACGGTCGCACCGATACCCCCATTCTGCCCGAGGCCGAATTCGCACCCGGCACCTACGAGTTGCTGTTTCACGCCGGAGATTACCTGCGGGCGGCAGGGGCTGAAGCCGCGTTTCTCGATCTTATCCCGATCCGGTTTACCATGACAGAGGCGTCGCATTACCATGTGCCGCTGTTGCTCTCGCCCTATGGCTATGCGACCTATCGCGGCAGTTGAGAGCTGCGCATTGGGTCTTGCCCTTGGCGTGGCAGGGGCCTAACACCGACACCCATGAAAATACTCTTTCTTGGTGATGTGATGGGGCGCGCGGGGCGGGCGGCGGTGGCGGAACGGCTGCCCAAGCTGCGCGAGGCGTGGAAACTCGATTTCGTTGTGGTGAATGGCGAGAATGCCTCGGGCGGGATGGGGCTGACGGCGGCACATGCCAAAGGGCTGTTTGACGCGGGCGCAGATTGCGTGACGCTGGGCGATCATGCCTTTGACCAGAAGGACATGTTGCAGGCGGCAGAGCGTGAGGGCCGGATCATCCGTCCGCTCAACTATGCCAAGGCCGCACCGGGACGTGGCCACCGCGTGTTTACTGACGGGCGCGGACGCAAGGTGCTGGTGGCCCAGGTGTTGGGCAATGTGTTCATGCGCCGCGCCTATGACGATCCCTTTTCAGCTATTGATGCCGTGTTGCGGGTGCATCCGCTTGGCGGGGCAGTGCAGGCCGCAGTGGTCGATATGCATTGCGAGGCGACGTCTGAGAAAATGGCGATGGGGCATTTCTGTGATGGGCGCGCCAGCCTTGTGGTTGGCACACATACCCATATTCCGACGGCGGACGCGCAAATCCTGCCCGGCGGCACCGCGTTTCAGGGGGATGCGGGCATGTGCGGCGATTACCTGAGCGTGATCGGCATGGACAAGGCCGAACCGATGCGCCGCTTTGTCACCGGGATGACCAAGGAGCGCTTTACCCCCGCGATTGGCGCGGTCACGGTGTCGGGCGTCTATATTGAAACCGATGATGCCACAGGCCGGGCCACGCGGATCGAAATGGTGCGTCAAGGCGGACGGCTGGAACAATCCGGCCCCTGAACCGGTCTGTCGCGCAACAAATCCGTGCAATTTGTCGGCGTCACCGGTCAAGGTGTCCTTTGCGTTCCGTGTGCTGACAGATGGTGCTTGCCGCGTCATTCGGGATCAGGGAAACTGGTGCGGCACCAGAAGAGGGCACAGGTAGGTGATTGAGATTCTAGGGGTGTCCCAGACAGGGCAGGCAATTTTGACGCTGGCCGTCGTGATTGCGATGTTCGTGCTCTTTGTGCGTGAGGTCTATCCTACCGAAGTGGTCGCGATTGCCGGGGTGGCGGTCCTGCTGGTGCTGGGCGTTTTGCCCTATGACATGGCTCTGGCGGTGTTTTCCAACCCGGCGCCCTGGACGATTGCGGCGATGTTCATCGTTATGGGGGCACTGGTGCGGACCGGTGCGCTTGATGCCTTTACCTCGCTCGCCGAACGACAGGCCAAGGACAGGCCGCGGATGGCGATTGCCATGCTGCTGATCTCGGTGGTGATCGGCTCTGCCTTTATGAACAACACGCCGGTGGTGGTTGTGATGATCCCTGTCTTTGTGCAGCTTGCGCGGACCTTGCACATTCCGGCGTCCAAACTGCTCATTCCGCTCAGCTATGCTGCGATCCTCGGCGGGACGACCACGCTCATTGGCACCTCGACCAATCTGTTGGTCGATGGTGTGGCGCGGGCGCAGGGGATGCAGCCTTTTACCATCTTTGAGGTGACGCCGCTCGGTATTGTGCTGGTGATTTGGGGGGCGATTTATCTGCGCTTTTTGGGTCCTTTCCTCTTGCCCGCGCGCGACAGCATGGCCGATCTTTTATCCGACCGCTCCAAGATGAAGTTCTTTACCGAGGCGGTCATTCCGCCCGAAAGCAACCTGATTGGTCGCGAAGTGACCGGCGTGCAGCTCTTTAAACGTGAGGGTGTGCGGCTGATCGACGTGATCCGGGGCGATCAATCGCTGCGTCGCAATCTGGCGGAGGTCACGTTGCAATTGGGGGACCGGGTGGTTCTGCGCACCCAGATGACCGAGCTGTTGAGCCTGCAGCGCAACAAGAGCCTTAAACGGGTCGATCAGGTTTCGGCGGTCGAGACGACCACGGTTGAGGTGCTGATCACGCCGGGCTGCAAGATGGTGGGGCGCAGTCTTGGGGCGCTGCGCTTGCGGCGGCGCTACGGTGTCTATCCGCTAGCGGTGCACCGCCGCAATCAGAACATTGGCCGACAGCTTGATGAACTGGTGGTGCGGGTGGGCGACACGCTGCTGCTCGAAGGGGCGCCCGAGGACATTCAGCGCCTCTCGCGCGAGATGGAGATGGTCGATGTCTCGCACCCCTCGGCGCGGGCATTCCGGCGCGGGCATGCGCCGCTGGCGGTGCTGGCGCTGATGGGGATTGTGGTGTTGGCGGCGCTCGGTGTTGCGCCGATTCTGGCGCTGGCGGTGATCGCGGTCGCCATGGTGCTCTTGGCGCGTTGCATTGATGCGGATGAGGCTTTTTCCTTTATTGACGGCCAGTTGCTGGCGCTGATCTTTGCCATGTTGGCGATTGGCGCGGCCTTGCAGGCCTCGGGGGCGGTGGAATTGCTGGTGGGTGGCATAGCGCCCGCGCTCTCGGTGCTGCCGGGGTTCATGGTGGTTTGGGCGATGTATCTATTGACCTCATTCCTGACTGAGCTGATCAGTAACAATGCGGTGGCGGTGGTGGTCACACCGATTGCAATCGGATTGGCGGATGCGATGGGGGTCGACGCGCGGCCCCTTGTGGTGGCCGTCATGGTGGCCGCAAGCGCCAGTTTCGCCACGCCGATCGGGTATCAGACCAACACGCTGGTTTACGGCCCGGGTGGATATAAATTCACCGATTTTCTGCGGGTGGGTATTCCGCTCAACCTCAGCATCGGTCTGCTGGCGAGCGCGCTCATCCCGTTTATCTGGCCGCTCTGAGGGCGAAAGGGCCAGATGCAGAGGGGCGTTGCCCTGTCGGCGTCAAACGGATAAAAGGCCCCAGATTTCCGGAAATGCAGGAGAAGGCACCATGGCCGGCCATTCCAAATGGGCGAATATTCAACACCGCAAGGGGCGGCAGGATGCCGTTCGGGCAAAACTTTTTTCTAAGTTTTCCAAAGAGATAACCGTTGCGGCCAAGATGGGTGATCCGGACCCGGACAAAAACCCGCGTTTGCGACTGGCGATCAAGGAAGCCAAGGCGCAATCTATGCCCAAGGACAATATCGAACGAGCCATCAAAAAGGCGATGGGGGGCGATGCGGAAGATTATGAAGAAATCCGCTATGAAGGCTATGGGCCCAATGGCGTGGCGATCATTGTCGAGGCAATGACGGACAACCGGAATCGCACCGCGAGCAATGTCCGCTCTACCTTTACCAAGAACGGTGGTAATCTGGGCGAGACCGGCAGCGTTGCATTCATGTTTGAGCGCAAGGGCGAGGTGACCTATCCCGAGAACGTCGGCGATGCCGATACGGTGATGATGGCCGCGCTGGAAGCGGGGGCAGAAGATGTGGAATCGTCCGAGGATGGCCACACCATCTGGTGTGCCGACACGGACCTGAGCGAGGTTGCCACGGCACTGGAAGAGGCCTTGGGCGAGAGCAGCTCGACCAAGCTGGTGTGGAAACCCGCCACCACCACCGAGATGGACCTTGAGGGCATGCAGAAGCTGATGAAGCTGGTCGAGGCGCTGGAGGATGACGACGATGTGCAGCGCGTCACCACCAATTTCGAAGCCTCGGATGCAGTGATGGAGCAGCTCTGATCGGTGGACAAAGCGTCCACCCTGTACGCAGTTTGTGGACGCAAGACCAACGTCAGGGAAAGAGGGCCAGCTGGCCCTCTTTTTTGTTGGTGCGGGTCAGCGCAGGGCGGGTGCGCCGAAATCTTGAAAAGATTTCGGGCCGATTTCTTTTGAAGAAATCGGGTCTGGGCCGGCGAGCCAGCGGATCGGGGCACGGTTACAGAAAATCACGATCTGCCCGGCGTTCTCGATGACCTGATATCCGCGCCGGTCGATTTCGCGCAGAAAACGGTCCATGCCTGCGAAGCGTTCAACATCGCGCGCCTTGCGACGGATCACGGCCCCCTCCTGCACCGCCTTTGAGGTGAAAAGGTCATGCAGCCAGACCTCGGGTGAGAGGGGGGAGTTGCGGTTGTGCATAATCTGACCATGCGGCACGGATGGTTAAGGCGGGGTTAAGGGGCGTAGAATGCGCGCCCTCCGCTGGCTTCTCTCGCGAGTTGGTGGGGTGACACCCACCCTACAGGGTGTTTGACGAATATTGTCTCACCGCCCCTTCCGCTTGACGTTTCCGCCCCTTTGTCCCGGCCTGCCCGCTGTAGAGCGTCCCCGCCCCTTGATCGCCTCGGCACTTGCCGCTTCGACGGCGGATTGGCGCGCCAGAGGGTCGTCGGAGATCACCAGATCCACCGCTTCCAGCCGCTTGACCTCGTCGCGCAGGCGGGCGGCCTCTTCAAACTCCAGATTCTCGGCGGCCTTGCGCATGTCGGCGCGCAGCCCGTCCAGTACGGCGGCAAGATTGGCCCCGGCGAGAGGTTTGTCGACCTTGGCGGTGACGCGGGCCATGTCGACGTCGCCCTTGTAGAGCCCTTGCAGGATGTCATCGACATTTTTCTTGATCGTGGCCGGGGTGATGCCGTGTTCTAGGTTATAGGCGATCTGTTTGTCGCGGCGGCGGTTGGTCTCGGCCAGCGCCCGCTCCATCGAGCCGGTGATGCGGTCGGCATACATGATCACGCGACCTTCGGCGTTGCGCGCGGCCCTCCCGATGGTCTGGATCAGCGAGGTTTCCGAGCGCAAAAACCCCTCTTTGTCGGCGTCGAGAATGGCGACGAGGCCACATTCGGGAATATCCAGCCCCTCACGCAAGAGGTTGATGCCGACCAGCACGTCGAACGCGCCAAGGCGCAGATCGCGCAGGATTTCGATGCGTTCAATCGTGTCGATGTCGGAATGCATGTAGCGCACACGGATGCCCTGTTCGTGCATGTATTCGGTAAGGTCTTCGGCCATGCGTTTGGTCAGGGTGGTGACAAGAATGCGATAGCCATCGGCGGCGACGCGGCGCACCTCGTCCAGCAAGTCATCGACCTGCATGTCTACGGGGCGAATTTCCACCTGCGGGTCCAAGAGGCCGGTGGGGCGGATCACCTGCTCGGTAAAAACGCCGCCGGTCTGTTCGATTTCCCAGGATGCAGGTGTGGCGGAGACGAACACGCTTTGGGGTCGCATCGCGTCCCATTCCTCGAATTTGAGCGGGCGGTTGTCCATGCAGGAGGGCAGGCGAAATCCGTGCTCGGCCAAGGTGAATTTGCGCCGGTAGTCGCCCTTGTACATGCCACCGATCTGAGGGACCGAGACGTGGGATTCATCGGCAAAGACGATGGCATTGTCGGGGATGAATTCGAAAAGCGTCGGCGGCGGTTCTCCGGGCGCGCGGCCGGTGAGATAGCGCGAATAATTCTCGATCCCGTTGCAGACGCCCGTCGCTTCGAGCATTTCGAGGTCAAAGTTGGTGCGCTGTTCAAGGCGCTGCGCCTCCAAGAGCTTGCCCTCGTTGACCAATTGATCGAGCCGGGTGCGCAGTTCCTTTTTGATGCCGATGATGGCCTGCTGCATCGTCGGTTTCGGTGTCACATAGTGGGAATTGGCGTAGATGCGGATCTTGTCGAAACTATCGGTTTTTTCGCCGGTGAGGGGATCGAATTCGGTGATTGCCTCCAACTCATCGCCAAAGAAGGAGAGGCGCCAGGCACGATCCTCAAGGTGGGCGGGGAAGATCTCGAGACTGTCGCCGCGCACCCGGAACGAGCCGCGCTGGAACGCGGAATCGTTGCGGCGGTATTGCTGCGCCACCAGATCGGCCATGATAGCGCGCTGATCATAGTTTTCGCCAAGTTTGAGGTCCTGTGTCATCGCGCCGTAGGTTTCGACCGAGCCGATACCGTAGATGCAAGAGACCGAGGCCACGATGATCACGTCGTCGCGTTCCAGAAGCGCGCGGGTGGCCGAGTGGCGCATCCGGTCGATCTGTTCGTTGATCTGGGATTCTTTCTCGATGTAGGTGTCGGAGCGGGCGACATAGGCCTCGGGCTGATAGTAGTCGTAGTAGCTGACAAAATATTCCACCGCGTTGTCGGGGAAAAATCCCTTGAATTCCCCGTAAAGCTGCGCCGCGAGTGTCTTGTTCGGGGCGAGGATGATGGCGGGGCGCTGCGTCGCCTCGATGATTTTCGCCATGGTGAAGGTTTTGCCGGTGCCGGTGGCGCCCAAGAGCACCTGATTGCGCTCGCCGTCGAGAATGCCTTGGCTCAACTCCGCAATGGCGGTGGGCTGATCGCCTGCGGGCTCGAATGTGGTGGCCAGAGTAAAGCGCTTGCCGCCTTCGAGTTTCTCGCGGGTTTTCACATCCGGGGCGGGATGGGTCAGAACCGGCGGGGTCTTGTCAGAATGGGCATAGGGCATCGGGGGTTCCTTTGGCTCGATGTCCACATTTGTTCTCTTTGACGTGGGGTTCAAGCCCCAATGCGCGCAGGCTCTGGAGGGGGTGCCTGCTGATGCTGCTGCCAGAATCGGAGCGAATCACCAATGTGATTCGTGACGCCGCGTAACGGGCCGTGGGGCCGGGTCATAGTGCCGCAGCCGTTGTGACCCGGCCCGGTTCGGGTGAGGGCGTGTCGTAAATTTGTGCGATGCGTCGTTTAAGACCTCGCAAAACGCCAGCAAAACATCGCTTGAAAATTTTTTTACAAAAAAAACGCGAGGTGAATGCAAGAAATTCACTGATCTTATGGGAGTTTGTCAGGATTTTGTTAATTTCCGCGCATTTTCCGGTAGGGTATGCCAAGGAATGCGACATCACCTGGTTTGGATGGCAGGTGGTCGTTGGGATGGAGGATTTCAAGTCATGAACGAGACAAAGACTGGTGCAGCAGCAACGGGAACCGGATTTCATATCGATTCGGAGACTTATGAGCGGATGTATGCCGCCTCGATAAGCGATCCGGTGGCTTTCTGGGGGGAACACGGAAAGCGTCTGGATTGGATCAAGCCATATACGATGGTCAAGAACACCTCGTTTGCTTATGACAATGTCTCGATTAAATGGTTTGAAGACGGCACGCTGAATGTTGCGGCCAATTGTATCGACCGGCATCTGGCGGCGCGCGGCGATCAGACCGCGATCATCTGGGAGCCGGATGATCCCACCGACACGCCGCAGCACATCACCTACAAGGAATTGCACGCGCAGACCTGCAAGATGGCCAATGTGCTCAAGTCCATGGGCGTGGGCAAAGGCGACCGGGTGGTGATCTATCTGCCGATGATCCCCGAGGCTGCCTATGCAATGCTGGCCTGCGCGCGGATCGGCGCCATTCATTCGATCGTTTTCGCCGGGTTCAGCCCGGATGCGCTGGGTGCGCGGATCAATGGGTGTGACGCCAAGGTGGTGATCACCGCCGATCACGCGCCGCGCGGTGGCCGCAAGACCAAGCTCAAGGACAATGTGAACCAAGCGCTGTTGCATGACACCTCGGATGTGAAATGCCTCGTGGTGCAGCGCACCGGCGATCAGGTGGCATGGCGGCGCGATCTGGATTTCTGGTGGCATGAAGAGGCCGAGAAGGTCAGCGCCGATTGCCCGCCCGAAGAGATGAATGCAGAAGATCCGCTGTTCATCCTCTACACCTCTGGTTCCACGGGCATGCCCAAGGGTGTGGTGCATACCACCGGCGGCTATCTGACCTATGCGTCGATGACACATGAATATATTTTCGATTATCACGAGGGCGACATCTATTGGTGCACCGCCGATGTGGGCTGGGTCACCGGGCACAGCTATATCGTGTACGGCCCGCTGGCCAATGGCGCGACGACGCTGATGTTCGAAGGCGTGCCCACTTGGCCGGATGCCGGGCGTTTCTGGCAGGTGTGCGAGCGCCACAAGGTCACGCAGTTCTATACCGCCCCCACCGCCATTCGCGCCCTGATGGGCAAGGGCACCGGGCCGGTTGAAGGTAGCGATCTGTCGAGCCTGCGCATTCTTGGCTCGGTTGGTGAGCCGATCAATCCCGAGGCGTGGAACTGGTACAATGAGAATGTCGGCAAGGGTAAATGCCCGATCGTCGATACCTGGTGGCAGACCGAAACCGGCGGCATCCTGATCACGCCGCTGCCCGGTGTGATCGACACGCCCAAGCCCGGATCGGCCACCAAGCCATTCTTTGGTGTGCTGCCCGTTGTGCTGGATGATCAGGGCAATGAGCTTGACGGAGAGACCTCGGGTGTTCTGGCGCTCAAGGATAGCTGGCCGGGGCAGATGCGCACCGTCTGGGGCGATCACAGCCGCTTTGTCTCGACCTATTTCGAGATGTTCAAAGGCTATTATTTCTCGGGTGATGGGTGCCGCCGGGATGAGGATGGCGATTACTGGATCACTGGCCGGGTCGATGACGTGATCAACGTCTCGGGCCACCGGATGGGCACCGCCGAGGTGGAATCGGCGCTGGTGGCGCATGCCACCGTCAGCGAGGCCGCCGTTGTGGGCTATCCGCATGATATCAAGGGGCAGGGCATCTATTGCTATGTCACGCTGATGGACGGGGTCGAAGCGACCGAGGCGCTGCGCACGGAACTGGGCAACTGGGTGCGTCAGGAAATCGGGCCGATTGCCAAGCCCGATGTGATCCAATGGGCACCGGGCCTGCCCAAGACCCGTTCGGGCAAGATCATGCGCCGCATTCTGCGCAAGATCGCCGAGAACGACTTTGACAGCCTTGGGGATACCTCGACGCTGGCCGATCCGTCGGTCGTGGACGAGCTTATTGCCAATCGCACCAAGGCCTGAGAGGGGATCGTTATGGACGGAACCGACACGCCCCGGAACGCCGCCAATCTGATCCTGCTCGGGCCGCCCGGGGCTGGCAAGGGCACGCAGGCCCGCATGCTGGAGGAGCAATTCGGGCTTGTGCAGCTCTCAACCGGCGATCTGTTGCGCGCCGCCGTGGCGGCCGGCACCGAGGCGGGAAAGCAGGCCAAGGCGGTGATGGAGGCGGGGGATCTGGTCTCTGACGAGATCGTCATCGCCATTCTGCGCGACCGTCTGTCCGATGCAGATTGCGCGACCGGCGTGATCCTTGACGGGTTTCCGCGCACCACGGTGCAGGCTGAGGCGCTGGATGGATTGCTGACCGAAATCGGGCAGGGTATCCGCGCCGCGATCAGCCTTGAGGTGGATGATGCGGCGATGGTGATGCGGATTTCGGGCCGCTACACCTGCGGGGGCTGCGGTGAGGGCTATCACGACAATTTCAAGATGCCTGCGGTCGCGGGCACTTGTGACAAATGCGGCAGCGACGAGATGAAGCGGCGCGCCGATGACAATGCGGAAACGGTGGAACAGCGGCTGCGTGCCTATCACGCGCAGACCGCACCGCTGATTTCCTATTACGAATCGCGCGGCGTTCTGGCCCGTGTCGATGCAATGGCCGAGATTGAGGCTGTCGCAAGAGAGCTGAACGCAATCGTCGCGAAGGCGATTGTGTAAAGGAGTGCCCGTGCCGGGATGGTCCCGGCCCGGGTTGGAGGAAGCCGTTTATAAAGGGAGGGCACGCCTTGTCCGATAAAGAAAGAGCAAACGCCTACTGGAAGGCTAATTTGCGGCTCATCAAGTGGAGCCTGGCAATCTGGTTCATGGCCTCGTTTGGATTTGGCATTCTGCTACGCCCCATGCTGTCGGGGATCGCCGTTGGCGGCACCGATCTGGGGTTCTGGTTCGCGCAGCAAGGTTCGATCATCGTCTTTTTGGTGCTGATCTTCTTCTACGCTTGGCGGATGAACAAACTCGATGCCGAATTCGGCGTTGATGAAGAATAAATAGGGGGAGGGACAATGGATCAGACAACACTCAATATCATCGTCGTCGGCCTCAGCTTCGTGCTCTACTTCGGTATCGCGATCTGGGCCAAGGCGGGATCAACGGCTGAGTTCTACGCAGCAGGTCGCGGCGTGAACCCGGTCATCAACGGGATGGCAACGGCGGCGGACTGGATGTCGGCGGCCTCGTTCATCTCGATGGCGGGTCTCATCGCCTTTGTGGGCTATAACAACTCGACCTTCCTCATGGGGTGGACCGGTGGTTATGTTCTCATGGCCATGCTGCTTGCGCCCTATCTGCGCAAGTTCGGCAAATACACGGTTCCTGAGTTCGTGGGCGACCGGTTCTATAGCCCGACCGCACGGGTCGTGGCGGTTGTCGCACTGATCACCATGTCGGTGACCTATGTGATCGGTCAGATGGCGGGTGCCGGTGTGGCGTTCTCGCGCTTTCTGGAAGTGGATAACACGACCGGCCTTCTGATTGCTTCGGGCGTGGTCTTTGTCTACGCGGTTCTGGGCGGCATGAAGGGCATCACCTACACGCAGGTGGCGCAGTATTGCGTTTTGATCATCGCCTATACCATTCCGGCGATCTTTATCTCGCTGCAACTGACCGGCAAGATCCTGCCGCAGCTTGGCCTGTTCTCGGAGCATACCGCATCGGGTCAGTATCTGCTGGTTACGCTGGACGGCCTGCTCAACGATCTGGGCTTTAACCAGTATACCTCGGGCTCCAGCCCTTGGCTGATGGCGCTGTTCACCCTGTCGCTGATGATCGGTACTGCCGGTCTGCCGCATGTTATCATCCGCTTCTTTACCGTTCCCAAGGTGGCTGATGCGCGTTGGTCTGCGGGTTGGGCGCTGGTCTTCATTGCGCTGCTGTATCTCACCGCTCCGGCTGTGGGTGCGATGGCGCGTCTGAACATCATGACCACCATGTGGCCGAATGGTGTGCAGGGCGAAGCTGTGGCGGTTGATGATCTGCCGGACTGGTTCCGCACCTGGTCGACCACTGGTCTCTTGGCTGTGGAAGACAAGAACGGCGACGGCAAGATCCAGTACTACAACGAGAAATCCGAAGCGATGACCGCATTGGCCGCCGAGCGTGGCTGGCAGGGCAACGAGCTTGTGACGTTCAACCGTGACATCCTCGTGCTGGCCAACCCCGAAATCGCCGGTCTGCCGGGTTGGGTTATTGCCCTCATCGCTGCGGGTGGTATTGCTGCGGCTCTGTCCACTGCGGCGGGTCTGTTGCTGGCGATCTCTTCGGCTGTCAGCCACGACCTGATCAAATCGACGATCAATCCGAACATCTCGGAAAAAGGCGAGCTTTTGGCTGCTCGTGTGTCGATGGCTGTGGCGATCGTGGTGGCAACCTATCTGGGTCTCAACCCTCCGGGCTTTGCCGCGCAGGTTGTGGCTCTGGCGTTCGGTCTGGCGGCAGCGTCGCTGTTCCCGACGCTGATGATGGGCATCTTCTCCAAGCGGATGAACTCTGCGGGTGCGACCGCTGGCATGCTGGCCGGTCTGCTCTCGACCACGCTCTACCTGTTCCTCTATCTGGGCTGGTTCTTTATCCCCGGTACGAACGTGTTCACCGCAGATCAGTACCTGTTCGGTATTCCGCCGACACACTTTGGTCCGATTGGCGCGCTGTTGAACTTTGGCGTGGCCTTCCTGGTGGCAAGCATGACGGCAGAACCTCCGCAGGAGATTCAGGATCTGGTTGAAAGCGTGCGTGTTCCGCGCGGTGCCAGCGCAGCCGTGAACCACTAAACACCTGTTGGACGGGGGCGGCGTAAACCGCCCCCGTTTCCTCTGACGCCTGCCGATATTTCCGGATGCCGGGTGCTTTTAGGTTCATTTCCTGTCATACTCTGAGGAGAGTTGCGCCCGATGAGCGACATCAAGCCCGATCCCATTGACAGTCTGGTACGCCATGCGCCCTTTTCCGGGTTGCCGCATGTCATGCGCGCTGATCTTGCCCACAAGCTGACGCGGTTGGTGCTGGATACAGGCGCGCTGCTGTTTGAAAAGGGTGCGCCGCTGGCGGGGCTCTATGTGGTGGAAAAGGGTGGGCTTGATATCGAGACAGGCCATGCCGATCTGGTGTCGCACCGCGTGCCGGGCGATATCATGGGCGAGCGCGGTCTCTTGCGCGATGGCAATGCGCTCTTGACGGCGCGGGCGTCTGAGCCCTCAGAATTGATCGTCATCCCAAAAGAAACATTTCTCGATCTGATCGAGCGCTCGGACGTGATTGCCCAATGGTTTGCCCGCGCGCGCCCCAGTGCGCTGGGCGACGAGGGACCCTATGCCACCGGCCTTACCGCGCTTCAGGTTTCGGATCTGATGACGGCCACGCCGATCACCTGCAGCCCGGAAGCCACGATCAAGGATGTGGCCCAGCTGATGCGGGATCATGTGATTTCGTCGGTTGTGGTGATGGACGAGGCACGGTTGACGGGGATCATCACTGTGCGGGATTTGGCCAACAAGGTGCTGGCCGAGGGGTTGGGGGGCGACATCCGCGTGGCGCAGGTGATGACATCGGACCCGGTGACGATCGAGCCGGGGCGGCTGGGTCTGGATGCGCTGATGCTGTTGTCTGACCTCAAGGTCAATCATCTGCCGGTGGCGCAGGCGGGGCGCGTGGTCGGGATGATCGGCAAGACCGATCTTTTCCGCCAACAGGCCGCCACGGCGAGCCACATGGTCGCCGATATCGCCAGCGCCGATACCGCCGAGGAAATGGCGTATGTGATGGAACGTGTGCCCATGCTCCTGGTGCAACTGGTGCAGGCGGGGGTGCGGCCACAGTCGATCACCCGGCGGATCACCGATATCACCGACGCCATCACCCGACGGCTGTTACGGCTGGCCGAAGCGCAGCTGGGCCCCGCACCCGTGCCCTATCTCTGGGCCGCCTGCGGATCACAGGGGCGGCGTGAGCAGACGGGCGTCAGCGATCAGGACAACTGCCTCATTCTTGATGACAGTGTCCAACCCGAACATGACACTTATTTCGCGGCGCTGGCCAAGTTTGTGAGTGATGGGCTGAACACCTGCGGTTTTTTCTACTGCCCCGGTGATATGATGGCGACCAATCCACGCTGGCGGCAGCCGCGCCGGGTGTGGCGCAATTATTTTACGGGCTGGATCGCACAGCCCGATACCGAGGCGCAGATGCTGGCCTCGGTCATGTTCGACCTGCGCGCAATTGAAGGCGAAACGGCCCTGTTTGATGACCTGCAGGCCGAGGTGCTGGCAAGCGCACGCAAGAATTCGATCTTTGTGGCGCATATGGTGTCGAATTCGCTCAAGCATACGGTGCCTTTGGGCCTCTTGCGTGGATTTGCCCTGATCCGGTCGGGCGAGCACAAGAATACCATCGACCTCAAGCTTTCGGGCGTGGTGCCGGTGGTCGATCTGGGGCGGATCTATGCGCTGCTTGGATCGCTTGAGGTGGCTGGCACCCGTGAGCGGATCGAGGCGGCGCGCGGCGTCGGGGTCGTGTCCGAGAGTGGCGCGCGCGATCTGCTGGACGCCTATGACCTCATCGCTGAAACCCGGTTGCGGCATCAGGCCGCCAAGATCCGGGCCGGGCGCAAGCCGGACAATTTCATGGCTCCTGCCGAGCTTTCGGATCTGGAGCGTAACCATCTGCGCGATGCGTTCATGGTGGTCAAAACCATGCAATCGGCCATTGCACAATCCAGAGGAGCACTGGGATAACTTATGTTTTTTGAATTGATCGCCACTTTTGCCGTGGGCATTGGCGCTGCTGGCATGGCCCTTGTTTTGGGGCATCTGAGCCGGGGACGCCTGCCGCGCTATGCCGCGCCAATCGCGGCGGGCATCGCGATGATCATCTATGCGATCTGGTCGGAATACACTTGGGCCAACCGCACCACGGCCACTCTGCACGAGAGTTTAGAGGTTCTGGTTTCGGTCGAAGAGTCCAAGGTTTGGCGGCCATGGAGCTATGTCGTGCCGCAAGTGACCCGGCTGATGGTGCTGGACCGCGCCGGGGTGCAGACCAACCCGGCGGCGCCGTCGATTCTGTTGGCGGATGTCTATCTCTTTGGTCGTTGGGCCCCGGTGATCAAGCACCCGCAACTGGTGGATTGCGCCAATGCAGCGCGGGCCGATGTGACCGAGGCGGCGCTGGCCGATCCGTCGCAGGCAGCATGGATGACTGTGGGCGCGGAGGATCCGCTGATCGCGGCGCTGTGCAAGTCATAACGTCAGACGTTATCGGGAGAGGAGGCCCGTCATGTCCGAAAAGACCGTTTTGCTGGTGGAGGATGAGGACAACATCGCGCTGGCGCTTGAGCATCTGATCGGGCGCGCAGGCTATCGGCTGCGCCGGGTTGCCACGGGCAATGCGGCACTCAGCGCGCTGGCTGAAGACCGGCCCGACCTTGTTGTGCTCGATGTGATGCTGCCCGAATGCTCGGGGTATGAGATCTGTCAGATGATCCGCAGCGATGCCAGACTCAAGGACATCAAGGTGCTGATGATGACCGCCGGTGGCGGAGAGGTTGAGCGCCGCAAGGGGCTGGCGGTTGGGGCGGATGCCTTTATGACCAAACCCTTTGCCACCGCCGACCTGACAGCGCAGATTGGCGAATTGCTGGCCGGGGTGGAGCATGATTGAGCGCCTGACTGCGCGATTGGGTCTCAGGCTACGGTTTGCGCTGTTTTTTGCGGTTATCGGGCTGGGGGGTGCGCTGATCATTCTGGGCGCGCTCTGGCTCGGGTATCGCCGGGCGGGCGGGCCGCTGGATGGGTATGTTCTCTCGGGTGTGATTGCGGCCCTTGGCATGCTGGGGCTGGCGGCATGGATCGGGCTGTTGTTCGACGAGAACGTCGCCAAGCCCATTCTGGCGCTGGCCTCTGATCTGACCACGCGGGCGCGCGCCGATGTGGATTTGCAGATCAATGAGGCACAGGCCAAGCATCTGAGCACACTGGCACCAGCCGCCAATGCGATCAATGCCGCCCTGAGCGAGGCCCGCGCCGCCCGCGCCCGCGCGGTCGAGCGGGAAACCGCACGCATCGCCCGTGAAAAGGCGCTGTTCGAGGCGCTGTTTCGCGATCTGGGCGAGGGGGCCGTGGTGGCCACGCCCGACAACCGGGTGATGCTCTATAACCGCATGGCGCAGGACCTCTTGGGCGATATTGGTCTGGATCGCCCCCTGTCCATGGTGTTGCGCCCGGAACCTGTAATGAATGCGCTCTCTCGGATGCAGGCGGCGCGGGTGCGCGGGCATATCGGGGCTGAGACATTTCTTGCCGCTTCGGCCGATGGCAAACGGTTTCTCTTGGGGCGCGTCAGCCCGATCCTGTCGGATGAAGAGCTGTCAGGTCACGTCCTGATCTTTCGCGACGCCACCGAGGACCTGAGCGCGCATGCGCAGCACGATCATATGTTCAACACCCTGCTTGAAGGGGTGCGCCGCCCTGCCGCCACCATTGGTGCATTGCTGGATGTGCTGCAATCCAGTGACGATCTGCCGCCCGAGGCCCGCGCGCAATTCCGCAAGGGGATCGAGGAAGAGGTGGCACGGCTGTTTGAGTGCGTCCGAGAGATGGGCGCGCAGCATGCGAATGTCAAATCGCGGCGCTGGCCGATGTCGCCTGTTGCCGTGGCGCATGTGTTTGACGGGCTGAGTGTGCAGGCCGCCTTGCCGCTCTCGGTGGCGCCCAGCGAGGCGATGCTGAGCTGCGATGGCTTTGCCGTGACCACGCTTTTGGCGGGGGTCATCGCGCATCTGTCCGAGGATGGTACCCGCGACGCCTTCACGCTGAGCGCAGAGCAGGAGGGGGACGAGACCCGGCTGATCGTCGGCTGGCAGGGCGAGGCGGTGACGGACGGGCAATTGACCGGCTGGCTCAAGGAGCCGCTCTCGACCGCCTATGGCGATTATTCCGGCCGTGATGCGCTGAGAGCGCATCAGACCGATCTCTGGGCCGAGGCCGGGGCAGGGACGCAGCGGATCGTGCTGCCGCTGGCCACGGCTGCGCCGCCGCTCGAACCGGGCGATGCGCGGCCCGAGTTCTATGATTTCAATCTGCCGGATGCGGTCAGCGGTGCGTTGGCGGACCGGCCGCTGTCGGATCTCAGTTTCGTGGTGTTTGACACCGAGACCACCGGCCTCTCGCCGCGTGGCGGTGACGAGATCGTGCAGATCGCGGGCCTGCGGATCGTCAATGGCCGGATTCTGCGGGGCGAAAGCTTTGACATGCTGGTCAATCCGGGCCGCCCGATTCCGCCCGCCTCGACGCGGGTGCATCACATCAGCGACGATATGGTGCTGGGCGCCCCCGATATTGCCGAGGCCGGGCGGCGGTTTCACGATTTTTGTCAGGGAGCGGTGCTGGTCGCGCATAATGCGCCGTTTGATCTGGCCTTTCTGCGGCTCAAGGAAAAGCTCATCGGGCGACGGTTCAATAATCCGGTGCTGTGCACGGTCCTGATGTCGGCGGGGCTGTTTGATCACAGTGGACAGCATACGCTGGATGCGCTTTGTGATCGGTTCGGGATCACCATCCCGCCCGAGGCGCGGCACACCGCGATGGGGGACACGGTGGCCACCGCAGAGGTGTTCGTGCGTATGCTCGGGCTCTTGCAGGCCAAGGGCGTCACTACGCTGGGCGGGGCGATTGCCGAAGAAGGGCGGATGACGAAAATCCGCAAGGCGCAGAATTACTGACAGGCGTGCGCGGGTGCTCTGATCCGGGACATTTTGCCCTTGGGGCTTGGCAATCATGGATCACTGACCGATATGGGGGACATGGGACACAAGATTGCGACTTGTTCATATTGTGGGGCGCGGACGGTTCTGGTGCTGGACCGGGGGCGGCACGAATTGACCTGTGCCAATTGCGGCGCGCCGTTGCATGAGATGAAGGCGATGCCAAAGCGCGATGACGCGCCTCCGCGCCCCAAGGCGCGCCCGATGCCGATTCCCCGACCGGAGTATGAGGCAGACCGTCCCACCCCGCGCCCGCGATGCAAGAGCAAGCGGCGCAAGGGGTTTGCGCAACGCATGCTTGAGGAAATCTGGGACAGGGTCGAGGATATTTTCGACTGAGATTACAGGCTGTGACAGGCTGTCGAGCTGTAGTCACAGGTATATTACAATCCCTTTTTATTCTCAGAATCGGACCTACATATGTTCCAGAGGCGCCGAACGGAACATCGGTGTTTCCAATCACTGTCCCTCGTTCCGCGACTGGCGCCCAAGTTTTAACTTGGGCGCTTTTTTCTTGGTGCGGTTTGTGTATCAGTGTGCCCATGTGTGAACCTTATAGTGATTCCCATCTGCGCGAGATCCTGACCCGCACCCGGCGTGTGGCGGTCGTCGGCGTGTCTATGAACCCTGTGCGTCCCAGCTATTATGTGGCGCGGTATCTGAGCCTCAAGAAATACGAAGTGGTGCCGGTCAATCCTGGCCATGCCGGAGAGGTCTTGTTTGGTCAACGGGTCGTGGCGGGGTTGGCCGACATCGAAGGTGAGGTCGATATGATCGACATCTTTCGCCGCTCGGAGCATGTTGGCCCGATTGTCGAGGAGGCGCTTGAGGTCTTGCCGGGCCTGCGCACAGTGTGGATGCAGATCGGGGTGGAAAATGGCAGCGCCGCCGCGATGGCGCAGGCGCGTGGGGTCGATGTGGTGATGAACCGTTGTCCCAAGATCGAATATCAGCGTCTCTTTGGCGAGTTGCGGATGGGTGGGTTCAACACGGGCGTCATTTCCTCGAAGCTGTGAGCCCAGCCGCGTCTGTTGCATTTGAGTATTTTTGGAACAGTGAACGCGCGGTGGATCAGCCGCCGTAAACCGTGGCCCAGCGTTCGATGAGGGCCTGCTGCAAGCGTTTGGAGCGTTGGTTCCAGCCGCGCGCGCCGGGAGGGCTGTCATCCTGTGACGGGTCGATATGGGCGCGCAAGCTGTCGCTTGCGGTGAAAATGGCAAAGGCGAGGTCTGTTCCGGCGGGTGTGGTCACATAGCCCGCCAGCGCGCTGACAAAATACAGCGTGCCGGTTTTGGCCGCCACTTTGAGCGGGTGGTTGCGATTGGGGCGGCCTTGGGTGTCGCGCAGTTCAATCTGACGCAGCAACGGGCGCAACAGGCCAGCGCGATTGGCGCGCGCCAGCGCTTGGGCCATGGCCGCAGCCGAAAGCCGCGATTGATCGCTGAGGCCGGAGTGATCCTTTAACCCTGCCGCCGACATGCCCAAGGCCCCGACGGCCCATGCGTTCATGTCCTTGGCCGATTGCGACAGGTCCACCACCGCGCCGCGTCGTTTGGCCGAGGCGGCAAGCCCGACCATTTCAGCGGTAAGGTTGGTGGAGAATTTCAGCATGTCGCGCAGGATCGTGGACAAGGGCGCACTGGTATGGGTGACAAGGACCGTGCCGCCGGGCAGGTTGGCTATGGGGCGCGGCGCGCCAGTCTGGATGCCATGCGAACGGGCGAAGGTGGCAAAAACCTCGCCTGCGTAAAGCTCGGGTTTGCGCACCGGAAGCCAGCGCGCGCCGCCGTTGCCGAGGGCACCGCTTGCCACGGTCCAGTTGTCATGGCCGTCTGCGTCCTTGTAGGTGTAGACCGGAGCACTGCGGTCTGCGATGCGCATGCGGGCCATGGTCACATCGGGGCGGTAGCGGTTCGAGCGGGCATCCATGGTGATGGCATATTTGCCATTCGCGCGCTTCCATTCGAAATGCACGCGGTTGTAATTGAGGTTGAGCCCCGAAAGGGCGGGGTTGTAGCTTGCGTGTTCGGGTTGGGTTTCGTCGATCACGCGCAGAAAGGGCGCGGCCCCGCCCCAGACGTGGAATTTGCCACGAATTTCCCGCAGGCCGGTTTGGGCGAGCTTGGCCGCAAGGCTGGCCAGAGCATCGGTGTCCAGCGTGGGGTCGCCGCCGCCTGCCAGGATCAGATCGCCGTTGAGCACACCGCCTGAAACCGGGCCGGTGGCGATCAGCCGGGTGGCAAAGCGGTGATCGGTCCCGAGTGTGTCGAGCGCATAGAGGGCGGTTATCGCCTTGGTCACGCTGGCGGGAGGAAGGCCCGTTTCGCCCTCGCCCGCCTCAAGCATCTGGCCGGTGCGCGCATCGGCCACGGCATAGCCCACCTTGCCCGACAGATTGGCCTCGGAGATCAGCGCCTCAGCGCTTGGGGCGCGCTCTGCGGCTGAGCGGGGCCCGGTTCCGGGGCGCGCAACCGGGCGCAAAGACACCGCAGGCGCCCCCGCAACGGCACCGCCCGCAGAGAGCGCCGCAAGGGCGGACCCCAGAAAGAAGCGTCGGGAAAGCCGGTGTGTCATGGTGCAAAGTTAACCGCAGCCAGAGGCCGCACGCAATCGCGATTTGCGAGGTACCGGGTTAGTTCTGCGCGGGGCGGACCCAAGCGCCTCTTGCCCGCAACCGGGTTGAGGAGATGTCCATCATCGGCACATTGAGAAAGCACCATGCGGGGGCGGTGGCCCGGCCAAGGGCCTTGCTGTCGCGGGCGGACAGGCGGGCCTTTGCATAGATCCGCGCGGCAGGCGAAAGCCGCGCCGAAATGCGCTGACCGGGGCGCGCTAAAATCCCCACTGGCACGGTGTCGAGGATTTCGCGCCAGTCCTGCCAGAGGTGAAACTGTGCCAGATTATCCGCGCCCATGAGCCAGACAAAACGCACGCCCGGGCAAAGGCTGCGCAGCGCGCGCAGGGTGGCTGCGGTGTGGCGGGTGCCGGTCTGCGCCTCGATGTCGGTGACGGTGATGCGCGGGTGATCCACCAGCGCGCGGGCGGCGGCTAGGCGGTGGTCGAGCGGGGCAGGGCCATGGGCCTTGAGCGGGTTTCCGGGGCTCACCAGCCACCACAGCCGGTCCAGACCAAAGCGCTTGAGCGCCTCGCGGCTGATGTGCAAATGGCCTGCGTGCGGCGGATCGAATGATCCGCCCAAGAGGCCGATCACCTGACCGGGGCGGGCATGGGGCAGGGTATATTTCATACCCTTTCATTGCCACCGGCGGGCGCGGTGTAAAGCGAAAACACTGGCCAGCACCGCCCCCAATCGCTATCAACGGATCAGCAGGGCGTGCAGCCCATTGCCCCCGCGCGCCCATCCGGGTATCAGGCGGGCTGAATTATCCATCACCCAATCGGAACGGAGCGGCACAACATGGCAGCCTATCAATATGTTTATCACATGCAGGGCGTCTCTAAGGCCTATCCCGGCGGCAAGAAATGCTTTGAGAATATCCACCTCAACTTTTTGCCGGGGGTGAAGATCGGCGTGGTCGGCGTGAACGGCTCGGGGAAATCCACCCTGATGCGGATCATGGCGGGGATGGACAAGGATTTCTCGGGCGAAGCCTGGGCCGCTGAGGGCGCGCGGGTAGGCTATCTGCCGCAGGAGCCGCATCTGGATGACAGCCTCGACGTGCGCGGCAATGTCATGCTGGGCGTGGCCGCGAAAAAGGCCAAGCTCGACCGGTTCAACGAACTGGCGATGAACTATAGCGACGAGACCGCCGATGAGATGGCGCAGTTGCAGGACGAGATCGACAGCCAGAACCTCTGGGATCTGGACAGTCAGGTCGATATTTCGATGGAGGCGCTGCGCTGTCCGCCCGATGATGCCGCTGTCGCCTCTCTCTCGGGGGGGGAACGCCGCCGCGTCGCGCTCTGCAAGCTTTTGCTGGAAGCGCCCGACATGCTGCTCCTCGACGAGCCGACCAACCACCTCGATGCCGAAACCATCGCTTGGCTGCAACAGCATCTCATCGCCTATAAGGGCACGATCCTGATCGTGACCCACGACCGCTATTTCCTCGACGATATCACCAGCTGGATTCTGGAGTTGGACCGTGGTCGCGGCATCCCTTATGAGGGTAACTATTCCGCATGGCTCGAACAAAAGGCCAAGCGCCTGCTGCAAGAGGCGCGAGAGGATAAATCCAAGCAAAAGACGCTGGAACGCGAACTGGAATGGATGCGGCAGGGCGCCAAGGCGCGGCAAGCCAAGCAAAAGGCCCGGATCAACGCCTATAACGAACTGGCCGGTCAGTCCGAGCGCGAGCGTATCAGCCGCGCCCAGATCGTCATCCCCAATGGCCAGCGTCTTGGCAACAAGGTGATCGAGGTTGAGGGTCTCAAGAAGCACATGGGCGACAAGCTCTTGATCGAAGACCTGAGCTTTTCTCTGCCGCCCGGCGGGATTGTCGGTGTGATTGGTCCGAACGGGGCGGGTAAATCGACGCTCTTCAAGATGCTGACCGGGCAGGAACAGCCCGATTCCGGCACGATTGAGTTGGGCGACACGGTGCAGCTGTCTTATGTCGATCAGTCGCGCGATGATCTCAAACCCGACGATAACGTCTGGGAGGCGATTTCTGGTGGGGCCGAGGTGATTGTGCTGGGCGATGCCCAGATCAATTCCCGCGCCTATTGCGGGGCGTTCAATTTCAAGGGCGGCGACCAGCAGAAGAAGGTCTCGCTCCTCTCGGGCGGCGAGCGCAACCGGGTGCATATGGCGCGGCTGTTGAAAGAGGGCGGCAACGTGCTGCTCCTTGACGAGCCGACCAACGACCTTGACGTCGAAACTCTGCGCGCGCTCGAAGATGCGCTGATGGATTTCGCAGGCTGCGCCGTGGTCATCAGCCACGACCGCTTTTTCCTCGACCGGATTTGCACGCATATTCTGGCCTTTGAGGGCGACGCGCATGTGGAATGGTTCGAGGGCGATTTCTCGGCCTATGAAGAAGACAAGAAGCGCCGCCTAGGCCCGGACGCGCTCGAGCCGAAGCGGGTGAAGTACAAGAAGTTCGTGAGGTAACGCGCCCGCCCCGGGCGTTATCCGGGCCTGCTCGCCGCCTGTCAAACCCCGTGGGGTGTGCAATCAATGCGCACTCTACGGAGGTCTTTGGCCGGGTGCCAACCCACCGTTCCTGCCAATTCCGCCCGCCCCGCGCGCCTGCCGACGCGAAATTCGGGGCCGTTTTCGGCGTCCCCGTCACAAAACCTTCACTTGAGTTTCTCTATATTTCCGATATTCACGAAATATGGAAACACTGGCCCCCACCCGCCTCGCAACCCTTGGTCACCCGCAGCGGCTGGCGATCTTCCGGCTGCTCATGC
Organism: Roseovarius sp.; assembly: GCF_048262375.1. GTDB lineage: Bacteria > Pseudomonadota > Alphaproteobacteria > Rhodobacterales > Rhodobacteraceae > Roseovarius. The sequence continues at coordinate 66,055 of NZ_JBLXFE010000015.1, forward strand.
GCCGCTACCCGGACCGTATCCCGGCGGGGGAGGTGGCGGAGGTGCTGGGCCTCAAGCCTTCGACGCTCTCTGCCTATCTCGCAGCCTTGATGCAGGCGGGGCTGGTGGTGCAGGAGCGGTCCGGCACATCCCTTCGATATTCCATCGACATGACAGAGGTGCGACGCACCTTCGATTACCTGTTCAACGACTGTTGTCGCGGGCGCCCGGATATCTGCGCGCCGTTCCCCACTCTGACAGGAGGCCCCGATATGGCCCACCGGAAATACACCGTGCTCTTCATCTGCGTCGGCAATTCGGCGCGCTCGATCTTTGCTGAGACCATCCTGCGCGACATGGCCGGGGATCGGTTTACGGTTTATTCGGCCGGAACGCGGCCCTCGTCCGAATTGAACCCCTTTGCGCTCGACGTGCTGCGCGCCAAGGGGCATGACGTGAGCCCGCTGCGCGCCAAGAACGTGTCAGAGTTCACCTGCCCTGGTGCCCCGGCGCTCGATTTCGTCTTTACCGTCTGCGACACAGCGGCAAACGAAGAATGCCCCGCATGGGAAGGACAGCCGGTCAGCGCCCATTGGGGCATGCCGGACCCGGTCAAAGCCGAGGGTACGGCGGCACAGAAAAGTCTTGCGTTTCAAGAAGCTTATGGCGCGCTCCGCAACCGGATCACGGCCTTTGCCGCGCTGCCGATCGAGACCCTCGATCGCGTGAGCCTGCAAGCCGCAGTCGATGACATCGCGCGGCAATCCGAGGGGCTGGGCGCATGACGGTCTATGCGATCAACGGTCTGGGCCGCATCGGCAAGCTGATCCTCAAGCCGCTCTTGGAGCGCGGCGCCAAGGTGGCATGGATCAACGATGCGGTGGGCGATGCGGAGATGCATGCGCATCTGCTGGAATTTGACACTGTGCATGGGCGGTGGGACGCGGAGTTTGGCCATGACGCGGGCGCGGTGATCATTGACGGTCTGCGTCTGCCGTTCATCGGCACGCGGGATCTGGACGCGTTGCCGCTTGACGGTGTGGACGTGGTGATCGACTGCACCGGCGTCTTCAAGACCGAGGCGAAACTGGCCCCCTATTTCGACGCCGGGGTGCAGAAGGTTGTCGTCTCCGCCCCGGTCAAGGACGGGGATGCCGCCAATATCATCTATGGCGTCAATCACGGGATTTATGAGCCCGCGCGACACCGGATCGTGACGGCGGCAAGCTGCACCACCAATTGCCTCGCCCCGGTGGTCAAGGTTCTGCATGAGGCGATTGGCATCAAGCATGGCTCGATCACCACGATCCATGACGTGACCAACACGCAGACCATCGTGGACCGGCCCGCCAAGGATCTGCGCCGCGCGCGCTCGGCGCTCAATTCGCTGATCCCGACCACCACGGGGAGCGCCACAGCGATCACGCTGATTTATCCCGAGTTGAAAGGCCGCCTGAATGGCCATGCCGTGCGCGTGCCGCTGCTGAATGCGTCGATCACCGATTGTGTGTTCGAGATGGAGCGCGAGACCAGCGTCGAGGAGGTGAACGCGCTCTTTCAAGCCGCCGCCGAAGGGCCGCTTGCGGGTATTCTGGGCTATGAGACCCGGCCCCTCGTCAGTGCCGATTACACCAATGACACGCGGTCGGGCATCGTCGATGCCCCGTCGACCATGGTGGTCAACGGCACGCAGGTAAAGGTCTATGTCTGGTATGACAACGAGATGGGTTATGCGCATCGGTTGGTCGATGTCGCCTGCATGGTCGGGGACAGTCTGTGACCACAAGACCCGAAGGGCTGAGCGCCTATATCGCCGTCACGGCGGCCTATTGGGCCTTTATGCTCAGCGATGGTGCGCTCAGGATGCTGGTGTTGTTGCATTTCCACACGCTGGGGTTCAGCCCGGTGCAACTGGCCTATCTCTTTGTGCTCTATGAGGTCGCGGGGATGGTGACCAATCTCTCGGCGGGCTGGATCGCGGCGCGGTTTGGCCTGACGGCGACGCTCTATCTCGGGCTCGGCCTGCAAGTGGTGGCGCTGATCGCGCTGGCGCAGTTGGACCCGGCGTGGAGTCTGGCGGTTTCGGTGACCTTTGTGATGGCGGTGCAGGGGGCCTCGGGCGTGGCCAAGGATCTGGCCAAGATGTCGTCAAAATCCGCCGTCAAGCTGTTGGCCCCGTCGGAGGAGGGGGGCCTTTTCCGTTGGGTCGCGGTGCTCACGGGGTCCAAGAACGCGGTCAAGGGGCTGGGGTTCCTCATCGGGGCGGCGCTCTTGGCTGGCATCGGCTTTGTTGGCGCGGTCTGGGCCATGGCGGGGGTGCTGGCGGTGATCCTGATGGCTGTGGCCCTTGCCATGCCGCCGGGCCTGCCGCGCGGGCGCAAGGGAGCGAAATTCTCGGAAGTCTTATCGAAATCCGCCAATGTGAACTGGTTGAGTGCGGCGCGGGTGTTTTTGTTTGGCGCGCGCGATGTGTGGTTCGTGGTGGGCATCCCGATCTATTTCTACGGCGTGTTGTCGGATGGGACCGAGGCGGGCAATCGCGCGGCCTTTTTCATGATCGGCAGTTTCATGGCGGGTTGGATCATCCTCTATGGAATTGTGCAGGCGGCGGCCCCCAAAATCCTGCGCGCCAAGTCGCGGCCTGAGGCGGCGCTCATTGCCGCCGCACGGGGCTGGGCGGTGGCGCTCTGCGTGGTGCCTGCGGTGTTGACGGGGCTGGCACTGGTCGCAGGGGGGCCGCAACCTTGGCTCACGGTCGCATTGGTGGCGGGATTGTTCGCGTTTGGCGGGATATTCGCGGTCAATTCGGCGCTGCATTCCTATCTGATCCTCGCCTTTTCCAAGGTGGAGCGGGTGACACTGGATGTGGGGTTCTATTACATGGCCAATGCCGGGGGGCGGCTCTTGGGCACGGTTCTGTCGGGGCTGACCTATCAGGGCGGCGGTCTTGCGCTGATGCTGGGGGTGGCCACAGGCATGGTGGCGCTGTCAGCGCTGGCGGCGGGGCGGCTTCGCCCACAGGAAAGGGAAAAGGCATGAGCGTATTTGAGCGCTATCTGACGGTATGGGTCGGGCTGGCGATGGCGGCAGGGGTGATCCTTGGCCTGGTGGCGCCCGGCATGGTCGCGGCAATTGCGGCGGCTGAACTGGCGCGGGTCAATCTGGTGGTGGCGGTGCTGATCTGGGCGATGGTCTATCCGATGATGGTTGGTGTCGATCCGTCAAGCCTCAGTCAGGTGGCGCGTCAACCCCGAGGGCTGGCGATCACGCTGGTGGTCAACTGGCTGATCAAGCCGTTCAGTATGGCGGCGCTGGCGGTGCTGTTCTTTGAGGGCGTGTTTGCCGATCTGATCGCGCCCGCCGATGCGCAGCAATATATTGCGGGGCTGATCCTGTTGGGCGCGGCCCCCTGCACCGCGATGGTGTTTGTGTGGTCGCAACTGACCAAGGGCGACGAAAGCTATACGCTGTTGCAAGTGTCGGTCAATGACGTGGTGATGGTCTTTGCCTTCGCGCCTATCGTGGCCTTTCTGCTGGGGGTTACGGATATCGTCGTGCCGTGGGAAACGCTGGTGCTGTCAGTGCTGCTCTTTGTGGCGTTGCCGCTGGCGGCGGGGCTGCTGACGCGGCGCAGGCTGGGGTCTGAGACACGGATTGCGGCGTTTCAGGCGCGCATCAAACCGTGGTCGATCCTTGGGCTGATTGCGACGGTGATGATCCTCTTTGGTCTGCAAGGCCGGGTGATCGTCGATCGCCCGATGGTCATTGGTCTGATCGCAGTTCCAATCATCCTGCAAAGCTATGGAATTTTCGTGCTGGCCTATGCGGCGGCGTGGCTGCTCAGGGTGCCGCACAAGATTGCCGCGCCCTGCGCCTTGATCGGCACGTCGAATTTCTTTGAGCTTGCTGTTGCGGTGGCGATTTCGCTCTTTGGGCTACATTCCGGGGCGGCGCTGGCCACAGTGGTGGGCGTTCTGGTCGAAGTGCCGGTGATGCTGTCGCTGGTGGCGCTGGCCAACCGGACGCGGGCACGATTTGCCTGAGTGAGCCCATGAAAAAGCCCCGCGCGGGTGGCGCGGGGCTGCAAACCTTGCGGCCTTGCTCTTGCTTACTGCGAGAAGGTGGCGAGATAGGCGGACACATCCTCGGCACCCTTGGCCAGTTTGAACGTCATCTTGGATTTGCTCCCCAGATAATCGTTGGGGTTCTTCACGAAGGCCGCGAGCTCAGCCTCATCCCAGACCATACCTTCGGCAGCTTTTGCGGCCAGACCGTCGGAATACTTGAAACCCTCGACACTGCCTGCCACGCGACCAATCACGCCATATAGGTTCGGGCCGGTTTTGCCGCCCTTGACGATCGTTTCGCTATCCGATGCGATCATGTGGCAGGCTTTGCATTTGTTGAATTCTTTTTCACCCTTTGTGGCGTCACCTTCGGCAAAGGCGGGCAGGGAAAGGGCCACGAGAGTGGCCGAAGCGGCGATAAGGGTCTTCATGAGCTACCTCATTAGTGTTTGGTTGCGTTCCGGGTGTAACCATAACCCGACTGCCCCGGCTTGCAACCTCCAACTTAGGGGCAGGCGACGGTTTGCCTCAGTTGAATACCTGTGAAAAGGTCCGGCGCAGCGCCACGTCAAGATCATCCATCGTGACCGGCAGACCCAGGTCGACAAGGCTGGTCACGCCGTGTTCGGTGATGCCGCAGGGCACGATGCCGGTGAAATGCCCGAGGTCGGGTTCGACATTGATGGAAATGCCATGAAAGCTGATCCATTTGCGCAGCCGGATACCGATGGCAGCGATCTTGTCCTCGGGCTGTTGGCCTGTGGCTGTGAGCGGCTTGTCAGGGCGCGTGACCCAGACCCCGACGCGGCCTGCGCGGATTTCGCCGGTGACATTGAATTCGGCCAGCGTGGCGATGACCCATTGCTCTAATTGACGCACAAAGCAGCGGACATCGCGACCCCGCTTGCCCACATCAAGCATGACGTAGACAACGCGCTGACCGGGGCCGTGATAGGTATATTGCCCGCCGCGTTTCGCCTCGAACACGGGAAAGCGGTCCGGGTCGGTCAGATCAGCCGGTTTTGCCGAGGTCCCAGCGGTATAAAGCGGCGGGTGCTCCAAGAGCCAGATGGCCTCGGGTGCCGTGCCCGCCGCGATTCGCTCAACCCGGTCCTCCATTGCCGCCACGGCCTCTGAATAGGGTACGAGATCGGCGGATAAGTGCCATTCCACGCCGGATTGGTCGATTGCAGTGGGGGTATTCAGCGGCAAGGTTTGACTCTGCTAACGTGTGAGAGGAAACTCATAGTATAATATCTTATCGAGTTTTGCACCGGATTAAGGGGAGATTAAAGATGCTTTCCAAGCGAATTATGATGACAGTTTTGGCCGCTTCTGTGGCGTTGCCGGCTGGTATGGCGCAGGCGGATTTCAAAGACGGGCTGGTTGGCGGACTTGTTGGGGGCGCGGTGAGCGGTATCATCGTGAACGAAAGCGCCAAGGCGCGGGAACGCAAACAACAGACGACCACCACAACGCGGCGGGTCTATCAGGCCCCTGTGAACAGCGTCGAGCGTCAGCAAGTGCGCGAAGAACAGACCGCGCTCAACTATTTCGGCTTTCCGGCCGGATCGCCTGACGGGGTGCGCGGACGCAACACCCGCGATGCGGCGGCGCAGTTTCAAGCGCATATGGGCTATCCGGCGACCGGTTATCTGGCGGATTACGAGCGTCAGTTCTTGATCAGTTCGTATTACCGCGCGCAGAGCAGCGGGGCCGCGACGTCGCAGTTGATTGCGCAACGCGGGCAGGGCACGCGCGGACTGTTGCACGCCTATCGCGACGAGGCGGTCGGTGTGCCGACCTATGCGGCGGCCCCGGTGCCTGTACCTGCGGCCCCTTCGCCGGTGATGGCTGCTATTCCAGAGGCGGCTCAGGTGCCGGCGGCAACCACTGTCCCGGCTGCGACCGGCTTCGCAGCGCTGCCCAATCTCATGGCCTCAGGGGGCGAGGGCCCGTCGCTGGCATCGCATTGCAATCAGGTCAGCCTGATCACCAATTCAAACGGTGGTTTTGTGACCGCGGCGTCGCTCACCGATTCGCGCGTAGCATTGAACGAGCAGTTCTGCCTTGCTCGCACCTATGCGATTGCCGAAGGGGAGACGATGGCGGCCTCTCTCAAGGGGGTGACGCCGGCACAACTCGAAGAGCAGTGCCGTGCCTTTGAGCCTGCGATGCGGGATCATGTGGCCGCGCTCTCGCTCAGTCCGCGGGAGGAGGTGGTGCAAAACGTGCGTGGCTTCGTGCTCCAATCGGGGCAATCCCCGGCGCAACTGTCGGGAACGGCCAAAATCTGTCTCTCGGTGGGGTACCGGATCGACAACATGAACGTGGCGCTCGGCTCTGCCCTGTTGCTCACGGCCTTGGGCGAGGAACCCTATGGCGAGTTGATGGGTCATCATCTTAGCGAAGGTTTTGGTACAACGCGGCGGCCTGATCTGGCCTTGGCGTGGTATCAAGGGGCGGTCGAGGCGGTTGAACGCGGCGCAGAGCCGGTTTTCGCCCCCGGCAACACCGAGCGCACCGGGCTTTTGCGCAAGGCAGCCTTCAAGACGCAAGGCGCGCAGGCAGGTGGCGGCGAGGCCGTGCAGCCGGTTGCGACCCTGCCGACGTTCAAACTGGAATAGGTTGTTTGCCTCCTCTTTGAAAAACCGGAGGGGCAATGTGTTTTGCCCCTTCACAAGCCCGATGAGTTTGCATATACGGCCCGCACCTACCTGATCACGTGCGGTCGTGGCGGAATTGGTAGACGCGCAGCGTTGAGGTCGCTGTGGGGTAACTCCCGTGGAGGTTCGAGTCCTCTCGACCGCACCATTTTCCAATAAAATCAAGGGCTTAATCTCTCATCTGTACGGGAGAAAAGACCCGTGACCCATACACTTCCCAAAGCAATCTTTAAGCGTAACGAAGTCTGGGCTGTGAGATTCTCAGTTCCGACTGAGGTTCAATTCGTAGTCGGAAAGAAAGAAATCATTCGCTCGCGCTATACGAAGGATTTGGGTGGGGCCTTAAGCAAACGCAGTGAGGTCTTGGAGCAGATCAGGGACGCCTAACTTGGGTCTACCAGCCTCCGGCAAACCCGACGCGGTTCAGCTCTTGTCCGCGCAGGACGAAGACTGAGTATCAGTGCGACAGGAGTACTGGAAGCTTGGCGTTCTTCAGAAGGCGGGTTGTAACTGAGCCAATCATGAAATCGTAGACCTGCGAATGTCCGAAGGCACCTGCGACCAGCAGGTCTGCATGAGACTCTGCAGCAACGCGGAGCAATTCATCTCCCCTGTTTTCGACGGTTGCCATCCTGTCGGTCGTCGTAGCTTTGAAACCGCGACGGTCAAGTGCTGCCGCGAAATCATCCCGGCTATCCAAGCCGGGCTTTTCATCACTTGCTCGGGCGGTCAGTGCAATAAGATCGATACTCGCTCCAGGTTTCGCCAGCTCGATCGCATCATGTGCTGCCCGTGTGGCCTCTCTTGTTTCACTCCAGGCTATCGTGATCGTGTCAAAAGACGCCGAGGTGTCAGATTCAGGCGAGACAACCAATACCGGTCGTCCAAGATTGCGGATCAACCGTTCTGCCATGGACTGATCATCAGGTGCGCGCGTGCCCGAACCGTTGCTACCCATGACGACGAGATCTGCGCCGCGCGCGCCAGCCAGAAGGAAAGCCTCGTTCCCATAAAGGGCGTCCTGTCTTCGAAATTCAGCCCGCAGGCCATTTTTTCGTGCCATCTCGTCAAATAGAGCATTGATTTTGTCGGACTCCTCTTTTTCCCAGTTCTGGATTGTTTCCGAGATCATGGGGGCTTCGCCCATGCCTTCGTAAAAGACAAATCGCGAAAATGAGTGCAGGCCGATCACATGTGCATCAAGTGATTGCGCGAGGGAACAGCCCTTATTTATGAGCCATTCGGCCTCTGCAGAGTCGAAAATGACCAAAGCTATGGTTTTTACCGGCATTTATTGACGTCCTTTTGGATGCTGGCAATCTGACCAGAAGATGCTGCCTCGCATGGAGCAGGGCAGCACCCTTGTCACTCGGACCCGACCTTCTGTTCGATCACGGGTTTCGCCGGCTTGGGTTTCGATTTTGGATCCATTATCAATGACTCCATTTCTGATCGGGCATTCACCCGTGATTACGAAACCATGGAACCGAAGGGCCGTCATTGATAGCCGTCATCAAACGCAGCGCATCCCCGTGCCAGACAAGTCGTTCTGACGGGAATTCGCTGTTTTCGGTAACGGGTGGCTACGTTTCGGGGGGCGCGAAATGCAGAATGGATTTTCCTTGCCGTCCGCACGGGAATTCAAAACCTCGCTGGCGCGCCTTTCTCCACAACGAGCGAAGAACCTGAGTTTGGTGGGGTTTAGCACTTTGATCTCGTCCGGGGCCAACAGGGCGATCGCGTCGCGATCGGCCAATTGGTGCAGGCTCCGGCAAAGGGTTTCCACGGTCATGTCAAGCAAGGAGGCCAGATCACGCCGACTCAATTCGATCTGAATGATTTCGGCGCTACCCTCCGCGACGGGCGACAGCTGTTGAACAACCCAGAATGCGGTGCGCTGAAGTGTATTGCGACCCCGCATGGCTGCAGCCCATAGCCTGTGGTCCTCCAACTGTCGCGCTGTGACAGAAAGATAGGCCTGATGCACCTGCAGGTGATCGTGCATCAGCTTTTCAAGTGTCTGCCGATTGATCCAGCATATCTCGGTGGAAATCACAGCCTCCCATGAAAACGCGTTTTCGGGCCTGTAGGGGTCGCCCACGATTTGTCCGGGTTTGAGGAGTTGAAGCAGATGGTGCTCACCGTCCTCGGTCATCAGGACAACTCTGACCAGACCAGTCGAGATGATGCCGATTCGATCCGATCGTTCTCCCTGCAACGCAATCTCATCGCCACTCTTGTAACGGACGTGTTGACTTCGCACCGATAGCACCGCCAAAGAAGTACTGTCGAGCAATCCACAAAGCCCAAGGCGGCGGGGCGTGCATGTAACGCAGGCATCAGGTGAAGAGTGCCACGTGTTTTCAAAAGATGTCATTTATTCGCCTCCTTCAATGTCTGTGGTCACGTCCAACGCTAGTTTGGCCGGTTCACTTTCAATGGGTTATGTCTAATAAATTGTAGTCGCGACGTGTTGATGAAAATTGTGTAGAATTGTATCTCCGGCCCTTTCGCCGATGCTATGGGCATAGAAAGAATCACCATGCATGACCATCGGAAGACAGACGACCAGCCGGGTCCCGGCTTCATTAACAGCAGTCTTCTGAGGTTCATTTCGGGTTCCCCGGTCGCTGTCGCGATGGTCGATCGCGACATGCGATATATCGCTTGGTCTAAACCGTGGAGCGCGCACAACGGAACCGGAGAGCGCGACCTCAAGGGCGTGAGCCTCTATGATCTTTCACCAACGCTTTCCGAACAATTTTGGGCGGTGCAGCAGCGAGCGCTTGCGGGTGAGTGTGCGGCCTTCGACGCGGCTTGTGTCGAAGCTGCCGAAGGGACGTTAAGTTGGAAACGCTGGCACGTCCAACCTGTGAGAGAGGAGGACGGCTCTATCTTCGGGATTGTCCTCTACAATGAGAGCATAAACGAACCGAAAAAAGCCGAAGACGAACTTCAGGATGATGAAACGAGTTTGCGAAGTATGATCGATGCATTGGGCGTCGGCATCATCGAAAAGGATTACGCAACCGAAAGAACGACCGTCAGTCCGGCTGTCTTGCGATTGACCGGTTTGGATGAAATCAACCTGCCCACGGATTTCGATGGCTGGATGGAAGTTTTGCAGCCCTCGGATTTGGAAACATTTCGCGAGGCAAGAGCGCATGCACTTGATCCGGACAATCAGAGCGTTGTCATGGCTGATATGCATCCGCTTGTCGATGGCAAGACGCGTGCGGTGCAACTGCTCGGACGGGTGCTGTTTTCAAATGATGGCGACCTCAAGACGCCCTCGCGCTTTATCGGAATCCTTGTCGATGAAACAGAACGGCGCGACGTGCGCGCGTCGGTAGCGCAATCAATGCGGCTTGAAGCTGTTGGACAGCTCACCGGCGTAATAGCGCATGATTTCAACAACCTGCTGTCCGTGATCCTGGCCAATCTTGAACTGGCCGCCATGCGGCTCACCGACCCTGGCACCATTGAGCTATTGAAATGCGCCATAGACGCTGCTGAAACTGGGGGAAGCTTCAACAAGAAGCTTCTTGCGCTGTCGAGCAACAAGGTCCCGCAACTGCAATCTGTCGATCTGGATCAGCATCTCCTCAAGATTTGGGACATGCTCGAACGTCTGCTTCACGAGCAGATTTCGCTGCACTTTGTGCCAGGGGCCAATAATCGTTTTGTCTGTATCGATCCAACCGAGTTGGATGGTGCGATCCTGAACCTGGTGCTGAATGCCCGAGATGCTCAGCCCCATGGTGGCAAGATCGTGATTGCAACACGCGAAGTTGAGATCGACGAGAAGGCAGCGGCTGCTTACCAGGACGGGAAAACGGGCTGGTTTCTTGAACTCAGCGTGTCGGACCAGGGTATCGGTATGTCAAAGTCGGAAGTTGCGCGAGCGCGGGAGCCATTCTTTACCAGCAAAGCACCGGCTTTGGGCACCGGTCTTGGACTCACCAGCGTTTCGAATTCGATGACCCACGCAGATGGCTTTATGGACATACAGTCGGAACCGGGGCAGGGGACCACGGTGTCACTGTTCCTGCCGCTCATGATACCAACTCATCAGCCTTGCGCGCCAAAAGAGGAAATGCCGCTCGGAGACGGTGCGCTCGTTCTTGTTGTCGAAGATGATGAGAGGGTACGCGAAGCTACTCTGAAACGTCTCGAAGCCCTGGGGTATGCCGTCATTGAGGCGTCTGATGGACAGTCCGCTTTAAGAATGCTGGAAGAAGGCGAGCCGGTTGATCTGGTCTTTTCAGATGTGGTGATGCCAGGTGAATTCTCAGGATACGATTTGTTACGTGAAGTCCAGAACCGTTTTCCGAATATGGCCACGCTGCTCACTTCAGGACATGTTTCAGTGCATAGTCTAATGAAAGATTCGACCGTCGAACTCCTTACCAAGCCATATTCCCTGCCAGTTCTGGCGCAAGCCGTGGAACGCGCACTTAAGCCTGTCAGGCAACCAGGGTAACATCTGCGCTGAAAACATAACCCACACCGCGGACCGAGCGTATCAATTGGGGTGCTTCACCTGGCGTTTCGATCTTGCGCCGAAGGCGCGCCACATGACCGTCAATGGTTCTGTCATAGGGGGACCAGTCCCGTCCATTCAGCGCATTCGAAATTTCGTCTCGGCTGAGCACGCGACCAGCGTGGCGAACGAAAAGTTCCAGCAGCTGCATCTCTATGCCAGTCAGTTCCAAAGGTGAGCCATCCAGATGCCTGGCCACCTTGCGTTTCAGATCCAGCTCGCTGTGGTCGAACAGCACCTTTGACGGCGACTCGACCGTTTCCTTATATCGCTCCAGCGTTCTCTTGATCCGAAGGATGACCTCGTTGAGGTGGAATGGTTTGACAATATAATCATCCGCGCCGCATTCCAAACCCTGAACGCGATCAAAGGGCTCGGTCCTGCCGGAAATCATGATTACCGGGATATTCCGATGGCCGCGTAATTCGCGGGCCAGGTCCAGGCCGTCCTCGTCACCGAGATTGAGGTCCAAGGTGATGAGAGATATGTCGTGATCTTGCAAACAAGCAAACGCCGACGTGCGATCCCAAGCTTCGAAAACCTGATACCCTTCGGAAGACAACCCGTACGTCAAAGGCTTCCTGATTTCGGGTTCGTCATCAATGATAAGGATGGAAGGTCTTGTCATGGCACATGAAATCCTACTGCGATGCTCAGCCTATCAGACTAAAGCCGCAAAACAAAGTAATGGTCGAAGATTTGTCAAATCTAACTATTTTTGTCAGAGTTTTTCGTGTCGGGATGTTGAAAGAAGATCAGTGACCTGCTGATCCGTGATCTGTGGGAAATCCCGGTACGCACTACCAACCGAAGCCAAGTTCCTGGCGTGGTGCAAGCAGACAATCCGTACATCCGCCGCGTCAAAGTGGTCCAGTGCACCCGACAGCGCGACGGGGAGGGCCACGACGATTGAATCGACGCCTTGATGTCTGGCCGCGACCACAGCCGCTTCAAGCGTGGTGCCCGTTGCTGCGCCATCGTCGACGATCAAGACATCGCGCCCCCGCAATTCTGGCGCATTACGCGATCGCGCCCACATGTGCCGACGCGCCTCGACGTCTTGCACGGGGCGGACCGCCAGCTTGCGAATGTCCGCGTCAGTCAAACTGTAAAGGCGTTGCACCGTATTGTTGATGATAATTTGATCATCGCCGGGTCCCGTAACTGCAGCGACGGCGAGTTCCGGGTTCCCCGGCGCCCCCACCTTGCGCACGATCAGAAGATCGAGCGTCGCCCCGAGATGACGTGCGATTTCCGCAGCGACAGGCACGCCGCCGCGTGGCAGCCCCAGCACAAGCCAGGCGCTGTCGATGTCGGACGGAAGCGCCGCGATCAATTGATTTGCGGCGTCCGCCCGGTCTTGAAAAAGGTATGTCTGCACGGCTCAGGCGGCCTTGACCTTGATCGTTTTTTCCGAGGCGAGCGCCGCCTTGGATTTCGGCATGTGGATCGTCAGCACGCCCTTCGAAAACTGCGCGTCGATCTTGTCCTGTTCGACGTTTTCCGGCATTCGGATCGTGCGCTGGAAGCTGCCCCAGCGACGCTCGCTGAGGTGATAGCTGGCGTCGCCTTCGGTCTTTTCCTCGGATTTTTCGCCGCTGATTGTCAATGTGCCATTGCTGATCTTTACGTGGATCGCGTCGGGCTCCAGTCCCGGTAGTTCCGCCGTGATGGCATAGCCCTTTTCGCTCTCAGTCAGGTCGATCGCCGGGCATAGCGGAAAGATCTGTCCGCTTTCTGCAAGGGGTCGGTCGAACCAGAGACGGGGCTCGAAATTGTCGAACAGCCTTTCCATTTCATCCCGCAGGCTACCGAAGCCGGTCCAAGGACTGAGTGAGCGTGACGGCGTGCTGCTCTCTCGGGTTACGGGCACGTTGGTGGATTTTCCAAACATAAATCTCTCCTTTGGCATGGTGTCGTTGGCTGCCCTCTAGAATTGAACAGGACAGCCAGCCGAGGTTTCCGCAACCTCCAGAGAAGGAGGAAGTTTCGCGCCGTTTGACGTGTGGCGCGGTCGCGAACAGCAACAAGGATTACGCAACCGCAAAAGATTGGCATTGATGGTCGTCAACTCTGCAAGCGCCCAGAAACCACGGAACCGTTGACGGTCGTCAATGAGAAAACTTCCACGCGGCGCACCCTTAGAGCGCAAAGGAGGAACACCACATGAAAAGACTAGTTCTGCTATTGCCTTTGATTTTGGCAAACACCGCATTTGCGCAAGAGCGTAATTGGGGTGAAGTTTTCTATTCCGAAAATTGCGCCTCGTGCCACGGCGACCTTGGAATGGGTGACGGGGAGCTTGCCGGCATTCTGACAGTCGAAGTCCCGAATCTGACAAAGCTCAGCGCACAAAATGACGGCACGTTCCCGATGCTGTATGTGATACAGGTCGTCGACGGACGCAGTGGTTTGCGCGCTCATGGCAATCCCATGCCGCCCTATGGGGCGATGTTTCGCGAAGAGCTACAGCCGCCGTCGGCAAGAGCAGGGGCAGTTGAGCCACTGATCCGCGGACGCATATTGATGATCGCGGAATATATACAGTCCATCCAGCAGTAATGCCTTGCGGCGGTTTCCTGTCGCCCGGAAAACCGAAAGGATCCAACATGGGAACCGAGACACGAAGTTCGCAAAGGGAGTTGTCCCGTTGCGGATTCATGCCGATCGCCGGCATCGCAGGAGTTGCGGACAGCCTTGCAGGCACCGTGGCTCGGGCAGGTGGTCGGATCGGCTATTCCGCCATGGGCCTGCGCGACGCGCCGCCGCCAGATTAACTGGAGATGTTCAACTGGCTGCGGCCAAATGCTGATCGCATCTTGGCCGCAGCCGAAGGGATAGTGTGAGCAATGAAATCAAGTGTTTTTGCCAATGATGACGCCGCGCCCGAGTATCTTTCGGCTGCTTCCTCAGCAGCCCTATGCGGAAAATGCAAATTGGGAGAGTTGCAGCACAAACGCATCGAAACCGCTTTTTGGCGCAATGGTGGCCTTGTGGTGATCAGAAACATCCCTGCAATGGTCTGTCCAACCTGTGGTGAGGAATATGTCGGAAATGAAACCGCCGTCGGTCTCGACCGCATGCACGGGAACGGGTTCACGTCGCATGCCACGTCAGATCAGATGATCGTTCCGGTCTTTGAGTATTCCGAGCAGGAGGGAAAGGTCGGATGATGTGCGCAAGCTTGGCCATACCGGCCTGACTGATCCCCGTAACACTGGCCCTGGCCAATCCTGTCACTCGCTTTCAGCCGTGACCTTATGCATCGCAGGGATCGCGCCGGATGGTCAGCCATTCCGGCGGGGGCTGCGGACATCTCGGTTCACCTAGCTAAATCGGGGACGGGTCAAGGCTCGATCAGTGCGCGAAGGGCGGCGACCAATTCGCGCGCCGAGAATGATACGAGATTCAGGACGAATTCCTTTTTGACACGGCTTTTCAGGTCCGGTGGAATCTGTGCGCGCCACATGCCCATTGCGTCCGGCGACGCGACGACGACAAGCCAATCAAACGAACTTGTTGCCGCTGCTCTCGTCAAAAAGTCCTGCAGGTCGTGCAGGAATGCGCGCGAATCCTCCTCAAGCGGATTCGATCCGGGTTCGACGGCCGACCGTCGGCCTCCGCCAGCGGAGGCGAAGCTGCGGGTCGGCCGATCCTCGATGATGTCGGCCATGCTGGCGCGCCGACCTTGCATCGTGATCTCGGCAGGGAGAGGATCATGCGTGCCGGGTAGATCGCGTAGAATCCGCGCCCGGTTCGAGTTCATGACAACATACCATGTCTGAGCGGCTTTCATCGCTTCAATCCTATTTGTGATGATCCGCCACGGCGCGTGTCAACTCTCCTGCGAGTTGTAGCCCCGCGGCATGCGCCACATCGCCCAAGCTGAGCATTCCGGTCAGACGCATCTTGTCATCGAGAACGGGCAGCCGACGGATCTTCTTCTGGTCCATGAGATGAACGGCATCCTCGACCGTTTCTTCGGTACGGCAGTAAACGATACCCTTGGTCATCACCTCTTCGGCCGTTGTCTTTTTTGCGTTCAGCCCTTTTGCCACGACCCGCGTCGCAAGATCGCGATCGGTAATCATGCCAATCAGCTTGTCGTTCTTGCCGATCGGGACGGCTCCGATATCATCCTTTGCCATGCGTGCGGCGATTTCGCTGACCGGCGTGTCGGCCTCGACCCATTCTGCAGGGCCATGCATTGCTTCGCTCACTTTCATCACATCCTCCATGGGAAAGTATGACCGAAGCGTCGCTCCAATCTGCGTCTCACGCATTGATAGCCGTCAAGCCTCGGGAATGATGGCGGTCAATGCGGCACGTACACTCTCCTGCTTGGTAGTGGACATACAGACAGGGGGGCGCGATGATGAAACTGACTGGACATGCTGCAATCGACGAGGCTCCGCAGGTTGTTGCGGAGTGGATCAATCTCATTTGCGAAGATCTGGAGTGGACCGAGAAGGGCAGAGCCTACCTGCTTTTGGCGGAAACGCTGCAGGCGGTCCGGGATTATCTTGGTGTTGATGAGGCCGCCGATCTCGCTGCGCAACTGCCTCTAATCCTTCGTGGGGTCTACTATACTGGCTGGAACCCCTCCAAGACGCCAATGCATCCGCGGAACAAGACGGCTTTCCTGAACAGAGTATCAGAAAAATTCAGCAAGCGGCCGCTTGAAGATCCTGAACGTGCCGTTGTCGCCGTATTCGACCTGCTACGCCAAAAGGTGTCGATGGGCGAGATCGAGCAGGTCAGCAATGCCATGCGCAAGCCGCTGGGGGACCTCTGGCGATGAGTCCGGCGCTTGAAAGGTCCGGTTTGAATGCGGTCGATGGCCTCAGTGCGAAATGGCCAAGTAGGCGTGATCCAGCGCAGGATTCTCTGCAAATCTTGATCTACCATCCGACGACGCCTTCGCGGAGCGGCAAGACTGGCGTTATCAGTTTCTGCCCGTCGCGCCGAAATCAGACGTGGGCCGTCCGGCCCGGAAGAGTGGTTCTGAAAAAACCGCAGGTCCCGCGCAAGGCACCGCCGACTGAACTTTCTGATCCTGTTGAAGAAGCAAGCCAGATGCCCTTTCCATATTCGGACCCCCTGCCTGGACGGGCATACAGGGGGCCGTCATCAGACAATCGGAGCACTCCACCGGATGACACATGATATTTCAAAGAAACCCGATGTCACAGAAGCCACGGTCGAAATAGCCGTTCCTCTGCAAACCGTTTGCTACATCGCGGAACGCGCTCACGATCTGATGGGAAAGACAGCCAGCACCGAAGCAGAGGACTCTTTGGATGATGAAGATCCCGAAGCGGATATTCTCGAAGACCGGGGGCATGATCCGGTCGAGGAGGAATTGAGAAGCGTGATCGAAGACCTCGATGAAGACGCGCAGGTCGACCTTGTTGCCCTCATGTGGCTCGGTCGTGAGGACGAGGACTGGAGCACGTTGCGGGAACTGGCCTGGCAGGAGCGGACATCGTCCCCGGCCTCATACCTTCTGGGAACACCGCTGCTTGCGGATTACCTGTTGTCCGGACTAGACCGGTTGGGTTTTGATTGCGCGCATATGGAGCTATGAAGGCCGGGTGGAAGAGCTGGAAGCGATGCTCGCCAGCCCGAAGATGAAGGTTCCCGGCCTTGGTCCGCGCCGTCGCCGGGCCCGCACAATCGTAACGCAGCAGCACGGTGCATTTGCAGGTCGGCGTGTTGTTCGGGGTCGAGAAGAAGAGTGCGCCCGCTACTACGAAGACGATGTCGAAGTAGCGGTTTCTTCTGTCTGATTCCTCTGCAAAACGCGAACAGCGCAGCGATTTGGTCAACGACTGCGTAACATTCAATCGGGTGGCGATTGCCAATACCGCTTCGCTGAAATTTCATCCTTGCGGATGGTGTTCTCAGGTCTCGGGTGCGCAAAGGCCGCCCGCGCGGGAAACGGAAGGGGCCTGACTGACTCTGTCTCCGATGCCATAGATGTCTTCATACCGGATCAGCCGCCCGCTCGGGTCAGGAAAGGACAGATAGTATCCCAGCTCGACGGGAGTAGGATCAGCCGCAGCATCGAAGGTCCGATTGCCCCCGGCATATGCGTGCACAGCTTCCACATTCACGTCCAGCACGAAGGCGACCAACTCATCCCATAGCTCCACCCGAATACACCCATGCGACAGCGCGCGCTGCTGCAGTTCGAAAAGGCCCGGCTTGTTTGTTCCGTGCAAGTAGACGAGCAAGCCAGGCTCCAGCCGCACCGCTGCGAGGCCAAGTGGGTTATTCGGACCGGGTGGTCGGACATAGTCCTTGTATTCACCGCTTGCTACCATTGATGGCGTGGGCCGCCAGGATGGCCGGAACCTGACGGCACTTACAAAAGTCGTGATCAGAGGGGTGCGGGTCCACGGTGTGCCAACAATGACCCGGCTTCGCAGGACAGGCTCGCCGTTATGAAAGGCCACGACTTCGAAAGCAGGTATGTTCACGAGGATGAACTTGCCTTCGGCCGGTATCTCCAACGGTATGTCGTAACGGTCCAGCAACTGCTGGAACCTTGGCTCGGATGACTGTGCTGCCGGAGGGGGGGGTGAATCGCCCCGAGTTTGTCGGAGACCATCAACTTAAGTAAGGATGATGGTTATGACAAAAAGCAAAATGGCAAAT
>NZ_JBLXFE010000016.1:0-82314 GCF_048262375.1 Roseovarius sp.
CCCGCCCGCACCCGCCGAGGTGACGGATACCGCCCCCGTGATGCCCCCCCCGCAAGAGGATGTGGCCGTCATGGTGCCCGAGGTCTCACCCCGGCCCAAACCTCGCGCGGCACCCCGCATCGCCCCCGAGGCCGTGGCCCCGCCGGAACCAGATGTGCGCATCGACGATGTGGCGCAACCCGAAGTCACGCCTGATCAGGGTGCCGAAGTGCAGCAAGACCCGTCCGAGGCGACCGCCCCGGAAGAGGCCGCAACCGAGATCGTGACCGAGGCGGAAGAGTCCAAGGACACTGCGCCCACCTCCTCCCTGCGCCCCAAGCCGCGCCCGGCGCGCCCGGTTGAACAGGCCGAATCCAAACCCGCCGAAACCCCGAAACCGGCGGCGACCGAGACACCCAAACTGGCCCCAACAGCCCCCAAGACTGACCAGAATGCCGTAAACGATGCCCTCGCCGCCGTCCTTGGCGCTGGCCAGCAGACCAACACCGCCCCCAGCGGTCCGCCGCTGACATCGGGCGAAAAGGACGCGCTGCGCGTCGCCGTGCAACAATGCTGGAACGTAGGCTCGCTCAGCACCGAGGCGCTGGGCACGACGGTTGTGGTTTCGGTCCGCATGGGCGAGGATGGCAAGCCCGACAACGGCTCGATCCGTATGGACAGCTTTTCCGGCGGCGGCGATGCGGCGGCGCGTCAGGCCTTCGAGGCCGCCCGCCGCGCCATCATCCGCTGTGGGGCCAATGGATTTGACCTGCCAACCGACAAGTACGACCAGTGGCGTGATATCGAAATGACATTCAATCCGGAGAGTATGAGGATCAAATGATGCGCTTTATAATGACCCTCCTTGCAGCCCTCACGTTAGGGGCCCTGCCCGCGCTGGCGCAGGGCAACGGCCCGCTTCGGATCGAGATCACCGAAGGTGTGATCGAGCCGATGCCCTTCGCCGCGCCCGATTTCGTATCCGACAGCGTGGCCGGTCAGGAACTTGGCCGAAATATCGCCAGTGTGATTGCCGCCGACCTCGCCGGAACCGGCCTCTTTCGCCAGATCCCGAATGCGGCCCATATCAGCCGGATCACCAGCTTCGAGAGTCCGGTGCAATATGCCGACTGGCGTGCTGTGAATGCGCAGGCGCTGATCACCGGCGCGGTCAGCACCGATGGGGCCGGACGGATCGTCGCCAAATTCCGCATCTATGATGTGTTTTCCGGTCAGGAACTGGGCGCGGGCCAGCAACTCGTGGGCACTCAGAGCGGATGGCGACGCATCGCCCACAAGGTGGCCGATCAGGTCTATAGCCGCATCACCGGCGAAGGTGGCTATTTCGACAGCCGCGTCGTGTTCGTCGCTGAAAGCGGCCCCAAGGATCAACGCGCCAAGCGTCTGGGGATCATGGATTACGACGGGGCCAACGTGCAGTATCTGACCGACAGCACCAGCATCGTGTTGGCCCCTCGCTTTTCGCCCACCGGCGACCGGGTGCTCTATACCAGCTATGAAACCGGGTTTCCGCGGATCTATGTGCTTGATGTGGCCAATGTCGGCCGCCGTGAACTGCCCACGCAGGATGGCACCATGAGCTTTGCACCGCGCTTTGCGCCCAATGGGCGCACCGTGGTCTATTCGCTCACCCAAGGCGGCAATACCGACCTTTTCACCATGGATATCGCCAGTGGTGTCAGCACCCGGCTGACCACCGCCCCCTCGATTGAAACCGCGCCCAGCTATAGCCCGGATGGCGGCCAGATCGTGTTCGAGAGTGACCGCTCCGGCACACCGCAGCTTTACATCATGGCGGCCGGTGGCGGCGAGGCGCGCCGCATCAGCTTTGGCGAGGGGCGCTATGGCACGCCGGTCTGGTCGCCGCGCGGTGATCTTGTGGCCTTCACCAAGCAATCCAAGGGCCGGTTTCACATCGGGGTCATGCGCACCGACGGCAGCGAAGAACGCCTGTTGACCGCTTCGTTCCTCGACGAAGGCCCGACTTGGGCGCCAAATGGCCGGGTGATCATGTTCACCCGCGAAACCCAGGGTGCACAGGGACAGGCCAGCCTCTATTCGGTGGACATCACCGGGCGTAATCTCAAACAGGTGCCCACTGGCACCGGGGCCAGCGACCCCTCGTGGTCGCCTCTTCAGAATTGAACCCATACGGCCCGCGTTTCCTTGGGGCGCAGGCTGTGATATGACAGGCCAAGGCAGAAACAAACGGGGCTAAAATGACCTATCTGAGCAAGACACTGATCCTCTGTGCAGGGCTGGCGCTGGCCGCCTGTACCAATCCCAACCGCTTTGATGATGGCAACGCCGTTGACCTCAACAACGGTGCCGCAGGTTATGCCGGTTCCGCGCAGGATCCGACCTCGCCCGCCTATTTCCAGCAGGCGGTTGGTGACCGTGTGCTCTTCGAGGTGGATCAATCCACCCTCAACGCATCGGCACAGGCCACGCTGGACGGTCAGGCCAACTGGCTGATGACCAACCGCGATTTTACGGCCGTGATCGAAGGTCACGCCGACGAGCAGGGCACACGGGAATACAACCTGGCTCTGGGCGCACGCCGCGCGAATGCCGTGCAGGAATATCTGATCGGTCAGGGCGTGGCGCCCAATCGCCTGCGCGTCGTCAGCTTTGGCAAGGAACGCCCGATCGAGATTTGCAGCAACGAGGCCTGCTATGCCAAGAACCGTCGCGCGGTGACCGTGCTTGCCGCCGGTCTGGGCAGCTAAGCCAACAGAGAGGGCAGCACCATGCGTCGCTTCGCGTTTCTTCTGGCCGCTGGCCTCTTTGTCGTGCCCCACGGGGGCGCGGCGCAATCGGATCAGACGCTGGCCGACATCCGACAGGAATTGTCGGTCCTGTTTGTGACCTTGCAGCACCTCAAGCGGGAACTCAGCACCACCGGCGGTGTGGGGCAACTTAGCGGCGGTGGCTCTCTCGTGGACCGTGTCAACGCCATCGAGAGCGCCTTGCAGGGGCTCACCTCCAAAACCGAAGAGCTGGAATTCCGCATCGACCGCGTGGTGTCTGACGGCACCAACCGCGTGGGCGATCTGGAATTCCGCCTGTGCGAGCTGGAGCCGGGCTGTGACATTGCCAATCTCGAACCCGGCAGCACGCTGGGCGGGGTCGAGCTCGCGACCGCCGGTGGCGGTGCCGCGCCTCTGCCTGCCACCTTGGATCCGGTCACCGGCGATGCGCCACAGCTCGCCATTGGCGAGCGCGATGACTTTGACCGGGCCGAATCGGCCTTGCAGGCGGGCAATCACGCCGAGGCGGCAGCAGGGTTTGCCGCCTTCCTGTCCACCTACCCCGGCAGCCCCCTGTCGGGCCGTGCCGGTCTCTTGCGCGGCGAAGCGCTTGAGGCCGCAGGCCAACAAAGCGATGCCGCGCGCGCCTATCTTGAGAGCTTCAGCGCCGCGCCCGATGGGGCAGATGCGCCAGAGGCGCTGTTTCGTCTGGGCCGGGCGCTGGGCCGACTGGGCCAGACCCAAGAGGCCTGCGTGACCTTGGGGCAGGTCGCGGCGCGCTACCCAGACGCGGCAGCGGTCGTCTCTGCGCAATCCGAGATGAGCCTCCTGGGCTGTTCGTGAGTCCGGCAAATGCGGATCTGCGCGACCGCGTCGCCGCATATTTCGCCGGGCAAATCCCGGCGCGGCTCGGGGTTGCCGTGTCAGGCGGCAGTGATTCGCTGGCGCTTCTCTATCTCCTCCGTGACTGGCAGCGCGTCGGTGGCCCCGAACTTTCGGCCGTCACCGTCGATCACGGGCTGCGCGCCGCATCCGCCCAAGAGGCGGCAGAGGTCGCACAGATCTGCGCCCGCCTGAATATCCCGCACGAAACCCGTCACTGGCAGGGTTGGGACCACACAGGCAACCTGTCCGACCGCGCCCGCCGCGCCCGCTATGCCTTGATGGCCGATTGGGCCGGGGCCAACGACCTCGCGGACATCGCCATCGGTCACACCCGTGACGACCTCGCTGAAACCTTCCTCATGCGGCTGGCGCGCGGCGCGGGCGTGGATGGTCTTGCCGCCATGCGCCCCCGATGGACCCAATCGGGCGTGACCTTTCATCGACCGCTCTTGGACGTCGCGCGCGAAACCCTGCGCGATCATCTGCGCGGGCTTGGACAAGGCTGGATTGATGATCCCACCAACCAAGACGTCACCTATTTGCGCCCCCGCGCGCGCCAGATCCTTGCGGCGCTGAGCCCTCTGGGCCTTGATGCCGCAACCCTCGCCGATGTGGCACGCAATCTGTCGGACGCGCGCGCGGCGCTCCAACACACCGCCCACGCCGCTGCCCGCACCCTGATCCGTGTCGAGACGGGCGATTTGCTGATCGACCACGCGGGCTTTGCCGATCTGCCGGATGAGATCGCCCGCCGCCTGTTGCAGGCTGGCCTGCGCTGGCTCACCGGGGCCGAATATCCGCCGCGCGGCGCGGCCATGTTGTCGCTGATCCATGCCGCACGTGCCGGTCAGACCATGACCCTGCACGGCTGTCTCCTGCTGCCCCTCAAAAATGCGACCCTCCGTCTTACGCGTGAATATGACGCGGTCCGGGCGCTTCGCGTTCCGGCATCTGCCCTGTGGGATGACCGCTGGCAGGCAACCGGCCCCGATCCTGCGCCCGACATCGAGATCGCGGCGCTGGGTCCAGAGGGGCTGCGGGCCTGCCCCGACTGGCGCACCAGCGGCCTGCCGCACGCCTCTGCCCTTGCCTTACCGGGCCTCTGGCGCGGCGACACCCTGATTGCCGCCCCGCTCATGGGCCTGCCCAACGGCTGGTCCCTGACCCTGCGGCGCACGCGGGACAATCTGCTCACGGCGCTATTATCCCATTGAAGATAGGCCCGTGATCTCTATTTAAGATCCACGCACTCTGTGCTAGACGCACCGGGATACGAATTTTGGGAGAGAACCCTTGGGTAACGCAAGAAATATCGCCTTCTGGCTGGTGCTGTTCCTGTTGATCCTCGCGCTGTTCAACCTGTTCAGCGGCTCAGGCAACACACTCCAGAGCCGCGCGGTGCCGTATTCCGACTTTGTCAGGGCGGTGGACAGCGGCGGCGTGAGCCAGGTGACGCTGGATGGAGAAACCGTCCGCTATCGCGGTTCAGATGGTCAGGATTACGCCACGATCAAGCCCGAAGATGCAGAAATCACCCAACGGCTGATCGACGCGGGCATCCCGGTCAAGGCCGAGAGCCAGCAACAATCCGGCTTTCAGACCTTCCTTGTCTCGCTCCTGCCGTTCTTGCTCCTGATTGGCGTGTGGATCTATTTCATGAACCGCATGCAGGGTGGCGGCAAAGGCGGGGCAATGGGCTTTGGCAAGTCCAAGGCCAAGATGCTGACCGAAAAGCACGGCCGCGTCACCTTTGACGACGTTGCAGGTATCGACGAGGCCAAGGAAGAACTGGAAGAGATCGTTGAATTCCTGCGCAACCCGCAAAAGTTCAGCCGCCTTGGCGGCAAGATCCCCAAAGGCGCGCTGCTTGTGGGGCCTCCGGGCACTGGTAAAACCCTGCTGGCGCGCGCCATCGCGGGCGAGGCGGGCGTGCCGTTCTTCACCATCTCGGGCTCTGACTTTGTGGAAATGTTTGTCGGCGTCGGCGCAAGCCGGGTGCGCGACATGTTCGAACAGGCCAAGAAAAATGCGCCCTGTATCGTTTTCATCGACGAGATTGACGCCGTCGGTCGCCACCGTGGCGCGGGCTATGGCGGCGGCAATGACGAGCGCGAGCAGACCCTCAACCAGTTGCTGGTGGAAATGGACGGGTTCGAGGCCAACGAAGGCGTGATCATCATCGCCGCTACCAACCGCAAGGACGTGCTTGACCCCGCATTGCTGCGCCCCGGTCGCTTTGACCGTCAGGTCACCGTGCCCAACCCCGATATCAAGGGCCGCGAGAAGATCCTCAACGTCCACGCGCGCAAGACGCCGCTTGGCCCGGATGTTGACCTGCGTCTGATTGCGCGCGGCACGCCCGGTTTCTCGGGGGCTGATCTTGCCAACCTCGTCAATGAGGCGGCACTTACGGCGGCCCGTGTCGGGCGTCGGTTTGTCACCATGATCGACTTTGAGAATGCCAAGGACAAGGTCATGATGGGCGCCGAGCGCCGCTCGATGGTTCTGACCGACGATCAAAAGGAAAAGACCGCCTATCACGAGGCTGGTCATGCGGTCGTGGGCCTTGCTCTGCCGAAATGTGATCCCGTGTATAAGGCCACGATCATCCCGCGCGGTGGCGCGTTGGGTATGGTGGTCAGCCTGCCCGAGATCGACCGCCTGAACTGGCACCGCTCGGAATGCGAGGAAAAGCTGGCGATGACCATGGCTGGCAAAGCCGCTGAAATCCTCAAGTATGGCGAGGATGATGTCAGCAACGGACCGGCCGGTGATATCCAGCAGGCCAGCGGTCTGGCGCGCGCGATGGTGATGCGCTGGGGCATGTCCGACAAGGTCGGCAATATCGATTACGAACAGGCGCACGAAGGCTATATGGGCAACGGTGCCGGCGGGTTTTCGATTTCCGCACATACCAAAGAGCTGATCGAAGAAGAGGTGAAACGCCTGATCGACGAGGCCTATCAGCGGGCCAAGAAGATCCTGACCGAACGCAAAGACGAATGGGAGCGTCTGGGACAGGGTCTTTTGGAATATGAAACCCTGACCGGCGAAGAGATCAAGCGCGTCATGCGGGGGGAACCGCCCGCCGCAGGTGACGATGAGGACGGTGGTGCCGAGGCGAATAAACCCTCTGTAACCGCCATTCCCAAAACCAAGCCCAAATCCGCGCCGGGGACCGGTGACGGCGGGCTGGAGCCAGAGCCCTCGACGTGAGCACGACACAACCCAAACCGGATTGGAATCCCGGAGCCTATGCTAGGTTCCGGGATCAGCGTTTGCGTCCTGCTCTCGACCTCTTGAACGCGGTCGGGCAAATGGGCGCAGGCGATGTCGTGGATCTGGGCTGCGGCAATGGCGTGATGGCCGAGGCGCTGCGCGCCCGCGCGGGCAACCGCACCGTGGTCGGTGTCGATGCCAGCCCCGCCATGCTGGAAAAGGCGCATGGCACGGGATATGACGCGCTGCAACAGGCCGATATCGCCGAATGGCATCCACGCCGCGCGCCGGGTCTGATCTATTCCAACGCCGCCCTGCACTGGGTTGGCAACCATGAGGCGCTGATGCCCCGGCTTGTTCGCATGCTGGGCAAGGGGGGCACGCTTGCCGTGCAGATGCCGCATCAGAACAAGGCTCCCTCGCACCGTGTCTGGCTTTCGCTCGTCGAGGAACTGTTTGGCGGGCGGATCGAGAAAATGGGCACCCCCGGCGTGATGACCCCGATCAAATACGAGGAATTGCTTGCGCCTCTGGGCCAGTTCCGCCTCTGGGAAACCGATTATTACCAGCGTCTGACCGCAGAGCCCGGTAGCCACCCGGTCCGCCGCTACACCGAGAGCACCTATGCCCGCCCGGTGTTGGCCGCACTGGAGCCGGACGAAAAAGCCGATCTTATCCGGCGCTACGAAGAGGTGATGCACACGGCCTATCCGGTGCGCGCCGATGGCACGGTGCTGTTTCCGTTCCGCCGCATGTTCTTTACCCTCACCGTCTGAGCCGGACCGCCAGCGACCTTGCTGGCCGAGTATTTGTAACCAAGAAGAAGCAGGGCGCGCATAACATGCCAGCATTGATGCCGACAGAGTATCAGGGTCGAATCACTTGGCTGGGCCGGGTGGCGCAACGCGAGACGACGCTGGCCGCAGAACCGCTCGACGCGGTTAATGTAACCTTTGCAGGCATCGCAGGCGAGGAACACGCAGGTCTCACCCGCCCCTCCTGCAGCCGTGTGCTGTCGCAGCACCCAAGGGACACTGAAATTCGCAATGTACGGCAATTTTCGCTGCTCTCGACCGAGGAATTGGCCGCCATCGCCGCGACCATGGGCATAGAACGGCTTGATCCGGCATGGCTCGGGGCCTCGCTGGTGATCGAGGGCATTCCCGATGTCAGCCATCTGCCGCCGTCATCGCGCCTGCAAGGGCCAGACGGGGTGACGTTGGTGGTCGATATGGAAAACCGTCCCTGCCAATTGCCCGCCAAGGTGATCGACTCCCACGCGCCGGGTTTTGGCGCCGGGTTCAAACGCGCGGCCCTGGGGCGGCGCGGCGTCACCGCATGGGTCGAACGCGAGGGGCGGCTTGCCCTTGGCGACAGGTTGCGCCTGCATATCCCCGATCAACCGATCTGGTCCGAACTCTCTCGCGCCCGTGGCAGCCTGCTCTAAAAGCCCCTGAAATCGTTTCCGATCCGAAACAGACTGCTGCATCCCGCCGCAACAACGGGTCCATGTGTCGGATTCGCATGCTGTGGGATGCCAAGGATTGGCTATGACCGTCGTCAGATCAAGCCCAACAGACGAGGGAAGGAAACGACTATGGGTTACAAGAGCGACATCGAGATTGCACGGGAGGCGCAGAAGCGACCGATTCAAGAGATCGGGGCAAAGCGGGGAATTTCGAGCGACGACCTTCTGCCCTATGGGCACGACAAGGCCAAGGTAAGCCAGAGCTTTATCGACTCTGTGCAAGGCAACAAGAATGGCAAGCTGATCCTTGTGACTGCGATCAACCCGACGCCGGCTGGCGAAGGCAAGACCACGACCACCGTGGGTCTGGGCGATGGCCTGAACCGGATCGGCAAGAAGGCGACGGTTTGCATCCGCGAAGCATCGCTCGGGCCGAACTTCGGCATGAAGGGCGGGGCTGCCGGCGGTGGCTATGCACAGGTCGTGCCGATGGAAGACATGAACCTGCACTTCACCGGCGACTTCCACGCGATCACAAGCGCACACAGCCTTTTGTCGGCGATGATCGACAACCATATCTACTGGGGCAACGAGCTTGACATCGACACCCGCCGCGTCGTCTGGCGTCGTGTGGTGGACATGAATGACCGCGCCCTGCGGCAGATCAACGTCAGCCTTGGCGGTGTTGCCAACGGTTTCCCGCGTGAGAGCGGCTTTGACATTACCGTGGCCTCCGAGGTCATGGCGATCCTGTGCCTTGCCAAGAACCTTCAGGATCTCGAAGATCGTCTGGGCTCGATGATCGTCGCCTATCGCCGCGACAAATCGCCGGTCTTCTGCCGGGATATCAAGGCCGAAGGCGCGATGACCGTGCTTCTCAAGGACGCGATGCAGCCCAACCTTGTGCAGACGCTGGAAAACAATCCCGCCTTCGTGCATGGCGGACCCTTCGCCAATATCGCACATGGCTGTAACTCGGTCATTGCCACCACCACCGCTCTCAAGATCAGCGATTATGTGGTGACCGAGGCCGGGTTCGGTGCCGATCTGGGCGCTGAAAAGTTCATGAACATCAAATGCCGCAAAGCGGGTCTTGCGCCTGATTGCGTCGTGCTCGTGGCCACTGTGCGGGCGATGAAGATGAATGGCGGCGTCGCCAAGGCCGATTTGGGGGCCGAGAACGTCGATGCGGTCAAGGCGGGTTGCCCCAACCTTGGGCGTCATATCGAGAACGTCAAATCCTTCGGTGTGCCGGTCGTGGTCGCGATCAACCACTTCGTCACCGACACCGAGGCCGAGATCGAGGCGGTCAAGGCCTATGTCGCGGGCCATGGTGCCGAAGCAGTGCTGTCGCGTCACTGGGAACTGGGCTCCGAAGGCTCCGAGCCTCTGGCGCGCAAAGTGGTCGAGATGGCCGAGGCCGGAAATGCCAATTTCGCGCCGCTCTATCCCGACGAAATGTCGCTCTTCCAAAAGATCGAAACCATCGCCAAGCGTATCTACCGCGCCGACGAAGTGCTTGCAGATCAAAAGATCCGCAACCAGCTCAAGGAATGGGAAGCGCAAGGCTATGGCAACCTGCCGGTCTGCATGGCCAAGACTCAGTACAGCTTTACCACCGATCCCAACCGGCGCGGCGCGCCCACCGGCCACTCGGTGCCGGTCCGCGAAGTGCGGCTGTCGGCCGGGGCTGGCTTTGTGGTCGTGGTCTGCGGTGAGATCATGACCATGCCGGGCCTGCCCAGCAAACCGGCGGCCGAGACGATCCGCCTCAACGCGGGCGGTCAGATCGAAGGCCTGTTCTAAGTTGGAAAAGGGCCGTCCGGGGTGGTTGCCCCGGGCGGCCCTGCGCGGTGCGCATGACTGCGGTTTCGGGAAAAAGCGATAGACTTTTTCGGTTCGAAACTGCGCCAGATAAAGCGATCAGAGCTTTTCGGGGTTTCGATGGAAAACCGGAAAGCTTGAGTATTTTAAGAACAGTGAAAGGGCTGGAAATGACGGCTAAAGTGATCGACGGCAAGGCTTTTGCAGCAGAGGTGCGGGCCAAGGTGGCGTCCCATGTGACGCGACTGAAAGAGGAAAACGGCATCACGCCGGGTCTCGCGGTGGTGCTTGTGGGCGAAGATCCGGCCAGCCAGGTCTATGTACGCTCCAAGGGCAAACAGACCGTCGAAGTGGGCATGAATTCTTACGAGCACAAGCTCGACGTTGACACCTCAGAGGCCGACCTTCTGGCGCTGATCGACCGGTTGAACAAGGACGCGGATGTGCATGGCATCCTTGTGCAATTGCCGCTGCCGGGCCATCTTGATTCCGATCTGGTGATCAATTCCATCGACCCCGCCAAGGATGTGGACGGCTTTCATATTTCCAACGTGGGTCTCTTGGGCACCGGACAGAAATCCATGGTGCCCTGCACGCCGCTTGGCTGCCTGATGATGCTGCGCGACCATCACGGATCGCTCGCGGGCATGGATGCCGTGGTGCTGGGCCGCTCGAACATTGTGGGCAAACCGATGGCACAGCTTCTCTTGGGCGATAGCTGCACCGTGACCATTGCGCACAGCCGGACCAAGGACATCGCTGATGTCGTCCGCCGCGCCGATATCGTCGTGGCCGCTGTCGGTCGTCCCGAAATGGTGCCGGGGGACTGGATCAAACCGGGGGCCACCGTGATCGACGTGGGCATCAACCGCATCGAGCGGGACGGCAAGAACGTCCTCGTGGGCGATGTCGATTACGCATCCGCCGCAGCCGTGGCCGGTGCCATTACCCCGGTGCCGGGTGGTGTTGGTCCGATGACCATCGCCTGCCTCCTCGCCAATACGCTCACCGCCTGCTGCCGCGCCAACGGTCTGGCAGAGCCGGAAGGTCTGACAGCGTAACGGATTTCAGCCCCGCCCACGCGGCGGGGCCACCCCCTCTTGCCAGCCAATCAGCGGACAGCCCAGCGTTTCACGCAGCGCTGCCGCCAACTCGTCCACCGTTTCGGTCGAGACGAACATGCCCCCCGTGGCATCCGCGAGGCATTTCGCCACCGTCTGCCCATCATAGGTCTGCGCCTCTGGGCTGTTCCACGAGAACGGATCGTGCACCACGCGAAACCCGATCACATGCACGGTCAGATCGCGCGCGGCCTCCGCCAGCGCCGCCCCCAAAGCACAGGGTGTGCCGCCGCAGGTCTCATTGCCATCGGTCACCAACACTACAATTCCGGCCCGCGTGCGATACTCCAGCACATCCGCCGCCGCCGCGACAGAGTCGGCAATCGGCGTAAGACCACCGGGAACAAGCGCCTCAATCCCCGCCACCACCGCCGCCCCTGCATCCGGGATGGGGGCAAAGTGCCGGGTGATGCCCGAACAGGGATGATTGCCCCCCGCCCCATAGGTCATCAGACCGATCCGCCGGTAGGGCGCAATCTCGGGCATCGCACGCCGCAGCGCCGCGCGTGCCTCGGCGATCCGGGTGGCGGCGGTCGGATCATGGCCCAGCTCCGCCATCGAACCTGATCCGTCAAACACCAGCATCGCATCGGTGGCACAGCCCGGCGCCGCCTGCGGTGCAGGCCCCGGCAGGGGGAGAAGGGCAAGCCAAAGGGCAAACGCGCGCATCTCATGCTCCGGCATATCATTCCATAGCCTATCGCGATGCCGCCACATGTCCAGGCATGCGATCACGAACCGTCATCCAGGGGCTACGCTGGGGGTAATGGTGTTTTCCCGGCGACGCGCCGCTTGCAGCGCCCGGTTCCTCGCCCTAGCGTGCCTCTCATGCAAACCATAGAATACATCTATTCCGCCCATTCCGCCTTTGCTTGGCTCGGCTCGGCGCGCCTGATGCAGATCTGCGCCCGCCATGGCGCGCGCCTCATCCACAAGCCGATCAACCTGTCCCCGGTGGTCGAGGCGGCGGGCGGCTTGCCCTTTGCCGCCCGCACTCAGGCACATGTGGATTATTTCTTTGGCCGCGACATCGAACATTGGGCAGAGTATCGCGGCGTCGCGGTGATCCATCACCGACCCACCCATCACGACAATGCGCTCACGCTGCCCAATGGGGCGATCATCGCCGCGCAAGAGATGGGGCAGGGCGCGGATGCTTTGGCGCATGCCATTCTCGGTGCGCATTGGCGCGACGACGCCGATATCGCGGACCCCGCCACCCTTGCACCGCTCATCGCTGGCTGCGGCCTCGATCCTGAACCGATCCTGCGCGCGGCCCTCTCGGACGAAATCCAAACGATCCATGCCGCCAACACGGCCGAGGCCATCGCGCGCTCTATATTCGGCTCGCCCACCTATATCGTTGCAGGCGATCCATTCTACGGCCAAGACCGGCTCGATCTGATCGAGCGCGCGCTGACGCGCCGTTTTGCCACCTCCAGATGGCGCAACCCGTCGGTGGGCTGACAAGACCGCCCTTGATCCCGGCGCGGCTCGGGTCTATACGCCCCCGGTGACCGTCAGGTCCGACTCAACTTTAAACACGCCGCGTTCGGCCGCTCCCGTCGCTGGGGGCCGCATCCGGCAAGGAGATAGCGACAATGAAACTGCATGAACTGCACGACAATCCCGGTGCAACCAAGCGCAAAAAGCGCGTTGGCCGTGGTCCCGGCTCTGGCATGGGTAAAACCGCTGGTCGCGGTATCAAGGGTCAGAAATCCCGCTCGGGTGTTTCGATCGGTGGCTACGAGGGTGGCCAGATGCCGCTCTATCAGCGTCTGCCCAAGCGCGGCTTTACCAAGCCGAACCGCAAGGCATTTGCCGTCATCAACCTTGGCCTGATCCAGAAATTCGTCGAAGCAGGCAAGATCGACGCCGCACAGCCGATTACCGAAGATGCGCTGGTCGCTTCCGGTCTGGTGCGCCGCAAGCTCGACGGTATTCGCGTGCTCAACAAGGGTGACGTGACCGCCAAGCTGACCATTCAGGTCACAGGTGCCTCGCGCGCCGCGATCGAAGCGGTCGAAAAGGCCGGTGGCACCCTCTCGGTCACAACCGCTCAGTCGGCTGAATAAGAGGTTGTGAGCGGCCCCCGTGCCGCTTACATATGGCCCAAGTTTTCCTTTGACGCCGCCTGAGCTGGAAAACAGCCCAAGGCGGCGTTGTCACATGAAAGAGACCCGCGAATGGTATCTGCAGCAGAGCAAATGGCGGCCAACACAAGCTGGTCCGCGCTTGGCAAAGCCACCGAACTGCGCAAACGCATCCTGTTCACCCTCGGCCTGCTGATCGTCTATCGCCTCGGCACCTTTATTCCGGTGCCGGGCATTGACGGGGGCGCGCTGCGCGACTTCATGGAGGGCGCGCAGGCCTCGATTGGCGGTATGCTCAGTATGTTTACTGGCGGTGCGCTGGGCCGGATGGGCATCTTTGCTCTGGGGATCATGCCCTATATCTCGGCCTCGATCATTGTGCAGCTGATGACCGCCATGGTCCCCGCGCTTGAGCAGCTCAAGAAAGAAGGCGAGCAGGGCCGCAAGAAGATCAACCAATACACCCGCTACGGCACGGTTGGCCTTGCCACGCTGCAATCCTACGGTCTGGCCGTCAGCCTGCAATCGGGCGACATGGTCACCAGTCCCGGCATGTTCTTTATCGTCTCCTGCATGATCACGCTGGTGGGGGGCACCATGTTCCTGATGTGGCTGGGCGAACAGATCACCGCGCGCGGTGTGGGCAACGGTATCTCGCTGATCATCTTTGTCGGCATCATCGCCGAGGTGCCCGCCGCTCTGGCACAGTTCTTTGCCTCGGGTCGCTCGGGTGCCGTAAGCCCCGCCGTTATCGTCGGCGTGATGGTGATGGTCGTGGCCGTGATCGCCTTTGTGGTCTTCATGGAGCGCTCTCTGCGCAAGATCCACATTCAATACCCCCGCCGTCAGGTCGGCATGAAGATCTACGATGGCGGCTCCTCGCATCTGCCGGTCAAGGTCAACCCGGCGGGCGTGATCCCGGCGATCTTCGCCTCATCGCTCCTGCTGTTGCCTGCCACGATCACCACTTTCTCGGGCAATACGACCAATCCGGTTCTCTCGACCGTGATGGCCTATTTTGGCCCCGGTCAGCCGCTCTATCTGCTGTTCTTCACGATCATGATCGTGTTCTTCGCCTATTTCTACACCTTCAACGTCGCGTTCAAGACCGATGAGGTTGCCGATAATCTCAAGAACCAGAATGGCTTTATCCCCGGTATTCGTCCGGGCAAGCGGACGGCGGAATATCTCGACTTTGTGGTTGCCCGCGTCCTCGTGATCGGTTCTGCCTATCTCGCAGCGGTCTGCCTTCTGCCCGAGGTGCTGCGCAATCAGTTCTCCATTCCCTTCTACTTTGGCGGTACCTCGGTTCTGATCGTGGTCTCTGTGACCATGGACACGATCCAGCAGGTGCAATCGCACCTCCTCGCCCATCAATACGAAGGACTGATCGAGAAATCCCAACTCAGCGGCAAGGGCAAGAAACGCAGCCGCAGAAAGGCACCGGCGCGGCGATGAACATCATTCTTCTCGGACCGCCCGGCGCGGGCAAAGGCACTCAGGCGCATCATCTGGTCGAGAGCCGGGACATGATCCAGCTCTCCACCGGCGACATGCTGCGCGCCGCCAAGGACAGCGGCTCGGAGATGGGCAAGATCGTGGCCGACGTGATGGCGCGCGGGGATCTTGTTACCGATGAGATCGTGATCGGCCTCATCCGCGAACAGTTGCAGGGCGAACAAAAAGGCGGTTTCATCTTTGATGGCTTCCCGCGCACGCTGGCTCAGGCCGACGCCTTGGCCGATCTGCTCGAAGAAGTGGGCGAAACCCTAGACGCGGTGGTCGAACTGCGGGTCGATGATGAGGCGCTCGTCGGGCGTATCACCGCCCGCTCGACCTGTGGCGGCTGCGGCGAGGTCTATAACGACATCACCAAACCTTGGCCCGCAGATGGCAAATGCGTCAAATGCGGCTCGACAGAGGTCAAGCGCCGGGCGGATGACAACGAGGACGCGCTGCGCAACCGCCTGATGGAATATTACAAGAAAACCTCGCCGCTCTTGGGCTATTACTACGCGCATGGCCAATTGAACACGGTCGATGGCTTGGCCGAGATCGACACGGTTCAGGCGGCAATTGCCGAGGCACTTGACAAATAGGGCAAAGCTTGGGGGCGGGGCCTTGACGCCCCGCTGATTTCCCCCTAACCAGCCCTATCTCGAACGCGAGATTGATTCTGTTTCCGGGGCGCCCCCGAATCCGTGAATCACTCATCTGATATCAGCCGCGGCCCGGTGCGTGATCGCCTCGGGCTTACGTTGTGAAAAAAGGTTCTGGTGCTACGGAACCGCAACGAAGAAGGAAACTGCACTTGGCACGTATCGCCGGCGTCAATATCCCGACCAACAAACGGGTTCCAATCGCCCTCACCTACATCACCGGAATCGGCCATGCATCGGCCAAGTCCATCTGTGAAGCCCTGAACATCGACACATCGCGTCGCGTCAACGAGCTCTCGGATGCCGAGGCTCTGGCCCTGCGCGAACATATCGACGCGAATTATACCGTCGAAGGCGACCTGCGCCGTGACACCCAGATGAACATCAAACGCCTGATGGATCTGGGTTGCTACCGTGGCCTGCGTCACCGCCGCAATCTGCCGGTGCGTGGTCAGCGGACCCACACCAATGCTCGCACCCGCAAGGGCCCGGCAAAAGCCATTGCCGGCAAGAAGAAATAAGGGAGGGCATTCAATATGGCACGCGATACCAAACGCACCAAGAAAAAGGTCTCCAAGAACATCGCCACCGGCGTTGCTCATGTGAACTCGTCTTTCAACAACACCAAGATCCTGATCTCGGATGTGCAGGGCAATGCAATCGCATGGTCCTCTGCCGGGACCATGGGGTTCAAGGGCTCGCGCAAATCCACGCCCTACGCGGCACAGATGGCCGCTGAGGACGCTGGCAAAAAGGCGCAGGAACACGGCATGCGTTCGCTCGACGTCGAAGTGCAGGGTCCGGGTTCGGGCCGTGAATCGGCGCTGCGCGCTCTGGCCGCTGTTGGCTTCAACATCACCTCGATCCGTGATGTGACGCCGATGGCTCACAATGGCTGCCGCCCGCCGAAACGCCGCCGGGTCTGATCCGACAAATCTCTTGGTGGGGCCGCGCTATGGCGCGGTCCCGCTTTCGTCATTTTACATCCTCGGGCGTTCTGAACCTTTGGACATGGGAACAGAGCAAGAATGGAGGGACGCATGATCCACAAGAATTGGGCTGAATTGATCAAGCCGACGCAGCTTGACGTGAAACCGGGCAATGACCCGCTGCGTCAGGCGGTTCTGATCGCCGAACCGCTCGAGCGCGGCTTTGGCCTTACGCTCGGCAACGCGCTGCGCCGCGTTCTTCTGTCCTCACTGCAAGGTGCGGCTATCACCGCCGTGCAGATTGACAACGTGCTGCACGAGTTCTCCTCGGTGGCCGGTGTCCGCGAAGACGTGACCGACATCGTTCTCAACCTCAAGGGCGTCGCGATCCGCATGGAAGTCGAAGGGCCCAAGCGCCTTTCGGTCAATGCCAAGGGTCCGGGCGTCGTCACTGCTGGTGATATCTCGGACAGCGCAGGCATCGAGATCCTCAACAAGGATCACGTGATCTGTCACCTCGACGAAGGTGCTGACCTGTTCATGGAACTGACCGTGAATCAGGGCAAGGGCTATGTCGCCGCCGACAAGAACAAGCCCGAAGACGCACCCATCGGTCTGATCCCGATTGATGCCATCTATTCGCCGATCTCCAAAGTCAGCTACGAGGTTCAGCCGACCCGCGAAGGTCAGGTTCTGGATTACGACAAACTGACGATGAAGATCGAAACCGACGGTTCGATCACCCCGGATGACGCCGTGGCCTATGCCGCGCGCATCCTTCAGGATCAACTGTCGATCTTCGTCAACTTTGACGAGCCCGAATCGGCAAACCGTCAGGACGACGACGACGGCCTCGAATTCAACCCGCTCCTGCTCAAGAAAGTGGACGAGTTGGAACTGTCGGTGCGCTCTGCGAACTGCCTCAAGAACGACAACATCGTCTACATCGGCGATCTCATCCAAAAGACCGAAGCCGAGATGCTCCGCACCCCGAACTTTGGCCGCAAGTCGCTCAACGAGATCAAAGAGGTTCTCTCGGGCATGGGGCTCCACCTTGGCATGGATGTCGAGGATTGGCCGCCCGACAACATCGAAGATCTCGCCAAGAAATTCGAGGATGCGTTCTAAGATTTCGTAAGGTGCGCATAGCCTGCGCACCTTGCACCCCGCTGCGTACACAAACTGCGTCCACATTGGACACTTTGTACACAATACGACCCGGGCAATCCCGCCCCAAGGAGAGCGGCTGACACGCATCAGACCGCCAGACAAAGCAAAAACGCTTAGGAGATAGAAAATGCGTCACGCAAGAGGATACCGCCGCCTCAACCGCACCCACGAGCACCGCAAGGCGCTGTGGGCGAACATGGCCGGCTCGCTCATTGAACATGAGCAGATCAAGACCACCTTGCCCAAGGCCAAGGAACTGCGTCCGATCATTGAAAAGCTGATAACCCTCGGAAAACGTGGGGATTTGCACGCACGCCGTCAGGCTGCGAGCCAGCTCAAGCAGGATGCCTATGTGGCCAAACTGTTCGACATTCTCGGGCCGCGCTATGCGGAACGTCAGGGCGGTTACGTCCGCGTTCTCAAGGCCGGGTTCCGGTATGGTGACATGGCTCCGATGGCGATCATCGAATTCGTCGACCGTGACGTCGACGCAAAAGGCGCAGCTGACAAAGCTCGAGTCGCCGCCTTCGAAATGGCTGACGACGAATAATACAACCATATCATGTGGTTATTGTTACGCCCCCGCCTTCACCGGCGGGGGTTTTGCATGTCTGGGACTAAGTATTTGCCCCAGCAAGAAACCGCAAAGCCTTGCATTGCCGCGCCGGTCCCAGCATATCTCTAGGGCCGAACGAAGCCGTGGAGACCCTGTCATGTTCCGCCTTCTCTGCCTTGTTTTATTGGCCCTTCCCGGCCTGCTGCACGCCGAAACCCGTGTGCCGGTGTCGCAAGCCGAAATTCAGTTGGGTTTTGCCCCCGTGGTCCAGCAGGCGGCCCCGGCTGTGGTCAATATCTACGCCAGTCGCGTCGTCGCCACACGCGCCAGCCCGTTCCGGGGTGATCCTTTTTTTGAGAGGTTCTTCAATGACTTGGGCGCAACGCGCCCCCGCGTTCAGAACTCGCTTGGGTCCGGTGTGATTCTCTCTGCGGATGGTATCGTAGTCTCGAATTATCATGTGGTGGGTGAGGCTACGGATATCCGCGTGGTCCTCAACGACCGTCGCGAATATGCCGCACGAGTGCTCTTGGGCGATGAAGAAGCGGACCTTGCGGTGTTGCAGATCGAAAATGCGCCCGAACTGCCCGCGCTTGATCTGCGCGACAGCGACACTGTGCAGGTGGGCGAATTGGTGCTGGCCATCGGCAATCCCTTTGGGGTGGGCCAAACGGTTAGCAGCGGTATTGTTTCCGGGCTTGCCCGCTCTGGCACCGCTACCGGTAACGCGCGGGGATATTTCATCCAGACCGACGCGCCGATCAATCCCGGTAACTCCGGCGGCGCTCTGGTCGATGTGAACGGCCATCTTATTGGAATCAATACAGCAATTCTGTCGCGTTCGGGGGGCTCGAACGGTATCGGCTTTGCCATTCCCTCTGGTCTTGTGGCGCAATTCGTAGCGCAGGCACGCGGTGGCAGAACCCTGTTTGAGCGCCCTTGGGCAGGTTTGGGAGGCCAGCCTGTCACCCCCGACATGGCTGAGGGGTTGGGTATCGCGCGCCCTGACGGTGTCCTGATTTCCGAGGTGCATCCGAGCAGCAGCTTTATCCGGGATATCCGCCCCGGAGATGTAATCACCCATGTCGGCGGTCAGCCGGTCAACAGCCCCGCAGAGGTCGTCTATCGCATGTCACTTGCGGGAATCGGCGCCAAAACCAGCATCACTCGCCTGCGCGACGGTGCCGAGCACCAGATCGAGGTCGAGTTGATTGCTGCCCCAAACTCCCCTTTGCGCACTCAGATCGTAACCGGAGACGACGCTGTGATTCCGCAAATGTTGCTCTCGACCATCAATCCATTGGTGATTGAACAGTACCGTCTGCCGCTCATGTCACGGGGGGTCATCGTCGATGATCCCGGCCCTTATGGTGCCCGCGCCGGCTTGCGGGCTGGCGACATATTGAAGTCCGTCAATGGGCAGGACGCTACAGATAGTGGTTCAGTGGCGCGCGCCTTGGAACAGGTCAGCGGCACGCTCGTGCTTGAAGTGCAGCGCGATGGCCGGCGCATGGCCCTCCGGTTTCGGATCTGAGCGGTGGTGGATCTCTTTGATACCGGCGACACGCACCGGCCTGACACCGCGCACCGCCCCTTGGCCGACAGGCTCAGGCCGCGCACCATAAACGAGGTGATAGGCCAGGAACAGGTCTTGGGTCCGGAGGCCCCTTTGGGGGTGATGTTGGCCTCAGGTAGCCTGTCATCGCTCATCTTTTGGGGCCCCCCTGGTGTTGGCAAAACTACGATTGCCCGGCTCTTGGCGGATGAAACCGATCTGCATTTTGTCCAGATCAGCGCAATTTTCACGGGCGTCCCCGAACTGCGCAAGGTGTTCGAAGAAGCCAAGCATCGCCGCGCAAATGGACAGGGCACGCTGCTGTTCGTTGATGAGATCCACCGCTTCAACAAGGCGCAGCAGGATGGTTTTCTACCGCATATGGAGGATGGTACGATCCTCTTGGTCGGCGCGACTACGGAAAACCCAAGTTTCGAGTTGAACGCGGCTCTTCTCAGCCGGGCCCAAGTTCTGGTCTTGACCCGCCTTGCCCTTGCTGCTCTGGAACGGCTCGCGCAGCGCGCAGAGCAAGAGTTGGGCCGCCCCCTGCCGCTTGACGGCCCGGCCCGCGAGGCGCTGTTGGAAATGGCCGATGGCGATGGTCGCGCGCTTTTGAACCTTATCGAACAAGTCGCGGCCTGGAAGGTTGAGGGCAAGCTCAATAGCGCAGCCCTCGCCACACGTCTGATGAAACGCGCCGCGAAATATGACAAATCGGGTGACGAACATTACAATCTGATTTCCGCGCTGCACAAATCGGTGCGCGGATCAGATCCTGATGCTGCGCTCTATTGGCTGGCGCGGATGCTGACTGGGGGCGAGGACCCGCGCTATCTTGCACGGCGTATCCTGCGTATGGCGATTGAGGACATTGGTCTTGCCGATCCGCAGGCGCAATCGATCTGCCTGCATGCCTGGGAGACATATGAACGGATCGGCAGCCCAGAGGGCGAACTGGCATTGGCGCAGGCGGTGACCTATCTTGCGCTCGCCCCCAAATCTAACGCTGGTTACACGGCCTACAAAGCCGCGTTGCGCGAGGCGAAAAAGACCGGAAGCGAGCCACCGCCCAAGCATATCCTCAACGCGCCTACCCGCCTGATGAAGGAGCAGGGCTATGGCGAAGGCTATGCCTATGACCATGACGCAGAAGACGGATTTTCGGGTCAAAACTACTTTCCGGAGACCATGAAACGCCCGGTTCTCTACCAGCCGGTCGAGCGCGGGTTCGAGCGCGAGCTCAAAAAACGACTCGACTACTTTGCCAAGCTGCGTCAGCGCCGGGTCTGACAAATTCCGCAGAAATTTTCATAAAACCTCAGGTTTTCTGACCTTTTAAACTCTCGTTCTGGGGGGATTAATGTCTGGAAACACCGAGCATTTCGTGTTTTGTTAGGAGAATGTCGTATTTGAGCATCCTAGTCGGCCCTCTGAAAAGGAAGCTTTCAGAGTGGGCTGATGCTGCAGCCTCACCAATGACAGATTCTAATCAAAACAGGGAAATCCGATGAAAAAGAAAACCGATCAGGTCCTTTTGGACCGGCTGGCACAGGCAGCACGGACCGGCGATATCTCGCGCAGATCATTTATGCACTTTGCCGCAGCGGCGGGGATCACCGCCTCTGCCGCGACCGGGCTTTGGGGCACATCGGCTGCCGCCAACCCGACACGCGGCGGCACCTTCCGCTGGGGCGTGCATGACGGAAACACTTCCGACACGCATGATCCGGGCACCTACGTGACCCGCCAGAACATCTTTCTCGCCCATACGCACCGCAGCTATCTGACGCTGATCGAGCCGGACAACAGCCTAGGCGGTGATATTGCCACCGGCTGGGAGGCATCGCCGGACGCCAAACAGTGGACATTTGAGCTGAACCAGAACGCCTCGTTCCACAGCGGCAAGCCGGTCACGTCGCAGGACGTGATCGACAGCCTTAACCATCACCGTGGCGACGCCTCGACCTCAGCGGCCAAGGCGCTTCTGACCGATGTCACCGATATCACGTCGGATGGCGATCACACGGTGACAATCACGCTCGCGCGTGGCAATGCCGACTTGCCATGGCTCATGACCGATTATCACTTCGCGATTTGTCCCTCGAACGGCGATGGCACGATTGACTGGAAATCCGGCGACGGCTCTGGCCCCTACAAGATCGACTCTGGTGAATTCGGCATCCGCTGGGAAATGACGCGCCACGACGGCTGGCACGGAACGGGCGCCTATTTCGATAAGGTGACGATGATCGTTCTCAATGACCCCAACGCGCGTCAAACCGCGCTGGTCACGGGCGATGTGGACTGCGTCTCGCTGATCGAACTCAAGACGCTGGCACTGTTGCAGCGCAACCCGGATATTTCGGTGGACAACATTCCCTCCGGCGGTGCCATCACCATGCCGATGTTTTGCGATACGGCACCCTTCAGCGATGCCCGCGTGCGTACAGCGCTGAAACTGGCGATGGACCGCGACGAGATCATCGAAAAGATCGCCTTTGGCGCCGCGACCAAGGGCAATGATTTCCACCTGTCGCCGGTTCAGCCCTATTGGCCCGATGACATCCCGCAGCGCGAATATGACCCGGATCAGGCAAAATCGCTGCTCAAGGACGCCGGGCAAGAGGGGCTGACCGTCAACCTCTCTGTGGCCGATAGCGTCTATGCCGGGGCCGTCGACATGTGCGTGCTCTATGCCGAACAGGCCAAGGCGGCCGGGATCAATATCAAGGTCGTGCGTGAGCCGTCTGATGGCTACTATTCCGATGTTTGGTTGAAGAAGCCGTTCAGCGCTGTCTCTTGGGGGGCGCGCCCAACGCCAGACGTGATGTTCACTCTGGCCTACAAGAATGATGCCGCTTGGAACGAAAGCCGTTGGCAAAACGAACGCTTCAACGAATTGCTGCTTCAAGCCAAGTCAGAGTTGGACCAGACCCTGCGCGCGGAAATGTATCGCGAGATGTGCCTGTTGATGCGCGACGATGGCGGCACGCTTCTGCCGTTCTTCAACAACTGGGTCTATGCGCGTGGCAAGGGTGTTAAGCGCCCCGAGCAGGTTGCGGCAAGCTGGGGCTGTGACGGGGCACGTGCCGCGAGCCGCTGGTGGTTCGAAGCCTGAGGCGATCTCTTGACCCGGCATCGCAAGGTGCCGGGTTTTTAACCGCCGAGGCAATGGAAACCCTACTTCGGCTTATCGCGTCACGGCTACAGCCATAAAGCGGAGAGTATTTCCCGTGCGTGTCATAAAAAAACTGTTAGCCTAAGCGGTAATAGGCCACGCCTGTCCACAAGGCGAAAAGGCAAAAACAAGCAGGAGGGAAAGATGGGGGACATCCTTGGGCTCGTTGCAAAACGGCTCGGAATGGGATTGATCATTCTATTGGTCATATCCGTAATTATATTCTTCATGGTCGAGCTATTGCCCGGCGATATCGCACAGGCGGTTCTGGGGCAGGGGGCAACGCCAGAGAACCTTGCCGCATTGCGCAAGGAAATGGGGCTCGATCAGCCAGCGATCGTACGCTACCTGCACTGGCTCTCGGGCGCGGTGATGCTCGATTTCGGCAATTCTATCGTGACAGGTGCCAGCGTGGCTCAGACGATTGGCGAACGATTCGCCAATACGCTGTTCCTTGCCGCCTATGCCGCGGCAATTGCCGTTCCAATCTCGATCGTCCTTGGTGTTCTGGTGGCGCTGCTGCGCAACTCGATCTTTGACCGGGTCGCGAACGTCGCCACGCTCACTTCGATCTCTAGCCCGGAGTTTTTTCTGGGCTACATCCTGATCCTGTACCTCGCGGTCAAGACGGGAATGTTTCCGGCAATCGCGAGCCTCAGCAACGACATGAGCTTTGGCGACCTCCTCTATCGCACCTTCCTGCCTGCATTAACGCTGGTTTTGGTGGTTACCGCGCACATGATGCGCATGACCCGCGCGGCGATCATCAACCTGCTCGCCTCACCTTATATCGAGATGGCTCGCCTCAAAGGCACGCCACCGTGGAAGGTGATTGTCAAGCACGCCCTACCCAATGCTTGGGCCCCGATCATCAACGTCGTCGCACTCAACCTAGCTTATCTCATCACTGGCGTGGTTCTGGTGGAGGTGGTGTTCGTCTATCCGGGCATCGGTCAGGCATTGGTGGATGCGGTCAGCAAACGTGACTTTCCTGTGGTTCAGGCCTGTTGCCTGATCTTTGCCGCCACGTTCATCCTGCTCAATCTTGCGGCGGATGTGGGGTCTATCCTGACCAATCCGCGCCTGCGGCATCCAAAGTAAGGGGGCAGAAATATGAGTGCTTTCGTCATCATCTACTACACACTGCTTCTGGGCGCATCCTGTCTTGCGGCTTATTTCAATAAACGTTCAGCATTTTTGCTGCTCTTCTCACTGACGCTGGTTTCCTTTGTTCTGGGGATCATCGGTGGTGTCTCGGCGCTGCGGATCGTGGCCATCCTAGCTGGCCTGCTGGCGCTCTCGGCGATGGTGTCCTATGCCTTCCGAGAGTTCCTGATCGCCATTGCCTCGCATAACCTGGCCAAGGAGTTACGGACTGCGCCGCTCACGGCGGCGTTTGGGATGTTCGTAATCTTTACTGTGGCAATTGCTGGGATCTTTGCCCCTCTCATCGCCCCCCATGGCGAGGCTCAGGTGATCACCTCGGCGTTTGCTCCGGCGGATGAAAACATGCTGCTTGGGGCGGACCAACTGGGCCGTGATGTATTTAGCAGGCTGGTCTACGGCGCGCGCAATACCGTTGCCTTGGCGCTTGCTGGGACCGTGATGGCGTTCATGCTGGGTGCTCTGGCTGGCCTCTTGGCGGCGACGTCGGGCGGGTGGTTCGACCAGCTTCTGGCGCGGACATCGGATGTGATCATGTCGATTCCCTCGCTGATCTTCGCGCTTCTGATGCTGTCGATCTTTGGGGGTGATCTGGCCAATGACACCACGAGTTTCTGGCTTCTGGCAGGATTTACCATTGTGACCGGTTTGCTTGTCGTATCTGCGGTTTCTGAAAGAAGCGTGATCGGCTGGCTTATCGGTCTCTCCATTCTTGCCGGTGTCGCGGCGCTTTTTGCCGGCTTTATGCTCGTGATCTTCAACCCGTCAGAGATCATTCTGATCCTCGTCGTGGCAGTGATCTACAGTCCGCGCGTCTTCCGTCTGACGCGGGCTGTGGCGGGCAATGTCGTGGTGATGGATTATATCGAGGCCGCTAAGCTGCGCGGCGAACGGACGTGGTATCTGATCCGGCGGGAAATCCTGCCCAACTCGACAGCCCCTCTGATTGCAGAGTTTGGGTTGGAATTCTGCTTTGTGTTCCTGCTTATTGCGGGCTTGTCGTTCCTTGGCCTTGGTATCCAGCCGCCCACGGCGGATTGGGGATCAATGGTACGCGAGAATGCAACGCTGATCTCGTTTGGCGACATCACTCCGCTCATTCCCGCGGCGGCCATCGCGCTGTTGACCGTTGCGGTCAATTTTGTGGTGGACTGGATGCTCTACCGCTCCTCTGGCCTGAAGGTGTGAATCGATGCCCAAGAAAAAAGACGTTCTTCTCAAAATCCGTGACCTGAAAATTCAAGGCTATTCTGATGAATCTTGGGTCGACATCATCAAGGGTGTAGATCTTACCCTGCATCGGGGTGAGGTGATGGGCCTGATCGGTGAATCCGGCGCAGGTAAATCCACCATCGGTGCTGCCTGCATGGGCTATGCCCGGGGCGGCACGCGCATTTCGAACGGCTCGATCGAGTTTGATGGGATGGAATTGACCACAGCCTCCGAGGGCGAGCGCCGCGCGCTGCGCGGCTCTCGTATCGCCTATGTGGCACAGTCGGCGGCGGCCTCGTTCAACCCGGCGCATAAAATCATCGACCAACATACCGAGGCACCTCTGCAATACCGGCTCAAGAAACGGCTGGAGGCGCAAGAGGATGCCATGGACCTCTATGAGCGGCTGCGCCTGCCCAACCCCAAGGAAATCGGCTTTCGCTATCCGCATCAGGTTTCGGGCGGGCAGTTACAGCGCGCGATGACGGCAATGGCGATGTCCTGCCGCCCCGATCTCATCATTTTCGACGAGCCGACAACCGCGCTCGACGTGACCACGCAGATCGAAGTGTTGGCCGCGATCCGCGATATTGTTGATCAGTTCAACACCGCCGCGATCTACATCACCCACGACCTTGCCGTGGTGGCGCAGATGGCTGATACGATCAAGGTGCTGCTCAAGGGTAAAGAGGTCGAAGAGGCGTCAACCAAGGAAATGCTGGATAATCCCAAAGAGGATTATACCAAATCTCTTTGGGCGGTCCGCAGCTTTGAAAGCCCGCAGCGCTACCGGCCCAAGGACGGCGTTCCACTGATATCGGTACGCAATGTCGATGCGTCTTATACAGGTGGGGACAAGGTGCTCGATGATGTGAGCTTTGATATCTATGAGGGCATGACAGTCGCCGTGGTGGGCGAATCCGGTTCCGGAAAATCCACGACGGCGCGGGTCATCACCGGACTATTGCCGCCGTCAAAAGGTGAGGTCTTGTTCAAGGGCAACCCGTTTCCACCCAGTTACAAGGATCGCACCAAGGACCAGTTGCGCCAATGTCAGATGATCTATCAGATGG
The DNA here is from genome assembly GCF_048262375.1 of Roseovarius sp. Lineage (GTDB taxonomy): Bacteria > Pseudomonadota > Alphaproteobacteria > Rhodobacterales > Rhodobacteraceae > Roseovarius. Next base: position 26,357 of record NZ_JBLXFE010000016.1, read on the forward strand.
CCGACACCGCTCTCAACCCCAAGGTCCGCATCTCTGAAATCATCGGACGCCCTGCAGCGTTCTACTCCGGGCTCAAAGGTGCGGCGCTCAAGAATCGGGTGGACGAGTTGCTCGACCTTATCGAATTGGAGCCTTCACAGTATTATAACCGTTACCCACCAGAGTTGTCAGGCGGGCAGAAACAGCGGATCGGTATCGCGCGGGCACTGGCGGCGGAACCATCGTTCATTGTCTGCGACGAGGTGACGTCCGCGCTTGACCAACTTGTGGCCGAGGGCATCCTGCGCTTGCTTGACCGGCTGCAAAACGAACTGGGTCTGGCCTATATGTTCATCACCCATGATCTCGCCACGGTGCGTTCGATTGCCGATGAGGTTGTCGTGATGCAACATGGCAAGGTCGTGGAGCAGGGACCAAAGGACGAGATGTTCACGCCGCCGCACCACCCCTATACTGACCTCTTGCTCAGCTCGGTGCCCGAAATGGATCCCAATTGGCTGACCACACTGCTCGAAGAGCGTGGAGTGGATAATGTCGGAGATGCCGCTGCGGCACGGATCGACCCCAAAGATCCCAAGGTCTCTGGTGCGAACGCCTGAGTCGATCAAACAAAAATCGGCGGTGGGGTCAAACCCCCCACCGAACGTTTGCTCTGAATTCTACGGGTCTCTCGGGTGGTTACAGGACAGCCATTGCCGATAGCACAAAGGTGCCAATAATAGCGGCATAGACGATCACAACAGCCTGCCAGGAGGCACTGTGTGCGCGCAGTTCGCGGTTTAGTTCGTCGCGTGTCATCGGCTTGCCTCCATTCCAAGGGTTTAGGTTACGACCGTTCTCGCGGTCACGATGCGCACATAATGGAAATTTGTGACCGTGCAATGGCAAATTCATTGAGAATCTATGCGTTTTCAGCATGTCTCCTGCACGGTTTTGACATATCGGGGGATTCCGAAGGTTGAGTGCCTGAATGCGACACGATTTAGCGACATGTCTCGCTGGAATGACTGCCAAGGGTTAATCCTTGATTAACTTGCAAGTGCCAAGACTGGCCAATGCTGACGCGTGGGATAATCTGGGCTCTTGTGACCACTCTTATGGGGTGCGATGCGCCTGACCCTGCGTTTCGGAATGTTGCCCCCCACCGCATCACTATTCGACAAAGTGTTTTTGACGTGCGGGTCTCAGGTGCGCATGCGCAGGCGATTAGACGCAACCCGGAATGGGCCCCACGTCTGCCTGCTGTCGCTCCGCGCGGTATCTTGGCGATTGAGGCAGTCAGCGGTTGTCGGGTGGTGCGGCTCTCGGGCGATCAGGCCGTGATGGAGGCGCAGCTGGATTGCGGGGCGGGTGTGCCGCCGTTACCTGTCACTGAGATCTTTGATTGCGAGCGCGAGCCAGTCTATCGGGGTTACGCCGATTTCATCTGCTCGGCGCGGGAGTAAGGTCATGTCTCACTTGGGCAAGACAATACTGCCCTCTCCATGGTCAGGCTGGTTGGCCTGCTATAGCCCGGATGCGCCGTCTGCGCCGTTATGGCGAAACCGAGCGCAGCAAAGGTGACGTGGTTCTCAAGCAGTTCCACCCGGGTTTGTAGGCGCAATCGGGGGAGCCCGAGAGCGCGGGCGCGAGCCTCGGCGTGATGCACCAGATCGCGTGCCAGACCCTGGCCACGTCTGATCACATCCACCGCCAGCTTGCCCAGATAGAGCGCGTCAGGCTGAGGCGTTAGGATCATACAGGCAATGGGGTTGCCGCCGTCCTCGATCACCCAGATTTCCGAGGTGGTCGACATGGCGCGCAACGCGTCCGCATCCAGACGCTCCAGTGAAGAGGGTGGGTCAATCCGTCCTTCCATATAGGCAAAGGCGCGGATCAAGAGCGCGTGGAGCGCCGAGAAGTCATCGTTTGGCAGATAGCGGCGCATGATGTGGCTCTAGTCTGGCGTGGTCAGTCAGAGAATAGCGCCATTGAGCGAAAAAGCAGACAGGTTTTTACGGGGCCGCTGCACCTTTGCGCGCCGCCTCGATTCGCGCGCGTGCAGAGTTGGAGCGCGGCATCCAGAGCCCCCGGTCCATTGCTTCGGCCAGACGCTCTGCCAGTTCGCGCAGAGCCGGCGGGTTATGATCGGCGATGAAGTCTCGGGTGTCGTCGTCTTCGAGAAACGCCGCTTCGACCAGATCGAAATGATGGCTGCGTACCGCCCCGGTGGTGGCGGCAAAAGCAAAGAGGTAGTCGACCGTTGCCGCGATCTCGAAGGCCCCTTTGTAGCCGTGGCGCTTGACCCCTTCGATCCATTTCGGATTGACGACACGGGACCGAACGACGCGGCCGATCTCATCCTCGAGCGTGCGGATCAGCGGGCGTTCCGGGCGGGAATGGTCGTTGTGATAAATCGGTCGGTCACGCCCCTGAAGCGTGCTGACGGCCGCCGCTGCTCCGCCTTCGAATTGATAGTAGTCGTCGGAATCAAGGAGGTCATGCTCGCGGTTGTCCTGATTTTGCACGATGGCCTCGGTCTGGCGCAGGCGGGCCTCAAACCCGGCACGGTCGGGCGTGCCCTCGTCCTTGGCGCCGTAAGCGTAACTGCCCCATGTCAGATAAGCCTCTGCCAGATCAGCCTTGTCGGCCCAAAGCCGTTCGTCGATCATCGCCTGAAGACCCGCACCGTAAGCGCCGGGTTTCGCACCATAGATGCGTGCGGCGACACCTTCGCTGCGCGCACGCGCAGCGGCCGGGTTCAAATCCTCGGTTTCGTCCAAGGCCTGTACGGCGCGCGCCGCACTATCAAAGAGCGCGATCAATTGGGGAAATGCATCACGAAAGAACCCCGAAATGCGCAGAGTCACGTCGACGCGGGGGCGTCCCAGAACGCCATGCGGCAGGATGTCAAACCCGGTCACACGCCGGTTGGCAGTATCCCATTTCGGTTTGACGCCCATCAGTGCGAGCGCCTGTGCGATGTCATCACCGCCGGTACGCATGTTGGCGGTACCCCAAGCGGTGATAAGCAAGGTGCGGGGCCAGTCGCCATGGGTTTGCAAGTGTTTTTCAATCAGTAGATTGGCGGATTTCCAGCCCAGAGCCCAAGCGGTAGGCGTCGGCACCGCTCGGCTATCTACGCTGAAGAAGTTGCGCCCCGTCGGCAGGGTATCAAGCCGACCACGTGTTGGTGCCCCCGAGGGGCCGGGGGGAACGGCGCGACCATCGAGCGCCCGCAGCAGGCCCGCGCCCTCATCCGGTCCACAGTTGGCAATCGCGGGACGGATGCGGTGAGCAATCTCCTCCAGAACGGCGGTGGTATGTGGGCCAGCCTTTTGCCCATCCGCTGCCAAGAGACGCTGAGCCAAGAGTTCCAGCCGCTCGACCGTGTCGCCATTGCTACGCCAAGGGTCAGCGCAGAGATCAGCCAGCGCCTGCGGCCTTTCGGATGCCAGCGCGGCCATATCGCAATCAAGCGGATCGAAGCTCAGGCCATGATCCGCAGCTAGGGCGCGGATGAACGAGGCGTTGGCCCCCTTGCCATCACCACGCGGCACGCGCGCCAGTGCAACGGCCAGATCGACCTCTTGCTGACCCGTGGGCGATTGGCCAAACACATGCAGCCCATCGCGAATCTGTGCCTCTTTCAATTCGCAGAGATAAGCGTCGAGTTTGGCAAGATCAGTATCCTCGTCCTCGCCCGCCATGCCCACGTCCTTGTCAAGTCCGGTGGCAGATGTCAGTGTCAGGATCTCTCGGCGCAGGTGGGTTATCCGGCGTGGATCAACGCCTGCGGCCTCGTAATATTCATCGACCAGCGCTTCGAGATCGCGCAGCGGGCCATAGGTTTCGGCACGGGTGAGCGGCGGGGTGAGGTGATCAATGATCACCGCCTGTGTCCGGCGCTTGGCCTGCGTTCCCTCGCCCGGATCGTTGACGATGAACGGGTAGACATGCGGTGTCGGCCCGAGCACGGCCTCGGGCCAGCATTCGTCTGACAGCGCCAGCGCCTTGCCGGGCAGCCATTCGAGATTGCCATGCTTGCCCATATGCACGATGGCCTGTGCACCGAAATGGTGGCGCAGCCAGATGTAGAAAGCCAGATAGTTGTGCGGCGGCACCAGATCGGGGGAATGATAGGTATCCGCCGGGTCGATGTTATAGCCGCGCGCCGGTTGCAGCCCGACCACCACGTTGCCGAAGGTCAGGATCGAGAGGGCAAAGCCTGCGCCGGTGGTGCCGTCGGATTTGAGTATTTGCGGAACGATGAAAGGGTCATCCCCGGGCGCGCTCCAGCGGGCGGTCATTGCCTCCCTGAGCGCCCAAGGCAGAGCGTTAAAATGTTCCATGTAAATGTCCAGCGGCAGGGTCTCGCCGCCCTCGCGCGTGGCGCGATCCGTCAGCCAGTTGGTCGGCCCGGCCATCACCGCCTGCATCAGCGCGTCGCTATCCTCTGGCTGGTTAGTGACGGTATAGCCTGCCTTGGCCAAGAGGCGCAGCGCATGCACTGTGGCCGCGGGCGTGTCGAGACCCACCCCGTTGGCCAGACGCCCATCCTTGTTGGGATAGTTGGCCAGGATCAGCGCCACCCGGCGGGCAGGCGCGGGGGTCTGGCGCAGGCGTGCCCAATTTGCGGCAAGCTCTGCCACGAAATCTACCCGGTCACCCACCGCGCGGTAGGTGGCGATGGGGCATTCGGTGGCGGCGTCGAAAAATGCCTCGCCCTTGAAGCTGATGGCGCGGCTGAGAATGCGCCCATCCACCTCGGGTAGGGCGACGTTCATGGCGATGTCACGGCCCGAAAGACCCGTCAGCCCCTTGGCCCATGTCTCCTCTGAAGATCCGGCCAGCACCACCTGAAACACCGGCGCGTCATTGACCGCGGGCATGGCAAGCGGGTTTGCGGGGCTGTCATCGCCCGCGTGCGGAGAGCCCACGGCAAATGAGGTGGCATTCAGGATTACCGCAGGCGGGGCGGCGGTGAAGAGATGTTCCAATGTTGCAACCGATACAGGGTCTTTCAGCGAAGCAACAAAGATCGGCAAGGGGTTGAGACCCGTCCGCAATAGCGATTTCACCAGCCGGTTGATCGGATGCAGCCCCGCGCCCTGCACCAGCGCGCGGTAAAAGATCACCGGAACAACGGGCTGCCCTTCGCTCCATGCCGCTTGGGCTGCAGTAAGGCCCGCGACACCCGCGCCCGGCCAATAGACCCCGGCGCGCAAGAGCGGGCTGGCGGTGGCAGGCCGGTCGCCGCCCTCGAGCATCACGCGCGCATAGCGCAGGAAATTGCAGGCATTCTCTGGGCCGCCCTCGACCAGATAGGACCAGAGCGCATCGTAATCGCCGTCAGACACGGTTGAGAGCCCGCGCATTTCGGCATCGGGTTTGTCGTCACCGGGCAAAAGCGCCAGCGGCACACCTGCCTCATGGCACCGAGCCGCATATTGCTCGGCCCCGTATTTCCAATACCCGACACCGCCCAGCACCCGAGCGATCACCAGCCGCGATTTGGTTGCGCAGTCGTCGAGATGTAGATCGACGGACATCGGATGTTGCAGGTGGTTCAGGTTGGCCAGTCTCAGGCCGGGGGCCTCTGCCATTTCGGCGCGCGCTTCGCTCAACGCCGCTAGTTCGGTATCGGCTGCAGAGATGAAGATCACATCACTGGGCGTTTGCCCCAGATCGACGGGTTCACGCCCGTCATCAATGCTCCCAGGGGTTGCGGCAAGCAGATGCATCAAACGGTTCCGACTTGAACGAGGCCACGATTTGCGGCAAGAGCAGGGTCAGAGCGGCCCCTTGTAGGGCGCGAGACCGAAAGGGCAGCAACATGGATTACAACGCATTGGGTGCCTCTAAGAAGGGCGGCAAGATCCCGCGTCACAAGGAGCATAACGCGCCCGGCACCGACAAGAACCCGTTTGGCAAGCGCCCCTCCAAGGAAGAACTGATTGCCCGGCTCAAGGCCAAGACCGAGAAAGCCGCGAAATAGGCTCATAACTGCTTTTCCATGAAGATGGACGAGGGTGCGTCGGGATAATTCCCGAATGGCCCGCGCAGATCAAAGCCGTGGCGTGCGTATAGCGCGTGTGCCGCCTTTAGCAGGTTCCCGGTTTCCAGCCGCAGACAGGGCAAATTGAGGTTGCGCGCTTCGTCCTCGATTCGGCGCAACAGGGCATCTGCGATGCCGCGTCCGCGCGCGGCCTCATCCACAAACATGGATTTCACCTCGCCATATCCCTCGCGGATCGCCAGTGCACCCGTGCCGAGAATCTGTTCACCGATCCGCGCGGTAAAGAACCGGATTTCGGGCGCGGTCAGCGCATCGATATCAAGAAAGAAATTTTCTTCTGGTGGAAACAGCGCCTCCATCAATGCATGGCTTGCACGCAAGAGCGCACTTGCTTGCGGGTGCCGGGGGTCCGTTGCCTCGACGATGATCATGCCGAGAGGGCCTCGGTGATCGCAGCCCGGTCCAATCCTGTCTCGCCGATCACCACCAGCCGCGTTTCGCGTGCATTGCTGCCAAAGGGTTGGTCGAAATAGCTATCGACTCGCGGCCCCACGGCCTGAATGGTCATGCGCATCGGTTTGCCAGCAACGGCGGCGAACCCCTTGAGCCGCAGAATGTCATAGGCGCGAATAACCTCTGAGACCTGTTTGGCAAAGCTGGTGGGATCAGTGATTTCGGCCCGCGTCACGACAAAGCTCTCAAAGGCGTCGTGACCATGATCGTGATCATGATCATGATCCTCGTGATGGTCGCTTTCGTCATGGTGATCGTCGTCATCATGGTCGTGATGGTGGTGATGCAGTTCGTGGCGTGCCTCCATATCCATTTCGGCGCTGATGCCTTGACCAAGCAAAACTTCGGTCGGCAGGGCGCCCATGGTTGAGGTCACAACCTGCACACCGCTGCGTGCCTCAGAGCGAAGCCTCTCGCTGAGCGCTTCGATCTCCTCCGACGTCATAAGATCAGATTTGTTGATCACGATCATATCGGCGCAAGCCATCTGATCCTCGAACAATTCCGACAACGGGGTTTCGTGGTCAAGATTTTCATCCATCTTGCGCTGCGCATCCACTGCCGCCACGTTATGCGCGAAGCGGCCTTCGGTCACGGCCTTGCCATCAACCACCGTCACCACGCCGTCGACCGTCACCCGCGTGGAAATTTCGGGCCAGTTGAAGGCTCGGACAAGCGGCTGTGGTAGCGCCAGACCAGAGGTTTCGATCACGATATGGTCGGGCGCGTTTTCGCGATCCAATAGCTTTTGCATGGTGGGGATGAAATCTTCGGCGACGGTGCAGCAGATACAGCCGTTGCTGAGTTCCATCACATCCTCTTCCGAACAGGTCTCGATCCCACAGCCTTTGAGGATATCGCCATCCACCCCCAGATCACCGAATTCATTGATGATGAGCGCAATACGCTTGCCATTCGCGTTCTCCAGCATATGGCGGATGAGGGTAGTCTTGCCAGCCCCGAGAAAGCCGGTGACGACGGTGGCAGGAATCTTGGCGGGCATGGTGTGGCTCCTTCAGAGGGCTTGCATCGGAGGGCGCTGCTGGCCTAAGCGATGACAGAAAGGGGATCGGCGATGGCGCACCGGATTGTGGTCTGTTCTACGTGCGAGGGCACGGATGGCAAGGGGTTTGCGGCCCGGCTTCGCGAAGGGCTTGACGTCAAGGCGATGAATTTCTCCGTGCAGGACCATGATTGCATGTCAAACTGCGCGCGGCCCCTCAGTGTGGCGTTCTCGGCACCGGGTAAGGCGACATATCTCTTTGGCGACATCGATCCTGCGCGCGATCTGGATGACACGCTGGCCTTTGCGGCGCTATATGCCGACAGCCAGGATGGCTGGATCGAGGATGCGCGCCCGGCAGGGCGGCTGCGGCATTGCCTGATTGGGCGGGTGCCGGGCTGAGCGTTCATTCGATCACCACCTCGATCGTAGCCTCGATCGGTGCGCCACCTGACGCCAGTTGTGTGTGATCATTGGCATTGAGCGTCACGCGCAGCTCATGCGTACCAACAGGCAGCGCATCAATCTGCATCCAAGGGCTATAGGCGCGGGCAATCTTGACCCCGTTGAGGTAGAGATGCGCATGGCCGCGTCCGGATACATACGGCCCGTTCACAGCCTCGGGGTCAAAGGCAAAATTTTCGACAGCGATATAAAGATTGCGGCTCTGTGGCCCATCGGGGTGCAGGCTCAGTGTCAATGAGGGGGCGGGTGTGCCTGCCTCTGTCAGTGTTGTATGAGCGGCGCCATCATGATTATGCGCGCCGTGATCATGCACCGCGCTGCCATGGTCGTGGCCTTCTAGCTGCACGCCAGAGGTGGCCGCCACCAAAAAACCAAGACCTGCGCCAAAAAAGAGGCCGATGCCAAGAAAGGCAAGAGGCTTTGACATATCTTTCTGTCTCCTGTCGCATAGACTCGGCACTGACGTGCCGAGTCATGGTCTGATCACGCCGCGTCGCTCTCGCGCTGCCAGAAATGCCCGGCAAAGAGGCCAAGCAACACCCATGACGCAAATCCGATGCCTAGGGCGCGTGTAGCAAAGAGCGAGGCAAGCTCTGGCGGAACTGGTCCGGAAAATTCATCCGGATGTGGTGCGCCGATGAGATGCGGCGCGAGCAACAGCACAGCGGCGACTCCCCAAAAGACCCAGTTGCGACCAAATGCGATCAGTGCAAGCGCAACTGCCGTCGCGGCAACGGTGGACCACCACCAGATCTGACGCGTCGCCACGTCGGCGGCGGCAACGCCCGGCACCTCTGGCGGCAAGGACAGGGCAGGCGCGAAATGAAACGCTATGAATCCCGCAATGCCCCAGATTATCCCGGTCCGCGCATTGATTGTGACACTGCGATCTGCGGCCATAGCCATGGCGGCCACAAGAATGAGCGCATAGCCGACATAGATCAGTGCGGAGAACAGCAGGCTTAGACCGTCGCGCACTGGATCAAGACCTGGTAGGTCTGGATGAGCGCTGACCACGCTTGCTCCAAAATGCACGAGATCGCCGCCCTCATACAGCTCCGCATGTAAAAGCACGGGCTGCACGAATACCAACTGCAACAGGGCGGCAATCAGCCCCGCACAGAAACCAGCGAACAACGCGCTGGTGACGATTTTTGAAAACATAGGTTAGTGGCAGGGAAAGCCGGTCGCGTGGCGCACGTCATGTGCGGCGTCATGCAGGGCAGAGGCCTGCACATGACCTGCGGCAGTTACGATGCCAAGGCCCAGAAAGAGCGCGGCGACGAAGGGCAGGACAGTGGATTTTGCGGCGGTTTGAACCAGTGCAGTCATAGCAGTATCTCCTTTAAACCTCTCACCCGAGGCGGGATTGACAAACGCAGGGCTGGTCTCCTGGCTTGCGGGTCGTCGCCTGTCTGCCGCCTTCCCAAGGTCATAGACACCTCAGTGGCATTTGGCAGGGGCTCACCGCTTACAGTCGCGGGGGCGGCTGACGCCTGGACGCCCTGATTGGGTCCGCCGGCACGTCATTCCCATTTATCCTCGCGGCGCTTTGCACCGAAACGAGGAACCTTGCCTCTTTGGTATGGAGGTTGCACTGGCATGCGTCAAGGATGATTCCGACGGCTCAAGTGCGGTTCGCGGCATTCTTTTGGGGTCCCTTGGCAAAGGTTCGCCCAATATCGTGTGGATAACTGTGCGCTCCGCCCCATATCATGTGGTTGATCGTTGACAGGCATGTGCCCGGACCTTCACAATTCCATGATAACGGAATCATCGGATATGAGGCGCGCGCGCAGGTGCAATTCTCGAAACTCAGATTGACCGGCTTCAAAAGCTTTGTCGACCCGACCGATCTGATCATCGCGGGTGGGCTGACCGGTGTTGTCGGCCCCAACGGTTGCGGCAAGTCGAACCTGCTTGAGGCGCTGCGTTGGGTGATGGGAGAAAACCGCCCCACCGCGATGCGTGGCGATGGGATGGAGGACGTGATCTTTGCCGGGGCGGCCACGCGACCGGCGCGCAATTTTGCCGAAGTTGTCATCCATCTCGATAATTCCGACCGGCTCGCCCCTGCCGGATTCAACGATGCAGACCATTTGGAAATCGTCCGCAGAATCACCCGCGATGTCGGATCGGCGTACAAAGTTAACGGCAAGGAAGTACGGGCGCGCGATGTTCAGATGCTGTTTGCCGATGCCTCAACCGGCGCGCATTCACCGGCGCTTGTCCGACAGGGGCAGATTTCCGAACTGATCAATGCCAAACCAAAATCACGGCGGCGCATTCTTGAAGAAGCTGCTGGCATTTCCGGTCTCTATCAGCGCCGTCATGAAGCGGAATTGAAGCTGCGCGCCGCAGAGACCAATCTGACCCGCGTTGATGATGTGGTCGAGCAGTTGGCGGCGCAACTTGCGCAATTGGCGCGGCAAGCCAAACAGGCGGCGCGGTATCGGCAGATTGGTGAGGAGTTGCGGCTGGCCGAGGGGTTGTTGCTGTATCGGCGCTGGAAAGAGGCGGATCTGGCGCGGTCGCGCGCCGAGGATGAATTGCGCGATCGCACAACCGCAGCCGCGCGGGCAGAGGTCACGGCACGCGAAGCGGGTAAGGCCCGCGCCAAGCTCGAAGAGACCCTGCCCAAGCTGCGCGAGGAAGAGGCGATTGCGGCGGCAATCCTGCAAAGGCTGAGTGTGCAACGCGATACGCTGACGGAACAAGAGGCCAATGCCCGCGACCGGATTGCCACCCTGCGCAACCGGATTGAACAACTCGCCCGAGATATGGATCGCGAGGCGGGACTCAACCGGGATGCGGGTGAAACCATCGCTCGGCTCGATTGGGAAGCGGGCGAGCTGGCCAAGGGGGCGGAGGGGCATGAGACCCGGCTGGAATCCGCGCAGGCCGAGGCCCGCGATGCGGCGCAGATCCTGCAACAGCGCGAAAACGATCTGAGCCAGATGACCGAGGATATGGCGCGGCTCGCCGCCCGCCACCAATCGGCGCAACGCCTGCTGGACGACAATCGCAAAACATTGGCCAAGAGCGAGGCCGAGGCCGAGCGCGCGCGCGCCGCACAGACACAATCAAACGATGCCTTGATCAAGGCGCAAGCCGATCATGCCAGAGCGCTAGGGGCCGAAGCTGAAACCGTGGCCGCGGCGGAAGCGGCGGAAGCGGCCCTTGTCAATGCAGACGAGGCCCGTTCTGAGGCGCAGGCGCAAGAAGCCGAGGCCCGCGCCATACGCTCGGAGGCCGAGGGCGAGGTCAATGCCCTGCGCGCCGAGGTGACGGCCTTGGCCAAGCTGGTGCAGCGCGACACGGCTGAGGGCGGGCAGGTGATGGACCGGCTTCAGGTGCAGCAGGGGTTTGAAAAGGCACTGGGGGCCGCGCTGGCCGACGATCTGCGCGCGCCCGAGGTCGACGCCGAGGGCCCGTCGGGCTGGACGGTCTTGCCTGCCTATGCCGCCCCTCAACCCCTGCCTGAGGGTGTGACCGTACTCAGCAATCATGTTTCGGTCCCCGAGGTGCTGGCCCGGCGCATGTCGCAGATCGGACTGATTGATCCCGAGGACGCCCCGCGTTTGCAACCGCTTTTGAAGCCGGGTCAGCGGCTGGTCAGCACCGAGGGCGATCTGTGGCGCTGGGACGGTTTTCGCGCTTGGGCTGAGGACGCGCCCTCTGCCGCCGCGCTGCGTCTGCAACAACTCAACCGACTGGAGGAACTCAAGCAGCAGCTGGAGCATGCCACGGCCCGTGCCGATGGGGCTGCGCGCGGCCATGAGGCATTGCGCGAGGCCTTGATCCGCCGCACCGAAGAAGATCGCGTCGCCCGTGAAGCCCGGCGTGCCGCCGATGCCGCGGTGAACGAGGCCAATCGCGCCCTCAGCCGTGCCGAGGCAGATCGCAACCTTGCTGGATCGCGGCTCGAATCCCTTGGCCTTGCCGTGACGCGCCATGACGAAGAAGCGATGTCCGCACGCAAGAGCCTGAGCGAGGCGGAAAAAGGGCTGGCCGATCTGGGGGATCTGGAGGCGGCTCGTGCCGATCTGGAAGACATCAAGATGGCGGTCGAGGCCGCGCGCATGACGATGATGACCAAACGGTCAGGCGCGGATGAACTGCGCCGTGAGGGCGAGCGTCGGACCCGCCGCAGTCAGGAGATTACCAAGGAAATCAGCGGCTGGCGGCACCGTCTGGACACCGCCGAAAGACGCATTGCAGAACTGGCGGAACGCAAGTTGGAGTCCGAGGATGCCTTGGCCGAGGCCAGTGCCGCGCCGGAAATACTTGCCGCGAAACGTTCAGAGTTGGGCGAAGAAATCACCCGCAGCGAGGCCCGAAGGGCCGCTGCTGCTGATGCGCTCTCGGTGGCTGAAGGCGCCGCGCGTCAGGCCGCGCTGGACGAACGCGAGGCAGAGCGGCTGGCCTCGGAGGCCCGCGAGATGCGCGCCCGCGCCGAAGCGCGGCTCGATGCGGCCCGCGAAACCCGCGATTATGCCGCAGAGCGGATCAACGAGACGCTTGAGGTTACACCCGAGGCGCTCTTGGAAAGTCTTGGTGCCGATCCCGACACGATGCCTGCCTCTGAGGCGATCGAAGCGGATGTGAACCGGCTTAAGCGGCAGCGCGATGCGCTGGGCGCGGTCAATCTGCGGGCCGAAGAGGATGCCAAGGAGGTCGAGGCCGAGCATAGCAGCCTGATCACCGAGAAAACCGATCTGGAAGAGGCGATCAAGACCCTGCGCAGCGGTATTGCCAGCCTCAACCGCGAAGGGCGTGAACGGCTTTTGACAGCGTTCGAACAGGTGAATTCCAACTTCACCCTGCTCTTTCGTCACCTCTTTGGGGGCGGGGAGGCCAACCTTGTTCTAGTCGAGAGTGACGATCCGCTGGAGGCGGGACTGGAAATCATGTGCCAGCCACCGGGCAAAAAACTCTCGACGCTCAGCCTTTTGTCGGGGGGGGAGCAGACCCTGACGGCATTGGCGCTGATCTTTGCGGTCTTTCTTGCCAATCCCGCGCCGATCTGCGTGCTTGATGAGGTCGATGCGCCACTGGATGACGCGAATGTCACACGGTTCTGCGATCTGCTGGACGAGATGTGCCGCCGTACCGAAACACGGTTTCTGATTATTACACACCATGCCGTCACTATGAGCCGGATGGACCGGTTGTTTGGTGTCACGATGGCCGAGCAAGGTGTCAGTCAGCTTGTGTCGGTGGATCTCAAGAAGGCTGCGCAAATGGTGGCCTGAAGGCTGCACGCGAAGGGGCGAGCCAGGGATACCAAAGGCCTAGAGCCTTTGAGATCTGCATTTGATATGCTTGGCGCAATGGCACGCCTGTGACTCTTCTTGCGTAATGGGAGAAACCCTTCATTTTGTCAGGATAGGATTTTCAGGCCGAGGGAGGACGGCATGAGTGATCTGGACCATGTCAGAGAGATCGATCGTGCCTTACGGGGCGCGACGCTGGGATCGGGCCGTGATGCGCTGGTGCTGGACAGTTGGCGGCGCTGTGTTGAGACCTATGGCATGGACCCGGCACAGGCGGACGCCGCGCATATCGTGACCGATGCGGAATTGCGCCGCCACCGCGAACAATCGGAACGGTTGATTGCGACGGCGCGGTCTGGGCTGCAATCGCTCTTTCGTCAGGTGGCAGGGCAGAATTACGTTCTGCTTTTGGCCGATGCCGAAGGGATATGTGTCGATTTTTTCGGCGACCCACGGTTCGAGGATGATCTACGTCAGGCCGGGCTTTACCTTGGATCCAATTGGTCCGAGGATCTGGCGGGCACCTGCGGTGTGGGCTCTTGTCTGGTCACGGGCGAGGCGGTGACAATCCATCAAAGCGATCATTTCGGTTTGGCGCACACGCCGCTCTCGTGCACCGCTGCGCCGATCTATGACATGCAGGGGCAATTGGCGGCGGTTTTGGATATTTCGCTGCTGCGCTCGCCCTCGCCGAAATCCAGCCAGAACCTTGCGATCAATTTGGTCAAGGCGTCCGCGCGGCGCGTGGAGATGGCCAACCTCATGGCGATGACGCGGCGGGAATGGGTGCTGCGGTTTTCCGCCTCGCCAGAGTTTCTGGAGGTGGATCCAGAGGCGGCGGTGGCGCTGGATGGATCGGGCCGGATCGTGGGCATGACGCATGCCGCAGTAAGCCTCTTGTCACCGGGGCGGGTAGAAGGCGTGATCGGCACCCCAATTGACCAACTGCTCGAACTTTCGGTGGATGATCTGCCCGACCTGATGCGCGGGCGGCCAGCAGAGGACCGGGTTTTGCGCCTTAAGGATGGGCGAGGCCTATTTGGTCATGCCATTGCGCCACAAGCGGCGCGCGTGGCGCGGAGGCTGGAGCGCGCGCCACTGCCGGGGGCCTTGTCGAGCTTTGCCGGGGCTGACCCGGTGTTGGGGCCGGTACTGCAGCGGGCCGCGCGGTTGGCGGCAACTCAGGTGCCGCTCTTGATTGAGGGTGAAACTGGAACTGGCAAGGAACGCCTTGTGCGGGCGATCCATGTCTGCGGCTCGGTGGGGCGCTCGTTTCATGTGCTGGAGTGTGCAGCCCTGCGGCCCGAAGCGATCGAAATTCTGGCCGAGGCACCCGCCGGCACGCTCTTTCTCAAAGGTGTCGAGGACCTGGACGCGGCCTGTCAGGCGGTGTTGCTGCGGTTGCTCGGGACGCATGACGGTTTGCGCCCGATCGCCTCAGCGCGCTGTGATCTGGCGCGCGCGGCGCAAGACGGGCGGATTCGCACTGACCTTTTCTTTCGACTGGCCGGAGACCGCCTGCGTTTGCCGCCGCTGCGCATGCGGCATGATGTGGATTGGTTGATCGACCGGATTTTGAGGCGGCACAGTGATGTGGATCTGAGCCTGTCGCCGTCCGCCCGCGCAGAATTGGGTGCACGCGACTGGCCGGGCAATATCCGAGAGCTGGAAAGCGTGATCAAGGTCGCCGTGACCGTAACCGAGGGCAGGGTGATTGATTTGCCGGACTTGCCTGCGCCTTGTTTTGCCCCGCAAACGGACACAACGGCGGAACAGGACCTCGAAGCACTTTTGGATGCCTGCGGGTGGAACATGTCCAAGGCAGCCAAACGGCTTGGGCTCAATCGTTCTACGGTGCTGCGACGGGTGCGCAAAGCGGGGCTCATGCCGCCGCACTAGCCATGTGCCCCTGCTGTTGCACGCTGTTGCGTGCGCAACGCGGCAAACGCATATGCGAGGATTTGGTCTTGAGTGCCATCTAAAGCCATAGTCAGTGGCGCGCTTCGCGTGACACCCTTTGTGTGGGAGCAATCACAACCAAGGGAGGATAATATGCTCGATTCGACAGTGGTCGATCAAACGCAGGCGTTTCTGGATCAGTTCGGTAAGGTGCTGGAGGCAGGCGACATCGCCGCCGCCCGCGAGATGTTTCAGGACGATTGCTATTGGCGTGATTTGGTCAGTTTCACCTGGAACCTAAAGACGGTCGAAGGCAAGGATCAGGTCGAGGATATGCTGCGCCATCAGCTTGCCACGACCAAACCGCGCAATTGGACGCTCGCGGCGGGCGAGATGCCAGATGAGGCGGGAGGTGTGATCACGGCGTGGATCGAGTTTGAGACGGATGTGGCGCGCGGCTATGGTCTGGTCCGCCTCAAGGACGGCAAGATCTGGACGCTGCTGACGACTATGGTCGAGCTGAAAGGGTATGAGGAGGCCAAGGGATTTGACCGGCCTCTGGGGGCCAAGCATGGTGCAGACAAACATCGCACGACTTGGAAGGAAGAGCGCGAGCACGAATTGCAGAGCTTGGGCTATGAGACGCAGCCCTATACGGTGATCATCGGCGGCGGACAGGGCGGTATCGCGCTGGGTGCGCGGCTGCGTCAGTTGGGTGTGCCCACGATCATCGTGGAAAAGAACGATCGTCCCGGCGATAGCTGGCGGCGGCGCTACAAGTCGCTCTGCCTGCATGATCCGGTCTGGTACGACCACCTGCCTTATATCAAGTTCCCCGAGAACTGGCCTGTCTTTGCTCCCAAGGACAAGGTCGGTGATTGGCTGGAAATGTATACCAAGGTGATGGAGCTGAATTACTGGACCCGCTCAGAGGCACAATCGGCACGCTATGACGCGACCAAGGGCGAATGGACCATTGTCGTGGACCGTGACGGTGAAGAGGTGACGCTGCGCCCCAAACAGCTTGTGATGGCCACCGGAATGTCGGGCAAGCCGCGCATGCCGGAGTTTCCGGGTATGGAGACCTTCAAGGGGGAGCAGCATCATTCGTCCAAGCACCCCGGTCCCGATGCCTATGCAGGCAAGAAATGCGTGGTGATCGGCTCGAATAACTCGGCGCATGACATCTGCGCCGCGCTCTGGGAGCATGACGCCGATGTGACCATGGTGCAGCGGTCGTCCACGCATATCGTGCGCTCTGACACTCTCATGGATATTGGTCTTGGTGCGCTTTACTCGGAACAGGCGGTGCGTGACGGCATGACCACGGAAAAGGCTGATCTGATCTTTGCCTCGTTGCCCTATCGGATCATGCATGAATTTCAGATCCCGCTTTATGACAAGATGCGCGAGATCGATGAGAATTTCTACGCAGGTCTTGAAAAGGCAGGATTCCGGCTCGATTGGGGTGATGACGGATCGGGGCTGTTTATGAAATACCTCCGGCGCGGGTCTGGCTACTACATCGACGTGGGCGCGAGTCAGTTGATCATTGACGGCAAGATCAAGCTTGCCAAGGGGCAGGTGACCGAGGTGGTGGAGGACGGCGTGCTCCTTGATACCGGCGAAAAGCTGGAAGCTGATCTGATCGTCTATGCCACCGGTTATAATTCGATGAACGGTTGGGTTGCGGACCTGATGGGGCAGGACATGGCCGACCGTGTGGGCAAGGTTTGGGGGCTCGGGTCCGATACGACCAAAGACCCCGGCCCATGGGAGGGTGAGCAACGTAATATGTGGAAACCGACACAGCAAGACGCGCTCTGGTTTCATGGTGGCAACCTGCACCAGTCACGCCATTACTCGCAATTCCTGGCCCTACAACTCAAGGCGCGGATGGAGGGAATTGCCACGCCGGTTTATGGGCGGCAGGAGGTGCACCACCTCGGATGATGAAAACTGCGGCCCGTCTGGATGGGGCGGGTCGCGATCCTTTTCGGGATTATTCCGCAGTGGTTTGACTATGCATCAGGACGGGCAGACTGAGGGCTCAGCCCGTGTCGCAAATCCCCGCTGAAAGTCTCTTATTACCGGCCTGTCCTTGACCCCGAATGATATTCCAATAGATATCAGGGTCCTGACGCTGAAAGGCGAGGTGCGGGTTCATTCGGAACCAACGCCACCTGACGGGCGCTTCCATGTGCCCAAAACTCGAACGGGACATGGAGACTGTGTGTCATGGTAAGATATTTTGCGAGTTTTCTCGTCGCACTTTTCTTGACGGTCTCTGCGGTCCCGGCACAGCAGAGCCGGGCAGCCCCCAGCGATACGAGTGCACAACAGACCAGCGTTGACCTGCTCATCGGCGTGATCGAGAACGAAGCGACAAGAACCGAGTTGATTGATAGGCTGCGTGCGGTGGGCGTGTCTGATACCGCCACACTCGGGGAAGAGGTGAGCGCGACGCTTACCCAAGGCGAGGCCCCGTCCGAGGATCTGTCCCTCGGGCGCAGGGTGGCCTTGATCACGCAGGCTGCCGCCGAAGATATCGCCGGTTGGACCGCGCGCCTGTCGCGCGAGATCGCGCGCGCGCCTGAGGTGTTCGACGGGTTGAGCGGCGGCGAGGCCAGCGTCCTGCTTGATGCTTTGGCCGAACTGGCGCTCGTGATCGCCAGCACGGTGGCGGCGTTCTTTGTGCTGCGTGGTCTTGGTAAATCGCTCTATGCGCGGATGAGCGCCTCTGCGCGTGATGGCGGGATGGCGCGGGCTGTGATGCTCTTTATCATGTCCGCCGTGATTGATGGTTTGATTGTCCTCGTCGCTTGGGCTGCGGGATATGTTCTGGTAATTCTGGCGCTGGGCGAGTTTGGACAAATCGGCATCCGTCAGACGCTTTATCTCAATGCGTTCCTTCTGGTGGAAATGGCAAAGGTCGCGGTGCGGCTCGTCTTGTCGCCCTCTGCAACGTCACTGCGGCCATTGCCGATCACTGACCGGGCAGCGTCCTATCTGTCTTCGCGGATCAACCTGATTGTCGGGGTTGTGGGATATGGTCAGCTTTTGATTGTGCCGATCATCAACAGCAATGTGTCCTATGCCGCAGGGCGGGCGGTATCGGCACTGATCGCGTTTGTCGTTCTGACCTTTGCCATCTGGTTGGTGCTGCGCAATCGCAAGATCGTGACGGAATGGATGCTGGGTGCACATGGTGACGATGGGACCCGCCGCCAGGGTGCGCTGGCCTATCTCTCGCGGCACTGGCACTGGCCGGTCGTGGGCTATCTCTTGGCGATGTTCGTGATCGTCCTGCTTCGCCCCGGTAATGCGGTTTTCCAGACTTTCCTTGCCTCAGGTCAGGTTCTGGTCGTTGGCCTCTTGGGGTTCTCTGTCGCAGGGTTCTTGAGCCGTGCGATGGTGCGGGGGGTGATGCTTCCGGCGGGGGTGTCAGCGAGAGTGCCGCTCTTGCAGGCACGCCTTAATACCTTTGTGCCTAAGATGCTCTTTGCGCTGCGCGCCCTGATTTTTGGTCTGGTCATGTTGCTGGCGCTAAACGCCATCGGTTTGATCGACCTGCGCGCTTGGATGGTCAGCCAGTTTGGTCTGCGCCTCACCGGCACGATCCTGTCGGTGGCTCTGGTGCTGCTGGTGTCCTTTGGCCTATGGCTTGGCTTGACCTCTTGGGTGGACTACCGGCTCAACCCGGAGTTTGGCAGCGTGGCCACTGCGCGCGAAAAGACGTTGCTCACCTTGCTGCGCAACGCCGCGACCATTGCTCTTGTTGTCATCACGTTGATGTTTGTGCTGTCCGAAGTCGGTCTCGACATCGCGCCGCTGTTGGCCTCTGCGGGGGTGCTGGGTCTGGCCATTGGGTTTGGCGCTCAAAAGATGGTTCAGGACATCATCACCGGCATTTTCATTCAGTTCGAGAATGCGATGAATGTGGGTGACGTGGTCACGGTCGGGGGCGTTACTGGCACCGTAGAGCGCCTGACGATCCGTTCTGTAAGTCTGCGCGACGTGCAGGGAGCCTATCACATTATTCCGTTTTCGTCGGTCGATATGGTGTCAAACTACGTCAAGGACTACGGCTATTTCGTCTGTGATATGGGCGTTGCCTATCGCGAAGACATCGACGAGGCGAAACAGGCGATGCTCGACGCCTTTGCCGAACTCAAGGGCGATCCCGAGCAGGCGAATGGAATTCTGGACGAGTTGGAGTGGTTCGGCGTCAACAGCTTTGGTGACAGTGCCGTGATGCTGCGTGCCCGGATCAAATGCGTTCCGGGGCGGCAATGGGGCATTGGGCGAGCCTATAACGGCGTACTCAAGACGGTCTTTGATGCGCGCAACATCGAGATTCCGTTCCCGCACCAGACGATCTATTTCGGCGAGTCCAAGGATGGCAAGACGCAGAGCGTCAAGGTGGATCTGGAAAATCAGAAAGAAGGGAATGATCCGCTCGGTGGGAGAACTGCCCTTGGATGATTTCCAGTTTCTTTGAGATTGGGGATAAGGCCGCAAACCCTGCGCCGAACCGATCTGAGTATGATTTTAAGACCCGCCACTTTGTCACCCTTCGCAGGGGGGCGGCGGCATTTAAACCTGTTCTGCCGGCACCCGTCCCGGCGATAGCACGCAGCGATTGCCCTCGTGGACCGTTGGCAGATAGCGGTGCGGCTCGGTTATGCTCTGTCCGGGCAAGCGGATATAGCGTTCGCAGTGCACCTCTTCGCCGTAGCAGAGCACACGCAGATTGATCCCGTCGATAAGGTGACGCAGGTGCGGATGGATCGAAAGGCCACCGTCGCTTGGCATTGTACTGGCATAAAGCGGCACCAGCCCGACCTTGCGGCCCTGTGCTTGATCCTCATTGAGCCAGTCAAGCAAACGTTTGAGCGCCTCATCCTGCACGGTCAGCAGCCCGGCATAAACGCGGTCGAGCCTAGTCTCGCTGCGCCCGGTCTGAAGGTTGTCGGGGGCGGGGAATGTTCGGGCCTTGTCCGGTGGATAGCACAAATGCCATGCGGTGGCATGGTGATGCAACTGCGCCTCGTAATACTCGCGCCGTGCCCCGTAATAGAACCAATCCATGCCGATGGTTTTGTCCGCTGTTGCGCTGGTGTCACTGGCGCGTTGCAGGGCCAGCGGGCCGGTGTCCGGGGCGGCAACGGCCCTCTCTCCGAACAGGCGGCGCACCCGCCGCAGCAGTTCGCTATCGGCCGAAACGCGCACATCGTCCCATCCCCCGAGACAGTTACGCACAAGGTCAGTGGGTAGCATCAAGGATGTCATGTTCTCAAAGAACAGCGCGCCCTGACCCGTCCAGCGGCTGACACGCAGATAGGGGGTGCAGCGGGCCTGTTGGCTGAGACAGCCGACAATGCCGCGATTTGCAAGCAAGAATTCGATTTGAAGACGCAGCCGGTCGGGATGTGACCAATCATCAGCGTCATGCAAGGTCACGAACTGGCCCCGCGCCTCGGCCAATCCGGCATTGCGCGCAGCATAAGCACCCCGGTTTCGGGAGAGGGGGATCAGACGGATGCGGGGATCTTGGGACGCATATTCAGCAACGATCCGGGGGGTGTTGTCCGTGCTTGCGTCGTCGATCACCAAAAGCTCAAACGCGGTCCAGCTCTGGGCCTGCATGGCGCGCAGTGCTGTCGGTATCGTATCCTCACAGTTAAATGCAGCCATCAAGACGCTGACGACCGGGCTGTCCGGAGAGTTTGCCGGACGCGGCATGCCGGGGATAAGCCGGTCAAACAAAGGGCCTTTCCCTTCTTGCAGTGCGACGGGCAAAAGATTGGACTGGGTCAGTGCGGCATTCAGACAGGCCAGAGTTTCGGCTTCGGTTTTAGCCCACCAGATGCGTGCCAGATGCAATGCAGCAGTTTGGGGGGCTGCGTCGGCCACGCCCTGCGCTGTGGTCACATCCCCATCGCGCGCTGCCGCAAGGGCCATGAGAGGCGCGAGCCGGGCCATGGCATCGCGGCTGATCTTGATGCGGGTATCCAGCCAATGGCGTGCCTCGGCGTTGTCATTGCGTCGGAGCGCCATGAGGGCAAGCGCCTCGGCTGCGCCAGCCGCGGCGTCAGGGCCGTGCCCGCCCTCTGCCATATCTGCCAGTGCGGCGCGCGGTCCAGCGTCGAGCCCGCCGGTTTCCAAAAGGTCGCGCAAATGCTTGAGCCGTCGCAACGGTGCGGCGGGGCGTGGTGGCAGTACGCCGGGATGCGGTGCCCGGCCCTCGGATTGTCCCGCCGTCAGGTAGTGCAACAGGGGGCTGAGACCTGCCGCCGCAACGTCTGGATTGGTTGCAAGATAATATCTTGACGCAAAATTAGGCCCCGGATCACGTCCGAGGAATGCGCCGACACGCGCGAAATGTGACGCGGGGTCCAACGGCAGGCGCGCCACGTCCGGATAGGTGTTGCTATACCATCCGGGATCAAAGAGCGGGCTGGTGCGTATGCGCGCGATATCCCCATTTTTAACCAATCGCCGCATGTGCTCAGCGCCACCAATTGCGCAGCCACGCCAAATGGCCGGGCCGTTCCATGGTCTTAGCCTCTTGCTCTAGCAGGCGACCGATCAGGCGGGTGATTTCGTCATCGCGCGTGGCTAGGGTTGCACGCAGTTCCTCGACCTGAGCCAGAAGCAACCTGTTCTGGTATTTGAGTGCGGCGATGCCCCGCTGTGCGTTGTCGTCTTCGGACTGTGTCACGGGCCCTCTCAGGTGATGCTTTGCTTGGCGCGAATATAGGCGAGGTTCGGTGCAAGGTTTTCGCTGGTCGTGATGTTGTTAAGACTAACGCTGTCTACGACATGATGTCCGGTGATGACAGGCAGGGCGACCGGGTCCCCGGTGGCTGTGTATCTCATTATAAGGTCCCAATCCACGAGCCGCGTGAGACCGGTATCAAAGCCCCCAAGTTTGTCAAAGAGCGTTCGATGATGCACAAAACTGTTGAGGTCGATGTAGTTTGTCTCTGCCAGTTTTGCCTTGTCATAGGGGTGAAAAAGAATGTCGCTCCAGCCATGCGAGAGATTGTGGCGGCTGAGCGCCGTATAGGCGCACTGGGCATGGGGCACCGCAAGCAATCCTGCCAGTGCATAGAGAAGGTGATCGGAATCCCAATGATTATCGCTGTCGAGATAGGCGAAAAAATCCCCTTGTGCGCGTTCTAGCCCTGCGTTGCGGGCGGCCGAAACGCCCATGTTGGCCTGCGTGATGAGCACGAGCCGCCCCTCTTGCAAGGGTTCAGGAAAGCGCTGTTGCAAGAGTTCGACCGTGGCGTCGGTGCTGCCGTCGTCTATGACAATCACCTCTTTTGGCGGATAGGATTGCAAGAGCGCTGAGGCGATTGATGACAGCACCGTGTGCGCCCGGTTCCATGTTGGTAAAATAACGGTCACATCGGGTTTCTTGGCCCCTAGCAACATCAGCGCCTCATCGCGCAGCGTTTCAGGCATGTCGCGACAGAACCGGGGTGACTCTGACGATCCTGTGAACGCGGACAGGCCCTTGCCGGCGTCAGAACCGCCGAGTTGAGTAGACCCTGTGGCCAGTCGCCGGGGCGCGCGCCCTTCCATAGCGCCGCTTGAGAGGTAATGTTCCAAGGGGTCGAGGCCCGCTTCGGCCACGTCCGGATTGAGCGCAAGATAGTCTGCGGTTGAAAAGGCCACCGTTTGCAAGCTGTCTGGTAAATCGGGCAGCAAACGGGCCAGGAGCAGGCCCAATGCACGCGCCTCGCCGGTGAGGCGGTCCTGATCCTCGGAGGCACAGTTTTGTCGCAGAGTTTGAAGCTCGAACTGCGCAGATTGCAGGGCGATGCGTCCGGCCAGCCGGTCCTGAGCCAACCGTGTGATCAAACACCCGATCAGGTCAGCGAGGGGCTCAGCGGCTTCAGAGTCCAGCCCCCGCAGCCACGCCAACCCTGCCTGTAACTGTGGTTCCAATGCCAATGACGGCGCACCGGATTGGTCAATAGACGGCCTTTCGAGAAAATGCAGGAGATCTGCCAGAAGGTGTGGCATGTCTAAATGCTTGGCAGGCATGGCGGATGGTCTCTTTCCTGTCGAACGTCATGTCTTGTGACTGATTTTCAGGAAATTGGCCAGACCAGCCAAGTTGGCGTCGTAATTTGTAATGTGCCATTTTCTGTGCGGTACTCTTTTCGCCCAGCCGTCCCGGCCTTGTTGCCAAGTCCTATCGCCGCGTACGCTCAGGCGCATTCGACCTGTGGGTTGACCATACCGCGAGATGAAGCCGTGCAATGTCTGCTTTGGGCCCACAGAGCCGCGATCCACCGACTTGGACATGTCAAGGAAAGACAGGCCGCTGGAACCGCGCGACTATACCGGCTAAATCTCGGCCAGCAATTTGCCGGGATTCATGATGGCCTTGGGGTCCAGCGTAGCCTTGATCTGACGCATCAGCGCGAGTGAGGCAGGCGAGCGGTTGTGGGGCAGTTGCTTGCGTTTGCCAAGCCCGATACCATGTTCGGCCGAAATTGATGAGCCCGGCGTGCTGGTAACGGTATCATAGAAGATATCATCAATTGGCCCGCGATTCTGTTTTGTATCAGGTGATACCGCCATACAGACATGCAGGTTGCAGTCGCCAAGATGGCCGAAGACGAAACTATCAAGCTCTGGAAAATGTGTGGCCCGTGCGCGGTCCCAACGGTCCAGAAAACCCGTGATCTCATTCGCTTCAATGCTGATATCATAGGACAGAAATGCCCCAAGCGGTTGGGCAATCAGATCAGTGTCTTCGCGGATCGACCAGATCGCCAGCTGTTCGGTCTGCGATTTGGCGATCACGCCGTCCGCGACATGCCCGGCCTCGGCGGCGTCCTCGAAAATGCTGAGCAGCAGCGCTTCGGTCGCGTCACTGTCCTTGCCGGCGACCTCGAGAATGATCTTTAGCGCCGCGTCGGGTGGCAGCGGTTCGTGCCCCTTGCACAGAAGCCCGCTCGTAAGGGCATAATATTCGGGCCACATCGCCTCAAAGGACAGCAGATTGCCGCTGGCCATGCGTTGTGCAATCGCCAAAAGCGCCTGTGCCGCGCCCAAATCCGGGCAGGACAAAAGCGCAACCCCGGTCGTATCAGGCCGTGGGTAAAGCCGCAGAACGGCGGCGGTGACGATCCCCAACGTGCCTTCGCTGCCGATGAAAAGCTGTTTCAGATCATAGCCGGTGTTGTTTTTTAGCAGCGTGTTCATGTCCTCGATCACCGTCCCGTCGGGCAAAACGGCGGTCAGGCCCAGCACGTTGTCGCGCGTCATGCCATAGCGGATCACCCGAATGCCGCCAGCATTGGTGGAGATGATACCGCCCAGCGTGCAATTGCCCCGTGACGGGATGTCGATGCCGGTCATCAGACCGTAGCGCGCTGCGGCGTCGTTCACCTGTTGCAGGGTCGCCCCGGCCTCGGCGACGATGATGCGCTGAACCGGATCGACGCGCAGGATCGCTGTCATCCGCTCCAGCGACAGTGCTATCTGATCGGCTGTCGTCGCCGTACCGTCGACTAGACCGGTCAGACCGCCCTGCGGCACGATGCCGATACCCTGCGCCTGCGCCGTCCGGCAGATTGCCGCGACCATCGCGGTCGTGTCCGGACGCAGCAACAGGCCAGCATCACGGCTGGTGGCGGAGTAGCCCGGATCGCGGAGGCGCAACTGTGCCGGTGCAACGATAGCCTCTGGCGGGCAGATATCTTCAAATAGCTGACGCATGGATATCTCCTTTGAAACTGGTCATGATCGTTTGCCCCTCGACCATGTCGGCAAGCCGGAGCAGACCTCTGTGGCAGGCGGCCTGGTCCATCCTTGGGCCAAACGCGTGACGGGAGATAGCGGTCATCGGGTCGTCCTTAATGATACGGCTCAGGCCGCAAAATCGCCAAGATAGCGGGCGAGGTTCGCACCCAAATAGGGCTGTGAATAGCCGCCTTCTTGTACATTCAGCACCGGAACCCCGACACTACGGATCGCGGCAGCAATATCCGCGTAGCAGTCGGTCGTCACAGCCATTCCATGAAACGGATCGTTTTCATGGGTATCAAGCCCCACAGCCACAACGATCACGTCGGCCCCGAAATCAGCAATCTGCCGCAGCGCTATGTCAAGGGCGGAGAGATAGGTCGCATTGTCAGCGCCGCGTGGTAAGGGCAGATTCAGGTTGCAGCCAACACCTCGCCCTTTGCCTGCCTCGTTCGCGGCGCCGGCGTAATAGGGATAGAACTGCGCTGGATCGACATGGATTGAGACAGTCAGCACATCGTCGCGGTCATAGAAAATCGCCTGTGTTCCATTCCCGTGATGCACGTCGATATCAAGGATCGCCGGGCGGTGCCCCTGACTACGCAGATACTCTGCCGCGATGCCAGAGTTGTTCAAAAAGCAAAAGCCCCCAGCGATCTCGCGGTAGGCATGGTGGCCAGATGGACGACAAAGCGCATATGCCGCGCGCGCGCCGTGCAGAACCTCTGATGCGGCGCTTAGCGCGGTCTGGGCCGACCAGTAGACCGCGTCCCAAGTGTGCTCGGAAATCGGGCAAGAGGTATCGGCGTTGTGAAACCCGATCTGAGCCTCAGTGTCGGTCGAATAATTTCTAAGCGGATCGACGCAGATTCGACCGGGCACGACTTCGGCCAGATCAGGCACTACTGCTCTGCGGCGCGCATAGATCGTGCGCAAAAAATCCAGATAGCGTGGCGTGTGCAGCGCCGCCAGCGGGGTCAGTCCGAAATCGGTAGGGCTTTGGGTGCGAAGGCCCGCCTCTGCAACGCCTTGCAGCAATTGATCCACGCGCTCTGGCCGGTCAGGATTTAAAATGACGCGCCCATCCGACAAGCGAAATTGCGGATCATGGATACGCTGGCGGTCGTCAAAAAATACTTTCATCCGTCTATCCTTTTCAAGCCTGCGCCGCGTGGGCTTGTTCTAAACTGCGGTTTGGCTGGGCGTCGGCCATCCTACCGGGCTCCTGACAATGCGCGTTCGTATTCCTGTCCCGGAATCGCATCCAGCAAGCTGCGCGTATAGGCGGTGTCGGGATCGTGCAGAACTTTGCTGGTTGGTCCCATTTCGACAATAGCCCCTTTTTGCATCACGATAATACGATCGCAGATGCGCGCGGCGACGCGCAGATCATGGGTGATGAACAGCATGGACAGGTTCAGCCGGGTTTTAAGATCGGCCAGTAGGTCCAGAACCTGCGCCTGTATGGACACATCGAGGGCTGAAACGGCCTCGTCCGCGATGATGATCGAAGGGTCGAGTGCCAGCGCACGGGCAATGCCGATCCGCTGTCGCTGACCGCCGGAAAATTCATGCGGAAAGCGCTGCATCGCCGAGGGATCAAGCCCAACCAGATTGAGAAGCTCGCGGGCTTTGTCAATTGCCTGCGCGCTGGGCGTGCCATAGGCGATCAGCCCTTCTGTCAGGATACGCGACACCCGCGCACGCGGGTTGAGTGACGAAAACGGGTCCTGAAAGATCATCTGGAGTTTGCGCCGCTGGTCGCGCAGTTCAGCCCCCGACATATGCGCAAGATCGGCCCCATCAAGCATCACGCGGCCTTCGTCTGGGCGGATCAGTCGGGTCAGGCAACGTCCGACGGTGGATTTTCCTGACCCGCTTTCGCCAACGATGCCGATTGTCTCACCGGCGTAAAGCTCGAAACTTACATCCTGCACCGCCTTGACCACCCGCGGCTTGCCGAAAAGCTTACCCGAGCCGGTGATAAAGGTCTTGTTCAGCCCCTCGACGCTCAGCACTGGCCGATGCTCGTGCGTTTCGACATCTTCACGCTGGTTTAGCCGGGGAATGGCGTCGATCAGGGCGCGAGTATAGGGGTGCTGTGGGTGCAGCAGAACCTCATTCGCAGGCCCGCTTTCAACAATCTCGCCGGTCTGCATGACGATAACGCGGTCGGCAATGTCAGCGACGACGCCAAAATCATGAGTAATGAAAATCACAGCCATGTCCCGCGAGCGGCGCAGACTCTCGATCAGCTTCAGGATTTGCGCCTGTGTGGTGACATCAAGTGCCGTGGTCGGTTCATCCGCGATCAGAATGTCAGGCTCCAGCGCCAGTGCCATCGCGATCATCACCCGCTGCCGCTGCCCACCGGACAGCTGAAAAGGGTAGGCGCGGATTGCCGCTTCGGGATCGGGGATGCCGACCTCGTCCAGCAGTTTCAGGGCGCGTGCGCGCCGTTCCTGGCGGTTAAGTTCGCCATGCGCCTCGAACACTTCGGCAATCTGCGCGCCCACCCGCATCAGGGGGTTCAGCGCGCTCAGCGGCTCTTGGAAGATCATGGAGATCCGCCGCCCGCGCAGTTCCAGCATCTGTTTTTCGGACAGGGTAAGCACATCCTGTCCGTCAAACATGATGGTGCCAGCGACGGGTTTGACGCCCTGCGGCAACAAACCCATCACCGCATTCGCGGACATGGATTTGCCTGATCCGCTTTCCCCTACGATGCACAGGATCTCTCCGGGGGCGAGATCGAAATTGATGTCCTTTGCAGCATATTTACGGTCAGCCCCCCCGGGGAGAGCGATGGCTAGCTCGCGGATGCTCAGCAGGCTCATTTGGACTTCCTTGTCAAACGGGGATTCAGGGCGTCGTTCAATCCCTCGCCGATCAGGTTCAGGGCCAAAACCGTCAGCAGGATTGCCATGCCGGGCAGAAAGGATAGCCACCATGCGGTACGGATCACGGTGCGTGCCGCGCCGATCATGTAACCCCAAGACATGATATTCGGGTCGCCAAGGCCAAGGAAGGAGAGCGAGCTTTCCAGCAAGATCGCCTGCGCCACCATGAGCGATGCCAGCACGATAATCGGCGGGAGCGCGTTGGGCAGGATATGACGCAAGATGATCTGGGTGTTCCCCAACCCCGATAGGGTGGCGGCCTCGACAAACTCGCGTGTGCGCAGGCTCAGCACCTCGCCTCGGACCAGTCGCGCCACGGGTGGCCAAGAGACAATGGCGATGGCGATGATCACGAAGGTCAGGCTTGGCTGGAAGATCGCCAAAAGAACGATAGCCAGCGCAAAGCTGGGAATCGTCTGAAAGAACTCAGTGAAGCGCATCAGCGCGTCGTCCACCCGGCCCACGAAATAGCCCGCCAGCGCCCCCACCGGCACACCGATGGTCAGCGCCACGATGGTCGAGACCAGCCCGACCAGCAGGCTTACATAGGCGCCATGGGCGAGCCCCGACAGCACGTCTCGCCCAAGCGCATCGGTTCCCAGTGGCAGACCGTCTTGCGTGAACGGGGGCAGGAAGGGACGCTGTACCATCTTCCATGGGCTTGTCGGGAACAGGAACGGCGCGGCGATGGCGGTGACGATCACCACGGCCAGAATCACCAGCCCGATCACCGCCCCGCGGTTGTAGCTAAAACGTTTCCAGAAATCCTTCATCCTGTCAGCCTTATACGCGGGTCAACGATGACGTAGATGACATCGGTGATCAGATTGAAGAGTAGCACCATGGCGCCCGAGATGTAGAAGACGCCGAGGATTACAGCGTAGTCGCGTTGGTTGATCGCCTCGAACATCAGCCGCCCGATACCGGGCCATGCAAACACCGTTTCGGTCAGAATTGCGCCGCCAAAGATCTGTCCTGCCTGAAGTCCGGCCAAGGTGATAACAGGCAAAAGCGCGTTGCGCAGGATATGCCGACGCTGGATCAGGCGGCGCTTTAGTCCCTTGGCACGAGCCGTCTTGACGAAATCCAGCCGACTGACCTCTAGCATCGAGGCGCGTGTCATGCGCATGTAGATCGCCATGAAAAAGAGACCCAGCGTGGAGGCTGGCAGGATCAGGTGCTTGGCTACGTCCACCACATGCGCGAAACCCGTGTAGTTTGCGCCGATGGTGGAATAGCCAAAGCCCGGCAGCCAATTCAACCAGACCGAAAAAACAAGCGCTGCCATCAACGCCACCCAGAACAACGGTGTCGCATAAAACAACAGCGCCAGCGTTGAGATAATCGTGTCCCCCCAAGACCCCTGACGGGCCGAGGCGGCAACACCTGCGATCACCCCCAGCACCAGCGATAACACGAAGGCGACCCCGGTCAGCAGCAGGGTGGCGGGCAACCGGTCGGCAATCAGCTCGGCTACCGGCATTTGCTGACGATAGGAAAAGCCCAGATCTAACTGGATCGCGCCCTTCAGATACGTCCACAGTTGGATGTAGAGTGGCTGATCCAGTCCGAAGCGCATGCGCAGATCGGCAAGAAACTTTGCGTCTGCTGCGCCCGCCTCGCCCGCCATGACCGCAGCAGGGTCGCCGGGGGCGGCGTGGATCAGCAGAAAATTGAATATCAGGATCGCAAGTAGGATGAAGACCCCCTTGATAAGCCTGCCGAGAATGAACCGTATCACGCTTTCTGTCCCGCTTTTTGTCCTGTGATTGGGACGGCCCGAGCCACCGCATAGGCGGTCCGGGCCGTCGGACTTTGCGTCCTTATTCGGCTTTGTCGATCCACACGTCGCGGAAGCCGTCATTCACGCCCAAGGCGGTGCTGACCGGGTTCTTGATGTTGCAGCGGTAGATGGTGGGAAAGCCCAATTCAAGCAGCCACAGGTTCGCCACGTCGCTGACGATCTTATCCTGTATCTTCTTATACGACGCGCGGCGATCTTCGGGGTCGGCCATCAGCGCTGCCTCGTCGAACATCTTGTCGATTTCGGGGTTCTGATAATTGGCCACGTTGTTCCAAGGTGACCCCGGTTCGGCGTTGGTGCTCATATAGGTCCGCGAGACCCCAAGCGCCGGATCGCCGTACTGATACAGATAGGTGAACGCCAGATCGAAGTCGCGGTCGGCCACCTTTTGGTTCCAGCCCGCCACATCCGACGGCACGATTTCCACCTTCATGCCGATCTCGCTCAGATTTTGTTTTACCGCTTCGGCCCAACGCTGCCATGTTTCACCATAAGGCAGGCCCAGCAGACGGATGGTTTCACCGTTATAACTGCTTTCTTCCAGCAGTTGCTTGGCCTTGACCGGATCATAGGAAATATCCGGTGTATCACCTGCGTAGAACCTGGTCGAAGATGAAAGCGGGCCGGTGGCGACCTTGCCCAGACCGTTCCATAGCGCGTCCATGGCAAACTGGCGGTCGAGTGCATGCATCATTGCCTGCCGCACCTTGAGATCATCCAGAGGCTTGTTGTTGAGGTTGATCCACATCCACGACAGCGGCCCAAAATATTCCCAGCCTTTGTCGGTGATGCAAGTGTTGTCCAGGGCGCGGATACGCGACACGTCAAAATTCTCGATTGACCCGCCAGGCAAGACATCGACCTGTCCGGTTTCGTAAGCGACGGCGCGCGATGCTGCGTCCGGAATGACGTGGTAATACACCTCATCTACATAGGGTTTTCCGTCCATGTAGTAACCATCGTTTTTAACAAGATGGATGTAGCTGCCCTTGACCCATTCGTCGAACTTGAAGGGGCCAGTACCGATCGGCGTGTTATTCGCAGGATTATTGGCAAAATCCGTGCCGTCATAGATATGCTTGGGGATCATCGGCGCGGTCCCCGGCTCGAAAATCCCGATGAAGGGGCCAAAAGGCTGTACGAGCTTAAAGACCACCGTATGATCGTCAGGCGTCTCGATGCTCTCGACATGCTTCATATAGGTCCGCATGCGGGAATGTGTTTCCCGCAAAAACTTGTCCATTGAGAACTTTACATCCGCCGAGGTGAACGGCGTACCGTCGTGGAAGACAACTCCTTCACGCAGCTTGAACGTGTAGGTTTTCCCATCCTCCGAAATCTCCCAGGATTCGGCCAACTGTCCCGAGGGTTCGAGGTCTGAATCGTACCGCAGCAGGCTCTCGTAAATTTCGCCCGCGACCATCTGCGTCGGGCCGTTCTGCATCAGGCCAATCATCAACCCCGGCGGTTCCGGCTGAATGACGACATTCAGTGTGCCGCCTGATTTCGGCGCGGCGTCTTGCGCCGCCAGCGGCCCCGCCAGAGCAAAGGCCGCCGCTGTGGCTGCCGCTGCAATTTTGAGATGTTTTAACATGTTCACTCCCTGTCGTTAATGTTGTTTATGTTTGTTTATTCCGGGTTGCCCGGCTGAATAAAATCCAAGCTTTCCCCAATTTGATCTGTCTGTCCGAGAGATAAGCGACCATTTAAGGCGGAATTGAGCGTTGCGATGTAAGCGGTGATCCCCTCCCTTGCCGTTTCGATATCTGCCCGCATTGCAGCACGGGCTTTTTCGGGCTCGTGACTCTCACAGGCTGCAATGATGATGTGGTGGTGTTCCACCATGTCCTGATTTGTGCTCGCATAATAGCCAGCAAGCAGCGGCCCCATCCGCAGCCAGATCCGATCCAGCATATTCAGCAGCACTGGCATATCTGCGATCTCTGCCAGAGCGAAATGGAACTGCTGATTCGACTCGGTCGCCTGCGGCCAGCGCGCCGAAGCGATTGCGTCTTCGTTGCGCTGAACCAGTCGGCGGAGCCTCGCCACATCTTTGTCCTGTGCCCGTTTGGCGGCCTGTTCAGCGGCCAACCCTTCCAGTTCCGCGCGAATCCGGGAAATCTCAAGGTATTGTTTGATCGTCAGGACCGGCACGCGGACATCTCTTACCGTGCGCTGCTCCAGAGCGTTGTCGCGCAACAGCCGCTGGACCGCGTCGCGCACAGGAGTGGAACTGGTTCCCAACGACTCAGCCAGGCTGCGGATGGTGACCTTTTGATCCGGGCGAAGCTTGCCTCGCACCAAATCCCGGCACATCTGCCGGTAGATCGCGTCCCCGAGTGAATCCTTGCTGATTTCTCTCATCGCTCCCGTCCGGAATCGCTTGGGCTGTCGAGGCCTGTCGGTTTATTTTGATGCATCATGCATCGTTTTTATTGAAACGGCAAACCAAAACTGTAATGGTTCAATCTGCGGCGAATAGCTAAAACGGCCAGCCGTCATCCGTTGATGTTACGAAAGGTCTGACCATGAAAGCCTTTTTCGATATGCGCCAGCTTGGCCATGCGCCCGAAATCTATTTTCGGCGCGGCGCGGCGATGCCGCATCAGGAACAGCCCCGCCGCGCCGAATTATTGCGCGATATGCTGATCGGTGAAGGATTTCCCATCATCGAACCGCGCGATCACGGGTTGGGGCCGATCAAGGCTGTGCACAATCCTGACTACGTTGATTTCCTGCCTGACGCTTACACGCGATTCGTGGCCGATGCAGGGGCAGATGCGCTGGCCATCCCCACTGCCCATCCGGGCCGACGGCGGGGACAGGAGCCAAAGGATATTCACGGCCAGCTTGGCTGGTGGATGACCGACACATCGACCCCGTTGACCGCAGGCACATGGGAGGCGGCCTATTGGTCGGCTCAGACTGCCATTGAGGCCGCCGAGGAGGTGCTTTCAGGTGCGCGCGCGTCCTATGCGCTGTGCCGTCCGCCGGGTCATCACGCCATGCGCGACTGCGCCAACGGGTTCTGCTTTTTCAACAATGCATGCATTGCCGCGCAACACCTGACCCGCAGATTCCGCAAGGTGGCGCTCATTGACGTGGATGTGCACACCGGCAACGGCTCGCTCGATATCCTGTACGAGCGGGGTGATATTTTCTTTTGCTCGCTGCATCCCGATCCCAAGACCTATCCCACCTTCTATCTTGGCCATGAGGACGAAATCGGCGAGGGCGAAGGTGAGGGGGCATCGCTCAACATTCTTTTGCAGCATGGTGCAAGTGAGGCAGATGTGATGGACGCACTCGACAAGGGGCTTGCCGCTATACGCAGCTTTGGTGCCGAAGCGCTGGTGGTCTCGCTGGGCTTTGATATGGCGGCCGACGATCCGCTGGCTGCTGTGGCGGTATACCCGGACGGGTTTTCCGAAATGGCCCGTCGTCTGGCGGCCTTAAACCTGCCGACCGTGCTGGTGCAGGAGGGCGGCTATCTGGGGCCATCTCTGGCCGATAATGCACGCAGTTTTCTCACCACTTTCCGCGAGGCCGTAAAATGAAAGACCATCCTGCCGAGATGAACGGTGCCGAAAGTGTCGTGCGCAGCCTGCATGCAGAAGGCGTAGACGTCTGTTTTGCCAATCCCGGCACGTCCGAGATGCAGTTCGTTGATGCGCTGGATCGCACCAAGTTGATGCATTGCGTGTTGGGCCTGTTCGAAGGTGTGGTGACCGGCGCCGCTGATGGCTATGCGCGCATGGCCGGAAAGCCAGCGGTGACATTGCTGCATCTTGCCCCCGGATTCGCCAATGCCGCCGCCAACCTGCACAACGCGCGCAAGGCGCGGGTGCCAATGCTAAACCTCGTGGGCGATCATGCCTTGCGTCATCAGCAATATGATGCGCCGCTCTCAGCGGATGTGGAAGGCGCATGCGCGCCGTTCAGCGACTGGGTGCGATCTGGCCGGGATGCGGGAAGCTTTGCCGCCGATGCGATGGAAGCGCTGGCCGTGGCCAAGGGCAAGCCGGGACAGGTTGCAACGCTGATCGCTCCCGCCGATATCGGTTGGGATGAAGGTGGGCGGATGGCCGGGCCGGTTGCGCCGTCTGGCCCTGCTCCGCTGGATGAGGATGCACTGAATGCCGCCGTCGCCGCGTTGGAAAGTGGCGAGAGGACGGTGATCATCGCAGGCCTCTCGGTGCTGGAGGATGTGCGGGCGCTGGCCCAACTTCAAGGGATCGCCGAGAAAACCGGGGCGGACATCCTCGCCCCTACCTCGAATCGGCGGATGGAGCGCGGGCACGGGCGCGTGGCGGTGACTAAAATCCCGTATCCGATCAACGCCGCGCTCGACATGCTCAGCCCCTATTCCCGCGCCATTCTCGTGGAAGCGCAGCCGCCGGTGGCCTTTTTTGCCTATCCGGGCAAGCCCAGCCTGCTGCTGCCGGACACTTGCCAGACCACAACTCTGGCAGGGTTCGACGGCGATGGCCCCGGTGCGCTCGCCGCATTGGCCGACCGGATTGGCGCCCGGCCCGGAGGCCCGCGCGACACAACCCCACCCCCAGTGCCGCAGGGGGGGGCGCTGACCCCAGAAATTATCGGCGCCGTTCTGGCCAACACGCTGCCCGAGGGGGCGATTGTCATAGATGAAGGCGTATCCTCCAGCGGATTAATCTTTCCGTATGGTGATGCCGCCGCGCCCAATTCCTGGCTGGCGCTGACCGGCGGGTCCATCGGCATTGGCATTCCTCTGGCGGCGGGTGCTTCGATTGCCTGTCCCGACCGGCCGGTGGTGACACTTCAGGCCGATGGCTCTGCCATGTATACATTGCAGGGTCTTTGGACGCAGGCGCGAGAAGGCCTGAATGTCACCACCGTAATCCTCGCCAATCGCGCTTATGAAATTCTCAAAGGCGAATTGTACAATGTCGGCGCTCAGCCAGGGGCTGATGCGCTGAGCATGCTCAACCTTAATCGCCCTGATCTGGATTTCGTAGCGCTTGCCAAAGGAATGGGCGTGCCGGGCTGCCGGGTGGAAAACGCCGAGGATTTCATGCGCACCCTGCGCAATGCGATGGCCGAACCTGGCCCCTACCTGATCGAAGCGATGATCTGAGCCTTTATGTGAAAGGAAATGTAATGCCTCTTGATGCCGCCTTGCGCGACCGCATCCTGAAAGCCGTCA
The DNA here is from genome assembly GCF_048262375.1 of Roseovarius sp. Taxonomy (GTDB): domain Bacteria; phylum Pseudomonadota; class Alphaproteobacteria; order Rhodobacterales; family Rhodobacteraceae; genus Roseovarius. Next base: position 61,171 of record NZ_JBLXFE010000016.1, read on the forward strand.
GTGACGGGTTTGACGATCAGATCACCTTTACACAGAAACTGGTCCAAATGCCTTCGCTGCGCGGGCACGAACACCCCGTCCAGGATTTCGTTTTTTGCGAATTGCAGGCGCGGGGTTTTGCCATGGACCGCTTCAATATGGACCGTGAGGCAATCTCGGCGCATGAGGGAGGGTCGAAATTTTCCGATGATCACTCCGACGCGCCCATAGTCGTGGGCATCTACCGCCCTCGCGAGGAAAAGGGTCGGTCGCTGATTCTGCAATCGCATCTCGATGTTGTGCCCGAGGGCCTGCATGAGATGTGGTCCGATCCACCCTTTTCAGGCAAGGTCGAGGGCGACTGGATGTATGGTCGCGGTGCGGCTGACATGAAGGCGGGCGCGGCGGCCAACATTTTTGCGCTCGATGCTCTGCGTCGGGCGGGGCTGCAACCGGCGGCTACGGTTTATGTGCAATCGGTGGTCGAAGAGGAAAGTACCGGTAATGGCGCATTGCAGACCTATCTTCAGGGGTACAGCGCCGATGCGGTACTGATTCCCGAACCCGAAGATGAAATGCTGGTGCGTGCGAATATCGGCGTGCTGTGGTTTCAGGTCCAAGTGCGTGGAGTGCCCGTGCATGTGCGCGAGATGGGCGAAGGCGCGAACGCCATTGACAGCGTGACACGCGTCATGGGAGCCCTGCGCGAAATGGAGGCCGATTGGAACGCCGATAAGGCCAATCATCCGTATTTCGAACAGGAAGAGCATCCGATCAACCTGAATATCGGCAAGATCGAGGGGGGCGATTGGGCCTCGTCAGTGCCCAGCTGGTGCACCATCGACTGCCGGGTTTCGATATATCCGGGCCGCAGCGCCGAGGACGCGGCGTGCGAAATCCGCGAGCGAGTAGCGGCATTCGCCCAGAATGATGCCTTTTTGTCCAACAACCCGCCGCAGGTGGTGTTCAATGGGTTTTATGCCGAAGGCTATGTGCTGGAGCCGGGAAGCGAGGCTGAAGCGGTGCTGGGACGGGCCCATGAAGCTGCTATCGGCGCGCCCCTCAAGTCCTTTATGACGGCGGGTTATCTCGATACGCGCGTTTATGCGTTATACAATAAGATACCCGCGCTCTGTTATGGGCCCGTTTCGCGGAATATTCATGGCATCGACGAATGTGTCAGCCTGTCCTCGGTCCAGCGGATTACGCAGGCCATGGCGCTGTTTATCGCTGAGTGGTGCGGTGTAGAGCCATTGGAACAGTAATGCAAAGACCGACTCGTGCCCAGTGCGGCGACCAGCCAGACCTGCTTGACCATGCTGCGCCCGCCATCAATCCGGCGGAGGCAGCAGAACTGGCGCGCAATATTTTTGGCGTCACTGGCGATATAGAGAGGCTCAGAGCGGAAAAGGATGCGAATTTCCGGATTGTGCCGCGCACCGGTCCGTCCGTGCTCCTGAAGATCACCAACGCGGTTGAGGATCGTGGCGTGACCGACATGCAAACGGCTGCGTTGATGCATCTGGCCCGCGTCGATTCTACGCTCCCGGTTCCGCATATCCTTCCCACGCGGGACGGGGCACCATCGCAGACCGTCATTCTGACCGATGGTCAGAGCCATGTCGTGCGGCTGTTGAGTTTTCTCGAAGGCACAACGCTCAAGGCGGCGGGATCCGCTTCTGGGCTGCATCGTGAGGTGGGCGCCCTACTGGCCCGGCTGACGCTAGGGTTGCGCGGCTTTGCTCATCCGGCCAGCACGCATGTGCTGCAATGGGACATCAAACAGGCGCACAGGTTACGCCCCATGTTGCAGGCGATTGAAGATGGTGAATTGCGCTGCCGCCTGACCCGTTTGATCGACCATTTTGAGGCCGAAATCGCCCCGCGTCTGCCCGCCTTGCGCGCGCAGGTCGTGCATAATGATTTCAACCCGGACAACCTGTTGGTTGATGCGCCCGGTGGCACCCGGTTGACTGGCGTGATCGACTTTGGCGACATGGTGCACACGCCTTTGGTCTGTGATCTGGCCGTGGCCTGTTCCTACCATGTCGGAGACGGGCCTGAGCCGCTGGCAGGGGTCGCAAGGCTGGTTGCGGGTTATGCTGCGCATCTGCCTTTGGAGGCAGAGGAGCTCCTGCTGCTGCCTGATCTTATACGTCTTCGCCATGCCACCACGCTGGCCATCGGCGCTTGGCGAGCCCAGCGGTATCCTGAGAACACAGCCTATATCCGGCGCAACGCCGCCGCCTCTTTGCTTGGCTTGACGGTGCTGGACCGGCTAGGCACGCAGGCAGCGCTGGACGCCCTCCAATCGGAGTAACTGTTATGACCATGATCAACGCCTATGACAGGGCCCGCGCCGGGCAGCTTGATCCACAGGACCGTGCCCTAATCGCGCGGCGCGAGCGGGCGCTGGGCCCCGCCTATCGCCTGTTTTATGAGGAACCGCTGCACATTGTCCGGGGCAAGGGGGTCTGGCTTTGGGATAAGGCGGGTCGCAAATATCTTGATGCGTATAACAACGTGGTCTCGCTCGGCCATTGCCACCCCCGCGTTGTCGAGGCGGTTTCCGCACAGATGAGTGTCCTAAACTCTCACACACGGTATCTGCACGAAGACATTGTCACCTATGCCGAACGGTTGCTGGCCACCATGCCTCATACGCTCGGGCATGTGATGTTCACCTGTACCGGTTCTGAGGCGAATGATTTGGCCCTGAGGATTGCACGCAGTTACACCGGACGGCAGGGGGTGATCATCACCCGGTTGGCCTATCACGGGGTGACCGAAGCCGTGTCGGAATTGTCCCCTTCCTTGGGTGATTTCGTGCCGCGCAGCTCGCGTGTCCGGCTGATTGATGCGCCCGACGGGCTGCGCATACCCGCAGCCGATCAGGGCGTGAAATTGGCTGCGGATCTGGCGCTTGCGATTGCCGATATGCGGGCCGACGGAGTCGAACCAGCGGCGTTTCTGGTCGATACCGTCTTTTCCAGTGACGGGTTGCACCCGGATCCCGCAGGATTTTTGCAACCCGCCGTCGATCTGATACGGTCGGAAGGCGGGATTTTCATCGCCGACGAGGTCCAGCCGGGATTTGCCCGTACCGGAGATCATTTCTGGGGCTTCCAGAGGCATGATCTGGTTCCAGATATGGTTACTATGGGCAAGCCAATGGGCAATGGCTTCCCGGTTTCAGGCGTAGCGATGAGACCAGATTTGGTGCAGGAGTTCGGGGCGAAAGCCCGGTATTTCAACACCTTTGGTGGCAATCCGGTCGCCGCCGCAGCCGGACTGGCCGTCTTGGATGTGATCCAAGATGAAGGTTTGCAGGAGAATGCCAGCCGCGTGGGCGCGTTTTTGAAAGAGGGGCTCGAAGAGGTTGCGCGCTGTCACCCCGCGATCGCGCAGGTGCGCGGCGCAGGGCTGTTTCTGGCGGTGGAATGTGTGCTCGACAGACAAACCAACGCACCAGACGCCGCCACGGCGGGTTTTGTCGTAAATCACCTGCGCCGGAACGGCGTGCTGATCAGCGCCTCTGGCCCTGGGGCCAACATCCTGAAAATTCGCCCGCCGCTGGTGCTGCAAGAGGTAGAAGCAGAGATTTTTCTGGACGCTGTGAAGGCTGCCTTTGCTGCTGCGTCCAGCGCATAACATTCAGTGCCAACCGGCATCATCAAGCTATCGAGCGCGCTCTGCCTGCGATGATGGTCCGCAAGATTTCTCAACCTCGCCTGACCGAATAAAGACGAGCGTTCAATTTGAGGGGAACCGCCCCCGGGGTTGCGGACAATCGTCGAGGCTTTCTTTGACGACGGCACCAAGACGTTTCGTGGTTTCGACAACTCCGCTCGCCCGCACCTGTAAAACAGGCCCGAGGGCTTTGGATTTTGCTGACAGATGCGAAATCCATGCGATCGCGAATGCAGAAGGCCGTACTAGCTATACTTCGCCCGGTCTTCCTGTGGGCTTGGTCCACAACCTTTCCACCGCCATTGCCGGAAGGTCGGGAACATCTGCTATCTGAAAGATCTGGATGATGACCCCGCGGTGCGGGGAACAGATGTTGGCCGCGTCTGGATTAAGGCCTCTTTGCTGCGGACGATGCCAATGGCACGCCCGCAGTTTATTGGCTGACCTAGCATTTCAAAACCGAAGCGCGCCGACTTTATGACCGCGTCGCCTGAGCGGCCCCCTTTCGCCACGACAACCGAAAACGTCAGGCACTGCGCGCCTTGCGGTATGTATCCTTTAGGGCGATCAGATCCCCCTCAAAGCGAAAGATGTCACAGCCATGTACATCTACGCGCTGGCCCGCCTTGTCGGTGCCGGTGAAGCGCCATTCCGACAGGCCTGTATCCCCAAAGACGTGATGGGTGCCAGCGGTCCAAGCAGCCTCTGGGAAGGTGTCAAACACGGTGGCATAGGCGGCGCGCACGCCATCGTGACCAGAAACATGGTGCCCTTCTGCCTCGGGCCCCGCAGCAGCGTTGAACGCGCATTCCGTCGCCATACAGGCCATCAGCGCATCAAGGTCGCGTGCATTCCACGCCGCCATGAAACGCTCGAGCACCTCGCGCCGCCGCAGCGCGGACGCCTCTGCCACGGCTTCAATTTCGAGGAAAGCGAGCGGCGCGGTACCGGCGTTGGTGACGTTGTGGTTCACGCCCTCGCGACGAGAATAGGGTACGCCTTGTGTAAGCGCTGCGGTCTGTGCCGTCCCCCCTGCATTGTCCAGACCCAGCGTGCCATCCGTCAGCGGCACGACGACGTAGTCATGACCATGAACGTGCCAGCCAGTTTCCGCACCGGGGGCAAAGCGCCATTCGGTTACCTTGAAACGCACATCGTCGATATGAACGATGCCTTCTGCCTGTGGTTTGCTCATCAAAGTCTCTCCGTTCTAATGAATGAGGATATTACCAAAGTTTCAGAGGCATTGTCATTTGTGGATGGTCGCTGTTTGCAAGAGTTTTCGTTGTCGTTTTGATCTTTTTGCGTAGCGGTCAGTTGTCCGACCTGTTCTCACGGCGTAAATGCCGCTGGCCCGGATGAAGCCCGAGAACTGGATCGCTATCAAGTTGCTGGGCTATGACGTTCTGGCAATGCCGTCCAAGCTGCTCTCGCTCTCTGGTGAGCCGATCAATGAGCCGGTGGGCGGTGGTCTTAGGTCTGTCCGCAATGAACAGCGAGATTGAAACTTGTCAGGCCGTCGCAGAGTTGCAGTCGGGCCATCTTCAGATTTCTCGCCGTGATTTCATGTGTGCCTGCCGCCAATCGCGGTCGGCCCCGCTACTTTTCAGCCGGACCGCCAGAGCATAGGATTTTTCAAGGTTCTCCCCGCTTGAACACTGCTACGGCCTGCCCGGACAGGGGCCGCTGTCGGTTGATCGGGGGTGCAGAGCCACATCATGAACACAAGCCGACCGGAATAAATACGCCTGCCCAGGTTTTCCGGACCGGCGTATTTCAGTCCTGTAGCGCCCCATCAGGGCTTGTTGATAACGATGCTCGCGCCATCGGCTTCAAACGTGACTGAGCCGACATTCTTGCGCATGCCTGAAAGGGTCGACGTGCATTCGCCCGTTGCGGTTGAACAATCACCGCTCGCGCTGCCGCCATTGCTTATCCACTGCGGTTGGATGGTGAAATTTGCCACGTCGCCCGCCTCGCATTTAAGGGCATCAACTGTCGCTATCCATGTCGAACCTTGACTGGCTGAACTGCCGGTCAGGAAAACCATATCGGCAAGTCCGTCACAGCTGTCAGGCGTTCCGGTAGTACTGTCGCTGCTGACCGTCACAGTGGTTGCGGTTTCAGCGCTCAGCCCGCCATCGTCGGTCACGGTCAGCGCAACACCATAGCTGCCATCGCCCGAATAAGTATGAACGGGGCTTTGCTCGGTCGAGCTCGCCCCGTCGCCAAAGCTCCATTCCCAACTCACGACATTGCCGTCACTGTCGGTTGATTCATCGGCAAAGCTGCATTCCAGACCCGTGCAAGATGCGGTGAAGGCCGCCAGCGGCGCTTCATTGCCCGTTCCGACTGCGCCGTCGCTGACAATCAGTGCCGGAGTATAGGCTGCGTTGCGGATATCCAGTAGTGGCTCAAGAAGGCCATCGCCCGAGTCGTCCACCCAATTGAAATTGGCAGTGTTCAGCAGCGTGCTGCGAATCTGCGCCGGGGTGCTGCCGTTGCTGGCCAGTAGCGCGGCAGCGCCCGCCACATGCGGTGATGCCATCGAGGTGCCGCTGATCGATGCATAAGAGCCTTGCTCAAGCGGATAGGTCGACAGGATGCACACTCCGGGGGCGGCGATATCTACTGTCGAACCCCAGTTGCTGAAATCTGCGAGCGTGTCATCCTGATCGACACGGCAGGTCGGGGCGCCGAACCCGCCGGGGGTACCATCGAAATCGGCCAAAGCCGACACGGTGACTGCTGCGGGTGCGTTGGCCGGGGTATGGCCCGCAGCATCCACATCGCTGTTGCCAGCGGCCACGACGACCGTAACCCCGGCATCAACGGCATTTTGAACTGCGGTATTCATTGCTGCGCTGGTTCCGGCACCGCCAAGGCTCATGTTAATCACTTCAATGCCACCGTGTGCGACGACCCAGTCGATACCGGCGATGATCCCTGACAACTCACCGGATCCCTGGCTATCCAGAGCCTTGACCGCCCATAGACGTGCGCCAGGCGCGATACCGACAACCCCGATTCCGTTGTCGTAGGCACCTATTGTTCCTCCGATATGCGTGCCGTGGAAATGGTCATCATCGCCGCCAAGGCTGTCATCGCAGAAATAACTGCGCGCCCAAGGCGGACCGCCCGCTTCAGATTGATTACAATTGGTTCCGCCAACAACATTCAGGTCGGGGTGTTCATAGTCGATGCCCGTGTCGATCACGGCTACATCCACATCGACAACGAAATCATTGGTCCCGTCGATATCCAGCGCCGCTTCGTTGGTAAAGCTGCGCTTGATGCCTGTTGGTATTTCCTGCGAGGTCTCCTGGAAAAGGCTCACGGGGCGGTCCTTCTCGACAAAGGCGACTCGCGGATTGCTTTCCAGTGCGGCGACTGCCGACGGCGGAATTGATATCGAGAACCCCTGCAATGCCTCGTTATAAACGTATCCAACCCGGCCACCTGTGCGGTTCGCAGTCCCTTGCGCCACCTCTGCGGGGGCGCCCGAACCGGGGTGCAGAACGACGATATAGTGTTCAACCGGCACGCCCTGCGCCCAAGTTGTTGCGGGCAGAAGTGCCGAGGCGAGCAAAGCTGTGGAAAATCTCTTTGTGGAAAAAGTCATATGGTGTTCTCCTATTGGTCTAAAATCCACAGGACGACCCCCTGCTGCAGAGCCAGGAGATAAAATTCAGTCCATAAAGAAAAACACCGCAGCGTTATCATTACAAATAGATCATGGTTTTATTATGAATTTGTTGCGCTATTCGCGTCAATTGCGGTGCGGCTGATGATTTTGACCCATGTCGGAAACAACTGGCTCGGCCCCCCGGGTATCACGCCACGCGCGACCTTGCGGGCGGCTTCTGTCACCTTAACAATTCGGCGCTTGCCGCAGAGTTGGCGGCCTCTGAAGGTCGGCGGGTCGCGATCCTCGATCTGGATGTGCATCACGGCAACCGCCCGATAACTCGGTCATCGACGACTGGGTAAAAGCGGAAGCGGCTCAGGCTGGGTGCCTCGCAAGGGTGGCTGGACGTGTGGGTGCGCTGGATGAACGATTGCTGCGCGGCCCAGAGTGCTGTCGGCATAGACTGGCTCTGATTGAGGCGGCAGACCTCAGCTGGTTTGCGGGTGATCGGGTGAGTCCAGATCGGCTGGCACTTTGGATTTCCATGCGATTGTCAGGTCTGCAGGATGATCTAAATATACTAGCCCGGATTGGATGGGTTGTTCGTCGCCTGACGGGTGGTCCGGGCCTGATGGCTGGACGTAATAGCTTTGGCAGCCGATCTAAACCCAATCACGCGTGCCCGCATGGGGTTTCCCCTCTGGAGCCTAGCGGGTCACGGGCAACATGGCCGAAGTATCGACGGGCGCACGTCGCGCTGCCGCCTGGGGAAACCTTGCGTGGATAGAGGCGCAGGACCTGATTGGCGAGGTGACTGGACAAAGCCGCTTCCGAATGTGGCGCGCTTCACTGTAGGCCTTTGGTACAAGATATCCGGTAAACAGCGGGCATCGATCATGGCGAGCGGCCTTTTCTTGGTCAAAGGCCCTGCATCAGGCTTGCCGTCTTAATATCGTCCAAAGCGAAATCGATCAGTGCGCGAACCTTGCGAGGCAGGGTCCGACCTTCCAGATAGACTGCGCCGACCGAACCGCTTTCGCATTGGTATTCATCGAGGAGTGTGACGAGTTCGCCGTCGTTGAGGGTGCCACGCAAGGCGAAACTTGGCACGTAGGCGAGGCCAAGACCATCGGCCGCCAGTTCCACGGCGGCGGTGGCGGAATTGACATGAAAACGACCAGTCACATTCACAATCGTCTCGACACCGTCTTTGTGAAACATCCAGCGACGCGGGTTCCGTCGGTTCGTGTCAACAATACACGCATGGTTTGAGAGCTCTTCCGGTGCCTTAGGGGCGCCGTGTCGCGAAAGATAATCCCGACTTGCCACCAGGACACTTCGGAACTCACCGAGGCGGCGGACCTTGAGTGAGGCCTGGTCGAAATGACCGAGCCGGAAAGTCAGATCGAGGCCTTCGGCCGCGAGGTCGAGATACCGATCGTTGAGCCTCAGATCGATCAACACCGCAGGATGAGCGGCCGCGAAGCGCGCAAGCATGCCCACAACGTAAATTTCTCCGAACGTGATGGGTGCGGAAACGCGCAGTGTCCCGGAGAGTCCTTTCGATCCCTCGGCAACCTCGCTCAGGACGGCGTCGAAATTTTCCAGAAGTTCGGGTGCCCGCGCAAGAAGATTTTCGCCTGCTGGCGTCAGGCCAACCTTGCGTGTGGTGCGCTGGAACAGGCGAACGCCGAGACGTGCTTCCAGTTCGGCGACGTATTTGGAGGTTAACCGGTTCGAGATACCCATCTGGCCCGCAGCTGCGGTGAACGATCCCGTTTGGGCCGTGGCGACGAAGGCGCGGATCTGGTCGAGGAGGTCCACAGCTCTATTCAGAACAAAATGAAGATAGTCATTCCATAACATCTCTATTTTATTGATGGTGTTCAAGCCTTAGGTTGCGGGCATCAGAAAAAATCCGTCACTTGTGTAGACAAGTGGCGTGACCAAATCCCAAGGAGCGACTGACATGTCCACCAATTCTGAAACTAACAGCACGGATTATGCGGCCTTTGTCCTTCGGGTCACAAGCGGCGTGGCCTTTCTCGCCCATGGTTGGCTGAAGGTAAGCGTATTTACCATCCCCGGCACCGTGGCCTTCTTCGAAAGCCTCGGTTTACCTGGGTTCTTCGCCTATCTGACCATTCTCGCCGAATTGGGTGGTGGCCTGGCACTGATCCTCGGCGTAGGCGTCCGCGCCGTCTCGATCCCGTTGATCGCGGTCCTGCTTGGGTCGCTCTGGGCGCATTTAGGCAACGGCTGGACCTTCTCGAACTCAGGCGGTGGTTGGGAATTCCCACTGTTCTGGGCACTTATCCAAACTGTGATCCTGATGCTTGGCGCGGGTGCCTATGCACTACGTCTGCCGGTACTTGACCGCATCCTCGGCAAGTTCGCCTGATCTCAGCTTAAGCGACCGGATCGTCAAGTGGCGATCCGGTGTGACCCGGGATACTCATAATGCAAATCCACAGCCTGCAAAACGTCCGTGACCGCTTCGCACGCTCTGACCGGCTACCGGTTGTTTTTCTCGGCCATGGCAGTCCGATGAATGTAATTGAGGATAATGCCTACAGCCGCTCTTGGTCCGCGCTTGGCAAGAGTCTCCCGCGCCCCAATGCGATTCTCGTGGTGTCGGCCCATTGGATGACCCAAGGTTCCACACTGGTTGACATCTCGGCGATGCCGCGCACGATCCACGACTTCTACGGCTTTCCCCAGGCCTTGTTTGATCAGCAATACCCGGCACCCGGCCAGCCTGACCTCGCACGGGACGTTGTCACACTGCTGAAGAGCCACCGGGCGCAGGAAGATGACCGCTGGGGGCTCGACCACGGGGCTTGGGCCGTCTTGAAGTTTCTTTACCCGGAGGCCGATGTGCCGGTTTTCCAGGTCTCGATCGACATGAGCCGCGGGCTTGGTCACCATCTCGAGGTTGGTCGAACACTGTCCGAATTGCGCGACCGTGGCGTCCTGATCCTCGGTTCGGGCAATGTCGTCCATAATCTGCGTGCAATGCGACGGGGCGGCCAACCGCTCGACTTCGCCCTGGAATTCGATGCGCTTTTTGCTGACCGTCTTACGGATCGGGATTTCGCCGCGCTTGCGGATGCCGAAGGGCTGGGCGCGCTTCTTTCTGCGGCCCACCCGACGGTGGATCACTACCTGCCCGCGCTTGCTGTTGCCGGCGCATCTGATGCGCGCGACGACCTGATGTTTATGACCGATGCCATTGATCTTGGATCTGTGTCGATGCGTTCGTTCATCTTTCACGCGAATTGAGGAGAGGGAATCATGCTTGTCGACGGAAAATGGATGGAAAAGTGGCAGCCGGTTCAAAAGGCGGACGAGAGGGGGCGCTTCGTACGCCAGGTCTCGAGCTTTCGCAGTTGGATCACGCCGGATGGCCGTCCGGGCCCGACAGGTGAGGGCGGTTTCGAGGCCGAGCCGGGGCGTTACCGGCTTTATGTCGCGCTAATTTGCCCATGGGCGTCGCGGACGCTGATCGCGCGCAAGCTGAAGGGCCTTGAGGAGATGATCGAGGTGACGGTGGTGAACCCGATCCTGACCGATCAGGGGTGGCGTTTTGGCGGCTTTCCCGGCGCGGACGAGGACCCGCTGTTAGGCGCGCGCTACATGCACGAGATCTACACCCGCGCCGATCCGCATTTTACCGGACGCGCGACCGTGCCGGTCCTTTGGGACATGAAGCGGGACGTGATGGTGAACAACGAAAGCGCCGACATACTGCGCATGCTCGACACCGCCTTCGAGCATCTCGTGCCGTCGGATATTCGGCTCTATCCCAAGGCATATGCGGCGGAGATCGATGTGCTCAACCCGCGCATCTATGATCTCTTGAACAACGGCGTCTACAAGGCCGGGTTCGCGACGTCGCAGGCCGCCTATGACGAGGCGATGAACGGCATCTTCGCGACGCTCGACGAACTCGAAAACCGGCTGACCGGCAATTTCCTGATTGGTGACACGCTGACGGAAACTGATCTGAGGACCTTCGTCACGCTGATCCGGTTCGATGCGGCCTATCACGGTCTCTTCAAGACCAACCGTCGGGCGATCCGGGACTACCCGCGGTTGTCGGCCTATCTCGTGCGCATGCTGCAAGTCCCCGGTATTCGTGAAACTATAGACATGGAACATATTCTGCAGGGTTATTATTCGATCAAGGCGCTCAATCCTCTGGGTGTGATACCGAAGGCACCTGAGCATGTGCAGCTGCTTTTTGAGCAATCGAAGTAGGGGACGAACAAAGTGTTGGACCATTCACAACTATCAGTAGCAAGCTTCTTGCAGATTTGAATCTAACGCGTCCGAAGTTTGATGTTCTGAGGTGCGCCTAGTTTCCTAGACACCTGCCTCGTCCAGTTTTGCTGTCTTGCTTCGAAGTAAACGGGCGACAGCATGCCGTTGTTCGTGTGTTTGCGTTTGGGATTGTAGAACATCTCGATGTATTCGCAGATGTCCTGCCTTGCGACGTCGCGTGTAGGGTACGGTAGCCATAGACGTTGCCGCTGTCGCCCCAAGCCTGTCGGATCAACTCTGTCTGCCGTTCATCGTCCTGCGTGCGCTGGCTTAACGGTTCTTTAAGCCATGCGTAAAAGCCGCGGACGTGGACCATCAGCACGCGGCACATTGACGTCACCGAAAACTCGCAGCGATGAGCCCGAATGAAACCATACTTCAACGGGACTCTCGCGCGAAGTATGTTGCGGCCTTTTTTAATATATCGCGCTCCTCTGTGACGCGGGCCAGTTCCTTCTTCACCCGACGTAGCTCGATGGCCAGATCCGCCTCCGCCTCTCGAGCCTTGGCAGGCTTCGCAAACTTCGCCTTCCATGTGTAAGCGACTTGGTGCTCACACCCAGCCGCTCCGCCACTTCGCTGACCGCATAGCCGCTACCGATCGCCAACGACTGGATGGGGTGGGATGAAGCGCCCGAGGAGAGAAGGGCAGATTACGCTGAGGTGAGGCGGCTCAAACCTACGCGTGGCTCTCTGGAGTGCCAGGCAATGTTCGAGGCGGGGAAGGGGAGAATCGATGAGGACTCAGTAATCGGACAGCAGAAGCCGCAGCGGTTGAAACCTGCTATACCATTGGCATTTGAGTCAACCAGCGGATCTGATCACAAGCAACAATCAGTTTCGCGTTACAGAAGGACCAATTTATGCTTTCTTAAAATATAACTGGTCAACTTGGAAAGTTATCAGGAATGGAAGAACACCCTTCTCGCCTAAAGAGTAAACCTGACAAGCGAAGATGCACCCGTTGCTATGCGACCGGTCGATTACCGTGCGAGATTTGCGGCGGCAGGGGCGAAGTGATTGCGGGACGCGACCCATTCGGTAATACGAAATATACTCGGTGCAGTGGTTGCTTTGGCTCGAAAACAATGCGTTGTAGAAACTGCGGCGGCGAAGGATACGTCTAGTTTTTTCCTGAGAGCCGTCCGCTAAACAAACTGCCCCACACCTCCGCCACCACCCGATTGACCTCGGGATGGTCGGACCAGCGGTGAACGTCCAAAGGGCGGGAGTGGTGCGGGTCGATGCGTGCCATGGTGACTTGTAGCATCCCACCTGTTCTGTCCTAGGTCTTTTTTCCATCTTTGGGGGACATGAACAACTACCTATTCTTGGCCTGACACCCTCTGACCCCTCTTCCCATTACTTATCCGTAATACCGGAAGCGTTCTCCATACTAACCCCAATTGCCGGACTATCTCTGAGGCCGCCGCGCCGGATGAGCCCACGCCGTATCACCCGAGCCACCCGAGCCACCCGGTAGCGGGGGCATAAAAAGGGGCACTCTCGCGCTGAACACAGCCCGAGCGGCTCATCAGATCAAGGATCGGGAGGACTTGGCTGGGGTGGTAGGATTCGAACCTACGATACACGGTACCAAAAACCGATGCCTTACCACTTGGCTACACCCCAACGTGACGCGCTAATTACTCTGGACCTTGACGCGGTTCAAGAGTGCTTGACAAAAAAAACGTCGGCATTCCATATTGATAGTCTATGTAATTGAAAAAGCGTCTTAATCTTCCGGCCTTGTAGCTGCGTCATTCGAATGTTTCGTCGGCCGTGATGCCCCAGAGCGCTGATTTCGGAGCCCAACCGTCATATCCTGCAGCGGAGACCGCGCACCAGTCGGGCTGGCATTCTTCGACTCGAGCTATAACACCCTGTTCCAGTCTGGCGACAATCAGGGCGCTCGGCTCAGGCTTGGCCAGCAGGTCCAGCATCTCAATTTCGACACTTGCCGTGCGCGCGCCTGACAAGAGCGTGTAATGCACCCATCCGCCCACTCCGTCTCTGTCGCGCACCCGCCGCCAGTGGCCATGTTCGGCGGTAATCTCAAGCGGCATGTCACGGCGCTTGAAAATCCAGTCGATGCGGTGCGTCAGACTGGGGCCACGGCGCACATTGCCTTCTGAGGCCTTCATCGACACAAAGCGTGGCAAGGGCAGGTTTGTTACTGGTCCACGCTCTTCGGCGATGGCCGCCAGAGGGCCTAAACATATCAACGCAACAAGGGCCACAAGGCCTGATTTTAGCGACGTCATTCGAATTCTGCCCGACAAATTGCATGGGGGTTCTTGTGCCCCGCTCTTTCCTGAGCCACTCTGGCAGCAACGCGCCTGAAAGGAAAGTTTTAAGGAGGGCTTCATGCCATCTGCACGCCTGAGTGTTGTCGTTACGCGACGTTTGCCCGAACCTGTTGAGGCGCGGATGCGCGAACTGTTTGACGTCCGTCTGCGCGAGATCGACGTTCCCATGACCAGAGAGGAGCTGGCCCGTGCCGTCAAAGAGGCTGACGTGTTGGTGCCAACCCTGTCGGACCGGATTGATGCCAGCCTGATCGCACAGGCCGGGGATCGGTTGAAACTGATCGCCAATTATGGCGCGGGGGTAGACCATATCGATGTTGGCACGGCGCGCCAGCATGGCATTCTGGTGTCGAATACGCCGGGTGTTTCGGCGGATGACACCGCTGACATGACCATGGCGCTCATTCTGAGTGTCACGCGCCGCCTGCCCGAGGGATTGGCGATGATGCAGTCGGGCGACTGGCAAGGCTGGTCGCCAACCGCTTTGCTCGGGGGGCGTGTTGCCGGGCGACGTCTGGGCATTCTCGGCATGGGACGGATCGGTCAGGCGGTGGCGCGGCGTGCTGCGGCATTTGGCATGCAGGTGCATTATCACAACCGACGCCGCTTGCGTCCCGAGATCGAAGAGGCGCTGCAGGCCACCTATTGGGAAAGCCTTGATCAGATGGTTGCGCGGATGGATGTGCTCAGTATCAATTGCCCTCACACCCCCTCGACCTTTCACCTGATGAATGCGCGGCGTTTGAAGCTGATGAAACCCGACGCGGTCATCGTCAACACCAGCCGGGGCGAAGTGATCGACGAGAATGCGCTTACCCGTATGCTGCGGGCCGGAGAGATATCGGGCGCGGGCCTTGATGTTTATGAGCACGGTGCCGAAATCAATCCGCGCCTGCGCGAACTGAAAAACGTGGTTCTGCTGCCGCATATGGGGTCGGCTACGGTCGAAGGCCGGATTGAGATGGGTGAAAAGGTGATCATCAACATCAAGACCTTTGATGATGGTCACCGACCACCTGATCAAGTCGTTCCGGCGATGCTGTGACCGCTCGCCTTTGGCCGTAATTTGCCTTACGACGGCGCGATGAGCCAGCCGCAGCCTTTTGAAATCTTCCTCGCCGCCCTGCCCGGGCATGAAGACGCCCTTGCCGAAGAGGCGCGTGAGCACGGGTTTGGTCCGGTCACGGTCCTGCCCGGTGGGGTGAGCTTCATGGGCACATGGCCCGATGTCTGGCGTGCCAATCTGGTGCTGCGCGGGGCAGGACGTGTGCTGGCGCGGATCGGATCGTTTCGTGCGTTTCATCTGGCTCAGCTCGACAAACGTGCGCGCAAGTTCGACTGGGCCGCGTATCTGCGCCCGGATGTGCCGCTGCGTGTCGAAGTCACCTGTCGCAAGTCGAAAATCTATCATGCAGGCGCTGCCACTGAGAGGATCGTCAAGGCACTCACCGAGACGCTTGGCGTGCAGGTGCAGGACGAGGCCGCACTTCGTCTTATGGCGCGGATTGAGGACGATCTGGTGACCTTCAGTCTGGATACTTCGGGTGAGCCGCTGCATCGGCGTGGTTATAAGGAGGCCGTGGGCAAGGCCCCAATGCGCGAGACCTTGGCGGCGCTCTTTTTGCGGCAATGCGGTTATGATGGGCGCGAACCGGTGCTCGATCCGATGTGCGGTTCGGGCACATTCCCCATTGAGGCGGCAGAAATCGCCGCAGGCTTGAAACCTGGCCGGGCGCGGTCCTTTGCGTTCCAGGATCTGGTGGGGTTTGATCCCGCCGTCTGGGCAGCGATGAGCGGTCCCGTCAGCCCCCGCGAAACGCCCCTGCGCTTTTTAGGCTTTGACCGTGACGCAGGTGCGGTCCGGATGGCGACCGAGAATGCCATGCGTGCCGGGGTGGAGAGCATTACGCAGTTCACCTGTCAGCCGCTCTCGGCACTGACGCGGCCTGAGGGCCCGCCGGGATTGGTGATGATCAACCCGCCCTATGGTGCGCGGATCGGGAATCGCAAGCTGCTCTTTGGCCTCTATGCCAGTCTGGGCGAGGTGCTCATGCGCGAGATGCGCGGCTGGCGCGTTGGCATCGTCACAAGCGACGCTGGGCTAGCCAAGACCACGGGCCTGCCCTTCTTGCCACCGGGGCCACCGGTGGCGCATGGTGGGCTCAAGGTGACGCTCTGGCGTACTGATCCGCTGTAGGGAGAGAGTTTCATGCGCGCGCTCGTTCTGGCTTTGGGGATGATCTTTTGCGGTCCGGTTCCGGCGCAGCAGGCGGCAGACTTGGTTGCGCCCGAAGGGGCCGGGGCAGGGGTCTTGCAAGTGCCACCCATGCTTGCAACCTCACAGACGGCCAAGGACGCAGGCCTCCCGGCCGTTGCCTCAAACTGGATGATTGTCGCTGCGCACCCTTTGGCAGTAGAGGCCGGGGCAAAGGTGTTGGCGGAGGGCGGCACCGCTGCGGACGCGATGGTTGCGGTGCAACTGGTGCTGGGTCTGGTTGAGCCACAAAGTTCTGGCCTGGGCGGTGGGGCATTTCTGGTCTGGCATGATGGCGCGACAGGAGAGATCACCACATTGGACGGGCGCGAAACAGCGCCGCTTGCCGCGACACCAAGACTCTTTCAGGATGAGGACGGTCAACCGCTGCAATTCTTTGATGCGGTAGTGGGAGGGCGATCCGTGGGTACGCCCGGAACGCCGGCACTCTTGGCTGAGGCGCACGCCCGCTGGGGCCGCGCCGATTGGGCGGGGCTGTTCGCGGATGCGATCCGATTGGCAGAGGACGGATTTCCGGTTAGCCCACGTTTGGCCGGACTGGTTGCCGAGGATGCTGACCGCCTAAAGATTTTTACCGAAACCCGCGACTATTTCCTGCCGGGCGGCATGCCGATCAAGGCAGGTCAAGCCCTGCGCAATCCGGACTATGCCGAGACCATGCGCCTGCTGGCCTCTGATGGAGCCTCGGCGTTTTATACTGGCGAAATGGCGCTAGATATCGCGGAGCGGGTCCAACGCTCGGGGCATAGGTCAGGCGTGCTTAGCCCGCTTGATCTGGCGATTTACAGGGTCAAGGAGCGCCCCGCCCTTTGCACGCCGTATCGTGGCTATGAGGTTTGCGGCATGGGCCCGCCCTCGTCGGGGGCGAGTACCTTGGGGCAAATTCTGGGGATGCTCCAGCCGTTTGATCTGGCGGCGCTCGGTCCCAACAGCCCTGAGGCATGGCGACTTATTGGTGATGCCAGCCGTCTCGCCTTTGCTGACCGGGGTCGCTATCTGGCGGATAGCGATTTTGTTCCCGTGCCGCTCAAAGGACTGCTTGCGCCCGGATATCTCAAATCCCGCTCTGATCTTTTGCGGGGCGATGATGCCTTGCCAGAGGTGGTGCCGGGCAAACCCGAATTCGAACACGCGCTCATCTGGTCTGATGATCAGTCACTGGAATTGCCTTCGACCTCGCATATCTCGATCGTTGATGCCTATGGCAACGCGGTGTCGATGACCACGACCATCGAGAACGGCTTTGGTTCGCGCCTTTTGGTCAGGGGGTTCCTGCTCAATAACGAATTGACTGATTTCTCATTCGCCACCCATGCGAATGGCGTGCCGATTGCCAATGCGGTGGCTCCGGGCAAGCGCCCGCGCTCTTCTATGGCACCGACGATTTTGCGCCGTGATGGTCAACCGGCGCTGATTCTGGGAAGTCCGGGCGGCAGTCGAATCATTGGTTATGTGGCGAATGCCATCATCGCTTGGGTGGATTGGGGTATGACGGTTCAGGAGGCGGTCAGCCTTCCGCATCTTGTGAATCGTTTTGGCCCCTATGACATGGAAGCCGCAGCCGCGCCGCTGGCTGGTCCCCTGGCGGAGATGGGGTTTGACGTGCGCGAAACAGATCTAACCTCTGGTCTGCATGCGATCGAGCGCGGAACGCGCCTGTTTGGTGGGGCTGATCCGCGCCGCGAAGGGCTCGCCTTTGGCCAGTAAAGATCTGAGTGTTTGAGCCCGAGAAGAAACGGCTGTCGTATTCTTCTTGCCAAAAATCCTATGGGCGTTGCCGGGATGTCGCTCTGCCGTTTCACCCCTCGGCCAGATCCCGCAGGATCGGGCAATCGGGGCGGGCGTCACCGGCGCATTCCCGCACCAGATGGCGCAACGTTGCTTGCATGGATTGCAACTGTGCGATCTTGTCTTCGATCTGCGCCAGATGTTCCTCTGCCAACTTTTTGACATCCCCGCTGGCGCGGTCCTGATCCTCATAGAGCGCCATGAGTTTGCGGCAGTCTTCGATAGAAAAGCCTAGTGCACGGGCACGGCCCAAGAAAGCAAGTTTGTGAATGTCACTTTCGCGAAAGACACGATATCCGTTGGTCTCCCGCAGTGGGTGAATAAGCCCGATGTCTTCGTAGTAGCGGATGGTCTTGGCCGGAAGACTGGTTTGCTGTGACACCTCGGAGATATTCATGCTGCCTTCTCCATCACCGGGCGCAGGCCCTTGAGGCGCAGCGCATTGGACAGAACAAAGACCGACGAGAGCGCCATTGCCCCCGCCGCCAGCATAGGCGAGAGCATCATCCCTGTTGCCGGATAGAGCGCCCCGGCCGCCACCGGGATCAGCGCAGCATTGTAGGCAAAGGCCCAAAACAGGTTTTGCCGGATGTTGCGCAGGGTACGATGCGAGAGATCGAGCGCATTTACAACGCCAGTCAGGTCGCCAGACATCAGCACCACATCCGCCGCTTCAATCGCCACATCGGTACCAGTGCCCACCGCAATGCCCACATCGGCTTGCGCCAGCGCAGGCGCATCATTGATACCGTCGCCGACAAAGGCGAGGGTGCCAAATCGTTCTTGCAATGCCTGCACCGCCGCAACCTTGCCATCTGGCAGAATTTCGGCCTCGACGTGATCGATTCCCAGGTCGCGGGCGATTGCTTGGGCCGTGGCCTTGCTGTCCCCGGTGATCATGGCGGTTCTGACGCCCTTGGCGTGCAACGCTGCGATGACAGATTTGCTCGTCGGTTTGACCGCATCTGCAACGCCGAAGATCGCCACCAGACGTCCATCAATCGCCATGTGAATAGCTGTTTGCCCTGCCTCTGCAAGAATTTGCGCGGCCCCAGCCAATGCGTCGATCTCGATCCCTTCACGCGTCATCAACCGCAGTGCGCCGATGACCACAGTGCGACCCTCGACCTCTGCAATCAGCCCATGTCCGGCAATAGCCCGAAACCCCGTAGCTGCTGGCACGCTCAGGTGCCTGCGCGCCGCCTCTGACTCGATTGCACGGGCGATGGGGTGTTCTGACCTGACCTGTGCCGCAGCGGCGCAGCGCAACACGTCATCCTCGGTCTGCCCCTGTGTTATGGCGATCTTGGTCACCTCTGGTTTGCCGCGCGTCAGCGTTCCAGTCTTGTCAAAGGCGATCACGCGTACATCATCCAACCGTTGCAATGCCTCGCCTTTACGAAAGAGCATGCCCAGTTCTGCAGCCCGTCCCGTGCCCACCATGATCGAGGTGGGCGTCGCTAGCCCCATGGCGCAGGGGCATGCGATGATCAGCACCGAAACCCCGGCCACCAGCGCATTGGTCAGGACCGGGGCCGGGCCAAAGACCAACCAGATCGCAATCGCCAGCAGGGCAATCGCGATTACGGCCGGCACAAACAGCCGCACGACCCGGTCTGCCAAGGCCTGCACTGGCAGCTTGGCACCCTGCGCTGCCTCGACCATGGCGACGATCCGGGCCAATACCGTGTCGCGTCCTACGGCCGTCGCGCGAAAGCTGAGCGCGCCAGCGCCGTTGATCGTTCCACCCACGACCGTATCGCCAGGGCCCTTGGCTACGGGCGTCGGCTCGCCCGTAATCATGGATTCGTCGATATAAGAACTGCCTTCGATGACCTCGCCATCAATCGCCACTTTTTCACCGGGACGGAGATGCACAAGATCCCCAAGGGCCACGTCTTCGATCGGGAGGTCTGCAATCTGACCTTTGCGTTCAACGCGCGCCGTCTTGGGCTGCAATCCGATCAGCCGCTGGATCGCGGCGCCCGTGCGCCCCTTGGCGCGCGCCTCAAGCCAGCGGCCTGCAAGGATCAGCGTCACGATCACTGCGGCGGCCTCGAAATAGACTGCGCGCGTTCCCTCTGGAAGCAGCATCGGGAAAAACAGTGCGACAGCGGAATAGACCCAAGCCGCCGAAGCGCCAAGCGCGACGAGCGTGTTCATATCCGGTGCGCCCTTGTACAGTGCGGGGAGGCCCAAACGGTAGAACTGACGTCCGGGCCAGAGCAATACCAGAGTGGTCAGGGCGAATTGCACCGACCACGATGTACCCATGCCGATGGTCCCCATGATCAGATCATGCAGACCGGGAATCACATGGCTACCCATTTCAAGAGCGAAGACCGGCAAAGTCAGCAGACCCGCAATCCAGACCTGTCGGTGTGCATGGTCAATCTCTGCCAGACGTCGCGCGGCTTGATCATCGCCGCTCTGCTCTTTGATGCGTGCGGGATAGCCCGCTTCGGTGAGCGCGCGCGCAAAAGTGCGCGCATCGGTGCTGCCCGACAGATAGCGGACATAGGCGGTCTCATTCGCCAGATTGACCTGAGCCTCGAGCACGGCGGGCTGGGCCGTAAGCGCCCGTTCGGCGCGGCTCACACAAGACGCACAGCTAAGCCCGGTTATAGTGAGGGTGACTGTCTCTTCACGTGCCGGGTAATTGGCAGCACGCAGAGCATTAGCAATATCCGTCGCGCGTGCCCCATCCAGCAACATCTGTGCCTGTCCATTGGCAAAATTGACTGAGACATCGCGCAGGCCTGTGACGCCGGAAAGCGCGCGTTCAGCGCGACCGGCACAGCCCGCACAGTTAAGCCCCTGCACCTCGATTCTCAATTCTGACGACTTGGACATGATGATTCCTTTGCTTTACTGCCCTGCAGATAGGGCTTCCAGTGACTGGAGGGTCAAGGGTTGATGCTCAAAACGTAGGAAAACAGGGCGATTTGCGAAAAAAACAGGCCGATCAAAGAAAAATTCATTTTTCTGTAAAAAAGCCCTTGCGACTCTCCGAGCTCAGCCGTAAATACCCCTTCACCGGCGCTGCTGAGGCGGCTGACTGGGACGCGGGACGGACTGGGGCGGATGCTTCGGGTTGTAACGCGGGACGGAATTTGGAGGTAGGATCGGCGGGTTGCGCTAGGTAGGTTAGC
>NZ_JBLXFE010000017.1:0-65468 GCF_048262375.1 Roseovarius sp.
CGAGACCTCCCTGTCGATCCCTTCGACCGTCGCCGCCTGAGAAG
This sequence comes from Roseovarius sp., assembly GCF_048262375.1. Lineage (GTDB taxonomy): Bacteria > Pseudomonadota > Alphaproteobacteria > Rhodobacterales > Rhodobacteraceae > Roseovarius. The sequence continues at coordinate 45 of NZ_JBLXFE010000017.1, forward strand.
TAACGGGCGCGCAGGCGCTCCATCCACGCCAGTTTGTAGTCGTATTTCGGCCCCGGCGCCGGGTTGCCGTTGGGCAGGTAGAGACCGCAGAGCCGGACCGCCCGATGTTCGCCCATGACCGTCGCCTCGATCCAGCGGGCCTGTTCGTCGCTCTCGTCGCCCGGCAGACCGCGCGTCACATCCTCAAGCGGGCGTTTCGACAGGATCGCCACCCCGTTAAAGCCCTTTTGCCCGTGGGTTTCGACGTTATAGCCGCGATCCTCGAATATCTCGCGCGGGAAACCCTCATCTATGGATTTGATCTCTTGCAGGAGGGCTACATCAGGCGCGGCCTCGTCCAGCCACGCAGGAAGCGCCTCGATCCGGGCCTTGACGCCGTTGATGTTGAACGTGGCGATTTTCATGGCGCGGTCCCCCTCTTGGTCTGAGCCCTCTCTATCGCGCAGGGGGGCGAGGGTGACAAGCGGTCACATCGAAAACGAGGTGCCGCAGCCGCAGGAGGAAGAGGCGTTGGGATTGTCGATGACAAAGCGCGCGCCGATCAGTTCCTCGCTGAAATCAATCGTGGCCCCGGACAGGAAGGGCAGGGACACGGAATCCACCACCACCTTTTGCCCCGCGCCTTCGAGAATCAGATCATCCTGCGCCGGTTGATCCAGCCGGATATCGTATTGAAAACCGGAACAGCCACCGCCCTCGACCGCGATGCGCAGGGCCTGACCCTGATTGCCTGCGCCGATTTCGGCCAGACGGGCAAAGGCACGGGATGTTACCTTGGGCGGCAGTTGCATGACGGGCTCCGGGGTGTTTTACGTTTCTGTTCAACTGCAATATATGGTCCATGGCCTCTGGCGACAAGGATATCCCGCAATGACCGCTCTCTATGCCTCTGATCCTACTGTGATCCGGGGACGTCTTGTGCCCGAGGAGGAGAGTGTGTTTCGCTCGCCCTTTCAGCGTGACCGTGACCGGATCATTCATTCCAGTGCCTTTCGCCGCCTGAAACACAAAACGCAGGTCTTTGTCGCGCATGAGGGCGATTATTTTCGCACGCGGCTGACGCATTCCATCGAGGTGGCGCAGGTGGCGCGCACCATCGCCGGGGCGCTTGGGCTGAATGGCGAGTTGACCGAGGCGGTGGCGCTGGCGCATGATCTGGGGCATCCGCCCTTTGCCCATGCCGGTGAGGATACGCTGAATGGGTTGATGGCGCCTTATGGCGGATTTGATCACAACGCTCAGGCGGTGCGGATCGTGACGGCGCTGGAGCGACATTACGCGGCGTTCGACGGGCTCAACCTGACATGGGAGACGTTGGAGGGGCTGGCCAAGCACAATGGCCCGGTGACGGGCGCGCTGCCTTATGCCTTGGCGGATTACAATGCGCGCCATGATCTTGAACTGCACACCCATGCCAGCGCCGAGGCGCAGGTGGCGGCGCTCTCGGATGATATTGCCTATAACAACCACGATCTGCACGATGGATTGCGCGCGCGCCTGTTTACCGATGACGAAATCGCGAAGCTGCCCATCGTCGGGGACAGTTACGCCGAGGTGGATCGGCTCTATCCCGGTCTTGATCCCAAACGGCGCCGGCATGAGGCGTTGCGCCGGGTGTTCGGTGTGATGGTGGGGGATGTGATTGACTGCTCACGCCGTGCCTTGCAAGAGGCCCGGCCAACCAGTGCCGCCGAAGTGCGTTACCTGGGCCGCCCGGTAATCCGCTTTTCGACGGGGCTGTGGGAGGATCTCAAGCAGATCCGGGCCTTTTTGTTCGCCCGGATGTACCGCGCCCCCGAAGTCAATGCGGTGCGGACGCGTGTTCACCGTGTGGTGACGGACCTCTTTCCGCATTACCTGAATGCGCCGCAACATCTGCCAGAGGAATGGCGCAAGGATGTGGCGCAGGCTAGGGATCAAACCGCGCTCGCACGATTGGTGAGCGATTATATTGCCGGGATGACAGATCGTTTCGCGCTGCAGGAACATGCGCGCCTGACGGGCAATCCCGATCTGATGCCCGACGCAGAAGGGCTTTGACGCTCTGTGATCGGGTCTTTGTGTCGAGGGCGCGCGCGGCTTGTGATTGACGCGCCTCTCGCCAGTGGGTAACCCACCGCAATGCAGCAAGGATAGCTTTTATGAACCTTTTTACCGATATTCGCGACCTCGTGCTGGAAACGTTGGCTGCGATGCAGGCCGGGGGCCAGTTGCCAGAGGGGCTGGATCTGGCCAATGTCACGGTCGAGCCACCGCGCGACCCTGCGCATGGCGACATGGCAACCAACGCGGCGATGGTGCTGGCCAAGCCTGCCGGGCTGAAGCCGCGCGATATCGCCGATGCGCTGGCGGCACGGCTGGCGGATGATCCTCGGATCGACAGCGCCGACGTGGCGGGACCGGGGTTTCTCAATCTGCGGCTGTCGCCGGTGCTCTGGCAAAGTGTGACGCAGGCCGCCCTGAAAGAAGGCGTGAATTTCGGCCGCTCGACAATGGGGAAGGGCAAGCGCGTCAATGTGGAATATGTCAGCGCCAATCCCACCGGTCCGCTGCATGTGGGGCACACCCGCGGTGCGGTTTTTGGCGACGCTTTGGCGAGCCTCTTGGATTTCGTCGGCTATGAGGTCACGCGGGAATATTACATCAACGACGGCGGCGCACAGGTCGACGTGCTCGCGCGGTCGGTCTATCTGCGCTATCTTGAAGCGCATGGGCAGGCGGTGGCCTTTGCCGATGGCACCTATCCCGGCGATTATCTGATCGAGGTGGGCGAGGCTCTTAAGGCCGAGGTCGGGGATGCCTATCTGGACGAGCCTGAGAATGTCTGGCTGGAACCGATCCGCGACTTTGCCACGGATCGTATGATGGCGCTCATCCGCGAGGATCTGGCGGCGCTTGGCGTCAAGATGGACGTGTTCTATTCGGAAAAATCGCTCTATGGCACGGGCCGGATCGAAGCGGCCATTGAGGATTTGCGGGGCAAGGGCCTGATCTATCGCGGTGTGCTGGAGCCCCCCAAGGGCAAGATGCCCGAGGACTGGGAGCCGCGCGAACAGACGCTGTTCAAATCAACCGAACATGGCGATGACGTGGATCGCCCGATCATGAAATCTGACGGCGGATGGACCTATTTCGCGCCCGATATCGCCTATCATTATGACAAGATCAGCCGGGGTTTTGACCTGCTGATCGACGTGTTCGGCGCGGATCATGGCGGCTATGTCAAACGGATGAAGGCGGCGGTCTCGGCGCTGTCCAATGGGCGGGTGCCGGTCGATATAAAGCTTTGCCAATTGGTCAAGCTCTACAAGAATGGCGAGCCGTTCAAGATGTCAAAGCGGGCGGGCACCTTTGTCACGCTGCGCGACGTGGTGGATCTGGTCGGTGCGGATGTGACGCGCTTTGTGATGCTCACGCGCAAGAATGACGCGCCCTTGGATTTCGATTTCGACAAGGTGCTGGAGCAATCCAAGGACAATCCGGTGTTCTATGTGCAATATGCCAATGCGCGGGTGAATTCGGTGCTGCGCAAGGCGTCGGAGGCCGGGATTGCGGTGGACGATGCCACGCTGGCGCAGGCTGATTTGTCGGGGCTGAGCCACGAGGCAGAACTCAACGTCGCGCGCAAGATCGCCGAATGGCCACGTCTGGTTGAGATTGCTGGCCGCACCAACGAGCCGCACCGCGTGGCGTTCTATCTCTATGATCTGGCGTCTGATCTGCACAGCCTGTGGAACCGGGGCAATGACGATCCGTCCTTGCGCTTCATCCAAGAGGGCGACTTTGCCACGTCACAGGCGAAAATCGCCCTCGCGCGTGCTGTAACCGTTGTTATTTCCTCTGGTCTTGGTATTCTGGGCGTAACTCCGGCGGAAGAGATGCGTTAACGCACCAAAGCCGGGGGTGAGGCGGATCACGACATCCCCGGCGGCCATACACCGCCGGAGAGCAAGAGGCGGACAATGGCAGACAGGCACTATGCACGGCCCGAGGCAGGGCCTGAGCGGGCGAATTTTATTGTCAGGCTGACAAATCTGACCGGGGCGGTTCTATCACTCGCGCTTGTCGCGGGGGTGGGTGTCTGGGGTTACAAGATGATTATGCGTGACGTGTCCGGCGTGCCGGTGGTGCGCGCCACGCAAGGACCGATGCGCGAGGCCCCCGCCGATCCCGGAGGGGACGCCGCCGCCCATCAGGGGCTGGCGGTCAATGCGGTTGCGGCCGAAGGCACCGCGGCGGCTCCTGCGGACAGGCTGGTTCTGGCGCCACCGCCGCTCGAATTGTCGTTGGACGATGTGATGCCGCTGACACAAGCGTCTGCTGTGATCGACGCGCGGCCCACGGCAGAGGCGGCGGAGCGTGATCCATCGGCCGCCCCAGAACAGATACGCAAAGCCTCTGTTCTGGCGCTCGCGGATCAGATCGCAGCCGGTGTCGCGCCGATTGCTCCGCTAAAAGAAGACGTGACTGAGCCTGATGCGGCGGAATCCCCGGAGGCTGAGATTGAAGCCGTGGCGACCCGGAGCGCAGCCCCGGTGACGCGCCCGCGCGCGCGCCCGGCCTCGCTGACCTCTGTATCGGATGCCGTTGCCTATGCCGTGGCGGCCGCGCGATCCGCCCCATTGGACGAGGTGGATGCGGCAACAATTCCGCTTGGCACGCGTCTGGCCCAGCTTGGGGCGTTTGATTCCGCCGAGGTGGCGCGTGCGGAATGGGACCGGCTTTCTGGTCGGTTTGGGGATTTCATGGAAGGCAAACAGCGTGTGATCCAGCGCGCGGAAAGCGGCGGGCGCACCTTTTACCGGTTGCGCGCCATGGGCTTTGCCGATCTGGGCGACGCGCGGCGGTTTTGTTCGGCGCTGGTGGCGGAACGGGCCGAGTGTATCCCTGTGGTTACGCGGTGACGCGGTTCGGTGCGACGATCCTCGATGCCGAGGGTCTGCGGCTTAGCTCAGAGGAAAAAGCGTTCTTTCGCGATACGCGGCCGTTTGGCTTTATTCTCTTTGCCCGTAACATCGACAGCCCGGATCAGGTGCGCGCGCTCTGCGCCGAGATGCGCGAGGCGGTTGGGCACAATGCGCTGATCACCATTGATCAGGAAGGTGGCCGCGTGCAGCGTTTGCGCGCACCGCTCTGGCGCGAATGGCCAGCCCCTCTGGATCACGCCGAGATGGCGGGCGCGCAGGCGAAAACCGCGATGTATCTGCGATACCGGCTGATTGCGGCAGAGTTGCACGACCTTGGCATCGACAGCAATTGTGCGCCGCTGGTTGACGTGGCGGGGCCTGCGACGCATCCATTTCTGCGCAACCGGTGTTATGGAACTGATCCCCATACGGTGGCGCAGCTTGGCCGTGCGGTGGCGCATGGGCTTCTGGACGGTGGCGTATTGCCGGTGGTGAAACATATCCCCGGCCACGGTCGCGCCGAGGCTGACAGCCACCATGATCTGCCGGTGGTTACAGCCCCGCATTCCGTGCTGAGCGAGAGCGATTTTGCGCCGTTTCGCGCGTTGAACAACCTGCCGTTGGGTATGACCGCGCATTTGGTCTATTCGGCGATTGACCCTGAGCCGGCGACGTTGTCGCGGCGCATGATGCAGGTGATCCGCGACGAGATCGGCTTTGACGGGGTGATCATGACCGATGACATTTCGATGAAAGCGTTGCATGGCAGCTTGTCCGACCTGTCGCGCGCAGCGCTTGCGGCGGGCTGTGATGTGATCCTGCACTGCAATGGCACGCTGGCCGAGCGACAAGCGGTGGCTGAGGCGGCGGGCGAGATGACCGACGCGGCACAGGTACGGGCAATCCGTGCGCTGACATGGCGCAAGACCCCCGATGCGATTGACATTTCCGCCCTCTCGGCACAGCTTGATGCGCTGACGGGCGGGTGTGCGCATGGCTGAGGACGATTTCGAGAACACAGACAAGCCCGCGCGCGTGGCCGAACGGTTGGCGGCTGAGGCGCTGATCGTCGATGTTGACGGGTTTGAAGGGCCGCTGGACCTGCTGTTGACGCTGAGCCGGACCCAAAAGGTGGACTTGCGCAAAATTTCGGTGCTGGATCTGGCGCGGCAATATCTGGCATTTGTCGAACAGGCCAAGGCGCTGCGGCTGGAATTGGCGGCGGATTATCTGGTGATGGCGGCGTGGCTCGCCTTTCTTAAGTCACGGCTGTTGTTGCCGCCTGATCCCTCTGAAGAGGGGCCATCGGGCGAGGATCTTGCCGCGCATCTGGCGTTTCAGCTTGAGCGCCTGCAGGCGATGCGCGATTGCGCGGCGCGGCTGATGGGCCGTGACCGGCTGGGGCGGGATTTCTTTGCGCGCGGTATTCCCGAAGATGTGGCACGGCTGCGGCGGGTCACCTATACGGCGACGCTGCTCGATCTCATGCAGGGCTATGCGCGCATTCGGACGCGGGATGAGTTTCGTCCATTTGTCATGGATCGTGACGCGCTGTTCACCATGGAACAAGCGCTGGAGCGGATGCGCGGGCTGATCGGTTTTGCCGGCACATGGACGGATATCGTGAGCTATCTGCCCGATGGATTTACCCGCGATCCGGTGCGGCGGCGTTCGGCCACGGCTTCGACCTTTGCGGCGGCGCTGGAACTGGTCAAGGAAGGGCGCGCAGAGCTAAGACAAGCAGAGGTTTTCGCGCCGATCGAGCTGCGCCGCAAGGATTAAGAGAATGTCGGAAGCACCTGTAGAAAAAGAAAAAAGCCTGTTTGAGGCCCCGCCAATTGCGGAGCAGGAGCGCATGATTGAGGCGATGCTCTTTGCGAGCGCGGAGCCGCTCACGACCCGTGACATGGCCGAGCGCATGCCGCATGGCAGCGACCCCGCCGAGGCATTGGTGCATCTGCGCAAACGTTACGAAGGGCGCGGCGTGCGGGTGGTCAAGGTCGGCGATGCCTGGGCGATGCGCACAGCGCCGGACCTTGGTTATCTGATGAGCCGTGAGACGATCGAGACCCGCAAGCTGAGCCGGGCCGCCATCGAGACTCTGGCGATCATCGCCTATCATCAGCCGGTAACCCGCGCGGAAATCGAAGAGATCCGTGGTGTTGCGGTCAGTCGGGGCACGGTTGATCAACTGCTGGAGATGGAGTGGATCCGGTTTGGACGGCGCAAGATGACGCCGGGGCGACCGGTGACATTTGTCGTGACGCAAGAATTTCTGGATCATTTCGGGCTGGAGAGTGCGCGCGATCTGCCCGGGCTCAAGGAATTGCGGGCCGCCGGTCTCTTGGACAATCGTCCGCCGCCGGGAACCATGCCTCAGATGGGCAGTGGGGATAGCGACGAGGACGAAGGTGCGCCGGGACAGAACGAGCTCTTTGAGGATTGAGCGTGGCGTGTCGCAACCTACGACGCGCGTAATTGCGTCAAGGACAAGCGGTTTGAGCGAAAATTGTCAGTTTGCCCTGAAATGGGCATGGTTTGATGATATCGATCGCCCGGAGGCAGCAAGAGGGAGCAGCAAAATGAACGCCAATCAGATGATCAATATGGTCGTTCGCATGATCCTCCGGCAGGTTATGCGCAGCGGCATGAATGCAGTGAGCAAGCGCATGAACACTGGCAGAGGTCCCGCGCCCGATGTCCAGAAAACCGTGCAGCGCGGCCGTCAGACGATGAAACCGGGGCGTAAAACCGGTCTGTTCTGAGGTCGTTACGCCTTGAAATGTTTGGAAAGTTTCAGGCCCTGACCCTGATAGTTCGAGGCAATACCCGCACCATAGAGTTGATCGGGCACGCGGTCCATGTGTTCATAGACAAGCCGTCCCACGATCTGGCCGTGTTCCAGCACGAAGGGTGCCTCGTGGCAGCGCACTTCGAGCACGCCGCGTGAGCCGGTGCCACCGGCGGCGGCATGGCCGAATCCGGGATCGAAGAAACCGGCGTAATGCACCCGGAATTCCCCAACCATGGCCACATAGGGGGCCATTTCTGCGGCACATTCGGGCGGGATATGCACCGCCTCGCGGCTGACGAGAATATAGAAGGCACCGGGATCGAGAATGATCTGGCCGTTGTCGGAATGCACCTCTTCCCAATAGGCGGCGGGATCGTAATACCCGATCCGGTCAAGGTCGATCACGCCGGTATGTGGTTTGGCGCGGTAGCCGACGAGCGTGCCGGACGCAGGGCGCAGATCAACCGAGAAGCCGAGCCCCTCATCAATCACGGCGGTCCCATCCACCAAAGGCGTCTGCGCGTGCAGCGCGCGCAAGCCGTCATCCGAAAGCACCGCTTGCCCGGCACGAAAGCGGATCTGATTGAGGCGCATGCCGGGACGCACCAGCACCGAGAATGATCTGGGGCAAATTTCGGCGTAGAGTGGCCCCGTATAGCCGGGGGCCACGCGGTCAAATTCGACGCCGCCATCGGTTATGAGTCGGGTCAGAAGATCAAGCCGTCCGGTTGAGGATTTGGCATTGGCGACCGCCTGCACGCCCAAGGGTAGGGCGAGGGATTCCATGAGCGGCACAACGTAGACACAGCCTTTTTCCAGCACCGCACCGGCGCTGAGATCGATCCTGTGCATTTCGAATTCTGACAACCGGCTGGACACGGTCCGTCCGGCCCCGGTGAGGAAAGAGGCACGCACCCGATAGGCCATTTGCCCGAGGCGCAAATCGAGGCTGGCGGGTTGTACCTGTTCGTTCAGGATCGCTGGGTCAGCCGTCAACTGGCGGCCCGCGATCATATCGCGAATTTGCTGGCTGGAAAGAACCCCGGTCATCACTGCCCCCTTGCTGCCCCGCATCCGGGACAGGGTGCCCGAGGGGCCCAGGCGGGCGGGATCGTCGGTAGATTTGGTCGGGCTAGCAGGACTTGAACCTGCGACCTTCCGTCCCCCAGACGGACGCGCTACCAGGCTGCGCTATAGCCCGACGATGGGCTGTTCATAGCGATTTTGACCGGCGGGGCAAGAGGTAAATCCCGAATTTTGGTAGGGATTTACCGCTCTCTCGTGTTGGGGGCTGTCTGTGCCTTGAGCGCCGCAACAAGCGGCGCGAGGCGGGCGGCGATTTCCGGTGAAATCGGCCGGGGCAGAGCGCTGAGGGCTGTCAGCAATCCGGGTGGGGTGTCGAGGCTATCGGCGGGATCCTCGGGCAAATCAGGCTGTGTCAGGGGGGCTGGTCCAGCCTGTTCCACCGGTTCTGACGCGTCGGCTGGGACAGGCGGCTGATCTGGAGCTGACACTATGACGGGACTATCTTCTCGGTCCGGTGTTGGCTCGGCCTCTGGTTCCGGAGAGCCGGTGGGGGCGTCATCCGCAGGTGACAGAGCCTCTGGCTTAGCTTCGGGCGCGGCGAGCGGAGCATCCTCATCAGTGTCCTGAGGCGTCTGTGGGGGGGGATTCTCGATCGCGGCATCGTCAAGGGCGATACTGTCGTCAGTCGTGACCGGGGCGGTTGTCTCGGCGTCGTCTGGTTCAGGACCCGATCCCGAGGTGTCAGACCGTGCGAAGGCCAGCACGTCGGCAGGGCGCGCCGGATCTGTGGCTACATCAAGCGCGATACCACTTAGCTCTTCGTGGGATTCGTCGTCCAAGGATGGCGACAGGCGACATACCTCCTGAATACCATGCTCGCGCAGATACTTTTGCGCACCCTTGATTGTCATGCCCTGATCGTGCAGCAGCACCTTGATGCCACCCAAGAGTGACATGTCCGCCGGGCGGTAGTAACGCCGCCCGCCGGCGCGTTTGACCGGCTTGATCTGAGTGAACTTGCTTTCCCAGAATCTCAGAACATGCGCCGGGACTTCAAGCCATTCCGCGACTTCGCTAATGGTTCGAAAGGCGTCGGCGGCTTTGCCCATAAGCGGCGGTATCCTCAGCTTTTGGTGCCGTCGGCGACGCGGTCTTTCATCAGGTGGGAGGGCCGAAAGGTCAAAACCCGACGCGGGTTGATCGGCACTTCTTCGCCCGTCTTGGGATTGCGCCCTACACGGGCGGTTTTGTCACGCACCGAGAAGGTGCCAAAGGACGATATCTTGACCTGCTCGCCGCGCACCAGAGCGTCGGACATATGGTCCAGAACACTCTCAACCAGTTGGGCCGCATCGTTGCGCGACAATCCAACTTCGCGAAAAACAGCCTCGCTCAAATCCATCCGTGTCAACGTTTTGTCGGTCATCACATCCCCGCGATTTTTTTCAACACATTGCGGCGAAGAGATTTCCGAGTCAATCTCAACAACTTACAGGCAGAGATTAACCTGCATATTTCCGCGCATTTTGGCGGAAATCACCAGCGAAGAGCCACCGCACCCCAAGCCAGACCGCCGCCGATCGCTTCTGCAAGCAGCAGATCACCGGGTTTGATCTTGCCCGTGGCAACCCCGACCGAGAGCGCCAATGGGATGGATGCGGCCGAGGTGTTGCCATGATCCTGCACGGTGACGATGACGCGCTCCATCGGCAGGCCGAGTTTTTTGGCGGTGCCTTGGATGATACGGATATTGGCCTGATGAGGGACGATCCAATCGACATCTGCGCCCGTCAGCCCGATTTTCTCAAGGGCTGTCTCAGCGGTCGAGGCGAGCTTTTCCACAGCCTGACGAAACAGCGGATTGCCCTGCATGCGCAATTTACCGGCCTCGCCGGTGCTTGATACGCCGCCATCGACATAAAGCATATCACGGTAGCGCCCGTCGGAATTGAGGTCCGAGGCGAGAATGCCGCGATCCGCCGAGGTGCCTGCGCCATCCTGAGCCTCAAGCACCAGCGCGCCTGCGCCATCGCCAAAAAGCACGCAGGTCGACCGGTCAGTCCAGTCCATGATGCGACTAAAGGTTTCCGCGCCAATCACCAGCATGCGCCGGGCCTGACCCGAGAGGATGAGCGCATTGGCGGTCGTCAGCGCATAGATAAATCCCGCGCAGACGGCCTGAACGTCAAACCCGAACCCGCGTGTCATGCCGAGGTCTTTTTGCACCATGGTCGCCACAGAGGGAAAGGTCAGGTCCGGGGTCGAGGTGGCCACGATGATCCCGTCGATGTCATCGGGCAAAAGACCTGCATTCTCGAGCGCTGCACGGGCTGCACGCACGGCGAGATCCGAAGTGGTCTGGTCGTCGGCGGCAAAATGACGACGCTCGATTCCAGACCGGGTACGGATCCACTCGTCAGACGTATCCAGAGTCTTTTCAAACTCCGAATTGGGGACAATCCGGTCTGGTAGGTAATGTCCGATTCCTTGGACAACGGCGCGCAATGTCATTCAGTATCAGCCTCTGGTTGGGGCTCTGGAAGGGCATCCTGATCCAGCAGGGCCGCAGAGGCAACCCGCGCGGCCAGCCTGTCAGAAAAGCCCGATTGTGCCAGCTCGAACGCCAGCTTGATAGCCGAGGAAACGCCTGTAGAATCGGCCGCGCCGTGGGATTTGACCACGGTGCCATTGAGTCCAAGGAACACGCCACCGTTGGCGCGGCTCGGGTCGATTCGCTTTTTCAGGCGTCTGAGCGACGTTAAGGCCAAAACCGAGGCCAGCCGCGACAGGAAGGAATAGGCAAAGGCCTCGCGCAGCAGGTCTGCGATCAGCTTGGCGATGCCTTCGCCAGTCTTGAGCGCGACATTGCCGGTAAAGCCGTCGGTCACGATCACATCGCATTTGGTGCCGGGCAGGTCGCGCCCTTCAACAAAGCCCACAAAGTCGAAATCCGCGATTCGCGCATTGGCTGCGATCAGATCGTATGCTTCCTTGAGTTCGGCGCGGCCCTTGTGCTCTTCTGTGCCGACATTCAGCAGGCCGATGCGCGGGCGCGCGAGGCCAAAGCCGTTGCGCGCGTAGGACGCCCCCATCAGCGCGTATTGCATCAGGTCTTTGGCGTCGGCGCGAATATCGGCCCCGCCGTCCAGCATGATATTGTGCTTTTGGGGGTTCCTTGAGGGCCACATCACTGCGATAGCCGGGCGGTAGATACCGGGAAGCTTGCGCAGGCGCATCACTGACATGAGCATCAGTGCGCCGGTGTTGCCGCAAGAGACGCAAACAGTCGCCTCGCCCATGCGCACCGATTCCAGCGCGGACCACATCGACGTGTTACGGCCATGCCGCACCACATGCGATGGCTTGTCGTCCATTGTGACGACTTCGGGCGCGTGCCGGATTTCGCACCGATCAGCCAGACCGCGCCGACGCGCAATCAGACGTTCCAGTTCTTCACGGGGGCCGTGGACGATGAATCCGATGTCGGGGTTCTTGGACGCAGAATAGGCGATGCCGGCAACAACCGTTGCCGGCCCCTGATCTCCGCCCATGGCGTCAACCGAGATTATGGTGCGTCCTGCACCCGCCTTGGAATGATCCGTGCGAGCGGTCATGCAGCAAATCGCCTATCGCGGGTTCAGGCCGCGTCGTCTTCCAGGTCGATTTCTTCTACCAGCGCCACAACCTCGCGGTCGGCATAGTGTCCGCACGCGGAGCACACATGATGCGGGCGCTTCAGTTCGCCGCAGTTGGTGCATTCGTTTGGATTGCCTGCAACCAGCGCGTCATGGGCGCGGCGATTGTTGCGGCGCGATTTCGATACTTTGTTCTGTTGGACGGCCATGTCGCAACCTCAATTCCTGTGGGCCTGTATGGCCCTGTTTCACGGGTGTTCGCGGCTCTTAATATGTTACGAGCCGCCGGTTCAACCCCAAATTCCGGTGAGAGCGGGAAAATACAGAGATTTGATGCAGGGGCAAGCGATTCTTGGGGGTATCCTGCAATGCTCAGGCGTCATCTTCGTTTCGTAGCTTGTCGCGCAGGCTGGCGAGACCGGCAAAGGGCTTGGTCTCTTCGTCCTGCATGGGGGCTATGCCGTCTTCGGCTACTGCGAGACTGCCAAGCTCTGCACCCTCGCGGCGGGGATAGGGCGGAAGGGCCAAGGCCAGAGCCTCGATCATCACTCGGGCGATGTCAATTTCCGCCCCAAGGGGTTCCAGCGTGTCATCACCGGGCATTTCGATTTCGCTACCGGGATCTGCGGTCTCCAGAACCGCCTCTGGCGAAAACCGTCGGGTGACTTTCTCATCAATGCGGGTCTGAACGGGCTCTAGCGTGACCACGCAGGGCTGTGTCACCGTTGCCCCCAGATCGGCCTGCAACAGCCAATCCTTGCGCCCCTCAGCGGTGAGCGTGCCGCGAAAGCGCAGTTTGCGCAGAGCCAGCAGATCAAGGTCGCTGGCGATAGCCTCTGACTGTGCCGAATTTGGGGTCAGATCAAAGGTCACCGGACGTCGGCTTGAGAGATCGGCAACGCGGATCACCTCGGTCTTTTGCGGGTGTTGTGCCATCTTTCCCCTCGCTTCCTTTCTTGAACCATTGCATCACCTTGCTGTAAGCGGGATAAAAGCCGAAGGCGGCCAAGACAAGAGGGCAGAAATGACAGCGATCCGAAACCGAGTGATCAGCGCTTTGGCGCTTTGCTGTCTGATGGTCGTGACCGGCTGTTCTGCCACCTACCGCAATCACGGATATATGCCGCCAGAAGAGGACCTGCAAAACCTCGTGGTGGGGGTCGATACCCGTGCCACGGTGGACGATGTTGTCGGACCGCCGTCTTTGTCGGGCGTGTTGGCGGATGGCGATTACTATTATGTCCGCAGCCGGGTGCGCGAATACGGGATGTACCGCCCTCAGGTCGTTGAACGCAGAGTGCTGGCGATTTCCTTTAACGACGATGACACAATCGCCAATATCGAGGAATTCGGGCTGGAGGACGGTCAGGTTGTGCCGATTGCACGCCGCGTGACCGAATCCTCGGTGGTCAGCAACGGGTTCCTGCGTCAAATCCTGAGCAATATCGGCAATCTCAATCCGGCGTCTGCCTTTGAGAACTAAGCACTGCGCCTGAGGGGGATCACACCCGCGTCATAACTTGCGTGCATGAACGGGCAGGATTAGGGTTGCGCTGTGCAATCGGGATTGCAGCATGCCAGAGCTTCGGGAACACCGCTACACGGCGCGAATTGGTCGCACGTCAGAGGATTGCCATGCAGCACAGCGCCTGCGCGCGCTGACGTTTCTTGGAGATGCGCGCGGGCTGGATCAGGACGCGTTCGACGATATCTGCACCCATATTCTCATCGAAGAGACCAGGACCGGTGATCTGGTCTGCTGCTTCAGGATGCTGTTGCTGACTGGCGGGGCTGAGATCGCTCAGAGTTATTCGGCGCAGTTCTACGAATTGTCGGCCTTGGCCGTGTTCGAGGGAAAGATGGCTGAATTGGGCCGGTTTTGCATCGCGCCGGGGCGACTTGATCCGGATATTCTGCGGATGGCTTGGGCGGCGATGACGCGGTTCGTGGATGACAACAGGGTCGAGATGCTGTTCGGTTGTTCGTCCTTTCACGGCACCGAGACCGAGACCTATGTTGATGCCTTTGCCATGTTGCGCGAGCGGCATCTGGCCCCGCAGCATTGGTGGCCGCGGGTCAAGGCCCCCAGCGTGTTTCGCTTTGGCCAGAGTCTGCGGTGGCACAAACCCGATCTGAAACTGGCAATGCGGCACATGCCGCCGCTTCTGCGCACCTATCTGATGATGGGAGGCTGGGTCAGCGATCATGCGGTGATCGACCGGAGCCTCAATACGTTACATGTTTTCACTGGCGTCGAGATCAGAGCGATTCCCGCCACGCGAAAGCGGTTGTTGCGGGCACTGGCAGGCTGACATCCCTTGACGGTGCCGGGGCGGCAGGATAGCCCGCGCACATGGCACGCGCACCCCTTTTACAACTCACCGACATTTCGCTCACCTTTGGCGGTGAGCCTGTGTTTCATAACCTCTCGCTCGTGGTGCCACCCGGTGACCGGGTGGCGCTTGTGGGGCGCAACGGGTCGGGAAAATCCACGCTGATGAAGGTGATGGCCGGCTTGGTTGAGCCGGATCGTGGCACACGGGTCGTCACGCCGGGGATTAGCGTAGGCTATATGGAGCAGGAACCCGACATGGCCGGGTTTGCCACGCTGGGGGACTATGCCGCGAGCGCGTTGGACGTGAGCGAGATGTACCGGGTCGAGATGGCTGGCGAGGGTCTGAAATTCGATCCTGCGCGGCCGGTCAGCACCGCCTCGGGGGGCGAGCGGCGACGCGCGGCCTTGGCCAAGCTGATGGCCGAGTCGCCCGATCTGATGCTGCTTGATGAGCCGACCAACCATCTTGATGTCGAGGCGATTGCCTGGCTGGAAACGGAGCTGCGTGAGACGCGCAAGGGATTCGTTCTGATCAGCCACGACCGCGCGTTTTTGCGTGAACTGACGCGTGCAACCCTCTGGATTGACAGGGGAATGACGCGGCGACAGGAAAAGGGATTCGAGCATTTCGAGACGTGGCGCGACAAGGTCTGGGAAGAAGAGGATCAGCAGCGCCACAAGCTCGACCGCAAGATCAAATCCGAAGCTCGCTGGGCGGTCGAAGGCATCAGCGCGCGGCGCAAGCGCAATCAGGGACGGGTACGCGCCCTGGCCGAACTGCGCGCCGAGCGCAGCAGTCAAATTCGGCGTCAGGGCACGGCGGCGATGGCGCTCGATTCGGGCCCGTCTTCTGGGCGCAAGGTGATTGAGGCTGTCGATATTTCAAAAGCTTACGGCGACAAGCTCATCTTGCAGAAATTCAGTATCAAGATTCTGCGCGGCGACCGTGTGGCCTTTGTCGGCCCCAATGGTGTGGGCAAGACGACGCTGCTCAAGATGCTGCTCAAGGAAATCGAACCTGACAGCGGCAGCGTGAGCCAAGGCACCAATCTGTTGCCAGCCGTATTTGATCAGGCGCGCGCCCAACTGGACCCGGAAATGAGTCTATGGGAGAGCCTGACTGGCGATGTTGATATGCGCGTCTCGGGGCAAGCCGATCAGGTTCTGGTGCGTGGCCAGCCGCGGCATGTGGTGGGCTATCTCAAGGATTTCCTGTTTGATGAGCGGCAGGTGCGTGCACCGGTCAAGTCCTTGTCCGGCGGTGAGAAAGCGCGGCTTTTGCTGGCCAAGCTGATGGCGCGCGAGAGCAATCTGCTGGTGCTCGACGAGCCCACGAATGATCTCGATATCGAGACGCTCGATCTCTTGCAGGAATTGCTTGACGATTACGATGGCACCGTCCTGCTGGTCAGCCATGACCGCGATTTTCTGGACCGGGTTGCGACCACCACCATCGCGATGGAGGGCGACGGGCGCGCCACAACCTATGCCGGGGGCTGGTCGGATTACCGGGCGCAGCGGACGGTGGAAGCCACCACTGATGTGGATAAAAAATCAGATAAAACAGAAGCTAAAAAGCCAGAATTAAAGCAATCAAAACCTGCTGCGACACGACTTAGCTTTACTGAAAAGCATCGGTTCGAAGAATTGCCAGGGGTGATCGAGCGGCTTGGCGCAGAGATTGCCAAGCTCGAAGAGCTGCTGGCCGATCCCGCGCTTTTCACTCGCGAGCCGGTGAAGTTCAAAAAAGCTACCGAAGCGCTGAGCACCCGTCAGCAAGCCCTGATGGATGCCGAAGAGGAGTGGCTGTCACTGGCGGAACGCGCCGAGGGCTGATTTCCGCTGTAGCCGGGACGGGATCAACGCTAGGCTGAGACCATGGCGACGACCAAGGCTGGCATCAAGACCCGAATTCGGCTTCTGTATCAGGGGCGCAGCACGCGTGCGACGCGGTTTCGTTACGCTCTGCTGATTTTTGACGCGCTGAGCATCTTTTTCTTTCTTGCGACAGCGCCTTTGCCACTCAGCCCGATGCTGATTCTGGCGGATATGCTGATTGCAACGCTGATTCTGGCGGACTTCATTTGCCGGCTCTGGCTTGCCGAGAATCGATTACGGCATCTTTGCCAGATCTTTGTGTGGGTTGATCTTGTGGTGATCGCCTCTTTGCTGGCGGTGCCGTTCATGGGGCAGGGATGGGCCGCCTTGCGTCTCTTGCGGGCGTTGCGGCTGCTGCATTCCTATCATCTGCTTCGGGATCTGCGACGCGATGTGCGAATATTCCGGCTGCATGAGGATGCGATTGTCGCGGCGGTGAATCTGCTGGTGTTCATCTTTACCATGACCGCGCTTGTGCTGCTGTTGCGCGGCGGTAAAGAGCCGGGGTTGGAGACCTATGTTGACGCGCTCTATTTCACGGTGACGACCCTGACCACCACCGGTTTTGGCGATATCATCATGACCAGCGGCGAGGGGCGTCTCTTGGCGGTGGGAATCATGGTGGTTGGCGTCGGCCTGTTTCTCGGGCTGGTGCGTGCGATCTTTATGCCCTCAAAGGTGCGCTATAAATGCGAGGGTTGCGGGCTGTTGAAACACGACCCCGACGCCATTCATTGCAAGCATTGTGGCCGCGAATTACAGATCGAGACCGAGGGCGCCTGACGGCGCCTTACTGCATGCGCAGCGCCCCGTCGAGGCGGATCACCTCGCCGTTGAGATAGCCGCATTCAATGATGAACCGGGCGAGGGCGCCATATTCCGCGGGATCGCCAAGGCGCTTGGGGCAGGTGACCTCGGCGGCAAGCGTGTCTTGCACGTCTTGTGGCAGGCCGCGCAGCATCGGGGTGGCAAAGATCCCCGGTGCGATGGCCATCACGCGGATTCCCTCGCGGGCCAGATCGCGCGCCATCGGCAGCGAGAGGCCGACGATCCCGCCCTTTGACGCGGCATAGGCGGCCTGACCCTTTTGTCCGTCAAAGGCAGCAATCGAGGCGGTGTTGATGATCACGCCGCGTGCGCCATCGCTGTCCGGTGTGTTGCTGGCCATTTCCGCCGCTGCCAGACGGGCCACGTTGAACGTGCCCACGAGATTGATATCGAGCGTGCGGCGAAAGGCGTCGAGCGGGTGCGGGCCATCGCGACCCAGCACCTTGGCGCCGGTGGCGATGCCCGCGCAATTGACCGCCGCAGTGATCCGGCCCATGGCGGATTTGGCACTTGCGATGGCTGAGGCGACCGAGGCCTCATCGGTCACGTCGGTTTGCGCAAAATGCGCGCCGATGTCTTCGGCCACGGCCTGACCCCGGTCTGCATCGCGGTCGAGCAGCGTTACCTGTGCTCCCATCTCGCGGAAATGCCGGGCGGTCGCCTCGCCAAGGCCCGAGGCCCCGCCGGTGATGATCGCGGCTGTATCCTGAATGCGCATGCTGCCCTCCCGAGGTTAAATGAACATACGTTCAAATATCGATTGCCATCTGTTCTGTCAAAGCCTCTCTCAGGCAGTGGGGCGTTTCTTCGGGGCT
Source organism: Roseovarius sp. (assembly GCF_048262375.1). Classification (GTDB taxonomy): domain Bacteria; phylum Pseudomonadota; class Alphaproteobacteria; order Rhodobacterales; family Rhodobacteraceae; genus Roseovarius. The sequence goes on from NZ_JBLXFE010000017.1 coordinate 18,263, forward strand.
CAAACACTCAAATTCACTGCTCACCTCCGGCGCTGGCGCTGGCGCAGACGGGTGACAACCCCAAGCGTCAATACCGTGAGCACGATACGGTAGATGTGGTGGAGGGTGACAAAGGCCGGATTGGCGTTCAGGCTGAGCGCCACAAGCGCCATTTCGGTGACGCCGCCGGGGGCAAGGGTGATCAAGAGCACATCCACCGCCTCGCCTGTCGCTATGTGCAGCAAGAACGCCAGCAACACCCCGAGCGTCAGCATCGCCCCGACTGAGGTCATGGCGAGCGCCGCCCCGCGCAGCAAGAGGCCGCGACTGAGCCCGGTGAACCGCATGCCAAGCGTCGTGCCAAGCACGATTTGCGCCATGTTTACAAGCCATTGTGGAATATCAAAGCTGAGCCAGCCGGTCAGCGACAGCGCCGCCGCAAGCGCCATGGGCCCGGTCATCTGACCGGCGGGCAGGCGCAGCACATGACCCAGCCCCAGTCCGCCCAGACCCGCCAGCACGATCAGGGGCAGGTCCGACCAAGGCACTTCGGCGCGGGCAAGCGTCATGCCGCCGGAACTGCCGACCGGAGCGCCCAACCAGAGCGAGAGGCCAAGCGGCACCGCTGTCACCACCACGATGATGCGCAGGAATTGCTGCATCATCAGCCGGGTCATGTCGGCACCGGCGGCCTCGCCCATCTCGATGCTTTCATAAAGACCTCCGGGGGTGCTGGCATAGAATGCCGTGGTGCTGTCATACCCGCCGATCTGGCGAAAGATGGCATAGCCTGTGGCATGTGCCAGACCGACAAAAACTGTGACTGCAGCGAAGGTTAGCAGATAATGATGGGCCTCGGTAAAGAGCGCGGGCGTGACCTGTGACCCGATCATCAATCCGATGATGGCGATAAACATCAATCTTAGTTTTTGAGGAAAGCGATAGCCTGTGGGCAAGCGCTCGGGCAGGGCGGTCGCGATGAGTGCAGAGCTTGCCAATGGGCCCAGCATGAACGGCAGGGGCAAGCCGATGGCTTGGCCCAGAAAACCTGAAAAGCCTGAGAGCGCCAGAAGCGCGAGGGTGGTTGCGTGGATTGGCATGACGCCTGTTCAAGCACCAGGCGCAGGCAGGGGCAAGGGGGGTCAGAGAAAGGTCACGAATTTATCGAACGGCATTTCGCGCAGGCGTTGGCCGGTGGCGGCAAAGATCGCATTGGCCAGCGCCGGGGCGGCGGGGGGCACCGGTGGCTCTCCGATGCCTCTGATTTTGGGGCCGTTTTCCAGACCGCGCACGATGATTTCGGGGCATTGATAGAGGCGAAGGCTTTGGAATGTATCGAAATTCTGTTGCGCCGCCACGCCATCTGCATAGGTGATTTGCGCATGTATCGCATGTCCCAGACCAAAGATCACGCCGCCTTTGACGAGCCCCTCAAAGTTGACAGGATCAATGATTCGGCCCACCTCGGCGGCGACAAAGACGCGGTCGAGCCGCAGGCCGTCTTGGGTGTCGGTCACGTCGATCACTTGGGCGCAGGGCACGCCGAAGGACAGGCAAAAGGCCAGACCCCGGCCTTGGCCGGGGGCAGGCGGGCCGCCCCAGTTCGACATCTCGCCCACCGCTTCCAGCACCTTGCGGGAGGGGGCGTGGTTGCACAGGCGCAGGCGCTCGGCCAAGGGATCGGCCCCTGCGGCGTGGATCAGCTCGTCGAACAGGCTCTCATGAAAAAACCCGTTTGAGGACGCCCCGACCGAGCGCCAGGACGAGATCGGCATCAGCTCCGGCGCGCGGTAGCCGGTGACGCGATAATCTGGAATATCAAAGGGTTGATCCCAGGCCCCGGCCACGATTTGCAGATCCGGCCCCGGAGTTGGAATGCCCTGACGCCCCATCTGCGAGGCGAGGATTGACGGCATGGCGATACCGAGGTCATAGGCCGCGACCTGTCCATCCACCACGCGCCCTCGCCCCCGCGCCATGGCAATCTGGCGGGGAAAATCGTGGGTCATGTCCTCTTCACGGGAATACGTCAGTTTCACCGGCCTGCCGGGCAATTCCATCGCGATGCGGGTGGCGTGGCGTGTCACCTCATCTTCGAGCCGGTGGCCAAAGCTGCCGCCGATCATCTGGGCGTGAACGTGAATGGCGCTGACCTCGAGGTTTGTAAGGTTTGCCACGTTGTTTTGTACAAAACGCGGCACCTGCGTTCCGGTCCAGATATCGACGCGCTCGGGCATGTAGAGCACGGTGGCGTTGAGCGGCTCCAAGGGCGCATGCGCGAGGTAGGGCGCGCGGTATTCGACCTCAAGATCGGCGCCGTTCTTGAGAGCGGAGTCCACATCGCCCTCGTTGCGGAATTGGCTGTCGCGCCGGTCGTGGGTGAAGCTGTCGGCGAGGGTCTGCCAATGGGCATCCATCTTGGGGGGATAGGGGGCGGGGCCCCAGTCAACGGTGATGGCTGCAACCGCCTGCATGGCGCGCCATGTGGTGTCGGCGATGACCGCAACGCCGTCGGGCAATTCGACCACCTTGATCACGCCGCGCATGGCGCGGGCCTCGGTCGCGTCATGGCTGAGGCGTGTGCCGCCAATCGCCGGGTTGAGGCGCAGCGCGGCATAGGCCATGTCGGGCAGGGTTACGTCGATGCCATAGGTCTGCGTGCCGGTGGATTTGGCGGAAATGTCGATTCGCTGCATCGGTTGGCCGATCAAGCGCCAGTCCGACGGGGCACGCAAGGTCACGTCGGTGATGGGATCGGTGCGGGCCGCCTCGGCGGCAAGGCTCTGATAGCTGAGGCGGGTGCCATCGGGCAGGATCACCGCGCCGTGTTCGGTGCGCAGGTCCGCGCGCGCAACACCGTGCAGCCGGGCGGCGGTCGCCTTGAGCGTTTCACGCGCCACCGCCCCGGCATGGCGGAGTTTGTCAAAGCCATCCGGTACAGTGGTGGAGCCGCCGGTGATCTGCAGGCCCAGAAACTTTACCGGGGCATCGGCAAGGCTGCGGGTGGTTTCGGCCAGCCAGCTGTCATCGGTGGCACGGAAGGGCACAGCATCGCCCGACAGGGCAGTGTTGTAATAGGCGGGGCTGGGAGGGCCGGGGTCGGTTTCGATCTGGTCGAGATCCACATCGAGCTCCTCGGCGATCAATGCGGCCTGCACCGAGGTGGCCCCTTGGCCCTTGTCGGCGCGCGGCGTGATTAGGGTGATCGTGTCGGCGGTTATCAGCACATAAGGGGTAAGCGCCGCCGCCCCTTGGGGCAGGTGATCCAACAGGGGATTGGCATAGGGTGTCTTGTAGCGCCAGACGCCAAAGGCCACGCCCCCTGCGATGGCGACAGAGCCGGCAAGGAAACTGCGGCGGGCGATGGTTTTTGCGCGCCCCATGATCAGGTGCCTTTCAGGCTGCGCGCGGCGGTTTTCACCGCCTCGCGGATCCGCGGGTAGGTGCCGCATCGGCAGAGGTTGCCAGACATGGCCTCGTCAATCTCGGTGTCGGAGGGATCGGGAGTGTCGGATAAAAGGCTGACGGCCTGCATGATCTGGCCAGACTGGCAATAGCCGCATTGCGCCACCTGATGCGCGATCCATGCCGCCTGAACGGGATGCGGCGCATCGGGCGTGCCCAGCCCCTCGATGGTGGTCACAGCCCCCCAGACATCGCCCACGGTCACCTGACAGGAACGGGTGGCGATCCCGTCGATATGCACCGTGCAGGCACCGCATTGGCCAATGCCGCAGCCGTATTTCGAACCCGTGAGCCCCAGCACATCGCGCAGCGCCCACAGGAGCGGCATGTCGGGTTCGAGATCTTCGAGAGCATGGTCGATTCCGTTGACGGTGAGTTGCACGCGCAGCCCTTTTTGCAGCCTCTAGGGGAGAATAATAAACTGAACGGTTCACTTGTCCAGATGGCATGGCAATTGCTGTTTCACTCGGGCGTAAAGACCGTATAGTGGGGGGCAATGATCCAAGAGGCCGGGAAACGGATGCAGGTTGTCATTCACGCAGGCGCCCATCACACCGACGAGGACAGGCTGATCAATTGCCTGTTCGCAAATCGCAAGATGTTGGCCGACCATGGCACCAATGTGCCCGATCCGCAGCGCTATCGCCGTCTTGTGCGGGATATTCTGCATCAGGCGCAGGATACTGGTCTGGCGCCGGATGCGCGCGACATATTGGTCGATGCGATCAGCAACGAAGGGGCGGTGGATCGCCTTGTGCTGTCCAATCCGGGATTTTTTGGGACGCCCAAGATGGCGGTGGGCGGCGGTGTGTTCTATGGGGCGGCCGAACATCGGCTCAATCTCTTTCGACAACTGTTTCCGGATGATCATCTCGAACTTTTCATCGGGGTGGTCAGTCCCGCAACTTTTCTGCCTCCGCTGCTCAAGCAGACGGAATTCGATACCGTCGAGGCTCTGTTGCGGGGGTATGAGGCGATCCATCTGCGCTGGTCCGAGTTGATCACGCGCGTTCGCACCCATCACCCCGACATTCCTGTCACAGTCTGGTGCAACGAGGATACGCCCCTGATCTGGAGCCAGGTGGTGCGCGAATTGGCCGGGATCGACCCCACGGTGCAATTCGAGGGTGAATTCAGCCTGATCCAAGAAATCATGACCCCGACGGGACAGGAGCGGTTTCGCAGCTATCTGGCCTCACGCCCCGGTCTGACCGAGGTGCAGAAACGTCGCGTTGTGGCCGCGTTCCTTGGTAAATTCGCCGATGAGGCCGCCATTGAGGAAGAACTGGACGTGCCCGGCTGGACCGATGCGGTGGTGGGTACGCTGACCGAGCTCTATGACGAGGACATGTTTGCGATAGAGCGGTTGGAAGGTGTGCAGGTCATTACCCCCTGAACGGGCGCGATCGGGTGAGAATTTCGCTTGCAGTGCCGGAGCAGCTTGGCTAATCAGGCGCCCAAGCCCCTATAGCTCAGCTGGTAGAGCAACTGATTTGTAATCAGTAGGTCCGCGGTTCGAGTCCGTGTGGGGGCACCATTGGATTTCTCAGATACCTAAGTTTCGTTGGCTTTCAGGCTCTTAGCTCCTCGCGATGTTGCGATTTCGCACACATTATCGCACACAGGACGCTCATATTCACAGCCATCACAATGAAACTCAAGCACCTCACCGCCCTCAAGAACGGCTCAATCAAGTTCCGCAGAAGGTTCCCTATCGACGTCTATCAGGCGTCCGGGAAACAGTTCTTCGCGATCACGATGAAGAACTCGGACGCGGCGACTGTCAATTTCCACAAGGAATATGAAGCGCTGATGCGCGAGTGGCAGTCCTTGGTTGACACCTATAGGGCGCGAAAGGGTTCCGAGGTTAGGTCACTCGAAGAACGATACAGGGACGCCCTTAGGCAACGCACAGAGTTTCTGACCGGGGTGACGGGTCCCGAAGAAAGCGAGGCGCGCGACCTCATGCTCGAACAGATGGGACCGACGCTGGCCCCTTTGGTCCGTAGCGTCCTGAACCTCCGATTACCTCGATCGCGAAGCATCCACATTTCGTGCATCGGGGCCTATCCGGCGCATGAGTTCCCAACCTCTCAATCTCTGGAAATAGATAGCGAAAACAGGGAAGTCGGTTATGGGGCTGGAAGGGGTAGGAATGGGCAGGAATGGGCAGGTTAGCGGTTTTGGTTCTGAAACTCTGCACTTTCGCGGGCATATGACTTATGCTTCACCTAGCCAGAGTGCTGAATCATCAAACGAGAGGGTCCGATGGCCGAGGGATTCACAAGAAAGACGGGCGTAACGTCAAGCCATTGGGGGGCGTTCGAGGTCGATGTCGAGGGCAATCGCATCGTTGCGACCCGCCCGTTTTCGCAAGATCCCCACCCCACGTCGATCCCGGATATCCTGCCTGCGGCGGTCCATCACCATACCCGGGTTCTGCGCCCCTCCATTCGGCGCGGCTGGCTAGAGGGCGGCGACCGCAAGGGGCGGGGGGCCGATAGCTTTGTAGAACTGCCTTGGGATGAGGCGCTTGATATTGCAGCGACCGAGATCGACCGGGTGCGCACCCGCCATGGCAACGAAGCGATGTTCGGCGGCTCTTACGGCTGGAGCTCGGCCGGGCGATTTCACCATGCACAAAGTCAGGTCCATCGGTTCTTGAATACGATTGGCGGCTATGTGGCCTCGTTTGGAAGCTATTCCACCGGCTGCGCTCAGGCGATCATGCCGCATGTCTTTGGCGTGAACTTTCTTAACCTTGTCTATGAGCATCAGGACAGCTGGCAAACGCTTTGCGATCATACCGAAACTCTGGTCATGTTCGGGGGGATCAACCCAAAGAACGCTCAGGTGAGCATGGGCGGCATCACCGAACACGATACGGCGGGATGGTTTGACAGGTTCGCGCAAAAGGGCATGCGCTGTATCAATATCGGGCCGCAACGCACGGATGCACCAGACGGGTGTGAGTGGCTTGCCCTGCGCCCGGCTTCGGACACCGCGCTGATGCTGGCCTTGGCATATGTGCTTGAGGATGAGGCGTTGACCGACAAGGCGTTCCTGTCGCGCTGCACGGTCGGGTTTGAACAGTTTCGCCCCTACCTGATGGGGCAGGTGGACGGCCATCCCAAAACGCCGGACTGGGCAAGCCCGCTGTGCGGGGTGGACGCAGAGACCATCCGGACCCTTGCACGCCGTATGGCGCGCACCCGTACGCTGATTACCGTGGCGTGGTCGCTGCAACGGGGCCAGCATGGTGAACAGCCCTATTGGATGTCCGCCGTGTTGGCCGCGATGCTGGGTCAGATCGGGCTGCCGGGGGGTGGGGTCGGCTATGGCTACGGCGCTATTGGCGGGGTCGGAAAATCCCTGATGGGGCTCAGGGGTATGACGTTCTCACAACATCAAAACCCGGTCGGCACGGTGATCCCGGTGGCGCGGATCGGGGACATGCTGCGCAGTCCCGGGCAGCTTTATGATTTCAACGGCAAACGCGCGCCATACCCGGATATCAGGCTGATCTATTGGGCCGGTGGCAATCCGTTCCACCATCATCAGGACCTCAACAGCCTGCATGACGCGTGGCAAAAGCCCGAGACGATCATTGTCAACGAGCCGTGGTGGACTGCGACCGCCAAGCGCGCCGATATCGTATTTCCTGCGACAACCCCCTATGAGCGCGAAGATATCGGGCGCTCGAACCTCGACGACTATCTGTTCTACATGCCGCAGCTGATTCCGCCCGTGGGCGAGGCTCGTGATGATTACGACATCTTCACAGGGCTGGCGCGCCGCCTTGGATGTGAAGATGCCTATACCGAAGGCCGCAGGGCGCAAGAGTGGATAGAGCATCTTTACTCGGACTATCGGCGCAGCGCTGCCGAGCAGGGGGTGGAGCTTCCCGAGCTTGAAACTCTGAAAGAGCGGAACTGGGTCCGGCTGCCTATCCAGATTGAAGGGCCAAACCGAACCCTGTTCGCGCCGTTTCGCGAAGATCCGGACGGCGCGCCACTGGCAACGCCATCCGGCAAGATCGAAATCTTTTCCCAGACGATTGCAGGTTTCGGATATGACGATTGTCGCGGCCATCCGGTCTGGCTTCCGCCAGACGAATGGCTTGGTACGGCAAGCGCGGCTTCTCCGTTGCATCTCGTGTCACCACAGCCGGGCGACAAGTTGCACAGCCAGATGGAAAGCGCGCTTGCGGATGTTCCGGGCGCGCGGCCGGTCGAGATCGTGATTCATCCCGACACGGCCTCACAGCGGGGCATCCAGAGCGGCGACCTCGTGCGCGTCTTTAATGCGCGAGGCGCATGCCGGGCGCGCGCTCGGGTTTCAGAGGATATCGGGCCGGGTGTAGTGGCCTTGCCAACGGGGGCTTGGTTTGGAGATCCCGGCCTTAACATTGATCCGCATGGGAATCCCAATGTCCTGACCCTTGATGTTGGCACCTCGCGGCTGGGGCAGGGGTGCAGCGCGCACACCGCCTTGGTTGAGGTGGCACGCCTCTAGCCGGGGGAGACGGTCAAAGACGCTGGAAACGGGCGGTGAAAAATGCTTTCATGACGCCGAGACTGGATATCGCGCGTGGCTTTCATTCTAAGTATCGCGCCGCCCCCATCGGAAAGTGACAATGAACAAGACCCTCGATATGCGCGCCATACCCTATCAAAAGCCGCAGCCGACTGCGATGATCCCGGATGTGCTAGTCGGTGGTGCATTGGATCTTGACGCAAATCCCGAGAGCTGGATTCCGCAGGCCGAAAACGTCTGGTTCCGCCCGCTGCTGCTGAATGTGTCGGCTGGTTACTATGTCAATCTACTCAAGGTCCGCAAATCGGGAATCCTGTCGCGCCATCGCCATTCCGGACCCGTTCATGCCTTTACGCTGCGCGGGGAATGGCATTATCTCGAGCATGACTGGGTGGCCCGGCCCGGCGACTATGCCTTTGAACCGCCGGGAGAAACCCACACCCTGATCGTGCCCGAAGGCGTTGAGGAAATGGTCACGCTGTTTCACGTCACCGGCGGATATACCTATGTCGATCCCGAAGGCAACGCGCTTGGCTATGAGGATGTTTTCACGAAACTCGACAAGGTGATCGAGCATTACGAGGCCTGCGGACTCGAGCGCAGCGGGGTTGACGCGCTGTTGCGCTGAACCGGCCAAACCGACCGATATCGGCGCGGGATATCTTGGAGACAGTCGTGCGCCCGGCCGCAGGCGACGGGGTTGTTTTGTCTCGACTCTGAGCCTGATTTTAATACCATTTGGTACTCTTAACGAATCATGTGGTTTTTAGAATGAACATGTCGTCCGGTCAGGATTTTCAAGACGGAACAGCACCGCTTGAGCAACGGTTGATGCATCTTCTGGCCTGCAACGCGCTGGAAGAGATGTGGAGTTCCTTCTATCTTTCCAACATATTCCTGTTTCCGATCTATGCGCGATTTGAAGCCGAATATCAGATCACGCGGCCGGAATTCGTGACCCTGTATTGCCTTCACCACCTCGGGCCACTCATCGCGCAAGAGGTCTCGGAATTGGCCGGTTTGCCTAAGAATTCGATAAGCAGGGGCGTGAAAAGGCTACTGTCCAAGGGGCTGATCGAAATGTCGCGCGACAGCGAAGATCGTCGGCGCAACAACCTGAAAATGTCGGCTGAGGGACAGGGTCTTTTTGATACTCTGGTCGATTCGGCCAAGTGTCGACGCGCCAAGCTGATTGAACCGCTGACGTCGGCTGAACGGGCGATGCTGCACGAGTTGCTGATGAAGTTGTCCCGCGGGGCGCGCGCGCGGTTGCAGGATGAGACCGGGTTCTAAGGAGGCTTGACGGTTGATTTGTTTTCGAGGATCGTACCACCTGGAACGATAGGCGCGATAAGCGTCATCAACAGAGGAGGAAGATATGAGGAAACATTTGAAGAGAACGGTATTCGCTGCGACCGCGCTTGGTTTTGCGACCGCATTCACCTTGCCGCAACAAGCGGTGGCGGCCGATGATATTCCGGTCGGCATCTTGTTGCCATTGTCGGGCTCGGTTGCCCCAATCGGTATCAACAACCGCCGTGGACACGAGCTTGCGATCGAGGAGATCAATGCCGACGGCGGGATCAAGTCGCTCGGCGGGGCCAAGCTGGTGATGGTGGACGGTGATACGCAAGGCAACCCGAATGTGGGGATTTCCGAGGTCGAGAAACTGGCGCAACGGGGAGTTGTTGCGATCATGGGCGCCTATCAATCTGGCGTGACCTTTCCCACCACCCAGATGTCCGAGCGCCTTGGCGTGCCGTTCATTGATCCGGTCGCAATTGCGGACTCGATCACAGAGGGCCGTGGTTTCAAATATACATTCAAGGTTTCGCCGCTGGCCTCTTGGTATGCGCGTGACCAAATCCGCTTTGTCATTGACGCCTCGACCGCCGCAGGCTCGCCTGCCAAGAGTATCGTTCTGTTGCATGAGGATACGCTGTTCGGCACCTCAACCGCAGAAGGGCAAATCGCAGCGGCCAAGGAATTCGGGCTCGAAGTGTTGGCGGATATTTCCTATGGCAAAGATACGCCTGACATGACGTCGACCGTGGCGCAGATCAAGCATTTGAACCCGGATGCACTGTTGATGGTGTCCTATATCAACGACGCGGTTCTGGTCACCAAGACCATGAAAGAACTGGATGTGAACATTCCGATTATTGGCACATCTGCGGGCCATATCGACCCGGCCTATATCTCGAACCTGGGTGCGGATGCCGATCTCACCCTTACGGTCGGAGAGTGGAATACAGACCTTTCTAAAACCGGGGTCGCGGAGGTGGCGAAACGCTTTGAAGAAAAGTTCGGCGTTCCCATGAATGGCCATGCCGCCGAAACCTACATGTCGACAATGGTTCTGCGCGCCGCTCTTGAAAAGACCGGGTCCACCGACCGCGACGCGCTGCGCGACGCGATCGCCGAAACCGAGATCTGCGGCGATGCGAACATCCTGCCCTATGACTGCATCCGTTTCGGTGAAAGCGGCCAGTCGCCCGAGGCGCAGCTGATCGTGCTTCAGATCATCGACGGCAAGCACCAGACGGTGTGGCCTGCGGATGTGGCGGCGCAAAGCCCGGTCTGGCCCGTGCCAGCCTGGAGTGATCGCTGAGACGACCTGACGGCTTAAAACCAAGCACGGCGCGCCCAACGAGGGGCGCGCCACGTCTGATCCGGATCTTTCCAGTGGTGGGGAACCTATATGTATGAGGTCTATCTTCAGGCCCTGATCAGCGGATTGCTGATAGGGGGGGTCTATGCACTTGTGGCTGTCGGCCTGACGTTGATTTTCGGTGTCATGGACATCATCAATTTTGCGCATGGTGAGTTCCTGATGTTCGGGATGTATTCGGCGTTTTTTGCCTCGGTCTTGCTGGGCATTGATCCCTACATCATCATTCCGATCGCTCTACCGTTGTTTTTCGGGGTGGGCTGGTTTGTGCATGGCATCCTGATCCGGCCTGTGGTCGGAAAGAGTCACGCCATCCAAATCCTGCTGACGCTTGGTCTGTCGCTCTTCATGCAGGCCCTGGCGCAGTTTCTGTTCTCTGCCGATTTCCAGAGCCTTCAACTTGATTACGGTTCGTCCACCTTTGAGCTATTAGGCGCACGTGTCAGCTATACCAAGCTGGCGGCCTTTGTGATCTCGGTCGGTATGTGCGGTGCGCTCTGGATGTTTCTTCAGGGCACCGATACTGGCAAGGCTCTGCGCGCCTGCGCGGAAGAACACGAAGGCGCTCAGGCTGTCGGTATCGACCTCAACCGGATGTACAAGGTCGCCTTTGGCCTCGGCATTGCCTGTGTGGCTATCGCGGGCATCGCGATGACACCGTTTTTCTATGTCGCGCCGCTGGTCGGGCCAAAGTTTACGCTGGTGGCCTTTGTGATCGTGGTTCTTGGTGGTCTCGGTAATATTCCGGGTGCGGTCGCCGGGGCGCTGATCGTGGGGGTGGTTGAGAGCGTTGGCGCGCTGGTCATGCCCTCGCCCTCGCTCAAGGACCTCGCGGTTTACGTTTTGTTCATCATGGTACTGCTCTTCCGGCCCCAGGGTCTATTCGGCGGAAAGGGGGCCTGAAATGATACGCTTGCGTGACCATTGGTTCTATCTGCTCGTTCTGGCCGGTCTTCTGGTTCTGCCGTTGTTTACCGACTCGGATGCCATCAAGGCGGTGATGCCGAGCGGTCTGACCGGATCAGCCCTGTTGCACGTCTTTATCCTGATGTTCTTTTTCGCCTTCATGAGCCAGAGCTGGAACATCATCGGCGGCTTTGCCGGGCAACTGTCGATTGGCCATGCCGCCTTTTTCGGGATAGGGGCCTATACATCGACGATCTGCTATATCCATCTCGGGCTGTCGCCTTGGCTTGGCATGGTCGTGGCTGCCGGCTTTACCGCCATGATCGGGGCCGTGCTGGGCTTGATCAGCTTTCACTACGGGCTCAGGGGGCCATTCTTTACGCTGGTGACGGTCGCCTTCGCCGAGATCACCCGCCTGATTCTGCTGCATTGGGAATTTGTCGGCGCGGCGAATGGCATTCTGTTGCCCTATTCGCGTGACGCCAGTTTCTGGGATTTTCAGTTCAACGGCAAAGAGCCCTATTATTACATCGCCTTGCTGATGATGTTGTGCTCGATTGCCCTTGTGGCCTGGATGGCGCGCTCGCGCTTTGGCTATTACCTGCATGCGATCCGCCAAGACGAGGATGCCGCCGAGGCGGTGGGCGTGCCCACCAAACGCTGCAAGATTCAGGCGATCGCGCTTTCTGCGGCCCTCGCCGGGTTGGGCGGGACGTTTTACGCGCAATACACCCAGTATATCGTGCCCGATGATATGGTCGTCGGACGGGTCTCTGTCGAGATTCTGCTTGGCACGGTGATCGGTGGTGCGGGCACGATCATGGGCCCCATCGTCGGTGCCTTCATCCTGATCCCTGTCGGTGAGGCGACCCGCGTGATCTTTGAGGGCGGCGGTACTGGAATATCGCTGACCACGCTCATTCAGAGCGATGTCGGGCTGGCCGAGAAATTTTCCGGCTATCTCGCCTATCTGATGGGCGGCGGCGGCGGCGGTCTTGCTGTCTTGCTGTACGGTATTTTGCTGATTGCCGTGGTCCTGGGCATGCCGGGTGGCGTCTTGCCCTGGTTAACCAGAAAGCGGAAGAGCTTTGCCAACTCTGACAAGAAGGGTGGATCATGAGCTTGTTCGAAGCCAGACAGGTAACCAAGAGGTTCGGTGGTTTGACAGCGGTCAACGCTGTGGATTTCAATGTCGAGCAGGGCGAGATTGTCGGCCTGATCGGACCGAATGGCGCTGGAAAGACGACGTTTTTCAACGTGATTTCGGGGTTCATGAAGCCAGACGAGGGCGATGTGCGCTTTCTGGGCGAAAGCATCGTAGGCCACAAACCGTCCGATATCTGTAAACGCGGCATGACGCGCACCTTTCAGATCGTCAAACCTTTTCCGGAAATGACCGTCACGGACAACATCCTTGTGGGGGCGTTCAACCATCACCGTGATGCCGCCACGGCCAATAAGAAGGCGCGAGAAGTGATGGAACTGGTCGGTCTCGGCACGCAATCCGAAAAGCTGGGCCGCGAACTTACTGTGGCGGGGCGCAAGCGTGTGGAGCTTGCCAAGGCGCTGGCGACCGAGCCAAAGCTGATGCTGCTTGATGAAGTCATGGCAGGGTTAACGCCCTCCGAGGTGACCGGCATGATCGAAGTGCTCGGCCGGGTGCGCGATTCCGGTGTCACGATGGTGATCGTCGAGCATGTGATGCAGGTCATCATGAACCTGTCCGACCGGATTTATGTATTGCACCACGGCGAAGCCATCGCCGAGGGCTCACCAAAATCCATCACCAGTGATCCGAGAGTCATGGAAGCCTATCTCGGCGAAAGTTTTGTCGCAGAGGCTGGAGGAGAGCACGCAACATGAGCATGCTGGAGATTGATAGCATTCATACAGGCTATGGCGATGTGCCGATTTTGCATGGTCTCAGCCTCAAGATCGACGAGGGCATGATTGGGGCCGTGGTCGGCGCGAACGGTGCGGGCAAGACCACGACCATGCGTGCGGTTGCCGGAATGTTACCTTGTTGGAAGGGCGAGATCCGCCTTGCAGGCGAGCGTATTGATCAGCTTTCACCGGGACGACGGGTCGATGCCGGCGTTATTCTTGTGCCTGAAGGGCGCAAGCTTTTCCCATCAATGACGGTGCGCGAAAACCTGGAACTTGGCTCGCTGCATCCAAAGGCGAAGGCCGCGCGTGCCAAGACACTCGATCAGGTTTTCGAGATTTTCCCCCGCCTCAAAGAGCGCGAGTCTCAGAAGACCGGCACGCTCTCGGGCGGCGAGCAGCAGATGTGCGCGATCGGGCGCGGCCTGATGGGACTGCCCAAACTGCTGATGCTGGATGAACCCTCGCTTGGTCTGGCACCGATCATCGTCGAAACGATCTTTGATATCGTGCGCCGCATCCGCAAAGAGGGCGTGACGGTTCTGATGGTCGAGCAGAACGTGCGTCATGCGCTTGCCCTGTCTGATCAGGCCTGGGTGCTGGAACATGGGCGGATCGAATTCGGCGGAAAAGGCCGGGAGCTTTTGGCCGATGATCGGGTGAAACGCGCCTATCTGGGGATGTGATGGCCCTGCGGGGCGCCAATTGTCGCCCCGCAGTCCTTGTGCATCGCTTTGGCTTTACTGACAGTCGAGCATGATTTTCCCGATATGTTTGCTCGAATCCATCAAGGCATGGGCATCGCATGTCTTTTCCAGCGGGAAGGTTTCATAGATCAGTGGCTTGACCTTGCCTGATTCAAGCAGCGGCCAGACATGCGTGTGCAAGGCCTGCGCGATTGCCGCCTTCTGTTCCACACTGCGCGGGCGCAAGGTGGAACCGGTCAGCGTCAGCCGCTTGAGCATCATCGGCAAAAAGTCGAATTCCATTTTCGACGGTTTCTGAAATGCGATCTGAACCAGACGCCCTTCGATCGCCAAAGCCTCGATGTCGCGGGGGATATAATCGCCCCCGACCATGTCGAGGATCAGATCGACGCCCTTGCCGTCGGTCAACTCTTTGACGACCGAGACATAATCTTCGTCGCGGTAATTGATCGCCCGCTCGGCACCAAGATCAAGACAGGCCTGCGCCTTTTCGGAATTGCCGACAGTGGTGAAAATCCGCGCGCCAAATTCCCGTGCAAGCTGGATCGCGGTGGTCCCGATCCCGCTGGAACCGCCATGGATCAGAATGGTCTCGCCTGCTTTCAGTCCGCCGCGCTCGAACACATTGGTCCAGACGGTGAAATAATTCTCGGGCAGGGCGGCAGCTTCGAGCAGGCTCAGCCCTTTGGGAACCGGCAGGCATTGAAGGCTGGGCGCGACACAATACTGGGCATAGCCCCCGCCGCCGACAAGGGCACAAACCTTGTCACCCAGCTGCAAATCGCTCACCCCATCCCCGAGCGCGACCACTTCACCGGCGATTTCAAGTCCGGGAACCGGCGAGGCACCCGGTGGCGGATTATAGTTTCCCTCGCGCTGCATGACGTCGGGGCGGTTCACACCCGCGGCCGCGACCTTGATCAAAACCTCACCTGCGGCAGGCCGTGGAAGAGGGCCGCGCGCGGGCACCAGAGCATCTGGTCCGCCAAAGCTGGGCAGGTCGATATAGGTCATTTCGTCAGGCAGGCTACCGGTCATCAGATTGTCTCCTGTTATCTGGGTAGAGGGCCGAATTTTTGTTCGATTATCGTGGGTTAACTGTTATACATAAGGCATGTTGAAGCAAGGTCTAAGGTGGAAAATGGGCAAGGTTTTCAGGGTGGGAATCATCGGGTTGGGAGTGATCGGACGCCGGATGCTCGACAACATGCCCGCGCAGGGGCGACTTGTGGTTGCGGCGGGCTGGGACAGCGATAAAACGGTCTGCGAGATGGCCCAAAAGGAGTACCCATGGCTGTCGCTTGCGGCCAGTGCAGAGGCGATGATCAGCGATCCCGCTATTGATCTGATCTATATCGGTGTGCCGCCCCGTGCGCATGGCCTTTATGCCCGCGCCGCGATCAAGGCCGGAAAAGCGGTATTTTGCGAAAAGCCGCTTGGTGTCGATCTCGCTGACAGCGCGGCGCTTGTCGCATTTGCCGCCGAGCATTCGGCCCGTCAAGCGATCAACCTCTCGCTGGCTGCCGCGCGCGGGGTTCAACATATGCGCAAAGCAATCGCCAATAACGATATGGGCCGGATTTCAGGGGCCGAAATTCGCCTGCATTTTTCCCAATGGCCGCGCGGCTGGCAGGCAAACGCCACGTGGCTCGCCCGGCGCGAAGAGGGTGGATTTGTGCGAGAGGTCGCAACCCATTTCCTGTATCTCGCTGAAACCTTGCTGGGCAGCGGGCGGCTTGTCTCATCGGGCGTGCGCTATCCCGATGAAGCCGGCGCGGCGGAAATCCTTGCCTTGGCCGAGCTTGAATGTGAGGGCGTTCCGGTCACGCTTGCCGGAACGGTTGGCGGGGCCGGGCCCGACCTCATAGAATTCACGGTCTGGGGCGACAAGATATCGTTTCGCTTGACCGATTTCTATCGGCTGTGGTCGACGCAAGGCGGCGAATGGCAACAGGTTTTCCCCGCGATCGAGAACTTGGCGCGTGATGCCTATATGCTTCAGTTGGACGAGCTGGTGCTGATGCTCGAAGGCAAATCCCATGTTTTGCCGGGCTTTCAGGCCGCGTTCGATGTGCAGGCCCATGTCGAGGCAATCCTTGCAGAGCGGTGAATTCAGACCGGTGAAACCCCAAGGCCAAGTCCAAGCCGCTCTGCGATGACGCCAACATCATCCAAAAACGCCGCGTCGCCGTTGCGCGGACCAACAAGCTGAATCCCGACAGGAAGTCCGGTCGGGCCGGTCGCGCTTGGCAATGTGGCGCAGGGACCAAGCATCAGTGTCCATGTCCGGTTGAACAGCGGGTCGCCCGTGGCCGCAAGGCCATGCGGGGCCTCGCCGGGTGCGGCGGGGGTCAGAATGAGGTCAACCTCCTGAAACAAGCCCTCAAGCACGCGCCGACATGCGGCGGCGGTTTTCTCCGCCTCGGCAAGAACGCTGTCAGAAATGCTGTCCCCATAGGCAAGCACTTGGACAAGTTGCGGTGACAAGGCTCCGCGGTGGTCTGCCCATTCTTGCGCAAGGGCCACCCGCGCGCCCCGTGAAAAGACGATGTTCTGACATTCTACCAAGGTGTTGAAGGCCTCGGGCAAGACCGGCTCTGTCACCGAAATGCCCGCATGTCTGAGTGTTGCGGCAGCGGATTCGACTGCCGTGCGGCTTTCGGCGCGTGCCTCGTGCCATTGCGCGCTGCGGACCATGGCCACCTTCGGCAGGCGCGTGCGCCGGGGGGCGGGGGCGTGTCCGGACTGAACCGAAAACCACAGTGCGGCATCGCGCACCGACCGGGTGAAACAGCCAAGTGAATCAAGGGAAGAGGCCAGTGGTTTCACACCTGTGAGCTCAAGCAGGCCCTGCGTTGCCTTGAATCCGACCGTGCCGCAAAAGGCCGCCGGGCGGATGACTGAACCGACGGTCTGTGTGCCAAGCGCGATCGGGGCCATGCCCGAGGCCACCGCCGCCGCAGAGCCGCTTGAGGATCCGCCGGGCGTGTGCGCGTAATTATGGGGATTGTGCGTCTTGCCCGGACGGAAGGTCGCGAACTCGGTTGTCACGGTCTTACCCATGATAACGGCCCCGGCCGCACGCAGCGCGCTGACACAGTTTGCATCCGCAGCGGGGCGGTGGCCGCTGTAGATCAAGGAGCCATAGCCGGTTGGCATCTCGGCGGTATCAATGATGTCCTTGATCGCCACCGGCACGCCATGCAGCGGGCCCTTGGCGGGGGCGGCGTCGCAGGCGCGGGCCGCCGCGAGCGCCATGTTGGGGTCAAGAAATTCCCAAGCCGCAATCGACGGATCACGCTCGGCTATCCGTTCAAGACAGGCCCGCATCAGGGCTTCGCTGGTGGTGGCACCGGTCCGCACCAACTGTGCCATCGCGGTTGCGTCATACGCCCACAAATTTTCTGACACCATAATTTCCCCTTGTTTAACAATATAATGCAGGGCATTGTTAAAGCTTCTTTGAACGCAGTCGTGCCGCAGTTTAGGTCAAATGCCCTGAGGCGTGTCTTGGCAGCAAGACCATAATCCGCGTCCCACATAGCACGAGGCGCAGCGGGTCGCTGCGAAAAAATGGGGGCTGCGCGACCCGCGTCGCGGGCTTGTTGGTAAATGCACCGGTGACAAGGTCAAAAGGCTCGGACGTCTACTTGGTTGCTGCGCCGAAAGGACAGGGTTTTACACGCATGGTCATACGCTTGACAGGTCCAGTCATGCACGTCACGCCCTGCAATGCCAACGGGTGTGACCCGTCTGATACTGTGCACCGGCACCCGAGCGGTGTCAGAAATAACCACATCGGCCCTTCAGTCGGAGCGTGGCGTTTCAATGAGTTATAAATTGTAATAATACATGAATAACAACATGATGTGGATCACTCTTCAGGTTCTGAAATCGCTCATTATGGCGGGCCGGGCGTATTTGTAGCGGTCGAACCTGAGCCAACCTGATCCATTTCGCTGTCTCAGAACGCGCTCCGAGATGATCCGCCCGGCAATGATCTGATCAACACAATCGTGACTGCAACGTTATCATAAGCGCGTTAGCAATGGGCCGATCAGGGGGGCAAAGGCCCGACACGCTCAATCGACGATATTGCACGAACGGGTATTTAGGATCATGAAGGCATGTAGTTTTACCCGGTTCGGCCTTTTTTGACGTTTCAGGGCGCGTCGGGCGGGATCAATTCACTGGAAAGGCCATCGTGCAACAACCCAATATTCTTCTCTTCATTCTCCAAGTGGCTGGCGCGGCTTCGCTGCTCATTTGGTCCGTGCGTCTTGTGCGGACCGGGGTGGAACGTGGGTTCTCCGTGCAATTACGGCAATGGCTTCGCCGGTCGTCCAAGAGCCGACTCTTGGCGATGTCCACCGGAACCGGGACGGCTATTTTCCTGCAAAGTTCGACCGCTGTCGCGATCATGGTGTCGAATTTCGTATCCAAGGGCAGTATTTCCACTCTGGTCGGGCTCGCAATTTTGCTGGGCGCGGATCTGGGTTCGGCGATTGTCGCGCAGTTGCTCTTGGTCCGGCAGACGTTTTTGGTACCGTTGCTCTTGGTGGTCGGTGTCGCCCTGTTTTTACGCAGTGAGCATGGGCGCACGCGCAAAATGGGCCGTATACTGATAGGGCTATCGCTCATTTTCGTATCTCTGGACATGATCCGCAGTGCGGCAACCCCCCTGATCGACAGTCCCGGCACTGTTGCGGCCATGCAGTATCTTGGCAACGATCTTATGGCGGCATTCGCAATCGGGGCGGTCTTTGCGTGGGCGGTGCATTCCAGCGTTGCGGCGATCTTGCTGTTTGTGACCCTTGTGGCGCAGGGCTTGCTGCCCGCGACAGGGGCGGCAGCGATGGTGCTTGGCGCCAATCTCGGTGGTGCATTCATCGCCTATATTCTGACGCTGTCGTCGCCCGTTCCCGCCCGTCAGATGGTGGTGGCAAACCTTGTGCTTCGCGGCGGTGGCGCGGCTGTGGTGCTGATCATGTTTTCGCGTCTGGATGATCCTCTGTCATGGCTCGGGACCAGCCCGAGCCAGCAGACGATTAACCTTCACCTCGCGTTCAATTTTTGCTTGGCGCTGGTGGCGATGCCCTTTCTTGGTCCGTTCGCGCGGTTGGCGGAAACCTTCTTGCCGGACCGGCCTGACCCTCTTGCTGAAATGGAGGGGGCCACTGCGCTTGAAACAACCGCCATTGATAATCCTCGCAGTGCGCTGACCGCTTCAGCGCGCGAAGTTCTGCACATCGGCGAGATGATCGAAACGATGTTGCGCGCAACCGGGCCGCTGTTTCACCGATGGGATGATGGAACGGCAGACGCGATCAGAAAGAAGGACGCTCAGGTCAAGAATAGACATCAAAAGCTGAAACTCTTCCTTGCACAGATGAACCGTGGTGGGCTCGATGAGGACAACAGTCGAAAATTACATGAACTTGCCAACATAGCGGCCAATCTTGAGGCCGCGTCTGACTCGATTTCCCGTAATCTGACCGACCTGGCCAGAAGGTTGAACGCAGAAGGGGTGACGTTTTCTGAACAGGGTAGCCAAGAGATCAGCGATTTTCATGACCGCGTCCTGACCAATGTGCAACTTGGCCTCAATGTCCTCATGACACAGAATCCGGATGCAGCCCGCGAGCTTGTCGCGGCAAAGGAGAAAGTTCGTTCGGTTGAACAAAACCTCCAACGCGAGCACCTTGGGCGGTTGCGGCAGGGATTGGTCGAAAGCATCGAGACAAGCAGCATTCACCAAGAAACGTTGAGAGTGCTCAAGCAGATCAACACCTCGTTCTCTATAATCGGTTACCCAATCCTGTCTGAGACAGGGGATTTGCTGGCAAGCAGGCTGGCACGTGAAGACGTCAAATAATTGCACTGTCTGATAAAAAAGTGGCGTGCGGGGCATAACGGCTGACATGGCGGTCAGAACGGCCTCATGTCCGAGCGAACTCCGGGTTTGCAGGGCGCGGGGTCACTATGGGTGATCAGTGGCGCGTGTGCAGGTCAGACAGGGGGGGCATGCAGAGGGCAGCATCGGCCGGGGTGATTCAGACAGTGCCGCGCAGGTGGCGCAAAAAGCACGCCGGGATCGCAGATTCAGCGTGTCTCGTGAACATGTTACGGCTTGGAAACCAATTGTTACATCAAGAGCGAGATGTTGCCGACGTGGTTTTGCAAGGGTTTCGGGCGGCATTCCCCCGCCTCACACAAGGCGCAGCGGTACTGTTTTGGCAGAGAATGCGCAAGATGATCTGCGGCACTCTGCCGGGGCGGTTCGTGTGACGTCATCCTGAAAACTGGCCCTGATGCCATCCTTGGTCAGAGGGCTGCGGCCGTAAATCCCAGTTTCCGGGCGGCGATTGAGGGCGCAATGCCTCTGGCAGCTCCTTTAATCGTTGCATAGCAAGCTGTTTTAAAACCATTTTTTGTCAATCATTGCGAAAAATATCCGCAACCGGATATGAAATCCCGCACGGGCAGAGAACGTAACGATGCGTCGCATGGGTCTCGGCGTCCACCGCCATGTCCGCCGCGGTTTGGGAGAGGCAAAGCCGAAGCATCCATTGCGGGTGCGACAATGGCGCTGGTGAACGCCTCGCACGGAAACTGCGAAACAATGTCCGATTGGATCGCGCCCAGCAGAATCGGGCCATTTTACGGCTCGGAATGGCCCATGCCCGACCTGTGCCACACTCTTGACGTGAAACGCTAGCTTGTGCCAGTAGAGGCCCAGTTACAATATACTTGGTATGACTAAGCTCAAACCGAAAGCATTCGGAACCGAAATAAGGATAATTGAGATGCAGGCGACAGGCAGTTCGCAACCCCTCGCGTTGCGGCGGGCAGACTTCCCGACTCTTATTGAGGCTCTCGACTATGCAGCCAAGGGTGAGACCGGGGTCAATTTCTATAACGCCCGCGGAGAACTGTACGCAAGCTCCACCTATGCCGATCTTCAGGCTGATGTGATCGAACTTGCACATCGTCTTCTGAGCTTGGGTGTCGAGCCGGGTGGGCGGGTTGGCCTTGTTGCAGAAACCTCACCGCATTTCGTACGGTTCTTCTGGGCCTGCCAGTATGCCGGGCTTGTTCCGGTTCCGTTGCCCGCCACGATGCACATTGGGGGCCATGCGGGCTATGTCGCGCAATTGCGGGGGCTGATCCAAAACTGTGGTGCGACGGTTGCGATGGCCCCGACCGAGTGGATGAGCTTTCTTGAGGAAGCCACGGCAGGCTCTGATCTGACCTTTGTTGGCACGCCCGAGGATTTCGACAGTCTTGCGCCTTCGGCACAAGACCTGCCACCGGTATCGCCCGACAGCATCGCCTATATTCAATATACCTCGGGCAGCACCCGCTTTCCGCGCGGCGTGGTCATCGACCATGCGACCGTGCTCGCCAACATCAATGATATGGCGACCCACGGGCTCAAGATGAATGACCGGGATCGGTTTGGATCATGGCTGCCATTTTACCACGATATGGGCCTTGTCGCCTTTATCATGATGCCGATGGCCACTCAGCGTTCCGTCGATTTTCTGGGAACGCAGGATTTCGCCATGCGTCCGCGCAAATGGCTCGAGATGATGTCGACCAATCAGACAACCATCACCTCCGGACCTCCCTTTGGCTATGATCTCGCCGCGATGCGGGTGCGTCCGAGCGATGCCGAACAGTGGGATTTGAGCGCGCTGCGCGTTGCCTGCGTCGGTGCTGAAATGATCAATCCCGAGCCGCTGAAACGCTTTGCCGAAGCGCTCGCGCCGTCGGGGTTCAAATCGACCGCGTTTCTGCCCTGTTACGGCATGGCTGAATGTTCTCTTGGCATCAGCTTTGCCGGTCTGGATGAAGAGTTGAACATCGACTATGTCGATGCGGAACAGATGCAGCAAGACAGCGTTGCCCAACCGCTCGATCCGCAGGACGCCGTCAAATCCAAGCGCCGCGTTGCGCGTTATGTGGATTGCGGTGCGCTATTGCCCAGCTTTGAAGTGTCGGTTCGTGATGAAAACGGCACGCCGCTTCCTGAACGTCAGGCCGGGGTCATTCATCTGCGCGGTCCAAGCGTGATGAGCCGGTATTTCCAGGACGAGGCCACCACTCAGGAATGCCTGAGCGCGGATGGCTGGCTCGACACCGGCGATATTGGATACATGGCGGACGGGCGGCTGTTTTTGACCGGGCGTCAAAAGGACATGATCATCATCCACGGCCGTAACATCTGGCCCGAGGATCTGGAATATCTGGCAAAAACTCAGCCGGGCGTCAATTACACCGACGCCGCAGCCTTCTCGGTGCCCTCCGAAGTGGACCAGCAGGAAACGGCGGTTCTGGTGGTGCAATGCCGTGAGCGCGACGAGATCAAGCGCGCGCGTCTGAGCAAAACCATCGCGTCCTTGGTGCGCTCCGAATTCGGTATTGATTGCGTCATCGAACTGGTGCCGACACGCACGTTGCCCCGCACATCTTCGGGCAAGCTGGCACGGGCTCGGGCGCGGCTCGACTTCCTTGACAGACGCCGTGCCGCCAAAATCCAAGTCCAGCCGGAACCTATCGAAAGCCTGCCTGTAGAGCAGCAGGGCAGGGCGCCGATCCGTTACATCGCATGAATGGACCCGTTGCGGTAACGGGTGCATCAGGCTTTGTCGGGCAGGCCCTGATCGGGCAGCTACTTGCTGCGGGTCGATCGGTGCGCGCGCTGGTTCACCGGCAGCCGCTGACAATCAGCCACCCGGATCTGGAAACGGTTACGGGTGGTTTGTCGGACGAGCGCGCCGTGGCGCGGTTGCTGGACGGGGCAGGGGCGGTGGTCCATGTCGCAGGACGGGTGCGTGGCCGCACCGATGCCGATTTTCTTGTGGTGAATGCCAAGGGCGTGTCTACGGTCGCGCGGGCTGCATTGGCCTCTCAGTCCGTGACCCGGCTGATCCTGATTTCCTCATTGGCCGCGCGCGCGCCGCACCTGTCGCCCTACGCCGCCAGCAAACGCGCGGGCGAAGACCGGCTGTCGGCGGCAACCATGACCACAGATCTGTCCACGGCCGTATTGCGCCCGCCGGCAGTCTATGGTCCCGGTGACCGTGAACTGGTGCCGCTCTTTCTGATGATGGCGCGTGGCCTCAGTCCGATGCCAAGCGTACCGAATGCGCGCGCCTCATTGCTGCATGTGGATGACCTTGCGCAAGCGATTGTCAAACTTCTGGACAGCACCGCGCAGGGTACTTATGAACTCCACGACGGGCATGGATTGGGGTATAGCTGGGACGAGATTGCTACCATCGTCGAAGGCGTCGCAGGGCGGGGTCGCGGCTGGCGTTTCAGGATACCCGAGACCGCACTAAGATCCGTCGCCATGGTCAATATGCTTGGCGCGCGCCTGTTTGGGTACATGCCGATGCTGACACCCGGCAAGGTTAACGAATTACGCCATCCGGATTGGGTGTGCGACAACACCGAAATTAGCCGCGCCACAGGCTGGCAGCCGCTGATTCCTCTGGAGGACGGGCTATCTTCTTTGGTTAAGAGGGTGCCGTCGAAATCTGATAAGGGCATATCGAATGTCACATGAGACCCAAGACCTCGAACAAGAGATCATGCAGACGCTGTTTCAGCGCCTTGCCAAGTTTCCGATCAAATCTGGCGAATTGACCGCAGAAACAAGCCTTGTGGCCGATATGAGCCTCGACTCGATCAACATGATGGAACTGCTGATGGAGGTGGAAGACACCTTTGACGTCAGTTTCCCGTTGAACATGATGGCCAATGTCACCACGGTCCAAAACCTCGCCGATCAAATCAAACAACTCGTTGAAAACAAATCATGAGCATTTCAGAACGCTTCGCCGAACTGGCGCATCTGCGTGACGCATTGGGCGCCGTCGAGGCAGACCCGAGCCGGATCGTCATGCAAAAAATCCTGTCCTCAACCGAGGCGGTGATTGGCAACCGTCCCACGATCCTCGTTGGCACCAACAACTATCTTGGCCTGACCTTTGATCCAACAGTCCTTGAGGCGGCCACGTTGGCCATGCACGAGCAGGGCAGTGGCACCACCGGATCGCGCATGGCCAATGGCAGTTTTGCTGGCCATGCCGCTCTAGAGCGCGAATTTGCAGAGTTCTATGGCGTTCCGTCGGCCATGATCTTTTCAACCGGTTACCAGACCAACCTTGGCCTTTTGATGGCCATTCTCCGACCGGGCGACAAGGTGGTTCTCGACTCCCACAGCCATGCCTGTATCTATGACGGCTGCCGCATCAGTGGCGCGGATTTTATGGCTTTCCGGCACAATGATCCCGACGATCTGCGCAAGCGGCTCAGACGCCTCGGAGCCGAGGCCAAAGGCGCGCTCGTGATTGCAGAGGGACTCTACAGCATGCTGGGTGACGTGGCCCCGCTGGCGGAACTCTGTGCCATTGCCAAGGAATACGGCGCATGGTTCATGGTCGATGAGGCCCATTCCTTTGGGGTTTATGGTGATAGGGGGCTGGGGCTCTGTGAAGAGGCTGGCATTCTGGATCAGGTCGATTTCATCACCGGCACATTCAGCAAGAGCCTTGCCTCTCTCGGCGGCTTCTGTGTGAGCCGCCATCCCGAGATGCAATTGCTACGCTATGGCAGCCGCCCGTATATCTTTACTGCCTCATCCAGCCCGGCCAACATCGCCGCCGCCGATGCCGCGCTCCGGGCGATCCGTACCCGGCCAGAGCTCAAGGCAAAGCTCTGGGCCAATGCCGAACGCCTCTATGACGGCCTGAAGGCCGCAGGCTATGAGCTGGCCGCCTCGGTCAGCCCGGTTATCGCGGTGCGCGTGCCATCAAGAGAAGAGGGTGCGCGGATATGGAACGCGCTTTTGGCCGAAGGTGTCTATGTCAATCTGGTATTGCCACCGGCAGCGCCCGAAGGTGAGGCGTTGCTCCGTTGCAGCATGAGTGCCGCGCATAGCTTTGAGCAGATCGACACGATTGTGGCGGCGTTCAAGCATGTCTCGGCCAGTGCCGAAATCCCCACCACCAGCCAGAGTGCCGGCGCGCATTAGGCATTCGGGCCGGGATAAATCCCCGGCCCGTAGACCCCATGACGGTAAGTATGGCAATGGCAATGCAGGCCCCCAAAGACCCCAAGTCGCGAGCAGGGGCAATGCTGGCGCATCTGTCGGACCCGCACCTGCCGTTGTCCGGTGGCGTGCCGCTGCGCGCCGTGCTGAACAAGCGCCTGCTTGGCCTCTTGTCGTGGCATTTGAAACGGCACCGCCGCCATCGGCCTGAAACACTGACTCGGCTGATCGCAGACCTGCGGTGCCAGTCCCCTGATCTGATCGCGGTGACCGGGGATCTGACCAACCTTGGCCTGGACAGTGAATACCGCGCGGCCCGCACTTGGCTAGAAGGGCTGGGCGATCCACGCCATGTCATGGTCATTCCCGGCAATCACGAGGCGCTGATTGACGGCGCCTGGGACCGTGGGGCGGCATCTTGGCAACCCTATTGGCAAGGCGATGAGGCCCTTCGGACCACGGATGTTGCACAGGCCTTTCCCGTCTTGCGCCGACGGGGCCCGCTGGCCCTGATTGGCACCTCAAGTGCCATTGCCACGCCCTTGGGGTTTGCCTCAGGCGAAATGGGCAAGGCTCAGCTTGATCGGCTTGCTGCCTTGCTACGGCGCACCCGCAGCGAGGGGCTGTTTCGGGTGCTCATGATCCATCACCCACCGCTCGACGGGACGGTCGTGGCGCGCAAACATCTGCGCGACGGCGCAGCCCTCCGAGCCTTGCTGCAAACCGAGGGCGTCGAGCTGGTCCTGCATGGCCACAGCCACAGAAGCCATCAGCAGAGCTTGACAACGCGCGACGGGTCTGTGCCGGTGATCGGGGTTCCTTCGGCCTCTTCGATGCACCACGAGGCGGCGGCCTATAACCTTTACAATATTGTTCCTACAGATACGGGATGGAGCGTGACCCTCACAACCCGACGTTTGGGCGAGGGTCAGAAAATGGAGACGGGTCGATGCGTCAGTTTGACAATACCGCGCCCGCACGCGGCATGCGCGTCATGACACGGCCCCTCGATACCGGTTCAAGACCGATTGCGGCAGGCAGTTTGACCGCATGCCGCAACTACAGGATAACTGTGCATCCGGTGCGCAATTCGTCCGACCAAGACACGAAAGTCCTCTCATGCGTTTGATGCTGAACCTTTTCCGCGCCTATCCGATGGCCAGTTTCCTCATGGTGCTGGCCCTGTTCTTTTCGGGTTTGGCCGAGGGGCTGGGTGTTTCCGCGATGCTGCCCATGCTCAAGATCGCGCTCTATTCCGACCAGTCTGCGGCCACGGCGGAACCTCCGGGCGCGATGGAGCAGGTGGTGCTGGATGCCCTCGCTTGGGCCGGAATTCCCGCCACGCTGGGTGCTTTGCTGATATTGATCGTGGTTGCGGCTTGTTTCAAGGCGGTCTTGCTCTTGGTCGCACAGCGTCAGGTCGGCTATACCGCCGCGCAGGTCGGAACCGATCTGCGGCTGCAAATCCTGCGCAACATGATGCGCAGCCGCTGGCACTTTTTCCTGCACCAGCCGACGGGCAAGCTGACCAACGCGCTCGCAACCGAGGCACAACGCGCGGCAGATGGCTATATGTTCGGTGCCACTGCACTCACCTTCTTCATTCAGGCGCTTGTGTATGCCTCTGTCGCCGTTTTGATATCGTGGAAGGCGACACTGCTTAGCCTGATTGGCGGGATCGTGATCATCGGACTGTCGCATTTTCTGGTGCGCATGACCCGCAAGGCGGGCAAGAAACAAACCGATCTGATGGTCTCGTTGATGTCGCATCTGACAGACACCCTGCAATCGGTCAAACCGCTCAAGGCAATGGCGCGTGAACATCTCGCGGATGAATTGCTGAAGCACGAGACCAACCGGCTGAACAAGGCGCTGCGCCGTCAGGTGCTGGCAAGTGCCGCTCTCAATTCCGGTCAGGACCTGATGTTCGTGATGATCATCGCCTTTGGCGTTTATCTGGCCTTGGGCGTCCTCTCGATGGATTTTGCCACCGTGCTCATTCTTGCGGTGACCTTGGGGCGGGCCTACAATTTTTTAGGCAAGGTTCAAAAACAGTATCAGAAACTCGTCCAATGTGAGAGCGCCTATTGGTCGCTGAAGGAAACCAACAGCCGCGCTGAAGCCGAACAAGAGCACCTTGGCGGGCATATAGCACCCGCGCTGAATACCGGAATATCGCTGCGCGACATCGCATTTTCCTATGACGGGCATTCGGTGTTTGCCGGTCTCGAACTAGACATTCCGGCGCATCAGATCACCACGCTGGTTGGCCCTTCGGGTTCTGGCAAAACCACGGTTATTGATCTTGTCATCGGTCTGTTGCGGCCCGGTGGCGGGGAAATCACCGTGGATGGCGTTCCGTTTGAGGAAATAGACCTTAAGGCGTGGCGGCGGATGGTGGGATATGTGCCACAAGAAACCGTGTTGCTCCACGACAGCATCCTTCACAATGTCTCGCTTGGGGACCCCAAGATTTCGACGGCGCGGGTCGAGCAAGCCTTGAAAAAGGCCGGGGCATGGGAGTTCGTGAACGATCTGCCCGAGGGCGTTCATACTGTAGTCGGAGAACGCGGCGGACGGCTATCCGGTGGACAGCGTCAAAGGGTTGCCATTGCACGCGCCTTGATCAACGAGCCGCAACTTCTGATCCTTGATGAGGCCACCAGCGCCCTCGATCCAGAGAGCGAGGCCGCAATCATCGAGACCCTGCGCGCGCTCCGCGAACACCTCACGATCCTTGCGATCACGCATAACAGTAGCCTCTCGGACGCGGCGGATATCGTGCACCGTCTTGCCCCTTCGGCGGGGATCAGGGCTGGGTAATCGGCTCTGAGGCCAGCGTCTGCGCGCCCTCCTCGGGCGGCGCCAACCCCATGAGCGCATTGATCCGCGCGACGGCGCGCGCCATGTCGCTTGGCGGTGGCGTCCCTTGGGGCGCCGCCACCGGCTCTCCCAGCCAGTTCATTCTGCCCGAACGCACCAGCCTGAGATGCATCTGGCTGATATCGCGTGACAGATGTTTCCAACCCCATCGCATCAGCCCCCGGTATGCCAAGGCGCCAAGGGTCAAATCGGGCCGGTCCGTGTCCTGTCGGCGCAGGGCCTCCGCCTGTTGCGTCTCTCCGAGCGCCAACAGCGTATCGCGGCGCATGCTGAAAGAGCCCGCGCTCAGATCGAACATATGCACGGGTTTCCCGGTGGCATAGGCCTCTGACAACATCGAGATGCTGTCGGCCGTCACGATGATCTCATCGGCGAGGGCGAGAAACCCGAGATAGGGGTTATCTGGATCACCGGGTGTCCAGCGATACAGATGCATGGGCACCTCTTGCTGCGCGGCAAAGGCGTCAATCGCTTGGTGCGGGGTTCGCGCGCTCGAGCTGACCAAGAGCGATCCACCACGCTTGCGCGCCAGATCCAGCGTATCGCGCAAGAGCCGCTGCGCCGCCCGTGAACCAAAGGCATAGGGGCCGCTTGATCCACCGATATTCACGGTCAGATAGGGCCGCGGCAGATGGGCAAGATCTTGGGCCCAGCGGGCCTTGGCCTCGGCCAGACGACGCGGTCCCAGCGGATGCAGGGGCAGGGCGTTGCGCAGAACATTCGGCCCGTCGGGGACCCGGTATTGCGGTGTGGTGATCACCAGATCGAACAGCGCTGGATCGGCCCACAGACGTCCCAGAAACACCAGCCGGGTGCGACCGCCCGATTGATCGCGGATCCACCGGCACACAGGTTCGTTGCGCATTGCCATGGACAGCACAAGATCGGGCCATGGCGGCGCAAGCGCATCAGAGGCCGGCACATCGATGCCCCGCAGATCCTTGCCGCGCAACAGGTTGGTGCGCATCTCGAATTTGCGGTATTTGAGGGTTTTGATCTCATAGGGCCAACCCAGCCCGTCGGCCAAGGCGCGCAATTGGGTTTTCTCGCCCGATCTGTAGGCATCCACCACCCAGACACGCGGGCTCATTATTGGCTCAGACATCAGGCGCTTTTGCCGCCGCAGGATCTGGCTTGGGCCAGCGTCGCTTCATACAGACCCATTCGCCCGGATATTCGCGGATCCAGCTTTCAAACAACGCATTCAATTGGCGGGTCAGATCAAGTATCCGCTCCGTGCGCGGGGCGTCCGGCGCGCTCGGGCTGAGCGGGGCCAATACCTCGATCCGATACCGACAGTTTGGCAAGCGCACTGCCCGGATGGGCACAAGGGTATAGCCCCGCTGGGCGAGCATGGCCGGCAAGGTGCTGGTGGGCGTCGGCACGCCGAACAACGGCACCATCTCTCCCTGATCAATCCGGGTATCAAACGCGGCGCCAACAGAACGCCCCGCCGCCAGTTCCCGCATAAGCTCGCGCGCGCCCCCCGTGCTTGGCACAAGCGGGCCACCAAATGCGCGACGTCTGGCAAGAAAGAACTTATGTAGCCACGGATTGGGCTCTTGGGTGTAAATGACGGAAATCGTCAACCCATATTCCCGCCCGATCAGGTTGCACAGTTGCCATGCGCCGACATGGGCCGTGGCAAAAACAATCGCCTCTTTGCGGTCAAAGGCGGCCTGAGCCTCTGGGTGGATCGAAAACTCCAGATGCCGCGCGCGTCGTCGCCACAGGCGACCGAGCAGAAACAACTCCGCCGCCGCAAGGCCGGTGGACCGAAAGATTTGCCGCACCACGTCCTCGCGCGCGGTTTCGCTGGCGTCTGGCAAAACAAAGGACACATTGCGCCGCACCACACGGCGCTTTTTCTCATTATAATAGCCAAACTTTCCCAGCAGACGCGAAAAGACCACGGCCGCCACCCGAAACGGGACGATCCGGGCAAATCCAAGCAAGAGATAGAAAACCGAAGCTTCCAGAAGCCAGACAGGGGTTTGGATCCAGCCAATCCGCTCAACCAGCCCCTTGGGCATCAAATAGTATTTGGCCATAGCAGGATCCCATCCCGGATCGGCGGCGCGGATATGAGGTCACGCAGCCTGCGCCTAGTCTCGACCAGACCGCTCTGTCTTGGACGGGTATGTGCGGAATATCCAGTCCCAAAAGGGAGAGCTTACCCCATATCTGCCATCCTCATTCGAAAAGTGATGACGCATGTGGTAATGCTTGAGGAACTTCAGCAGGGGGTGACGCATCGGAAAATGGTGCGTCGCATAGTGGATGTAATCATAGACCAGATAACCGATGATGAAAAACCCGGTGAACGGCTCGGCCCAAGGATAGGGCAGGACCGTGTAAAACAAGAGGTAAAGCACGGCAATGATCGGCAGCGCCCCGGCGGGCGGCATCAGCAGGCGGGTCTTGTCCTGCGGCGTGTCGTGGTGGACCCCGTGGAACAGATAGATAAACCGCTTGCCCGCGTCGGTCTTGGGCTCAAAATGGAACAGATAGCGGTGCAACAGATACTCTGCCAGCGTCCATGTCGCCAAACCGGCCACCCCGATCAACAGCAGTCCGGAAAATCCGATCCCATGCACGCTAACCGCGCGCACCAACAGCCAGATCGCCACCGGGCCCCAGACCAGCAACGGAACGATCGGATGGACATGGCTCAGCTTTTCCAGAATTGGATTGTCGAACAAGCGCACCGACTCGTCGACACGGTGGGTGCGACTGGGCTGATGATTAGACATGGGGGCACTCCTGATATGCGCCGAACTTACCCGTCTTCATATACATCGGTCTTGGCCCGAAGAACAGTAGACGGCCATATTTTGCTCGTACAAAGCCATTCTCCGGGCTTTGCCGTTATCCATTGCTCGAACTTTTCGTTGATCTGATTGGCGAGGTCAACCGCCTGATTGTCGCGGTCAAGGCCGGGGTCCCTGGGGACCAGCGGGGCATGGAAACGCACCCGAAACCGCGCCCCCGGCAAACGTTCTGCCTGCACTGGCACCAGCGGCACGCCAGACCGCAGAGCCAGTCGGGCGGGCAGGATAGAGGTCTCTTTCCCCTCGCCAAAAAACGGGAGCGATTTGCCCCCTTCGATGCGCCTGTCAGTGATCATCATCGGAGAACGGCCTGATTTCAACGCATCCATAAAGGCGCGCAGCCCGTCATCACGCGACACCAGATCGCATCCCAGAACGCTGCGATAGTTCAGCATCAGCCGGTCGAGCCAAGGATTGGACAGCGGCGCGTACATCGCGCGCGCCGGAATGCCAAGCCGGGTAATCGCAAGCGCGATCACTTCCCAATTGGCCAAATGCGCCGCAACAAACACCGCAGGTGGGTGCGGCGCAGTATAGGCGGGAATTTGCTCGAGTATTTCAATACTGATACAATTCCGCCGAATATCACCAATCTTGTGAAGATTGGGATACTCCGCCAAAACCGAGCCCGCATTGCCCCAGACCTCATCCGCGAGTCGGCTGATCTCAGCGGGGGATTTCTCTGGCAAAACAAGCGAGAGGTTGGCGCGCACATGCTGGGATCGCCGATAGGCGATTTTGCCAAAGAGCGTCCCAAGACGCCTCCCAAGCCCCGAGGCCCAAGCCAAGGGCAAAACCCTGAAAAGCCCCATGAACGTGGAGACAAGAACATAATCGACGAACCACAGGATGTTTCGAACGAAAGCATTGTTGAATGCTCTGTGACGTTGCGCATTCGCGAGAATGAATTTGGCCAATGTGACTCGACTTCTTCATGTGCAGTGTGGATACTCGCCACGTTATTTGAGGCTAGGTGCTGGAATTGCAAGCAGTTTCCGTGATTTGTCCAGCCCGTGCGCCTCTGGGGTCAGGGATGGGTATGCGCCGCCACCTCAGGTTGCCGTCAGGGTGGGGCGTGGACAGTCTCATGGTATCTGTTATCTGCCATCCGCGCATATCAAGGGCAGGATCCATTCACTGCAAGAAAGGCACTTCATGTCAGTAGCAAAGTCTGATCGCAATCAGATCAGCTTGGTCGAAGCCAAGAGCGGTCAAACGATACAGGATTTCCTGCATCTGCCCGATCGCATTTACGCCAATGATCCGGCATGGATTGCGCCGCTGATGTTCGAGCAGAAAGAGCGCGTATTCAACAACAAGCCGCTGTTTGAGCATTGCGACGTCGCCTGCTGGGTGGCCTATCGGGATGGTGCGCCGGTGGGACGGATTACCGCGCAGCTTGACCAGCTTCAGCCGGAAGAGGACGGCGGCGGCAAGATCGGCTATTTCGGCATGTTCGAAGCCATTGATGACACCGCCGTATGCGACGCGCTGTTCGAGACCGCGCAAAACTGGCTGCGCACAAAAGGCGCGGCCTTTATGCGCGGGCCCTACAACCTGACGATCAACGAAGATCTCGGGCTCTTGGTCGAGAATTTCGACGATCCCCCGTTTATCATGATGGGCCATGCGCCGCGCTATTATCAGCAGCGCTTTGAGGATCAGGGGCTGATAAAGATCAAGGATTTGCTTACCTACAAGGTGCGCCCGGATTTTGTCGCCCCCGACGTCATGTTGAAACTGGCCGCGCGGGCCAGCCGGACGGTGACCATCCGGCCGCTCAATCCCAAGGCAAAAGCCGCCGATTTTGAGGCCATGCGTGATATCTTCAACGATGCATGGTCCGACAACTGGGGGTTTGTCCCCTTTACGCAGGCGGAATTCGCTGAAACTGCCAAGGTTCTATCTCTGCTCTTGTCCGATGATTACATTCAGTTTGCGGAAATCGACGGGCGGCCGGTGGCCTTTATCACCGCCTTCCCCAATGTCAACGAATTGATCGGTGATCTGCGCGGTCGGCTCTTGCCGTTTGGCTGGGCGAAACTGCTCTGGCGGCTCAAGGTCAAAGGCCCCCGCAGCGCGCGCGTCGCCCTGATGGGGGTGCGCAAGGAATACCAGAATTCGCGCCTTGGCCCGACCCTTGCCTTTCTGGTGATCGACGCCGTGCGCAAGGCCATGCAGCAAAGAAACGTCACGTCGGTCGAGATGGGCTGGATACTAGAAGATAATCATGGCATGCGACACATCATCGAAGCAATCGGCAGCACGATCTACAAGCGCTATCGCGTTTACCAAAAACCATTGTAGACCGGCCGAGAGCAGATCAGGAAATCAAGGCGCTGAGAAAGTGAGACCGTGAAAGACTTTACTTCCGTAATTCTCGCTGGTGAGCGGGCAGACCGTGATGCTCTGCGTGATGAAACCGGCGTGGCCTGCAAGGCGCTGCTTGACATAGATGGAACGATCATGATCCGCCGCGTGATAAACGCGCTCGAGCAGGCCTCCTCTATTGCCTCGATCCACCTGAGCGGCCCCACCGAAGCCTGCGTCAAAAGCGATGCCGGGCTGACGGAACTCATGGCGCAGAACCGGGTGGACTGGACCGCTCCCGGTGTCTCTCCCAGCACCAGCGCGCATGAGATGCTCAGCCGGTTTCCCGCAACACAGCCGGTGTTGATCACCACCGCCGACCATCCTTTGCTGACGGGTGAAATTGTCGATCACTTCTGCCGTGGCAGCGCCAAGAGCGGCTGTGACGTGGTGATCGGTCTGGCCCCCTATGATCTGGTCAGAGATACCTATCCCGACCTGAAGAAAACTGTGCTTCAGTTCCGTGACGGTGGCTATTGCGGCTGCAACCTCTTCGCCTTCATGACGCAAGAAGGGCGTGGCGTGGCCGATTTCTGGCGACGTGTCGAAAAGGACCGTAAAAAGCCGCTCGTGGTGATCCGGCTCTTGGGGCTCTGGGCCTTGCTGCGCTACAGGCTTGGCTGGCTCAGTCTCGATCAGGCGCTTGCGGGCCTGTCCCGCCGCGTCGGCCTGCGCATTGGCGTCGTGATCCTGCCCTTTGCGCATGCCTCAGTGGATGTGGATTCGGTGTCTGACTATCTGCTGGTGCAACGCTACAGCAAGGAGGCGGCAGAGCGTAGCAAAGCCGAGTCCAGCCCCGCGGGCTAAGCCCTTGAGTGGGCAAGGGGCAATGACGTGCCCGGCTCAGCCGCCACTGTAGCCAAAGACCGGGTCAAGCACGTCCTCGACCATCCTATCAACCACGCGCAATTGCTCGGGTGTGAAATAGTCGCGATAACCGCCGACCTTGCCGCGCCGCACTTTGAACGAGTCGGGATTGCTCTCGTCGCCCGGCTTGACCCGTTGACCGCTGGCCCGCATCCCCTCGTTTTTTGCCTCGCGTTTTTTCATATTCTCATAGGCGGCATAGTCCTTGGCCGCTTCGATATGGGCGGGGTCCGGTGTGGTGCCGGTGAATGTCACCACTTGGCGCAGAACCTCTGCCGGATCGCTGCGCAAATCCTCATAGCGCACCACCAGCACGTCATCCCCCAACTCTGGCACTGACCGGGCCCAGACGTTGAACGCCTCGACAATGCGCGGGATGCCGCAATCGGGATTGCACACGAAATCAAAAATATCGACCTCGGTGCCATGCGGCGGATAGGAATTCAGCGCCTTTTTCCGGGGCAACATGCGATAACGCCATTGAAAATACTGCGACACCGCGACATCGCGCGGATCACGCACCAACAGCACCAGCTTCTTGCCGCGATAATACGCAAGATTGTCCCATTGGCCGAGATAATCACGGATGTAATTGTTATGACTGAACAATACCTTCGGCGCATTTGGATTGAGCCGGTGAAAATTGTCGAACTCCAGCATATACTCGGTGTCGAGGTTGAAATGCAGCTGATAGAACCGCGACAGCATGACCCGGAACCATGTGCGTCCGCTCTTGCCCCATGACACCAGCGCCCAGTCCGCCTGTTGCAGCTTGGCATATTCCTGTTTGCCGCGCAGACGACGTTCCAGAGAGATCTTCTTGGCCTTGGGCAAGAAGAACAGAGCTGTGAGTGTCAGGTGACGCGAGGCCACCTCCCATATCTCGCGGTAGGATGTGTTGGTCATATTCAGGCAATCCAGTAAGGGATCAGGGTTTCGTGCCTTGCTCATAGAGGGTATCGCTCGGTCTTTGTATGGGTAATTTTGTCCGGATGGGGTACAGGTGCCAGTCTGTGACATGGAATGTGCAACATCGCGCGCAGAGAAAGGGAATCGTCGTTGGATCACAACAACGCATCGCCACATGGCAGGGTCTGGTGCCTTCTGGGGCGCAAGGCGGGTGACAATACGCAGGTGCTGGCACTGGCCGAGGCTTTGGGATGGCCGTTTGAGAGCAAGACGATCCTTGCCCGCAGCTGGGAATTGCTGCCGCATCTCGTGTTGGGGGCCACCCTCATGGGCATCAACCGGCAGACCTCCAGCGCATTGGCCCCGCCTTGGCCGGATTTGGTGATCAGCGCCGGACGCCGCAACGAACCCGTGGCACGGTGGATTCGTCAGCAATCGGGTGGCCTCACGCGCCTTGTGCATATCGGCCGTCCTTGGGCGCCGCCTGAGTGTTATGACCTGATTGTCAGCACGCCACAGTATTTCCTGACACCGGGGCCCAAGGTGCTGATCAATCCGCTGCCCATGCACCAGTTTACCCGCGCAGGCGTGGATGCGGCTGCACAGAAGGCGTCACCCGGCCTTGCACATCTGCCGCGCCCTTTTACCACCGTGCTGATTGGCGGCGATAGCGGCCCCTTCGTGTTTACCGCTGAAAAAGGCCGTCGTCTGGCCGAAGGCATCAACCGCCTGGTGCGCCAAACCGGTGGGACGGCTTTGGTCACCGGTAGCCCCCGCACACCTCGCGCTGTGGCAGAGGCGGTGCGCGCGACCCTCAATGTTCCCGCCGAAACCTATTGGTGGCATCAGCGCGACACCACAAACGCCAATCCCTATTCCGCCTTTCTTGGCTTGGCGGACCGGTTCGTCGTGACCGGAGAAAGCATGTCGATGCTGGCAGAGGCCGCAAGCCTTGGGCGGCCGCTCTATCTCTTTGATCCCAGCGACCCTCCGGGATGCTGGGCATGCTCTGCGCATAATTTCCGCCACAAGCCGCTCAGTCACGCCTTGGCCATGCGCTTTGCGCCGGTCCGCATGCGCCGCGACATTTCACGGATACAGAATGCGCTGGTGCAAGAGGGGCGCGCCCGCTGGATCGAGAATGCCCCTGACCTCATCGCGCAGGGGGAGACTTGGACAGAAAAAATGCGCTCCGGCCCATTGGACGGAGCGCATAAAGCGGCGGCACGGGTCCGCGCACTGTTCTAACCGGCGCGGCCTTGGGCCGCGCCATATATCACTCAGGCCGCGCGGGCGAGATTGCCGGTGCTCAGGGGATGCGCCGGGGCAGGGGGCAGGCTGGGCACGCGCGCCAGCACTTCAAGCGCATCGTGGCGGACATGGTTTTCTTCCATTTCCTTGCGCAGGAACTCTTCCGTGAGCTTGCCTTGCTCAACACATTCCTTGACCAGACCCCAGAAGAAATTCTCCTGGTTCTTGTCCGGATGCTCTTTGTAATTGCCCATCAGGCCATACTCGCCGAAAATCTTGCGGCGCAAGCGTAGAATCCAAGCGGCTGGCGGGAACAGGCGGAACCGCTCTGCGGGGCGCCAATCCACCGGCAGGCCGGTTTTCCACGGCTGCGTCTTGCGGCGGGTGGTATGCAGCATTTTGGTGTCGGTGGTGAATTTATCGAAATCATTCCATTCGGTTTCAATAAATTCGAGAGTTTCAGGGTTTTCGTCGCGCAGACCAATCCAGCGCGAATAGTCGTGATCGCCGTCGAACATGGCGTTGAATTGCTCTTCAACCTTCCAATGCTTCAACTGCGCGCAATCGAGCAGCATTACAGAGCTGGCATAGGCCTTGTCGATCAGGCCCTTGGTGCCAGAGCGCATGCGCGCCATGACGGCCTTGCCCTTCATGTCGCGGCTCAGCAATTCCCAGATGTCGGCGCAGGCAAACACGTCCGGGTCAATGACCACGGCGCGGCCTTCATAGCCCATCAGTTCGGGGGGCATAAAGCGGGTCGGGGTAAAGGATTGAAGATCCTCGTTCAGCCAGACGCGCTTGACGCCGTCGCGCATATATTCCTGACCTTCGCGGGCCATGAAGAACGGGTAATTCCGGCTGTTGACTATATGCACGTCAAATTTATCATTATTGGTAGAGTAGCGGCGCAGCGCATGTTCTGCGACAATGGCGCCGACGATCTGCTTGTGGTTCGTCTGGATGAATACTGCGTGTTTCATGGTGGGGGATCCGCAACCTCGGTTTTTTTGTTCTGAGCGGCTCTATACAGGAGTTTTTTCTGAGACGCCATGTCCAGAAACACAATTAAAACTGTCGTGTATTGATCTGGATCAGAGATTGGGCCGAATGCTACGCTTTTGTAACCAAAACGTGGCCTGATACGCGGGTTCCCGCCCATGCACAGGGCCTTTAGCGAAACACCCCGCGCCGGTAGAGATGGCGCATGAATCCCCAGATATGGATCAGTGGACGCCGGCGGACCTTATCGGGGATTTCAACCACCTGCCCGGAATGACGCGAGAGTTTCCACGCAAGGTAATCCAGCCCGCCCTCAAAGGTGAACAGCCCCTTGATCAACCGCGCCACCGAGAGCGCCTTGCCCTGAATGCGTCGCACCGCCCATAGCGCCGGGGCCAGACGACGTGCCCAAACTCCGGCGCGGCTGTGGTAAACCAGCGTGCCGTCACGCTCTTCAATCTGCAGAACGCCACCAAGGCGCGGCAACAGTCCCCGCGTCAGAGATTCGAAAAACGCGCGCCCATGTCCCGCCAGTTCAGCGGCCCGGCCCTGCCGCTCGGCGCGCAATTCGGTGGCATAGCTCAACGCCAGCGCACCTTGCCATAAATCATCGAGCCCGCCTTCGGGGGGCAATGCCGGAACCGCGCGGCGCAAGAGGGTTTCTCCCGCCTGAAAAAATGCCGCGTGCAAACGCTGCCGGGTCGCCTCAGAGTCGCACCAGACCGGTTTGACCGGCTGTGCGAACCGCCCCCAAAGATACGAGTGAAACCAGCCGGGGCCAGTGCCGCGCTCAAATTGCGACAGGCTGAGCACCGCGTATTTGCAACGCACCGTCTGAGAACCCAGTGAAGTTTCCAGATAATAGACATTCGGCGGCAGCAACCGCCCCCCGAGACGCAGCCAAAGCCGCGGCTCGGCACGGGGTGTGCTCTCGACCAAGACATAGAAATCAACCAACCCTTCCATTAGCTCGGTGCTGCGCAGACAGGACCCATACAGAATCACGGCCTGCAATCCAGCCCCAAACCGGCATTCCAACGCGGTCATCAACGCGCGCAGCGCCGGAGAACTCTCCAGCGTGGGGCCTTCGGGGGTAGGATATTCAGCCGGAAAGGGCTGCACGCCGGTCATGGATCAGATACGCCTCGAATGAATACTCTGCTGCCCGTGTTATATGCCCGCGCCACCGGGGCAAACAAGCGCTGCGCCTAGCGGGGCCGCAAGAACCGGATCGGGCCCTCTGCGGTAATCACCAGCGGAGCAGCGTCACCAGCGGTGGCGAACAGCTCGCCATCAAGATTGATCTCGCCTTCAAAGCTCAGCGCGATGCGCTCCGCGTGAAAACTCTCATAGCCATTCTGCGCGGTCACATGCCGGTTCGGATGTCCGCGCAGGATCGACGGAAAGGCGCGGGCAAATCGCAGCGCGCCGCCCCGGATTGCGGTCACTCCGATAGGCGCATCCGCCTTGGCCCAAAACGGCCTGATCCCAAGAAACAGCCGCCCTAGCGTGCTCGCGACAAGGATCAGCATCGGGGCTTCCTCGCGTGTCACCGGCGCGTCTTTGGCCCCCTGCAAGGTCATCGCCACATGGGTGGGTTGATAAAACCGGGGGTCTTGACGGATCAGGCCCCAGACCGAACGGATCAGGATCATCCCAAGGCTGATTTCGCCGCCCAAACCCCGTGAATGCACTTCTTTATGTGCAAATTTTGTGGCCTGCATGATGGCCCCGGTGCCCAGAAACATGCCATAGCGCGCATGCCCATCGGCCGCGCCCTCAACCCGCATGATGTGGCGTTCGCGAATGTCGCCGTTCAGCGGCGCCCCCCGATCAAGCCACCTGAAAAACCGCTGCAAGGCGCGCCGATGTGTTGACGCGGTGCCAATATCACCCGCCGTCATATTGGCGGTGCCGCCGGGCAGGATGATGATCAGCGGCAGATTGTCAGCGCACCAGTGGTTGAGGATCATGCCCAACGCGGCAGCAATCGTGCCGTCCCCCCCGTTGATCGCTACCACGTCGGGCCGCATTGCGGCCAACTGCGGAACAATCTCCTCTGCCTCTTGCGGCGAGCGGGTAACATAATGGCGGACCTGAGGATAGGCTGACAACCGCGCCTCGATCCGGGCCTGCCATTTGCGGTTATTGCCGCTGGTTGGATTGCTGATCACACAGACGCGCGTCTGGCTCATGTCAAACCCTCGACAAAAGCTGATCAATTCGGCCTAGGATGCGCGCGACGTCCTCATCCGTGGCCGACAGCGCGGGACGCGTCGTAGACGGGCGCTCCTTGTCGTCACCCATCCAACTGGCCAGACCTCGATCCACAAGAATCTGGTGAAACCGCGGGAAATGCCGGGTTTGTTGCATCAATCGCAGGTGATAGAGCCCCCGTGCAAACGCAAGGCGAAGAGACTCGGCAAGCCCCGTATTCCGGCGGGGTTGAAACATCCAAGCCGCCGCGCGGCGGCGCGCATCATCCAGCGTGCCCAGCCAGCCAAACGGCAGTGGCAAAATTTCGAGCGGTTTGCCAAGACGGGCCACCTCGACCTGCATCGAGATACTGTCGCCGGTTACAATGAACCGATCCGCCAGCGCCAAAAGACCGGTATACGGGTTCTCGCTCTCGGGTTGGCCCCAGTCAAACACCCGCAGCGCGTCGGGAAACCCTGCACAGATCCGGTTTAGAAATCCGTCAGGGGTGCGCCGTGATCCGACGACATAGGGCGTCCCGCCTGTCTCCAGGACCTGCGCAATCCGGGCGCGCAATCGCTCTTCCAACTCGGCGTTGTAGACAAACGGGCTGGTCGGACCGCCAATCAGAAAAACCACCAATGGACGCGGCAGATCAGCCCAGGCCGCCTGCCAGTTTTTGCGCCCCGACTCGAGCCGTTCCGGGCTGATCTTCATCAGGGGCAGATCAATCTGCATCACATTCTCAAAGGGTGCGGGCAGGGTCTCGGCGCTGGTCACGATCAGATCGAATTTCGCCATCTGATGCGAAAACCACCCGGCAGGTTTGCCCACCAGCACGATCCGCGTGCGCCCGCCCGATTGCTTCTTGATCCAGAGCGCCACATTTGCCGGGCGCCGTCCCCGCGTCAGGATCAGATCCGGCCAAGGCGGCTCAATAGGATCGCTGAGGCTCAGATCGACATGATGCAGGGTCGCGCCGACGCGCGGCTTGCCATGCACATAGCGCGGCAGCATCTCCAGATGCCGCAATTCCGAGGTCCAGCCGCGCTGCTGCGCCAGGGCCTCGGCGACAATATCGACCTGCGCATTATCGCCACGCTTGTCACTCAGAACCCGCCAGATGCGGGGGGGGGCCTTGGGCTGGCTCATTCTGCCGTTTTATCCGCGGATGCAGCCGGCCCATAGCCGTAGACCGGGTCCAGCCGTTCGGCCACCAGCGCGTCGATCACCTCGATCTGCGCATCCTCGAAATAATCCCGGTAGCCGCCCACCTTGGCGCGGCGCGTCTTGTAGCTGTCGGGGTTGCTCTGATCGCCGGGGGCCATGCGCGCGCCACTGAGGCGAAAACTGTTCTCGGCCTCTTTCTTTTTCATGTTTTCGAAATCGGCGTAGTTCACCGCCTCTTGAATGACGGTGGCATCGGCCGGAATATCAAGAAACCGGGCGACCTGTGTCAGGGTCTCATGCGGATTCGCGCGCATATCCTCGTAACGAATGAGGCTCAGCGCGCGCACCTTGTCGGTCTCACGCGCCCAGATGTTCATAAAGTCGATAATCTTGGGCAGCCCGCCCCCCTCGTGCAGCACAAAGTCATAGATCGAACTGTCGTCGCCATGCGGCAGGTATTCGTTCAAGAGCTTCTTCTCGGAGGGCATCCGAAAGCGCCACTGGAAAAACTGCGACACCGCCACATCGCGCGGATCGCGCATCATCAACAGCACTTTCTTGTCGTAGAAATCGACCTTGCTGTCGGTGTGGCCTGTGTAATCGCCGATATAATTGTCATGCGTAAAGAACAGCCTCGGCACCCGGCTGTCCATGTTGTGGAAATTGTCGAACCCGATCAGAATATCCTCGGGCAGGTCATAAACCTGCTGATAAAGCCGCGAAATCATCACCCGCAGCCATGTGCGCCCGCTTTTGCCAAATGAGACCACCACGGCATCGGCCCGTTGCAGGCTGGCATATTGCTCGCGCCCGCGCATCTGCCGCTCGGCGCGGATGCGTTCGGCCTGATCGGCCCCCTTCAGATCCATCTTCAACTTGAGAAGACGCCGACTGGCCTTGCGCCAGACGACCTTGCTTGCCTCAGGAAACGACGCACGCAAAAGACGAAATGTATCGCTCATATGCTTATCCGGACCTGTCCAGCCCCGATTGTTCGGGCTGCGGTCTTGCCTTTTTCAAACACATCAAAGGGTGACCTGGCCAGTTTGTGATCATCTGTTCGGACTGCGTCACGCATGGGCATGGCCTTTTTTTCCGTTCTCACGAAATCCATCCGGCTCGTGATTGGTTCTCGGTCGCTTACTCATTTTAGCCGAATATTGCCATATCAAAAGCATCACAGCCTGTTGGACAGCGGCCCCGCCAACGCAGCCGCAATTGTTGGTCCGAACAGATGCTCGCCGCAGGGGCTCAGATGGTCCACATCCCAGAATGTCAGACAGTCCTGCTGCACCAGCGTATCCGCGTCAAACGCCAGCGCGTCAAACAGCGAAACGTAGCGATAGGCTGACTGGTCAGCCGCCAGCGCCTTGATCTCGTCTTCCAGCAGCGAAAAGTGATCAAGCGCGACCGGGTTGAACCGCAAACGATCCGGGCTGTAGTTTTCCGGGTTGTTGAGATCCAGACGCGCCTCGGCAAATGGGCCAAGCCACACCACGTCCAACTCCTCGTGAAACTTGGCAAGATATTCCGAAGTTTTCGCGATATTGTCTTGCGCAAAGCGCGCTCTGACGCCTGTCTCGAACGCCGCATCACTGTCGCCCTCATTGCGATGATCTAGGATGTAATGCGATCCGGAGACGTGAAAAATCACTTGAGAGATGGCGGCGCGGTGCTGTTCCAGAAACGGCACTACCGCATCATAAGAGCATTTGGCCTTGTGCTGATAGGGGCGGCACCCGCCGCGCGTGAGGCCCACAAGAAACGGCAGACGTTCGGTGCTCCGCAGCGCGTTATAGATGTTCTCGGCATGGGAATCGCCCAGCACGAACACCGCTGGCCCGTGTTCCGCAGCGCAGGTTTCCAGCCGACTGGTAAAGTCATCATCCAGCTCTTCGGCCCGGAACCGGCATCCATCATCCGCAACACGGGATCTGGTGGCCTGCGGGCTGAACTGTTCGAAATTGGCGCGCGCCGCCGCATCAAGCCTGTGCTCAAGATAAAAGGCGCGGAAACCCTCGGTTTGCAGGCCTGTCAGCCCGATACCGCCCAGAATCGCCATGCAGAGCGCCGCCGCCCCAAAAAGACGGCGCGGCGCTAGATCATGCATACGCCGAAACGGTCGCTCGACATAGCGCCAGCTCAGACAGGCGATCACAAAGGCCAACACGCAGACGCCGAACAACAGCGTCGCATCATCGCGCCCGGTTCCGATCCGGGTAAACACCAAGAGCGGCACATGCCACAGATAAAGCGAGTAGCTGACCAGTCCGACAAAGACCACCGGACGCCAGCCAAGGATCTGGCCCGCAAGGCTCTGGGGGGTGGCAAAGGCGATGATCAGAACCGCGCCCAAGCAGGGCAAAAGCGCCGCCACCCCCGGAAACGCGGTCTCGTTGTCATAGGCAAAGACCGCCGTCAGGATCATTGCCAACCCCAACAATGCGGCAAGGCGAAAGCGTCCGCTGTCGCGCAGGTCCGTGCCACGCGCGCTGGTCAGCCAATAGGCCGTGAGCGCCCCCGCCATCAGCT
This sequence comes from Roseovarius sp., assembly GCF_048262375.1. Classification (GTDB taxonomy): domain Bacteria; phylum Pseudomonadota; class Alphaproteobacteria; order Rhodobacterales; family Rhodobacteraceae; genus Roseovarius. Next base: position 61,481 of record NZ_JBLXFE010000017.1, read on the forward strand.
CCCAGAGCCGCGTGTGCAGCAGGAAAAACGCGCGCGCACCCTCGCCGCGCCCAATATGCCACTGTGCAAATCCAAGACTGACAAGCGCGAGCGCAAAAAACAGGGCCGCCTGACCCTTTGGTCCCGCCCGCCAGCTCAGCAGCACCGCCATTGGAAAGAGCAGATAGAACTGTTCCTCGACCGAGAGGCTCCAATTGTGCAAAAGCGGCTTCAACTCGGCTGCTGTCGCGAAATATCCGCTCACCTCCAGAAAATAGGTATTCGCAAAGAACACCGTCGAGGCCGCGATACTGCCCGAAAACTCCTTCATCGCCGAAGGATCAAGCAAGGCCCAAGCGATTGGATAACTCACCGCCATCATCACAAACAGCGCCGGAAAGATCCGGCGAATCCGACGGCCATAGAATCCGGTCAGGGTGAAATTACCGGCCCGCCGCTCGCTCAGGATAATCGAGGTGATGAGATAGCCGGAAATGACAAAGAACACGTCTACCCCGACAAACCCACCGGGAAAGCCCGCAATCCCGGCATGGTATAGCACCACGGGCAGGATCGCGATCGCGCGCAGACCATCGACTTCGGGCCTGTATTTCATCATCGTAATGCTCATGTTACCTGTCTGGTGCCCGCTCAGCCGACGCGGATCACGCCATCCGTTCTACGGTCTGATAGGCCTTCTTGCGGTTCTTCGCGAAGCCAAACTTCTTGCGCCGCCCCGTGGCGGTCGAGGTGATGAGCCGAAAGGACACATCCGTGTGCCGCATCGAAATGGCATGAAACAGCCCCGCCCACCAATCCGGCGACCGGACCGTGCAATGCACATTCTGCCCATTGGGCAGAACCTTGACCGCCGGGTAACAGGCAACATTGGCGTAGAGAAACTTGCGCGCGTAGCTGAACATCTCATCGACGATCCAAGGCACATCCGGGGTGGTGATATGTTCCAGAACATCGGTGCAGATCACACCGTCATACTGGCAATCCGGCAATTCCTTGAATGGCTCATGCCCCGGATCGTAACAGCGGATGTCCACACCCCCCCAATATTCCTGAACACTGGGCACCACGACACCCTTTGAGATCGGAACATCGCGCAAGGTATAGCCCACACCTTTGCCCGCTCCATAATCAAGAATGCTGGTCGCGCCGGTGCGCTCGATCATCTCTTTGATACCGGGGGCATGCCGGATCAGCATCTTGCCCGGAAAGGTCTGTTTGCCGGATTTTCCGGCAGACGCCTCACCGTCTTCGTGCAGCGTCTCATACATGGCAACCATGTCGAGGTATTCGGGGCTGGGATTGCCGCGCGTATATGACGTCATTGGGGCTTCCATTCTCGCAAAGATGTGGTCCGTCGCCCGGACTGCCGACCTCATAGTGGCTAAAGCGCGGCGTTTCGATACGAAAAATGCCTCTGCCCCCCTGAAAGCGGCAAAAGAACGCACAAAACCCGCCGTGGGCGTCGCAAGACATGTCTCCAAAACTTTAATTTTTGCTGCGCCGAACTTTGTACGGTTCTTGCACGTCGATCATGTGAATGGTACGGATCGCAAAAGAGCACAATTTTATCGGTACCTATACTTACACGTTAACGGCTCTAGGTAGAGATAGGACCAATATGATTGTCATCTTTAATCAAGAGACACTAAACTCGCAGACTACGGTCACCCCAGAGATGTTTGGTGCCAATCTGACGGTCGCGACAGACATTTCCTTGCGAGATGAGGTGATTGGTCGGTTTGACGAGGCTGGCATCACCGGATTGAGATTTCCCGGCGGCTCCATCACCGAAAGCCATTTCGACATTTCGGATATTGCGGGCGGCAGTCACAATCGGACGGTCGGATCTTTTCAGAATGCGCCTGACCTTGATCTGATTGCCTTTTCCGACTTCATTGATCTGGCTGCCAGCGTTGGCGCCCGCGCGACTCTGGTCGTTCCCACTGCTGTTGGGTTCACACAGACAGCAGGCGAGGCGCTTTTGGCCGGAACCTACGGCAACCGGAGCGTATCAACCGAATATATTGCTGATGTGGTCGATTTCGTGACCGTGGCGATGCAAGAGGCGGAACAGGCCGGTGTGACCATCAAAGCCTTTGAGATCGGCAATGAATTCTGGGGCTCGGGCCGGATGACCGCACATGAATACGGCAATCTGGCAGCCGTCGTGTCCCAGACCATTGAAACCACGCTGCTGGGGCTGGGGATTGCGCGCGCCGACCAACCGGACATCGTTGTTCAAACCCTCAGCTCGGCCGGGTTGTTTTCCCCCAACGGTCACAGCACGGTCTATGTCGATGCAAGCACAGGTTTTGTCTATGAGCCTAACCAAATCGGTGGCGCCGACACACCTCCGCTCAGCCAGTTGACAGAGATGGTCGTGCCCGAGCAGGGCAATGCCCGCGTCCAGAACCTTGTTGTCATCTCCGCCTTCGAACAGAACAACGTTATCGCCCAGACAGACACCGGCGCGTTCCTTTCCATCGACACGCGAGAGGCCGCCAATGCGATCGACGGGGTGAGCGATCACTACTATGTCAGCGGCGGATTCGACTCCGTAAATACCGAGGAACAATTCGGCTTTAATCAACTCAGGCTCTGGCGTGAGAGCTTGGGGGGGCGAAACCTGACCCTGCCGGAGTTGGACTTCTACATCACCGAATGGAACTCGATCCGAAACGGAGATGTCGACATTGCCAATAACCGTGGTCTCCAGCAGGCCGCAATGAATGTCGAGATGCTCTTCGAAATGGTCTCCCAAGATGTGACCTCCGCAAATTTCTGGCCGTCTCTGTTCGATTTCAGCCGCTCGGTAACCTTGGTTTGCACCTGCCGCATGCATCTCACCATCGCCGGTGAGGCCTATTCGCAGTTGTCCCAAACCATCGGCATGACACCCGTGCTGGACTTCCGTGACGCAAACAATCTGTCCATCCACGGATTTGAATCCGGCCCGGAGTCCCTCTTCATCCTGTCAGAGCGCAGCGGCGCCGAGAACGCTTTGACGCTCGACTTCAGCACGGTGCTTCAGCCCGATGCAACCCTGTACCGGATTTCATGGACGGAGCTTTGGGATGGCGGGGCCGGAGGTCAGGATGAAGTAGCCGCGCAGACCGTGGTTGAAACCGAACTTCTCGATCTTGTCACCGCAGAAAGTCTGGATGCGTTTCTGTTGACCATGCAGGCGTGGTCCTTGGTCTACTTGCGTGTCGAGGCCGTATCGGAAGGCGTGGGCCGCAGTGTCGGCGACGCCCGCCGGGTTATAAATGTAGTCAAAGGGGATGATCCCCTCAGCCTTGGTGACGTCCTGGGCGAAGAGGATCATCACACGCACATCCTGACATCGCGTTTCATTCTGAATGGTGCCGAGGGCGATGATACTCTGCAGGGCGGCGCGGATGATGACCGGATTCAGGGCGGTGCTGGCAATGACCTGATCCTGGGCGACGTCGGTGAAGATGTGGCCGTGTTGTCCACAGTCGCGCGCACCTCCGCCCAGTTCAGGCTGATGGTTGACGGGCTGCGCGTCGCCTCTGCGCTTGGCACGGATGATCTGGTTGGCATGGAATGGATCGAATTTTCGGACCAGACGGTCAGTGTTGCCAGCTTAACCACCGCAATCATGGGCACACCGGGCATCTCCGCGGTTGCCTTGCCAGAGGGTGATACCCTCGTTGGCACCGGTGACAGTGACACCTTGACCGGTCAGGCGGGCGATGACGTGCTGTCGGGCGGGCTTGGCAATGACAGTCTCAGCGGTGGGGACGGGAATGATTCCATCTCGGCCTCGGATGGCAATGATGTGGTCCTTGGCGGGTCCGGCCATGACAGCATTGGCGGCGGTCTGGGGGATGATGCGATTGATGGCGGCGACGGCGATGATGTGATCGGCGCGGGCTTTGGCGACGATGCGGTTGTGGGCGGTCTTGGCCATGACGTGGTTGCCGGTGGTGCGGGCAATGACACGCTCGACGGCGGCGACGGCAAT
>NZ_JBLXFE010000018.1:0-64794 GCF_048262375.1 Roseovarius sp.
AAGACGGCCTGCGTTTCGCCATCCGCGAAGGTGGCCGCACCGTCGGCGCCGGCGTCGTGTCGAAAATCATCGAGTAAGGTCTGATCCGCTCTGACTGACAAGGGGGCGTGCGGGTCACTGCACGCCCCTTTTGCATTCCGGAGCCGGATATGAAGCGTATATTTTCCTATTTCGAGGCGCGGATTGACGCATATCCTGCGTCGCCACCCGACCAGCCGCCCGCGCGGTTCTGGCCCTTCCTGTGGCATTATGCGCGCCCTGTCGCACCTTGGCTTGTTGCCATGTCGGTGATTTCGGCGGTCTTTGCTGCGGTCGAAATCGTTCTGCTTGGCTATCTTGGCACGCTGGTCAACCGCATGGCGGATCTGGGGCCAGAGCGGTTTTTTGCGGCTGAGGCCATGCGGCTCGGTGGGATGGGTGTCTTGCTGCTCATCGTCTTGCCTTCGCTCAGCGTGATTGGCGCGCTCATCATGTATCAGGCCCTGATGGGCAATTTTCCGCAGCGCATCCGCTGGCAGGGGCATCGTTGGCTGTTGGGGCAGTCGATGAGCTATTTTCAGGAGGAGTTTGCAGGTCGGATCGCCACGCGGTTGATGCAGACAGCGCTTGCTGTGCGCGAGACGGTGATGAAGCTGATGGATGTGGCGGTCTATATTCTGGCCTATTTCATCGGCACATTGGTTTTGGCGGGCACGCAGGATATCCGGTTGGCCGCGCCCTTTGCCATATGGGCGCTGGCCTATGGCGCGATGCTTGGTGTTATCGTGCCGCGGCTGGGGCGGGTGGCGCAGGAACAGGCAAATGCGCGGGCTGATATGACGGGTCGGATCGTCGATAGCTATACCAATATCGCCACCGTCAAGCTCTTTAGCCATGCTGCCCGCGAAGAGGGCTATGCCCGTACCGGACTGGACGGATTCTTGCAGACGGTGCATCGGCAAATGCGACTGGTGGCGACGCAGGACATGTCGGTTAACTTTCTCAACGCGCTCCTGACTGCGGCGGTCACCGGGTTGGGCCTCTGGCTCTGGGGGCAGGGCCGGATTGATTTGGGGGCCTTGGCGGTGGCTATTCCGCTCGCGCTGCGGCTAGGCAACATGTCGCATTGGATCATGTGGGAGTTTGCCGCGCTCTTTGAGAATATTGGTACGGCGCGTGACGGTCTGGCCACTCTGGCCATGCCGCGCACGGTGCAAGACAGCCCGGACGCAAAGCCGCTGATGGTGAGCCGGGGGGACATCCGCTTTGAGGCGGTCCGTTTTGTCTATGAGCGTTCTGGTGTGCAAAAGGCACCGGTGATCGACGATCTCGATCTCACGCTGGCACCGGGCGAGAAGGTAGGCCTGGTCGGGCGCTCGGGCGCGGGAAAATCGACCCTCATCAACCTCTTACTGCGGTTTCATGACCTGAGTTCGGGGCGTATCCTGATAGATGGGCAGGATATTTCGCAGGTCACTCAGGACAGTCTGCGCGCGGCCATTGGGGTGGTGACGCAGGATACGGCCCTGCTGCACCGGTCCGTGCGTGAGAATATCGCCTATGGCCGTCCCGATGCGACCGAGGCCGAGGTCATGGCCGCCGCCGATCTGGCCGAGGCGCGCGACTTTATCGCGGGGCTCGAGGATGCAATGGGGCGGCAGGGACTGACCGCGCAAGTCGGCGAGCGGGGTGTCAAGCTTTCGGGCGGGCAACGTCAGCGGATCGCAATTGCCCGCGCGGCGCTCAAGGATGCGCCGATCCTCGTGCTGGACGAGGCGACATCTGCGCTCGATTCCGAGGTGGAAGCGGCGATTCAAACACAGCTTTACCGGCTGATGCAGGGCAAGACTGTGATTGCCATCGCGCACCGCCTCTCGACCATCGCCGCGATGGACCGATTGATCGTGATGGACGGGGGGCGGATTGTAGAGCAAGGCACGCATGCCGCCCTTCTGGCGCAAGAGGGGCTTTATGCCCGGCTCTGGGCGCGTCAGTCGGGTGGTTTCCTGATGGATTGAGTTGGAAGGGCGCGGTGGGTCATTCTGTCGCGCCATTTCCACGTTGTGGAAACCTCTTTTCTGATGCGGCACAGACGCAGATGACGGCGGTCTTTGTTCTGAATTACCGATATAAATCAAGCCCTGCCATGGTGCCGCACCTGCGCAGAGTGCATTGCATGCCGTTGTATTCCGTTAAGTTATTGAAATATTGACTTTATTTAAGTCTCTGGCAGGCTGGTCCAATGCCGTATCCAAGCAAATACGGCGCGACGTTTACGACAGCCATCGGGAGGGCGCTGCATGGGCGGAATACTCAAGGGAATGCGCGTGGTTGAGGGATCGGCCTTTGTTGCGGTGCCGCTGGCGGGGATGACGCTCGCGCAGATGGGGGCTGAGGTGATCCGCTTCGACCGGATCGGCGGTGGTCTTGATGTAGGCCGCTGGCCACTGGCACCTTCGGGTCAGAGCCTGTTTTGGGCGGGGCTCAACAAGGGTAAGAAATCTATCGCCGTGGACATGAGCCGCCCCGAGGGACAAGAATTGGTGACGCGGGTCATCACCGCACCGGGCGAGGATTCGGGGCTCTTTCTGACCAATCTGCGGGTGCGTGGTTGGATGGATTATGAGACATTGAGCCAGCACCGTGCGGATCTGATCATGGTCACGCTAATGGGGGATCGGCATGGTCGACCGGCTGTGGATTACACGGTCAACCCGTCACTCGGGATTCCTGAGATGACAGGGCCGGTGGGCTGGCCAGAGCCGGTCGCGCATGCGCTCCCTGCATGGGATATCGCCGCAGGACATCTGGTGGTGTCCTCGCTCTTGGCCGCTGAGCGCGAGCGACTGCGCTGGGGCAGGGGACAAGAGGTGGAACTGTCACTCAAGGATGTGGCGGCGGCCACGATCGGGCATCTGGGCCTGATCGGAGACGCGGTGGTCAATAAGCAAGAGCGCGGCAAATCGGGCAATGCGCTCTATGGCGCATATGGCCAAGATTTTCTCTGCGCCTGTGGTCGGCGTGTGATGGTGATTGGTCTCACCCATCGGCAATGGCGCGGGTTGCTCAAGGTCACCGGCACCGGGGCGGCGATGGAGGCGCTTGCGGCGCGCTGCGGGCGTGATTTGAATGACGAGGGCACGCGCTGGCATTTGCGACGCGAGATCACGGCAATTCTGCGGCCTTGGTTTGCGGTGCGAGAGTTGAGCAGCTTTGCTGCGGATTTCGATGCGGCGGGCTTGACGTGGTCAGTATTCCGCTCAGTGCGCGAGGCGCTCGCAGAAGATTCCGACCTGAGTGAGGATAATCCGATGTTCAGGACATTGATGCAACCGGGCCTCGGGCGGTTTCCGGTGCCGGGGCATCCGGCGACCTTCTCGGCCCATGCCCGCGAGGATCCGCAGCCCGCCCCGCAACTTGGGGCACATACCGAGGAGGTTTTGAGTGACGTGGTCGGTCTGAGTGACACGGAAATCGCCGGTTTGTTCGATACCGGTGTCGTGCAAAGCCCGCGCTATGGGGCGCGCCCGGCCGCTTGAAAAGGAAATTGTGGATTTCCCTCCGAAATCCGACCAAGGGCGCTTGATTCCCGGTCCAAGCTGGCGTAATCCGGCGCTCGGCCTTAGGGGTATAGCTCAGCTGGTAGAGCGACGGTCTCCAAAACCGTAGGTCGCGGGTTCGAACCCTGCTGCCCCTGCCAATTTTCCAGAATAGACCGTCACGGGATGTTTGTTCTGTGAGCGAGCCTATAGAGCCTTTTGCCAGTCGAGAGAGATGTGGTTACCTCTTAAAGACGGCTACCTGCTTTTCTGGCGGATTGCTCTTGATCCGAGGCGACTGGCCCTAAGTCACCAAAGAGTGAAAAAATGAGTGTCGAGTCTTCTCTGCTCGGCCTGCGCGCCTTAAAAAAGCTCTAAATCAAGCTGAAATGCGGTTAAATTTAGACATGCCGTGTTTTCGACGCGAGCTTGCCATGTTTTTGCCTCAATCGCGCCGCATCACGACCATTAATCGGTTTTGACGTCCGGGGGGACAAGGGCCGATCCGCGTGGGGGCGTGGGCGAAATAGGGAAGACTGCCATGGAAACGCATTTGGCGCGGGTTCAAAGCCCGACAACGCATTTTTCACAACATAATACCGAATTTTCGGGCGAGGCAGCGCAAGATGCGGCATCGACCGAGCAAGCCGTAGAAAACGCAATTTTAACCATCCGAGAGATCCTGACCGAAGAGCGGCGCAAAACACGCCGCCACGCGCTCCCGGATCTTGCACCGCATGTGCCGGATGAGCACCTTGAGCCTGTTAAGTCCAAGCTATCTAGGCGGCGCATCGCGCTGTGGTCGCGGGTCAAGGCGCTGCATTTCCAATCCTTTACCTTAAATTTCCGCCATGCCAGATGGCTTGTCGTCTTTGCCTTGGTTTTGTGGCAACCGCTGCCGGTGCTCATTGCCATGTTCATCGGATTTTGGATGGTACTCTTTTCCTATGTGATCTTTGGGGCCCAACGCATGAAGCAGCTGCGCTCACAGCTTTTGCATCGCATTCCGCGCAGTTTTTCACTGCGCCGCGCCATCCCCGAACTGTGGCTTCGCCGGGAACCGGAGCCGGATATCTATTTGAACCGCCCCGATCCGTTCGACCGGATTGCGGTCAAGGCACGTTGAGAGATAAGGGCAGAAAGCTAAGAACCTTCTGCCCTTGAACTCGCGGGCCAGCACGCGTATGTCGCGCTGAGCATTGAAATCAGAGAAGACAGCGCAGATGGCACGCACGAATCCGCTTCAATTCATTCAGCAGGTCCGCTCGGAAGTGGCCAAGGTCGTCTGGCCAAGCCGCCGCGAGGTGGTGCTGACCACGGTCATGGTATTCATCATGGCTACGATCACGGCGATCTTCTTTGCACTGGTCGATCTTGGAATCCGCAGCGGTCTCCAAGGCGTGCTGAGCCTGTTCGGCTGAGCCGATCAAATTGTTGTCCAGGCTCTTGAATTCGCAGGCAATCAGGGGTAGTTGACCCCACACTCTGAAACATGGCGCGCGGCGATTCGTGTTGCGCGCCGATTTTTGTTTTAGATGGCGCAGGCCCAAGGGTCTGAAAGAATACGGAAATCCGGTCGTGGTATCGGTAAGAACAAAGGCATAGGTCGACGATGGCAAAGCGGTGGTACTCGGTCAGTGTTCTCTCGAATTTTGAGAAGAAGATTGCCGAGCAGATCAGACAATCTGCCGTTGAGAACGGCCTTGAGGATGAAATTGACGAGGTTCTGGTCCCCACAGAAGAGGTCATCGAGATCCGTCGTGGCAAGAAAGTGACTGCGGAGCGTCGTTTCATGCCCGGTTATGTGTTGGTGCATATGGAGATGTCTGATCGTGGTTATCACCTGATCAGTTCCATCAACCGCGTAACAGGATTTTTGGGACCGCAGGGGCGTCCGATGCCGATGCGGGACGCCGAGGTGAATGCGATTCTCAACCGTGTTCAGGAGGGCGAAGAGAGCCCGCGCACCCTGATCCACTTTGAGATTGGCGAGAAGGTCAAGGTTAACGACGGTCCGTTCGAGGATTTCGACGGCATGGTCGAGGAAGTGGATGAAGACAACCAGCGCCTCAAGGTGTCGGTGTCGATCTTTGGTCGGGAAACCCCGGTCGAACTGGAATTCACCCAGGTCACGAAACAGATGTGATCAGGGTTGTCCGGGGTCGCCTGAGGGCGGATCGGGCAAGAGCCGTGGGAGGCGAGGTGGCCGCGGCCACCAGACCGCACCACACAACAAGAGAGCCAGAGGGGCGCGCCCTAATGGTGTTGGACCAAAAGGAGAGGCCATATGGCCAAGAAACTTATCGGGACGCTCAAGCTGCAGGTGAAAGCCGGGCAAGCCAACCCCAGCCCACCCGTCGGCCCCGCATTGGGTCAGCGCGGTATCAACATCATGGAGTTCTGCAAGGCATTTAACGCCAAGACTGCAGACATGGAGCCGGGCGCACCATGCCCGACCGTGATTTCCTACTATCAGGACAAGTCGTTTGAGCTGGCAATCAAGACGCCGCCGGCGTCCTATTACCTGAAGAAAGCTGCCAAGCTTCCGTCCGGGTCCAAGACCCCTGGCCGTACCACTGCAGGCACTGTGACTATCGCGCAGGTGCGCGAGATTGCAGAGGCCAAGTGGAAAGACCTGAACGCGAACGACATCGACGCCGCCATGCAGATCATTCTGGGCAGCGCGCGTTCCATGGGCATCGAGGTGAAATAAGATGGCAAAGCTTGGAAAACGTACCCGTGCCCTGCGTGAAGCCTTTGATGGCAAGGATAACCTCAGCGTTGAGGATGCGATTGCCCTGATCAAGGGATGCGCTACCGCGAAGTTTGACGAAACCGTTGAAATTTCCATGAATCTCGGTGTTGATCCGCGTCATGCGGATCAGATGGTTCGTGGTGTGGTTGGCCTGCCCAACGGCACTGGTAAAACCGTGCGTGTTGCCGTGTTTGCCCGTGGTGCCAAGGCCGATGAGGCCCAGGCGGCTGGGGCTGACATCGTTGGCGCCGAGGATCTGATGGAAACCGTCCAGAGCGGCAAAATCGAATTTGACCGCTGCATCGCCACACCTGACATGATGCCCGTCGTGGGCCGTCTGGGTAAGGTGCTTGGTCCGCGCAACCTGATGCCAAACCCCAAGGTCGGTACTGTGACCATGGATGTGGCGCAGGCGGTCAAGGACGCCAAGGGTGGTCAGGTGCAGTTCAAGGCTGAAAAAGCTGGTGTTGTGCATGCCGGGATTGGCAAAGCGTCCTTTGACGCGGCTAAACTGGCCGAGAATGTGCGCGCCTTTGTCTCTGCCGTGCAACGTGCCAAGCCAGCCGGCGCCAAGGGCACCTATGTCAAGAAGATTTCGCTCTCGTCCACCATGGGTGCGGGTGTCAGCGTTGACGTGAACAGCGCAGTTGTCGAATAAGAATTTGCGCCCGGATCTTGTGATCCGGGGGTGAACGGCAGGGCCGCACAACGGCCCTGTCCTGTCCGAGACGGAGGGTTCTGGCATGCGCCAGAATAAATCCTTCCTGAGATGGGGAACGAGATGAGATTTCCAGCCGGGGACTAGCCCTCGGGTGATCTTGGCCTCGGGACCCGTGTTTTGGACCCGAACGCCGATCCTTCGGGAGAGGCAAAAACTGAGCCGGGGGGAGACCCCCAAATTTGGAGTGAAACTGTGGATAGAGCCCAGAAAGAGAAAGTGGTCGAGGAACTCGGCCAGATCTTTGAAAGCTCTGGCGTTGTAGTGGTCGCCCACTACGCGGGTCTTACAGTTGCCGAAATGCAGGATCTGCGTGCCCGCGCCCGTGCGGCAGAGGCATCAGTTCGTGTAGCCAAGAACAAGCTCGCCAAGATCGCCCTTGAGGGTAAGCCGTGCGCAAGCATTGCCAACTACCTCACGGGCATGACCGTGCTCACCTTCTCCGAAGACCCCGTGGCAGCAGCCAAGGTGGCCGAGGACTTTGCCAAGGCGAACAAAAAGTTCGAAATCCTTGGCGGTGCAATGGGTGGCACGGCTCTGAACCGGGCCGGTGTCGAAGCCGTGTCGAAAATGCCCTCGCGTGACGAGCTTATTGCTTCGATCGTGGGCTGTATCGGCGCACCTGCTTCGAATATCGCCGGTGCGATTGGCGCGCCTGCTTCGAATATCGCGGGCATCCTTTCGACGATCATCGAAAAGGCCGAGGCCGCGTAAGGCAAACTGTAATCACTGCGTAGGGGTTTACTTCCCGACGTTGGAACACATCTAGAGAACGGAAAGAGTCAAAAAATGGCTGATCTGAAGAAACTGGCAGAAGAGATCGTTGGTCTGACGCTTCTCGAAGCACAAGAACTGAAAACCATCCTCAAGGACGAGTATGGCATTGAGCCCGCAGCCGGTGGCGCGGTCATGATGGCAGGCCCGGCAGGCGATGCTGGCGGATCGGATGCTGAAGAGCAAACCGAATTCGACGTCATCCTCAAGTCGGCTGGCGCATCCAAGATCAACGTGATCAAGGAAGTGCGCGCTATCACCGGTCTGGGTCTGAAAGAGGCCAAGGATCTGGTCGATGCCGGCGGCAAAGCTGTCAAAGAGCAAGTGTCCAAGGACGAAGCAGACGACATCAAAGCCAAGCTCGAAGCAGCGGGCGCAGAAGTCGAAATCAAGTAATCCGTGCCGGGGCAACCCGGAGAGGATTTATCGGCTGGGTCCGGGGTTTCCCGGATCCGGCCAAACCTGTCTCAGAGAGGCCCTGCATCAATCGGGGCTTTTCTAAGGCGAGGTTTATACGATCGGGAGGCCATCATTGGGACGATGGCCATGAATGGATCAAACCCAGCCGTCTCGGATGGACGCGGTGCTGAGCCCCAACAGCGCGCGCGACCGGTGAGAAATGAAAGGTGACATCGACCATGGCTCAAAGCTATCTTGGCCAGAAACGTTTGCGCAAATATTATGGCAAAATCCGCGAAGTCTTGGAGATGCCGAACCTCATTGAGGTGCAAAAATCTTCGTATGATCTGTTTCTGAAATCCGGTGATCAACCCCAGCCGCAGGACGGCGAGGGGATCAAAGGCGTTTTCCAATCGGTTTTCCCGATCAAGGATTTCAACGAAACCAGCGTGTTGGAATTCGTCAGCTACGAGCTCGAAAAGCCGAAGTACGACGTTGAGGAATGCATGCAGCGCGATATGACCTATGCCGCGCCGCTCAAGGTCAAGCTGCGTCTCATCGTATTTGATGTCGACGAGGATACCGGCGCGAAATCCGTCAAAGACATCAAGGAGCAGGATGTATTCATGGGCGACATGCCCCTGATGACGCCCAATGGCACCTTTGTCGTGAATGGCACCGAGCGCGTAATCGTGTCCCAGATGCACCGCAGTCCCGGCGTGTTTTTTGACCATGACAAGGGCAAGACGCATTCTTCGGGCAAGCTTTTGTTCACCTGCCGGATCATCCCCTATCGCGGTTCGTGGCTCGATTTCGAATTCGACGCCAAGGATATTGTGTTCGCGCGGATCGACCGTCGCCGCAAACTGCCGGTGACGACGCTGCTTTATTCGCTTGGGCTTGACCAAGAAGGCATTATGAATGCCTATTACGACACCGTCGAGTTCAAGCTGAAGAAGAAAAAGGGTTGGGTCACCAAGTTCTTCCCTGAGCGGGTGCGTGGCACGCGTCCGACTTATGACCTGATCGACGCCAAAACTGGCGAAGTGATTTTTGAAGCGAGCAAGAAAATCACTCCGCGTGCAGTCAAGCAATTGATCGATGAGGGCACGGTTTCGGAATTGCTGGTGCCATTCGAACATATCGTTGGTAAATTCGTCGCGCGTGACATCATCGATGAGGAAACCGGCGCGATCTATGTCGAGGCGGGTGATGAGCTGACGCTGGAATATGGCAAGGATGGCGAGATTTCCGGCGGCAGTTTGCAGGATCTGCTGGATGCCGGGATCACCGACATTCCGGTACTGGACATCGACGGTATCAACGTTGGCGCTTATATCCGCAACACAATGGCCGCTGACAAGAACATGAACCGCGAGAGCGCGCTCATGGATATCTACCGTGTCATGCGTCCGGGTGAACCGCCGACCGAAGAGGCATCTGCCGCGCTGTTTGATACACTGTTCTTCGATTCTGAGCGTTATGATCTGTCGGCTGTTGGCCGGGTCAAGATGAACATGCGCCTCAACCTCGACAAGCCCGACACGCAGCGCACGCTGGACCGTGACGATATTGTGGCCTGCATCAAGGCCTTGGTTGAATTGCGCGACGGCAAAGGCGATATCGACGACATCGACCACCTCGGCAACCGTCGGGTGCGGTCGGTCGGCGAATTGATGGAGAACCAGTATCGCGTGGGCCTTTTGCGGATGGAACGCGCCATCAAAGAGCGTATGTCGTCTGTCGAGATCGACACGGTGATGCCGCAGGATCTCATCAACGCAAAACCGGCTGCGGCCGCAGTGCGCGAGTTCTTTGGCTCGTCTCAGCTCAGCCAGTTCATGGACCAGACCAACCCACTGTCGGAAGTTACCCACAAGCGCCGTCTTTCGGCGCTCGGGCCGGGCGGTCTTACGCGCGAACGTGCGGGCTTTGAGGTCCGTGACGTGCATCCCACCCACTATGGCCGGATGTGCCCGATTGAAACGCCGGAAGGCCCGAACATCGGTCTGATCAACAGCCTCGCCACCTTTGCGCGGGTCAATAAATATGGCTTTATCGAAACTCCATACCGCAAGGTGATCGACGGTCAGGTGACGGACGAAGTGCAATACATGTCCGCTACCGAGGAAATGCGTCACACAGTGGCGCAGGCCAACGCAAACCTCGACGAGGGTGGCCGCTTCGTCAACGATCTTGTCAGCACGCGTCAATCGGGCGAATACATGCTGGCTCCGCGCGAAAGCGTTGATCTGATCGACGTCAGCCCCAAGCAGCTTGTCTCGGTCGCAGCCTCACTCATTCCCTTCCTTGAGAATGACGACGCCAACCGCGCGCTGATGGGGTCGAACATGCAGCGTCAGGCCGTTCCGACGCTGCGTGCCGAAGCGCCGCTGGTGGGGACTGGGATTGAGGGCGTCGTGGCCCGCGATTCCGGCGCTGCGATCATGGCGCGCCGTGCGGGTGTGATCGACCAGGTCGACGCCCAGCGGATCGTGATCCGCGCCACGGCTGATCTGGAAATCGGCGATCCGGGCGTGGATATCTACCGCATGCGCAAGTTCCAGCGTTCGAACCAGAACAGCTGCATCAACCAGCAGCCGCTGGTCAAGGTGGGCGACACCGTTCAGAAGGGCGAGGTCATCGCCGATGGTCCCTGTACCGATATGGGCGAACTGGCGCTTGGCAAGAACGTGATCACGGCGTTTATGCCGTGGAACGGTTATAACTACGAAGACTCGATCCTGATCTCCGAGCGGATCGTGCGCGATGACGTCTTTACCTCGATCCATATCGAGGAATTCGAGGTCGCCGCCCGCGATACCAAACTCGGGCCGGAAGAAATCACTCGCGATATTCCCAACGTGGGTGAAGAGGCGCTGCGCAACCTCGACGAGGCGGGCATCGTCTATATTGGCGCCGATGTAGAGCCGGGCGATATCCTTGTGGGCAAGATCACCCCCAAGGGAGAGAGCCCGATGACGCCGGAGGAAAAACTCCTCCGCGCCATCTTTGGCGAAAAGGCGAGCGACGTGCGTGATACGTCCCTGCGCGTCAAGCCGGGGGATTATGGCACGGTCGTTGAAGTGCGCGTGTTCAACCGCCACGGCGTGGAGAAAGACGAGCGCGCGCTCCAAATCGAGCGTGAAGAGGTCGAGCGTCTGGCGCGGGACCGCGACGACGAGCTGGCGATCCTAGATCGTAACATCTATGCCCGTCTGCGCACGTTGATCATGGGCAAGGTTGCTGTCAAAGGGCCCAAGGGCGTCAAGGCCAATTCGGACATCACTGAAGAGCTGCTGTCGACGCTGACCAAAGGTCAGTGGTGGCAGCTTGCCCTCAAGGATGAGGCCGATGCCAAAATCGTCGAGGCGCTGCATGATCAGTATGAGGCGCAAAAGCGCACGCTGGATGCACGGTTCGAGGACAAGGTCGAGAAGGTGCGCCGTGGCGATGATCTGCCGCCGGGCGTGATGAAGATGGTCAAGGTCTTTATCGCGGTCAAGCGCAAGCTTCAGCCGGGTGACAAGATGGCCGGTCGTCACGGCAATAAGGGTGTGGTCTCCAAGGTGATCCCGATCGAGGACATGCCATTCCTCGCAGATGGGACGCCGGTTGATATCTGTCTCAATCCGCTCGGCGTGCCGTCGCGGATGAACGTGGGGCAGATTCTTGAAACCCACATGGGTTGGGCTGCCCGCTCTCTCGGTCTCAAGATCGACGAGGCGTTGCAGGAATATCGTCGCTCTGGCGATCTGACCCCGGTGCGCGAGGCAATGCGTATTGCTTACGGTGATGACGTCTATGCTGAAGGTATCGAAGGCATGGATGAAACCACGCTGGTTGAATCGGCCGGGACTGTCACGCGCGGCGTGCCCATTGCCACCCCGGTCTTTGACGGGGCGAAAGAGGCGGATGTCAACGATGCGCTCAAACGTGCCGGCTTTGACACAAGCGGTCAGTCGGTGCTCTTTGATGGGCGCACGGGTGAGCAATTCTCGCGTCCTGTGACTGTGGGCATCAAGTATCTCTTGAAGCTGCATCACCTTGTCGACGACAAGATCCACGCGCGTTCGACGGGACCTTACAGCCTTGTCACGCAACAGCCCTTGGGTGGTAAGGCGCAGTTCGGTGGTCAGCGTTTCGGGGAAATGGAGGTATGGGCGCTCGAAGCCTATGGTGCCGCCTATACCCTGCAAGAGATGCTGACGGTCAAGTCGGACGACGTAGCGGGCCGCACCAAGGTCTATGAGAGCATCGTCAAGGGCGAGGACAATTTCGAAGCCGGTATCCCGGAATCGTTCAACGTACTCGTCAAGGAAGTCCGGGGCCTTGGCCTCAACATGGAACTCCTGGACGCGGAGGAAGATGAGTAAGAGCGCGAGCCGGACCCTTTAAAAGGGTCCGGTCAGTTTTCTTTTCAAGAAAACGGCGTTTCACCTCTTTCCACTGCCAGCCTCTAAGGATTTGAAAATGAACCAGGAACTGACAAACAACCCGTTTAACCCGGTGGCCCCTGCCAAGGTGTTCGACGAAATCAAGGTCAGCCTTGCCAGCCCGGAGCGTATCCTCAGCTGGTCCTATGGCGAGATCAAGAAGCCGGAAACCATCAACTATCGGACCTTCAAGCCCGAGCGTGACGGTCTCTTCTGTGCGCGTATCTTTGGCCCGATCAAGGATTACGAATGCCTCTGCGGCAAATACAAGCGCATGAAATATCGCGGCGTTGTCTGCGAGAAATGCGGTGTGGAAGTTACGCTGCAAAAGGTCCGGCGCGAGCGTATGGGCCATATCGAACTGGCGGCACCTTGTGCCCATATCTGGTTCCTGAAATCGCTGCCGTCGCGCATCGGCCTCATGCTGGACATGACGCTGCGCGATCTGGAGCGGGTGCTCTATTTCGAGAACTATGTGGTGATCGAGCCCGGTCTGACCGATCTGACCTATGGCCAGATGCTGACCGAAGAAGAGTTCATGGATGCGCAGGATGCGTATGGCATGGATGCCTTTACCGCCAATATCGGCGCCGAGGCGATCCGCGAGATGCTCCAGAATATTGACCTTGAGAACGAGGCAGAGCAATTGCGCGCCGATCTCAAGGAAGCCACTGGCGAACTGAAGCCCAAGAAGATCATTAAGCGCCTCAAGGTGGTTGAATCCTTTATCGAATCCGGCAATCGCCCGGAATGGATGGTGATGACGGTAATTCCGGTTATCCCGCCAGAGCTGCGCCCGCTGGTGCCGCTGGATGGGGGCCGTTTTGCCACCTCTGACCTCAACGACCTTTATCGCCGGGTGATCAACCGCAACAACCGCCTCAAGCGTCTGATTGAACTGCGCGCACCCGATATCATCGTGCGTAACGAAAAGCGGATGTTGCAGGAATCGGTCGACGCCCTCTTTGACAACGGTCGTCGTGGGCGCGTCATCACCGGGGCCAACAAGCGCCCGCTGAAGTCGCTGTCTGACATGCTTAAGGGCAAGCAGGGCCGCTTCCGTCAAAACCTTTTGGGTAAGCGCGTCGACTTCTCGGGCCGTTCGGTGATTGTGACCGGTCCGGAACTGAAACTGCATCAGTGCGGCCTGCCCAAGAAGATGGCGCTCGAACTCTTTAAGCCGTTTATCTACTCGCGGCTTGAGGCCAAGGGGCTGTCGAGCACGGTAAAACAGGCCAAGAAGCTGGTTGAAAAAGAACGTCCCGAGGTTTGGGATATTCTGGACGAGGTGATCCGCGAGCATCCCGTGATGCTCAACCGTGCACCGACACTTCACCGCTTGGGTATTCAGGCGTTCGAACCGGTCCTGATCGAAGGCAAGGCAATTCAGCTTCACCCGCTGGTCTGTTCCGCCTTTAACGCTGACTTTGACGGTGACCAGATGGCCGTGCACGTCCCGCTGAGCCTTGAGGCCCAGTTGGAAGCGCGCGTGTTGATGATGTCTACCAACAACGTGCTTTCGCCTGCCAATGGTGCGCCCATTATCGTTCCGTCTCAGGATATGATCCTCGGCCTCTATTACGTTACGCTGCAGCGCGACGGGATGAAGGGTGAAGACATGGTGTTCTCCTCCTTGGGCGAAGTTCAGCATGCCTTGGATGCGGGTGAAGTGCATTTGCACGCCAAGATCACCGTCCGGGTGCCGCAGATTGACGAGCATGGCAACGAGGTCATGGTGCGCGTTGTGACGACTCCGGGTCGGGCTCGTCTGGGCGCGCTGCTGCCGCAGAATGCCAAGGCTCCGTTCAGTCTCGTGAACCGCCTGCTGCGCAAGAAAGAGGTGCAGCAGGTCATCGATACCGTTTATCGCTATTGCGGCCAAAAAGAGAGCGTCATTTTCTGCGATCAGATTATGACCCTCGGCTTCCGTGAGGCGTTCAAGGCCGGGATTTCGTTTGGCAAGGATGACATGGTCATTCCTGACAGCAAATGGGGTATCGTTGAAGAAACCCGCAGCCAGGTCAAAGGCTTTGAACAGCAGTACATGGACGGCTTGATCACCCAAGGTGAGAAATACAACAAGGTCGTCGATGCCTGGTCAAAGTGTAACGATCAAGTCACCGAAGCGATGATGTCCACCATCTCGGCGGAACTGCGCGATGAGAATGGCGCGGTACGCGAGCCCAACAGCGTCTACATGATGGCGCACTCGGGCGCGCGAGGCTCGGTCACGCAGATGAAGCAGTTGGGCGGCATGCGCGGCCTGATGGCGAAACCGAACGGCGACATCATTGAGACGCCGATCATCTCGAACTTCAAGGAAGGTCTGACCGTTCTTGAATACTTCAACTCGACTCACGGCGCCCGTAAGGGTCTGTCGGATACTGCTCTGAAGACCGCCAACTCGGGTTATCTGACCCGACGTCTGGTGGACGTGGCGCAGGACTGCATCGTGCGCGAGCATGATTGCGGCACTGAGCGTGCGGTTACGGTCGAAGCAGCCGTTAACGACGGCGAAGTCGTGGCATCGCTGGCAGAGCGTTGCCTTGGCCGTGTTGCTGCCGAGGATATTGTCGATCCGATCAGCGATGCGGTGCTGATCGCCAAGGGGCAACTCATCGACGAGCGGATGGCGGATTCGCTGGAAGAAGCTGCTGTGCAGACTGTGCGCCTGCGGTCGCCGCTGACGTGCGAGGCTGAAGACGGCGTCTGTGCCATGTGTTATGGGCGCGATCTGGCCCGTGGCACCATGGTCAACATCGGTGAAGCTGTCGGTATCATCGCGGCGCAATCGATTGGTGAGCCGGGTACCCAGCTGACGATGCGGACCTTCCACATCGGCGGCGTGGCACAGGGCGGTCAGCAGTCGTTCCTTGAAGCGAGCCAGGAGGGTACGATCACCTATGATCAGCCGCAGACCCTGGAAAACTCCAACGGCGAGACCCTCGTTATGGGCCGGAACATGAAGCTCCGGATCATCGGTGACAAAGGGGTTGAACTGGCCAGTCACAAGGTCGGCTATGGCACCAAGCTGTTTGTCAAAGAAGGCACCAAAGTCACGCGTGGGCAAAAACTCTTTGAGTGGGATCCCTACACCCTGCCGATTCTGGCCGAGAAATCCGGTAATGCGAAATTCGTGGACCTGACCTCGGGTGTGTCGGTGCGGGACGTGACCGATGAAGCCACTGGCATGACACAGAAGATTGTGACTGACTGGCGCGCGGCTCCGCGCGGCAACGAGCTCAAGCCTGAAGTGTTCATCGTTGGTGAGGACGGCGAGCCGATGCGCAATGATGCAGGCAACCCGGTTATCTATCCGATGTCCGTGGATGCCATCCTGTCGATTGAAGAAGGTCAACCGGTTCAGGCCGGTGACGTGATCGCGCGCATCCCGCGTGAGGGGGGCAAAACCAAGGACATCACCGGCGGTCTGCCGCGTGTGGCCGAACTCTTTGAGGCACGTCGTCCCAAGGATCACGCCATCATCGCGGAAATCGACGGCTATGTTCGCTATGGGCGCGACTACAAGAACAAGCGTCGCATTTCCATCGAACCCACCGACGACAGCCTTGAGCCGGTCGAGTATATGGTTCCCAAGGGCAAGCATATTCCGGTACAGGAAGGTGACTATGTCCAGAAGGGCGATTACATCATGGACGGCAACCCGGCGCCGCATGACATTCTCGCCATCATGGGCGTCGAGGCGTTGGCAAACTACATGATCGACGAGGTGCAGGAGGTCTACCGTCTGCAAGGCGTGAAGATTAACGACAAGCACATCGAGGTTATCGTGCGTCAGATGCTCCAGAAGTGGGAGATCCAAGACTCTGGCGACACGACGCTGCTCAAGGGCGAGCATGTCGACAAGATCGAGTTCGATGAAGCCAACGCCAAGGCTGAGGCCAAGGGGGGACGTCCCGCCACGGGCGAGCCGATCCTTCTGGGCATCACCAAGGCATCGCTTCAGACCCGATCCTTCATTTCGGCGGCATCGTTCCAAGAAACCACCCGCGTGCTCACCGAAGCCTCGGTTCAGGGCAAGCGCGATAAGCTGGTTGGTCTCAAGGAGAATGTTATCGTGGGCCGTCTGATCCCCGCTGGGACGGGTGGTGCGACGCAGGATATGCGTCGTATCGCGCAGGCGCGCGACAATATCGTGATCGAGGCACGTCAGGAAGAGGCGGCTGCCGCCGCTGCCTTGGCTGCCCCGGTGATCGATAACGATGTGATCGGTGGTGACGAGTTCGACAATTTCGTCGAGACCCCCGAGAGCCGCGATCAGTAAAGATCGCAGGACAGACTAGGAAGAGCCCGGCCATTTGGTCGGGCTTTTTCGTGCCGTGGTCCGCTTTCATCTAATGAAAGCGGATCGAAATCTTTTCAAGATTTCGGCTTTATCGATCTTGTGGGGCGTGCAATTCGGAGAGGGGAAGATGACAGCGGATCATGTGGCCGCGTCCGGCCTCTTGCGCGGGGGGCGTGTTGGTCTCGCAGATCTCGCCGCGTTTGACCGGGCAGCGGCGTTGGAACGGACAGCCCCGCGCAGGCGGTGACAACTCTGTCACGTCCTCAGCCAAGAGAAGGGGCGCATGGTCGGTGTCGGGCTCTAGCACTGCACCCAAAAGTGCCGTGGTATAGGGGTGGGACGGCTGCGCATAAACGGCCGCTGCTGGTCCAATTTCGCAAAGACGCCCCTGATACAGCACTGCCACCCGATCCGAAAGCGCACGCACCACTGTCAGATCATGGCTAACAAAGATAAAGGCGGTGCTGTGCAACCCCTTGAGATCGTTGAGCAGTTCAAGGACAGCCGCCTGCACGGAGACATCAAGCGCTGAGGTGATTTCGTCGCAAAGCACGATCTCGGGTTCGGCGGCAAAGGCCCGGGCCACCGCCACGCGCTGCTTCTCACCGCCCGAGAGTTGTCCCGGTCGGCGATCTAGATAATGGGCTCCGAGGCGCACGGTGTCGAGCAACTCGACGGTGCGGTCTCGCAAGGCCTTGTCCGTGAGGCCGAAGTAGAGCCGCAGTGGCTGTGCGAGAATTTCGCCAACCGACTGGCGGGGATTGAGGCTATCGTCAGGGTTTTGAAAGATCATCTGGATGCGCCGCAGTTGATCCGGGCGGCGCTGTTCGACCGCTGCGCTGAGCACAGTGCCGTCCCCCATAGTGATACGCCCGCTGGCAGGGGGTAAAAGCCCTGCAATTGCTTTAAGGATGGTGGATTTTCCGCTGCCAGATTCCCCCACCAACCCTAAGGTTTCGCCGCGCGTCAGGTGCAGGGTTATGCTGTCCACCGTCGCCGGTGGGCGGGAGGGCCGCCGGATCTGGGCAAAAGGGCCGGGATGGTCATAGCGGATTGTCACATCGTCGAGACCGAGCGCCAGCGGGCTGTTCGAACTGCAGCATTTGAGGGGTGAGCCTATGCCGCCCATGCTCATCGCGGACACTTGCGCGGGATAGTGGCATCGGGTCAGTTGCCCCGCCTCTCCGGTGACCATCATTGGATGGCTGGTTTTGCACTCTTCAGTTGCCATCCCGCATCGCGGTGCAAAGGCGCAGCCCTGCCGGCTGCTATCTGGTCCCGGTGGACGCCCTTCCAGCGCGCGAGGCAGGGTTTGGTCCCCCAATCGAGGAATCGAGGCTAAAAGGCCCCGCGCATAGGGGTGGGCGGGGCGTTTTAAGACCTCGCGCGTCGGGCCTGATAGCACGGTTTCGCCCGCGTAGAGCACCTGTACCCGGTCGCAGACCCGGGCGATGACGCCAAGATCATGGCTCACATAGACCATAGCCATGTTCCGCTCAGTCGCCAAATCACGAAGCAATTCAAGGATATGCGCCTGTGTGGTGACATCCAGTCCGGTGGTTGGTTCATCCAGCAAAAGCGCATCCGGTTCGCCCGCGAGGGCCATAGCGATAGCGACGCGCTGTTGCTGCCCACCTGACAACTCGTGTGGATAGCGACGCAGGATAGCTTTTGGGTCAGGCAGGCGGACTTGGGCCAGCAGGTCAATCGCGCGGGCAGCATGTGCGCCCTGTGGGAGCGAACAGTGCAGGTGGAGCGCCTCTTGGATCTGTCGTCCGATGCGCAGGGTCGGGGTTAATGCTTGGCCTGAGTTTTGCGGAATAAGGCCCAATTGTCCGCCCCGGATCTTGGAGAGTTCGCGTGGCGTGCGGGCGAACATGTCGGACCCGTCATAGATTACCTCGCCCGAGAGCTTTTGCAGCCCGTGCTTGAGATAACCCATTGCTGCCAAGGCAAGAGTGCTCTTGCCCGACCCGCTTTCCCCAACAATTCCAAGGCTTTCTCCCCGACAGACAGTCAGGTCGACCTCATGCAGGACGGGCAGGATTGCCCCGGAGCGACCGCGGAACCCGACGCAAAGTTTGCGGATGTCGATGAGGGGGGCGCGCGCCATGTTACACCACCGCCTTGCGGCTCTGGTCGAGCCCAAGCGTCTTGGCCAACGCATCCGCCGTGAGATTGATGCCGATGATCAGACTGGAAAGGGCCACAACCGGTGCGATGACGCCCCAAGGGGCCAACGACATATAGACCCGCGCATCCGAGACCATCAGCCCCCAGTCCGGGCGGGGGGGGGCCACACCAAAGCCCAGAAAGGACAAGGCGGAAAAGCCCAAGAGCATCCAGGACCAGCGCATCGCGCCCTCGACCAGCAGCGCGTCAGTCACGTTGGGCAGGAGTTCGCGACGGACGATTGACAGGGCACTGTGGCCACGGGCGCGGGCCGCAGAAATGAAGTCGCGCGCAACCACCTCATGTGTGGCGGCACGGGCGACGCGGATCACGGGAATCCCAAAGAAAAAGGCCAATGTCGGCATCAACACCTCGCCACCGCTGCCGAAAACGGTGATCAGTACCAGCAACGGAAGGATGCCCGGCAGGGCGAGGAACGCATCGACAAGGCGCAGGCTGATCTCATCCGCCCAGCCACCGCGCAGACCGAGATAAACCCCCAAGAGACCGCCCCAGATCATGGCGATGGGGGTGGCGATGCCGGTGACCAACAGGGCCTCTCGTCCGCCCAAGAGGACACGGGTCAGGACGTCGCGGCCCAGATGATCGGTGCCGAGCCAATGCTGGGACGAAGGTCCGATCAAGGTTTGGACCGCATCCATCTCTTTGTAATCAAAGGGAACTATCCAAGGGCTGATGAATGCCAGCAGAAGATGGCAGATGACGAGTGTCAACCCGATCGCCCCAGAAGGGCGCGACGCCATATCGCGCAGTGTGGCGGCGAGGCGGATCATCGTTGCCTCATGCGGTTGCTGCGCAGACGCGGATTCAGAGCGAGGCTGAGGATATCGGCGAGGAGGTTGATGGCGACATAAGTTGCGGCCACGATCATCGTGATTGCCTGCACCACGGGCAAATCCCGGCCTGAAATGGAATCGACCAGTAAGCGGCCAAGCCCCGGATAATTAAAGACAACTTCAACCACGACCACCCCGCCCAAGAGCCATGCGACGGTCAGGGCGATGATGTTGATGGCGGGCAAAAGGGCGTTGGGCAGGGCGTGGCGGAAGACGATTTGCCAGTAGGGGACGCCCTTGAGCGTGGCCATTTGGACATAATCGCTGGCCATGGCGTCAATCACCGACGAGCGCACCATGCGCATGATGTGAGCGACCATAAGCATCGTGAGGACCACTGCCGCGAGTATGAATTCTGGAAAGAATTCAAGGGGTTGCGCATCTGCCGGGGTCAGAACGATGGCCGGCACCCAGCCTAGCCAGATGGCAAAGATCAAAATCAAAATCGTGGCGGCGACGAATTCTGGGATGGTCATGGCAAGGATCGCGCCGGTCGAAAAGAGGATGTCGACCCAAGTGTCACGGCGCAATCCTGCGACCGTGCCAAGGAAAATTGACAAGGGAATTCCGACACTTAGCGCCCCTGCCGCCAACAGGAATGAGTTGCGGACACGGTAGCCGACCAGTTCGGTGATGCTTTCTTGACCATTTGCTGACAGACCGAAGTCGCCGTGCAGGGATGCGCCTGCCCAAGACAGGTAGCGGCTAAAGGCGGGTTCGTTTAACCCCATGATTTCACGACATTTTTGCAGGGCTTCGCCATGGGCGTCGCGTTCGAGGATGGCTGTGCAGGCATCGCCGGGTAGCGCCTCGACGCCGAGGAATATGATTACCGAGACCAGCCAAACTGTGACCAGTCCAAGCGTCAACCGCTTGAAAATCAAAGCAAACATATATCCTGTTCCCCTGAAACAGGTCACGGTCCCTTGCCTGTGCCTGAGGTGAGACTAGACCAGCCCCGGTGCCCGCGTCGAGCGTTTCTTGGCCCTTGAGAATGGTACAAAGTGTACCTGTTGTACGCAGTTTGTGTACGCGCCTTGGCACAGGGCGGAAATCACATGACTTTTACCGAAGCAAGGCCGGGCGTAAGGGGCTGCGGCCTGTCGGTCATTTTTATGTGCGCAGGCTGTGAACGAGGTTTCGCAGGGGAGTTCAGACCCCGAGATAGCGGTCGGTGATTGCTGGTGTGAGCGCTGCAAATCCGCCAGTCCAGACGGTGCGCCCCTTTTCAACGATCACGGCGCTGTCGGCCACGCGCGAGAGTTCGCGAATGGATTTGTCGATGACGAGAAGCGCCATGCCGGTTTCGGATTTCAGCCGGGCGAGGGCGGCCCAGATTTCTTGACGCACCACCGGGGCCAAGCCTTCGGTTGCTTCGTCGAGGATCAGGAGGCGGGGATTTGTCATCAAGGCGCGGCTGATGGCCAGCATCTGTTGCTCGCCGCCCGAGAGAGAGGCGGCGATCTGATCCTGACGCTCTGCCAGACGCGGAAAGAGCCGGGTGACGGCGGCCATGTCCCACGCGCCGGTGCGGGCAGCGGCAATCAGGTTCTCGCGCACGGTCAGGCTGGCAAAGCAGCGCCGCCCTTCGGGCACAAGGCCAATCCCAGCCCGCGCCGCGCGATGGGCGGGCAGGCCTGAGAGGTCACGCCCGGCAAAGGTTGCCGCGCCGCTGCCGTGGCGCAGGAGGCGGCAGATCACCTTGACGGTGGTGGATTTACCCATGCCGTTGCGCCCCATGAGCGCTACGACCTCGCCTTCGCGGATGTTGAGGGTGACGTCAAAGAGTGCTTGGCTTGCGCCATAGGATGCCGTGATATTTTCGAGCGAGAGCAATGTCATTGCGCGGCCTCGTCCATGTCATCGCCAAGATAGGCGCTGCGCACCTCGGGATCGCGGCGGATTTCATCCACGGTGCCGGTGGCAATGATCTGGCCATAAACCAGCACGCTGATCCGGTCGGCAAGGGCAAAGACCGCGTCCATGTCATGTTCGACCAGCAGGATCGGGGCCTCGGCGCGCAGGCCGTCCAAGAGGCTGGTCAGCGCGCGGGTGCCGTCTGCCCCAAGCCCCGCCATTGGCTCGTCCATCAGAAACAGGCGTGGGCGCAGGGTGAGGGCGATGGCCACTTCGAGCTGGCGGCGTTGGCCATGGGACAGCTCTGCACAGCGGGTATGGCGTGCGTCAAGCAGACCGACGGTGCCAAGCGCGGATTCGGCGCGCGCTATCAGGTCGGAGTCGCGCATGACCGGGCGAAAGAAGCGGACCACATCGCCGCGCTGGCCAAGCGCCCCCAGAATGGCGTTTTGCAGCACGGTATAGTCCATCGGCAGGGCCGAAATCTGAAAGGTGCGCGCCATGCCCAGCCGCGCGCGCGCCGCTGTATCAAGGCCGGTCACGTCCTGCCCGTCAAAGAGGATGCGGCCTGCGTCGGGGCGCAGCGCGCCTGCGATCTGGGCGATCAGGGTCGATTTGCCCGCGCCATTGGGGCCGATCAGGGCGTGGATTTCGCCCGGTCTGAGATCGAGCGTGATGTCGCGGCTGGCGGTGAGCGCGCCAAAGCTTTTGGTCAGGCCGTGAATTTCGAGAATGGGATCAGTCATGCGGCTGCCCCCGACCGGCGAGCATCCCGTAAAGCCCGCCGCGCGCAAACAGCACGGTGCCCAATAGGATTGCGCCCAAATAGATGTGCCAATAGTCGCTGAGCCCGCCCAAGGTATGTTCGAGCAGGATAAAGAGCGCGGCCCCCGCCACGGGGCCAAAAACGCGGCCAACCCCGCCCAGGATCACAAACACCATGATCTCGCCCGAGGTTTGCCAAGAGAACATCACCGGGCTGACAAAGCGGTTGAGATCGGCAAAGAGCGCGCCCGCAAGGCCGGTGATCGCCCCCGAGAGGGTAAAGGCGATGAGATAGAGGCGGTAGGGGCGTTGCCCCACTGCCGCGACGCGCGCCTCATTCTGTCGGGCTGCCCCCAGCATCAGGCCAAAGGGCGAGCGGGCCAGCCGCGCGGTGAAAAAGAGGATCAGCGCCAA
This sequence comes from Roseovarius sp., assembly GCF_048262375.1. Lineage (GTDB taxonomy): Bacteria > Pseudomonadota > Alphaproteobacteria > Rhodobacterales > Rhodobacteraceae > Roseovarius. The sequence continues at coordinate 22,972 of NZ_JBLXFE010000018.1, forward strand.
GAGCCCGTAACAGAGCGCGAAGAACTGGATCGGGTCCATGGTGTTGAGGCCCGGAAAGCCATTGCGGACATAGATCGACAGCCCGTCCTCGCCACCATAAGAAGGCCATGAGATCGCGAAGTAGTAGAACATCTGCGAAAAGGCGAGGGTGATCATGATGAAGTAGACCCCGGTCGTGCGCAGCGAGAGCGCGCCGACGCCAAGGGCCGCGAGGCCCGCGACGAGGGTGGCCACCAGCCAGATCACCGGCATGGATTTGGTGCCCTCGATTACGAACGGCCCGTCGATGAGCGCGGTATAGGTCTGGGCGTGATAGGCAAGAATGCCCATGGCATAGCCGCCAAGGCCGAAAAACAGCGCGTGGCCAAAGCTCACAAGCCCGCCGAAGCCGAGGGCGATGTTGAGGCCGACACCGGCGATGGCGAGGATCACGGCGCGGGTGGTGAGGGTGATGAGAAAGGGTTCGTCTGCGGCCCAGGCGTAGAGAGGGAAGAGCAGGAGCGCTGCCATCAGGGTGGCATTGAGCAGGGGTTCGCGGCTCATGTGGCACCGCCAAAGAGGCCGCGCGGTCTGAAAATCAGCACGCCCGCCATGAGGATGTAAATCGCCATCGAGGCCAGCGATGCGCCCACGGAATTGGCCGCCGCCGGCTCCATGAAGGTGGCGAAGGCTGTGGGGAGAAGGGCGCGGCCCAGCGTATCTGTCAGCCCCACCAGAAGTGCGCCGATAAAGGCCCCCTTGATCGAGCCGATGCCGCCGATCACGATGACGACAAAGGCGAGAATGAGCACCGGCTCGCCCATGCCCACCTGCACCGATTGCACAGCACCAATGAGGGCCCCGGCAAAGCCTGCGAGCGCTGCGCCCAGCGCGAAGACCAGCGTGTAGAGCGCAGAGATGTTGACGCCTAGGGCGGCGATCATCTCGCGGTCATTTTCGCCCGCGCGGATGCGGATGCCGAGGCGGGTTTTCGAGATCATCGCAAAGAGTGCGGCGGCAATGACGAGCCCTGCGCCGATCATGGCGAGGCGGTAGCGTGAATAGTCGATGCCAAAAGGCAGGCGCAGCGTGCCCGAGAGCCAGTCTGGCGTGTCGAGATAAAGCGGGAAAGAGCCAAAGACCCAGCGGGTGCCCTCGGACAGGATCAGGATAAGGGCGAAGGTGGCGAGCACCTGATCGAGGTGGTCGCGGTCATAGAGGCGGCGGATGACGAGGAGTTCAATGAGGACGCCCGCCACGGCGGCGGCGGCAAGGCTGGCCGCAAGGGCCAGAAGAAAAGAGCCGGTCAGCCCCGCCACAAAGGCGGCGGCGAAGGCACCGATCATATAGAGCGAGCCATGCGCCAGATTGATCAGCCCCATAACGCCGAAAATGAGCGTAAGCCCCGCCGCCATCAAGAACAGCATCACCCCGAATTGCAGCCCGTTGAGGGCCTGTTCGATGAGCAGGATGGCGGACATCGCAGGCGTCAACCCCGCCCGGGAATGCCGATGCGGCTGCCGATGCCGTCGGGTCGGGGCAGGGTGGCATGCGCTGCGGCCATGGCTGCGACGCGGGTCGCCACATCCCCGGGCATGGGCACGACGCGTGGGCCGGTGATATCCACATGCAGGGTCAGCCCCTCGCCGGTGGCGGCAATCCAGCCGTCGCTGTGATAGAGTTCCTGAAAAGAGTGAAACCGCTTGGGGTCGTGGTCCAGCAGGTAGAAGCTGCTGCGCAACCGGTCGCCTCGTTTCACCTCGCGCAGATAGCGGATGTGGAATTCGGCGCTGAAGGTGGTCAGGTTGCGGGTGGCGCGATAGTCCGGGCCAAAGCCCATTGTTTTAAACGCCTCATCGGCGCAGCGATCAAATAGAACCGTGTAGTAGCCCATGTTCATGTGGCCGTTAAAGTCGATCCAGCCCTCTTCGACCGTATGGAAAGAGGACAGGAAGGGCAGGGCGTCTGACATCGGGCGCGGGCCTCCTTGGGAATATGCTCTGCGCCTTTTAGGGGATTTGCGGCGGCAAAGGCAATGGGATGCGCCTTATGGCAGTTTCGTGATTTGGATTTTGGGGCGCAACGCCTAGTTAGAGCGCAAGGACAAAAGAGGAAAGGACGAGATACATGATCACACGGCGCAGTCTATTGGCCGGGGCGGCTCTGGTTGGGGCCGCTGGCGCGGGCTATCTGATCTGGGGGCGCGCAGGCTTTGAAGAGCTGGCGGCGGCACCGGTCTATACCGAGGCAGGCGTCGCGATCCGGGGCACCGATCCGGTTGCCTATTTCGCCCAAGGCGCGCCCGTGGCGGGATTGCCTGTGCATGCGTTTGAGTGGAATGGCGCGACGTGGCATTTCGCAAGCGCCGAGAACCGCGCCGCCTTTGCCGATGATCCGTCCCGCTATGCGCCGCAATATGGCGGGTTCTGCGCATGGGCCGTGGCGGAGAAGGGCAAGCTTTATTCCACCCAGCCCAAGAATTGGGCGATTGTGGAGGGCAAGCTTTACCTCAATTACAACGATGACATTCAGGAAAAGTGGCAGGCGGATATTCCGGGGTTCATCGCCCGAGGGGATGCGCGCTGGCCGGAGGTGTTGAAGGGGGAGGGGTGAGGGGCGCCAACGGCCCTGAGCGGTCACCCGTGCCGTATGCAGCGAAAGGCAGCGTTGAGCCACTTTGACAAATGTTGCGATATTCACGAATGTCGCAACACAATTAAGTCGCTTGCGATATTTGCAACCCCGATCAATTGGTTTCTCTGGAGTTGCCCAGACCGAAAAAGGTTAAAAAAGAAATGAAATCAGACGTTCAGGTCGCCGTCATTGGAGGAGGTATTGTCGGTGTCTCGATATTGTACTGGCTTGCGAAACTGGGGTGGACTGACACGGTCCTGTTTGAACGTCGTGAACTAACCTCAGGGTCGACGTGGCACGCGGCGGGCAACACCACATATTTCGGACCATATCGCAAAATGACAGCTCTGTTTGCGGGGTCCATTCGCACCTATTTGCAAGCCGAGCGGGAGTCAGGTCAATCGGTTGGGTTTCATCAGACAGGCTCTTTAAGACTCGCGGCAACAGAACGTGAACTGGAGCTGTTCCATGCCTATGCGCCCCGTTACGCCACACTTGGAATCCCGTTCCATATCCGAAGCCCCGAAGACGTCGCTGCACTTCATCCTTTCATTGACGTCAGCGCCATTTATGGCGCGGCGCACACTCCGACGGATGGTCATGTGGACCCTACAGGTGCCACAAACGCAATGGCCCAAGCCGCGCGCCAACTTGGTGCATCCATTGAACGTCATTGTCCGATTGGAGCGATCAAAAGGGATGGGCGCTCATGGGTTTTGGAAACGCCGAACGGGCAAGTCACAGCGCGACATGTTGTTGTTGCAACATCTTTCTGGGCCCGCGAGATGTTGGCACCACTTGGTCTGAACTTGCCGATTTATCCAACGCAGCACCATGAGATTGTGACGGAAAGCCTGCCTGAAATCGCGGCTTTGGACAAAGAACTTCCGTCAATACGCGATAGTTGGGTGTCGTGTAACGTACGGCAAGAACAGGACGGTTTGCTGATTGGCATCTATGAAAAAAGGCCTGAGTTCTGGGCGCTGGACGGTATCCCGCCAAATTTCAAGGAAGAGCTGCTGCCGCCGAACCTTGAGCCACTCATGCCGCATTTAGAACGCCTTATGGAACGCATGCCGCTGTTCGCAGACGCAGGCATAAAGGTGGTCAACAACGGGCCTTTTGCCATGACCCCCGATGGTTTGCCGTTGATTGGACCGATGCCAAACATGGAGGGGCTTTGGCTGGCAACCGGCTTTAATGTTGGCATTGGAACCGGCGGCGGATCAGCTGAGATTCTGGCAAACTGGATGACAAAGGGCCAATCACCTAAGGGGCTCGACGCAATCCGTGCAGATCGTTTCGGCAATGATCTCGACCAGGAGGCGGCTCTTGCATCTATTCGAGAAGTCTATGCGCGTGGTTATCAATTGCCGGACGAAATCTGAGGCTGAAACCCAATCGCGGAAGCGGCCATTCGATTTTTGAAGATCAAAGACCGCTCTGTCCCGCATCCGAGATGTCGGTGCAGAGCGCAGAGAAAGTCCGCTCCCCACATCTACCCGATACCCCCCTTACGCCCAAGGGCCGCGCGACGTGCGCTCGCCGGCCATGTCGCGCAGGGCGCGGATGCGATTGGCGGGGTTGGGGTGGGTCGAGAACAGCCGGTCATGGGCATGGGCGTGCAGCGGGTTGATGATGAACATATGCGCCGTGGCCGGGTTACGCTCGGCGGTGTCATTGTCGATGCGCGCGGCAAGGCCTGAGATTTTCTCGAGCGCTGTGGCCAGCCAGAGCGGGTTGCCGCAGATCTCGGCGCCGATGCGGTCGGCCTCGTATTCGCGGCTTCGGCTGATCGCCATCTGCACCAGACCCGCCGCGAGGGGCGCGAGGATCATCAGCGCCAGCGTGCCAATCAGCCCCGCGCCATTGTTGCGGTTGCCGCCAAAAAACATCGCGAAATTGGCCAGCATGGAGATTGCCCCGGCAAAGGTGGCGGTGACGGTCATGATGGTGGTGTCATGGTTGCGGATATGGGCCAGCTCATGCGCCATGACGGCGGCAACTTCTTTGCGCGACAGGGAGCGGAGCAGGCCCGTGGTGGCCGCAACGGCAGAATTGGCCGGGTTGCGGCCTGTGGCAAAGGCATTGGGCTGGTCCGAGTCGAGGAGGTAAATCGCCGGGCGCGGCATCCCTGCGGCATCTGCCATGTCATGCACCAACTGCGTGAGCGCAGCGCCATCAGGCCCGGAGGCCGGGCGCGCGTTGTGCATGCGTAGCACCATGCGGTCTGAATGCCACCAGCTCATGGCGTTCATGGCCAAAGCGATCACCAACGCGATTATCGCGCCGCCGCTGCCCCCCAATAGGGCGCCAATGCCCAGAAAGAGCGCGGTCATCGCCGCCATCAGAATGCCTGTGCGCAGATATCCCATAGGATCACCTCTTGATTTCCAGGGCGAATATGGGGGTTTCGCGCCCGCTTGCAAGCGTCTGCCCCTTGGATCGGGCGGAGGGTGGCATTGAAAGGGGCTGTTCCCCGGCCGCCATGCCGCTAGGATGCGCGCATGATCATTTCGCCCGGTCGCGGCTATATCTTTGTGCATATCCCCAAGACAGGCGGCACCGCGATGGCGCTGGCGCTGGAGGCGCGCGCGCGCGCGGATGATATATTGATTGGGGACACACCCAAGGCCCGGCGCAGGCGCGCACGGCTCAGGGGGGTGCAGGCGCGCGGGCGGCTGTGGAAACATGCCACGCTGACCGATATTGACGGGTTTGTGAGCCCCGAGGCAATCGAGGCCGCGTTTACCTTTACGCTGGTGCGCAACCCTTGGGACCGGATGGTGAGCTATTATCACTGGCTGCGCGGGCAGGCCTTTGATCATTCGGCGGTGCGCCTGGCCAAAGACACTGATTTTGCCGGTTTTTTGGCGGCACCAAAAACACAGATCGCACTGCGTACGCATCCCGCGCGCCACTATATGACGGCGGCGGATGGGCGTGAGCATTGTCGCCTCTACATCCGTCTGGAGCAGTTTGAGGCGGATGCCGCGCCGCTTTGGGCGCATTTGGGATTCACATTGGATTTGGAGCGCGTCAATGCCTCTGAGCGGGGCTGTTACCGCGATTATTATGGTCGCCGAGAGGCCCGAATCGTGGCGGATTGTGCCGCCGAGGACATCGCGCGATTCGGCTATCGGTTCTGAAAATTTCTAAAGGTTTCGTGAGATTGCGACTGACGATTGCGCCAATCACGCGGCTTGGGTTGCGTTGTCCACAGCGCCGCAACGGTGCCATAGTTCAGCCTGAATTCGAGCAAAAACGCGTCATGTTAACCTTGACTAAGTGCTTCTATCGAAGCGTCAAATCTATTGTGCAGGTATGGTTTGGCCGCAAATCAAAGGGAACCGCGACCGGGATGCTGGGCTGGAACGTCATAAATACGCGCAGAACTGCCGCAGATCAGACGCCAGAGCCATCCGGTGTGCAAAGCGGACTCTTGAGTGGGACGCGGGTGGCCACGAGCCTTGGCTGGCGGGCGGTTCAGGCGCTGTGTGCCGGAGATCTGGTTGTGACCTTTGATGCGGGTTTGCAGCCGCTTACTGGGGTGACGCGGCATCCGGTTTGGACGGGTACGGATGCCTGTCCGCAGCGTTTCTGGCCGTTGGACCTGTCGCGCGGGGTGCTGGGCAATCGCGCCCCGCTGCGGATCATGCCGCATCAGGTGGTGATGGTAGAGAGCGATCTGGCCGAGACACTCTGGGGGGATCCCTTTGCCCTGGTGCCCGGTGCCGCGCTTGACGCGATGCCCGGTGTGAATCGCGCGCCACCGGGGCCCAACGCAGAGGCGGTTCAGCTGCATTTCGAGACCGAACAGGTGGTGTTTGCCGAGCATGGTCTGATGGCGCTCTGCCCGTCTTCGCGCGATCTGCTGGAGTATGCGCTGAGCCCTGGGGGAGTGACCTATGAGGTGTTGCCCATGGCCGAAGCGCGGGGGTTGATGCTGGCCATGGCCCGGCTTGCAGAGCCGGTGCATCCGACGAGCGGCCCGCCAGACCGTGGTCACATGGCCGTTTGAGCGCACAAAGGGCGTGCCGTTGACAGATGGTCCTTGGCAGGGCGCGTGCTGCGGGGTTTGATGGCGGGATAGTCCCGCGATGCTCCAGAGGAGGCCCCCGACATGACCAAACCGCGCAAATACGCAACGCCAGAGGGCGGATTGCCGCCGCAGAGCCAGCTCTTGAGCGATCGGGCGGTGTTCACCGAGGCCTATGCGGTGATCCCGCGCGGGGTCATGCGGGATATTGTCACCAGCTATCTGCCACATTGGCACCAGACGCGGGTCTGGGTGATTGCGCGGCCGATGACCGGCTTTGCCGAGACATTCTCGCATTATGTGATGGAGGTGGCGCCCGGCGGCGGCAGCACGCGGCCCGAACCGGATGCCGAGGCGCAAGGCGTGCTGTTTGTAACGCAGGGAGAGATTCGGCTTGAGATTGAAGGCGCGGCACATGTGATGGTGGCGGGAGGCTATGCCTATTTGCCTGCCGGCTGCGTCTGGCAGCTGCAAGGCCGGGGGGATGCCCCGGCGGTGTTTCACTGGATTCGCAAGGCCTATGAAGCGGTGGAGGGGATTGACGCGCCCGAGGCCTTTGTCACCAGCGACGCCGCAGTTGCGCCGACGCCGATGCCCGATTGCGGCGGGGTCTGGGCCACGACGCGGTTTGTTGATCCGGCGGACCTGCGCCACGATATGCATGTCACCATCGTCACCTTGCAGCCCGGCGGGGTGATCCCATTCATGGAAACGCATGTGATGGAGCATGGCCTCTATGTGCTGGAGGGCAAGGCGGTTTACCGGCTCAACCGTGATTGGGTCGAGGTTGAGACGGGCGATTACATGTGGCTGCGCGCCTTTTGTCCGCAGGCCTGTTACGCGGGCGGGCCGGGGCCGTTTCGCTATCTGCTCTACAAGGATGTGAACCGGCATATGGCGTTGTGAGATAGAGGCGCTGCCCCCGCGCCCCTGCGGGATGCTCCCTCGGCGTATTTGCAGAACGGTGATTGCAGATCGCAGGCGCTGAATTTGATCAAATTATGTTTCGGGGCTGGTGTTTCCGGATGCGGCGCAGCAATGTCAGCCCTATTGACCTGTCTGCTGGGAGGACGCCATGTCAGAGGACCGTATTCGTGTTGCCATCAACGGGTTTGGCCGGATCGGCCGCACCATCCTGCGCATTCTGATGCGTGAGGGGATGGCATTCGATCTGGTCTGTATCAACGATATCGAGCCGTTGGAAACCTGCGCCTATCTGTTTCAGTATGACAGCGTTTACGGGCCTTGGCTCGGTGCGGTTGAGGCCCGCCCCGGCATGCTGGTGGTGGATGGGCAGGAGATCCCGTTTCATGCGGCGCGCGATCTGAGCACGCTTGATCTGTCGGGGGTCGATCTGGTGCTGGAGTGCACGGGTATGGGGGGCGCACGGGCGGTGGCCGAACGGGGGCTGGCGGCGGGGGCGCGTGCCGTGCTGGTGTCGGGCCCCTCGGCAGAGGCGGATGCGACCTTGGTGATCGGGGCGAATGAGGACGATCTGGGGGATCACCGGGTCATCTCGAATGCGTCGTGCACAACCAATGCACTGGCCCCTCTGGCGCGGCTTTTGGATGAGGCGTTTGGTATTGTCAGCGGACAGATGACGACTGTGCATTGCTATACCGGCAGTCAGCCCACGGTGGACAAGCCACGGGATGCGCCCGAGCGCAGCCGCGCCGCCGCGCTGTCGATGGTGCCAACCACGACGAGCGCGCAGCATCAGACCGGGCTGGTGCTGCCGGGTCTTGCGGGGCGGATCGAAGCGCGGGCCATCCGGGTGCCGGTGGCCAGTGTCTCTTGCATTGATTTGGTGGTGCAGTTGCGCACAGAGGTTACGGCAGCACAGGTCAACGCAATGCTGCAGGAGGCGGCCGTGCGCCATCACTGGCTGGGCTGGACAGAGGCACCGCTGGTGTCATCCGATCTGCGCGGGCGCCCCGAGAGCCTGATCGTCGCGGGGCCGCAAACCTCGGTGTCGGTGGGCGGCCTCGTGCGCGTGTTCGGCTGGTATGACAATGAATGGGGATTTTCCTGCCGCATGCTGGATATGGCGCGGCGGATCGGGCGGCGCGGCTGAGCCCCGCCCGCACAGGGTATACGCTATTTGCGCAAGGTCACATTGGCAAAGCCCATTGCGCGCAGCCGCTCGGTGCCCGAGGTCAGTTGCGATTGCGTTGCGAACGGACCCGCAAGCACGAGCGTCAGGTCGCGCCCGTCACGGGTGAGAGTGCCGCGCCGGGCCGGAAGGCCCGATTTGGCGATGCGGCGCGCTGCGGCCTGTGCCTGCGCCGGATCGGCAAATATCCCGACCTGAGCGTAGCGGTGGGTTGCGGCGGGCTGGGGCTGGGGCTGTGTCGCCGGAGCAGAGCGGGTTGAGACCGTGCCCCGGTCTGTCGTCGCCTGCGCCGGGGGCTGCTGTTGGGCCATTTGTTGCACGGTCATCGGCTCAGGCACCCGGCGTCCTTGGGTCGAGACGGTGACCCCTGCCGCGCGCTGCGCCTCGAAGCTGGTGTAGGGCGGTTGCAAGCCGGGGAACTGGTGGATCACATCGGCCCCGGTGCGACGGTTGATCAGGGTTTGCGGCACGGTGTTGGTCCACATCACCAGCATCTGGTCGCGGCCCTCAAAGGTCTGATGCGCGCGGTAGGGATTAAGCCGGTCATCCTCCCATACGGGTTGCATGCCTGCGGGCACATAGACGCCGACAAGGCTGGCGCGTTGGCTGGCGTAAATGCGGGCCGGGGCCACACGGGTATAGGCGGGAACGGCGTCTGCTGTGGCTCGGGTGCCGGAACGGGGGGCCGCGCCGATGGTGCGTGTCGTTCGCGATGGGGTGCGATTGGCATAGGTCACATGCGGTGTTGTCTGGGGGCCGCAGCGGACGGGTGAGCCATTGTGCTGAACCATATAGGCGGCCGAGACGCCGGTGGCATTGGCGCAGGCGGTCCGGGAAGGATCGGGTTGGGTGATGCGGATGGCGCGGCTCTGCGCTGTGGGGGTGGCCTGTTTGACGCTGCTGGGGCGCGGATCCGCCTCTGGCCGCAGAGCGGTGAGCGGCACACTGGCGGCGGGGCGGGGCGCTGCGGTCTTGGTGGTCGCGGTCTGCACCGGAGCGGTGCGGCGGACAGGCTGAACCGTAGGCAAGGGGGTCGGGGCCGGGGCCGCAGCTATGCTAGCCGCGGGTTTGGTGGCCGTCTGTACGACAGGTTGCGCCGGGGCAGGCTGAGCGACAGGGGCCTTTGCCTGCACGGGCGGGGCGAGGCTGGGCTGAAAGCCGCAGAGTTGATCGCGGCCACGCGTGACGCGCGGCACCCATGTGACATTGCCCGCGACACCCGCGCGGACAAAAACGCAGCCTGCGCTATCGACATATTGTCGGCCCTGAAAGCTGGCAGGTGGGAATTCAGCGGGTTCAGAGGCGGTGCGAATGCTCTGAGCGGCGACCTCTGCCGCGCCGAGAAGGGCGACAGTAGAGGCCAGCATGACTAGTCGTGAAAATCTCATTTTGCCCCCAAGGTCAATTCGGGGCAGGTTGCCTTATTTTTGCTGTTTAGTAAACAGTAATTGGCTTATTTAGTGCCAAACATGCGATCACCCGCATCACCTAGTCCAGGCAGGATATACCCTTTGTCATTCAGTTGTTTGTCCAGCGCGGCGGTGACGACCGGCACATCCGGGTGCGCCTCATGCATGCGTGCGACCCCTTCGGGGGCGGCGAGAAGGCAGAGAAAACGGATATCGCGTGCGCCGGCCTCTTTGAGCATGGTGACGGCGGCGGCCGAGGAGTTGCCAGTGGCCAGCATCGGATCGACCACGATCGAGAGGCGTTCGCCCAGTTGCTCCGGCACCTTGAAGTAGTATTTGACCGGCTGAAGCGTCGCCTCGTCGCGGTAGAGCCCGACAAAGCCGACACGGGCCGAGGGGATCAATTCCAACATACCGTCGAGCAGGCCGTTGCCCGCGCGCAGGATCGAGATCAGCGCCAGCTTGCGCCCCGCCAGCACCGGCGCGTCCATTTCCATCAGCGGCGTGTCGATGGCGCGGGTGGTCATCGGCAGTTCCCGGGTGATTTCATAGGCAAGCAACTGGCTGATCTCTCGCAGCAGTTGGCGAAATACTGCCGTGGAGGTTTCCTTTTGCCGCATCAGGGTCAGCTTGTGCTGGACGAGCGGGTGATCGACGATGGTGAGATTCGGGAACATGGCGGGCCTCTTGCGCTGCGGTGTTGACCGTCATTCCAGAAAACGCGGCCAAGGGCAACGCCGCGATGCACCGGCGATGTATTCGGGATTGCGCGTCACGTCGCGGCGGTGCAAGCTCGGGCTTGAAAAATGGCGGGGGCATGATATGAGCATGCCGTAACGGTAGTTTAACATTAAACTACTTTTGCCCCTAGGGAGATGAGGACCATGACAGACAGCCAAAAGGAAGCTGCACGCCAAGCGGCGCTGGATTACCACGCGCTGCCCCGGGCCGGAAAGCTGGAAATCCGCGCCACCAAACCGATGGCCAATGGCCGTGATCTGTCGCGGGCCTATAGCCCCGGCGTGGCGGAGGCCTGTCTGGAGATCAAGGCAGATCCTGCGAATGCCAGCCGATACACCACCCGCGGCAATCTGGTGGCTGTGGTCACGAATGGCACCGCCGTGCTGGGTCTGGGCAATATCGGGGCGCTGGCCAGCAAGCCGGTGATGGAAGGCAAGGCGGTTCTGTTCAAGAAATTCGCCAATATCGACTGTTTCGATATCGAGATAAACGAGAGCGATCCTGAAAAGCTGGCGGCGATTGTCTGTTCACTGGAGCCGACCTTTGGTGCGATCAATCTGGAAGATATCAAGGCACCGGATTGTTTTATCGTTGAACGAATTTGTCGTGAGCGGATGAATATCCCGGTATTCCATGACGATCAGCATGGCACGGCGATTGTGGTGGGGGCTGCTGCGACCAACGCGCTGCATGTGGCGGGCAAGAGTTTTGAAGAGATCAAGGTGGTCTCTACGGGCGGTGGCGCGGCGGGCATTGCCTGCCTCAACATGCTGGTGAAGCTGGGGGTGAAGCGCGAGAATATCTGGCTCTGCGATGTTCACGGGCTGGTCTATGCGGGCCGTGAGATGGACATGAACCCGGAAAAGGCGGCCTTTGCGCAGGCGACGGACCTGCGGACGCTGGGCGAAGTGATTGGCGGGGCGGATCTGTTTCTTGGGCTGTCGGGGGCCAATATCCTGACGCCTGAGATGGTCAAGACCATGGCCAAGCGCCCCATCGTCTTTGCGCTGGCCAATCCGGACCCTGAAATCATGCCCGATCTGGCGCGCAAGGCGGTGCCGGATGCGATCATTGCCACGGGCCGGTCGGATTTTCCCAATCAGGTGAACAACGTGCTGTGTTTCCCGTTCATTTTCCGGGGCGCGCTGGATGTGGGCGCGACCGAGATCAATGACGTGATGCAGGTGGCCTGTGTGCAGGGGATTGCCGAATTGGCGCGCGCCTCGACCAGTGCCGAGGCGGCGGCGGCCTATCACGGCGAACAAATGACATTCGGCGCGGATTACCTGATTCCCAAGCCGTTCGATCCGCGCCTGTCCGGTGTCGTTTCGACCGCTGTGGCGCGGGCCGCAATGGAGAGCGGTGTGGCCACCCGGCCCATCGCGGATCTGGAGGCCTATAAAGCCGGTCTGGATGCCAGCAAGTTCAAATCGGCGCTCTTGATGCGGCCGGTGTTTCAGGCGGCCTCGACCGCGTCGCGGCGCATTGTCTTTGCCGAAGGCGAAGATGAGCGGGTGCTGCGCGCCGCGCAGGCGATTTTGGAGGAAACCACCGAACAGCCGATTCTGATCGGTCGTCCCGAGGTGATCGCACGGCGCTGCGAGCGGGCGGGCCTGTCGATCCGGCCTGAGCGGGATTTCAACATCGTCAACCCGCAGGACGATCCGCGTTACCGCGATTATTGGGAGACCTATCACGGGGTCATGGCGCGCAAAGGTGTGACGCCGGATTTGGCGCGTGCGATCATGCGCACCAACACCACCGCGATTGGTGCGGTGATGGTGCATCGCAATGAGGCTGACAGCCTGATCTGCGGCACCTTTGGCGAATTCCGCTGGCACATGAAATATGTGACCAATGTTCTGGAGGATGCCAGCCGTCGCCCGCATGGCGCGCTGAGCATGATGATCCTCGAAGATGGGCCGTTGTTTATTGCCGATACCCATGTGCGGGTGACGCCAAATCCCGCGCAACTGGCTGAGACCGCGATTGGTGCGGCGCGGCATGTGCGGCGGTTCGGGATCGCGCCCAAGGTGGCGTTTTGTTCGCAATCGCAATTCGGCAATCAGCCGGATGAGGGCGCGGAACGGTTGCGTCAGGCGATCGCGCTCTTGGATGAGGCGCCGCGTGATTTCGTCTATGAGGGGGAGATGACGATTGATGCCGCGCTTGATCCCGATCTGCGCGAGCGGTTGTTGCCGGGCAACCGGATGCAGGGGGCGGCGAATGTGCTGGTGTTTGCCTATGCCGATGCGGCCTCGGGCGTGCGCAATATCCTCAAGATGAAGGCGGGGGGGCTTGAGGTGGGTCCGATCCTGATGGGGATGGGCAACCGGGCGCATATCGTGACGCCGTCGATCACCGCACGGGGGCTGCTTAACATGGCGGCTATCGCGGGGACGCCGGTGGCGCATTACGGATAGAATCAGGGTTTGCAGATAAAATCTTTGCAGATTTGCAAACTTGACGCTGAATTCGGTTAAGATGAACAAAAAAAGCCGCTTTGCAAAAATTTGCAGGGTGGCTTTTGTCTATTCTGCAAAATTTCTGCGGCCTTGTGTCCTGAGGAGGCGCATGATGCTTGCCCCAAGGCAGGGCGATCCGTAACACATATCCAACGGATCGGAGGAGGATACCATGGGATACACTGAGGTTTACGAGCGATCGCTTGCAGATCCCGAAGGCTTTTGGATGGAGGCAGCGGAGGCGATTGACTGGGTGGCCAAACCCACCAAGGCGCTGTTTGATGCCAGTGCCCCGCTCTATGAGTGGTATAAGGACGGGCAGGTGAACACCTGCTGGAATGCCGTGGACCGGCATGTGACGGCGGGGCGCGGTGATCAGGTGGCGATCATCCACGATAGCCCGGTGACCCATACCAAACATGAGATTACCTATTCCGAATTGCAGGGGCGGGTTGCGAGCCTTGCGGGGGCGTTGCGGGCCAAGGGCATAGAAAAGGGCGACCGCGTCATCATCTATATGCCGATGGTGCCCGAGGCGTTGGAGGCAATGCTGGCCTGTGCGCGTCTGGGGGCGGTGCATTCGGTGGTGTTTGGCGGGTTTGCCGCGCATGAACTGGCGGTTCGGATCAACGATTGTATGCCCAAGGCGATCATTGCCGCCTCTTGCGGGATCGAGCCGGGGCGGGTGGTGCATTACAAGCCGCTGCTCGATGGGGCCATTGAGCAGGCCACGCACAAGCCCGAATTCTGCGTGATCTTTCAGCGAGACCAAGAGGTGGCCAAGCTGATAGAGGGCCGTGACTATGACTGGCACGGGTTCCAGTATGGCGTGGAGCCTGCGGACTGTGTGCCCGTGTCGGGCGATCATCCGGCCTATATCCTCTATACGTCGGGCACCACGGGTGCGCCCAAAGGTGTGGTGCGCGCGACCGCAGGGCATCTGGTGGCGCTCAATTGGTCGATGAAGAACATCTACAATGTGAACCCCGGCGAGGTGTTCTGGGCGGCGTCCGATGTGGGCTGGGTCGTGGGCCACAGCTATATCTGTTACGGGCCGCTCATTCATGGCAACACGACGATCGTGTTCGAGGGCAAGCCGGTGGGCACGCCGGATGCGGGCACGTTCTGGCGGGTGATCTCCGAGCATAAGGTGCGCAGTTTCTTTACCGCGCCGACCGCGTTTCGCGCGATCAAGCGCGACGATCCCAAGGGCGAGCTGATCAAGGATTATGATGTTTCCTGTCTGCGCGCGCTTTATCTGGCGGGCGAACGCGCTGACCCGGACACGATTGAGTGGGCGCAAAAGGTGATGGGCGTGCCGGTCTATGACCATTGGTGGCAGACCGAGACCGGCTGGGCGATTGCGGGCAACCCTGCGGGGCTAGAGGCGCTGCCGGTCAAGATCGGATCGCCCACGGTGGCGATGCCGGGCTATGACGTGCGTATTCTCGACGAGGGCGGGCATGAGGTGGCGCCGGGCACGCTCGGGGCCATCGCGGTGAAATTGCCGCTGCCGCCGGGCACCTTGCCAACGCTTTGGAATGCCGAAGAGCGCTATCGCAAATCCTATCTCACCACCTTTCCGGGCTATTACGAGACCGGGGATGCGGGGATGAAGGATGAGAATGGCTATCTCTGGATCATGGCGCGCACGGATGATGTGATCAACGTGGCGGGCCACCGTCTGAGCACTGGAGCAATGGAAGAGGTGTTGGCGGGCCATCCTGACGTGGCAGAATGTGCGGTGATCGGGGTCGCGGACGCGCTCAAGGGGCAGGCACCTGTGGGGTTCCTGTGCCTGAATACCGGATCGGAGCGCGCAACCTCAGAGGTTGTGCGTGAAGTGGTGGCGCGGGTGCGTGATCAGATCGGGCCCGTGGCCGCGTTCAAGCTGGCGGTGGTGGTGGATCGCTTGCCCAAGACCCGTTCGGGCAAGATCCTGCGCGGTATCATGGTCAAGATCGCCGACGGGCAAGACTATAAGATGCCCGCCACCATCGACGATCCGGCAATTTTGGATGAGATCAAGATTGCCCTGCAAAGCATTGGCCTAGCGCAGAAATAATGAAAAAAAGAGGGTTCCGGAGAATGCCGGAACCCTCATCCCTCAGCGGGGATACTGAAAGGGTGCTGTCTGGCGTGACGTACTCACAAACATCAGGCCAGACAGCGAGACCGGTCAGAAATTGCCCAGCATGGTCGCTGGGTGGCACTCAACCGGTATGTCCCGCAAAAAAAGGGCAAGGGCTTGCGATAGGAAAAGGGCTTGGGACACCCCAACACGCGAGACATAGTCACTGTATTGCAGGTTGTAAGTGGTCCTGCTGTGATGCATCTCACAGCGACATGAAAAAAGAGGATCTTTGGCTCATGAAATTGCAGGCAGGACCGGCACAGGCGGTAAATGGACTTGCCGGGCTTTTGGAGCGGTACGGCCGCAAGGT
This sequence comes from Roseovarius sp., assembly GCF_048262375.1. GTDB lineage: Bacteria > Pseudomonadota > Alphaproteobacteria > Rhodobacterales > Rhodobacteraceae > Roseovarius. The sequence continues at coordinate 38,796 of NZ_JBLXFE010000018.1, forward strand.
CGAGTTTTCAAGGGCAAAGGTGATCTATGCCACGGGTGCCGATGATCAAACGATGATGTTGATCACCAAGGGCCGGGTCGAGATAAGCCGCAGTTCGGTTGACGGGCGACGCTCGATTCTGACGCATTTGGGGCCGGGGGACCTGTTGGGTGAACTGGCGGTACTGGATGGCGGGCCACGCAGCGCCGATGCGGTGGCGGCGACGGTGGTGCGTGGCCGGGTTTTGGACCGCGCGCAGGTGCTACAGCTGTTGCGCGAACAGCCCGATGCCGCGCTTGATGTGATCGGCATGCTCTGTCAGCGGCTGCGTCAGACCTCGGGCATGTATACGGCGCATATGCTGGCGGACGGGCAGGCGCGTCTGGCGCGGCTCTTGCTGCATCTGTCAGAGAAATGGGGCGAGGCGCTTCCGGGGGGCAAGCTGCGGCTCTCCGAGCGGTTCTCGCAATCGGACTTGGGGGATCTGGTGGGGCTGTCGCGCGAGAGTGTGAACCGTCAGTTCCGTGATTGGGAGCAGGCCGGCGTGATCGAGCGAGAGGGCGTGGGGATCGTGCTCTGTGATCCGCAGGCGCTGACGCGGGCCGCTGAGACCGCGGAATAAAGCCGATTTGGCGGCTCTGCTCTGGTCATAGCCGGGATCATCAGGCCGATCTGTTTTTTCAATGGGTGGGAGTATATTGAGCGGTTTCTGATCGCCTATGCTGCGCCTTTTACGGTTCTTTATGTAAACTGCTCCCGCAGAAGCCGTTCCTCCAATCCATGTCCCGGATCGAACAGGATGCGGTGTGCGATGCTGGATTCGGAGCGGATTTCGACCCAAAGTACGTTTTCCACCCAACGGCTGTCGGCATCAGCCATTACGGGCCGTTTGTCGGCATCGACCACGTCAAAGCGCACCAATGCCGTCTTGGGCAGAAGCGCACCGCGCCAGCGGCGGGGCCGAAAGGCCGCAACCGCCGTCAACGCCAGCACATCCGAGCCAATGGGAAGAATAGGACCATGGGCGCTGTAGTTGTAGGCGGTAGACCCGGCGGGGGTGGCCACCAGCGCGCCATCGCAGACCAGCTCTTCGAGGCGCAAACGGCCGTCTATCGTGATACGCAGCTTGGCGGCCTGTGGGCCGGCGCGCAAAAGCGAGACCTCGTTGATCGCCAGGGCCTCGTGCAGGGTGCCGTCGCAGGATTCCGCCCGCATGGCGAGGGGGTTGATCACCTCTTCCTCGGCAGCAACGAGGCGGTCGATCAAGTCTGTCTCACTGTATTCATTCATCAAAAACCCGACCGTACCGCGATTCATCCCATAAACCGGAATATCGAGCGCCTGCGTGCGGTGCAGTGTGTGCAGCATAAACCCGTCGCCGCCAAGAGCCACGATCACGTCCGACTCGGCCTCGGGCACATGGCCAAAACGGCTTGCAAGTGTGGCGCGCGCGGTCTGGGCGATGGGCGCATCGCTGGCGACAAAGGCGATCTTGCGAGGCATGTGGTGGTCCTGTTTCCAAAAGGCGATGATCTGCGCCGGATCGAAGCACAATTCCCCCCCCAAGACCAGCCATGCCGGAGTTACGGGTGGAATTGTCGCTTTACATTCTTTCAAACCAAGCGAGTTTCCTTTAGGAAAACATCCAATTCACCTATTTTTGGAGTTGCCTCAATGCCCCACGACGGACACCAACCAGTTGCAGATCAAGGATTTTTCACCGAATCCTTGTCCTCACGCGATCCGGAGCTGTTCGGCGCGATCCGCTCTGAACTGGGGCGGCAGCGCGACGAGATCGAGCTGATCGCCTCTGAAAACATCGTCTCTGCCGCCGTGATGGAAGCACAAGGCAGCGTGATGACCAACAAATACGCCGAAGGTTATCCCGGCAAGCGCTATTATGGCGGCTGCCAATATGTTGATATCGCGGAGAATCTGGCGATTGAGCGGGCGTGCAAGTTGTTTGACTGCGGGTTTGCCAATGTCCAGCCCAACTCTGGTTCTCAGGCCAATCAGGGCGTGTTCACGGCGCTGTTGCAGCCCGGCGACACCATTCTTGGCATGAGTCTTGATGCCGGTGGCCACCTGACGCATGGGGCCGCCCCGAACCAGTCGGGCAAATGGTTCAACGCCATTCAGTACGGGGTCCGCCGTCAGGACAATCTGATTGATTATGATCAGGTTCAGGCGCTGGCGACCGAGCACAAGCCCAAGCTGATCATCGCCGGGGGCTCTGCCATTCCGCGCCAGATCGATTTTGCCCGGATGCGTGAAATTGCCGATTCTGTTGGCGCTTACCTGCATGTGGATATGGCGCATTTCGCGGGTCTGGTGGCGGCGGGTGAGCATCCGAGCCCCTTCCCGCATGCGCATGTGGCCACGACCACGACGCATAAGACCCTGCGCGGACCACGTGGCGGCATGATCCTGACCAATGACGAGGCGCTGGCCAAGAAAATCAACTCGGCGATTTTCCCCGGCATTCAGGGCGGCCCGCTGATGCATGTGATCGCGGCCAAGGCAGTGGCCTTTGGTGAGGCGCTGCGCCCGGAATTCAAGTCGTATATTCAACAGGTTATCAGCAACGCGCAGGCGCTGTCGGATCAGTTGATCAAGGGCGGTTTGGATACGGTCACGCACGGCACCGACACGCATGTTCTGTTGGTGGACCTGCGGCCCAAAGGTGTGAAAGGCAATGACACCGAGAAGGCATTGGGCCGGGCGCATATCACCTGCAACAAGAACGGAGTGCCGTTTGATCCGGAAAAACCTACTGTTACCAGTGGGATACGTCTTGGGTCTCCGGCGGGAACGACACGCGGGTTCGGCGAAGCGGAATTCCGGCAGATCGCGGACTGGATCATCGAAGTGGTTGATGGGCTGGCCGCCAACGGAGCAGAGGGCAATGGCGCGGTTGAGGCCAAGGTGAAAGCCGAGGTCGAAGCCTTGTGCAAGCGGTTCCCGCTTTATCCGAACCTCTGAGGTTCGACTGGATATTGACCCGCGCAAGCCCTGTCTTGCGCGGGTTTTTTTTATACTAATTCAAATATTTAAAGATAGTTCTTAAACTGCGCCCTGCCAGTGGAGCAGGGCATAGATCAGCGCGGCGAGTACAATCAGATTGAGAACAATGCTGCTAACAAGGCGTAGACGCGCGGTCTTGCGGGCCTCTTTGGGGTCAAGCCCGTCGAGATAGCTGTGCAAATCGGCAAAGGCGTTGTTTACGCTGGAGAAATCGAGGATACGGGCGAGTTTGGGGTGGGCCATCCAATCCTGTGCGCCAAGGATGACGGCACCGGCGCGGCGTGGGCGGCGGGGTAAGCGGCGTCCGGCCCGGCGCAACTGTCGCTCAAGCGTGGCACCGCGCAGGCCCATCTTGTCGCTCAGGGCCTTTTGCAGCCCGATAACTTTCCCTTGAAATTGTTCTGTATCAATCACTTGGGTATTCCTTTTGATGCAGTTTAATGGGTCTGCCTACCCCAAGCAATAGGGCTGGAATCCATCCCAAGAGGGCGATATGTCAAAGACATGTTGAACCTGATTGAACATGGCACGCCGACAGAGCGTCCGGGATTGGTGATTGTGCACGGGCTCTATGGGTCGGCGCGCAATTGGGGGGTGATTGCCAAGCGGCTGTCGGACACGCGGCATGTGGTCGCTGTCGACATGAGGAATCATGGGGCAAGCCCTTGGTTTGAAACGCATTCCTACGAGAACATGGCGGATGATCTGGCCGAGGTGATCGAGGGCCTAGAGGGCCCCTATGACGTGCTGGGCCATTCGATGGGCGGTAAGGCGTCCATGGTGCTGGCGCTGACGCAACCGACCTTGGTTAATCGGCTGATTGTGGCGGATATTGCGCCTGTGGCCTATCAACACAACCAGATGTTGTATATCAAGGCGATGAAATCGGTCGATTTGAGCGTGATTGAGCGGCGTTCGGATGCGGGGGAGCAATTGCTGGCAATGGTGGATAATCCCGCCCTCGTTCCGTTCTTCTTGCAGGCATTGGATGTGAAGGAAAAGCGCTGGTTGCTCAACCTTGACACGCTGGAACGCGAGATGCCGAAAATCCTGAGTTTTCCTGATATTTCGGGATCTTACGAGGGTAAAGTGATGTTCCTGACCGGGGCGGAATCGTACTATGTCGGGCGCGAACACCGCGACCGGATCAAAGCACTGTTTCCGGCGGCGCAGTTCGCCAAGATTCCCGGCGCGGGGCATTGGCTGCATGCCGAGAAACCGCGCGAATTCGAGGCGGCGGTGCGAACCTGGTTGGGGTGAAGCGTACGGTTGTGCGGTTAAACCGTACGGATGGGATTCAGCGCAAGTCGTAGAGCGATTTCGCCACGACATAGGTCACCGGAAACGCCGCGATGAATCCCAGAATGGCGGCGGTCAGGATGGAATAAAACGTGTCATGTCCTATCGCGAGTGCGGCCACGACTGCCGATCCCGAGAGGGTGGAGCCGATAAAGAGATGCAGGATGAGGCCAAGACGCAGCATGGGAGATTCTTTCGGTATTGTTGCCTTGGCATATGCTAGCAAATGCGCGTCAGGGTGGCCTTGATCTGGGTCAGAGATTGATTTCGGGCATGAAAAAACCGCCGGATGAAGATCCGGCGGGTTCTTTTTGTGGGGTATGCAGATACGTCCGCTGTTATTCCTGTTGTCCCATGAACATCAGCAGGAACTGGAACATATTAAGGAAGCTGATGTAGAGGTTGAGTGCCCCGTCATAAGCGGCCTTGTCCAGCCATTCCTGATCGCCCTGCGCCGCATGGGCGACATAGGTGTTCTTGATCTCTTGCGTGTAGTAAGCGGTCAGGCCCGCGAAGATCAGAACGCCAATGGCCGAAATTGCGAACATCATGGCCGGGCTTTGCAAGAAGATGTTGATCAGCATGGCAACGATCAGGCCGATCACCCCCATGATGAGGAACGATCCCCAGCCGGAGATATCCTTTTTGGTGGTGTAGCCATAAAGCGACAGGCCAGCAAAGGCGATGGCGGTCACAATGAAGGTTTGCGCGATCGAGAAGCTGGTGAAGACCAGAAAGATCGAGCTCATCGAGATACCGATAAGGCCCGCGAAGGCGAAGAAGCCAAGCTGCACGGCTGCCGCCGAGCCACGGCTCAGAAGGGCGCCCCATCCGAGGAAGATGAAGGCCAGCGGTGCCAGCATCACCACCCATTTCAGCGGCGAGAGGTACAGTGCCGCGCCCAAGCCCGAGAGCAGCGTGCCGTTGGGCAGTTGCGCCGCCGCAGCCGAGGGATCGGTTGTCACGGCAAGCCCCGCGATGGCCCATGCCGCAAGCGCCGTGATGAGCATGCCCACGGACATCGTGCCGTAGACCTTGTTCATATGCGCGCGCAGGCCCGCGTCAATCTGGGCGGTGCGTGTGCCCGACGCCGTCCGGATCGTGTTCAACTCTGCCATGTAACCCTCCGATATGTGAATGGCGGTCCCGGTTCTGGGACATTGCCTGTAATATCGGGGGTTGGTCAGGCTTTTTCAAGTTTTGCATGACTATTTTTAGCAGGTTTTATCGAGGCGTTTGATGGCGCGGGCTATGGGAGCGGGCAGGAGGGGTGTTTTGATGGCCAATTGCGGCGGCGCGACACCCCTCCGGTCAGCAATGCAGCCGACGGGGGAGATCCCAAAACGCGCGGCTGGCCTCGCGCAGGGCTGCCTCGCGGGTGAGGCCCAGATCAAGGAGCGCCGCCTCATCGAGGCTGCGCAGAGCGCGGCGCTGTGCCCAGACCGCCAGCATATCGCCAAGACGCAGGCGCCGAGCCGGGAAGGCGGTGCCGAGGGCGGGGGTGTGAATCTGAAAAGTCATGGTCATTCCTTTCCCTTTGGTGATGTGGCGAAGGGTTCGCATTTCAGTTATTGATCTTTTGCCTGAAATGGTTCAATTTTGAAAATGAATGTTTGACTGCCTTAACATCAAGGACTGTGATGTATGCGAAATCTTGATATCACCACGCTGCGCTCTTTGGTGGCTGTCGCCGATCAAGGCGGTGTGACGCGGGCCGCGGCGGCGCTGAACCTGACGCAATCGGCTGTGTCGATGCAGATCAAGCGCTTGGAGGATATGCTGGACCTCACGCTGTTTGATCGGGCGAATCGGCGGGTGTCGCTGACCGCCTCTGGCGAGCAATTGGTGGGCTATGCGCGCCGCATGCTGGATCTTAATGACGAGGTGGTGGGGCGGTTGACCGAAGAGAGCTTTGAGGGGGAACTGGCGCTGGGTGTGCCGCATGACATCGTTTATCCGGTCGTGCCGCGGGTTCTCAAACAGTTCAACGCGGCCTATCCACGGGTCAAGGTGAGTCTGCGCTCGTCCAGTACGATGAAGCTGCTCGATGCGCTGGCGCGGGGCGAGGTGGATGTGATCCTGACCACCGAGGAAGGTGTGGGCGACGGTGGCGAGACCCTGACCGAAATGACGCTGCGCTGGACCGGCGCGCTGGGGGGCGTGTCGTGGAAGCGCCGTCCGCTGCGGCTGGCGTTTTGCCGTCAGTGTATTTTCCGGCCTATCGTTCTGCGCAAGCTGGAGGCGGCGGGGATGGACTGGGAGATGGCAGTGGATTCGGAGGATGACCGCGCGGTCGAGGCGCTGGTGAGCGCCGATCTGGCGGTGGGGGCGCTGTTGGAGGACAGCATTCCGCCGCATCTTGAGGCGATTTACCCCGGCGGGGCGCTGCCTGATTTGGGGGTACAGAAGATCAACCTCTATGCCCGTGCGGGCAAAGACCAGGTGCGCGCTGAGTTGATGCGCATGCTGCGGCAGGGATTCGGCGCGTTGACGCCGCAGGCGCTTATGTCAGCGTGATCACGACCTTGCCGGTGGATTTACGCTGGCGCAGCAGATCGAGCGCCTCGGCGGCCTGTTCGAGCGGCATAAGGTGCGAGACATGCGGGCGAATGCGCCCCTCGGTGTACCAGTCAAACAGGGTGGAGAGGCTGCGGGTGACCACCTCGGGGCGGAATTTCAGGTAACCGCCCCAATAGAGACCCATAACGCTGATATTCTTGACCAGAAGGTGGTTGGCGGGGATTTGCGGCACCTCGCCGCTGGCAAATCCGATGGTGAGAATGCGCGCCTCGGGATTGCAGGCGCGAAAGGCGGCCTTGAACTGATCGCCGCCGACCGGATCATAGACCACATCGACGCCGCCTAGCGCCTTGCAGGCGTCGCGGATGTCCTGAGTCGCGGCGTCGATCAGGTGATCGGCCCCGGCGTTTTGTGCAACCGCCAGTTTGTCCGCGCCGCGTGCGCAGGCGATGACGCGGGCCCCCATCTGTTTGCCAATCTCGACCGCCGTAAGGCCGACGCCCCCCGCCGCGCCCAGAACCAACAGGGTTTCGCCGGGCTGCAACCGCGCCTTGTGATCCAGCGCCACATGGCTGGTGCCGTAAGCGACCTGAAAGGCGGCGGCGTCCGTAAAGCTCATGCTATCGGGCAGGGGCACGGCGCGCTCTGCCGGAAAGCAGCCATAATCCGCCAGCCCGCCCTGACCAGCAAAGACCGCGACGCGGGTGCCAGGAACAGGGCCGCGCGTATCGGGACCGAGCGCCTCGACCACACCCGCCACCTCCATGCCCAGAGTGAAGGGGGGCTCCGGGGTGTCCTGATAGGCCCCCTTGACCATCAGCAGATCGGCGAAATTCAGGCCACACGCCGCGATGCGCAGGGCGATTTCGCCCGGCTTGGGGATCGGGCGGGGCAGGTTGGTGAGGGCAGGGTCGGCGCCTCGGGCGGTGATCTGATAAGCGCGCATGTCTGACCTCTATGATTCTGAGTTCATGAAACAAAATTGATAGGATTGGTTAGACGAAATTGATTCGGGCTGTCAAATTGATGAGCGCGAAGTCGGAAATTCATGGGCGAGAAGTCAGAAAAAATGGTGATGCTTTGACTCTTCACGGGACTCGCTCGCTTAGATTGTGTATCTTTCGGATAGGGCACGCAAATGGATAGCGATATTTCTTGAATTTTGGGGCCTGTTTGATACGTTCTGCTGAGAGTTGCTGGGATTTATGGCGCTATTTCCAGGATATGGATTTCGGTTTGTCAGGATTGCGGTTGATCTCGGAGTTGGTAAAAAGGAACATTTAGATGCCGCACCCCGTAGATGTACACGTCGGAAAACGCATTCGTCACCGTCGGTGGTTGGTGGGAATGACCCAGCAGCAACTGGCCGAGAGTGTCGGAATTAAATTTCAACAGATTCAGAAATATGAGACCGGCGCGAACCGTGTGAGCGCGTCGCGGCTTTGGGATATTGCCGAGTCGCTTGATGTCGACATAAGCTTTTTCTTTGAAGGCCTGGAGCCGGACGGGAGCGCTGAACGCGAAAAAGGCGATCCGGCACGCGCTGATCTGATGGGAGACAAGGAGGCGCTCGATCTGGTGCGGTCCTACTATGCTATCCCGGAGAACCAGCGTCGCCGTCTTTTTGACCTTGCTCGGGTGCTGAGCGAGGTGGCTTGAGCCTGACCGGCCTGCAGTCTATGCCTCTGCGTAAGCGGTAGGAAAGGCGGGCCGGAATGGATAAGACAGATATCGTCAGGACAGCTCATGCCGTGGCAGATGCCGCGCGCGTGGCTGTCTTGCCGTTTTTTCGAAGTGCCGGTCTGACGGCGGATAACAAGCTGCCTGATGGGCGGTTTGACCCCGTGACCGAGGGCGATCGCGCCACCGAACGCGCGATGCGCGAGGTTCTGGGACGGTTGCGCCCGCAAGATGGCATTCTCGGCGAGGAATATGGCACGGTGGCGGGCACGAGTGGCCTGACATGGGCGCTTGATCCGATTGACGGCACGCGGGCATTCCTGTCCGGGGCGCCGACATGGGGCGTCCTGATCGCGGTGTCGGATGAGAATGGCCCGATTTATGGGATCATTGACCAGCCCTATATCGGTGAACGGTTCGAGGGGGGCTGGGGAGAGGCGAAGATGACCGGGCCACTGGGCACACGCGATTTGCGGGTGCGTGCGGCGCGGCCCTTGTCAGAGGCGATTGTCTTTACCACCTTCCCGGAATTGGGCAGTCCGGCCGAGGCGGCAGGGTTTGCCGAGGTGGCCGCACGCGCGAAACTGACGCGCTACGGGCTGGATTGTTATGCCTATTCTCTGGTCGCTGCGGGCCATATTGATCTGGTGATCGAGGCCGGGCTTGCGCCTTATGACATTCAGGCGCCGATTGCGGTGATCGAGGCAGCGGGCGGTATTGCCACAGATTGGCAGGGCGGTCCGGCGCATCAGGGCGGGCGCGTCATTGCCGCCGCTGGGCGCGCGCAGCACGCGGCAGCGTTGGAAATCCTGTCGAAAGTGGTGTGACACCCAAGAGCCAGTTACGGTCCGCGCGACTATAGAAAAGTCGCAAGGCACTGGGGGCGGGACGCTGTCTTTTTCGATATATCACTGCTCTCATCGGTCTGTTCCTGACGTTTAACCCCAAGCGATGAGCCGTATAGTGCCCGCCCGGTGGGGCGGACGGGCGCTGCTTTGTGCCTTGAGTCCGCACTTTGGGGATCAGATTGCCTTGCCAGCCACCCAGACACCCGCGATGGCGCGGTCGTCGCCCATCATGATTGTGGGAAAAAGTGCCTCCCAGATGTCTTCGGCCCGCGCGTGGCGCTGGGCGATGGCGGGGGTTGAGGCCAGATCGAGGGCGATGAGATCGGCCTCTTGTCCGGGGGCGATATTGCCGATGAGGTGGCCCATGTGCAGCGCCCCGGCCGACCCTGCGGTGGCGAGCCAGAGCAGTTGGGCGGGATGCAGGGGCGTGCCGGTGAGCTGGCCGATTTCATAGGCTGCAGCCATGGTGCGCAGCATGGAAAAGGACGACCCCCCGCCGGTGTCGGTGGCAAGGCCAATGCGTTGGCCCTCGGCCACGCGGGCGGCGAGATCGAAGAGGCCCGAGCCGATGAAGCTGTTGGAGGTGGGGCAGTGAATCAGTGCAGCCCCCACCTCGTGCAGGCGGTCCCGTTCGCGGGCGGTGAGATGGATGGCATGGCCATAAAGGCCGCGCGCCCCCAAGAGGCCGTGCGATTCGTAGGTGTCGAGGTAGTCGCGCGCCTCTGGATAAAGGGATTTGACCCATGCAACCTCGTCGGTTTGCTCGGCAAGGTGGGTCTGCATCAGGCAGTCGGGATGCTCTGCCCAGAGCGCGCCGAGCGCGTCAAGCTGCGCGGGCGTCGAGGTGGGCGAAAACCGAGGGGTGATCGCATAGGAGAGCCGGTCCACCCCGTGCCAGCGTTCCAACAAGGTCTTGCTGTCGTCATAGGCCGATTGCGCCGTGTCGCGCAGCCCCTCGGGCGCGTTGCGGTCCATGCAGGTCTTACCCGCCACGGCGCGCAGCCCGCGTGCCTGTGCGGCCTCGAAAAATGCGGTCACGCTGCTGGGGTGGATGGTGCAATAGCTGACGCATGTGGTGGTGCCATTGGCGCGCGCGAGATCAAGGTAGCGGTTGGCAATCCGGGTTGCATAGGCGGGATCGCAGAGCCGCATTTCTTCGGGAAAGGTATAGGTGTTGAGCCAGTCGATCAGCCGCTTGCCCCAACTCGCGATGATCGCGGTTTGGGGGTAGTGCACATGCGCATCGACAAAACCGGCGATGATGAGCCGGTCCCCCATATCGGTCTGGGTGGCCCGCGGCGCCTGCGCGCGCAGATCAGCGGTCGTGCCGAGGCCGATGATCCGCCCTGCCTCGATCAAGAGCGCCTCGTGCAGGCGGGCTGAATCGGCGGGATTGCCCGCGTCAAAGGGAGAGCGGTCAAAGCTGAGGATTTGACCGGTGATGAGGGTTTTGGGTGACATGTGACCCCTTTCGGCGGCGGATTGCGCAGGGTTCAAGATAAGCGGCCACAGTGCCAGGGTAAATTGGCCCATTATGATTGTTTTCCGCAAACCGCTTCTTTAATCCTGCGCGCAATGGAGAACGGTGGGGGGCGACATGGTAGAGCACGAGGACGATCCGACCCCTGAGGTGGAACAGGAAGAGGCTCATCAACCGCTGACGCGGGCCTTGATCGTGCGGATCATGTATGCGGTCGAGACGCAGGACCGCGAGATGCTCTGGGCCGAGATGGAACCGCTGCATGCGGCTGACATCGCTGACCTGTTAGAGCAGAGCAACAGTTATGACCGGCGGCGGTTGATCGAACTCTACGGACAGGAGTTTGACGGCGACATTCTGTCGGAACTGGACGAATCGATCCGCGAAGAGGTCATCGGCCTGTTGCAACCCGAGGTTCTGGCCGACGCTGTACGCGAGCTTGAGTCCGACGATGTGGTCGATCTGGTCGAGGATCTGGAGGATCAGCAGCAAGAGGCGATCCTGAGCGTCCTTGAGGACAGCGACCGCGCCGCAGTCGAGCAATCGCTGACCTATCCGGAATATTCCGCTGGCCGTCTGATGCAGCGCGAGGTGGTGATGGCGCCCGAGCATTGGCTGGTGGGCGATGCCATCGACTATATGCGCAATGCCGAGGAATTGCCCGAACAGTTCTATCATATCGTGCTGGTGGACCCGCGTCTGCATCCGGTGGGCAATGTCACGTTGGGGCGGATCATGGCCTCGCGCCGGGATACACCGCTGAAAGACATCGTGGAGGAGACATTCCACACCATTCCGGTCACGCGCTATGACGGCGATGTGGCCTATATGTTCAATCAGTATCACCTGATTTCCGCCCCGGTGGTGGATGAGGACGGGCGCTTGGTGGGGGTTATCACCATTGATGACGCCATGGCCGTGCTGGATGAAGAGCATGAAGAAGATATCATGCGTCTGGCCGGGGTCGGCGAAGGCGGTATCAATGATTCCGTGATCGAGACCTCAAAGCAGCGGGTGCCGTGGTTGGCGGTCAATCTTGGCACGGCGATTCTGGCGTCGCTGGTGATCGCGCAGTTCGAACTGGCGATTGCGCAATTGGTGGCACTGGCGGTCCTGATGCCGATTGTGGCCTCGATGGGGGGCAATGCCGGAACCCAGAGCCTGACCGTGGCCGTGCGGGCGCTGGCGACCAAGGATCTCACCGGGTCGAACGTCTGGCGGGTGCTGCGGCGTGAAGTGCTGGTGGGGCTGATCAACGGGTTGATTTTCGCGCTGGTGATGGGCGCTGTGGGGGTGATCTGGTTTGGCGGGCCAGAGCTGGGATATGTGATCGCTGCCGCGATGGTGATCAATCTGGTCGTGGCCGGGCTCGCCGGGGCCGGGATTCCGGTTGTGATGGACCGGATGGGGATTGACCCGGCGCTGGGCTCTGGCACGTTTGTGACCACGGTGACAGATGTCGTCGGGTTCTTCGCGTTTCTGGGATTGGCAACGGTATTTCTATTATGAATGATTTGGCAGAGGTGAAGGCCGCAGCGCGCAAGGCGGCGTTCGCGCGGCGGGCCGCAGCACATGCGGTGCGCATGCCCGAGGCGGCGGCGCTCTTGGTTGGGGTGTTGTCGGGGTACCGGGGGCTGGCTGTCTCAGGTTATTTGCCGATTCGCAGCGAGATTGATCCGCGCGCGGCGATGGAAGACGCCGCCCAGCATGGGCCGGTGGCTGTTCCGGTGATCATGGGGGCTGGTCTGCCGCTCATGTTTTCGCGCTGGACGCCGGGCTGTGCGCTGCGCGAGGGGCCGTTTGGCGCAATGGTGCCGGAGGTGGATGATTTCATCGAGCCGCAGGTCCTGATCGTGCCCTTGGTGGCGTTTGACCGTAGCGGCGGGCGGCTGGGCTATGGCGGCGGGTTTTACGATCGCACGCTGGAGATGCTGCGCGCAAAGCGGGCGACGCTGGCCATTGGTTTTGCCTACGGGGCGCAGGAGGCGGCGGGCTTGCCGCTCGAGCCCACCGATCAGCCGCTCGATATGGTGGTGACAGAGGCCGAGGTGATCACGTTCTAGGCCTGTGGCGGGCCTTGGGGCGGACAGGGGCGCGGCGGTGTGCATGATGGGTGCAAGCCCCCCCATGTGCGGATCGTCGCGCGGGCATGAGGCCGGCCCGGGGCTAAACCCACTTGTTCTTTTCGACTGGATCGGGTGAGTTCGCTATACTGTCTCAGCGAGGAAATGCCGATGGCCGAGCATGATTATACTGCCCGCGTGGTCTGGACCGGAAACCGAGGCGAGGGCACGGCGCATTACAAGGGTTATGACCGGACGTGGAATGTGGAGACGCCCGGCAAGCCGGTGATCCATTGCTCGAACGATCCGTTGTTGGGGGGAAATCCGGGGTTGCACAATCCCGAGGATATGCTGATTTCGGCGCTGAGCGCCTGTCACATGCTGTGGTTTCTGCATCTGGCGAGCGATGCAGGTATCGCCGTGCAGTCCTATGTGGATGACCCTTTGGCGGTGGGCGAGACCGACAATACCGGAGCGAGCCGATTTCTGCGCGCCACCCTGCGGCCCAGAATCGCCGTGCCGCAGGGGACGGATCTGGCGCGGGCCGATGCGCTGCATGCGCAGGTGCATGCGTTTTGCTTTATTGCGCGGTCGGTCAATTTTCCGGTGATATACGCAGCGCGCTACCGGGTTCTGACGTGAGCGGAGTGGAGGGCGTCGGATTTCGGCTTGCGTGGGGGGCCGGGGCGAGGCTAGGCTGATCCTGCTTAGGTGCTGCCCTTGGTGATCTTGCGAAACTTCAGGGGCGGAGAATTGGGAAGCCGGTGCAATTCCGGCGCTGCCCCCGCAACGGTAAGGGAGGGCGTTTCGGCGATAGACCACTGGGCAGGTTTGCTCGGGAAGGTGCCGCGACGTGAAGGCCAGATGGCCTGCCGCTCAAGCCCGGAAACCAGCCTTGGCGCAACGTCGAATCGCGGGGTGCGGTGCGGACGTGTGTGCGCCGGGTCTGATGCTCTGTCGTGCCATGTCCCTTGCCCGTCCCGCCCCATCCGGCCCGGGGTGTGGTCGGGGAGAAGCAAGCAATGAGTTTTCTACAAATCATGGATGGGCTGGAGAGCAGCCATGCCACAGGCACGCAGGCCATGCAGGCTGCGCGCATGGGGTTTTTGCAATGGGCCTGTGCGGTGGATGGGCCGGTGACGGCGCAGATGGCACGGGTGGCGTTGGAGAGCCCGGCGGCCCGGCAGGCTGAGAGTGCGGCAGCGCGGGCCTTTGTCGGGTTTTTGCAGGAGGCAAGCCGGGACTGTCTGACCCTGCCGATGCGGCGGAGCCGGGCACGGGTGCTGCATTAAGGCAGGGGGCCGGGTGCTACGCACCTTTGTTCTGCGCTTTGTGGATTGGGGTGGGTGTCCAATCTGGGACAAAACCCTGCATCTCTTGGGAAACTCTGTCTTGCCTGTGCGCAATAAAAAACGGCGGCACCAGGGAGGAGGAGGGGTGCCGCCGTTTCCTATACGTCCGGCCCAGGGAGGAGGAGAGGGCCATTCGCAAAACGAAGGGACTGGATGGTCCCAATTTGACGGTCGCAGGCATCAGGGAGGAGGAAAGACGCCGACGACCGTAACAGACACCCCAGGGAGGAGGAGGGGGTATCTGATCTCTTATTACGACCGGTGGCCGTAAACTGTTTCATGCGCAACGCGGAGAATTTCGCTGCGGTGCAGGCCCAAATCGGCAAGATCATGCGCGCTGAGTTGCGACAGCTCATTGACCGTGCGGCGATAGGTGCGATACTCCACGATACGCTGCATTGCAGCATATACCGCCGCGCTCAGGTCTTCGCCCAGTAAGGAGGCGGCAGAGCGGTTTGTGTTGATCGACATAGACATTGTTTCGGGTCCTTGCGGATTTAAGTGTGTTCAGGTTCGGCGCTGTTCGTTTCGCCCTTGTTGAGCCTAAGATACGCTTTTGCTGCGCGTGCACAATACCTCCGAACAGCAATGCTGCTATGCAGCAAACGCATACGGGGAAAGTGACTTAACGTTAAGCAAATGCAGCATTTTCTAGGCAGTTTGCGAAGATATACTGCTCTGGTTGCACAGGGCGCTTTCGACAAGACACAGGCCAAAGGACCGAAGATGACCGATTTTCGCACCGAACTTAACGCCCGGCTGAGCAAGCTGGATTTGCCCGATGGCGGCAACCTGATCTCGCGGGATATGGTGCGGGCGCTGACGGTGGAGGATGGCGAGGTGCGCTTTGTCATCGAGGCGCCAAGTCCCGATATGGCAAGGAAGATGGAACCTCTACGCGCTGCGGCCGAACGTGCGGCGCTCGGATTGCCGGGGATTGACCGTGCCCGTGTCGTGCTGACCGCGCAGGCCGCGCCGCCCGTTCTCAAGCTGGGGCAACACCCAAAGGGCGGTTCTGCCTCGATCCGACCGGCGGGTATTGGCACGCTTCTGGCGGTGGCCAGCGGCAAGGGCGGTGTGGGCAAATCCACCGTCGCGGCCAATCTGGCGGTGGCGCTGGCACGGCAGGGGCGGCGCGTGGGGCTGCTCGATGCCGATATTCACGGACCGAGCCAGCCGCGCATGATGGGGCTGACCGGGCGGCCACAAAGCCCAGATGGCACAAGGATCGTTCCGCTGGAGGCGCATGGCGTCAAGGTGATGTCGATCGGGCTGATGCTCGATCCGGCCAAGGCGGTGATCTGGCGGGGGCCGATGCTGATGGGGGCGTTGCAGCAGATGCTGGCGCAGGTCGAATGGGGCGCGCTTGACGTGCTGATTGTCGATTTGCCGCCGGGCACGGGGGATGTGCAGCTGACGCTGAGTCAGCGGGCGCAGCCCGATGGGGCGATTATCGTCTCGACGCCGCAGGATGTGGCGCTCTTGGATGCGCGCAAGGCGATGGACATGTTTCGCACGCTGGAGGTGCCGCTGTTGGGGATGATCGAGAATATGTCGGTCTTTCACTGTCCCGAATGTGGGCATGAGGCGCATATCTTTGGTCACGGCGGTGTGCAGCACGAGGCGGAGGGGCTGGGCCTGCCGCTGTTGGCGGCCCTGCCGATTGATCTGGAAACGCGGTTGGCAGGGGATGCAGGACGCCCCGTTGCTTTGGGTGATGGGGCGGCGGCGCGGGCCTATGGTGCGTTGGCGGCCCGGCTGATCAAAGAGGGGCGGGGCTGAGGCGGGGCCAAGGCGGGGGCGCTGCCCCCGGCGCCGCTGCGCGGCTCCCCCCGAGGTATTTGCCGCCAGATGATGCCCGGATCAGTCCGTAAGGGGGATTGCCACCAACCCGAGGTTGCGGGCGCTGTCGAGCGAGAGCCTATCGCTGTCGAGCCCCTGAGGTTTCTGGTAGCGGGCGATGGCAGCGCGGGTGCGCGGGTCCAGGCGTGCGGTGATCGGGCCGGTATAGAGCCCGCGCGCGGTCAGGGCGCGTTGCACCGAGGCGATGAATTCTGGTGTCAGCACAGTGGCGCAGGGGGTCTCGAACCAAGTGGTCACGCGCTCTTGCAGGATGGCCTGGCGGGTGACGGTGGCATAGGTGGCGGGGCGCAGGACGCGGCCTGCGGCATCGGTCTCGGCGGGGGAGAGTTGCACCTGTTCGGTGATGGTTTCGATCACTGCGGGCGTATCCTTTTTGCCCCAGCAGGTGCCGGGTGAGGCACCCGGCGGGGCCTCTGCCCCGAGGTTGAGACCGCCCGCGCCGGGGGACACGGTCTGACAGGCCGTGAGGGACAAGGTCAGCACGAGGCTGCGCAGGCGGGAACGGATCATCGGCAGGGAGCCTCGCGCGAGATTTCGCATCGAAGTCTAGCCGGTTTGATCTGGTGGGGAAAGCGGTGCGTCGGGATCGGCCAGAAGGTCGAGCAGGGCCGAAATATCCTCGATTTCTTCGGCCACGACATGGGTTACGCCCGCTTGCCGTTCCACCCGGCCGGTCACGCGCAGCATGCGTCCGGCGATGACCGCACGGCGAAAGCGCAAGAACACCTTGCGCCAGACCACCACGTTGACGACGCCGGTTTCATCCTCGAGCGTGACAAACACCACGCCGCGCGCGGTACCGGGGCGCTGCCGCACCAGCACCAGCCCGGCCACGGTGATGCGCGTGCCAGAGGCCACTTCGGGCAGGCGGGCGGCGATCAGGGCGGAGGGGGGGCGGGGAATGGCGGGCATCTGGATCCTGATCTGTCAGTCGTCTCAAGGTTTCATACCGCTGTTTCACGGGATTTGACACCGGGCCAATGCGGCTGTGCTGTTCTGATCCAGGGTGGTTCATTGCAGCGCGGGTCCTGCTGTGCCTCGCATATCGCCCCGAAAGCCATGTTTCAAATGAGCGGTCTTTGGGGTTTGGCGGTGCTGATCCACACTAAGGTTCATGTGCCCGGCGGAAAGCCGAGTGACCGCCTATGTCTTGCCGAGATCTGTAATTTTATGGGGGATATACGCAAGGTGGCAGCCGGTAAGGCGGCCATCATATGTTCCACTGTGGTCCGAAGAATTCCTCATTTTCCCTGTATTCCAAGGGACATACTGCCCTCTTGTTCCTGAGGTGTCCACGACATTCCGCAAAAAAGTGTGGGTTGGGATGTGGGGCGAATGGATAGGGGGTGAAAAATGCCGGGGAATGCGAAAGGTCAGCACAAGGGGAACCAACTCTCGGCCGCGTTTGTGCGGTCCATCAGTGCGCCCAGACGCTAAGTGGACGGGAGGGTTGTTCCTCCAGGTTGAGCATTCCGGGGCGAAGCGATGGACGCAGCGCCTCGTGGTGCGGGGCAAGCGGCGGGATATAGGGATCGGCCCATTCAGCAATGACCCCGAACAGTGGCCCGGCTTGACGCTTGCGCAGGCCCGAGAGCGGGCAGTTGCCAACCGGACCAAGGCGAGGGCAGGGGGCGATCCGTTGGCGGAAAAGCGCGCGGCGCAGGTGAAGCCCATGACGTTCTCGGAGTGCGTGGCTGCCTATGCCGAGGCTAAGCTGAGCGAGTTCAGAAGCGACAAACACCGCAAGCAATGGCTCTCAGCCCTCGATCGGCTGGCCCGGCCTGTCCTCGGCAAGATGCCTGTTCAGGATATCCGCACCACGGATATTCTTCGGATGCTTGAACCTCATTGGCGCGAACGCACTGTCACCGCGAAGAAGCTGCGCGGGCAGGTGGAGGCCGTTTTGACCTGGGCGACCGTGGCGGGGCACCGCGAGGGCGATAATCCGGCAGCTTGGCGCGGCAATCTCAAGGAACTTCTGCCCAATCCCTCCAAGGTGACGAAGGTGGTGCATCACCCCGCGCTTGCCTTGGCGGATGCACGTTGCTGCATAGATGGGTCGATCGACAAGGAGGGCGGAGAGCGGCCGTTCGCTACGAGCGCGAAGACTCTTCGACCTTGATGACAAATCGGACGTTTATCCGCCTTCTTCCGGCCTCGTCCTGAGTCATCCGGCATCACTGTAAACTAAGGTGTAACCCTACAGTGCGAGGCAGGTGGTCGAGCTTGTCGCGTAGCGCAAGTACGTCAACAACCGCTGAGGCCCCGGGCGTGCAATCCCATGCGCCCCCACAAAAGGACCCGAGACTTTCTAATAAGTGACCGCCACAAAAGACAGCCTGAGTGTCGACTGAAAGGCATGCTTGGGTTGCATAGCGGATATGAAACTCCCGCCCTAGTTATGCCACGTTTTAAAGGGACAATAAGAATGATTCTTTGACGCATATGCAAATGTGTCGCCTGAGAAAAGCGGGGTTATCATGAAAATTCTTGCAGTTGATGACGATCCGAACATCCTTCAGCTTCTGATTGAAGTGTTGCGCGCTGGTGGCTTTACAAATCTGCTGGCGTGCCCGTCAGCCAAGGAAGCCCTCAAAGTGATCTCTCATGTCGATGTCCCGTTCGACTGCTTCTTGCTGGACATCCAGATGAATGACATGGATGGAATAGAACTGACGTCGAAAATTCGTGCGTTGGATGCGTACCGGAAAACGCCGATTCTCATGATGACGGCGATGTCGGAACGCAGTTACATTGACCGGGCATTTACTGCCGGTGCCAGCGACTACATTACCAAGCCTTTTGCGATCGTCGACATCCATTCAAGGTTGAGGCTGATACAGTCCCTGATCAATGAACGTCGGCAGATGGAGGACTGTAACCCCACTCTTCAAGCAACATCGCCATCATCAATCGTTACCGCAGCCGATCTCGAGCGCAGATTTCTGCTACAAGATATTGATGGCTTCGTAGATTACTTGGCACTGGAAAACTATCTGTTTCAGATATCTCATGCTTCGTTGTTCGGTACGATTGCGTTTGGTGTCGTGGTTCAGGAGATGACGAGTGTCTTTCGTTCAAGCAGCCTTTTTGAATTTGAGGCAGCATTGATTGATTTCGCTGAAGCTATTTCAGATTGCCTGAAACCGCAGAGCTTTCTCGCTGCCCATGCTGGAGGCGGACACTTCGTTTGCGTGCTCAGCAAGTGCCACGACTTTGACCCTGAAAAATTCGAGCAACATCTTACAGAAACACTGAAAGAATTGGATCTACATTTCTGCGACGGGCGCGGGGTTTCATTAAGAGCTGTAGTTGGGGACAGTGTTTCACTTCACCTGAAATCCCCGAGAGGCCTTGCAAACTCTCTCATCCAAGCTCTGCATAACGCGGAGGCTGAGGCCGAGAATCCACGTTCCAAGCGTCGCGCACCTCCAAGCCCGTTAACGCGCCTGTTTGGTTTTGTCTCAGCTTGATACCAAGAGCATGTCAGAGTGTATCAGATGCTATTTGGATGTCTGATCTGCATTATGCTCATCGTTGATCGACATCAGGAAACGACCCTTGAGACCTGTCAGCTGATCCGCGAGCCGCTCGAAACCCGCCCGCTCGAACGTCGCCTTGCCGTAGTCGTTCTCACAGTCCCAATAGGGTGGGTCGAGATAAAAGAGGGTGCCGAGGCCGTCATAGCGCCGAATGAACTCAGCGAAGTCCAGACATTCAATGATCACGCCAGCCATGCGGTTATGCAGGTCTTCAAGCATCGGTTCGAGCGTTGACAGCTTGAAGCGGCGGGGTCGGTCCTTTGCCACCGTGAAATTTCGCCCCAATACCCTAACACATTCGACATCGCGAATGCGCGCTTTGGAACTAGTTCGACCATAATGAGAAGGCGGACGGCTGCAGTAGATCAACTGGTAGACTGATCTGCCTGAGGCTACCTAACTGAGCTAGTTTTGCATCCGCGCATTGCCCGGATCGTATGGCGACAGGGTGATGACCTGAGCAGGGGTCATGTGGCCGCACATGTCCAGTTCGAACGATGAGGGCGGGTGTTTGGCTTCGGCAACCAGAGGGTAATGACCGGCGTCTCAGGGTTTATACACCCTGCGACCCGGGCAAATGAACATCGTTGCCGGAACGAACTTCCTGTCACCCGAACTACGCCAGGCCGTCCGGAAGAATTTGTCCAAGTTCGCCTTGAATTTCTGGCTGCGCTGTGCGGCACACGAATATAGGCTTGCCGCGAGCGGAAACTGTGAGTTGTTGGTCTACAATAAGCTGATGCCCTGGGATCACGCGGCCGGATGGCTTTTGTATCAGGAAGCCGGTGGCTTCAGCGCGCATTTCGATGGCTCCTCGTACAAGCCGTTCCACACTACGGGCGGCTTGATTTGCGCTTCCGATCAAGACAGCTGGCAGGCTGCGAAAAACTGTCTATTCGGGCCCGTCTGATGGGTTTCTTGGTGCCTCCATAGCTCCGCCGAACGTCTTGGTTGGGCTCTAAGCGGACCTTAACGCGCGATGCAGAGAGTCGCAGCTATGAGCCCAGAGTAGCAAATACTGTGAATAGCGCGAAAATCGGCTTTGGACGATATCGTGCCGGACTGTCCTATGAGTTCAGCTAATCAGTGCCCCGCAACCTCTGATTGGACACCAACCAAAGGCGACTGCGCCATCCAGTCTTGGGCAGAATTGATCAGATGCCGGTCGCCGTCGATAAAGGCGGATCGGGCATTGGTTGCATCTTTGACGCTGATATCACCCAGCCAAAGCGCCACCAATGTGGCAAGCGGCGCCGTCAGGTAAATGTCCACGTCGTGGCCTGGGTCATCGGGGCACAGATCGACTGCATCTCCGTTCGCGATGACCCACCAGGTGTTGAGTTCCGTCCGGTCCGAAATCTGCACGAGGATCACGGTCTTGCCGTCTGGTAGCCCTTGTGTGTTCAGGGTGCGGTGGAAATCCCACATGAACCCGCCGACATCGCAATCCTGTGCGGCGATACTGCGTTTGCGCCAGCGCATCCCCCAGATTGCCATGTTTTCCACAATTGGCCCAAGCTCGCGCCCTGAGCGGGTGAGCCTGTATTCAACGATCTGCGCCGTGGCAGACGGCTTTCGAACAATGATTTCGGCAGCCTCCAGCGTTTTCAACCGCTTGCTCAGGATCGACGGCGACATTCGCGGGATTGCTTTTTGAAACCCGCCGAAACGGGTTGTTCCCAGAAACATCTCACGCAGCAAAAGCAGTGTCCACTTGTCGCCCAATATGTCGGCCGAAGCCATCGCCGGACACAGGCTACCTGATACGTTGCGGGTTTTTTCATCCATTGCCGAGCCTACCGCCACATGGCTGGCGCTGACAACTACGGATTCCGTAGCGGTTTTGTTCAGATCTAGAAGTAGGTTCCGACTTGCGCGCCGCGTATTCTGCGACAAAGCCCGGTTTGTTGGGTGTTTTCAATGGAAAGGAGCCTGCCATGGTCCGCTCAACCGCATGTCTCTACGGGTTAATCGTCTATCTCATCTTTCTGGTCACGTTTCTCTACACGATTGGGTTCTTGGGCAATATCCTCGTCCCGAAATCTATCGATTCCGGCACACCAGGCCCGATCACCGCGTCCATTCTCGTCAATCTGGCTCTGCTTTCGCTTTTTGCGCTTCAGCACAGCATCATGGCCCGTCCGGCGTTCAAGCCGGTCTGGACAAGGATGATTCCCAAAGTGGCCGAACGCAGCACCTACGTTCAGGCGACCTGTGTCGCGCTTATCCTGATCTTCTTGTTTTGGCAGCCCATCCCAAACCTGATCTGGAACTTCGAAAGCTCAATCACCGGCGTCACCCTGAACAGCTTGTTCTGGGGCGGATGGCTTGTCGTTTTGTCCTCGACGTTCATGATCGACCAATTGGGCCTCTTCGGCCTGAAGCAAGTCTTTGCGCATCTGAAGAAGCGTCAGGCGGTGCACCCGAACTTCGTCAAGACCGATCTTTACCGACTGGTCCGCCATCCGATCATGACCGGGTTCCTGATTGTTTTCTGGACCGCTCCGAGCATGTCGGTGAGCCATTTGTTGTTTACGCTTGTGACGACCGGTTACATCATGATCGCGGTTCTGCAATTGGAGGAAAAAGACCTGATTGTCAGCTTCGGGGATGACTATCTGACCTACCAGAGCGAGGTTCCCGCCTTTGTCCCCGGGTTAAGGCGGGGGCGATAACATGACGATCGATCCCAAAGACCTCGCACAGATCCAGACCTTCGCCGCCATCTCACCGACAAGTGTGCTGAACCGGCAGCAGCCCCTGCGCGCCCGATACAAGGATAAGCCAGAGGCAGCCTGGGTGTTCGATCTTGCCCGCACGTCGGATGCCCAGATCCCTGCGCGCCATCCCCTTCACGGGCATGCTATCTGCGGCGAAGGTATTCCGGTGAGCATTCCGATTTCAGTGCATCAGGCCGTCGGCGGTGAAAGCGATTTTCCCTGCCCAGGCGAACTGTTAGCCGCAGCCATGGCAAGCTGTCTGGATACGGCGATCCGTATGATCGCCAACCTCAAGGGGATAGAGTTGAAGCATCTGGCGGTTCACGTCAGACTTGGTGTCGATGTGCGTGGTGCCTTGATGACCGGCGATAACGTTCCCGTCGGTTTTCAGAGCGGTCATATGAAAGTCGAAATTGAAGCGATGGATGACCTGCCAGAGACGTACCTGAGCGCCTTGGTCGCTGCAGCAGAGCGAAGCTGCGTCATTCTGCAAACACTCCGCGCCCCGCCCGTTGTAAACGTTGAATTCTGCAGGGCTCCGTCGGCGGTCAAGACCCGCTGAACGCCGAGGCTCCTGCCGGAGAGGAACTTGGATTGCGCACAATGAACGGCAGCAAGATCCGCACAACGTGAGTTCGCGACTTCCCGATCGAGCAGGCGCAGCGAATGGCCGGTTCAGTGAAGCTGCATCGCAGTGCGAGCTGACACCGTGAATGTGTCTTGTGGGCCGCCCATGAAGACGGCCCATTCGTTCAGGTTTCGATGGATTCGGAGATCGCAAGTGCGTCCTCCAGTTCAACGCCCAGATACCGAACTGTGTTATCCATCTTCGTGTGCCCCAGCAGAAGCTGGACGGCTCTGAGATTTCCAGTTTTCTTGTAAATCTGCGTCACCTTGGTGCGCCGCATCGAATGTGTTCCGTAAGCACTCGCTTCCAACCCGATCGACGTCACCCATTCGCGGACGATGCGCGCATACTGGCGCGTCGAAATATGTAGCCGCTCATGGAACCGGCCCGGCCAAAGGTACTCAGAGCCGACCATCAACGGTTCACGCATCCATCTTTTGAGCGACGCGCGCGTGCCTTCGGAAATCTCGAAGCGAACAGGTTTCTGCGTCTTGCTTTGCAAGACTGATGTCCTCTCCTTAATCTGACCAGACGCCATCACGTCGACGACCTTCATTTTGACTAGATCACAACCTCGCAACTTGCTATCGATGGCCAGATTTAAAAGTGCGAGATCGCGATGGTTCTCGGCCAATTCGAGCCGAACCCGGATCGCCCAAACATGTTTGGGCTTTAGCGGTCGCTTCTGGCCGACGATGCGACCCTTGTTCCAGGCAGGATGAAGCGCACGAATGGCTGGCAGGTTTGGTGTTTCCATGACTTGTACTCCGACCGCCACGCCCTCCCACATCGACAACCCGATGTTGACCGTTTCAGTGTATCACCGGATGCTGCGCCGCCTCCGAGGTCGGCTTGGAGCCCGAAGCGGACATCGTTGCCTGGCGCCTTACGCAGAGTTCATAGGGTTCGAGGCACTGAAAAAGTTCAAGTTCGCGGGGATGCGAACACCATTCTCATCCACGAAGTTTCGGAAATCGCTGGTGACGTGTCGAGTGATATCCACAACGTCGTCGCCGGAACCGTTGTATTTTTTCAGTATTCTGACCGCCGGACCGATGTTCGACGCCAGCGCGGCAACACGCTCAACAGGGCCGGGATGTTCCAGGTACACTCGGATAGTTTCACCGACCACGCTTTGAAATCCGGCCTCTTTAAGGGTCGCGGCAACGTGGTCGACATTCTGAAAGCCCAAGGGTCCAGGCGCGTTCGGGTCGGATGCATCCAAGGGGCCGAGCCTTTGGACGGCGGCATCCCTAGGCGCTTCGAACCAAGGGTTTCCCATGACCTTGGCCCAAGCGGTAAGAACCATACGCCCGCCGGGCAGCATGTGCTGCCGAATGTTGGCGAATGCTGCCACCGGATCGGAAAAGAACATTGACCCAAACCGTGAAATCACAAGGCCAAACGGCGCGCCCGGAATTCGACCGCGCTGCGCGTCAACCAGATGGTATACGATATCAACATCAACTTCGGCCTGATGTGCCCGTGCGTGGTCCAGTAAAGGAGCCGAAATATCTAGCGCGCTTATCGCTCCGTTGGGCGCAACAATTGTTGAAAAGGCCCGTGTGGTCGCGCTGGTGCCGCAGCCAATGTCTAAAACCCGTTCGCCCGGCTGAGGGCACGACCAGTCAATCAACGCCTTGTCGACGGCATCTAAGACCAGATCGAGTTCATTCTCAAACGCGATCCAGTTGAGACCGCTTTCCGAATTCCAATAGTCCGCTTGAGCTTGGTTGTTCCGCATTGTGATGCTCGCATTCCGTCGCTTTCTTGGGCCTAAGAAAAGCAAGGAACAGTGCTTCTTTGCAAGGCCCGCTTTATCCGCGACCCGGTCATTCCGCGGTGTTGATGCCACCCAATCCTGAGTTTTTGACTCAGATGACTGAGATGAGCCTATAGCGGATGCGGCTCAAAACGCTACGGGCATTCGCAGAACCCACTTCGCTGCGTCGCCAAAAAAGTTAATGCCGCAATGCTGCTGCACAAAGCCGTCATTTGAGCAGGTCAAATTCCACAGGCTTGCCTTAGGAAACTTGCAGCACGATTTTTCCGCGCACATGACCTTCAAAAATCTTTTGCATTGCATGAGCCCCGTGAGCCAAGTCATGGATTGACACAGTGGGTGGCTTGATGGTGCCAGCCTCCAAATATGTCACGATTTCTGAAAGTTGCGTTCCGTTGGGCTGAACAATCAGTTCAATTTCGTCGACGCCTCGTGCTTTGGCCGCCGCCGGTGAAGGGGGTTCACCGATGGTGACCAATGTCCCTCCCGGACGAAGAGTTCGATATGCGTCGCGATGAAGGGGGCCAAGCACGTTTGAAAAAACAACGTCAACGCCTTGTGGAAATTCGGCGATGAGATCATCTGTGAAACTTGGTTTGGAATAGTCAAAAATGTGGTTGGCCCCGAGTCCAGTGACATAATCGCGGTTTCTTTCGCTACATGTCGTAATGACTTTGGCGCCAAGCGCCGCGCCCAGCTGAACGGCGATGCTGCCTGTTCCACCGGCACCCGATAACACATACAGAACCTCGCCTTTCGAGAGCTTCGCCGATCCAACGAGCGCCTGCCAGCAGGTAAGCCCGACAAGCGGAATCGAAGCCGCCTCGGCCATTGTCAAATTCGAGGGTGCCCGCGTCAAGGACAGTGCGTCCGTGGCAACGTATTCGGCAAAGCTGCCCCCCGGCCCGGGCAAACAGCCGATGACGGCATCACCAACCGAAAAATTTCTCACCTGGCTTCCGACTTCCACCACGGTCCCGCTGAAGTCGCGGCCAGTCACCAGCGGAAAGGAGGAATTGCGATAGTAATCAATGCGCCCCGCACCAATTTTCCAGTCCACCGGGTTTACCCCGGCATATGCAACCTTGACGAGGACTTCATGGCTGCGCGCCTCGGGGCGGGTAAGCTCACTGATGACAAGGTGAATCGCCCCGGGTTTACCGGAGACCTATAGCTTCATTTCACGCGACCATATCGAGCACGTCGCGCTGTGCATAG
>NZ_JBLXFE010000019.1:0-62520 GCF_048262375.1 Roseovarius sp.
TACATGGACGGCAAGATCGAGATCGACCCGATGATCACCCACACCATGCCGCTCGACGACATCAACAAGGGCTTCGAGCTGATGCACTCGGGCGAGAGCATCAGAAGCGTCGTGATCTACTGACCACGCGCCAAAATGGGCCGCGTTTGAATGAATGCGCTCCGGTTCCACCGCAGAGGAGGGCGGTGCGGGGCGAGGCAAAGGGCAGAGGAGCCCGACACATAAGCGAATGAAGTTTTATCCAGGGAGGACACAATGAAGAAATCACTCTTGATGTCGGCGGCGTTCTTTGTCGGCGCATCCGGCATGGCCATGGCCAACAGCGATCTGCAGACGCGGATCGACGATCCCGCACAATGGGCGATCCAGACCGGCGACTATGCAAACACCCGCTATTCCGAGTTGGATCAGATCAACAAGGACAACGTGGGCAAGTTGCAGGTCGCGTGGACATTCTCGACCGGGGTTCTGCGCGGACATGAGGGCTCGCCCTTGGTGGTTGGGGATGTCATGTATGTTCACACGCCCTTTCCCAATATCGTTTATGCGCTGGATCTGAGCAATGATGGCAAGATCCTGTGGAAATACGAGCCCAAGCAAGATCCCAACGTCATTCCGGTGATGTGCTGCGACACGGTCAATCGGGGTGTGGCCTATGCGGATGGCAAGATTTTCCTGCATCAGGCCGATACCACGATTGTGGCGCTGGATGCCAAGACCGGCGCGGTCCAGTGGACGGCGGTGAATGGCGATCCGTCGATTGGCGAGACCAACACTGCGACGGTGCTGCCGGTCAAGGACAAGGTGATTGTCGGCATTTCAGGCGGTGAATTCGGTGTTCGCGGCTCGGTCACGGCCTATGACATGAACACCGGCGCGCAGGTCTGGCGGGCCTATTCGATGGGCCCCGACAGCGATACGTTGATTGATCCCGAGAACACCACCCATTTGGGCAAGCCGGTGGGAGCGGATTCGGGAATCAATACATGGGAAGGTGATCAGTGGAAGATCGGCGGCGGTTCGACCTGGGGCTGGTATTCCTATGACCCGGAGCTGGACCTGTTCTATTACGGCACCGGCAACCCCTCGACGTGGAACCCGGCGCAGCGCCCCGGCGACAATCGTTGGTCGATGACCATCATGGCGCGGGATCCCGATGATGGCAAGGCCAAGTGGCTCTATCAGATGACCCCGCATGACGAGTGGGATTACGACGGCGTCAACGAAATGATCCTGACGGATCAAGAGGTTGACGGCAAGATGCGCAAGCTCTTGACGCACCCGGATCGCAATGGTCTGGCGTATACGCTGGATCGCGAAACCGGCGAATTGCTGGTGGCCGAGAAGTTCGATCCGGCGGTGAACTGGACCACGGGTGTGGATATGGACCCCGCGTCCCCGACCTATGGCCGTCCGGCTGTCGTGGCCGCCTATTCCACCGAGCAGAATGGCGAGGATGTGAACTCGACCGGGATCTGTCCGGCGGCACTGGGCACCAAGGATCAGCAGCCTTCGGCCTATAGTCCCAAGACGGGTCTGTTCTATATCCCCACCAACCACGTCTGCATGGATTACGAGCCGTTCCGGGTGAGCTATACTGCCGGTCAGCCCTATGTGGGTGCCACGCTGGCGATGTATCCGGCACCGGGCAGCCATGGCGGCATGGGCAATTTCATCGCTTGGGACAATATCGAAGGCAAGATCAAGTGGTCGATCCCCGAGCAGTTCTCGGTCTGGTCGGGTGCTCTGGCCACGGCGGGCGATGTGGTGTTTTACGGCACGCTTGAAGGCTATCTCAAGGCGATTGATGCCTCTTCCGGTGACGAGCTTTACAGCTTTAAGACACCGTCGGGGATCATCGGCAACGTGATGACCTATGAGCATGGCGGCAAGCAATATGTCGGCATCCTGTCGGGTATCGGCGGTTGGGCCGGGATTGGCCTTGCGGCGGGTCTGACCGATCCGAATGCCGGTCTGGGCGCGGTGGGCGGCTATGCGGCGCTGAGCGACTATACTGCGCTGGGCGGCCAGCTGACCGTGTTCAAGCTGCCGGATTGATCGCTGATCTGATCCTGTGACCTGAGCGGCGTGGCACCTTGATGTGCCGCGCCGCCGCACCTAAAGCCCAAAAGGAGTTCCGAATGATGACGATCTGCCGCCTCTTGCCTGTTGGTTTGACCGGAGTTCTGGCGTTGGTTGCCTTGCCGGTCCTAGGCGAGGAGGCCCCGTCGCCCGATGATCCCGAGTTTGCGGCCTCCTATGCGCAAGAGGGACGCTATTTCACTGCCGATGACATTCCCACCTTCAACGTGGCCGAGGATGGCACGGTGGATTGGCGGACCTTTTCGGGGTTTCGCCGCTATCACGCGGAATGCCATGTCTGTCATGGGCCGGATGGCGAGGGGTCTACCTATGCGCCTGCCCTCAAGAATTCGGCTGTAGCGATGGATTATTACGATTTCTTCGGTGTTGTTGCCGAAGGTCGGCAAAAGGTGAATGCTTCGGAGAATTCGGTGATGCCGTCCTTTGGCGCCAACCCGAATGTGATGTGTTATCTGGATGATATTTACGTTTATCTCAAGGCCCGTGGGCTGGGCGTGGTCGAGCGTGGTCGACCGGCCAAGAAAGAGGCGAAATCAGAAAGCATACAGGCGGATGAAGATGCCTGCATGGGCTAAGGCGCTGGCCGTTGCCGTCGCCCTTTTGCCGGGGGCGGGGACGGCGCAGATGGCAGAGTTGGTTTCGCAATCAGCGTTGCGGGTCTGTGCCGATCCGGCCAATGATCCGATGTCGACCGAGGCCGGCACCGGGTTCGAAAACAAGATCGCCGAATTGCTGGCCGTGCAATTGGACAAGCCGGTTGCGTACACTTGG
Source organism: Roseovarius sp. (assembly GCF_048262375.1). Lineage (GTDB taxonomy): Bacteria > Pseudomonadota > Alphaproteobacteria > Rhodobacterales > Rhodobacteraceae > Roseovarius. The sequence continues at coordinate 2,875 of NZ_JBLXFE010000019.1, forward strand.
TTTCCCATGGCCACCGGGTTCGTGCGGCGCACTCTGGGTGAAAAACGGTGCGATGTGATCATCGGTTTTGCGCAGGGTCATGAGCTTGTGCAGAACACCAATCATTATATGACCTCGGCCTATACGATCATCCTGCCGCAGACGGGGGAATTGGCGGATGTGGTCACGCTGGCCGATCCGCGTCTCAAGGACAAGGTGGTGGGCATCATCGCAGGCAGCCCGCCGGGCACCCATATGGCGCGCAACGGCTTGATGGCCAAGGCGCGGGCCTATCCGCTGTTTGTGGACAGGCGGGTGCAATCGCCCGCGCTCGACATGCTGCGCGATCTGGAGGCCGGAGAAATTGACGCCGCCGTGCTCTGGGGGCCCATCGGCGGCCCGTTGGTCAAGCGCGAGCATCCGGGGCTGAAGGTGGTGCCGCTGATGCAGGAAGTGGGCGCGCCGAGGATGTTTTACCGGATCACCATGGGGGTGCGCATGGGCGAGGACCAGTGGAAGCGGCAGCTCAATTCCCTCATCCGGCGCAATCAGGCTGAGATTGACGCGATTTTGAGTGAGGCGGGTGTGCCGCTGCTCAATGACATGGGAACTGAGCCCAAGGTGTTGTCACAATGATCCGGGCCGGGCTGGTCGCGCTGATGCTGCTGGCCGCGCCGGTCGCGGCGCAGGGCGTTGCAGAGCCGGAGGGCTATCGTGGGCAACCCTACCGCGCGCCGGTGCCTGAGACATTGGCGGGGGCGGTTGTGGTTGATGCCGGGGCCGCGCATGCCCTGTGGCAGGCGGGTGATGTGGCGTTTGTCGATGTGTTGCCGCGTGCGCCCAAGCCCGCGAACCTGCCTGCTGGCACGATCTGGCGTGAGAAGCCTCGGCTGTCGATTCCGGGGGCTGTCTGGCTGCCCAACACCGGATATGAACGGATCGCGCCCGAAACCGAGGCCTATTTACGGGAGGGGCTGGACGAGGTGACGGGAGGCGATCTGGGCCATCCGGTGCTGTTTTTCTGTCTCGATGACTGTTGGATGTCGTGGAACGCGGCCAAGCGGGCGATGGAAATGGGCCATAGGCAGGTTTATTGGTTCCCCGAGGGCACGGATGGCTGGGACTTTGAGGGGTATCCGCTGGAACGGGTTGAGGCGCGGGCGGGCGAGCCGGGGTCGTAGGGCGGGTGCTGATTGCGGATGGGATTGAGCGTGTCTTCGTTTGGCACCCGCGCGAATAGCACCGCAGGTGCGGCGCGATCGCCAGACTGCCCCCTCGGTCCGGCGATTTTGAAGCATTGCGCAACGCTTGGGGCTTTTACGGTTTTTGCTGGCATAAAGCGGCCGTTCCCGCCGTTGCATCGCCAAACCGCGGTCTGACAATCGCGCGGCACGGTGCACGTCGGGCAATGGCTTGGCCTAGCACTGACCTGCGCGCCTCAATAGGCCGCGAGGCTGGTGCGGGCGCTGGTTTTCGTCCCATCGGTATCGCGCAGGCTGACCTCCGCCGCTGTGGTCCCTGACGGGATGGAGACCCGCAGGCGGGGGTTCTCCGAGAGGGAAATGCTGCCGGTTATGGTGAGGTAGGGCCTATTGTCGAGGCTGACGGTGAGGTCGTCCACCACGCGCATCGGGGTAAAGAGCAGCGTGATCTGATCCATCGCCAGCCCTGAATGGCTGGGATGGCTGATGTCGATATCAAGCGCATGCACCTTGCCTGCGAGTGTGGCAAGGCGGGTGTTCGCGCTCTTGCTTGGGGCTGTGATCGTGGGCAAAAAGGCCAATTCCATGTCGCCCAATGTTGCCAGAGCCGCCACCGGATCGGTACCCGGCGGTGCGGCGCAGGCCCCTTGGCCAGAGGTTTTGAGGAACGCCTCGGCCATGTGCCGCTCGCCCGCGTCGGTGAGGGCCACCAGATGCAGTGGGGTCTGACCGTTGAGGCGGGCGGTCAGGCTAAATGCGAATTCCGTCTGCGGTTGCGTAAGGTGGAATTCGGCCGCAACGGGGGCTGGGTTCTCGTCGATCACAAGCGTGATGACGGTGATACGTTGTCCGGCGGGGGCCGTGACATGGCCACCCAACACGGTGCGCGCATCATCGGTGGCGCGGTAGGGGGCATCCAGCGTGACCTGTGCGCTCTGTGCGATCACGGGCGCGTCGCCGTAAAGGGCGGATTGAATGTCAGGCCAAGTGGATTGCGCCAGCGCGGGACCGCAAAGCAGGAGGGCCGCAAGGGCCAGCGGCAGTCGTATCATGTCATCCCTCCGCAAAGATATGGGTTTTGAAGATATAGCGCATGCCGCGCAGCCATGAATCATCGGTATTCGAGCGGATATCGACCGCACGGGCGCGCACCACCACGCCACTTGGCACGGCGCGCAGCACGAGATTCATCGAGAGAATGAGGTTCGAGACCTTCTGTACCTCGCCCACCAGCACATAATCCGCATCGAGCCGCGCCGCGAGGCGGGTTTCGCAGCCATAGCAATCTGCGGGGTTGCTGACGGTCGCGAGATCCTCTGCGATGGGGCTGAGATCCAGCAGGGCAAAGCCACTCTCGGCAAAGCGGGACCGGACATAGTCCTGGACCAGCACCAGCCGGGCGGTTTCATCAGCGCGCACCGGATTATAGGCGCCTTCGGTCGAGGTATCTATAAAGGTGATCCCGAGAAAGGCGACGCTGGCACCATCGCGCCCCTGCGCCATGGCGGCGGAGACCGACAGAAACCCAGCCAGAAGCCCGAGGAAAAGCACCCGCATCATGCGGGCATGCTATGCGCGGGCGTGGTGGGGCGCTATGCGACTTTGGGGGGAGGGTGTGGGCGCTTTAGACGCCCACCTCAATCATCGCTTTGGCCAGAATCGGCACGGTGCGGGCGTTCAGCCCGGCGATATTGATACGGCTGTCACCGATCATGTAGATCGCATGTTCGGCGCGCAGGCGTTCAACCTGTTCGGGGCTGGCGCCCAAGCGCGAGAACATACCGCGATGCTGGGCGATAAAGCCGAAGCGATCCGAGCCGGAAATACGCTGCAATTCTGCCGCGAGGGATTCGCGCAGTTTGAGCATGCCAAGGCGCACCTCCTCAAGCTCTGACTGCCAATCGGCGCGCAGGGCGGGATCACTCAGCACCATTGTCACCAGTCGCGCGCCGTGATCGGGCGGAAAGGAATAGTTCTGGCGGTTGAGATAGGCGAGATTGCCTTGGGTGATCTTTTGCAGGCTCTTGTCCTGCGCCACCGCCATCAGGATGCCGGTACGTTCGCGGTAGATGCCGAAATTCTTGGAGCAGCTCGCGGCAATCAGCATCTCGGGGCAATTTTCAGCGACAAAGCGCACGGCGGCGGCATCCGCCTCGAGCCCGTCACCGAAACCCTGATAGGCGATGTCAATCATCGGCAGCGCGCCGCGCGCATTGAGCAGGTCCACCACCGCCCGCCATTCGGTCATGTTGAGATTGGCGCCGGTCGGATTGTGGCAGCAGCCGTGCAAAAGCACCACATCGCCCGCACGCAAACCGTCGAGATCGGCCATCATGCCGGTGAAATCGACGCCCACGGTCTCGGGATCGAAATAGCGATACATCACCACCTCAATGCCCATATGTGCGAGGATGCTCAGGTGGTTGGGCCATGTCGGATCGGAGACAAAGACGCGCGCGCCGGGGCTGGCCATCTTGATCAGATCAAACGCCTGACGCACAGCGCCGGTGCCGCCGGGCGTGGCAATGGCCGACACCTGATCGCGCGCAACCGCATCGCCCAGAACGAGGGCGATCATCGCATCGGCAAAGGCGGGATCACCAGCAAGAGCGGTATAGGCCTTGGAGGTCTCGGCCTCCCACAACTGTTTCTCGGCGGCCTTGACGGCGCGCATCACAGGGGTCACGCCTTCGGGGGTCTTGTAGACGCCGACACCCAGATCAATCTTGCTCTCGCGGGGGTCCTCGCGGAATGCTTGCCCGAGGGCCAGAATCTTGTCGGCGGGTTTTTCTTTCAAGGCGTCAAACATCAGGCTTCTCCAGTGGCGACGGGCAGAGTCGGGAAGGCGCCCCATTCTGTCCATGACCCGTCATAAAGTGCATGGTCGGTCTTGCCGATCCGTTCCAGCGCCAGATTGATGATGGCGGCGGTCACGCCCGAGCCGCAGGAGGTAATGACCGGCTTGGTCATGTCCACACCGGCAGTGGCAAAGACGGCGCGCAGGGCATCGGGGTCCTTCATCGTCATGTCGGCGTTCAAGAGATCGGTGTAGGGCACGTTCTTGGAGCCGGGAATATGGCCAGCGCGCAGACCGGCGCGCGGCTCAGGAACCTCGCCGCGAAAGCGGGGCGCGGAGCGCGCATCGAGGATTTCGTAATCGCCCAGTTTGGCGGCGGCCGCGACTTGGGTCACGTCCTTGACCATGTGGTTCTGGCGGCGCACGGTCATGTGGCGATCGCGGATGACGGGCGGCATGTCCTCGATGGCGCGGCCCTCGGCCTGCCATTTCGGGAAACCACCGTCCAGAACGGCGATATTGTCCTGCCCCATCAGCCGGAACAGCCACCAGACGCGGGCCGCTGAAAACAGGCCCTTGGCGTCATAGACCACCACCTGATGCCCGTCGCCGACGCCCATGGCGCGCAGTTTCGACATGAATTTCTCGACCGGCGGGGCCATGTGGGGCAATTCCGAGCGCGCATCGCTGATGTCGTCGATGTCAAAGAAGCGCGCGCCGGGGATATGCGCCGCCTCGTATTCGGCATGCCCTTGGCGCCCTTCGGCGGCCATGAACATGGTGCCATCCAGAATGCGCAGGTCGGGGTCCTTCATATGGGCCGCGAGCCAGTCGGTGGAAACAAGCGTTTTCGGATCATCAGTGGCCATGTGCGCCCCCCGGGTTCAAACGCTTTCTGCCTACAGTCTGAGGGGCAAAAGGGCAAGACCGGGAAGATTTTGTCAGGCGCTCATCGGCGCAGCATTTGTGCAGCGGTGCCCAAGAGCCAGACCGAGGCCAAACCGCAGAGCGCGGCGGCGAGGGTGACACGCAAGAGATAGCCCACGTCACCGCCCCCGGTGAGGGCGGCAATGACCCCGGGCGGTGCAAGCGAGAACAAAAACAGGCCCAAGGCCCCGCCCGCGCCACCGATCATCGCATGCAAGAGCCAGCCAAGGCTGGAGCTGTGCCATAAACCGGCTGCGATCATCCCGACCGTTGCCCCGGTAAAGAGTGCGATCAAGAGTTCCATCCGCGCCCTTCTGGCCCTAGCCGTGATCCTTCAGCAGGCGCTGCTTTTGCCGGGCCCAGTCGCGCTTGGCCTCGGTTTCGCGCTTGTCGTGATTCTTCTTGCCCTTGGCGATGCCGATCTTGAGTTTGGCGATGCCGCGATGGTTGAAATAGAGCACCAAGGGCACAAGGGTCATGCCCTTACGCTGGGTTTCGCTCCAGAGTCGGGACATTTCCTTTTTCGAGACCAGCAGTTTGCGCCGCCGCTTTTCCTCGTGGCCAAAGGTTTTGGCCTGCTCGTAGGGGGCGATGTAGGAATTCACCAACCACAGTTCACCGTTTTCGACCATGGCGTAGCTTTCGGCGATATTGGCGCTGTTGACGCGCAGCGATTTCACCTCGGAGCCCTCAAGGATGATGCCGCATTCGAGATCGTCCTCAATGGCGTAGTCATACCGTGCACGCCGGTTTTCGGCGATCACCTTGTAGTTTGGATTTTCCTTTGCCTTGGCCATTCCGCCTACCTAATGGCGCGCGTGGATACTGTCCAGCGGGACCCCTGCTTCATCGTTCCAAAAATACTCATTCAACCTCATGCCACAGAGCGGGCGCTCGGACGTGGGGCTATTCCGCGGCGCGGCGGAGGCTGGCCATCAGAAGGTGGAATTTTTCGCCCTGAATGGCCACATGGCCGCGCAACACCTCTGCTGCGCGTTGTGCATCACCCGCGCGCAGGGCGGTTACGACCGCCTCATGTTCGGCCATGGATTGCGCCATGCGGCCCCGCAGGCGCAACTGCATGCGACGAAACGGTTTGAGGCGACGGTGCAGGCGCAGCGCCTCTTGTTCAAGAAACGCATTGCCCGCGTGGCGATAGATCATGTGATGAAACTGCTCGTTCTCGCGGTAATAGCCATCGGCGTCGTCGGCTATGATCGCTTCGGTGCACCGTGCATTCGCGGCGTCGAGATCAGCGAGAGCCGATTCGGAGATGCGATGCGCGGCAAGGCGTCCGCAGACGCCCTCGATTTCGGCCATGGTTTCAAACATTTCCATCAGTTCGACCAGACCCGGCTGTCGGATGAATACGCCCCGGCGCGGGATTTGTTCGGCGAGGCCGGAGGCGACAAGCCGTCCCAAGGCCTCACGGATGGGGGTGCGTGAGACATTGAACTGACGCGCGAGGCGAATTTCGTCCAGCCGGTCGCCATCGCTGAAATTGCCGGTAAAGACCAACTCTTCCAGTGCATCAGCGATCTTATCAGCTCGGCGTATCTCCATGAAAAAATCCTAGCGAGAGCGGAGTTTGTGCGCAAGTGGGAAACTCTTGTATACAAAAATCTTGACTCTGAATTCAAAACACCAAAGACTTGGCAGCACGGTCCGGGCTACACCGCCTGGGCACAATGGGAGGAAGATATGAAGAAGATGACTTTCACGGCAGCCGCTGTTGCCGGGATCATGCTGCTGAGCAGCGTTGCCAATGCCGCCGAGTTGCGCCTGTCGCATCAGTGGTCCAACAACGACGTGCGTCACAAGGTGGCGCAGATGGTGGCCGATGATGTGGCCGCCGCCGGTGTCGATCTGGATATCAAGATCTTTGGCTCGCAATCGCTGTTCAAGGCGCGCGAGCAGTATACGCCGCTGAGCCGGGGTCAACTTGACATGACCGTGTTGCCGCTGAGCTATGCCGGGGGCCAGCAGCCTGCCTATAACCTCACGCTGATGCCGGGTCTGGTCAAGAACCACGACCACGCGGCGCGTTTGTCCGCCAGCCCGTTCATGGAAACGATCGAGGCCAAGATGGCCGAGGATGACGTGATGGTTCTGGTGCATGGCTATCTGGCCGGCGGCTTTGCCAGCGCGGACAAGTGCATTACCAAGCCTGAGGATGTGGCTGGTCTTCAGACCCGTGCGGCGGGCAAGGCGTTTGAGCAGATGCTTGCGGGTGCGGGCGCGTCGATTGCCTCGATGGCCAGCTCGGAAATCTACAATGCGATGCAAACCGGGGTTCTGGATGCGGTCAACACCTCGTCCTCGTCCTTTGTGTCCTATCGCATTTATGAGCAGGTGAAATGCTATACCCCGGCCGGCGATGTCGCGCTGTGGTTCATGTATCAGCCGCTCCTGATGAACAAATCCACCTTTGAAGGTCTGAGCGCCGAGCAGCAGGCAGCGTTGCTGGCTGCGGCGGAAAAGGCCGAGGCGTTCTATCTGGAAGAAGCCAAGAAAGAGGATGCCGCGTCGGTTGATGTGTTCCGCGATGCAGGCGTCGAGATTGCGTCGATGACCGAAGAGGATTTCGCCGCATGGCGGGCGCTGGCGACCGAGACCTCTTACAAGGCCTTTGTCGAAAGCGTGCCGGACGGGCAGGCGCTGCTTGATATGGCATTCGCCGTCGAGTGATTGCACAGGCCGCCGCGCCCGCTGAGGCGCGGCGGCTCTCCTTGATATTTTTCCTGACACGAGGACTGACCATGGCTGGCCATGCATCGGGTGCGGTCGCACGCACCGGACAAAATCCTTATCTTCGCTTTGTTGCAGCGCTCTCGACCCTTGCGGGCTGGGTCTCGGCCGGAATGATTGTCACGTCTGTTATCATCACCTGCCAGATGATCTGGATACGCTTTGTTCTCAACGGAGCGACCATCTGGCAGACTGAGGCGGTGATCTATCTGATGATTGCGGCCACTCTGCTGGGCCTGTCCTATGTGCAGCGCCTGCGCGGGCATGTGAATGTTGATCTGATCCCGCTGGCCCTGCCCAGACGTATGCGCAGGGGCTTGGCCGTGCTGACCCTGACGCTGTCTATCGTGATCGTCGCGATCATGCTGTGGTACGGCTATGAATTCTGGCATGTCGCCTGGGCGCGCGGCTGGACCTCGGACACGGTCTGGGCGGTCCGGCTGTGGATTCCCTATCTGGCGCTGCCTGTCGGGCTTGGCCTGTTCTTGCTGCAACTCGTCGCCGATCTGGTGGCGGTGGTGCTGAAAATCGACTCACCGTTCGGATTGGAGGACGCCTGATGGATCCGCTTTTGCTTGGCCTGATTGTTGCGGTGGCAACGATTGTGGTGCTGTTTTCCGGGGTCTCTGTGGCGCTGGGTTTGTTGATCGTCTCGGGCGGGTTTCTGCTTGTGTTTGACGGGGCGCGGTCGCTGGAGCTGATGCCCGAGATTTTCTTTGGCAAGCTCGATAACTTCGCGCTGTTGTCGATCCCGATGTTCATTATCATGGGGTCCTCGATTGCCTCGACCCGTGCGGGGGCCGATCTTTATGAGGCGCTGGAGCGGTGGCTCACCCGTGTGCCGGGCGGGCTGGTGATTTCCAACCTCGGGGCCTGCGCGCTCTTTTCGGCGATGTCGGGATCAAGCCCTGCCACCTGTGCCGCCATCGGCAAGATGGGCATCCCCGAGATGCGCAAGCGCGGATATCCCGATGCGGTTGCGGCGGGGTCCATTGCGGCGGGCGGCACGCTGGGCATTCTCATCCCGCCTTCGGTCACGATGATCGTCTACGGGATCGCCACGGAAACCTCGATCGGGCGGCTGTTTCTGGCCGGGGTCGTGCCGGGGCTGATGCTGGTTGCGCTCTTTATGGCGTGGTCGCTCTATTCCACTTGGAAATCTGGGGATATCAACCTGCTGAACGGGCGCAGCTATTCCTGGGTCGAGCGGTTCGAGATCCTGCCGCGCGTGTTGCCGTTCCTCGCGATCATCCTTGGGGTACTCTACGCGATGTATGGCGGCATTGCCACGCCGTCCGAGACCGCCGCAGTGGGGGCGCTTCTCTGTCTGCTGATTGCGATGGTGATCTACAAGCTGTGGGACCCGCGCGCGCTCTGGGTGGTGCTGCGCGACAGCACCCGCGAGAGTGTGATGATCCTGTTCATTATCGCGGCGGCTGGGGTTTTTTCCTATATGCTGTCGTCGCTCTTTATCACCCAATCCATTGCCGAATGGATCGGCACGCTGGACGTGAACCGCTGGGTCCTGATGGGTGCGGTGAATGTTTTCTTGCTGTTCGCAGGGTTTTTCCTGCCGCCGGTGGCGGTGATCCTGATGGCGGCACCGATCCTCTTGCCGATCATCACCACTGCGGGGTTCGATCCGATCTGGTTTGCCGTGGTGCTGACGATCAACATGGAAATCGGGCTGATTTCGCCGCCGGTGGGTCTCAACCTTTATGTCATCAACGGCATTGCACCTGACATCAAGCTCAAGACGATCCTTTACGGTTCGCTGCCCTATGTCGGCTGTATGATCCTTGCGATTGTTTTGCTGTGCCTCTTTCCGGGATTGGCCACATGGTTGCCTGATGCGGTGATGGGAGCGGCACGATGAGCGTTCTTGCGGATTTGCTGGCCACGGTGTTCGAGCGGCGCTATCGCGGCGCATCGGAACCGGATCACAAGAACCGCAACATTGAGGCGCTGTGCCGTGATCTCTTGGGCAGTTCAGGTGAGGTGTCGGGAATGGCCTTGGCGCGGCTGATCCTTGATCGTTACGCGGGCATGCAGGATGCGGATAAACTGGAGCTGTTTCAGTTTCTGACCGATCACATGGGGGTTGATCCCGAAACCGTGCGCAATGCGCTGGATGCATTCGAAGCAGGGCCGGACCGGGGCAGCTATCGCACCTTTATGGCCGCGTCAGAGCCGCCGCGACAGGAGTTGGCGAGGCGTCTCAATCAGGTGCCGGGGGCGACGGCGCAACTGGTTGCGATGCGGGCGGATCTGTTGCGGCTGGCGCGGGAACACCCGGAACTGGCTGTGGTCGATCTGGATCTCAAACATCTCTTTGCGTCTTGGTTCAATCGCGGATTTCTGGTGTTGCGCCCGATCAACTGGTCCTCGCCCGCTGATGTACTGGAAAAGATCATTGCCTATGAGGCGGTGCATGCGATTGACAGCTGGGACGATCTGCGCCGCCGTCTGGCGCCGAAGGATCGGCGCTGTTTCGGGTTCTTTCACCCGGCGATGCCCGATGAACCGCTGATTTTCGTCGAAGTTGCGCTGAGCCGGGGTATTCCCGGCGCGATCCATGACGTTCTTTCAGAAGAGCGTGCGGTGATTGGCGCGCATGAGGCGGATACGGCGGTGTTCTATTCGATCTCGAATTGTCAGGCCGGGCTGGCGGGGATTTCCTTTGGCAATTCGTTGATCAAGCAGGTGGTGGCCGATCTGTCGCAGGAATTGCCGGGGCTCAAGACCTTTGTCACGCTCTCGCCGATTCCGGGCCTGACCCGCTGGATGGACGAGAGCGGTACACCGCGACCCGCCGAGGCAGAGATGCTGCGGGCGGTCACGGCGCAGTATCTGCTCACGGCCAAGCGCAAGGATGGCGGACCCTATGATCCGGTGGCCCGGTTCCATCTGGGCAACGGGGCGTCGGTGCATGCCATCCATGCGGGGGCGGACCTGTCGCCCAATGGGCAAAAGCAATCGGATGGGGTGATGGTGAATTACCTTTACGACCGGGCGCAGATTTCGCAAAACCACGAACGATTTGCCGGGGCAGGCGTGATTGCCGCCTCTGCCGAGGTGACCGCGCTTGCCGCTGCCGCCGCAAAAAAGACTGAGTGAAGGACAAAAGCCATGGCCAATCCCCTCTATGATACATTGTTCGGTTGCCATGCCGGGCAAACCGCGCCGTTTCTGCATCTCGCGGATGGTTCCGCGCTCGGCTATGATGCGTTTCTGCGGCTGACAGCACGGTATGCGCATGCGTTCACTGCGGCGGGTCTGGTGCCCGGTGACCGGCTGGCGGCGCAAATCGAGAAATCCCCCGAGGCGCTGGCGGTTTATGCGGCCTGCGTGCAGGCGGGCATCGTGTTCTTGCCGCTCAATACCGGCTATACAGGTGACGAGCTAAACTATTTCGTAAGCGATAGCGGGGCGCGGCTGTTGCTTTGTGACGGGGCCAAGGCGGGGGCGTTGCAGGCCGTGGCGGATCAGGCCGGGGCCATTCTCATGACGTTGAACGCCGATGGCACGGGTACGCTCGTCGATGCGGCCAAAGCCCTGCCCGAGACATTCGAGACCGCCGCGCGCGGGCAGGATGATCTGGCGGCGTTTCTTTATACGTCCGGTACGACGGGGCGCTCCAAGGGGGCTATGCTGACGCAGAGAAATTTGCTGTCCAATGCAGAGGTGCTGGTGGACTATTGGCGGTTCACGCGCGACGATGTGCTCTTGCACGCCTTGCCGATCTTTCACACCCATGGCCTGTTTGTTGCGACCAACATCATTCTCTTGGCGGGCGGGTCGATGATCTTTTTGCCCAAGTTCGATCAGGACCGCGTCATCGAATTGCTGCCGCGCGCGACCTCTATGATGGGGGTGCCAACGTTCTACACCCGGCTTTTGGACGATCCGCGGTTTACCCGTGATCTGGTTGCGCATATGCGGCTCTTTACCTCGGGATCGGCCCCTTTGCTGGCGGAAACCCATGTGGCGTTTGAAGAGCGCACGGGGCACCGGATTCTGGAACGCTACGGCATGACCGAGACCAATATGAACACCTCGAACCCCTATGAGGGCGCGCGGCGCGCGGGCACGGTTGGCTTTCCGCTGCCCGGCGTGGAGTTGAAGATCACCGATTTGCAGACCGGCGCTGAGGTGCCACAGGGCGAGATTGGTATTATCGAAGTGCGCGGGCCCAATGTCTTTGCGGGCTATTGGAACATGCCCGAAAAGACGGCTGAGGAACTGCGCGCCGATGGGTTCTTTATCACCGGCGATCTGGGGATGATTGATGATCAAGGCTATGTGCAGATCGTCGGGCGCAACAAGGATCTGATCATTTCGGGCGGGTATAACATCTACCCAAAAGAAATCGAGCTGTTGCTGGATGAACAGCCCGGCGTGTTGGAAAGCGCCGTTGTGGGTGTGCCGCATCCCGATTTCGGTGAGACCGTGGTAGGTTTTCTGGTGGCGCAGAAGGGGGTCTCTCTCGATCTTGAGGCGATTGCCGGAGCGGCGGCGAAGAGCCTTGCGCGGTTTAAGCATCCGCGCAAGCTTATCGTGCTCGGGGAGTTGCCACGCAACACCATGGGCAAGGTGCAAAAGAACATCCTGCGCGCCGAGTATGCAGGGTTGTTCGCCGCGGCGTGAGCGGCAAGGAATCGGACGGATTATGGCCCGGCCGCCTATGGCGCCGGGCCTTTTTCATGGGTGGTTTTGATCTATGAGACCAAAGTATGATCGAAGCTATATGATTGATTTTAAGATATAAAAGCAAGATTTTAGCGTGACTTTACGCAATGTGCTGTGCGCTTGGGCGAAAGCACCTTACAAACTTGTGACTTTTGCTAGGATACACGCATGGGGCGATCCCGCCGCCGCCAAGACCTTGACGGAGACCGCGCATGTTCCGCAAAGCCCTGCTTGTCCTTGCGGGCCTCATGGCCCTCGCACAGCCTGCCCAAGCGCAGGAGGTCAGGGCCGCCGTGCTGCGGGTGGATTACCCGGCGCTCTTGCCGGTGTCGCGGCTGGACCTGAGGCCCGAGGATCTGGGATTTGCGGGTGCACAACTGGCGACTGAGGACAATCAGACCACGGGCCGGTTCATGGGGCAGATCTATGTGACGCAAGAGGTGGCCGCCGTCCCCGAGACTGCGCTGGCCGAGTTCGAGCGGTTGCAGGGCGAAGGGCTGCGGTTCTTTGTGGTGCAGGCGCGGGCCGAGGAACTGCTGGCGATGGCCGGGGCCGCCGTGCCAAGTACGCTGATCTTGAACACGCTGGCCCCCGATACGGCGCTGCGCAGTGGGGATTGCCGGGGTAATATCCTGCATGTCGCCCCCTCGCGACAGATGCTGAGCGATGCGGTGGCGCAGTTCCTGATCTGGAAGAAATGGCCGCGCTGGGCGCTCATTCATGGCTCGCATCCCGAAGATATCGCGCTGGCAGAGGCGTACCGCACCTCTGCGGCCAAGTTCGGAGCAAAGATTGTGGCTGAAAGGGAATTCACCGACACCGGCGGCGCACGGCGCACCGATACCGGGCATGTGCAGGTGCAGCGGCAATTGCCGGTCTTTACCCAAGACATGAATAAGCCTGACGTGATCATCGCCGCCGATGAAACCGATGTGTTCGCCACCTATCTGCCGTTTCACACTTGGCGGCCCTCGCCCGTCACCGGATCGGCGGGGCTGCGCCCGCTGGCGTGGCATCCGGCGCTGGAGGCTTGGGGCGCAACGCAGTTTCAGAACCGGTTCGAGGCATCGACCGGGCGATATATGCGGCCAGAGGATTACACCGCCTGGCTCGCGCTGCGGGTGCTGGGCGAGGCGGTGACGCGCACCAAGAGCGCCGATCCCGCCGTGATCCGCGCCTATGCGCTGAGCGAGAATTTCGAGCTCGCGGCGTTCAAGGGACAAAAGCTGACCTTTCGGGCGTGGAATGGCCAGTTGCGTCAGCCGATCCTGTTGGCCGATGGGCGCATCATGCTGAGCGTTTCGCCGCAGGAAGGGTTTCTGCATCAACGCTCGCTCTTGGATACGCTAGGTCTTGATCAGCCCGAGAGCGCTTGCACTGCCTTTGATCCATAACAGGAGAGACGCCCATGCACCGCCTGGCCCTAGCGATGGCCCTTGTCGCCCTGATGACCAGCCCCGCGCTGGCCGGAAAGGTGTTTATCAGCAATGAACGCGGCAACAGCGTTACTGTGGTCGACAGCACGACATGGGAGGTGATCACCGAATTTGCCGCCGGGAACCGTCCGCGCGGCATTACTGCGAGCCCGGATGGCAAGCATCTCTATGTCTGTGCGTCGGATGACAATGTGGTGCGGGTGTTTGATACGGCGACGTATCAGGAATTGCACACGCTGCCCTCGGGGCCGGATCCGGAGCTTTTCGTGCTGCACCCCTCGGGCAACCCGCTTTATATCGCCAATGAGGATGACAACCTTGTCACGGTGACGGATGTGCACACCCATACGATCCTAGCCGAAGTGCCGGTGGGGGTAGAGCCGGAGGGCATGGGGATTTCGCCCGATGGCAAATATGTGGTCAACACCTCTGAGACCACCAATATGGCGCATTTCATCGACACGACGACCTTTGAGATCGTGCAGAATACGCTGGTCGATCAGCGCCCGCGTTTTGCCCAGTATTCGGCGGATGGCAAGCATCTGTTCGTCAGTGCAGAGATTGGTGGCACGGTCAGCGTGATCAATCCTGACGGCGGCGCGATCGAGCACAAGATCACCTTTGCGGTGCCCGGCATCCCGCCCGAGTTGTTGCAGCCGGTAGGGGTGCGCGGGACCTCGGATGGCAAGAAGATTTTTGTGGCACTGGGGCCGTCAAACCGGGTGGCGCTGGTCAATGGTGAGAGTTTCGAGGTGGAGAAATACCTGCTGGTGGGACAGCGCGTCTGGCAATTGGCCTTCGATGTGGAGGAGAGATATCTCTACACCACCAACGGCAATTCCAACGATATTTCGATCATTGATGTCGCGGCTGAAGAGGTCGTGAAATCGGTGCAGGTGGGGCAACAGCCTTGGGGCGTCGTGGTCGTGTCCGATTGATCCAACGGGGAAGAGGAAAGAGTGATGAAACATATGCTGACTGCTGCCGCCTTTGCCATGTTGACAGCCCCCGCCCAAGCTGCGCCGCTTTGTGACGATCTGGGCTTTGCCGGGCTATTGGCAAAATGCAATCGGGGGGACGAGATCAAAGTTACGCTCGCCTCGGGCAAGCCGTTGGGCGAGGGGCCGATCACCCTGCAATCGGGGGCCTATTACGAGATGGAGATCACCGCCGACGGCAGTGCCGAATTGGCGCTGACAGGGCCTGAGTTCTTTCGGGCGATCTGGATGGATGAGATCGTGATCAACGACATCGAGATCCGCCCAATGGCAATCGACAGTCTGGAGTTTGACGATGCGGGCACGGCGGAATTCTCATTTATCGCGATCAAGCCGGGACGCTATAACCTGTTGATCCCCGGCACGACGGGCGAGAGTCAGCGGCTTGAGTTCATCATTCAATAACTCTGTGCCCCGGTCTATGGTGGTCCTCGGACAGGGCGGGAACGCGGTATGACGGGGTTGAAAATCGAGGGGTTGGGGTTCGCCTACGGGGCCAAGCGGGCCTTGGATGCTGTAAGCTTTGAGGTCAGGCAGGGCGCGTTCTGTGCTCTGCTTGGTCCCAATGGCGCGGGAAAATCGACGCTCTTTGCGTTGCTTACCCGGCTTTTCACCACGCGCGAGGGGCAGATCACGGTCATGGGGCATAACATGGCCCGGAACCCGCGTCAGGCATTGGCGCAGAGCGGGGTGGTGTTTCAACAACAGACGCTCGATCTGGATCTGAGCGTGCGGCGCAACCTGCGTTATTTCGCGGCGTTGCACGGTTTGGCGGGGCGTGCGGCGGAGATGCGGATCGAGGCGGCGCTGGAGCGGATGGCGATGGTCGAGCGTGCGGATGAATTGGCGCGCGACCTGAATGGTGGGCACCGCAGGCGCACCGAAATTGCCCGCGCGCTGGTGCATCAACCCTCTGTTTTACTGCTGGATGAGCCGACCGTGGGCCTTGATACCGAAGCACGGCGTGCGATTACTGCCCATGTGCATGACCTCTGCGCCAGCGATGGTCTGACCGCGCTCTGGGCCACGCATCTGACCGATGAAGTCTGGCCCGAGGACCGGCTGGTGATCCTGCACCGGGGGCGGGTGCTGGCCGATGGGAGGGCGCGCGAGATTGCCGGGCAAGACGGGCTGACCGAGCGGTTTCTGAGCCTGACAGGGGCGCCCGCATGAGGCCGCTCTTGATCGCACTGGCGGCGATTGTCACGCGCGAGGCGCTGCGGTTTGCGCGGCAACGCTCGCGGTTTGTGTCGGCCCTTGTGCGACCTCTGGTGTGGCTGGTGGTGTTTGCCGCCGGGTTTCGCGCGGCGCTCGGTCTGTCGATCATCCCGCCCTATCAGACCTATATCAGCTATGAGACCTATATCGTGCCGGGGCTGTGCGGGATGATCCTGCTCTTCAACGGCATGCAATCCTCGCTCAGTCTGGTATATGATCGGGAAATGGGGTCGATGCGGTTGCTCTTGACCAGCCCGCTGCCGCGTTGGTGGTTATTGTTCAGCAAGATCCTCGCGGGGACGGTCGTGTCGGTGCTGCAATGCTATGCGTTTCTGGCCATTGCGGCCGCGATGGGGATCAAGATGCCGGTGATGGGCTATGTCACGGTGCTGCCCGCGCTGATCCTTGGCGGGGTGATGTTGGGGGCACTGGGCGTGGCACTGTCGTCCTTTATCAGCCAGATGGAGAATTTCGCGGGGGTGATGAACTTTGTGATCTTCCCGACGTTTTTCATGTCCACCGCGCTCTATCCGCTGTGGCGTATGGCCGAAAGCTCGGGTTTCTTGCGGAATATCTGCGCGGTCAACCCGTTCAGCCATGCGGTCGAGTTGATCCGCTTCGCGCTTTATGAGCAGTTTAATGGTATGGCTCTCCTGTGGGTCGCGCTGGCCAGTCTGGCCTTTCTGGGGCTTGCGCTCTGGGGCTATGATCCGGGGCGGGGCCTGATGCGGCGACGGGGATGAGCGCTCTCAGACCTTGGTGTGAGTAGGCCGTTGCCTAAGCCTTTGCTAGGGTGATCAGATGACATCGAAAACGGCGCATATTCCCGGAACACGGCCCGCCTCAGCGGGGCCGGGACGTTTCAGCACGGCGTTGATCGTCGATGATCATCCGCTGTTTTGCGATGCGCTGTCGATGACGCTGAAATCCGTAGCGGGGATCGCCCGGATCGACACCGCTGAGAGCCTCGATCAGGCGCTGGCGATGGTGGCCGAAAATGGTCCGCCCGATATTATCGTGCTCGACCTCAACCTGCCTGATGTGACTGGGTTGGACGGTTTGGCACGGCTCAAGGCGGTGGCGGGCGAGACGCCGATCGTGGTCGTCTCTTCGATGTCAGAGAGCCGCATGGTGTGCTCGGTCATTCATGCAGGTGCGGTCGGGTTCGTGCCCAAGCACAGCCAGCGCCCGGTATTTCGCGCGGCGTTCGAGGCAATTGCGGCGGGCGAGATATTCCTGCCTGAGGGCGTTGTGTTGACCAAGACGCCCGAGCAGCCGGTCAATGACCGCGACGAGGCGGTGGAGCGCCTAGCGCATCTGACGCGGCAGCAGGCGCGTATCCTGCAACTGATTTGTGAGGGGCGGCTGAACAAGCAGATCGCCTATGAGTTGTCGATTGCCGAGACCACGGTCAAGACCCATGTCACGGCTATCATGCGCAAGCTGGGGGTGCAGACACGCACACAGGCGGTGTTGATCGCCCAAATGGCCAGCTTCTCTAACGTCTTGCGCCAGACGGATTAAGCGGATTACGCTCTGGCTGGGGCGGAGGGGCCCCACGGGAGGAGTGATGGACAGCAGCCTGACCGAATTGGGCACGCTGAGCGACAGGTCGATTGTCGCGCGGGCCGAGGTGTCGCATGACGCGGAGGATGCGATTGGCACGCTGCGCCGTGCCATGGGTGACGTGCCGCTGGCGCTGGTCCTGTTCTTTGTTACGCCCCAGGCGGATTTCGAGGGGCTCATGGCCGAGGCATGCCGGGTTTTCGCGGATACGCGCTGTGTCGGGTGCACGACAGCCGGAGAAATCGGTATGGCGGGCTATGCCGATGGCAGTATCGTGGCCGTGGGTTTTGCTGCCGATCATTTCCACGCGGTCTTGCAGGTTGTCACACCGCTCTCGGAGCTCGACAGTACGGCCTGCGTGTCTCAGACGGTGCGGGCGCGGGCATGGCTGGCGACGCAGGCTGGCGAGGCGCTGCCAAATGAATTTGCCTTTCTGGCAGTCGATGGCCTCTCGCTCAAGGAGGACGAATTGGTTGCGGCGCTTGCGGCGGGGCTGGGGCCCATGCCGCTCTTTGGCGGGTCGGCGGCGGATGGCGAGCGGTTTGCGCAGACGTTGATTTCCTGCGACGGGGTGGCATTGCGCAATGCCGCTGTGGTCTGTCTCATGCGCACCGATTGTCCGGTACGTGTGTTTCGCCTCGATCATTTCCAGCCCACTGACCGGCGTATGGTCGTGACGGATGCAGACCCGGCGCGCCGCATCGTGCATCAGATCAACGCCGAGGTGGCGGCGCAGGAATATGCCCGCATTCTGGGCTGCCGGATCGACGAATTGACGCCCTCGACCTTTGCCGAAAACCCGGTGGTGGTGCGGATCGGCGGCCAGCATCATGTGCGCGCCATTCAGCGCGCTGAGGCCAATGGCGACCTGCAATTCTTTTCCGCCATTGACGAGGGATTGGTCCTAACCCTAGCGCAATCGCAGGATATGGCGGCGCATCTGGATCGCGAACTGGCCGGGCTGGCCACCGATACGCAGCCATTGACGGTGTTGGCCTGCGATTGCATCCTGCGCCGGACCGAGGTGCAGCAGCGCCAGATCGGGCCAGAGATTTCGCGCATTCTTGCGGCGCATCGGGTGGTTGGGTTTTCCACCTATGGCGAGCAGATCAACGGGCTGCATGTCAACCAGACAATGACCGGGGTGGCAATCTATCCCCCCATCGAGCGCTAGGCCATGTCGGAAGCACTGATCGACAGGTCTGATTCCCCCGAGCGGCAGAACAGTAAACTTCTCAAGATCATCGAGGTGCTGATGCGCCGGGTCGAGCAGGTGACAGATGACGGCGGTGCCGCCTATGCGCATTTCGAGCGGGCGGTGATTCTGGAGGATCAGATCAGCGAACGCACCCGCGATCTGGAACATGCGCTCGACCTGCTCAATGACTCCAATGCGCAATTGGCGCAGGCGATCCGGCAGGCCGAGCGCGCGCGCTCGGATCTCGCCAATGCCATCGAGACGATTCAGGAAGGTTTCGCGCTCTTTGATACCGATGGGCGGCTGGTTCTGAACAACAGCCGTTTTGGCATGTATATGCCCGATCTGGTGGCCGAATTGCGCCCCGGTCTGGAATTTGCCGATTATGTGCGCCACGCCAGCCAGAGCCGGTTTCTGGAACTGCCCGACATGCAGAGCCGCAGCGATTGGGCGGCGCGGCGGATGCAACTGCATCAGGAAAAGCATGTGATGTTCAACCTCAACCTGACCGGCGATTGCTGGGTTCAGGTCAGTGAGCACCGCACCCGCGACGGCCAAACCGTGATCCTGCAAACCGACATCACCGATATTATCCGGCTGGAGCGGCGCGAGCGCGGCAAGCTGCTGGATGATCAGGCGCAGTTGATCCGCGCCACGCTGGAACACATTGATCAGGGTGTATGCATCTTTGATCGTGGCGGTCAGTTGCGCGGCTGGAATCAGAACGCAGGCAGCATGCTGTCAATTCCGCTCTCTGGGTTTCGGGTCGGGATCGCGTTTGACGTGATCCTTCGTCGGATTGGCAGTGATTTCAAGATAGAGGGTGGGTTGACCGCGCGTGATGTTGCGGCGTGGGTGGCCGCGCAGGACCGGCGCGCGCCACTGCGGTTCTATATGCGCTCTGGCACGCACAAGACACTGGATGTGTTTGCCCGGCAGATGCCGGACCGGGGTTTTGTCATCAGCTTTTCGGATGTGACAGCCGAGCGTGCGGCGGCGCGCGCCCTGGCACATGCCAATGAGCGTCTGGAACAGCGGGTGCGCGACCGCACGCTGGAGCTTGAGGATGCTTTGGCCAAGGCCGAACGGGCCAATGCGTCGAAGTCCCGGTTTGTGGCGGCGGCGAGCCATGATCTGCGTCAGCCCTTGTCGGCGGCGCGGCTCTATCTGGCGTCAATCCACGAAGAGTTGGCGAGCGAGGACCACCGTGCGCTGATGGACAAGGCGCAGCGCGCGTTGACAAGTGTTGAGGATATTATTGACGCCTTGCTTGATATCTCGCGATTGGAATCAGGGCATGTCGAGGTGGATGTGACCCATGTGCCGCTGACGCGCATTCTGGATCAACTGTTCGATGAATTTGCTCCGGTTGCGGCGCTCAAGGGATTGGAACTGCGCTATGTGCCCTGCGCTGTCATGGTCGAGAGCGACGCCAGTTATCTGCGCCGCATCCTGCAGAACCTGATCGCCAATGCGATCCGCTATACCCCCTCTGGTAAGGTGCTGGTGGGTGCGCGGCGGCAGGGGCGCAATCTGCGGATCGAGGTGCGCGACACCGGGCCGGGGATCGCGCCCGCCGATCAGGACCGGATTTTTCAGGAATTTCACCGTCTGGATGCGCATGTCAGCGCCGCCGAGGGCATGGGATTGGGCTTGGCGATTGTGGACCGTGCCTGTGCGCTTTTGGGTCATCCGCTGGAATTGCGGTCTGATCTGGGCTGTGGTGCCTGTTTCAGCGTGACGGTTCCGTGGGTTTACCCTGTCAAACCCGCTCAGGAGGCGCGCGGCATCCCGCAGGCCGGAGGGGTGACACGCGCCTCGCTGGACGGGCGTATTGTGCTTTTGATCGAAAATGATTCTGGTCTGCGTGAGGCGATGACCCTGCTCTTGCGCGGATGGGGCGCGGATGTTGTGGACGCTGCCAATCTGTCCGAAGCGCTGTCGCAATTGGCCGATCTGGGGCTGAACCCGGATGCGATGCTGGTGGATTACGAATTGGACGAAGACGCGCGGGGTCCAGAGGTGGTGGTGCAGATCATTGCGCGGCACGGTCCGATTCCGACGCGGATCATCACCGGGCATTTGAGTGCTGATGTGCGGGTTCAGTGCCGCGCGGCTGGGCTTGAGCTGTTGCCAAAGCCGATCGACCCTGCTCAGCTTGAGGCGTTTCTGACGGCGCTAGAGCGTTAAGGCGATGGCACAGGATGGCGCGCGGCTCGGGCAAGGAAAAGGGCCGCCCGGTGGCGACCCTTTTGCATCCAGAGAGATGCGTGTTCAGAGTTTGAGGTTGGGGATGATCTGCTTTTTGCGGCTCATGATGCCGGGCAGGACCACGGCGTCACCCGAAACGGTCGCGCCAAAGCTCTTTTCGGCAACCGTTTTCACCAGATCGTTGGGGACGAGCAGGGTGGCCTCTTCGTTCAGGATATCCACGACAAAGAGCAACACCTGATCGACACCATCCTCGGCGGCGACGGTTTTCATGCTGTCCATCAGGCTGGCCTTGCGATCGAGCACGATGGCGGGCGACGTGGTTTCCAGCACGCTGACGCGGAATTTGGTGCCTGCGACTTCGTATTCTTTGGAATCCATACGCAGCAATTCGGCATCGGAGAAGGCGGAGACGTCGGATTTTGCCGCGAACATTTCTGCGGCGTAATCAGGGATCGAGATGCCCAGATCAGCGGCCAGACGCTCGGCCACCGCGCGGTCATGCGGGGTGGTCGTGGGAGAGCGGAATTCGAGCGTATCGCTGAGAATGCAGGTCAGCGCCGTGCCCTTGGCCCAATCGGGCATTTTGGCTGCGTCATCGCCCATCAAATCGAGCATGATGGTCGCGGTACAGGCCAGCGGGCGCACGGTGATGTCGATCGGACCCTTGGTTTCCAGGCCGCCAACCAGCTTGTGATGGTCGATGATAGCCTGAATGTCGGCGTTGTTCACATTGGCGGGCAATTCGGCGGGGTTGTTGGTGTCGACGATTACGCAGGGCTGGTCCGTTTCGACATCCGAAATGATGCGCGGTTTGGGCAGATCCCATTTGCGCAGCAGAAAGGCCGCCTCGGTGTTCGGCTCGCCCAGCAGGACCGCTTCGGCCTTGGTGCCCTTCACTTGGTTGAGATACCAAGCCCAGAGGACGGGCGATCCGGTGGAATCAGTGTCGGGGGATTTGTGGCCGAAAACAAGCGTGGTCATGGGGTTAATCCTGTGATTAAGACGGGTTTGCGCGCCTTATAGGCGGGGCTACGGGCTTTGTCACCCGGTCGATGCTGCACTGCGGCATAAATTCCTGATAGGTTCTCTGTTGGAAAGCCAAATTTTTCCGTATCAAACCGGTTGACTCATCTGCGCTCACTGCCTAGCTATGCGTCGTTATCACTCTAACCCCGTGAGTGCTAACGATCTCCAATGAGAGATCACTAGGGAGTAACTTTGAGCCAAGGAGCCTCAGAGATGGCATTTAAACCGCTGCACGACCGCGTGCTTGTCCGCCGCGTTGAAAGCGAAGAGAAAACCGCAGGCGGGCTGATTATCCCCGACAGCGCCAAGGAAAAGCCGAGCCAAGGCGAAGTTGTTTCCTGCGGCGATGGCGCCCGCAAGGACAATGGAGAACTGATCGCAATGGCCGTTAAGGCTGGCGATACCATTCTGTTCGGCAAATGGTCGGGCACGGAAGTCACGGTTGATGGCGAAGAGCTGTTGATCATGAAGGAAAGCGACATTCTGGGCGTGATCGCGTAAGGGTATTCCCCCTCACACTGATCTGACCGGAACTCAAAACACGGGAGCACCTTATAATGGCTGCAAAAGACGTACGCTTTAGCACAGACGCCCGCAATCGCATGCTCAAGGGCGTGAACATCCTGGCCGACGCGGTCAAGGTGACACTGGGACCCAAGGGCCGCAATGTGGTTCTGGACAAATCCTTTGGCGCACCGCGCATCACCAAGGACGGTGTATCGGTTGCCAAGGAAATCGAACTGGACGACAAGTTCGAGAACATGGGCGCGCAGATGGTGAAGGAAGTTGCTTCCCGCACCAACGACGAAGCCGGTGACGGCACCACCACCGCGACGGTTCTGGCTCAGGCCATCGTCAAGGAAGGCATGAAGGCGGTTGCCGCCGGCATGAATCCGATGGACCTCAAGCGTGGTATCGACCTGGCAACCAGCAAGGTTGTCGAGTCCATCAAGGCGGCATCGCGCCCGGTGAACGACAGCGCCGAAGTGGCGCAGGTCGGCACGATCTCTGCCAATGGCGAGGCCGAAATCGGCCGTCAGATCGCCGATGCAATGCAGAAAGTCGGCAACGAGGGTGTCATCACCGTCGAAGAGAACAAAGGCCTCGAGACCGAGACCGATGTGGTCGAAGGTATGCAGTTCGACCGTGGCTATCTCAGCCCCTATTTCGTGACCAACAGCGACAAGATGATTGCAGATCTCGATGACTGCATCATTCTGCTGCACGAAAAGAAACTGTCGAGCCTCCAGCCGATGGTGCCGCTGCTCGAGCAGGTGATCCAGTCGCAGAAGCCCTTGCTGATCATTGCTGAGGATGTCGAAGGCGAAGCCCTCGCAACTCTCGTTGTGAACAAGCTGCGCGGTGGCCTCAAGATTGCAGCCGTCAAGGCCCCCGGCTTTGGCGACCGTCGCAAGGCAATGCTGCAGGATATCGCCATTCTGACCGGTGGTCAGGTGATCTCTGAAGATCTGGGCATGAAGCTTGAGAACGTCGGCATGGACATGCTTGGTTCTGCCAAGAAGGTGTCGATCACCAAAGATGCGACCACCATCGTTGACGGCGCTGGCGAAAAGGCCGAGATCGAGGCACGGGTCAGCCAGATCCGTCAGCAGATCGAGGACACCACCTCGGATTACGACCGCGAGAAGCTGCAAGAGCGCGTGGCCAAGCTGGCCGGTGGCGTTGCTGTCATCCGCGTTGGCGGCATGACCGAAGTCGAAGTGAAAGAGCGCAAGGATCGCGTCGATGACGCGCTGAACGCAACCCGCGCTGCCGTGCAAGAAGGCATCGTGGTTGGCGGTGGCGTCGCTCTGGTGCAGGCGGCCAAGAAGCTTGCGGGCCTCGAAGGCGCAAACAGCGACCAGAACGCCGGTATCACTATCGTGCGTCGTGCGCTCGAAGCACCGCTGCGCCAGATCGCCGAGAATGCCGGTGTTGACGGCTCTGTCGTTGCGGGCAAGATCCGTGAGAGCGAAGACCCCAAGTTCGGTTACAACGCCCAGACCGACGAATATGGCGACATGTTCAAGTTTGGCGTCATCGACCCGGCCAAGGTTGTCCGCACCGCGCTTGAGGATGCGTCCTCGATCGCTGGCCTGCTGATCACCACCGAAGCGATGGTGGCCGACAAGCCCCAGAAAGAGAACGCTGGCGGCGGCATGCCCGACATGGGCGGCATGGGCGGCATGGGCGGCATGATGTAAGCCACCCGTAGCGTTATGCTATTGGACGGGGGTCGCCTTTGGGCGGCCCCTTTTCGTTTTGGGCCCTTGTCGCAATCCGGAAGGATCGGCAGCAGACGCGCCTGAGGTCCGGGCTTTGGGAAGGTCAGGGCTTTTGGAGTTTGATAACCTTGCGAATATTCAGAAGAATGCCACTTCCACGAATTTCTATGTATCCAATACCCTCGACCTCGCACAGATTCTTGATATTGATATTGACGCCCAAAACCCTGCAGTCGCGCTTCACGCGCTCCCGCGTTTCTCGTCCCGCCTCTATGGTGGCGGGGAATGGCTCTTGGTCAGCATTGTAAAATATAAACGGGTTATCGCTCAGATCGCTGCTGTCATATTCGAGCCTGCCGCTGAATGTAATTTCGGCGGAGGTCATGGATTTTAGATAGGTGTCAAAACTCTGAGTCTGGGCCAGTGCCGGAGAGAGCGCGGCGAGAAAGCAGCATGCAACGGCGACTGTTAGCCCGGGTTTCGCCGTCCTCATTTTGTCACCTCACAGGCCATTCGTTGATCATGGATCGCAACCACCCGGTTTGCCAAGCTCATCGTCCCGAGACCCCATGTAACCCATCCGGTCATAGCCAGAGTTTCGCCTCCAAGTCCCACGCCTGTATCGCAGGCCGTGTCGATTCAGCCGATGATCACGCTATCCACAGCTTTGAAGTTTGCAACAACAATCCCACTCATTACCACTGAAGCAGCCAGAGAGCCCGAGGGCGGTCCAATCCCTTTGAGGCCGCGCCTGGTGTTGGCGTTTGGATTTGAGTATTTGAAGAACGCTGAAAACTGCAAGTTCACGATAGTCTGACTGTACCCCCGATGCAGGAGAGGGTAGCAAAGGCTATGCGCCTTTTATTCCTGACTGTTCTCACAATGATCGCTTTTGCCGCCAATTCGGTGTTGAACCGGATGGCCTTGGCGGGGGGCAGCATAGATGCGGTCAGCTTTGGTGTTATTCGCCTGATGTCCGGGGCGGTGATGCTGGCCATTTTGTGTCTGGTGTTGCGCGGGCGGCTTCAGCTCTTTGGGCCGGGCCGTGTGGTCGGGGCGCTGTCACTCTTGGTTTATCTCTACGGATTTTCCATGGCCTACCAAGCGCTTGACACGGGGTTGGGGGCGCTGATCCTGTTTGGCGTGGTACAGATCACCATGTTTGCAGGTGGGCTGATCGCGCGTGAGGCAATGCCCGCGCGGCGCTGGATTGGGGCGGGGTTGGCCTTTGGCGGCCTGGCATGGCTGTTATGGCCCGGTGCGGGGCCGCAGGTCAGCGTGATCCATGGTCTGTTGATGGCGGCTGCTGGTGTGGGCTGGGGTGTCTATTCACTGAATGGGCGCAGAGCCGGAGAGGCGCTGATGGCCACGGCGGCGAATTTCGTGTGGGCGGCGCCTGTGGGGCTGTTTGTGGGGTGGCTGATGCCGAGAGGCGCTGCAGGCGTGCAGCTTGGCGCAGAGGGCGTGATCCTTGCGGTGTTGTCCGGCGCGGTGACATCCGGGTTGGGGTATGCGCTCTGGTACAGCATTTTGCCCCGACTGGCGGCGTCTGTTGCGGCTGTGGCGCAACTCACCGTGCCGGTGATCGCCATGGCCGGCGGGATGGTGATCCTTGGCGAAGCGCTGAGCGCGGAGTTCGTGTTGGCGAGTGCGCTGGTCCTTGGTGGGGTTGCTGTCTCGGTGATCCGGGGCCGGCGCTAGGGGCCAACAATTTCCTCCAGCGGATCATAACCCATTCCGCGCCGAAACGCGACGTGAACAAGGCTGTCTGGTTTGAAACGGAGGCTTTCCATTTCGGCCTGGGTCACCCACTGGCGACGGGTGACGATCCGCTCTGGATCCTGCCAGTCATCAGACAGGGTGCCAGTGATGAGCGTGCAGCGAAAGAACACCTCGACCTGATGAAACCCGGTGCCGGGGGCATGGAATTCATTGATCAGGCAAGGCGGTCCGACGCGGATGGTCAGGCCGGTTTCCTCATGCACTTCTCGGATCAGATTGTCGGGCAGGGACGATCCTGTCTCGACCCCGCCGCCCGGCGCGCACCAAAGCGTGCTGGCGGCATCGGCATAGGCGTTGACCAGCAACAGGCGATCCTGAACCACGATCACGGCGCGGGCGGCGAGGCGGGGAGGCGGCATGCGGGAACCTGCGTGCAAGGGAATGACGCGGATGAGCCTAAGCGGTGCGTGTCAGGGTGAAAAGGGGTTGTGTTTGGCCCCCGCCTTGGGCCAGCTTGCGCGCAACCACGGGATAGGAGCCGGACATGAGAACCAATGCGCGAAATGGGGGCCAATTGCTGGTGGAGTGCCTGCTTGCACTCGGGGCGCGGCACAGTTTTGGTGTGCCGGGAGAGAGCTATCTGGCGGTTCTCGATGCGTTGCATGACACGGCCGGGCGGCTCGATTTCACACTCTGTCGGCAAGAGGGCGGTGCCGCCTTTATGGCTGCGGCCTATGGTAAGCTGACGGCACGCCCCGGCATTTGTTGGGTCACGCGGGGACCGGGGGCGACCAATGCCTCGATCGGGGCGCATACTGCGATGCAAGACAGCGCGCCGATGATCCTTTTCGTGGGGCAGGTCGGCACCGACATGAAAGGGCGCGAAGCCTTTCAGGAGCTGGATTACCGGGCGGTGTTCGGAACCATGGTGAAATGGGCGGTCGAGATTGATCAGGTGGCGCGCATCCCTGAAATCGTGGCGCGGGCGTGGAAAACCGCCGTCACTGGTCGCCCCGGCCCGGTGGTGGTGGCCCTGCCCGAGGACATGCTGACCGATGTGACCGAGGTTGCCCCGCTTACGGGTCCGGGAACCTACCCGGAGCCCGAGCCTGCTGCACAGGCTGTGGCGCAGCTGCGCGACGTGCTGGCAAGCGCCAAGCGCCCCCTCATTGTCTATGGCGGATGCAATTGGTCAGAGGCCGGGCGCGCGGCCTTGCAGCACTTTGCCGAAGGCTCTGATATACCGGTTGTGTCAGTGTTTCGCTATCAGGATCGGTTCGACAATCATTCCCCGGTTTTTTGCGGTGAGGCAGGGGTGGGTATGGTGCCCAATGTGCGCCGGCTGTTGACCGAGGCGGATGTGATTCTGGCGATCAACAACCGATTTGGCGAGAATTCCACCGATGGTTACACGGTGTTTGATCTGCCGCAGCCAGCGCAGCGCCTCATTCATGTCCATGGCTCTGACCTGGAACTGGGCAAGGTCTATCAGCCGGAACTGGGCATTCAGGCGGGGCCCAATGCCTTTGCTCTGGCGCTCAACGCGGCTGGGCCGGTGCAGGGCGATTGGGGGGCGTGGCGGATCGAGGGGCGTGCAGGCTATGAGACGGGGTTTGATCTGCCGGATCTGCCGTCGCCGGTCGATATGGGCAAGGTGGTAACCTATTTACGCTCTGTTCTGCCAGAGGATGCGATCATCACAAACGGGGCGGGAAATTTCGCCATCTGGTCGGGGCGTTTCCTGAAATACGGGGCGGGCATGCGCCTGCTGGCGCCACAATCGGGCGCTATGGGCTATGGCATTCCGGCGGCGATTGCTGCCAAGGTGGTGTATCCTGACCGGCGTGTCGTCTGTTTTGCGGGCGATGGTGATTTCCAAATGACCTGTCAGGAACTGGCGGCGGCGGCGCAGGCCGGTGCGCAGCCGATCATTCTGCTTTTGAACAACGGGATCTATGGCACAATCCGTGCCCATCAGGAGCGCAACTATCCAGAGCGCGTGTCAGGCACGACTATGGTCAATCCGGATTTTGCCGCCCTTGCGCGGGCGTATGGGTTCCACGGCGAGCGTGTGGAACGCACCGAGGATTTCGCGGCTGCGTTCGAGCGCGCCTGCGCGTCACAGACCGGTGCAGTGCTCGATCTCGTGATTTCACCAGAGGCGCTGACCCCGCGTGTGACCCTGAGCGAGATGCGCGCGGCCGGGCTCCGGATGCGGGACAAGGTGTAAACCCTGTTCAGCGTGCGCGTTTGCGCCTAAGGGGGCGGCATGAACAGGTTGGCGATTATCACGGCCCTTATGCTGGGTCTCTGGACCACTGCGGCGCGCGCTGACTGTGTGGTGCTCTTGCATGGGCTTGCGCGGTCGGAGGCGTCTTTTGTGATCCTGCAAGAGGTGCTCGAAGCACAGGGATATGATGTGTTCAGCCCCGATTACCCATCGACAGAGGAAGACATTGAGCAGTTGGCGCGAGAGACTCTGCCTTTTGCTGTGCGGGTTTGTGGGGCCACGCGGGTGCATTTTGTCACTCATTCGATGGGCGGTATCCTGCTGCGGCTCTGGCTCAAGGATAACCGCCCTGAGCAGATGGGGCGTGTCGTCATGCTGGCTCCTCCCAATCACGGCAGCGAATTGGTGGATGAACTGGGCGGGCTTGAGCTGTTTCGCTGGCTCAATGGACCTGCGGGATTGCAGCTGGAAACCGGCCCGGGTGGCGTGCCGGAAAACCTGCCGCCGGTGGATTTCGAGCTGGGGGTGATTGCGGGCACGCGGTCGCTCAACCCTTATTTTTCCAGCCTGATCGAGGGGGCGGACGACGGCAAAGTCTCGGTCGCCTCCACGCGGGTTGATGGCATGGCGGATCATATTTCCTTACCGGTGACGCATACGTTTTTGATGAACAACCCTTTGGTTATCGCGCAAATAGAAGAGTTTCTGGCGCATGGCCGGTTTAACCATGCTCTGAGTTTGGGTGATGTATTGTTGGGGCGGCGGAGGGAATGAGCGAGCTTGATGTGACATTGCGCGGGGCGCAGGTGCTTGGTCCGGGCAGGCTTGAGGTGCGGGATCTGTCGCTGAGCGATGGGCTGATCACCGATGCGCCTTTGGGCCGGGAGGTTGATCTGAGCGGCTATATGGTCCTGCCCGGCATTGTCGATGCACATGGCGACGGGTTTGAGCGGCATCTGGCCCCGCGGCGCGGGGCGATGAAGGATCTGGATCAGGGCATGATCGCCGCAGAGGCGGAATTGGCCGCGAATGGAATCACCACCGCTGTTCTGGCGCAGTTCTACAGTTGGGAAGGTGGAATGCGTGGGGCCGAGTTTGCCGAGCGCGTATTCGACGCCATGCGACAGGTTCGGGGGCATGTCGGGACGGATTTGCATGCGCAGCTGCGCTTTGAGATATCCTTGCTTGAAGAGTATGACGCGGTGCAAGAGATGGTCGCGCGGCATGGCATTGGATACGTGGTGTTTAACGATCATCTGCCGCATGCAGCACTGGCTGCGGGCAAACGACCGCAGGGTTTGACCGGCCAGGCGCTTCGGATCGGGCGCAATCCGGAGAAGCATCTGGAGTATATTCAGGGCCTGCATGCGCGGATGGATGCGGTGGGCCTGGCGTTGGAGCGGCTGAGCGCAGCCCTGCATGCGCAGGGCGTGCGGTTGGGGAGCCATGACGATGCAACCATCGCGGCGCGGCGCGTGGCGCGGGCGCGCGGTATGACGATTGCCGAATTCCCCGAGACCCTTGAGGCCGCCGAAGAGGCGCGCGCAGGCGGCGATACCGTCATCATGGGGGCGCCCAATCTGGTGCGTGGAGGCTCGCACAAGGGAAATGTGAGCGCGGTTGAACTGGTGGCGATGGGCCTCGTGGATGCACTGGCGTCAGATTACCACTATCCCTCGCTGCGGCGCGCGGCATTTCTCTTGGCCGATGGTGGGGTCTGTGATCTTGCGACCGCGTGGGGGCTGATATCCTCAGGTCCGGCGCGGATGCTTGGGCTGACGGATCGGGGCGCGTTGCGTTCTGGTCTGCGCGCTGATCTGGTGGTGATTGCACCCGAAACCCGGCGGGTGATGGCCACTTTGGCGGGCGGGCGTGTGAGCTATATGGCGGGTGAGGTCGCGCGGCGGTTTGTCGGCTAGGCGATCGGGGCACACAGGGGACCGCTACCGCGTAACGCAGCGTTTCGGGGTGACAAGATCGCAGGCTCAAGCCATGGTGCGAGGCAGCCAAGGGAGGCCCGCCATGTCTGATTATCCGCATCTTCTAAGCCCGCTTGATCTGGGGCATGTGACGCTGAAAAACCGCGTGCTTATGGGGTCCATGCACACCGGTTTGGAAGAGACACGCGACTGGAACCGGGTGGCGGAATTCTATGCGGCACGGGCGCGCGGTGGTGTGGCTCTCATGGTCACGGGTGGTATGGCCCCCAATCGCGAAGGCGGGGTCTTTCCAGGGGCGGCGGGGCTTTTTACCCCTGAGGACATAACCAATCACCGGGTGGTGACGGACCGGGTGCATGAGGCAGGCGGCCTCATCGCCATGCAGATCCTGCATGCAGGACGCTATGCCTATGGCAAGGACTGTGTCAGCGCCTCGGCAATCAAATCACCGATTTCGCCCTTTACGCCAAAGGAGCTGGATGAAGAGGGGATCGAAAAGCAGATCACCGATATCGTCACCGCCGCCGTTCGCGCCCGTGAGGCAGGGTATGACGGGGTCGAGATCATGGGGTCTGAGGGTTATTTCCTCAATCAGTTCCTTGTCACCCATACCAACAAGCGCGAGGATCGTTGGGGTGGCAGCTATGAAAACCGCATGCGTCTGCCGATTGAGGTGGTGCGCCGCACGCGCGAGGCGGTGGGCCATGATTTCATCATCATTTACCGGCTGAGCATGATTGATCTGGTGCCCAATGGCAGCAGCCACGCAGAGGTGGTGCAACTCGCACAAGAAATCGAACGTGCCGGTGCTTCAATCCTGAATACGGGGATCGGCTGGCATGAGGCCCGCATTCCGACGATTGCCACAAGCGTACCGCGCGCGGGTTTTGCCTGGGTTACGAAAAAGCTGATGGGCAAGGTGGGCATTCCCGTTATCACCTCGAACCGGATCAATACCCCCGAGGTGGGCGAGGCGGTGTTGTCCGGGGGGGCTGCGGATATGGTTTCGATGGCGCGACCTTTTCTGGCTGACCCCGATTTCGTCAACAAGGCCGCGGCGGGGCAGGGTGCTACGATTGCCCCCTGCATTGCCTGCAATCAGGCCTGTCTGGATCATACCTTTAGCGGCAAGCTGACATCGTGTCTGGTCAATCCGCGCGCCTGTCATGAAACTGAACTGGTGATCGCGCCTGCTGAGGCCTCCAGGCGGATTGCCGTGGTGGGGGCCGGGCCAGCGGGCCTGTCGGCGGCGATAACGGCGGCGGGGCGTGGCCATGAGGTGACGCTGTTTGACCGCGCAGCAGAGCTTGGTGGGCAATTGAACATGGCCAAGGTCATCCCCGGCAAAGAGGAGTTTCGCGGGCTGGTGGACTGGTTTGGCGTCATGGTGGCCAAGTCCGGTGTCGATTTGCGGTTGGGACAGGATGTGACTGCCGATGCTCTGGAGGGGTTCGACGCGGTTATCATTGCTACGGGTGTTGTTCCGCGTGATCCGGGTATTCCCGGGCAGGATGGCCCCAATGTGGTGAATTACATCGACGTGCTGCGTGGCCGTGCGCAAGTGGGCAAGCGTGTGGCGGTCGTGGGCGCGGGCGGCATCGGCTTTGATGTCTCAGAATTTCTCGTGCATGAGGGGATCAGTCCGACCGAAGATATCGCGCTCTGGCGGACGGAATGGGGTGTGAGCGATCCGGCAGAGGTGCGTGGTGGTCTGTCACCACAGGGTCCGCAGCCAGAGCCCCCCGCGCGCGCAGTCACGCTCTTGCAGCGCAAGGCCGAAGCCCCCGGCAAGCGGTTGGGCAAGACGACAGGCTGGATTCATCGCGCCGCCCTCAGGATGAAGGGCGTGAAGATGATCGGTGGGGTAAATTACGAACGGATTGACGCAGACGGCCTGCATGTGAGCTTTGGGGCCGCGCGCGAGCGCCCGACGTTGATCGAGGCCGATACGGTGGTGCTCTGTGCCGGGCAGTTGAGCGAGCGTAGCTTGGCCGATTCGCTGGCGGCACGAGGGATCACAGCCCATGTGATCGGCGGTGCGGATCTGGCCGCCGAACTGGACGCAAAACGCGCAATTGATCAGGGAACGCGGCTGGCGGCGACGCTCTGAGGGCATTTACTCAACGGTGATCGTGATCACCCCTGAGGTGACAGGCGGGTTATGCGGCATATGATTCATATCGCCCATGACCAGTTGCATCGTGTGTATTCCTGGCGCCAGATCCATCGTCACTTGCGTCTGACCACCGCCAAAATGGCGGTGATGCTCATCGGCGGGCAGGCTGGTATTTATTTCTTGCGTGCCATCCGGTCCCTCGCCCAAGGGCGGGCGATCAATGAGTACATGGTGATGGCCGGTTGCTTTCTTTTCGATGCCGGCAGGGGCCACGCCCATGCCTCTGAGGCCAAAAATGATCGTAACAGGCGAGGTGACGGTGGCGCCATCCTCAAGATCAACAAAGTAAACCCCTGCACCCACAGGTGCGGGGGTGTCCCCGGATAGGGCAGGCGTTGTGAGGGATATAAAGGCCGCAGCAGTCAGTGCGATGATACGTGTCATGGTCGCTCATCCCAAGAGCATGGTATCATGAATTGTGTGCAGACTCAGCCCGTAAACAATCACGCTTGGGTGTTTCCGTGTTTCCAGACGCCGAACGATACCGAAGAAATCCAGATATTGTCTGGCGAATGCCCCAGTTGTGCCTGATTTTCCCGCCACAAAGACCGTCAAGACGCAACTCAGAGGTACGAGTATGGATCGCCTGACCGAGATGGAAGCCTTTGCCACAGTGGTGGATCAGGGTGGATTTACAGACGCAGCCCGCAAGATGGGCATTTCAAAATCCGCCGTGTCCAAACACGTCTCTTCTTTGGAGGCGCGTTTGGGGGCAAGGCTGCTCAATCGCACGACGCGACGGGTGAGCCCGACCGAGATCGGCCTGGCCTATTACGATCGGGCGCTGAGGGTGCTGAACGACGCGGGCGAAGCGGACGCGTTGGTGAGTTCCATGCAATCGGACCCTTCTGGCCTCTTGCGCATCTCTGTTGCCACCGATTTCGGGGTCAATCATCTGAGCCCGGTTTTGGGTACGTTTCTGGATGAATTCCCTGATATCACTGTGAATATGGTGCTGAACAACCGCTATGTAGAGCTGATCTCTGAAGGGTTTGACATGGCAGTGCGTATTGGCGAGTTGGAGGACAGCACCCTGCGCGCCCGCAAGCTGACCGAGACCACCAAGCGGATGATCGCCAGCCCGAGTTACTTTGAAAAATATGGGCGACCGCAAAAGATCGACGATCTCAACGAGCACAAGCTGTTGCATTACTCCAGTCAGGCCGGGGGCGCAGTGTGGAAACTGACAGCGCCCTCAGGGGAAAAGCGGCAGGTGCGCACGGCGGGTGGGCTCAGTGTGAACGATGGCCAATCCCTGCTCAATGCCGCGATTTCGGGATTGGGAATCGCCTATCTACCGTCGTTCCTCTATGCACGCGCCATGGCAGAGGGTCTGGTTGAAGACGCAATGCCCGAATTGCCGCTTGAGTTGCAGGGCATCTATGCCGTTTACCCGCCGGGCCGGTTCACCCAACCAAAGGTGCGTGCCTTTATAGATTTTCTGGTCCATGAATTTGCCGATAAGGGGCCGGTGGACTGGTAACGATCTCCTCCTCACCCCTGATAGCGGGTGCCTTCCCGGCTGCGGATGAACCTCTGCGCCGGGTTTTTTTATGGGGTCTTGAAAGGCGCACAGGGAGTGTGCGGGCAATCAGTGTTGCCAAGTCCCCGACCTCGTACCAGTTAGAGCGCTGAAAGTGTTCAACCCACGAGAGGATTACAAATGGCAAACCCAAAGCTTTTGCTGATTTCAGGATCGCTGCGCAAAGGATCGTACAATCGCATGCTGCTGGCCGAGGCCGCAACCGCATTTGGCCCGGCAGAGGTGAGCGAGGGCGATCTTGCGCTCCCGCTCTATGATGGCGATCTGGAAGAGGCCAACGGGGTGCCAGAGGCGGTGAAACACCTTGCCCAGCAGATCAAGGATGCCGATGCCGTGGTGATTGGCGCTCCGGAATACAACAAGGGCATCACCGGGGTGCTCAAGAATGGTCTTGATTGGATCAGTCGGGTGCCGGGTGCCGCGTTCATGGACAAACCCGTTGTCGTGGTGTCCGCATCTGCGGGGCGCACCGGGGGTGAGACGGCGCAATTCATGACGCTGTCATGTCTGACCCAGTTGCAGGCTCGGCTGGTGCCGGGCACGGCAGTGCTGATTGCCGGAGCGATGAATGCGTTTGACGAGGAAGGCAAGCTCAAGGATGAGATGTCGCGCAAGCTGTTGGTAGAGCGCATGGAAGCGCTGCGCGCCCAGGTCGCCTAAATAAAAAGGGCCGCCCGTGAGGGCGGCCCGATCCTTGGTGCTCAACGCAATCAGGCGTCAAGCCAAGCCTTTTCATAGTGCATTTCACGGAACTGATGCGCCTGCACGCCTTTGACCTTGTCGGTGTGGTGCAGGGCCTGATTGCGCCAGAAGGGCTGAATCACGGCACCGCTGTCTTGCAGCATGGCTTGCAGCTTGGCCGAATATTCACGGCGCTTATCTGCGTCGAAAATACCGAGCGCTTCGTCGAGCAGGGCGTCGAACTCGGGGTTCGAGTGACCCGACTCGTTCCATGCCTCACCTGATCTATATGCCAATGCCAACACCTGCACGCCCAAGGGGCGCGGGCCCCAGTTGGTTGTCGAGAACGGATATTTGGTCCAGTCGTTCCAGAAGCTGGAGCCGGGGATCACCGTCCGTTTGACGTTGAAGCCCGCCTGACGCAACTGCGCGCCGATGGCGTCAGTGGTGGTCGTGCGCCAGTCGCCATCGATCGAGATGATGTCGATTTCGGTATCGCCATGACCGGCGGCGCGGGCCATTTCGATCGCCTTGGCGGGATCGGCCGCGATGGCAGGCAGTTCGGCATATTCCGGATGGAACGGGGCCACATGGTGATTCTCGGCAGGCATGCCCTCGCCATTGATCGAAATGGCCAGCAGCACGGCATTGTCACAGGCCAATTGAATCGCGTTGCGCAATTCCTTGCTGTCATAGGGCGCGGTGTCTGCCCGCATGCGCGCAACGATGGTGTTGGCGGTCGGCTTGGACTGTTTGATCAGGCCAAGGGCATCGTAGGATTCGATGAAATCGGCGGTCGATTCGTCGTTGATGTCGATCTCGTCGCCATCGAATGCCGCCACGATCGAGGCGTTGTCCTCGCCAAAGTCGATAAAGCGGATGCCGTCGAGATAGACATCACCGCCCCACCACTTGCCATTTTCGCGGCGCTTATATTCTGCCGCGACGCCGATCTCGATCGAGACAAGCTCGAACGGGCCGGTGCCGATCGGGGCCTTGGCCAGATCACCATCCTCGCCAAAGCTGGGGTGCACACAGAGCGCGGGATAGTCCGACATGCCTGCGATGATGGTGATATCAGGGCGCGGCAGGTTCAGGCGAACAGTGAAATCATCGACACGCTCGATGGCGCCGTCAATCGCCTTGTTGGTCTCGGGATCGATCAATGTCCCCATGCGCGAGGCCATGGAATTGCCTTCGACCGCCTTGTCGCACCAGCGGTTGAGATTGTGGATGATATCATCGGCCGTAAAGGCGTCCCCGTTGTTCCAGACCGCATTCTGACGTACTTTGAGCGTGTAGGTCTTGGCGTCGTCGCTGACCTCCCAACTCTCGAGCAGCATCGGCTGAAAGGTGAAATCCGAAGCCCAGCGGACCATCGGTTCGCAGAACTGGCGGGCAAGGTTGCCCGGCTCGGTCCAAGAATATTTGCGCGGGTCGGTGATATCCATCACGCGGCTGGCCACGCGCAGTACGCCGCCTTTCTTACCCTCTTCCGCATGGGCGGGGGTGGGTACGGCGAGACCCAAAAGGCCATAGGCGGTGGCCGCAGAGGCGCCAAAGGTCGAGGCGAGCGCCACGAACTCGCGACGGCTCATCTTGCCGGCGCGCGTATCCTCGGCCATTTTACGGACGACCGGGCGCACGCTGTTGTGCGGGGTATCATTGGTCATATTCGTCTCCCTGTTGATTTTGTTGTCTTTGCGGCTGTCGTTTTTGGACAGTCTTGTCGGTAGTGTTAGCAGGGTCATCAGCCTGCGCCAGAGTTTTCTGAACGTGTCGGTGTCATTCAGGTAATGTCGCCTCGCCAGCTCATCCCGTGCAAGAGACTATCGCGATTCGATCCCATAGATCGCCTGTTTGCGACAAAAGCCCGCCAAAATGGCTTGAGGCGCGGGCAAGCCGGGGCTAGATGAGCCACAAAGGAGCCCTAAGCATGAGCCTCAATACTTTTGGTCATCTGTTTCGTTTCACCACATGGGGCGAGAGCCATGGACCTGCCCTTGGGGCCACTGTGGATGGTTGCCCGCCGGGGATCGCTCTGGATGAGGCGATGTTGCAGCATTGGCTGGACAAGCGCCGTCCCGGTCAGAACAAGAACATGACACAACGCAACGAACCTGATGCCGTGCGCATTTTGTCGGGCGTCTATGAAGGCCAGAGCACCGGTACGCCGATCCAGTTGATGATCGAGAACACCGATCAGCGGTCCAAGGATTACGGCGATATCGCCCAGACATTCCGCCCCGGTCACGCCGATATCACCTATCACCTCAAATACGGGCTGCGTGATCCGCGCGGTGGCGGGCGCAGTTCGGCGCGTGAAACCGCCGCGCGCGTTGCCGCTGGCGGCGTGGCGCGTGCCGCTCTGGCATCGCTCGTGCCAGGGCTTGAGATCAAGGGCTATATGGTTTCGATGGGCGAGATGGAAATCGACCGCGCCCGCTTTGACTGGGACGCGATTGACGGTAACGATTTCTGGATTCCCGATGCCGCCGCGGCCCCCGAATGGGAGACCTATCTGCAAAAGCTGCGCAAGGCACATAACTCGGTCGGTGCTGTGGTTGAGGTGGTCGCGCGCGGCGTGCCTGCCGGGCTTGGCGCGCCGATCTATGGCAAGCTGGATACTGATCTGGCCGCCGCGATGATGTCGATCAACGCGGTCAAGGGCGTCGAGATCGGTGAAGGCATGGCCGCCGCGCGCCTGACTGGAACCGAGAATGCCGATGAGATTTTCATGGGTGAGAACGGGCCGGAATACGGGTCAAACCACGCGGGCGGTATCCTTGGCGGTATCTCGACGGGGCAAGAGGTGGTTGTACGCTTTGCGGTCAAGCCAACCTCGTCGATCCTGAGCCCGCGCCGTTCGATTCGTATGGATGGCACCCCGATTGAGGTGGTCACCAAGGGGCGGCATGATCCCTGCGTCGGCATTCGCGCCGTTCCCGTGGCCGAGGCGATGATGGCCTGCGTGATCCTCGATCACCTGCTCTTGCATCGCGGTCAGGTGGGCGAGGGCCCGCGCGGGCGCATCGGCTGACATCGTTTTCTTGAAAAGAAAACGATGCGGAATTTTTTGAAAATTCCGGGTCTTCAGACGCGGCGTTGGCGCGAAAGCTGGACGGCTAGAATGCCGCCCATGATCACCAGCACGCCGATCAGATCACCAAGCCGGAGCGCCTCGTTCAAGAGCACGGCGGCAATGACCACGCCAAAGAACGGGTTGAGGAAATGGAATGTGGCGGCGCGGGTCGCACCGATCCGCTCGACCAGCAGGAACCACACCAGCGTCGCGGCAAGGCCGGGGATGAACGTGGTGTAAAGGAAGGCCAGCACAAGCCGCAGACTCCATTCGACAACAAAGGGTTCGGTGGCAAGGCCAGCGATGCCTGCCAGAACCGAACCGACGATCATCTGAAGCCCGACAACCATCATAAAGTTTCCGCCCGAAGCGGCCCCGCGCACCGACAAGGTGGCAAAGGCAAGCGCAAAGACTGCAATCGCACAGAGGCTGACACCGTAAAGATCCATCCCCCCCTGAAGCCGTGCGCCCATGATGATCACCACCCCGGCCAGCCCGGCAAAAAGCCCGAAAATTCCAACCTTGCCAAGCCGCTCACCATGGAGCGCCCAGCTGAGCAGCCCGACCAATAGCGGCACGGTCGAGGCGATGATCGCGGCCAAAGAAGCCTCGATCGTTTGCACCGCCACGAAATTCAATCCGAGATAGAGCGCGTTCTGGCAGATGCCGAAAATGATTGTGGCCCGCCATTGCGCCCGCGTCAGGCGCCAGGTTTGTCCCAGTATCAAGGCGATGGTGATGCCGATGAGCCCCGAGATCAAGAACCGCAGGCCAAGGGATGTCAACGGTGGTGCGGCAGAGACGATAATCCGCGCCGAGGTAAAGGCCGAGGACCACATGAGCGCAAAGCCCAGCCCCATGAGGATTGCTCGGATGTCCATGTCTCTGTCTGTCCCGTCATTGCGCGCGTTTCGGCGCGACCATTCAGGAATTACTGGTAGGGTTCAAGGGACCATACGCGCCGAGTCATCGTATCGGATCAAAGAGCGCGTCACGCAGCGTACAATCGCGCACAGCATCAACTCCGCACGGCACCGGCTCCAGATCATGCGAGAGACAAAGACGCGCCTCTTGGATTCGCCCGGCACGACAGGTGATGGTCAACATGTCAGGTGATAGCCCCGGATTGGCCTTGAGAAATGCCTCTTCGATCACTTTCGCGGGCAGTTTTACCGGTTTTGTCAGCTTGCGAAACACCTCGGGGCGATTGATGCTCGCAAAGGCTTTGCGCGACAGGGCGTAAAACTCTGCGGCAGGCAGGCCCGAGCAAGAGCCGTGCTTTTCCCATTGATACCAGGCAAGGCCCGCACTGCCCATAATATCCTGCATCGTGCGGGTTGTCGCACGAGACGGTGGGGGATGCGCGCTCTGGCAATGCTCTGGCCAGCCGCGATGATACTGTGGCCAAAGCCCATGCAGAACCCAGCCAGAATCTGCGGCGTCATCGCATTGCGTCGCGCCGCGTGCGTCCCCTTCGAGCGCGCA
This sequence comes from Roseovarius sp., assembly GCF_048262375.1. Taxonomy (GTDB): domain Bacteria; phylum Pseudomonadota; class Alphaproteobacteria; order Rhodobacterales; family Rhodobacteraceae; genus Roseovarius. The sequence goes on from NZ_JBLXFE010000019.1 coordinate 41,957, forward strand.
CCACGTCGGCGACCAACTCATGCTGAGCACATAATAATCGAAGACACCCGGCTTGTGTGTCTGGGCGCTGGCAGTCAGGGGCAAGAGCTGCAGGCAGATCCATAGCGCAAGAGCACGTCGCATTCTTAGGTCTTTCATTTTATCGACAAGGTGAGTATAAGCCCGCCAAGTTCCCCTACAATGGAAACTCGTTCCGGTCCGCCGGAACCGCCCTTTCAGGCGACGGGGAAGTTTTGGGTAAAGGAGACCTGAGAGATGTCTATGCCGATCATGGCCAAGGCCACAGCCGTCTGGCTGGTGGATAATACGACGATCAGTTTCAAGCAGATTGCCGATTTCTGCGGCATGCACGAATTGGAAGTTCAGGGGATTGCCGATGGCGATGTGGCCGCAGGCGTCAAAGGCTTTGATCCGATTGCCAATAACCAGCTCACGCAAGAAGAAATCGATCGCGCGCAGTCCAATCCGCTGCACAAGCTCAAGCTGAAATTCAATGCTGCGGCGCAGGGTGAAGAAACCCGTCGCGGGCCGCGCTACACGCCGCTCAGCAAGCGGCAGGATCGCCCGGCCTCTATCCTCTGGCTGGTCAAATTCCACCCTGAGCTGGCCGACAGTCAGATTTCCCGGCTGGTCGGGACCACCAAGCCGACCATTCAGGCGATTCGTGAGCGTACCCATTGGAACATCGCCAATATTCAGCCCATTGATCCTGTTGCGCTAGGTTTGTGCAAACAGTCTGAACTGGATGCCGCCGTGCAAAAGGCCGCAGCCAAGAAGGCCAAGGAAGGGGCCGCTCTGACCGATGACGAGCGCCGCAAGCTTCTGAGCACCGAGCAAAGCCTCGGGGGCGATGCAGAGCCGCGCATTCCCACAGCGCTCGAAGGTCTGGAGAGCTTTACTCTGGGGCAAGACTATCACCCGGAAGAGCGAGAAAAGAAATACGACGCCGCGAGCTTCTTTAATCTGCCCGCGTCGGATGATGACGACGAAGACGATGATGAGGATACCGGCCCGCGCCGCCGCTGACATCATCAGTTCAGCCTCACATTGAATTGGCCCGAGTGTGTTGCTCGGGCCTTTTTCTTGCGCAGGTCATGGACAGGGGCTTGATACAGAAGGCGGAGCCATTTCTGCGAAAAGAGACATAGCATTGGAGGGGGGGATCCACGCAGGGTCGGCCACAGGCCTACGGACCTCGGCGCATCAGGGCGTGGGACCTGGCAAAACTCTACGCTGAGAGATGGTTCATCTTTTCTTTCTGAAAAGGATCAAGAACGGGATCAGGCAGATGTCGTCCAAGTCGACGCCAGACCCAGAACATATCCGGCAACTTGGTGCATCAGCGCGCTAACTGAGGCGCGAAACTCTGGCAGGATCAATGCTGCCAAAAAGCCCAGATGCAGCACGGCAATCGCATTGAGTGAGGTGCGAAACGGTTCTTTGCGGGTCTTGTGGCGAAAAATGCCCTGACCGGTCTTGGCGCCCAGAGATCCGCCAATCAGGCAAAGCGTCAATAGCGTGCTCTCAGGCACGCGCCACCGTCTTTCGACAGCACAGCGCTTGTCCCACCAGAACAGTCCCAAAGTGAGCAGGTTAAGGGACAATAAATATAGCAAAGCGAAGGTAAGTGGTGACATGATAAATTGTAGGTATCCGTTTCAGGCAGGGCGGGCAAAAGAGTAGAGGTGTCACACACGCTTGCGCTCTGAGAGTGCCGCGCTGATCGTGCCGTCGTCCAGATAGTCCAACTCGCCGCCAATGGGAACACCTTGAGCCAGTGACGTGAGCGTGACTTTGCCGTCCAATTGCTCCGCGATATAATGCGCCGTGGTCTGGCCGTCGACCGTGGCATTGAGTGCGAGAATGACCTCTGTAATCGCTTCTGCCTCGATCCGGGTGACCAACTGTGGAATTCGCAGGGCCTCTGGTCCGACCTGATCGAGTGCCGAGAGCGTGCCGCCCAGAACATGATAGCGCCCCTTGAAGGCCTGCCCCCGTTCCAATGCCCAAAGATCGGCCACATCCTCGACCACACAGATTTGTCCGTTGGCGCGCTTGGCACTGGTGCAGATATCGCAAATCTCACTGGTGCCGATATTGCCGCAAGTGCTGCATTCCCGCGCGGTGTCGGCGACGGTCTGCATCAGCCGCGCCAAGGGCGAGAGCAGGAGCGCGCGCTTGCGGATCATGTGCAGAACCGCGCGCCGGGCGGAGCGCGGGCCAAGCCCCGGCAGGCGGGCCATCATGTCAATAAGGGCGTCGATGTCGCGGGTGCTGCTCAATCTCGGGTCCGATCAGGGGGCAGGCGTTGGCGTTGGTTTCATGAGATTTTATGACAGATGAAACCCGCGCTTCAGAACGGTAGCTTCATGTCCTTGGGCAGGCCCATGCCTTCGGTGATCTTGCCCATTTCCTCTTGTGCGCGGGACGAGGCCTTGGCCTGTGCATCCTTGATCGCGGCAAGGATCAGGTCCTCTACGACCTCTTTGTCATCAGAGTTGAAGATCGACGGGTCGATGTCGAGAGCTTTGAGTTCGCCCTTGGCGGTGCAGGTTGCCTTGACTAGACCCGCCCCGGATTCGCCGGTGACCATGATGGTATGCATCTCGTCCTGCAGCGCGGCCATTTTCTTTTGCATTTCCTGCGCGGCCTTCATCATCTTGGCCATGTCGCCCATCTGGCCCAAACCTTTGAACATGCTGTGATCTCCTGTGACTATGACCCAAGGGATGGGCCATCGAATGATTTTTCGCCTTTAAGCATATCTGCGGATGAAAGGCGACAGGCAAGAGGCGGGGATTTCAGTCCTCTTCAAACGGATCCCACTCATCCTCGACTTCAGGCAGCGCTTCGGTTTCGGCGTGGTTTGCAATATCCTGCATGGTTTTGACGCGGGCAATCCTGGCCTTGGGAAAGGCGGCAAAGACCGCCTGCACCAGCGGATGCTGTTTTGCCTCTGTCTCAAGCGCATCTTCAGCGGCATGACGCGCCTCAAGGATCGTGGGGGTCGTGGCCGAATTCACAAGGATGACCGCCCAACGGTTGCCGGTCCAGCGTTGCAGGGCGCTGCCCAGACGCTGAGCCAGATCGCCGGGCGCGTCGGGCGTGGGAGTGAATTCGATCCGACCGGGGCGATAATTGCCAAGCCGGATATGCCCCTCGGCCTCAAGCAGCAGTTTGACGTCACGATTGGCGCGGATCAGTTCCAGCACATGCTCGAACGTGGGATAGCGTGCGAGCGCTTCCTCGGGATCAAGCGCCAGAGCGGGCGTGGCGCCACCATGGGCCACAGGGCCGGAGGGCCCGGAATGGGTGGGCGCATAGCTTTGGCCTTGGGCCGTGATGCTCTGGGTCGGGGCAGGTTGTGTGCGGAGGCCGCCACCGCCACCGCCGCCGCCCGGCCCTGTCGGAGGGGCATCTTGCAGACGCCGCACCAGATCCTCGGGGGTGGGCAGGTCGGCCACATGGGTCAGGCGGATCACCGCCATTTCGGCGGCCATCATGGCATTGGGTGATTGTGCCACCTCATCCAGCGCCTTGAGCAGCATTTGCCACATGCGGGTGAGAACGCGCATCGGCAAAGCCTCGGCCATGTCCAGCCCTCGGGCGCGCTCGTCCGGGCCGATGGTGGGGTCATTGGCGGCATCAGGTGTGATTTTTACAACGGAAATCCAATGAGTTATCTCGGCCAGATCGCGCAGGACGGCCAAGGGATCGGCCCCTTCGGCATATTGCGCGCTGAGCTCGGACAGCGCCCCTGCCGCGTCGCCGCGCAGGATCATGTCGAAGAGGTCGAGCACCCGACCACGGTCCGCGAGCCCGAGCATGGCGCGCACCTGATCGGCCGTGGTCTCGCCCGCGCCATGCGAAATCGCCTGATCCAGAAGCGAGGTGGCATCACGCGCCGATCCTTCTGCGGCGCGGGTGATCAGGGCCAGCGCGTCATCGGTGATCTGCGCGCCCTCCTTGTCGGCGATGCGGCGGAGGAGAGCGATCATCACCTCGGGTTCAATCCGGCGCAGGTCGAACCGTTGGCAGCGTGAGAGCACCGTCACCGGCACCTTGCGGATTTCCGTGGTGGCGAAGATGAACTTTACATGTGCGGGCGGTTCTTCCAGTGTCTTGAGCAAGGCGTTGAAGGCATTGACCGAGAGCATATGCACTTCGTCGATGATGTAGATCTTGTAACGTGCTGATGCGGCGCGATAATTCACGCTCTCGATGATCTCGCGGATGTCGCCGACGCCGGTGCGTGAGGCGGCGTCCATCTCCATCACATCGACATGACGGCCTTCCATGATGGCGCGGCAATGCTCGCATTGACCGCAAGGTTCGGTGGTGGGACCGGCCTGCCCGTCGGGGCCGATGCAGTTCATGCCCTTTGCTATAATGCGTGCGGTGGTGGTTTTGCCGGTGCCGCGAATGCCGGTCATGATGAAGGCCTGCGCGATGCGGTCAGCCTGAAAGGCGTTCTTGAGCGTGCGGACCATGGCGTCTTGCCCCACCAAATCGGCAAAGGTCTCGGGCCGGTATTTACGGGCGAGAACCTGATAGCCGGGGAGGGGGGTGTCAGACATGGGGGAGCCTTTGCAGGATTCGGATGCTGACACAACGTAGGGCGAGGGACGGAAGGCGTCCACCTTGCTTTTTGAGTGGGATATGGCAAAGCTGGTGTGAGACGAGGGAGCGCGCTATGGGTTCTCTATAGATGCAGGCCGCTTCGCAGGGGTATGGTTGCGCGAGGTTTTAGCGTTCAAGGTATTGATATAATGAATGATTTTATCATCTATGCGCTGCGTGTCGGCGGTGGGACACTGGCCCTCGCACCGCTGCCGGGGGCGGGGGGCGATTATGCCGGCGATATGGCGCATATCCGCGATTGGAAGCCGGCTCTTGTGGTCTCTCTTACGATGCCCACCGAGATGCACGAGGCAGGTGCGCAAAGCCTTGGGAGTGAGGTGCAGGAGGCGGGAACGCGGTGGATTGCGTTTCCGATCCCGGATTTCGGCGTGCCGGACTATAGCCAGGTCGAGGCGTGGAACAAGGCCAGTCAAGACATACGCCGTGCCTTGGCCGGGGGGGGCAGGGTGCTGATCCATTGCCGGGGCGGCTGCGGCAGATCCGGTATGATCGCGCTCCGCTTGATGATCGAGAACGGCGAGGCACCGGATGAGGCGTTGCAGAGGTTGCGCCATATTCGGCCCTGCGCTGTCGAGACAGAGGCCCAATTGAGATGGGCGCGACGCCGCATAGCGTGAAGCCGAAGGTGTACAATGTGTACCTTGTGGACGCGGTTTGTGTACGCAAGCCCATCTGAGGATCACAGAGCCGTGCCGTGCTTGACAATTGGCGAGGCGCGCGCGACAGACGCGGGCATGATGACAGGTTTCATTCAGGTGGCCGTTGGCGGCGCGATCGGATCTTGTCTGCGCTATGGCGTCGTGCTTTTGGCGCAGCGTCTGGCCGGGCCGGGTTTCCCGATTGGCGTGCTGGGGGTGAATATCCTTGGGTCGTTTCTGATGGGACTTTCGGTTGCGGTTCTGGCACAACGTGGGCTGGGGCATCTGAGCCCATTGATCATGACCGGCCTCTTGGGCGGGTTCACCACGTTTTCGGCGTTTTCGCTTGAGGCCTTTACGCTCTGGGAGCGGGGTCAGGCGATGGCGGCACTGGGATATGTCGGACTGTCGGTGGGATTGTCCATCGGAGCATTGATTTTGGGCGTCTGGCTGGCGCGGGGGTTTTTCGCATGAGCGGTGTACAGACGCGGGTCGTGGGGCCGGATGATGGCGATCAACGGCTGGATCGGTGGATCCGGCGGTTGTTTCCGCATGTTGGTCAAGTGCAGATCGAGAAGATGTGCCGCAAAGGCGAAGTGCGGGTCGACGGTGGGCGGGTCAAACCTGCGACGCGGCTGGAGGTGGGGCAGAGCGTACGCATCCCGCCGTTGCCCGATACGGATGAGCGGCCCACGGGGGCGCTGGCGCGGATCAGCCCGGCGGATGCCAAGATGATCCAATCCTGCGTGATTTACCGCGACGATCATGTGATCGCGTTGAACAAGCCGCCGGGCCTGCCGGTGCAGGGCGGGAGCAAGCAGACGCGCCATGTCGATGGGCTGTCGGAGGCGCTGCGTTTTGGCGCAGAGGAAAAGCCGCGCCTTGTGCATCGGTTGGACAAGGATACTTCGGGGGTGCTGTTGTTGGCGCGGACGCGCGAGGCCGCCAAAGGGCTGACGGCGGCGTTCCGGCATCGCAACACGCGCAAGATTTACTGGGCCGCCGTCGCCGGTGTCCCGACGCCGCGTATGGGCACCGTGCGCTATGGTCTGGTCAAGGCACCGGGGCATGGCGCCAAGGGCGAGGGCGAAAAGATGATCTGCGTGCATCCGCGCGAGGTCGAGACGACGCCGGGGGCCAAGCCCGCGATCACCGATTATGCGGTAATCGAGGCGGCGGGTGCGCGCACCTCTTGGATTGCTCTGATCCCGGTCACGGGGCGGACGCATCAGCTGCGCGCGCATATGGCCGAGATCGGGCATCCGATTGTGGGGGACGGCAAATACGGTGGCTCGGGTCAGGAAAATCTGGGTGATGGCTGGGGCGCGCAACTGGGCGGTGATGTGAGCCGCAAGTTGCATCTGCATGCGCGCTCTCTCAAGATCGAGCATCCGGTGACGCGGGCCATTCTGCATATCACGGCCCCCCTGCCCGAGCATATGCAGCGGACATGGGATCTGTTTCAGTGGGTGCCGTCCGAGGCACCGGAGGACCCGCTTGAGGATATGGCATGAGCCGCCCCTTGCGATTGGTGATTTTTGACGTTGATGGCACGCTGGTAGACAGCCAGGGCGATATTCTGGCAGCGATGCGGGCGGCGTTTGGCCGGGCTGGCGAACCTGCGCCCGAGCGTGAGGTGATCCTGAGCATTGTCGGGCTCTCGCTTGATGTGGCGATCCCGCGTCTGGCACCCGATCTGCCGGGGGATGTGCATGGCCGGATCGTGGGCTGGTACAAGGAAGCCTATATGGGGCTTCGGGCGAAATCGGGGGTGGATGTGTCGTCGCCGCTCTATCCGCATGCGCTGGATACGCTGAAGGCGTTGCATGCGGTGCCCGAGACGCTGTTGGGCGTGGCCACGGGCAAATCGGCGCGGGGATTGGACAAGCTCTTGGATGGGCATGACCTGCGATCCTATTTCGTGACGCGGCAAGTGGCGGATCATCATCCGTCAAAGCCGCATCCGTCGATGCTGCGTGCGGCATTGGCGGAAACCGGGGTTGCGCCGGAAAATGCAGTGATGGTGGGCGACACGAGTTTCGACATGGATATGGCGCAGGCGGCGGGGATCGCTGGCATCGGGGTGGCCTGGGGCTATCATCGGCCCGAGGCGCTGGGTGCGGCGCGCGAGATCGTGCAGGATTTCCGCGCCCTGCCAGACGCGCTGGCGCGAATCTGGGGGTAAGGTGATGAGCGAATGGAAGGCCAAGCGGTTCTGGAAAGAGGCGGGCGTTGTCGAGGAGGAGAACGGGTTCGGCGTGCGGCTGGATGGGCGCGTGGTGCGCACCCCGGCCAAAGCGGCGCTGATCGTGCCGACGCGGGCGTTGGCGCAAGCGATTGCCGCCGAATGGGACGCGCAAGAGGGCAAGATTGACCCGAAGACGATGCCGTTTACCCGGTCTGCCAATGCCGCGATTGACAAGGTGGCGCGGCAACAGGCCGAGGTGGTTGAGATGCTGGCCGCCTATGGCGACAGCGATCTGATCTGTTACCGCGCCACAAGCCCGGTCGAGTTGGTCAAAAAACAGGCAGAGGCTTGGGATCCGCTAGTGGATTGGGCCGAATCGGTCCTGTCTGCAAAGCTGCTCTTGGTTGAGGGGGTGGTGCATGTGCCGCAGGATGCGCAGGCCATCGCGCGGCTCAAGGCGCATGTTGAGGCCCTTGATACATGGGCGTTGACGGCGTTTCACGATCTTGTGAGCATCAGCGGTTCGCTCGTGATCGGATTTGCCTCGCTGAACGATTTTTACCCGATCGACGTGCTCTGGAGCCTGTCCCGGATTGATGAAACCTGGCAGGCAGAGCAATGGGGTAGCGATGAAGAGGCTGAAGAAATGGCCGCGCGGAAACAATATGACTTTTTACATGCCAAGCGGTTTTATGATCTTTCGCGCCGGGATCGGGCAATCTGATCCTTGGGCGGATGACGTTGGGGCAAGTCCAGATTTCCCAAGGGGTTGCCATTGGGTTTCGTGAACAAAGACTTGACGTTTCATGATGAATCCACACAAACTTGGCGTCACTGAGAGGGGTTAAAACCCTGCCAACAGTGTCAAATGGGTCATAAGGCCCGACAAACCGCTCTAGAAGGGCGGATAATCAGGAAGAGGTAAACATGAAAAAAACCGTATTTTTGGGCGCACTGACAGTGGCTGGCCTTGCGGCTGGCGCTTCTGCCGCTGCCACGTTGGATGACGTGAAGGCCCGCGGCAAGCTGAACTGTGGTGTGACCACCGGCCTCGTGGGGTTTGCTGCCCCCGATGCGAACGGTGTTTGGGAAGGTTTTGACGTGTCCGTCTGCCGTGCTGTCGCCGCCGCTGTGCTGGGCGATGGGAATGCCGTTGAATTCGTGCCGACCACCGGTAAGACACGCTTTACCGCGCTTGCATCTGGTGAGATCGATATGCTGGCGCGCAACACCACCTGGACCTTTTCGCGCGATACCGACCTCAAGTTCGATTTCGTTGGCGTGAACTACTATGACGGTCAGGGTTTCCTTGTGCCCAAGTCGCTGGGTGTCAGCTCTGCCAAGGAGCTGGACGGCGCGACGGTCTGCATTCAGACCGGAACCACCACCGAGCTGAACCTCGCGGATTTCTTCCGTGCGAACAACATCAGCTACGAGCCGGTGCCGATCGAGACCAACGCCGAAGGTCAGCAGCAGTATCTGGCGGGCGCCTGTGATGCGTACACCACCGATGCGTCGGGTCTGGCGTCGACACGCGCTGCGTTCGAAGCTCCGGGCGATCACGTGATTCTGCCGGAAATCATCTCGAAAGAGCCGCTGGGACCGCTGGTGCGCCATGGCGACAACGACTGGGGTGACATCGTGCGCTGGACCTTCTACGCGCTGGTCGCGGCAGAAGAAATGGGCATCACCTCGGCCAATATCGGCGAGCTGTCGGCCGCTGCCGGTGGGAACCCGGAAGTCAACCGTATCCTCGGCACCGAGGGTGATCTGGGTACGATGATCGGTCTGGACAACGAGTGGGCCAAGCGCGCGATTGCCGCAGGCGGCAACTATGGCGAGATCTTCGAGAAGAACATCGGCGAAAAGACCCCGATCGGTCTGGCCCGTGGTCTGAACGCACAGTGGACGCAGGGCGGCATCATGTACGCGCCGCCGTTCCGGTAAGCCATTACTGACAAAGGGCGCGGGGTCTTTCCGCGCCCTTTTCACCTGAAGACCACTTAAAAATCGGCCCACGGCAGCGATGTCGATAAAAATCCGGGTCGAAACACAGGGAAAACCCCAGATGACAACGATGACCGACCCTCCCAAGGCGTCGTTTCAGCTATCTATGCTGATTTACGATACGCGGTATCGCTCCTATACCTTCCAATTCATCGCGCTGGTTCTGCTGCTGTTGCTGCTTGGCTATCTCGGGGCCAATCTGGTGAGTAACCTTGCCGCGCAGGGGCAGAATATTTCCTTTGAATTTCTGAGCAGCCCCGCGAATTACGACATCAATCAGCGGCCCATCGAATATGACAGCCAGTCGAGCCACATGCGCGCCTCGATCGTTGGGGTCATCAACACGCTGATCGTGGCATTTCTGGGCTGTGTGACGGCCACAATATTTGGGGTGACTGCGGGTATTCTGCGGCTCTCGCCCAACTGGCTGGTGCGCAAGTTGATGGCGCTCTATGTCGAGGCGTTCCGCAATGTGCCGGTGCTGATCTGGATCCTGATCATCGCAACCATCATGACCGTGTCGATGCCTGCGCCCAACCAGTTCCGGGGCGACAACGCAGAGGCGTCGATGCTTCTGGATGCGTTCGCCTTTACCAACCGGGGGGTCTATGTGCCCGCGCCGGTCTGGGGGGCGGGATCGCTGGTGGTGGTGCTGGCCTTTCTCGCGTCGATTGTGGGGGTGTTTTACTATCGCCATTACGCGACCAAGCTGCTGTATGATACGGGTAAGCTGTTGCCGATGGGATGGCCCTCGCTGGTGATCCTGTTTGTGCCGACCATCCTGATGTATTTCATCATGGGGCAGCCGATCAGTCTCGATTATCCGGTGCTCAAAGGTTTTAACTTTAACGGCGGGCTGCATATCCGCGGGTCGTTGATAGCGCTGTGGTTCGCGTTGGCAATCTATACCGGCGCCTTTATCGCCGAGAACGTGCGGGCAGGCATTCAGGCGGTCAGCAAAGGCCAGACCGAAGCCGCTGCCTCGCTGGGGTTGCGGCCCAACCGGATCATGAATCTGGTGATCCTGCCACAGGCGCTGCGGGTGATCATCCCGCCATTGATCTCGCAATATCTCAACCTCACCAAGAACTCTTCGCTGGCGATCGCTGTGGGTTACATGGATGTGACCGGCACGCTGGGAGGGATCACGCTCAATCAGACAGGGCGCGCGATTGAATGCGTGCTGATGCTGATGTTGTTCTATCTGACGATCAGTCTCGCCATTTCAGCGATCATGAACGTCTACAACAACTCCATCAAGCTGAAGGAGCGCTGAGCATGTCCCGTGATCAAATCGCCTTTGTGCGCAATCACATGCTGCCCGAAGCGCCGCCACCGGCGGCGCAAACCGGGGCGGTGAAATGGCTGCGCGAGAACCTGTTTTCCTCGCCGGGCAATGCGCTGCTGACTTTGGTGTCGATCTTTGTGCTCTATCAGATCGTCACCTCTTCTGCGCCGTGGTTTATCAACGGCATCTGGGAAAGCCCGAGCCTGTCGGCCTGTCGCGATCTTCTTGACGGCAAGATGGGGGGCTGTTTTGCTGTGCTGACCGAGCGTTGGAACCAGCTATTGTTCGGGTTCAAATACCCATCCGATCTTTACTGGCGGCCGGGTGTGGCCTTTGTGTTGCTGTTCGTCGCAGCAGCCCCGGTCCTGTTTGGCAAGATCTTTCCGCGTAAGATGCTGATCTTTACCGGCCTTTACCCGTTCATTGCCTATTGGCTGATCTGGGGCGGGTCGCTTTTGGTGCCGATTTTTGCGCTGTTGGGGGTGCTGGTTGGCGCGTTTGTCTATAACCGCGTGGTGACGATCAGCGCAGGGGTTGCGGTGATCGCTGGCTTTGTGGCGGCGTTGATTTTCTGGATCTCGTCAGGCTATGTGACAGCGTCCATGGAAAATGTGCTGGCCATCCAAGTTGTTGCCTCGCGCGATATGGGTGGGTTCATGATCAACCTGATGCTGGGCGTGGTGTGTGTATCGCTGTCGTTGCCGCTGGGTATCCTGCTGGCGCTGGGGCGGCAATCGAGCATGCCGATCATCAAATGGATCTGCGTGGTGTTTATCGAGTTTATCCGGGGCGTGCCGCTGATCACGCTGCTCTTTGTTGCCAATGTGGTGCTGGCGTATTTCCTGCCGCCGGGAACGAATTTCGACCTGATCCTGCGGGTGATCATCATGATCACGATGTTCTCTTCGGCCTATATCGCCGAGGTGATCCGGGGGGGGCTCGCGGCGTTGCCGCGTGGCCAGTATGAGGCGGCGGATAGTCTGGGGCTTGATTATGCGCAGGCGATGCAGCTGATCATCCTGCCGCAAGCGCTCAAGATCTCGATTCCGGGCATCGTCAACGTGGCGGTGGGCCTCTTCAAGGATACGACGCTGGTTTCGGTCATTTCGATGTTCGACATCGTCGGCATGATCCGGGGTCCGATTCTGGCCTCTTCCGAGTGGAACGGGGTCTATTGGGAGCTTTTCGGCTTTGCCTGCGTCCTGTTCTTCATCACCTGCTACGGCATCTCGCAATATTCCCAGTGGCTGGAGCGTCAGCTTCGCACGGATCATCGGTAAGGAGGGTCACGGATATGGCCGCAGAAACACAAATGAATATCTCGGATCACGTTGCCGTCGAGATCACCAAGATGAACAAGTGGTATGGCGCGTTTCACGTGCTGCGCGACATTGATCTGACGGTTTATCAGGGCGAGCGGATCGTGATCGCGGGGCCCTCGGGATCGGGAAAATCCACGCTCATCCGCTGTATCAACGCATTGGAGGAGCATCAGAAGGGCAAGATCACGGTCGATGGCACGCTGTTGTCGAATGACCTCAAGAATATCGACAAGATCCGGTCAGAGGTTGGCATGGTGTTCCAGCACTTTAACCTGTTTCCGCATCTGACGATTCTGGAGAATTGCACGCTGGCCCCGATCTGGGTGCGCAAGACGCCCAAGAAGGAGGCTGAGGAGGTGGCGATGCATTTCCTCGAAAAGGTCAAGATCCCCGAGCAGGCCAACAAGTATCCCGGCCAGCTCTCGGGGGGGCAGCAGCAGCGGGTGGCGATTGCGCGATCCTTGTGCATGCGGCCGCGGATCATGCTGTTTGACGAACCGACATCGGCGCTTGATCCCGAGATGATCTCGGAGGTGCTGGATACGATGATCCAACTGGCCGAGGAGGGGATGACCATGCTCTGCGTGACCCATGAGATGGGATTCGCGCGCAAGGTGGCGAACCGGGTGATCTTTATGGATCAGGGGCAAATCGTCGAGCAGAACGAGCCGGAGGAGTTCTTTAACAATCCGCAATCGGATCGGACCAAGCTGTTCCTCAGCCAGATTCTGGGGCACTGACCGGGTTTGGGGGCGCTGCCCCCGTCGCCTGACGGCGACTCCCCCGAGGTATTTGGGGCCAGATGAAAGGGGTGGCGTGCAGCCGCCCCTTTTGCTGTCAGGGTCTGCATGTACCCGTTACGGCAGGTCGTGGGGGGTGAGGAAGTGCAGCACGGTGCCGGTGCCGGGTTGGAGCGCGGACCACTCCGCGATGTCGAACCGGGCGATGAGTGTGGCCCCGGTGGGGTAATCGTCAAAGCGGTCATGGGCGGGCGGGGCGGTCAGCACGAGGTCCGCAAATTCGGCGATGCCGGGGTTGTGGCCGAGCATCAGCACAAGGTTGCCGGTGGCATGGCGTAAGGTGCTGAGCATCTCTTCGGCCTCGGCCAGATAGAGCGCTTCATGGAGATCCGGGGCGAGGGGCAGGTTGAGCAGGCGGCAGGTTTCCTGCGTGCGCTCGGCTGTGGAGCAGAGGATCTGATCGGGGTGCAGGTCTTGGGATTGGAGCCAGTGCCCGAGGGCGGTGGCCGCGCGGCGGCCACGCGCGTTGAGGGCGCGGGCGCGGTCAGGCAGGCGCGGATCGCCCCAGTCGGACTTGGCGTGGCGCATGAGGATGAGCGTCTTCATTTGAAATACCCCATGTGAAAGGCAGATTGCGCTTCGAGGCGGCCATAGGATTGGCTGATCGGGCAGGCGCGGCGCACGGCGCAGCCGCGCGTGCGGCAGTCGTTGCCGGGGCGGTCGAGATCGGATTTGCAGGCGGGGACATTATAGGCATCGGGGCGCAGCGCATCCACCGGGCAGGCGCTCAGGCAGGGTTGATCCGCGCAGGTGTCACAGGGGCGCGGCCCGGGGAGCGGTAGGTCAAACCGGTCAGGGAAGGCCAGAGCACCACGATACGAGACCATGAGCGCCGCCGTATCATGCACGAGAAGGCCGACGGGTGAGGGCCACGCGCGGGCGCTGCGCCGCGCCCAATCGGTGAAGGGCTGCCATGGCGGGCCGGTGAAGGGGAAGAGCGGGCTGGCCCCGAGCGCCTGCGCCATATCGGCGATCACCCGCGCGGACCAGCGGTTCATCGGGTCCGGGGTGCCGTCGAGATATTCCGGCGTGGCGGTGAAATGCGGCCAGAAGCCCGGCTCTGACGGGCCAAGCAGGATCAGGGTCTGATGGCCGGGGATTTCATCTGGGTTCAGATGCAACGCCCCGAAGGCGGCCAGATGATGCGCGCCCGCGAGATCTGCGAACGCCGGGGGCAGGCCGGGCACGGCGCGCGCTCAGCGGGCGCGGGGCTGCTGCACCCGTGGACCGGCTTCGCCCCGGATGAGCGAGCCTGCGCCATGTTCGGTGAAAAGTTCCAACAGTGTGGCATTGGGCGCGCGCCCGTCGAGAATGACCACGGCGCGCACGCCGCCTTCGATGGCGGCGAGGGCGGTTTCGGTTTTGGGGATCATGCCGCCCGCGATCACACCGTCACGGGTCATCTGGCGGATTTGCTCGGCGCTCAGTTCAGTGACGACGCGGCCGTCTCCATCGCGCACCCCGTCGATATCGGTGAGCAGGAGCAGGCGGTCGGCCTTGAGGGCTGCGGCCACGGCCCCGGCGGCGGTGTCGCCGTTGATATTATAGGTCTCGCCTTCGCGGCCCGCGCCCAGCGGGGCGATCACCGGGATCATGTCGGCGGCAAAGAGCGTGTGCAGGATGGTGGGGTCAATTTCGGAGGGCTCGCCCACGAGACCCAGATCGGGGCTGGCGGGGGTGCAGGTGATCAGGCGGGCATCCTTGCCCGAAAGACCCACCGCGCGTCCGCCCTGACTGTTGATCGCCTGCACGATGCGTTTGTTGACCTGACCAGAGAGGACCATTTCCACCACATCCATGGTGGCGGCATCGGTCACGCGCTTGCCGTTGACGAAGTCTGATTTGATTTCGAGCTTTGCGAGCATCTGGTTGATCATCGGCCCGCCGCCATGCACGATCACCGGGTTGACGCCGACCTGCTGCATCAGCACCACGTCGCGGGCGAAGGTTTCCATCGCCTCGTCGCTGCCCATGGCGTGACCGCCCAGTTTGATGACCACAATGGCCCCGGTGTAGCGTTGCAGATAGGGCAGGGCCTCTGAGAGGGTGCGGGCAGTGGCGATCCAGTCGCGATTCATGTCTCTGGCCTTCATGCTGGTCTCCAACGCGGGGTTGCATCCCTCAATACAATCTGCGCGGGGTGGTGCCAAGGCCCGTTGCGGGGCGCGCGCAATGCGCTAGGTTCGGCGCAAGGAAATCCGTGACTTAGAGAGGGGCACCATGTCCGAGACCAAGACATTGCTGTTGACGGGGGCAAGCCGGGGGATCGGGCATGCCACGGTGCGGCGCTTCAATGCGGCAGGCTGGCGGGTGATCACCTGTTCGCGCCAGCCGTTTCCGGCGGAATGCCCGTGGGGCGGCGGGGCGGGGAACCATATTCAGATTGATCTGTCGGAGCCCAAGGATGTGATTGCCAAGGTTGAAGAATTGCGCGACCGGTTGGGGGGCCGGTTGGATGCGCTCGTCAATAATGCAGGCATTTCGCCCAAGGGGCCGGACGGTGAGCGGCTGGATACCTTCACCACGGATTTGCGGACTTGGGGGCAGGTGTTTCACGTCAATTTCTTTGCCTCGGTGGTGCTGGCGCGCAGTCTGCGCGAGGAATTGGCGGCGGCGCGCGGCGCGGTGGTCAATGTCACCTCGATTGCCGGGAGCCGCGTGCATCCCTTTGCGGGTGCGGCCTATGCCACGTCCAAGGCGGCGCTGGTGGCGCTGACACGCGAGATGGCGCATGATTTCGGACCGTTGGGCGTACGGGTCAACGCGATTGCGCCGGGCGAGATTCGCACGGCGATCCTGTCGCCGGGCACGGATAAGCTGGTGGAGAGCATCCCGATGCGGCGGTTGGGCGAACCTGAGGAAGTCGCCAACACGATCTTTTTCCTGTGCTCTGAGGGGTCATCCTATATTTCGGGCACCGAAATCGAGATCAACGGCGCGCAGCATGTATAAGGGGTGATCCCCATGCATGATCGTGACAGGATAACGGGATGGCCAAGGGGCCACCCCGTTATATTGTTGGTGCGGTGCTGGATTACTTGGGCAGGATCACGGCGTCGATCACATGGATCACACCGTTGCTGGCCTCGATATCCGCTTGCACAACGTTTGCGCCATCAACCGTCACCCCGCCCTGGGTGCCGATTGTGACATCGCTGCCTTGGGCGGTGGTGGCGGTCATGCCATCCGACAGGTCGCCCGACATCACCTTGCCCGGCACCACATGATAGGTGAGGATTGCGGCGAGCTTGTCCTTGTTCTCGGGCTTGAGCAGGTCCTCGACCGTGCCGGCGGGCAGGGCCGCGAACGCGTCATTGGTGGGCGCAAAGACGGTGAACGGGCCTTTGCCCTTGAGCGTGTCAACGAGGTCTGCGGCCTGCACGGCGGCCACGAGGGTGGAAAAGCTCTCATTGCCCGCGGCGATATCGACGATGTCCTTGCCATGTCCGTCGGCAAAAGCGGGGCCTGCCATCAGGGCGGCTGCGGTCAGGGCGAGATAGGTTCTGCGAAACATGTTTGCGTCTCCGTTTGTGATACAGGGTTTCATGAGCCCGTGGTTGGGGTCATGCGGGGACTACGGCGCGGTGCCGGTCCTGGTTCACCGGGGGTTTCCGCCGATCCGGTTTGACGCGAAGTGGTGCCGCGCTAAGCCGGGGGGCTCTGAAACATCCAGTCACTTTTTTGTGAAAATGCGGACAATTTCCCGCGTTTTGCGGGTGTTTCAGCCGGGTGTCCTGCCGGTCCGGCGGGGGGCTGGGCGAAAGGCCCTATCCGCGCTGGGATCTATTGAAACATGAGATTTCGCGCATTTTGGTCGCTTGTTTGACGCGCTGGAATGGCGCAGGTTGCAGGGGACGCCTCTGCGGGGGCGAGGGTAGGGATCATTGGAGATTTTAGATGGGGTATGTCACGCAGATCCTTGAGGTTCTGGCGCTGTTGTTCGTGTTTGCCTTGGGTGCGGTCGTGTTTGCGGTGGTGGTGTTCTATGTGCTGGACAAGACCCAGCCCGGTGATGCGATCCGGCGCAACTATCCGGTAATAGGCCGGTTCCGGGGGCTGTTCACCAAGCTGGGCGAGTTTTTCCGCCAGTATTTCTTTGCCATGGACCGCGAGGAGATGCCGTTTAACCGTGCGCAGCGTGATTGGGTCAGCCACGCGACCAAGGGCATGGGCAACACCATCGCCTTTGGCTCGACCCGCAATCTGGGGGTGCCGGGCACGCCGATCTTTGTGCCGGCGGTGTTTCCGCCGCTGGATGACCAGTTTGCCATGACCGCGCCGATGCAAATCGGGCCGACGGCGGCGATTCCCTATATGGCCAAGTCGATCTTTAATATCTCGGGCATGAGCTATGGCGCGATCTCGCGCCCTGCCGTCGAGGCGCTGAGCCGGGGGGCTGCCAAGGCCGGAATATGGCTGAATACCGGCGAAGGGGGGCTGAGCCCGTTTCACCTGATTGGCAATTGCGATCTGGTCTATCAGATTGGCACTGCGAAATACGGTGTGCGCGATGCGCTGGGCAATCTGAGTGATGCGCGGCTGCGCGAGGTCTCTGACAACCCCTGCATCAAGATGTTCGAGTTGAAGCTGGCGCAGGGGGCCAAGCCGGGCAAGGGCGGCATTCTGCCGGGGGAAAAGGTCAACGCAGAGATTGCTGCCATTCGTGGCATCGAGATTGGCAAGGACAGTATTTCACCCAACCGCCATGCAGATATCAATGACTATGGCGAGTTGCTGGATGTCATCGGGCATATCCGGCAGGTCACAGGCCGCCCGGTCGGGTTCAAGACGGTGATCGGCTCGTCCGAGGCATGGGAACCCCTGTTTGAAATGATTGCGGCGCGCGGCGCGCAGTGCGCGCCGGATTTCATCACCATCGACGGCGGCGAGGGTGGCACCGGGGCGGCCCCCATGCCGCTGATGGATCTGGTGGGCATGCCGATTCGCGATGCGCTGCCGCGTATGGTCGATCTACGGGATCGGTACGGCCTCAAGGACCGTATCCGCATGATCGCCGCAGGCAAGCTGATCAATCCGGGCGATGTGGCCTGGGCCCTGTGTGCGGGCGCGGACTTCATCACCTCGGCGCGCGGTTTCATGTTCAGCCTTGGCTGTATTCAGGCGCTGAAATGCAATCGCAACACCTGTCCCACCGGCATCACCACGCATGATCCGTATTTGCAGCGCGGTCTGGTGGTCGAGGATAAATACCTCAAGGTCGCCAATTACGCCAAATCGGTGATCAAGGAGGTCGAGACCATCGCCCATTCGGTCGGTGTGACCGAACCGCGCCTGATGCGGCGGCGGCATGTGCGGTTGGTGCAGGCGGATGGCACGTCGATTCCGTTCAACAAGATCCGGCCAAGTTACAACCCGGACGCGGGTTTGTGATCGTCCGTTGACACCCCAAGGTGGCGAGAGCCGTGTCTGTCTCTATATAGTGGAGTGACCCACAGGAGATATGACATGGCCCACCGCTGGAAAAACACGCTGAACGACATGGATGTGACGCCCGAGGCGGCCTTTCTCAATCGCCGCCAAATGATTGCCGGGGTGGCGGCGGGGGTGGGCCTGAGCCTTGCCGCGCAGCGCGCGCGGGCCGAAGCGCTGGAACCCAACGAGTGGGGCGATATCACCACCTATAACAACTATTATGAGTTCGGCACCGACAAGGGCGACCCGGCGCGCAATGCCCGGATGCTGACCGTTCGCCCTTGGACTGTGACCATCGATGGGTTGGTGGACCGGCCGGGCGATTATGCCTTTGACGAGATCATGGCGCAGATGACCATCGAAGAGCGGCTCTACCGGTTTCGCTGTGTCGAAGCGTGGTCGATGGTGGTGCCGTGGAACGGGTTTGAGCTGGCCGATTTGCTGTCACTGGCCGGGGTGCAGAGCGGAGCGAAATATGTGGCGTTCGAGACGCTGCTGCGGCCTGATGAAATGCCGGGGGTCCGGTATCCGGTGCTGGATTGGCCCTACGTCGAGGGGCTGCGTCTGGATGAGGCGATGCATCCGCTGACGATCATGGCGACCGGCATTTATGGCCGTGACATTCCCAATCAGAACGGTGCGCCGCTGCGTCTGGTGGTGCCGTGGAAATACGGTTTCAAGTCGATCAAGTCGGTTGTGCGGATCACGCTCACGGAGAAGGAGCCGCCGACAAGCTGGAACAAGGCCAATGCGCGCGAATACGGCTTCTATAGTAATGTGAACCCACAAGTGGATCACCCGCGCTGGTCACAGGCCACCGAACGGCAGATTGGCGGCGGGTTGTTTTCGGCGCGCGTGCCGACGCTGATGTTCAATGGCTATGGCGAAGAGGTGGCGGGCCTCTATGCCGGTATGGATTTGAAAAGAAACTTCTGATGTGGGCGCGCTGGATGATCTGGGCGGGCGGTCTGGGCGCGGGAATCACTGCGCTGTGCTGCGTGACTGCGCTTTTGCCCTTCGTTCTGGGCGCGCTTGGGCTGACATCGTTGATCACTGTGGTCTATCGTGACAGCGTGTTGTTCCCGATATTGGGCATATCCTTGGTGATCATGGGAGCGGGCCTATGGCTGAGAAACAAGAGATCACGCTGACATCGACGCTGATCTGTCCCGAATGTGGGCATGCCGAGACCGTGACCATGCCGACCGACGCCTGTCAGTTCTTCTTTGACTGTGCGGCGTGTCATGCCGTGTTGCGCCCCAAGGCCGGAGATTGCTGCGTCTACTGCTCTTATGGGGATGTTCCATGCCCGCCGGTGCAACAGGGCAGTGCCTGCTGCGGATGATGGGTGTGACCGAGCAGATCAATGTGGCGCTGCGCCGGGTGCCGGTCTGGACGATCTGGCTGATGACGGGCGCTCCTGCTGTCTGGACCTTTTATCTGGGCCTCACCGGCGGCTTGGGAGCAGAACCGATCAAGGCGCTGGAGCGCGAGCTGGGCGAGACCGCGTTGCAACTGGTGATCCTCGGTTTGGGCATCACTCCGCTGCGCCGCTATCTGGGTCTGAACCTGATCCGGTTTCGCCGGGCGGTGGGATTGCTGGCCTTCTCTTATGTCTGTCTGCATCTGTTGGTGTGGTTGGTACTCGATGTGCAGATCCTTGCGCAGATCTGGGCGGACATTCTCAAGCGTCCTTATGTGACGGTGGGGTTCACCGCGTTTCTTCTGATGATTCCCCTGGCAGTCACGTCGAATGATCTGTCGCTGCGCCGGCTGGGGCCACGGTGGCGGTCGTTGCACAGGCTGACCTATGGGGTGGCGGTGCTGGGGGCAGTGCATTTCATCTGGCTGAGCAAAGGCTTTCAAATCGAGCCGCTGGTCTATTTGGCGGTGATTCTGGGCCTGCTGGGGCTACGATGGCGCCCCAAGCTACGGATTCGCAGGGCCTAAGTCGTCCTCGGGCGGGCGGATTCACCGGGTCTTGGGGGTAAGTCTGTGGATAACCCCAGATATGGGAGTGGGGTGGGATATGCCCCGGCAAGATTGTTGCGCCAGAGCGCCAAAATTTTGCCAAACAATCCCCTAACCCCTTAATATTTAGTGAAAATCCAGATTTTTGAAAAAAAGATGACAAAAGTCGAAAAAGGGGGTTGCGGGTTTGGGCGGCTATCCGTAAATACCCCTTCACCGGCGCTGCTGAGGCGGCTGACTGGGACGCGGGACGGACTGGGGCGGATGCTTCGGGTT
>NZ_JBLXFE010000020.1:0-60632 GCF_048262375.1 Roseovarius sp.
GTGTGCCCTTGGCCGGTCCCCCGCCCCGATGCTTGCCGCTGGTGGCGCCGCCGGCCCGCGGCGAGTAGGCCAGCAGGCCGGTATCCTCATGATGCGCCAGTTCGGCGAGGTCGAGGTCGTAGTAGCGGCGGAGGAAGTTGTACTCGTTCTGGATCGACTGGACGCGCGGCAGGCCGAGTTCGTCCGAGAGACGCAGATACTGCATGGTACCCCAGGCGGTCTCGTTGGAGAGACCGAAATGGCGGATCTTGCCCTCGGTGACCAGCTTGCCCATTTCCTCGAGCACTTCGCGCATGTTGGGCAGCACGGCGTCGCGGTCCTGGGTCGAGGGATCATAGGTCCAGCTGCCCTCGAAGTGATAGTGGCCGCGGCGCGGCCAGTGGATCTGGTAGAGGTCGATATAGTCGGTCTGCAGCCGCCGCAGGCTGTTCTCGACCGCTTCGCGCACGCCCGGCCCGTCGACGCCCCGGCCGCCACGCACCCAGGGCCGGCCGCCGCCGGCGACCTTGCTGGCCAGGATGATGTCGCTGCGCTTGCCGGTCTTCTTGAACCAGGTGCCGATGATCTCCTCGGTCTTGCCATAGGTGTCGGCCGAGGGCGGCACGGCGTACATTTCCGCCGTGTCGAAGAAATTGATACCCTGGGTCAGCGCGTAGTCCATCTGCGCATGGCCGTCGGCCTCGGTATTCTGCAGACCCCAGGTCATGGTGCCCAGGCAAATCTCCGACACGTCGATACCGGTGCGGCCGAGCTTGTTCATCTTCATCTGGTGGTCCCCCATACCCGTAAAAAGCGGGGGCACCCTAGGGGGCAGACCATGCATCGGCAAGAGGCGATGGAGGCAAAAGCGTTCCGGCCAAAAAACTGTCACGCGGGCCGGATTGGGGGTTGAGCTATCGGGTGCGACCCCCTATATACCGCTCACCGGAGACGCCCTTGGGTGTCCCTGAAATGCGATCCCGGTCATATCGCGGGATGGAGCAGCCCGGTAGCTCGTCAGGCTCATAACCTGAAGGTCGCAGGTTCAAATCCTGCTCCCGCAACCAAAAGTGCATTCGCAAAGCCGGTTTGAGGGCCCCGAGAAATCGGGGCCTTCTGGCTTTCTGGGGGTTGGTGTCTTAATCCCGCCCCCGCAACCAACACTTCCTTCTGAAAATCCACCAGGCTTTTCGTTTCGCCGAAGTCGTCGTCAGACTTCACTGGTTGAAGTTGAGAGAGATTCGCCTCGACGGCTTGTCTCTCCTGCTGAGTGGCGACCGACAGGATACCTGCCAAATCACCGTAAAGGTCTATCACCAGATCATCGTATTCGTCGGGCGTGAGGACGATGCTATCGATCAGCGACCGGATGGACGCAGACGCTTGGTTTCTGGTTGAGTCGGCATTCAAGAGCTTGATCAGCTCTTTCACCGCATTTTTGTATCGAGCGCTCATAGCGGGGTGGAAGGCGACTGGCTCGTCCTTCTCCGCTTGCAATATGATCTCGATCTCCTCGCGGCGCTTTTGAATCGCATTTGCTCGGTCTTTGATCAGCGAGACATCGATACCGTCAGTTATCGCCTTGATGATCTGCTCGCGGTCGCGCTCAAGCTTCGCATACTCGGCTCGATATGCTCGAAGCGAAGCGTTGTGTTCACTCCGGAGCTCATTCATTCGGCGCATGTATTCCTGACAGAATTCCGCGCAGAGCTCATCGTCCATTAGGTGCGAGTGAAGCGCATTGATCACGCGATCCTCCACATCCGCTAACGCGATCGTGGCACGGTTGTCGCAGATGTTTCGGTCCTTATACCCACTGCAACCCAAACGCCCCTTGTTCTGCGTATAGTTGCTCCCGCAGCATCCGCATTTGATCAGGCCCGACAGCAGGTGTTTCGGGCGATTTCTGGTGTGGAGCGCCACATGTGGTGCGAACTCGCCCTGCATAACTTTGAAGGCGTCCCAAACATCCTGAGGTATTATCCGCAGCTCCGGCGCCTCTGAGATCACCCAGTCTTTTTCGTCGTTCATCCTGGAGATGCGGCGGCCCGAGCTTGGGTCTTTCACGTACCGAAGCTTGTTCCAAATGTTGCGCCCTATGTAGAGCTCATTGTTGATGATGCCGGTCCCTCGTCGACGATTGCCAAGGATGGTGCCCGCTGACCAGGTGCCACCGTGCGGACCCTTGATACCTTCGGCGTTGAAACGCTTCGCAACCTGGGATGCTGAACGCCCTTCGATCATTTCCCTGAAGATGCGGCGGACAATATCGGCCTGTTGTGCATTTATGGCACGTTCGCCGCGCGCGTAGTCGCCGTCTTGATCGATCCTTTTGACGACATCGTACCCGTAGGTGAGCCCGCCGCCCGATTTGCCCTTCTCGACGCGCCCGCGCTGACCGCGGCGCGTCTTGTCAGCGAGGTCCTTCAGGAACAAGGCATTCATCGTTCCCTTCAGTCCTACATGGAGCGAATTGATCTCGCCCTCTGCGAGGGTGATGATGCGCACACCGGCAAATTGCATCCGCTTGAACAGGCCCGCGATATCTTCCTGATCGCGTGAAAGGCGATCCATCGCTTCGCACAGGATAATGTCGAACTCACCGAGCGCCGCACGGCGCATCAGCGCCTGCATGCCTGGTCGGAGAAGCGATGCTCCAGAGATAGCGTGATCGGTAAAAACTTCCGTGACGTCCCAGCTCTCGGCTGCGGCTTTCTCGCGGGTTATGCGGATCTGATCCTCGATAGAGGCATCACGCTGGTTGTCGGATGAGTATCTTGCATAGATGGCGGCGCGCATCGTTATTCCCTTTCTCGTGGTGGGTTCAACTGCGCCTTACCGAACTGCTGAAACTCAGCGAAATCGTGCTCTGCGGCACTGCGGGCGAGCAGCCGGACCAGCGCGATCGTGCGCTCGTCAGGGTGCCGCGAAATGGAATTCGGCGCTCCTTTCCGAGTGTCGCTGTCTTTTGGTGTCCGGGTCAACTTTTTTGCGCCTCTCAAACGCTTTGTAAGGGGGATAAAACAAGTGTCTCAAATGAGAACAAATAGAGAACAAACATATAGGAAACTGTTCCTATGTGGCAATAGTTTTCTATTTGCCAGAACTACTCAGGATGGTCGATAAAGCTGTCGATCCGGCGGAATTCCGCCGATTGCGCAGACTTCAGCGCCTCAAATATTTTTTGGGATCGCGCCCGCGTCGTGATGAGAACTGCGGGTTTCTGGCCGACGGCATCGACCACCAAAATTCCCATAAGCACTGAGGCGAGGATGCATACAGCGGGTGCGGCCATCAGCACGGCCGCTTCGCCAGGGGATAGAAGGTCTCCGTACACAACCAACGCCGCAGCGCAGAGACCGCTGACGGCCGCTGCGATAATGGTCGGATCATTGCGCAGCCGAGCAGTCGCGTTGACGAGAGGATAGATACGGCTACGCGTTGACAGCATGAGGGGTGTCACAGTGATGGCACCGTCATCATAGATTCTCGTCATCGATGCCTCCGCACGCGCTGCCACTGGCGGCGGACATGACATCCGATCTCCAGCTGGAAATTTGTTCGACGGGCCAGCTGCGAAAGCTGGCCGTGTGAACTGCATAGTCAAAGCGAAGCGCGCTCGAGGCGGCTGCAACGGCGCACGCGCAGCGTGCCGATGCTTGAGCAGGCAGTAGAACTGGTGGCAGAACGCGCTCGACGAGCTTGGCTTCGAGAGCATCCAGCTGCGGCAGGCCGAAAAGCTCTCCGATGCCAGATCGAACAGTAGGAGGTGTACTGCCCTTCCTCATCAGCTCGTCGGAGCATGCGGCAAGCGTTGGCGCATGAAGATCGCGAACCATCGCTCGTTCGCCGAGCACAGCGTAGTTGAAACCGAACCAAGCACTGGCGATTGCTCCCAACGCTATCGCCCCATCTGGGAGTCTACCGATCCAGTCGATCATCGCGTGGGACTCCCTTTTTTCGGGGCAGCTTCGCCGGGCTTCGCGGCCGGGGCCGCCTCGACACTGCGTTTTTGAACATTGCGGATCACGCTGTTTGTCATGCGCGTGCCGATGCCGTTGATCTTTGTGAGGCGGTTCGTCATCCGAGCGCGGACGTTCCGGCGCGCCTCAGTGAGGATGGCGTTTTGCGAGTATTGCTTCGCCATAGTGGGAAGGTTCTGCACGCTTCCTTGACCCATGCGGTTGTTCCAAAGGCCCATGGCCTCTTTCACCGTCCAGGTCTCTTCGAATTTCGCGAAGTGCTTTCGTGCTTTTTCCTTCAGCGTGTCCCTGCGGTTATCAATTGTCGACAGCTGCGCGGCGATGGCAGGATTGCCCCCTGCCAACTTGTACCGCTCAGGTGTCTGACGATCGAACGCGGCTTTGCTTAAGCCTCGCTGCGTCTGCATAGGATCGCGTGCCATCACTGCCTCCCTTGGGGAGACTTGAGGAACGCGATGACCGGGCATTCGCCGTTGCGTGGCTCCACCGTCTGGCTATCGCGGCCGACATAGTCGCAGCTGAGATAATATTTGTCTTCGGAAGAGCCCGTATACCGATAGTTCCACAGCATGTGCGGCGTGCCGAGCACCCATACCGCACCGACACCGGAGATCATCAGAGGAAGCCACAACAGCTTCGATGAACGAATGAGGTGGGTCCTTTTCTGATCACTCATTTCTTCTCTTCCTTGATGTAGGGAGGGACCGTGAGAACGGGTTCTGCGTAGAGCTTGGTGCCGGATATCGGACTCGCCTCGACATAGTCGCGCCACCAATCGACCTGGCCGTAATGGACCATGCGAAGTTGCATCGGGTACATGCCGCGGACGAAGACCCAAGCGTGTCCCGGCTTCATCGCGAGGATCTCGTTTGGCTTCATTAGGGGGCGGCCGATCTCGTTCGAGGTGACACCAACCTCGGTGGCGCGTGCCTGATACGAAAAGTCCTGCTTGCGCACCGTCATGTCAGAGAGGCTCTCTGAGATATGCTTGGCACGCGCGAGACTGTTGATGCCGCCATAGATGCGGACATCGGAGTAGGACTCGATCGCCTTCGCAATGTCGCGGCCATAGCGTGTTTCGAGGCCATCGAAGCTCTGGATGAAAATGTCGGCGCTGACATTGAGCTGTCGCAGCGTCTCCATGTCTGAGGTGAGCTCACTCCATTTGTAGTTGAGCGCTTCTTCTGCAATCACATGAAGCTTGTGGCCGCCTGGATTGGCTTTGCAGGACGCGATGATGTTGTGGTTCAGCAATGAAACGAACGAGCTAAACTCCCGCGTGTGGGTGAGGGGGCTCATGATGAAGAGGATCACCTGGCGCTCACGCATCTCGCCAACGCGGTGATTGGCGGCGGAGCCATAGCCACCGAGATGACCGGACGGGTTGAATGACAAGAGACGCTGGCTAGCACCCTCGACGAACGCCCCAAAATTCTCCTCGTTCTTGCGATACCGATCGAGCAGATTTCGCGCTTCAGTCTTCAGGAAGGCGACGATCGTGTCGTCCTTGTCGATCGTCTCTAGCTGCTTGGCGAGCAGCGTCAGCCTCTTCAAAAAGGCGGCAGGGTCGGTGATCAGTTGGTAGATGTTTGAGGGGGTGCATCCGGCGGGATTGAGGAGCGCCTCGCTGAGGATGGCGACCACGATCACCCTGCGGGAGCCGTAGGCAAAGTAGGGGTTCTTCTCGTCACTGCCGAGAGGATAGAGGATTTCCGCATAGTCCGTCGTGATGCGAACCGCGTTCTTGCGCTCATCGCCTTCGGCATGAACAGCATCGACGGAACCTTGAAATGCATTAAGCTCTACCTCGTCGTCAACGCCGAGCGCGCCGCCGGCCGGACTGCATGCCCAGACTTCAAAACCAAGCTTGCGCAGTCCTGGCGCCAACATCGGATAGAGATCGCGCTTCGGGTCGGTTATGACCACGGAATCGCCCGCAACGGCTCGAGAGATGATCCAAGGCATGACGTAGCAGACGGTTTTACCGACACCGGGCGGCATCTCAACGAGCGAGAAGGGGAGCTTGCGGGGACGCCAGACGGGCTCGTCTTTTGCATCGAGTCCGAGAAGATCGCTCGGCTCGTCCATTCCAGCAGCCGTCCGCTCGCTTCGCGTAGCCTCCCGCGCCGAGCCATGTTCTTTGCTCACCTGCTGCGAGATGCGAATATTCTCGCGCAGCTGGTAATCCTTGTGCAGGCGGCGCGCTGCCGTGAACGTCATGACAAGCGCGCAAAACGCAGAGACGGTAGGCACGTTGATCGCCGCCCAGCCCGTGATGGTCGTGGGAGCCGTCAACATAGTGATACCGGCTGCTCCTGCGGCAAGCATGAGTAGACGGTTTACCGGTCCAACTTCCGGTTTTATGCGGACGGGCATCTATTCCTCCCGCTCGCCAGAGGCTTCGGTCTTCCCGAGCCGGCAATGTGTCTTCGCGAGGGTTTCGAGCGCAGCAGCGCCCATCTTGAAGACGGAAAGTTCCTTCAACGGAAGATCCTTTAGAGCCTCGTATATCGGGCTGCTGGTCGCTTCCTGGGCCGCCAGCTCAATCTTGCGCGTGACGCCGTCCGGGGCCTTCGCGGTGATGTAGCACCAGCTCTCCGCCATCAGTCCGCTTGCAAGATCAGATGGCGTGGCGAACCGCGTCCCTGTCTGTACGTCGAACGGCATTCCCTCGACCGGGACTTGCGTGAAGAAGGTGATGTCCTCCGCACCTTCAAGGATGGGTGCGGCCTCCACAATCGCCTCTAGCGGCGTCGGGGCCGGGGCTACGACGGCCTTCGGAAGTGACATATCGGCGGCCGGTTTTCCCGTGAGGGCCGCGATGGCGCTGAAGGCCCGATCTTTACCGGCTAGATCAAGGGCGATAAGCCCGACGATCCCAGTCACGGCGGACGTGGTGAATGCCAACGCAGTCGCAATGCTGAGAATACGTCCGATCATTTCGTTTCTCCCGAGTCTGAGCCAGTTTTTGCGGCTTCGCGGCGCGCCGCGATCAGGATGATCACAAGCAGTGCCGGCAGCAGATCGATCGCGAAAGCGGCGATCCAGGCAGGCAGCAGTTCGAACCAGTAGTGCCGCACCGCGGCCATCGCGCTCATGGGCCTACTTACGGTGCTGGTAGCGACTTCGGGCGACGCGATGCCTTCCAGAGCGGCGCGCAGCGACGTCGCGACGGGCTTCGCCATCTCGCTGATCGCCGCGAGTTCGGCGTTTTGCACCGCCCCGAATTCCGACGTCGCGGCGCCGCCTGACAATGTCAGACTGTCGAGGCTTGCGATCGTCGCAAGCAGCGATGCGCGGTAGTCGTACTGCGCCAGGTTGCCAAACAGCTCATCAAGCCTGTCCGCGCTCGAGGACACGTCCCTAGAGCGATCGCGCACATTGCCGAGCGAATAGACATGCGACTTCAGCTGCGTGATGCCGCGCGTAATCTCGGTCTGCATCGATCCGGCCTTTGCGGCGCCGCGTTCGATGTCGCCCGAAAGCGACGTCAAGAGGTTCGCGATCTGACCAAAGGCCTCGGAAACTTTGCCCGGACCCTTACGGCCCGAGAAAGCTCCCGTCAGCTCCTCTTGGATTTTGAGAGCTTCAAACCTGGCGGCTTGCGCGTTCAGCGCGGGCACCAACTGCTGAGCCTGTCCGACTGTCTGCGAGAGCGTTCTGCGTTGCGCCTCGTAATGCGCACTCGTATCGACGAGAGATAGCTGCACAGCGGCCGGTCCGCTTAGGCCCAGCATGTTGTATTGAGCATCGATGGCCGCGATGCTGAGGATCAACGTCATCGCAGCCGCCATCGCTACCGCGAGGGCTTTGCCAGTCAGCCAGTGAACTAGACCGAATGTGAACGACCAGCTCAAGAAGCTTATGGTGCCGATGATCGTCGCGACGGAGAGAGCGTGCCCCTTGTCGGCGATACCGCCGCCGTTTTCGATCATCTGACTCGAAAGGCCGGAGTAGGTCAGCAGCGCTATGCCGGCACTGACGATCGTGAGCAGAGTGGTGGTGAGAACTTCCTTGTAGTGAATGAGGGACAGAAGCGCATCGCGGGGCTCGTGGGTCCTGCGCAGTCGCCGCAGCAGAGAGGCGCGGCGGCGAGCCGCTGCGAAGATAATCCGTTGCGAAACTTTGCGCTCGCGCTTGCGCGCCTGCTTTTCCATGCGCCGCGCGTGCCGTGCGGCGTAGAAGCTTGACTTATCCCCGGGCGGCTTTCCTTGCCGATTGGGATCAACTGGGTTCCACGGTAGGTTCATGGTGCGCTCCTTAGGCTTGCCGGATCAGGGGCCGCGAACACACGCCGCACACGAGCCGCGCGGCGGGCTTAGCCCAGGCGTTGAGGCCGCAGCTGGGGCAGCTGTATTTTGCGCGTGTGGGCTTTGGGTCCTCGCCCGTATCATCGGGTTCGTCGGGGAGTTTCGTGGGATCAATCAGCGAGCGGCGATCGCGCCAGCGGAACTCGAATCCACTCTCCAGCAGAGCACGCGCCGCGCGGTCGAAGGGGCCGTTTTCGATGATGAGATGCGTCATCCCGTAGCCGGTCATTTTGCCGGTCCACGTTCCATCGTCGGTCGGCCGCAGACCTACTTTCAGCATTTGCAAAGCCCACGGCTTATCGTGATAGCCCCGTGCGCCTTTGCTACCGCGCCGGTTCAGCGTGTCCGCGTCGTGCCGATAGAGATCGCACTGCGCCTGGACGATCGTCCCGCAGATTCCAAGATCGCCCAGCGTCTCGAAGTAAGATGGGTTTACGCAAATCTGATGGGCTGTCTTGCCGTCGGTGCTAGCAAGCACGCTCGCTCCAAATGAGCCGAGCATGTGCTTCCGCCGCTGCAGGCTGAGCATACACTCCGGGAGAGCGCCGTCGAAGAGTGCAGGATTGAAGTAGTCGTACACGAACTGAAGCCGCGCGCTCAGATCCATCGTGGGCGAATTCGGTTGTACAGCGAATTGGCTGCCCGCCGCGAAGCTGAAATCGACCTTCTCCCACGATGCGACAAGCTCACGGTCTTGGGGTAGCGCGCCGTCATCGGCGGCC
The DNA here is from genome assembly GCF_048262375.1 of Roseovarius sp. Lineage (GTDB taxonomy): Bacteria > Pseudomonadota > Alphaproteobacteria > Rhodobacterales > Rhodobacteraceae > Roseovarius. The sequence continues at coordinate 8,995 of NZ_JBLXFE010000020.1, forward strand.
TCGTGGTTTTCGCTATTGGTAGGTTTTTCGGACATCGAAATCGCCTCGTTGCAGGGCGATAGTTCGAGGATGGCGGGCGAAATTGCAAAATGTAAGATTACAGGGCGGGTAGTATTTCTACATCAAGTCAGAGGGTTATGAGTGTATTTTTACAGCCGGCCGCGATTTGTATAATATATTTGCATGTCGAAAGGTATCCGCAAGCCCGATAATTTTGAGAACGAGCTATCCTACGTAGTAGAGAGAACTTACGAACCCGGAAGCGCCGGTTTGCTGGAGCAATTTTTTCTGCGTCACAGCCGAACATTGCACCGTGAACTTGGCCCGGCAAGTATCCACTCCATCTATGTGAATGGCATTTTAGATAGCCGGCACGAGCAATGGTATCGCAAGGGCGTCCTGCATCGCGAGGACGGGCCGGCCACGATAGACGTTGGATACAATGACGACGGGACAATCGCCTACGAGACCGAAGGATGGTACGTCGACGGGGAGCTCCACCGCGTCGATGGCCCGGCAGTCACTTCGGCTACGCCAGAAGGTAGCGCTGAGACATGGTATCTTCGCGGTAAAGAAGACCGGCGCGGCACTGGCCCCGAAATCGTAAAACGGAGTGATCAGTTCAAGGCTGCGCAACTGGCGTATGCGGAACAGACGGGGATCGATGTCGTGCCCCCGTTTGGACTCGATCTCGGCGTCGATAGCGCCGAATGGTACGAGAATGGTTTCGAGCACCGCACCGACGGACCCGCAAGCATAAGCATCGGCGTCGATGGCTTCGTCCTTGAAGAATACTGGATGCAGCAAAACAAACTTAATCGTGAAGGAGATTTGCCGGCCGTCATCAGATACTGGCCTGGAGGCAAGGTCCGCGAAGAGCGATGGTACATCGACGACAAGCTTGGCCGTGTCGCTGGTCCTGCCGTCATTCAATATGACGAAGAGGGCAGAGTCATTTCGCCTGCCCCGTCCGCCGCGATGGAAATGAAGCGGGCCGCAGCACCGGCTTGCGAGCCATGATCATCTCTGCCAGCGTCTAATTCGTTCCAAGTCTTTCAGGCGAATTCGCATGTCTGTCACCTACCCAATATCACTGACTTTATCTGTCACTAAGGACGATCTTCCTTGGTTGCGGCGGGAACTTCGGGCAGGACTGCGCGAGGCCTTTCAGTCCGAGAACGACACTTTCGGCGCACCGGCGACGTCGGTTCTCTGGGATGGCCTGAAGGTTCTTGTCGATCCGCCGCAGCTCATAGCATTTAAGAGAAACCTCCCGAACTTTGATCGCGATGAGCCCAAGGGCGGAGACACGAAATTTGTGCTTAGCGTCCTTTATTGGATGCACATAACGGACTCTGCGTTGGCGCCGAATGCGCGAACGCCTCGCAGCATCGCGGATGAACTGTGGAAGGGACGGCGCCGCGTCACATTGACCGAGGCCTATGCGGAGCTTGAGACTAAGCACTATCCCGCGCAGGACGATAGCGGACGATGGGTTCTCCATTGCGATCACAACGAAAACACGGAATCCGACTTCTTGTCGTTCGCCCTTGAGGACCGACAGCGGGCGACCACCGCCGGGGCGCTCGGGATCTATCTTGAAGTGGCACTCGGGGAGAGGGCGATCGACAGTGAACTGGTTGCAAAGTTCAGAGCTGTCAGAGTGCACGCTGAGATGAAAGTCAACGAGGCAGAGGTCAACTACCCATCGATGTTTGAGACGCCGCAAGCGGTAGGACGCAACGGTACTATCGCGCGCGAAGGAACGAGGCCGCTGCCGTACTGGGACATCACAGCGGATCAAGGGCCGCTGAGAGGTCGATATCTGCCGGACGAGTTTATTATGTCGGTGCGCCCGCGGCGAGAAAGCTGCGAATTCACGGCCGATCTGAGCGTGCGGGTGAAAGACCTGCATGTAGAGGGCACTGAGTCGAACGACAGTCGCGCGAAGGACGCGATTTTCCAGTCGCTGTTTGCGAAATCGATGCACGAAGATGACCGAAGCAAGGGCGTTGCTGTTGTGACAGCTCAGAGGTACCGGGTCTTCTCTCAGTGAAGAGAGTCTGGAGTATAAAGCTCGACCGTGCCGCATTCGCGCGGGTGAGCGCAGCCGCGACGCGCAACTTTGTCGAGCTGGCTCATATCGCAGGTCTAAACCCCGCGCGCGATTTCGTTCACCTCAACCTGTCCGGCGTGGACTTTTCTGGGAGCAATCTACGCGGGTTTCATCTTGCCGGCTCGGACCTGACGCGTGCAAACTTCGCGGGCGCATTCATAGGCGGCGCGTCATTCGATGCGGACCAGTTGGCCCTCGCTGAGTTGTCAGCCGCGGTCGACTACGACGATTTCATTCAAGAGAACCGTCTTGGCCAGATCGATCTTCGCCGTAGGTTCCTGCGGGCCTGCGAGCTGGGAATGACATCGCTCCTCCCGGAATTTCTTGAGGCCGGCATTCGTGTCGATGACGAAATCGCCTTTGCGGGTTCACGCCGGACGGCCCTCATTCACGTCCTGCGGAACGGGACTATGTTCGGCAACGCGAGCATCCAGTTTCTGCTAGAAAACGGCGCTGACGTGAATCACGCAGTTGGTGCTTGGACCCCTCTTATCGCAGCTATTGGGGCGTCGAGCTTGGGCTGGGCGGAAGAGTTTCTGTCGCTCGGTGCAGATCCGAACGCGTTGGCGGATGATGGCCGCACGCCACTTTTCGAGGCGGTTACGCAGTACGCCGCAGACATTTGCTCGGTGCTGATCGATGCAGGAGCAGACGTCAACTTCTCCTCTCCGAGATATGGAACGGCCAGAGCTTGGGCCGAGCGGTTCAACAAGCCGGAGATCGTAGAGGTCCTGGTTGCCGCCGGTGCCCGTTAGGTCCCTTGCCTCCATAGACTCATCGGTCCAAATCGTTCGTGCAGTGCTCTGCGAAACTCCTTTCGTGAACTAAATCCATCCAGCCAGTATTTCCGAGTGCGCATACCGGTCCCGTCTCAGGGATCAATGTCGTGCCCGCTCCATTCGGCTAAAGCCTCCCGTGTTCTCCATGACCCGTTCGCCTGAATGGCCCGGTCCTTTTCGCGCATCGGCTGGATGGTCCAGCCCAAAACGAAAGGAAATATCATGAGCACGAAATCAACCAACGACCGTCCGATGTTCCGGGTCACATTCTCCCGCATCACCGGAAAAGACGACAAGGGCAGCGACATCCTCTCCCGCCCGAAGGAGATCGGCGCCGTCTGGGCCAGGAAGGGTGACAAGGTTGGAGGCATCGTCAGCCTGGACCTAATCCCGGTCGAACTTGCGCAGCGTCAGGGCGTCATCTTCCTGGTGCCCGTCGATCAGGACGACAGCAATGGGGGCTCTAATTGAGCCCCCAGCAAGGCCGGGTTGCGGAGCTGAACGATCAGCTCCGCACTACCTTCTTCGGAGGGAAGGTGATCCTCACGGTCGGGATCGCCAGTCTCGAAGATCGACTTCGAATTGAGGTCGTAAGGAGCGTTCAAAGCTTCAGTCGGTTTGATGACGATAACGATCCTGACGGAGAGCACGATTTCGGTGCATTCGAAATCGGCGGAGTCGGAAAAGTCTTCTGGAAGATCGACTACTACAACCGCACTCTCGACGGTGGGTCCGAGAACCCAGCCGACACTTCGAAGACGGTGAGAGTGCTCACGATCATGCTCGCCAGCGAGTATTGAGTCTGCCCCGCCTTGGCGTTCCAAGGCGGGGCTTGTTCGCTTTTGAAGTCCCGCCGCGCCTCTGAATATGAGGGAACGCTAAAGTCAAGAATGTAGCGTTTCTCGTCCCTCCGTGCTTTTATCTTGTTGAGGAGCATGGACTTGATAGAAGAAGCACGACCGGTCGAGACAAAAGTATTGAGGCGGGAAACCGTACCTGGTGAATACGAAGTCTACAAAGCCGCACTCGAGTGGGATTTGATTGATCCTATCGTCATCGAGAGCCGCGCTGACCTCAAGTCGGAGGCCCGATGGCAAGGCCACATCGAGCCCTTTCACCATCAAGTCACCAACCTGATGACCTTCTGTCGCCGGCTGCCGGTGACGCTGCTCGCCGACGATGTCGGTCTAGGCAAGACGATCAGCGCAGGCCTCATTATCTCGGAGCTTGCCGAGCGCGGAAGAGTTGCCAAGGTTCTGGTCGTCGCTCCAAAGCTCCTTGGCAATCAGTGGAAGGACGAACTCGAATCCAAGTTCGACATTCCCGCGCAAGTTGCCATCGGCAAGGAGTTGAAGACAGCCGACCCCGGCGAATTCGGGGTGGTCATCACGACGTACAACACAGCGCGGATGTATCTCGACCAGGTCCCGGTCGATCGATATCAGATGCTGATCCTCGACGAGGCACATAAGCTCCGCAATCTCTTCGGCGTCGAGAAGCCGCCCCAAGTCGCCCTTAAGTTTCAGAAGGCGCTGAAGGAGCGCCGCTTCCGCTATGTTCTGATGCTTACGGCTACGCCGATCCAGAACAGGCTCTGGGACCTTTATTCGCTTGTTGATCTGCTCGCTGTCGCGCGCGGGCACGAAAACCCGTTCGGCTCCGAAGGAATGTTCGCCCGCAAGTTCATTGCCGACGACCGCGAGAACGCGCGGAAGCTGAAGCCGGAATCCAAGGACGCCTTCCAGTCGATCGTCTACGGCTACATGTCACGCGTACGTCGTGGCGATGCGAAGCTCTACTTTCCAGACCGCATCGTGCGGATGGAAAGGATCGCGCCGTCGCAAGGCGAGCTCGCATTGATCGCAGCCATTGCCAAGCCAATTCAATCGCTCGGCATCCTCGTCCAGATTTCTATTCTTCAGGCCCTTGCGAGCAGTCCGGAAGCGTTGCTCGCGCAGCTCGAAAATATGGGCCAGAAGGGAACCGTACCAAGAGAGCTTGTTGCCACCGTCAAAAGCATTGTGACAACAATGCCGACGGCAGCGAAGCTCAAAGGGCTCGGGGCGCTCATTGAGCGCCTGAAGGCCGAAGATCCCAAAAAATGGCGCCTCGTCATCTTCACGACGCGGCGCGAAACACAGACCACGATCGAAGCCTTCTTGTCCGAGCATGGACTAAAGGTTGGCCTGATCAACGGCAGCACGAGCGGCCGTAATTCGGAGACCATCAAAGGCTTCTGGGCGACGCCGCCACGCTACAACGTCATCGTCTCGACAGAGGCCGGCTCGGAAGGTGTGAACCTTCAGATTGCCAACGTCCTGGTCAACTACGACCTGCCGTGGAACCCGATGATCGTCGAACAACGTATCGGCAGAATCCAGCGTCTCGCCTCGACGCATGCCAATGTCAGCATCTTCAACATGACGCTGAAGGGCACGTTCGAGGAATACATCGTAGGCCGCCTGATGGAAAAACTGCAGATGGCCTCGCACGCCATCGGCGATATCGAGTCACTGCTCGAAGCCTCCGGCGTCGATCAGGATGAAGATGGCGGCGGCTTCGAGGAGACGCTGAGGGAATTGGTGGTAGCTGCTCTTGCTGGAGCTGATGTCGAGCGCGCCGCGAAACTGAAAGCCGATAGCATCGACGAGGCGAAGGCATCGCTCGCCAAGGAGCGCGAGAACATAGATGCGCTCATTGGCAACATGGACGGCTCGGCGGAGACCGGCCCAAGAGCCCCCAAATTGCCGCCCCTCGAACGCTCGATGGATGCGAGAGAGTTCGTATTTGCCGCGCTCCGCTATCTTGGCGCAACCATCCTCGAAAAGGACGACGGGCGCATAATCGTCGAGCAAGATGGTATTCGCTACCCGATCGTTTTTGATCAGAGCGAAGTCACCGATCGCGCCGTACTTTACTCGCCCGGCTCGGCCGCCTTTGCCCGTCTGGTTTCTCGCGTTGTCGCGTCAGGCGTACACAGGGTGTCCGACCGCTCGGCCGAGCCCGAGGTCGCTGTGCGCAATGTGGTGGCTGCGTGGCTGGAGCAATTTAGTGCGTGGCCGAAGCAGCTAACAATCTCCTCTGCCGAGCGTCAATTTGGCGGCACAGCGCTTGCTCGTGTGCGGGCCTCGGTGCAGCACGACGCGTATGAGCGAATTGTACAGGTGAATTGCGATCCTATTGATCACCGAGTCAGCGGAACACGAGGTGTGCTGTCCGCTATGGCCCCTTTGATCGAGGACATGACTTCGATCGGCATTGATACGGGCGCGATCCAAACCGCCGCGGAACGTGATCCCGCCATCGCCGAATTCCGCAGATTCTATCTTGAGCGCCGCGCTCTCGAGGAGCGTTCCGCTGGCGACGACGAACGCAAACGCCACAAGCTTCGGGAAGACTTCACGCCGCGCCTCGATATCAGCCTGGTCGGTGTCGAGGGTCTTGTTGGCCGCCGCGCCGATGTCAGCGTCTCCTACACGATCGATGAGAAGCACGAGTATTCGGACCAGCTTTCGATCGACCCGGACAGCGGCCGCCTTCTACGAGGCCCCGAGCTTCGCCTCTGCACGAGTTCAGGACGGTCGGTGCCTGCAGATTGCCTAGCGGTGTGCAGCTTCACCGGCGCGGAAGTGCTCAAGCACCTTCTCGTGAAATCCGAAAGCTCAGGTCGCTTCGCTCAGCCTCAGTTTGCGGTGCGCTGCGAGTTGACCGGCAAACAGCTCCTTAAAGATGAAGTCGAAACGTCATCCATCACAGGGGCGCAGGTCTTAGCTTCCATGCTGAAAACCTCTGCCGTCAGCGGCGCACGCGGTGAGCCATCCTATTTTGGAACATGCTCTTTCACGGGCGATACGGCACTTACGACCGAACTGGCGAGAAGCGAGATTTCCGAAAAGCTTTATCGCTCCGATCAGTCGTCGCGTTCGGAGCTGTCCAACAAAACAGGCCATCATTCCGAATTCGTGACATGCCACGAGACGCGCCAGCAGATTGCCAAGCGCGAAGCTGAGCAGTGCGCCGTAACGGGGCAGTGGGTCAGGCCGGGAGTTCTCGTCCAATGCTCGGTCAGTCAGAAGCGCGCTCTACCCGCTGAAGTTCACCGGTGCAGTGTCACGCACCAGCTGGCTCTCAAAGAGTACCTGGTCACAAGTTCGATCTCGGATCGGCGCTTCTTGAAGTCCGTCGCCGTCACGGCTGCAGGCAATGACAATTTCTGCCTGCCCGATGAAGCTGAAATCTGTGCCTGGAGTGGTGGGCGGTCTCATCCAGACGATATGGGAATCTGCATCGCGACGGGCCTGTCGGTTCGGAAAGAATTCCTCACCGACCGAGGCAACGGCGCACTTATCCCAATCGTGCAGCTTCTGGATAACGTGCTGCATTCCCAGAACGGACAGGAACACTGGGGAGAGGTTCTGGCGAGAGTGGAGGCACTTGTGGGCAATGGGAAGTTGAAGGTTCATGCTGCGGTTCTTTCGCCCGACGGCAACTCGCTAGCGTGCCGCTGCGAGGTCAAAACCTTTATGGGAATTCTGACCAGCTATGTGGCTGTGGTGTTCTCGTTGAAGGACAAGTCTGTGATCGGCAGATTGGTGCGTCCAGAGGCATTGAGGGCTCAGAAGCGAAGCGCCTGAAGGTCAGATTAGGGAAAGTCAGAAAAGGGTGCGTTCCGCAAGATGTGCGCTGTCATACAGCGCCAAGATTTTTCGGCTCATTGTGACCCGGCAAGGGGGTCGCTGCGCACCCCCGTTGCATCCCCTGGGCTAATAGTGGCCAGACAGATATCCTTGGGAGGACAAACAAAAGGAATTCCGATTTTACATATTTCAAAACTATACGTAGGGGGGCTCCCAACGAAACACTCGAATTGTCTAGAGTATCCCCTTCGTGTAGAAAGATGCATCGCATCTGGATACATAAATCTACTCATCATATTGGGCAGGTTTCGTTGAACAGCTGGCGTATATCGGCGCGGTGGCCCGATAGCGGATTATGGCGCAGGCGGCGGTCGGAAATTTGCAGCACCGGCATGAACCGCTCTGCTAAGAATTTTCTGTGCGGAACTGCCTAGTTCAGGTCGACGCAAACGGGTTCTCCGGAGCCCAAGATAGGGGACAAGGTCATTATACCATGATGCGTTTAGAAGAGATCATTTCCGGTGTTCGCATTAAGGGCATCGTTCCTGGCGAGACTGTCGAGATCATCGCCGGCCGCTCATACGGTCCAGACGCCGTCGAAGTGACCTACAAGTCGGCTGGCGGAGCGGTTGAACAGACGATCATATTCCGATCGTCAGAGGCTATTCTTGAAGCCGAAGCATCCACGCGCAGGTTCGCGTTCGATGGTGACGGCCACCTCATGCGCCTTGTTTCGGAGGCGCTCCGCATTCGTCTCGCTCACCTCTTCGATCCGTTTCTTGCTGTGCGGTCATCACAGATCGACGCGCTCCCTCACCAGCTTACGGCGGTCTACGGAGAAATGCTTCCCCGTCAGCCGCTTCGCTATCTCCTCGCGGACGATCCTGGTGCCGGAAAGACGATCATGGCAGGCCTTCTCATAAAGGAGCTACTGATCCGAGGTGATCTGGAGCGTTGCCTGATCGTTGCTCCGGGCAGTCTCGTTGAGCAATGGCAGGACGAGTTGCGCGACAAATTTGAGATGAACTTTGACATCCTAACGCGCGATCAGATTGAGGCGGCCGCCACAGGCAACCTCTTCGGTGAGAAACAGCGTCTCATCGCAAGGCTCGACATGCTTGCACGATCGGAGGATCTGCAGACGAAGCTTAAGAGCGCTCCGATGTGGGATCTGATCATTTGCGACGAGGCGCACCGGATGTCCGCCAGCTTCTTCGGGAACGAGGCAAAGTACACAAAGCGATATCAGCTGGGCGAGCTGCTCGGCGAGATGGCTCGGCATTTCCTGCTGATGTCCGCCACGCCTCACAACGGCAAAGAGGCCGACTTTCAGCTCTTTATGGGTCTGTTGGATGCCGATCGTTTTCAAGGCAAATATCGTGAGGGCGCTCGCAAAGTCGACGTTTCTGACATGATGCGCCGCCTGACGAAGGAAGAGCTTCGTAGATTTGACGGCACGCCTTTGTTTCCGGAAAGACGAGCATACACGGTCTCGTATCAGCTCTCCGAGAAGGAGGCTGTGTTATACGAGGGGGTTACCCGATACGTGCGCGAGGAGATGAACCGCGCGGATCAAATTCAAGAAGGCGGTGAAAAGCGGCGAAACACCGTGGGGTTCGCGCTTCAAATTCTTCAAAGGCGACTGGCCTCATCACCTGCGGCTATTCACGAGTCTTTGCGTCGCAGGTTGGCTCGCCTGGAGGCCCGCCTTGAAGAAGAACAACTGCTAAAGAAAGGTCGTGACGTTTCCCTGACCTCCTCGCCACTGCCTGCCTGGAACGAAGATGACCTCGAAGAGGCGCCAGAGGAGGAGATTGAAAGCCTCGAGGATCAGGTTGTCGATCAGGCAACGGCCGCTCGGACAATCGCCGAGCTCGAAGCGGAGATCCTCGCGCTGAAGGAACTCGAGGTGCTTGCGCGAACTTTGCGAAGGTCCGGAGAGGATAGCAAGTGGCGCGAGCTGGACCAAATCCTTGACCATCCGCTGGTATACGATCCCACAAACGATGTTAGACGCAAGCTGGTTATCTTCACGGAGTCGCGTGACACCCTTGAGTATCTCAGCTCTCGGATTCGCGCACGGACGGGGGAAGAAGACAGCGTCGTAGTTATCCACGGCGGTGTGCCTCGTGATCGACGCCGAGCTGCAATCGCTTCCTTTAACGATGATCCAAACGTTCGTTTCTTGGTGGCGAATGACGCAGCGGGCGAAGGTGTAAACCTCCAGCGCGGGGCTCACCTGATGGTCAACTATGACCTTCCCTGGAATCCAAACCGTCTAGAGCAGAGGTTCGGCCGTATCCACCGCATCGGACAATCTGAGGTCTGCCACCTCTGGAACTTGATAGCCGGAGAGACCCGAGAAGGCCAAGTTTACGCGCGCCTCCTAGAGAAGCTGGAAACGGCGAGAGAGACACTGGGTGGGAAAGTCTATGACGTTCTCGGCGAGCTCTTTGAAGGGCGCGCCCTCCGGGAAATGTTCATGGAGGCGATCCGGTACGGCGAGCGGCCAGACGTTAAGGCGCGGTTGTTCGAGGCTATCGATGGAGCAGTCGATCGCAAACGCATCGAGGAGCTTGTTGCCCGAAACAAACTGACAAAAGAGGGACTAGACGCTGCGACCATTACAGCGCTGAAAGAAGATATGGAAAGGGCCGAGGCTCGCAGGCTTCAGCCAAGATACATTCACTCTTTCTTTGAAGAGGCGTTCGGCCTTTCCGGCGGAGTGATGAGGGCGCGAGAGACAGGGCGCTACGAGGTCAGCCGTGTTCCCGCGATACTGAGAGATCGAGATCGACAGATCGGCCGAGGCGATCCGGTACTTCCGCGATACGAGCGCATTTGTTTCGACAAAGACAACATAGCGGGAAAACATCAGGCGGCCCTCGTTTCTCCGGGGCATCCGCTTCTGGATTCCGTACTGGACCTTACGCTTGAACGCTACCGGGCGCTGCTAACTCAGGGTGCGGTTCTGATAGACGAAAGCGACCAGGGCACTCGATGCAGGACGCTCGTTTATCTGGAACACTCGATTAAGGATGGCCGTGCGGGTCCTAACGGTCGCGCGCGGTTGATATCCCAGAAACTGCAGTTCGTCTTTATCGATGACTCCTTCAACGTTCAGGATGGCGGCGCTGCCCCATACCTGGATTTTCGCCCGGCCACAGCGGACGAATTCCACTTGGTTACAGAGCGGCTACTCAATCCGAGCGCAACAGCTTCCGTGCCGGCATCTGGAGCGACCGCAAGTGCGACGATCGAGGACGTGGCGCGTGGATACGCGATTGCCGAGTTAGTGCCGCGTCACCTTGAAGAGGTTCGATCTCGCCGCCTGAATGAGGTCGAGAAAATCGAGGCTGCTGTGAAAGAACGCCTACGCCGGGAAATTCTTCATTGGCAACATCGCGCCCTGGAACTTGAGCGTGAGGAACAAGCAGGGAAGCAACAACGGCTCAACTCTCAGAACGCTCGCAGGCACGTGGACTTGCTGACCGATCGGCTCGAGAAGCGTCTTGCGGAGCTTGCGAGAGAGCGGTCGATCTCGCCATTGCCGCCAGAAATCCAAGGGGCTGCCCTTGTAGTGCCAATAGGCTGGCTACAGCAGTTCTCAACTGCTGGTGGCGCGAATGACGGTTTGGCGGAAGGACGGGAGCGGATAGAACGGCTCGCGATGGACGCCGTGATGGCCAGCGAGCGCGCCTTGGGGCGCGAACCGAGAGATGTCTGTTCAGAGAACCGCGGCTACGACATCGAGAGCCGTGAGGTAGGCGATGGCAAACTTCACTTTATCGAAGTGAAGGGGCGACATGACGCTGCGGACACGATCACAATTACCCGCAACGAAATGCTGACAGCCTACAACGCCGAGGACTCATATGTGCTGGCAGTCGTTCAGGTTGAATCTGGCTTTGCACGTGAGCCAGTCTACGTGCGGAAGCCTATTCATCTATTCGGACCGGAGCCGGGGTTTGCCGAAGTCTCTCGCGTCATACATTTGGGTAAGATTCTGAACGCCGGAGGTCCCCCGTGCTAGCCGCTCGACCTCTGTACTTCGATAGCGTTCAAGCCAAAGCGTCAAAACGCTGGAACCAGCTTGAGGAAGATCCCGAACTCGCCGGCCCATGGCATCAGCTGTTCCGCCAGGTTCAAAGTCCGCGGCATGTCCTGTCTGAACTCCTACAGAACGCTGACGACGCGCAGGCCAAAGGGGCCTCCGTTCGGATTCAAGATGGTGTGTTCGTTTTTGAGCATGACGGTGGTGACTTTACCGAGGAGCACTTCGGCTCCCTTTGCCGGTTTGGCTACTCCAGCAAGCGCTCACTGCACACCATCGGGTTTCGCGGCATTGGGTTTAAGAGCACCTTCAGCCTCGGTGATGACGTCTTTCTGTCGTCACCCACCTTGTCCGTTCGGTTCTCCCGCAAGAGGTTCACAGAACCGCACTGGATCCCGGAAGCTGCCGATAACGAAGGGAAGACAAGCGTCCGGGTCTCAATAAGCGACGTCCACAGACAGCGCGAGATTGAAGGCAATCTTGCTGAGTGGATCGATAGCCCGATCTCACTGCTGTTCTTCAAGAACCTAAGGCGCATCACAATTGGCGATCGGACGATCCACTGGGGAAGTCTAGGCCCGGGCCCCGTGCCAAACTCTGAGTGGATGGCCATGTACGGCGACGAGGACAACGCCGTCCTGGTGGTCCGGTCTGAAGCTGAGCCTTTCCCTGAAGAAGCTCTGGCCGAAATTCGTGAAGAGCGTACGCTTTCATCGGATGAGCAGGCCGAATTCCCGGCAAGCAAAATTGAGCTGGTGCTCGGTGTCGAAGGCAGGCTCTTTGTAGTCTTGCCAACGGGTGTGAAGACCCAACTCCCCTTTGCTTGCAATGCCCCGTTCATTGCTAAGCCGGATCGAAATGACATCAAGGATCCAGCGATCTCGCATACGAACCGATGGCTCCTGGAGCGTGCGGGAAGGCTCGCAGCCTCAACGATGCTCGCGTGGCTTGCACAAGGCGCTATCACACCGGCCGAGCGCAGCGGGGCCTACCGTCTCATGCCAGACGTCGACCGGGAGGACAGCTCTCTTTCGGGCGTTTGCGGCACAATTGTCGAAGAGACTTTTTCTGATTCAATCGATGATGAGGCCATCCTCCTCACGGAGGAGGGAGGCGTGGTTCTCGCAGATGAAGCCGTCATCGTTCCTCAAACCATCATAGACGTTTGGTCGGCGTCGCAGGCGGCGGAGTTCTTAGACGACGATCATCGCCTCACGCTCTCACCGCATGTCTCGCTTGATGATCGCACTAAGCTCAAGCGCTGGAACCTTGTTCGCGAGATCGACAAATCGGCGATCCTCAAGATCTTGAAGCAACGGCATCTCCCCAAGCCCGCTTCGTGGCGCCAACTGATGATGCTGTGGGGCTATATCGCCCCCGAAGTGACTAGCTACTATTTCACCGGAGCTGAGGACCTGCGCATCGTGCCTGTCCAGGGCCAGGATGTCCTCTGTGCCGGTGCGGAGGTCGTCAGACTGGGCGAAAAGAAGCTCCTCCAGTCTGATGGCGACTGGCAGTTCCTTTCCGGGCACCTTACGGCACTAAACCAGAACTGGACTCGATTTCTTGCTGACCAGCGCCGTCTAGCCAACGACGGGGATGACGAAGCTCTCCAAGAGGTCGTTAATGCGGCCTATGCCGTGCTTGAAGAGACAGGTCTCGATGCAACCAGCAATGCTGATGCTGTTGTCAGCCGCGTTGCCGCGTCGTTTTTTGCCTTGGATCAGGTCGAGCTTACGGACTGTGTAAGGTTGGCTCACATTGCAGCCAAGCTTGGTGCGGCAGTCGACGACGAGTTTCATTTTGCCACACGCGATCGAACGCTACGCGAAGCGTCGTCACAGATATTTGTCGACGAGGATGGATGGCTTCAGGATCTGATCCCTGACGATTTGTGGGAGAGTTCTCTCCTTCACCAAGACTACACCGCGTCGTTCACATCATGCTCTAGAGAAGATTGGTCGAGGTGGGTTTCGCAGGGAAGTTCCACTCTCCTGACGTTCGTTCCACTGGAGGCGGTTCGCCAATCCATCTACGGCCGGAAAAACATCGAACGCGAGGCGCAAAAGCGCGGCTTCGCGGCACCGATAAGCTATCCCTATGTAACAAGCAGTTTTGCCATAGAGGACTGGGATTTTCCCGCGGTGTACTGGACACATTGGGAAGGGCAGGCCGCGAGCGATCCCAAGGTTTGGGTACGAGTTGCCGAGAAGTTACTGTCTCAAGGCGAGAGCTATTGGTCGGGAGCAAGATCGGCCCGCATCAAGCAAATAGCCACGACAGGTAGAGGCGCCTCGATCGTTCCTAATCAGCTCCTGCCCACATGGGTACTGCGGCTTCGGGGGCTCGCCTGCCTACCCGACACGCATCAAATTCCGCACAAACCCAGTGACCTTATGCGCCGCACGCATGAGACCGAGAGTCTCATCGATATCGAGCCGTTCATCTACGGGCTGCTCGACCGAGAACCAATGCAGCCACTTCTCGATCTTCTCGGTGTCCGCAGCACGCCTCTTGGACCAGCGAGCCTTCTTGCGCGGCTTCGCGTGTTCGCAAAGGTGGACAGGCCGCCCATCACCGAAGTGGAGCGGTGCTATCGCCGCATAGATCAGATGGCGGAGACTGCCTCAACTGCCAATCTTCAACTCATAAAGGACGCATTCCAATCTGAACGTCTGATCTTGACAGAGGATGGAACGTGGTCCTCTGCGGGCAGCGCTTTCATTCAATCGGATGAGGACGATGTTCCAGGCGCCGCCGTAGTGAGAGCCTCAGTCGCCGACTTGTCACTTTGGACGCGGGTGGGAGTCCAGCAGCGTCCTACCGCAGAGCTCGCCATGATCTGGCTTAAGAAGCTATCACCCGGCCAGCTCGCGTCTGAGGACCTCCGGCGCGTCCGCGCCTTGTTGCCGCGCTATCCGCAGCACATCTGGAACGAATGCGGTCATTGGCTAAATCTGGCTGGCGAATGGGTACCAACCTCGTCACTTGAGTACGCACTGAGCATGCAATCGCTCATTGCATGGTCACACCTCCATCTATGGGTGAAGCAGCAAACTGCGGACATGACAAAGCTGTCTATGGTGACCACCGGCGACACGCCATTCTCGGAGATACCGGCTTTGGCTGCCCATGTTTCGGAGCGGTTCCATCAAGCTCCGAACGATGGAAAGCTCATGAAGAAGGATTGGCTGACTGCGCTAGGCGTGGACCTTTCCCGTGCCGAGCTTGAGTCAGATGACGAAACAAATCGGGTGCGCGCGATTGCTGCTCGGCTTGCCGAGACCCGGTGGCAGGTTTCACCACAGCTGGAAGTTATTCCCTATTTGGGCGGCGTGCCGGCCGGTCTCCCACGCCGATCCGATGTGCTTTGGGTGGATCGCGTCCTCTACGCTGATGATCTTCCAAATGGAAAACTAGCCAAGCGCGTTCCTGAGGAGATCGGGCGTCAATTCGCCCGACCGGATGTTAAGGCCGCGCTCGACTATGGCTTCGATCGTTCACCAGAAGCGGTGCGGGACTACCTCGAAGAAAATTTCACATTGGCGGAGTTGGCCCAAGCTGACTTGGGCACCGAGGAAGCGACTTCGCAAGACCAGCTTGCAGCCGATCCTTCGCCTGACCCCAAGGGAACAGAGCCCCAAGGCGCATCTGCGCATGAGGACGATATCGAGGATGCCGAAGAACACGATTCGGAGCAGCAGCCGGCGCCTGCGGAACCGAAGCCCCCATCTCGACAACCCGCGCCGCCTACGCCGAAACGCCCAGAGATAATGGAGCGCTTCGCGAAGTCGCGCGGCTACAAGAAGGACGACGACGACCGCTATTTTCACTCTGACGGAAGCTGGATCGCGCGAGAACGCGATTCACGGTTCCCCTGGGCCAGCCACAATCCAAGCGGGGAAGTGATCCGATACTATTGGCCAAAAGATCATTGCCTGGAGCGTGATCCGCTTCAGCTCGAGGCCGACATATGGGGCCTAATTGATCACCATCCCGACACCTACGCGCTCATCCTATCGGACCAAGATGGGGCGGTGTTGGAGGTCACGGGAGGTCACCTTCGGAGCCTAAAAGATCGAGGCAATATCAAACTCTACCCTGCAACCTATAGAATTGTTTATGAGCATGACCAACCCAACTAAGAAGAAACTCATCGAAGTTTCCCTCCCGCTTGAGGCCATCAATAAGGCCTGCGGCGAAGAGAAGTCCGTCCGTCACGGGCACCCCTCTTCAATGCACCTGTGGTGGGCGAGGCGGCCGTTAGCGGCTTGTCGTGCCGTGATCTTCGCGCAGTTGGTAGATGATCCATCATCCTGGCCCGACAGGTTTCCCACTTCCGAAGATCAGAGGAAAGAGCGCGAGCGCCTTCACAAGGTTATCGAGACAATGGTGCCATGGGAGGTATCCAGCAACCCCCACGTAATAAATGCTGCCCGTTGGGAAATCGCCAGGTCTGTCGCTTGGGGTCTGGAGAGGGAACCTCCTGCCAAATCAGACCCTGACGGGGTCCTGGCGTTCCTGCAAGAATACGCGCCTCCGATCTACGATCCGTTTTGTGGCGGGGGTTCGATCCCGCTCGAAGCCCAACGGTTGGGATTGAGAGCCTTCGGATCGGATTTGAATCCTGTTCCAGTTCTCATCTCGAAAGCATTGGTTGAGATACCGCCGAAGTTTTCCGGGGAAGCGCCGATAAATCCGGTGAGGGACCTCCATAGGGCCTGGAAAGGCGCGGAAGGGCTTGCCGCAGATTTGCGCTACTACGGATTATGGATGCGCGACGAGGCCGAGCGCCGCATCGGTCATCTGTATCCAAAGGTGCCGTTGGCAGGCGGTGAAGAGGCCACGGTAATCGCATGGATTTGGACGCGGACCGTTGCTTCGCCCGATCCTGCAGCGAGGGGCGCTCACGTCCCTCTCATGTCATCCTTCATTCTGTCGGCAAAAGCGGGGAAGCAAGCTTGGTCGGAGATCGTCCGTGATCCGAGTGCTCCAGAGGGTTGGCGTTTCGACATCAAGAGCGGGGCGCTCACGGCCGATGACCAGAAAATCAAGAAGCTGGGAACAAAGGCTGGCAAGGGCCAAGCGTTCGTGTGTGTCCTCACGGGCACGCCGATCGATAGGACGTATATTCAAGCTGAGGGGAAGGCCCAGCGTCTCGGGATGCGCCTCGTTGCGATAGTGGCAGAGGGACCGAAAGGTCGAACCTACCTTCCCGCAAATGAACACCACATCGCGGCCGCGGCGGATCCGACTATGTCTTCTGTCGCAGCAGAAGCGCGGGCGACGTTCCTAAATGGGTCGACGCCAACTCGCGCTATGATCACCGGAGGTGTCTGTTCGGCCTATGGGCTTTCTACTTGGGGCCACCTTTTTTCGGACCGGCAGTTATTTGCGTTGGTAACGCTTTCGGACTTGGTGGGAGAAGTCAGGAAAAAGGTCATCGCCGACGCAAGCTCTGTAGACTATCCGCTAGGAGAGCCGCTGCGGCAAAACGGGGTCGGCGCTTCCGCCTACGCTGACGCAATCGCAACCTACTTGGCATTTGCGATAGATAAGACCGCCGATCTCAACAACAGCCTCGCCCGATGGGAACCGATAGCACAGTGTCCGAGACAGCTCTTCGCTCGGCAGGGCATGGCTATGGTCTGGGACTTTGCCGAAGCCAATATTCTAGGCAACAGGTCCGGAAGTTTTCTAACCATCGTTGAGGGTCAGCAAAAGTCTCTCGCAGCGACTTTGCGGTGGCAGACGAAAGGGCTTTCGGGAACGATTACGAACAAAGCGGCGCAGGATAACTCATTCCTGCCTGAAGCAGTTTTCTCTACCGATCCCCCGTACTACGACAACATTGGCTACGCCGTCTTGGCCGACTTCTTTTACGTTTGGTTGCGGCGATCATTGAACGACGTGTGGCCGGACCTTTTCAGGCTTAGCTCCACCCCGAAGAAGGAAGAGTTGGTTGCGACACGGCACCTTCATGAGTCTCCGGCGAAAGCCGAGGCGTTCTTTATGAATGGAATGTCTAGCGCACTTCAAAATGTCCGTGCCTCCTCGTCCGACGATGTACCGGTCACGATCTACTACGCGTTCAAACAGTCCGAGGTCGCGGATGTCGGTATCACTTCCGCCGGATGGGCTTCCTTCCTCCAGGCGGTTTTCGACTCTGGCTATATAGTGGATGGCACTTGGCCCATCCGCACAGAGAATGCTAGCCGAATGGTGGGCCAGTCCGCGAACGCGCTGGCATCTTCGATCGTATTGGTGTGTCGAAAGCGTTCACCTGTCGCCGCGGTAGCAACAAGGCGCGAGTTCGTCTCTAGGCTAAAACAGGAGATGCCCGCCGCGTTAGAGAAGATCCGGGATGCTGGGGTCGGTCCTGTTGACATGGCTCAGTCGGCGCTAGGGCCAGGCATGGGGATATTTACCGGCTTTAGCAAAGTCTTGGAGCCCGATGACTCAGAAATGCAAGTTCGAACGGCCATCGCCCTCATCAACGAAATGCGTGAGGACATTCTTGGAGAGGAAGACTCCCACTACGATGCCGAGACACGGTTCTGCATCGACTGGTTTCAAGCTTTTGGTTCCGGCGACGGCAAGTCAGGTGATGCGATCGGAATGGCAAACGCATATGACCTTGGCCTAGCAGACCTCGAATCCGCAGGTGTGTTCTATGCCAAGGGCGGTGTCGCCCGCTTGCTAAAACGTGCGGAACTGCCAAGCAACTGGAGCCCGACGACTGACAAGCGCCTGACCCACTGGGAATGTGCGCAGCACTTGATACGGATACTCGAGGCCAAGGATGGCGGCGAGGCCAGCGCGGCGCGGGTGGTGGCTGCAATGAACCCTGAGGACGCAGGGGCCGCCCGTGCTTTAGCTTACCGTCTCTATGACATTTGCGAAAAGAAGGGTTGGGCTCAAGAGGCCCAAGTCTACAATTTACTGGCCGAGGAGTTTCCACATCTCGAGGAGGCAGCTTTGGAATTTGAAGGCGAGCGCGGACCGGCTCAGTCAGTGCTCGACTTTTAGGAGGAATAACGATGACCAATTCATACGGGGTAAAACAGGCAGTCGATGCGGCCCTTGAAGCGCTAAGGATCGGGCTCTCGCCTTTTGTTGCCGATCAAATGAAGCAACGGCATGGAGCCAACTGGCGCCAGTTCGCAAGCCGCGCTGCAGGTGGTGATGCCAGAGGCGAGCTCGATGTGTACGCTCTGCTCAAAACCATTCTGGATAACTACGGCGACGTATTCCGCCACGACGTTCGTCTGCGCAAAGCTCGCAGCTACGTATCACTCGCACTGGATGCCCGAAACTCATCCTCGCATTTCGACGGGTTGATGCAGGACCGTGAAGCACTGCGCTACCTCGACGCCATTCGTGAACTTCTGGATGCCGTCGGTGCAAAGCCTCAAGTCAAGATTGTTGATGAGCTCTACGAGCGTCAGAAGTCGGCAAATCCTGCTGCCGAGAAGCAGATCGGCAAGGCGGAGACACAGCTTGACGAGCCTCCGATGTCCGACAAGCTAACCCCTTGGCGCGAAGTAGCCCAGCCTCACCCAGATGTCCTAGAGGCTCGCTTTACCGACGCGGAGTTCGCCGCAAACTTGGCTCACGTAGATCAAGGGATAGGATCAGAAGAATACACTGACCCGCTTGCATTCTTCCGGATTACATACCTGACAGAGGGCCTGAGCAGAGTCCTGCGATCCGCGGTAGAGCGGTTCGCAAAAAAGGGCGGTGACCCCGTCATTGGTCTGCAAACAAATTTCGGCGGCGGTAAAACCCACACGATGCTCGCGCTCTACCATTTGGCAGGAGCGCGGGCGGCAAAGTATGCCCCGGAAACACTGAACGGCACGTCTGCCATCTTCGATGCGGCAGGTGTTGGAACTTTGCCGGAAGTGAAGCGCGCTGTCTTCGTCGGGACGCACAAAGGACCAAGCGAGGTCATGCATGCGAGCGATGGCCGCGAGGTTCGCACCGCTTGGGGCTACATCGCATATTGTCTCGGCGGGTGGGACGCGGTGGACATCATCGCTGACTCCGAAAGGAGCCGGACTAATCCGGGCTCTGAACGCCTCGTACGAATTTTGGAGGCGGCAGCTCCTTGTCTCGTTCTGCTGGACGAGGTCGTAGCATTTGCCAAGCAGCTGCGCGGCGAGGAGTACGAGGCCTTCCACGCATTCATTCAATCGCTGACTGAGGCTGCGGCATCCGTGCCTGGTGCGATGGTAGTGGGATCGCTTCCAGAGTCAGACATGGAGGTTGGTGATCAAAGAGGCGTCGATGCACTTCGCCGGCTCGAGAAGCTCTTTGGGCGCGTGCAGTCTGCCTGGACGCCAGCCAGTGGAATGGAAACTTTCGAAATCGTTCGAAGACGCCTCTTTCAGACATTGGACGAAGACGGTGAGAAGGCGCGCGACGCGACGGTTCAAGCTTTCAGCAAAATGTACCGCGACAATCCCGCAGACTTCCCACCGGAGACGCGCGACGCCGCCTATCGCGAGGAGATGGTACGCTCGTATCCTATCCATCCTGAAGTCCTGAAAAGGTTCTCGGAGGACTGGTCGACACTCGAAAAGTTCCAACGCACGCGCGGCATTCTGAAAATCATGGCGAATGTCATCTACGCGTTGTGGAGAGGTCAAAGCACAGCGCCGATGATCACCCTTGCGCTGCTACCGCTGTCGGAAGACAAAGTCCGCACAGCTATTCTGGAGCCCTTGGACAAGTCCTATGGTCCAATCCTTCAGGCGGAGGTCGACGGCTCAATGGCGCTTCCGGCCAAGATGGAAGCCAGCCGCAAGCGATTTGGCGACGTCATAGCAGCCACTCGTGCCGCCCGAGCCGTGTTTTTGGCCACTGCTCCACATATGGGTTCCGCCCGCGGTGGGCTTACGGGACCAGCTTTGCGCCTTGCCTGTGCGCAGCCCGGTGATCAGATCTCGATCTTCGGCGATGCGTTGCGGGAGCTCTCCGAGCGCTCTGCTTATCTGTATCGGGAGGGTGACCGCTATTGGTTCTCGACGCAGCCGACACTCAATCGTATTGCCGATGAGCGCGCGAAGGACATTTCAATCGATGATGCCGATGAGGAAATAATCGCAGTCCTGCGAAAGGAGCAGTCGCAAAGAGGCGGCTTCCATCGAGTACACGCAGCTCCAGACAACCCGGTAGACGTCGAGGACGCGCGCGCGGTCGCTCTTATTCTGTTGCCGCCGGCCTTCAGTCACGCGCCACGAGGCACCGAACTCAGTTCGGCTGAGAAAATCGCTTCCGACACCATTCAGCGCCGTGGAGCTGGACAAAGACGTTTTCGCAACTCACTTGTTTTCGTTGCTGCCGACGAAAGCGGCCTAGACGCTTGCCGGGAAGTGGCGCGCAAATTCCTGGCGTGGCGCTCGATCGTAAGCGACGAAGCCATGGCAGATGGCCTTACGAAGACACAAGCCGAAGATGCAGCTTCCCGGATGCGATTGGCATCGGAGGGGCTGGCACAGCGCGTGCGCAGCACATGGTCCCACGTGATAGTTCCTGCAGCAGCTGCGGAAGGGTCGCAGGGGGTAGGGGCTGCGGCGGGGTTTGTACTCGAACACTCATCCATTGTGAATCGGGCTCCCGGCCGCCCAGTCCCTCAGGCGGTGTACGACAAGCTCAAAGCTTCCGGCATCATTATCGATGAACTCGGGCCTGACACTTTGCTTGCTGAGCTTCGCAAGGTTTGGCGAGATGATACGCCTCATATTTCGGTTTCCACTCTACTCGATTGGTTCGCGTCCTACGTCTATCTTTCCAGACTTCGCGATGATGCAACCCTCACGCTTTCAATCGAAAAGCTCATTGGTAAGATAGAGTCGCCGATCGCGTTTACGAGGGGTTTTGACGAAGCCACCGGCAAGTATTCTGGTGTCACCGAGTGGAGCGCTTCCCTCGGAAATGCGACTGCGACGGGCCTGCTCGTGTGGCGAACGGCGCTGCCAGCCGCAGTTGCCGAACATCAGTCAGGCAGCAGTACTGAGCGAAACGAACGAAGAGACCTGCCGGGGGGAGGCACGCCAGCCTCCGCAGGCGAGAAAACATCGCGGCAGCCCAAGCGGTTCTACGGTTCAATAACGCTGGATCCCGATCGCGCCGGCCTACAGGTGGCTGCCATAGCCAAGGAGATACTCTTCGAACTTGGAAGGCCGGAGGGGTCGCTCCTCAAGATTACTTTGGAAATCGAGGCGACCGCAGCAGCTGGGTATCCAGACGACGTAGTGGGCGTCGTAAAGTCGAATCTTCGCGATTTGAAGATTAATCCCAGCGATGTCGGGTTCGAAGAGGAATAATCTCTTCGGGAGTGCGGCGCATAGCGTACGGCCGTGACGTTCATGACCGATGCGCGTTGTGGAATGCGAAAGGGACGACCTGGAGCAGCGCGATCTGCCGCGTCCCGCTAGACCCCCAAGTCTTCGATAAGCTTTCGCAGTTCTGCATGCTTCTGGGGGTTGCCTGTCTTCAGTTTTTCGAGGTTCTGCAGTTTCCATTTGACGGCTGGAAGGTCGGCCGCCTGCGGTAGTCCGATCGCGTCAAAGTCAGGCTCGCCATCGTGCAGGCCCAGCAGAAACTTCATTGCCGCATCATCGAGCGATGAGAGCAAATCCTTGAACAGCCTCGAGCGTACCGCGCCCAGTTCTTCAACCGTCACAGCCTCTGCCGTCATGCCTTCAAACTCGGCAACGAAACGCTCATCGAGGGGCTGCGGCGCAGCGCGGAGCAGTTCGTGCGTCGGCCGCCCCGAGCTGGCGACGTATATCAGGAACGTGCGGAAGAGCGCAGTCGTCAGCCCTTCGTTTTCGTAGAGCAGCTTAACGTCGAAGAGGTCGCGCGGATGCTGGCGATCGGTCGCTGCATGCAGCTTGCCGCCGAAGAGGTCCTCGAATGCGAGGACCTGCATCTCTGCGAAGCCGTACTGATCCGTCACCACATCACTGACCGGCATCAGGATGGGCTTGTGCACTGTGCCCCGCGAGACGGGCGAGGTTTCGATCTTGATGCCCACATTCTTCTGTCGAACAAGGATGCGCGTATCGTTGTCGCCGCCGCCGGCGATCCGTTTAATCTGCGCATCCGGCATGACCTTGGTGAGATCGCCGAGGATCGCTTCCAAGCCTGCATCGATTGCCGCAAGCGAGGTGGTACGATCTTGGATCGGGAGATAGGTGAGGTCGATATCGACCGAGAGCCGCGGCATGTCGCGGTAGAAAAGGTTGATTGCAGTACCGCCTTTTAGCGCGAAGACTTCCTGCTTCGCGATGGAAGGGAGACAGCGTACAAGCAGGCGTACCTGATCTTCATAGATTTCACGCGCCATCGTTTGCCCCCGTGCCCACGAACTCTGCGGGCATCGTTATCCGATAAGCGGGATGGAGCTTTCCGCCTTCCACCAGCATGCGGTCGCCGCTGCCGAGATCGACATCGTTGTGATTGAGGTACTTGCGCCAGGCATGCGCGTGACGATCGGCAAAGGCGAAGAAGAGCCGCTTGGTCTTGACGCTGCGGCAGTCTTGCAGCAACTGCATCATCAGTTTGGGGCGCACATTTGCCATCGACTGGAACATGACATCGACAAGATGGAAGCTCTCGCGGCTAGGCACTTCATCGATCGTCTCCAGAAGCGCGCGTTCCGGCGAGGACTGGCGTATCGGCCATAGCCAGGGGCTCTCGCCGAGCTCTTGAGAGTTCTTTTCTTCGAGCGAGAAATCCGTGTGCTCGACGCCCAGCCTGCTGTCCCCAAAGAGCGAGCCTTGCCGATGTACGAGCTTTGCTCTGAGCGGCAATTTGGGAAGCCAGTTCGGCATCTCACCATGGACATAAAGTTTGCCGGGGCCGGAAAGGCGGAGATAGTGAGTGTGGCCGTGTAGCTCCATCGCGGTGGTGCCCGCGACGTGGAAGCTGTAGTGCATGATCCATTGCGCCGAGAGCACGGGTATCTTCCAGTCGCGCTCTGCGTCCTGATTGTGCCCGCGTGTGAAAGGTCTGCGATATAGGCCCTGTGTTGGACGCTCGAGCCAGCCTGAGTGCACATAGGTGGAGGCGAGCTGGCGGGATATGGTCCAGCTCGTGAGCGTGCGTGAATCCACGAGAAAGCCGGGGGGCACGGTCTCGATAAGGCTCTTTAGCTTGTCTTCCTTTTGTCCACTCATGGTTGACATTATAACACGATCTCAAAGTGTGTTCCAGTATGCTTTGAATACCTTAGAATATGTCAAGTCAAAATGGACATCTAAGCGGCAAGGCAAAGCGGATCGGACTTAGGAACAGCCGTTCAGAACAGATCTTCGATCTCCACGGCGGCCTTTGAACGGCTCTGCACGACTAGCTCCAGGTCGAGCGCCGCCAGCACATCGGTAAGCGTCTTAAGCTGGATGCCGCCTTTGCCGCCCTCAAGCTCAGAAATCGTCGCCTGGCGCAAATTCGTCTTCTCACTAAGCTGCGTCTGCGAGAGACCCTTCAGTTTCCGCTGACGCCTGATCGCGGCGCCCATCTGGCTTGGAATGCGTACAACGCTGACCACGGCATTTCCTCCCTAAGCGGAAATATACTCCATACCGTATAATCCGGCAATATACGTTTAAGCGTATAGGGGGCGTCCGCGGTATGGCCTGAGTATCTGATGGCTCGGGTCGTTCACTGCGGGCGAAACGATCCGCCCTCCTGACATGCTGTTCCCGGCGAAAGGCCTCGTCCTTCTTTGATGGGCCTTCTGGCGGAAGATCCGTCCTGCCCGCAACGGCTTTGCCGTCTTTCGCTTTGCACGCCCCTTCGGGGTGCAGGCCGTCCGTCCGTCCGCCTCTTCGAATGCCATCAGGCCGCGGCTTCTCGCGGGTCCTGGCAGACAAGAGGAGACAATCATGACCACGCAGAAATTCGACATCCACCAGGAGATCACAAACCGCATCGTAGATGCCATCGAGAGCGCCGGAGACTTCAAACTCCCCTGGACCAGATCACACGGCGGCAGTTTCCTCCGCCCAGCCAACATCGCTTCGGGCAATCCCTATAACGGCGTCAACATTCTCTCGCTTTGGGTTTCGGCGATGGCGAGCGACTACCCCTCGAATATCTGGGGCACCTACCGCCAGTGGCAGGCGCGCGGCGCACAGGTGAAGCGCGGCGAGAAATCCTCGCTCGTCGTCTTCTACAAGCAGATCACTTATCGCGATGATCATGATCATGATGATGGTGACGATGATCAGGGCGCTAACGAGCGGCTAATCGCCAAAGCCAGCCACGTCTTCAATGCGGCCCAGGTTGAAGGCTACGTGCCTGAGGCAGAAGCTGAGCTTCCTGAAGCTCCGGTATTCGATCCGATCATCGCCGCTGAAGAGTTCGCCCGTGCGACGGGTGCGCAGATCAGGGAGGAGGGGATGCGCGCCTGCTTTATTCCATCCCTCGATGAAATCCACATGCCCGAACGCCGGCGTTTCACCGGCACCGAAACGATCAGCGCGAGTGAAAGCTTCTACGCAACGCTCTGCCACGAACTGGTGCACTGGTCGGGAGCGAAGACACGGCTGAAGCGCGATCTATCGGGGCGCTTCGGTTCCGAAAGCTACGCGATGGAAGAGCTGGTCGCCGAGCTTGGTGCGGCTTTTCTCTGCAGCGATCTGAAGATCACGCCGGAGACGAGGGTAGACCACGCCCAGTACATCGCCAACTGGCTCCGCGTTCTGAAATCCGACAAGAAGGCCATCTTCACCGCCGCCTCGAAGGCGAGCGAAGCCGCCAAGTGGCTTGCAGAAAGGAGGCCGTGATGCGGGAGCAGATCAGGCTCGCTGGCTCATGCGGCATCACCGACTTCAAGATACCGGCAGAATGCGTTGGCAAGTTGCATCTGCCTTGGCGTCTTGCATTCCGCCTCAAAGACGTGAGGCGATGCTACCAATATTGCAAGGCACTTGGCCCTTGATATCGCAACGTTGAACCGGTTCGCGCTGTAGAGGAACTCCATGCCCCGCGGAGCGTCTGCATGACTCGATGTTGCCATCGAGTAGATGGCGATGGGCGCTTCCTGTCCCTGAAATTTATCGACTGTACCAACCCTCGCGCCCGGTGGCAGGCGCTGCTGAATCTCGAAGACCTGGGCGTTGTAAGGCGTGATGACAAGGATGTCGTCGATTGTGACGGTCCGCTCGTCGCCCTTGCGATCGATCCAGCGTGCGTTGGAGCCTAGAATGGTCATGACGATCTCCATCACCACCCCGGCTTCCTCGATGGAGTAGCTCTTGTTGCCCATATGGGGCACGCTGACATAGCGCAGTCCGGCCCCCTGCCATTGGCTATCGGACAGCACGCGCTGCTGCTCACATCCATCTACCGCGTGGAGCTTGTCCTCGTAGAATAGCTCAGAGTCAAAACCGCATATCGCGGGGCACATCCGCCATGTCTCGGAAAGGAAAAGGCCTGCAGACGGATCAATCGTCTGGCGTCCGTTCAGAACATGCTCAAGTGAGGACACTCCTGTTCCTTCTGGGTGGGTTCCCTGGCTGGGTTCATCAAGCTGCTGCGGATCGCCAAGCAGGATGAGACGCTCCGCGGCGTGTGAGACGGCCAGGACATTGGCAAGCGAAACTTGGGCGGCTTCGTCAACGACGAGTACATCGACTGTCTCGAACGCATCTTCACGCGACCAGAGAAACCCGGTTGCACCTGCTACCTGGCAATGGCCCGATGCCAATGCGCCAAGAAGCTCCTCGTTGTTCTTCGCAAAGACAAGCCGGTCCTGATCGTCCTCTTTTTCCTTCGCCTTCTGGATGCAGTTCAAATCCACTTTCATTTCTGCGGCAGCCTCAAGGACCTTATCCAGCAGGTTCCTGATTACCTTGTGGCTGTTGGCAGTGATGCCGACCTTGAGGCCGAGCTGAACAAATCTGCAAATCATTCGCGCGCCGGTGTGCGACTTCCCTGTTCCGGGCGGGCCCTGAATGGGAAGCACGCCCTTTTCAAAGACGCCCGCGAGCCGAAGCGCCGCATCAAGTGTGTTTTCCCCTTCGGCGATTATTTCCGCGCCGCCAAGGGACGGCGGAAGGCGACGCACAAGATCTCTTGCGGCAATGTATGGTCCCTCGCCGGCAAGGCCGTGCTCGGCGACAAATTCGCCGATACGCAGCAGGGAATCGGCCTGCTCTTTGCCGGGAACGATCTCGTGGGTGTAGACAGCGCTCGGGTGTGTCCCGGCGGTCTTTCCCATCTTCTTGATGTCGATCGTTCTGTCTTTGCTTGAAATTGCCGCGACCTCGCCAAAAGTTTCGCCGCCGACGCTGCGCAATTTCTTCTCGGGACGGAGGTCGGTGTCTTGCTGAGGAAACAGATAGCGATGGACCGGGAGGCGGCCCTCTGCAGGAACCTCCTTAAGAAAGACGAGGCCGGACACAGCCGCGCGCTCATCCAGAAGCTGATCAGCGTTGAGCGCTTCGAGCCTGAATTTTTCCCAATACTCCGCTTTTTCCTCGCGTCGGTTCCAGTCGAGGATGTTTGCCAAGATCCATTGGGCCTGCTGTTCATCCGAACGCTCGCGGGGGTCTACCGGGATGCCATCCGACAGGCGGGCGACGAGATCGTTCACCCGTTGGATGCGTTCTGACAGCTCTTCACTGGGTGCATCGTCGCCCGGAGCTGGGCGGGGCACGGGTGTGCCGCTGGCAACGAGTTGCCCGCGCAATATCTCAAGCCAGTCACGCAGAGCTTGAGTCGATGCGCAATCGTCCTGATTGTATCCTTCTACGGCGATCCTCTCCGCATCGGATATCGATGCCGTGTCATCTAGCTCTAGACCTGCCTGAAGTGCTGAGAGGGCGACATTCGCTTCAGTCAGGGGGACTCGCCGCTCATATCCGTAGAACGCTTCTAGGCGCTTGATTGAGTAGCTTTCGACGCTTGCGCGAATGCCGCCGCGAACCACGCTGTAAAGATCGACGAAGCGGTGCCCTCGCAAGAGATTGTCGATCTCCCCCTCACGGGATGCGTATCGGCCCATCAGGCGCTTCAGCGCTGCGGGCTCATAAGGCGCATAGTGATAGATATGCAGGTCGGGATAGGTCTCTAGCCGCGCCGTGACGAAGTCCACGAATGTCTCGAAGGCAGTTTTTTCTTCCTCCCGCGTGAAGCACCAATCTGCCGTGTACGCTGAAGTCCCGTCAGCGCCGCGATACTGGTAGCCGAATAGGTACTCCAGTCCGTGCTCTCCGACGAACGGGTCGCCTTCAAGATCAAAGAAGATATCGCCTTCGCTCGGCTCAGGCAGCAAGCAGAGCCCGTAGCGGGGCTCGATCGGGAGAAGCTCATGCAGAAGCTCGCCGGATGTCCGTGACTGCAACTGGATAGATGCCTGGCTCCTTGTCTTCTCGTAAGACTGAACCGCTCCGCGCTTCGGTTTCCACGGCATGGGGCTCGGCAACTCGGCCAGCTGCGCGAGGCGGCTTACCCCGTTCTCGACCAGTTCAGTGATCTGGTTGCGCGATATGCCTGCCACAAAAGTGAGGTGGTCGTCATCGCGAAGCCGCTTCTCGCAGGTTTCGCGCCACCGGCAGATATCGCAGTGTTCGTTCGGCTCCGGGTAGGTCTTCAGCTCCGCGCCCAGCGTCGCTGTTTCAGCACTGCTCCTCGCCTTCCGGAAGAACGCTGAATAATCGGCAATGCGATAGGACTGCGGTGTGAAGTCGGTCCATGGCACAACCACATACGCATGTTCAGGGGCGGCGCCCTGAGCCAGGCGCAGCAGTTCCGAATAGAGGCATAGCTGCAGTACGGTGCCCCCCTTGGTTTCTCGTGCCAGCTTGGTATCGATCACCTCATAGGACCACGCCCCAAGGTCGCTCGGACGTTCGACCCGCCGAAGGATATCCGCGCGGCCCGACCATCGCCCAGAACGAAGGGCAGCCTGAACGATCACAGCCTCACCGGCGCGCATCGCATTCAGCGTCTGCTCTACGCTTGCGTCGGTGATGTCGACGCCATCGATTGTCACCGGATTGAGCCCGAGGCTCTGGAGGTGTTCGAGATAAGCGCGCTCGTGCCGAAGTCCGCGCTCTTGCAGAATTTCCAGGAGGGGGTCCCAATGAGCAGGCTTGGCAAGGCCGCCGTTAGCCACTGCCATGTCGAGCGCCGTCAGATGCTCGCAGTTCAAGTGTCCAACTAGATCGGAAGCACTGAGTTGAAATTGATCGCCTGTATATCTCATCCGACTAGGCTACTGTTTTCACGACGTAGAAAACAATAGATAACAAGAACATCTCCCCATCGATCGGCATACAAAATAGCTCGGGTAAGCCTGATCGCGCACTATTTCGCTAGGCTCATTCCTCGCCAAGCTCCACCGAGCCGGGGTCTCGGCCCATACGGGTAACGATCGCGGGCGAAAAAGACGAGCGGGGCGGGGCAAGGCCCCGCAAGTCCACGTAGATCAGCACGGGGGATGCCCCCGCGCTGGAACCCCATTCGTCCAGCTTATGCCGACGTCAAAGGCTTAGACCAATAGCCCGAGGTCCAGCCCGCCCGCTCCATTCGGCCGCGAAGGGCGGCCTCCCGTGTTGTCCGGACCCGAAGCTGCTTTCAGCAGTCGGTCTTTGGAGCCTTTTCCTTACGGCCCAACCGTCCTGCCGCGCTCGATAGAAGCGCGGCTCAAGAAGGACGCTCGGCGCTGGCCAAGGGTTCATGCGCGGCAAAAGGGCTTCGCATGTTCAACCCAAACGAAAGGCCACCAAAATGAAACTCACACACATCGCCCTCACCGATCTGAAGCCATCAGACCTCAATGTCAGAAAGTCGGGGCTGGGCAATCTCGACGATCTCATCGCCTCAATCCGCGCCCTTGGCGTTATCCAGCCGTTACTGGTACGGCAGGCGCATAACGGCTTCGAAGTCATCGCGGGTCAGCGCAGACTGGCCGCGCTTAAAAAGCTTGCCGAAGAAGGCGAGGCGGAACCAGTCCCTTGCGCGATCCTAGAAGATGGCGACGATGCACTTGCCATCGAAGCTTCCCTTGCGGAAAACATTCAGCGTCTCCCCATGACAGAGCTCGACCAGTATGCGGCGTTCGCGGCACTTCGGGCGAAAGAGCGGACAGTCGAAGATATCGCCGCGCATTTCGGGGTGACGGAGAGGCTGGTCAAACAGCGTCTTGCCATCGCCAATCTCGACCACCGTATTCTGGGGCTCTACGAGGACGAGGCGGTGACATCGGATACGATGCGGGCTTTGACCCTGGCGACCAAGGGTCAGCAGAAGGCATGGCTCAAGCGCTTCCGCGATCCGGCTGATCATGCTCCCATCGGGCGTCAGCTTCGTCTGTGGCTGCTCGGCGGTGCGCAGATCAGCACCTCAGCCGCACTCTTCGATGTGGCGGACTATAAGGGCGTGATCGTCACCGACCTTTTCGGCGAGGACAGCTATTTTGCTGACGCTACTGCTTTCTGGTCACTCCAGAACGCGGAAATTGCGGCAAAGTCGGAGGCCTACATCGCGGCTGGATGGTCAGATGTCGTCGTGCTCGATCCGGCCAACCACTGGCCGGAATACGAGTATCGCAAGGCTTCGAAGAAGAAGGGAGGCCGCGTCTATGTCGCGGTGACCCATTCAGGCGAAGTCGAATTCCATGAAGGCTATCTTCCAGAAAAAGAGCTTCGCGCAAAGGAAGCCTCGGAGAAGGCCAGCCAAGAGGCCGCATCTGCGCCGAAGCTGAAAGCGGAGTTCACCAAGGCGGCCAGCAACTACTGCAACCTTCATAAGCATGCCGCCGTGCAGGATGCGCTTGTCAGCCACACGGGTATCTCGCTGCGCTTGAGCGTAGCGCATATGATCGGTCGCTCACATCTCTGGAGCATTCGCACTGAAAGTGGACGCGCCGACAAACCCGAGACAAAGGCCAGCGTTGAAAAATCTTCGTCGCGCAAAGCTTTCGAAACATCAAAGGCCGAAGCGATGGACCTTCTCGGCATCGATGAGGAAGAGCGTCCCGAGCATGTGGTGGATCAGTCGTGGCAGGGCAAATCGGTCGATGAGATATTTGCCAAGCTCTGCGAAATGCCTGACAGCGATGTCCTGAAACTGATGGCGGTCGCTATGGCGGAGACGCTGGAAGCCGGAACAGCACTGGTCGATGTGCTTGGCGTGATGATGAACATCAACATGTCGGAGCGCTGGTCTGCCGACGATGCGTTCCTCGATCTGATCACGTCGAAAGCAACACTTCTTTCGATGCTGAAAGACATCGCGGGGCCCGATACCGCTGATGCTCACAAGGACAGCAAAGCCAAGGTCATACGCTCAGTTATCCGTCAGTTCGCCCTTGGGGATGGCCGCGAGAAAGTTGACGGTTGGGTCCCGAGCCTCATGCACTTCAAAGCCGATGATGGCCAAGAGGATGATCAGCAGCAGCAGCAGCAGGCTGACGACCACGAAGATGGTGACCATGATCATGATCATGACGATGACGAGCAGCAGCAGGACCAGCAGGCTGCATGAAGGAAGGGCCGGGCACATCGCCCGGCCTTTTCACTTGAGGAGCTACGCCGTGCCATCTTTGCAAAGCGTGTTGCATCGCTGCTCGGGCAACTTGGGCTGAAACGGTTCTCCATCCCCGACAAAGGCCCCCTTGAGCTCAAGCCATGCATCATCCTGATAGAATGCAGGCCATTTCTTGTTCGTCAGGTTCAGCCTCGGGATGGACCCTGTCAGGTTCTCGACCACCATGCCTTCGGGCGTGATCAGTCTTCCGCACAACCAGGTCTTGGCAAGTCCGGGCATAAGCGTTCCGGCGAGCGTTGAGAGCGGCATCATCTCACCGCGCAACGCTACAAATCCCTTCCCCAAAATAGTGGCACTCACATGGGCGGGGCCAAGCGCCAGAAGCTTTTGCTTGAGGGCGTCCACGATCTTGTCGTTGAACGCCTCGCCTTCCGCGCAGCCTACCCAGTAGTGTGCCCTGTAGCCGCTGCGTCCGCTGAAGAACCAGTCGAAGAGGGGCGGTGTTACGGGCACCTGCACCACAGCGCGCGCGGCCTCTCTTGCATCTGATAGCTCCCAGCCATAGCGCACGCCGCCGCCGAGCAGCGCCTCTTCCACCGCGTTCTCTAGTGCCGCAACGAGAGCCGTTGAGTCGCCACTTCGTTCCAGTGCTTCGGCGCGTTCTGGCTCCTGCGCCGCGATATCATCGAAGCGCCAGTCGGTGTGGCCGGGCAGTCTTGGAGACTGTGAAATGCTAATCATCTCCGCACTTTAGCATGTCTTGCGTCCGGCCTCATATTGCACTGCGAGATCGCAATCTTGACGAGGGGCGATCCTCGTAGTTTCCTGAAAGAAGCATCCGCAAAGAGGTGCCGACCCGTTAGGGCGAGAGAGAACCGGCGGTCTACGCCGAAGATAATGGAAAAACAGCTCCAGCATTTTGCTGAGGTAAGCTGCCAGCCAACTCCAAACGACAAAAACAACGAGCGCAATCACGCGCTCGATGAAACACGCATGGAGAAACAGATGCACTTTGCAGTTGTAGGAGACGAACCAAGAGCTGTGCCCGCCAAGGGCCTGAAAGGAGCCTGCCCGTCTTGCGGCGGCGCGATGATCGCTAAATGCGGCGAGCAAAAAATCCACCACTGGGCTCATCAAGGCCTACGAAGCTGCGACGCATGGTGGGAGCCGGAAACGATCTGGCACCGCAGCTGGAAGGATATGTTCCCGAAAGAATGGCAGGAGCACATTGCTCGTGATGAGGGCGGCGAGAAGCACATCGCGGATGTTCGCACCGAGCATGGTGTCGTCGTCGAATTTCAGCACTCGCACCTTGCGCCTGACGAACGCAGGGCGAGAGAAGCGTTCTACAAGAGCTTGGTTTGGGTTGTGAACGGTACGCGCCTTAAGCGTGACTTTCCGCGTTTCGAGGAGGCCTCGAAAACGTTTGCGAAGACTGAGTTCAGGAGCGTGCGTATCGTCCAGTTCCCGGAGGAATGCTTCCGCAAAGCCTGGCTGGACAGCCCAGTGCCCGTGCTCTTTGATTTTCGTGAAAGCTCAGACGATGCCGTTCTGCCGGCCGACAAGACAAGAGAGCTGCTGTGGTGTCTGCTTCCCGGACGTGTGCATGGAAGGGCAGCAGTTGCGATGCTAACCCGATCATACTTTGTCACAGCAATGAGGACTCGTTCGCGTCTGCTGGACCATCTGGAAATCTTGAGGCGCTGCGAGGAGCAAGTACGCCTTCAAAGGGAGCAGGAACTAGCTGAATGGGGCGCTTGGTTTATCGGGTCGGTCCGTGCAAAGCGCGGAACTGGGAGACACAGGCGCTTCTAGTCAGGTCAAGTTGATCAGGCCCCCGCGACGCGCAGTGGACACGACGAGAGAGACCAAATGAGGATCGATACTTATGCTGGCAAGACACTAGACGTGTTCGTGGATGAAAGCATCCACGACCGCGGCGGGTTCATCGTGGTGGCGGCCGTGCTTTCGGCCGACAACGTTCAGAAGGAGGTTGTCGGGGCACTTCTGGATTGCGGTTTCGACCCCGCCCGCGACGAGTTCAAGAGCAGCATGAAGATGAACGGAAACCTCGCGGCCCAAAAGCTCCGAGGCAGCCTCCAGGCAATCCTGCGAGGTTGCAAAATTGCGGCGGCGGTTTGCCCGACGTTGGAGCGCGCCGAGATTGTGAACCACATTGCTACTCTTCTCTCCGAAGTAGACCTTCCGTCAGGAACTTCCATCGGAACTGTCTATTTCGACGAGGGCATGAAGCCCACGAGTGCCGAAATGCCTGGAAGCGCGGTCGTTAAGTTCGGTTGCGATTCAAAGCAGGTGGCCGGAATCCAGCTCGCGGACTGCGCCGCGCATCTGATCTCCACCATGCTGCTGGAAGAGTTGGGCCTCGTTACGAAGATGGTGCCGGCAAGCTCAGTCTATGGCGAGGAAGAGGGTGAGATTGAACTGGCGTGGACCTTATGGGCGAGCATCCGCCACGCCCTAGCAGGCGGCACTTCAACGGGGACCGATGAGCACGGGTTCCCTGAGCCGCTGATGCATCCTTTCGGCCTTTTCGTGTCTCCATCGTGCTCAAACGCGGTTGCTACTGCAGCGCGCAAGCGGCTGAGCACGGTGTGGGTAGGCTGCATCCATTAGGGCCGCTCTCGTCAGCTTGATTTAGCCTCGAGGCGAAATATCCGACATCAGCGTTCGAGCGTGGGCTTTCGGTAACGACCCTGCCGTGCAGGGACAATGCGCGTCGGCACGCCTGCAACTAGCGGGCCGTCTGCTCCCTGGACAAGCTCGGCATGGCGCTCCTTGCGCACCTTCGCCGAGCGGACCTCCCTTTGAAGCGACCTTGTGATTGCCATCTGCCGCTCAATGAGCGCCTGACGCTCGTCGGCATCTCTGCGTTTCGCCTGGGCGATCTCCAACTCATTCTCGGCAATCGTTTTGGCGCGGCGTCCAGTCAGCCAGTCCCAAAGCCCCTTGAGCCCGGACCGGAGTTTGGAGGCGCGCGCGACTTCCTCCCGCTGCCATCTCTCGGACAGTCTCTCCTCGAGCCGCAGCCGCTCCATCCGCTGCGCGGAAACGAGCATGTTCCGCTTTTCAGCGAGCGCTTTTTGAGCGGTGTCGAACTGAATCGCCAGTTCGCCCGAGAAGCCCTTGAGCTTCTCGGCAATCTTGGCAGCCACATCCTTGCGGACAGCATCGGCAGGGCGAAGCGCGAGCAAGCCGAGCCGCTCCTTTACGAGCTTCGTAGGCACTTGGCACCAGCGAGAAATTGAATAGATCTCGCCTTTCCAGTCGACGGCCACAAATCCGCGGCGGTCGCCTCGGGCAAGGTAGTATCCTCTGGCTTCAAGTGCCTGCCCAAACGTCTTCCCGGAATCCGACATCGCCCAGCATTCCTTGAAAATCTCTTTGACGCGCGAAGGGTCGCGGCCGATCCGTTTGGCCTGCTGCCATTCGGCCAAAGTGAAGTTCAGCGGGTTCTTCGGTTCAGTTTTCGCCAACCCCGACGGCATCTTCCAGCCATGCTCCAGATAGAGTTCGCGCGACAGCTGTGTGAGCTTGAGCTTAAAGTGTCCCATCTGTCTGGCTTTCATGGTCCGTGGATCGATCCTGGACCACACGCAGTGGGCATGGCGGCGGCCGTTCTTCTCATGAAAGACAATTGCACGAGGTTGATTCACGAGGCCCAGGTACGTCTCGATCTTGTTGATTGCTTCTTCGAACGCCGACACCGGCACATTCTGGTCCGAAGGCGGGCTGAGGCTCAGGGAAAATAGGAACTGACGGCATTTCGTGCCGCGACTGATCGCGTAAGCCTCCTTGAATGCGTCGAGCACATTGTTCCGTACGAAACCACGAACCTGGTGAATGGTGACGTGATCGTTCTCATCCTGACGAAGCAGGTGGAGAGCGAGTGCAGTGCCACCTGCGCGTTGACTGGCTTTCAGGATCATTCTTCTCCCCGCAAACCGAGCGCGCGAATGAGGGCGCTCCGCATATCGTCAACTGCACTGCAGGCGTCATTGATAGCCTTCTCCGTCTCAGGCAAAACGGGCAGTGCACCAATCCTGGCAGCATGGGCCAATTCCTGAAGACTGGATGCGAGTTCAGAGGAGCCCAGAAGGGCGAGGAGTTGCGCGACATCTCGCGTCGCTGATTTTGGAGTCCTTGGAGCTCTAGTCCGGCTTCCTTCGCCAAAGAGCTGCCGGCGGACATAAGAACTCAGTCCCGCGTCGCCCGCTCGTGCGAGCAGAGCGGCGCGTTCCTCTTTGGTAACCCGGATCGAGATAGGCGGGTTTGGCGTGTCGGCGGCTGACTGCAATTTGATCCCATAGAGGACCACGAAACCACCGACAAAGTGGCCCCAAAGAAGGGGCCAGCTATGGTGACGGAGTTCCGAGATCCAGCGCTATGTGCAGCTGACGACGAGGATGGGACGATCCGGCGGCATCCTCAAAGTCCGCAGCAGGCGAACTTGTAGGTGTCATAACGGATTGATTTTCCTGTGGATTTCTAGAGCGAAGCAAGGCCCGCTGGCGTTGGCCGCGGGCTCCCGCAACCAGTCGCATTGCCTCAAAGGCGCCCTCCGGGGCGCCTTTGATGTTTCCGGGCTCCCTCAGCTCAGCATTGCCACGTCGCTGCCGAACAACGGCAGACCTCCGCGCTATTCGGGCAGGAGAGCCGATGACCAAGAACCGGCCGGTCAGCGCGTTGGCTTGGTCAGCCCCCCGCAGTGGCACCCGAAACTGTTGATTTGTTCGGCAATGGCACGTCCAGCCGGATGCTGAACTGCGGACCATCGGCGGTGGAGACGGTGCCGTTCCACTTCGTCTCGATGAGGGCACGAATGAGCTTTGAGCCAAATCCGCTGCCCGCCCCTTTCGATGTCTCCGCGCGTTGAGGATCTGTCCAGTTGATGCGGAACGCCAGAGATCCGTCGGTCCGGTGGACAATTTCCCAGCTGATGGCGACCTGTCCAAGATCGCTCCCCAGCGTCCCGTACTTTGCTGAATTGGTCGTCAGTTCGTGGAGCACCAGGCCGAGGTCAAAGCACAGCTCCGGGGCGAGCAGGATGTCACGACCCTGCGCAACAATCTTTTCCCTGAACGGCTTGAGCGTCTCCTCGACCATCTCTGCAAAGCGGGTGGAGCTCCAGCCGGCGCGGGCGACAACGTAGTTGGATCGGCCGAGGGCACTCAGTCGCTCGCTGAAGGACTGTCTGGCCTGCCGAACGTCGGCGTCGGCGCGAAACGTCTGGCTGGCGATGCTATCGACCAGCTGCAGCATGTTGCCTGCGCGATGCGCCATTTCGCGCACCAGCAGCGCCTGGTGATCGGAGGCTAATTTCTGCCGCGCCGCGCCTGCCACGATGTTGGCGAGCGACTGCAGGAACTGCGCGTCGGTCTGGTCGAACTCCCTGAGGTCGCGCGTGTGGATGCCGAATACGCCAAACGGCCGCGCGTCCGAGCCAGGAATGACAACCGAAATGCCGCTCCGAACCTGATGCTCCCTCAACAGCTGAGGCCCGTCGAACCGCGTCTCGGTGTGCAGGTCTCTGACGATGACCGGATCGCCAGTCGACAGGGTAAAGCCTGCCTGAGAGGCGCGCTCAGTGCCGACCTGCGCCTTGCCCACGAGGCCATCTGCCCACCCGAGTCCCGCCCGAAGGACGAGATGATCGGCAGTTTCCGAGAACTGCAATATCTTGGTGAGGGGCGCCTGCAGGATGTCTGCGGCAAGCTGGACGGCGCCATTCAGGACTTTTGAGAAGTTGGTCTCGCCGAGCGCGAAGGAACCGAACGCTGCGATGGCGCTTTGTTGTGCAAGACGGCGCCGCAGTTCCTGGTCGCCCCGTACCCGCTCGGTGACGTCGACACACGTGCCCGTCAGATATCGCTCTCCGTCCGAGGTTACTGCAACGCCGCCGCGCGTCTCGATCCACAAGTCGGCTTCGCCCTGGCGCGGGGCCGTTCGATAAATCGCTCGGTAAGCCGCCCTCGTTCTGACGCTGGCCGAGATTGCCTCCAGCACGCCGTCTGCGTCTTCAGGATGCAGATCGCGTTGAAAGCTTCCCAGGGTTCCGTCAAAGGAACCTGGAGCCAGTCGGTGGATTTCCTCAAGATTGCGGGTCCAGCTGAGCTGGTCGCTGTCAATTTTCCAGCGCCACACGCCCACCCCGCCAAGGTGCAACCCTTCCTGCAAATGATCCGGCTCGACGAGAAAACCTACGGCCTGTTGCTCACCCATTTACCCGCTCACCCTCGCTGAAGGCGAACCGTCGAGGATGGCCTGGCCGCTCCAATCTGGAGCGGTCCGACGAGCTCCTCCGTTTGCGCCAGTCGTCCACAACGCCGTCCGCCTGATAAGGTTCCGATATAGAAACTATTCAGCTCAAGGACGGCGCAGAGATGATCTATCGACGTGCGACCGGAGAGTGACTAACTGGACTAGGTCCGGCGTAACCCACCGGGTGGGCAGCTGTTCGGACTGACGATTTTCTCGAGGATGCGCGCAATGGCACGACTTCAATCATTTCCCGCGGGGGGCGTTGCCGTCGTTTTCGGCGGGGGAGGCGGAATTGGCGCCGCCCTCCTGGCCGCGTTGCGCAATGACGGTGGTTTTGACGACGTCATAACCTTCGGACGGACATCGTCGCCGCCGGTGGACATTCTGGAGGACAGCAGTCTGCAGCGCGCTGGGCAGGTTGCTGCGCGTGCGGGCGAGATCAGGCTGGTAATCGATGCGACGGGCTTTCTTCACGACGATCAGCAGGAGCCCGAAAAGAGCTGGCGACAGCTGGATGCCCAAAACCTCGCAAGAAGTTTTGCTCTCAATGCGATAGCGCCCGCCCTGATGATGAAACACATGCTGCCTCTCATCCCACGGTCGGGCAAGGCCGTGTTCGCAACGCTTTCGGCGCGGGTTGGCAGTATCGAGGATAATCGGCTGGGGGGCTGGTACGCTTACAGGTCATCCAAGGCCGCGCTCAATCAACTGGTACGAACGGCCTCGATCGAACTGAGGCGGCGATGCCCCGAGGCAATCTGCGTGGCTCTGCACCCGGGGACGGTGGCGACGGGGCTGTCAGCGCCATTCTCGTCGGCCGGACTTGAGGTCCATAGCCCTGCGGTGGCGGCCGGCCACCTGCTCTCGGTGATCGATGCGCTGGGGCCAGAGGGAAATGGCGGCTTCTTCGACTGGAGGGGGGAGACCGTCCCCTGGTAGGCTGAGTGTGGTGCCCCGGGCGCCGTGGCTCGGGGCACCGCCGTCTATTTGGCGCGTTGTCTCATCGGGCTCAACACTGCTAGCGATATCCCCATGGCCGCATGGTCGAGATGTTCGCCAGCGCATCCTCTTCTGCAGGATGCCGTACGCCGTCCGCTTCAAGCACCGAGACGCACACGCCGAGCAGCGCTCGGAACTGATCGTCGCTCAGGTCCGCCGTGAGGATCTGGGAGCGTGCACGACGATCGGCGGAAGCATGGTCCAGTTGAAATGCCTGCGTATGCACCACAACCTCTCGAGCGATATCGTCGGCCGAAAATCCCTGCAGCATCGGGTTGGTTCGGAATAATGAGATGACACGACGACGCTCGGTCAGATCCGCCTCACCATCCGCGTGAGCGATGATCATGGCGGCGGCGATCGTTGCCTCCATGAATGTCTCGTAACCTGCAATGTCGGCCTCTGCCAGAACGGCAAGCCGGTTGAGCCTGGCGCGCAGGTCCACGACAGGTCGGCGCGTGAAGATGTCAGAGTCGATGTTTCGGGGCTTGGTCATGGCGAAACTCCTCATTGCCGTTGGCGAACAAGGGACCGGATTTCACCACACCATGCGCTGAATACTGGCCCCTGAGGTGAACCGACATCGTGGGTAAGCTGAAACCTTACCGCACCAGAGGGGCCCGGATCACGATTGAAGAGTTAGTGCCCCGACGCGACACTTCAAGATCCGGGGTTTGCTTTTGTCCGCATCGTCCGATGGTTTTAGCCTCTTGCTACTGCGGCGCAGGCAGTGCGGCGCTGAGCGCATCGGCCGTCACGCCAAGGGTCTAGTTGCTGCAGTGCATCGAGGGCGGATGACGGCGCGAGCACGGCGGCGCACACCTGGTCTCGCGAGCTCCGCTCTTGGCGGGATTCCGGCACCCGCACTCAATGGGGGATCATTGCGTCGCAGTTCCCGCGGTCCCGCTTCACCCTTTCACGGCGCCGGCCGTCATCCCCGCCACGATCTGGCGGTTGAAGAACAGGAAGACGATCAGCGGCGGTATGGTGATCAGCAGGATGTTCATGAACAGCAGATTGTAGGACGTGTTGAACTGGCTCTGGAAATTGAAGAGCGTGAGTTGCAGCGTCACGTTCTGGCTGCCCGGCAGATAGTAGAGCGGGTTGGTAAAATCGTTGAAGATTGCCACCGACTGCACGACGATGACGGTGACTGCCACCGGGCGCAGCAGCGGCAGGACAACCTGGAAGAACAGCCGGATTGGGCCCGCGCCATCGATGATCGCCGCCTCGTCCAGTTCGCGCGGAATGGTCGCGACAAAGGCGCGAAACAGCAGGATCGTGAATGACAATCCATAGGCGATCTCGATCAGGATCAGCCCGTGGAGCGTCTTGAACAGGCCCAGGCCCTGCATGACCCAGATCGTCGGTACCACGGCAGGCGGAATGATGAGGCCGGCCAGCACCAGGAAGCCCGCGATAGATGTCCATACGGACGGACGGCGCTGCATGATGAAACCGCACATCGCGCCAAAGATGACCAACGCCGTAACGCTCGCCACGGTCAGGATAGTCGAGTTGACGAACGCAGTGATGAGCATGAAATCACGCGTCTGTACCACCTGCACGAGGTTGTCCCAGAAGTGCCAGGTCGTTGGAAGCGAGAACTCCCGCGTCGCCGACTCCTTGCGGTCCTTGAGTGCCGTCAGGACGATGAAGGCGAACGGGACGATAAAGACGAAGAAGGAGGCAATAATCGCCAGGCCTCCGACCCAGTAGCGGGATGCTGACTTCATTGCTCGATCTCCCGTCGATTGAACCACACCGAGAGTGGCACCATGATGATCGAGACGAGGACAAACAGCACCACATTGCCGGCGGTGGACAGACCATAGAAGCCCGCCTGGTACTGCTTGTAGATCACCGAGGCGATGACATCGGAGGTGAAACCGGGGCCGCCCTTGGTCATGGCCCAGATGAGGTCGAACGACCGCAGGCCACCGATCAGTGAAAGAGTGACGACAGTGACGGTGGCGGGGCGAGCCAGCGGAAGCGTAATGTTCCAGAAATTCTGGAATGCGGTCGCGCCATCGATCTTCGCGGCCTCGAAGTATTCCTGGGGGATGGAAACGATGCCGGCCATGTAGATGACGGTTGCGAGTCCGACGCCTTTCCACACATCGACGAATGCGACCGACAGAAGCGCTAAGTTGGGGTCTGTCAGCCAGCCCGGCCCCTTGATACCAAACAACGCCAGGGTCTCGTTGATGACGCCTTGGGTAGGATGCATCATGACGGTAAAAGTGATGCCGACGCCAATGGTCGAGACGAGGACCGGGAAGAAGACTACTGATCGCAGATAGCCCCTGCCGATAATCTGGCTGGTGAGCAGCACACCGAGCAGCAGCCCAAGAACCACCTTCAGCCCGGATGTCACGAAAGCGTAGATGAGCGTGTTGGTCAGCCCCTTGATCAGAAACGGCTCGCGAAAGAACTGGGCGAAATTTTCCAGACCGATGAACTGGGCCTCGAACAGTGTCCAGCGGGTCAGCGAGAAGAACAGCGACGCAATCGTCGGATAGAGGAACAGCACGCCATAGACGATCGCTGCCGGCACAAAGAACCAGGTCGGATAGGAAAAATTGCGCCGCCGTTTACCCGACACGCGGACCTGGCGCGACTCTACCGCCATCGTGTCTGCCGTCATGATGCCTCCCCGCATTCATGAGGTCCGGCCGAAATGATCGGCCGGACCCAGATGATAAGTTCGAGGACCTCGGCTTACCAGCCGGCGATACCCAACTGCTGAGCCTGCTTTTTCACGTCTTCGTCGTAGAGGGCGGCCGCGTCCGCGGCCGACCGGATGCCAGAGCCGACTTCGACCGTGATCTGCTCAAGCGCCGGTCCCTTGATCGGGGACAGGAACTCGAGAGCTGGGGCCGAGGTCCCGTCCTGCTGGAAGTAGGGCAGCAGGTCGGCAACGACCGGC
Source organism: Roseovarius sp. (assembly GCF_048262375.1). GTDB lineage: Bacteria > Pseudomonadota > Alphaproteobacteria > Rhodobacterales > Rhodobacteraceae > Roseovarius. The sequence goes on from NZ_JBLXFE010000020.1 coordinate 50,297, forward strand.
GGGACGTCGGTGGGTAGTGCGCAGCCCTTGACGAGGAAGGGGCCTGTTGCGCCGGCGGCCTTCACGTAGGCCGCACAGCCATCAGTCGACTCGATAAAGGCGACAAACTTCTTGGCGGCTTCCAGTTTGGCCCCGGTCGTGGTCTTGGGGATATAGACGCCGTCAGGCATCCAGGTGGTGAGGCCATTGCTGGCCGTCGAGTCGCCGGGAATGGCGAAGAAGCCGACATCGCCGATGTGCTCTGGCGCGATCTGCTGGATCGTCGAGACCGCAAACGTCAGCATCGGATAGTGCGCGCCCTCGCCGGTCGCCACCTTCATCACTCCCTCCTCGAAGGTCGCAGCCTGAAAATCCTCGTTCAAATAGTTGGACTTGTAGATGTCTTCCTGCCGGACGAAGCCTTTCATGGCAGCCGGGGTCGTGGCGTACTTGGCCCTGTTGGCGGTGTATTCGGTTGCGAAGTCCGGTACTTCCGCCAGGACGTTGAAAAAATCTCCCAGCACAAAGAGCTGGCTAGTCCAGGTCGTGCCGAACGTCTGGATCACCGGATCCTTTCCGGCGGCCTTGATCTTTTCGTTGTTGGCCATGAACTCGTCCCAGCTCTTGGGAATGGACAGTCCGAGTTCCTTGTAGATCGGAATGTTGTAGAGGATCCCGCCACCCATGGCGGCACCGAGCGGCCCGCCTCTGACGGTTCCATCATTGGCGGTCACGACCGACTTGTAGGAATCCAGAACATTGGCCTGCCAGGGCTCGCTGCTCATGTCGACTAGCGTGTCGCCGGGATTCATGGCCTGGAACAGCGAACCTGAGTTATAGGTGAAGACGTCGGACATCTCGCCGGTGGCCAGACGTGTCTTGATAATGTTGTCGCCATCTCCGCCACCCGGTCGATATTCTATTTCGATCTTGATGTTGGGATTGGCAGCCTCGAACTGCGCCTTGAATTCCTCGGCTACCGCCACGCTGTTGGGTTGGTTGGTGCTGAGAAAGCTGATGGCCACGTCCTCTGCGGCGGCCCTGCCTGAAATGGCGAGAACGATGACCAGTGCGGCCGACGACGCCAGCAGACTACGGCGTCCGATGTGCTTGAGCATGTCTTTCCTCCCTTTGGGCGCCCCTTCGTGAATCGATGGCCGCCAGATTTGCTCGACTAGATGCTTCTCCTTGGGCTCCTCCGCCCTCAGGGCCTGCTGATCCGGAATGTCACGGTGTGACTGCCGGGCGCGAGCGGGCTGCGCGCTTTGCCGCTGCCGGCGGAAGCCAGAGGCGATCCGTCGATCAGGATGTCGATGTAGTTGGGTGCCATCACCAGGGTGCCGGTGGCGCCGTGCGGAACCGTGAGCTGGTAAGTTACAAGGTCCCTCTGCACGCTCCAGCCCGCCTCAATGCGGCCGGCGCGCGAGTCGTGCGCGGCGCTCACCGGCGACAGGGCCGGCAGCACGGTGGGTTCGAAGATGATGTGCTCGAAGGCGGGCCGTTCGAGGTCGGGACGAAAGCCGGCAACGCTCTCGAACAGCCACTGGCATACGGCGCCATAGGCATAGTGATTGTACGAGTTCATCTGCGGGTCGAAGGCCTTGCCGTCCTCGCCGATGGCATCCCAGCGCTCCCAGATCGTGGTGGCGCCAGTCTTGACCTGATAGAGCCAGCCCGGAATGTTTTCCTGCAGGAAGACCTTGGCTGCCATGTCGGCTGCGCCAATCTTGATCAGCGCTGGCAGCAGGGCGGGTGTGCCGATGAAGCCGGTGCCGATCTTGTAGTCGGACCATTCAATCCGCGACTTGAAATACTCTGTCGCTGCCGGCACCAGGTCGGCCGGGATCAGATCGTGCAGGATTGCCAGCGCATAGGATGTGTGGTCGTCATAGACCAAACGCCCGGACGGCGTGACGAACTCGCGGCCGAACGCTGCCTTGACGGTCGCGGCGCGGTCTTCCATCCGCTCGGCGAGCGCTGTGTTGCCGCACAGCCGCGCCGACTGCGCCGTGAGCTCAGAGCTGATGTAGAGGTAGATCGTTGCCGAAGCATCGTCACCGATGGTGCGGGCCGGTTTTTGCATCGGCCACTTGCCATCCACAGGCTGCAGCCAGTCGCCAAAGGTGAAACCTCGACCACCCCAAGGCTTTGCCGGATGCACGATCGGGCCATTGCTGATCGACCAGACGAAGTCGTTCCACTTCTCCATCGCCGGCAGTGCCTCGGCGACAATGTCGGAGTCGCCATAGTGGGCGTAGAGCGCCATGGGAATGACGCAGATCGCGTCGCCCCAGCCGGTGGACCCATAAAAGCCCGGAATAATATCTTCGTGGTTGCGCGTTGGATCAGGCACGACGTGCGGAATGGCCCCATCGGGGCGCTGGTCGGCGATCATGTCGCGCACATATTTGCGCAGGATGCCCTGGCTCTCGTGCAGATAGCACGCGGTTGAGGCAAACACCTGGGCGTCGCCGGTCCAGCCGAGGCGCTCGTCACGCTGCGGACAGTCGGTGGGCACTTCAATGAAGTTCGAGCGCTGGCTCCAGATGGTGTTCTGCACCAGGCGATCCACCAGCGGGTTCGACGAACTGAACGTGCCGGTCGGCTGGATGGCCGAACTGATCGGGATCAGTTCGATACGTGTCAGTTTGGCCGTCCCGGTGATTTCGACTCGCGCGTAGCGGAAGCCGAAAAAACTGAAAATCGGCCGATAGGCTTCGTCCCCGCCGCCCTTGAGAACGTATTCCGCACGCGCCTCTGCCGAGCGCATGCTGGCGCGGTCGAACTGGCCCAGGTGATCGAGCACCTCGGCATGTTCCACAACCACCCTGGCGCCCGGCTCGCCCGATACGGTGAACGCGACATAGCCGCCGGCATTCTGGCCGAAATCGTAGACTGTGCGCCCCTCTGCATCGACAAAGGACGAGACGACGGCGATCGGGTCCAGTTCGCGGACACCATTGACCTCGTGGGCTATCAAGGTCGATTTGTCGAAGCGGCCGAGCACCGTGGCGCTGCCGGTGACTGGCAAGCTCTCGCTGCGCGCGTCGTAGATTTCGCCAAAATAGATGCCGGATTTCAGTACCGGCGTCAGGCCGCTCTGCCAGGTTGCGTCTGTGGCCAGCAGAATATCACCGGCCTCCGTCCGCATCTCGGCAATGGCCGCGATCCTGTCGCCCCAGGTGTTGATCACCTCGTTGCGCGGCCACATCATGCGTGAACGATACCAGCCGTCTCCCAGCCATATGTCGATGGTGTTTTCGCCATCAGCCAGCAGGTCGGTGACGTCATAGGTCTGGTAGCTGAGGCGGTCCCAGTAGCTGGTCCAGCCAGGGGTCAGCAGGTCGTCGCCGATACGCCTGCCATTGAGGAAGGCGCGGTAGAGGCCGAGGGCGCTGATGCGCAGCGTGACCGCCCCGCGTCCCGCGGGCACGCTGAATGTCTTGCGCAGATATGAGGTCTGGGTGCCGACGCCACCATCGGTTGTCGGCGCCACCATATCGGCGACGAACGGAAGCGACTGCACCCCCTGCGACAGGGTGTGCGCCAAGGTTGGCTGGTTCATCAGTTCCTCCAAGGAGACCTTGCCGGTCTCTCTTTGTAGATCGTTCTATGTGTATCGTTATACATTCTCGGAAAGCCGTCAAGAGCATGGCTGGGCACGGCGTCGACTGCGTTGCAAAGGCCTGCTAAAGCCTGATCAGGGAGTAGAGAAATGGCGCCGCGTGACAAGCACAACCGGGTGACGATCCGAACCGTCGCGGAAGACTCCGGGGTTTCGGTCTCTGCGGTGTCGAAAGTCCTGCGGAATGCCTACGGCGTCAGCGATTCGCTGCGGGGCCGGGTCCAGGCTTCAATGGAAAAGCTCGGCTACCGTCCGCATACCGCCGCACGGGGAATGCGGGGGCAGACCTATACGCTCGGCATCGTCCTGCCGGATATCCATAATCCGTTCTTCACCGACATCATGTCGGGGGTGAACAGCGCGCTTGAGCGCACGCAGTACCAGACATTGTTCGGTATTGGCTATTCCAACCCGACAACCGAGCAGGCCGTGGTCGACGCCATGGTCGACCGCCAAATGGATGGCATCATCTTTATCGGCCCGCGCATTTCTCCGGACGCGGTACGCGATCTCGCCCATCGCATTCCGATGTCCCTGATCGCCTACTACGATGCGGTTGATCACTACGACACCGTCAACAACGACGACGAACTAGGCGCGGCACTGGTGGTCCAGCATCTGGCCCAATCCGGATACAACAACATTGCCATGATCAGTCTTCCGGTCCCGTCAAATCTCGACTCGCACGTTACCCAGCGGCGCGAAACCGGGTATCGGAAAGCCATGGACAAGGCGGGGTTGCGACGCTTCACAAAAGTCGTCATGGCCGAGCAAACCCCGCGCGAGGTGCAAGCTGCAGCCCGCCAACTATTGCGCAGTCGCGGCCGCCCTGATGCCATCTTCTGCTGGACCGACTTCATCGCGCTCGAAGTGCTCAGCGTGGCCAAGGAACTGGGCCTCGCCGTCCCCGGTGACCTGGCTGTCGTCGGCTATGACAACACGAGCTACTGCGATCTGGCACAGAACGACCTGACCAGCGTCGATCAATCGGGCCAGGTGCTGGGGCTGCAGGCGGCGCGTCTGCTGGTCGAGCGCATTGAGGGCCGAAAGACCGGGGAGCATTTCATGGTGACGCCCCGGCTCGTGGTTCGTGGCAGTTCCTCTCCACGAAACAAGTAGCGCCGGTATCGGCCACGCAAACAAACCGTGGAGCGCGTGCGGCGGTCTGACCGCGCATAAAAAAACCGCCCGGCATGCCGGGCGGTTCAGTCGTCGTCGGGAGGTAGATTAGGACTTCAGCTGGAAGGTCTCCAGCTGGGCAGCGTTGCTGGCGTCGATCAGGACGCAATCCATGGAGATCTTCTCGTCGACGCCGGTCGAGCCTTCCTTGAGGAACTTGTCGGCCAGTTCGACCGCGTACTGGGCCTGGCGGTAGGCCGGCTGCAGCACCGTGGCGTGGATCTTGCCTTCGAGAATTTTGTCGCGGACGTCGTTCGAGCCATCGAAGCCGGCGATGATCACATCGGTCCGGCCTGCAGCCTCGAGCGCGGCCTGGGCACCCATGGCCATGGTGTCATTGCCGGCAATCACGCCCTGGATGTCAGGGTTGGCCTGCAGAATGGCTTCCATCTTGGTGAAGGCTTCGGTCTGGCTCCAGTTGGCGCTCTGCTGAGCGACCATCTTCAGGTCCGGATACTGGTCGATGACGTCGTGATAACCCTTCGAGCGGATGCCCGCATTGGTGTCGGATTCCTTGCCCACCAGCTCGACGTAGTTGCCCTTCTCGCCCATCGCCTCAACGAAGGATTCTGCCCCCAGCGTGGCACCCTGATAGTTGTTGGATACGATCTGCGCCGCAGCGACGCCCGTTGCGTTGATTTCGCGGTCGATCAGGAAGGTCGGGATGCCGGCATCCTTGGCTTTCTGGACGGCCGCTACGGAGGCGTCTGCGCCAGCATTGTCGAGGATGATTGCGACGGCCTTGGACGCGATCGCCGTGTCAAACAGTTGATCCTGCTTGTTGGCGTCGTCATCGTGCGAATAGACCTGCGTGGCGTAGCCAAGTTCCTTGGCGCGCGCCTCGGCACCCTGTGCTTCTGCAGCAAAGAACGGATTGTCGTGGCTTGGTGTGATGATCACGACCAGTTGCTCCTGCGCCATTGCAGACGAGATCAGCGCCACACCCGTCATCATGCCGAGCGCAAGCCCGGCAGCAAGTTTCGAAAACTTCATAACGTCCTCCATTCGTCCCGATCGGGACCGCCATTCCAACGCATATCTTTTGTATGGTTGGTATTTTTTTCGTTTGTTGACGATAAAGTGTGAATTTGGCGCAAGTCAAGCATATACGACGTTAGTCGTAAGTGAATCGTCGGCTTTCGTGATTTCGTCGTGACAGGTCAGCCCTGTCGGGAGTTTGCGGCGAGCTTTCGCTGCAACTGATCCAGCACCACCGCAGCAATGATCACCAATCCCTTGATCACCATTTGCCAGAACTCGCTCACCCCCATCATCACCAGGCCGTCACTGAGGACACCGATCACGAATGCCCCGATGATCGTGCCGCCGATCATGCCGCGACCGCCGGAAAGCGAGGTGCCGCCCAGAACCGCGGCGGCGATGGCGTTGAGCTCGAATGTCTCGCCGCTGGCGGGGTGGGAGGCGACAAGCTGCGATGAAACGATCAGTCCGGCGACTGCGGCGCAAAGGCCGGAGATCATGTAGACGGCCAGCTTGATGCGATCGACACGCACCCCGGACAGCGACGCCGCCCGTTCATTGCCACCCACTGCGTAGACCCGCCGACCGAACGGCGTGCGCTGAGCGACATAGGCGGCGACGAGCGCCATCACGATGAGGATGATGATCGGGTAGGGGATGCCGAGGAGATTGCCTGAGCCGATGATCGGGAACCCCTGGTTCTCGAGTTCCGGCTTGCCGACCAGGTTGGGGAAAGTGGCGCCGCCCGACAGCAGCAGAGCGGCGCCGCGCGCGACATAGAGAGTGCCGAGGGTGGCGATGAATGGCGCAACCGATAGCCGGGTTATCAGCAGCCCGTTGATGGCGCCGATGAGCACTCCCACCCCGAGCGATATCAGTACCACCTCGAAAATATTGGGATAGATGACGATGCCCAGCATCGGCAGTTCCAGGCCGCGGGCGATCAACCCGCCTGCAACCATGCCCGTCAGACCGACGATCGACCCGACGGAGAGGTCGATACCCCCGGTGAGAATGACATAGGTCATGCCGATGGCCAGGATGGCATTGATCGCCACATGCTTGGAAATGATGACGGCGTTTCCGACCGAGACGAAATTCGGTGCCATGACGGCGAAGAAAACCACGACCACGATCAGGGCGATGAACGTTCTCAGCTTGAGCAGCACGAGCAGGGCCGAGTTGTCTGCGGCGCCCTTGGACGCTGGTGTGGCGATTGCTTTGGTCAACGGGCCTCTCCCTGATTGCTGTGCTCGATCTTGAGCGTCGAGGCCCGTACCAGGGCTTCGTCCGTTGCCTCTGCGGCCACCAGATCGGCTGTTACTTTGCCGTAGGCCATGACCAGGATGCGGTCGGCGACCGCATGAGTCTCCTTGAGGTCCGACGTCGTGTAGACGATCGCCAAACCGCGGTCGGCCAGTTCACGCATGGTGTTGAACACCTCTGCCTTGGCGCCGATGTCGATGCCGCGACTTGGCTCGTCGAGCAGCAGCACGCGCGGCTCCGTCAGCAAGGCCTTGCCGATGACCACCTTCTGCTGGTTGCCGCCCGACAGCGAGGTGATCGGCGCGTCGGCGCTGGCGGTCTTGATGTGGAGGCGATCAATCGCTTCCTGCAGCAGGGGCGCTTCGGCGGACCTGGAGAGCGAGAAGAAGCGCGTGAAGCGCCTGAGGCTCGCCAAACCCAGGTTGCTGCCCACCGACAGGTTCTGTACCAGCCCGTCGCGCTGACGATCCTCCGGTACCAGCAGCAGGCCGGCGGCCATGCGGTCGGCAACGGAGTGACCGGACAGGTTCCGGTCGCCAATACGGACCGTTCCCTCAGCATGGGACCGCAGCCCGTAGAGGCTCTCGAACAGCTCTGTCCGTCCGGCGCCGAGCAGACCGTAGATTGCCGTGATCTCGCCGGCGCGGAAGCTGACCGAGACATCATCGACGGCATAGCCGGCGCCGCGACGTGGCAGCTTGAGGTGCTCCGCCGTTAGTACGACTTCGCCGGCGGCGCGGGCCGGCGGGCGGCGGGCGACAACTTCGTCCGCGCCCAGCATATTGCGAATGATCCAGGGGATCGATGCTTCGGCGCGCGGAGCGCTCACCTCGAGATAGCCGTCGCGCAGCACGGTAAAATAGTCGCCGATGCGCATGAGCTCTTCGAGGCGATGCGAAATGTAGATGATGGCCACGCCGGAGCGCTTGAGTTCACCGATCACCTTGAACAGCACCTCGACTTCCGACGCCGACAGCGCCGAGGTCGGCTCGTCCATGATGAGAACCTGGGCATCTTCGCAGAGGGCCTTGGCGATCTCGACGATCTGCTGCTCGCCGATCATCAGGTCGCCAACCAGTGAATCGGGGTCAATGTCGTGCTCGAGCCGGGCCAGCAGTTCCGCTGCCCGGTCGCGCTGCGCCTTTCGGTCGATGTGGATGCCGGCGCGGGTGATGTCGCGGCCCAGAAAGATGTTCTCGGTGACGCTCATGTTGGCGCAGAGGTTGAGTTCCTGGAAGACGATGCCGATGCCCTTGGCAGCCGCATCGCGTACGGAGCTGAACGTGACCGTCTCGCCGTTGAGCTCAAGTGTGCCCAGCGTTGGCCGCTCGACACCGGCGAGGATCTTCATGAGCGTCGACTTGCCGGCACCATTCTCGCCGATCAGGACGTTCACCGCACCGGGCATGACGTCGAAGTCAACGTTCTGCAGCGCGAGAGTGCCCGGGAAGGCCTTGGTGATACCGCGCGCCGTCAGAATGGGTTCCGAGCTCATCATTGGCTCTCAAGCGAGACCGGGGTGATGACAATCTTGTCGGACTTCGAGTTCAGGCTCATCGTCCCGAGGAAGCTGACTGGTGTACCCTCGGCAATTGCATCGACATTTGGAGCAACGCCAGACATCGCGAGTGCTGTGATGGCAGTGCCCACATCGGCGAACTCAAGCTGGTTGGTGAAGTCCTTGAACGAGACAAAGGGCAACGCATCCCGGAGGGTGTTGCCGCGAACGACTGGCCCGATCTGGATGGTCACCTGATGCCCCGGTGCGGCATCGGTAGCCACGACCAGACTGCCTGCCCGCGACTTCGTGTTCTTGGTCACGACTGTTCCCGTGCCCCTCACGACGAAGGACCAGGGCGATCCCTCGTCGGCGGGGCGATAGCCATACCCGGTGCCGGCCGCGTCAAGGTCGGCAGCTATGGCATCAAGCACCTCGTCCACCGGGTGGGCGTTCTCGGTGAAGTAGGGCATGGCCCGGGAAGCCCAGAGATCCTGGGCATATGCGGTTGCGCTGAAGGCGTTGGCCGCGGCGTCACTGACATCCTGTTCGATGGACACGATCTTGCAGCCGCCCAACGACAGCGCGGCGACGGCAATGCCCAATGCAGCCAGCACCTGACGGCGTTTCATGCAACCGACTCCTCGTTGTGGTTCGAGCCCGCCAATGCCTGTGCGACGCCATGCCGCCAGCGCTCCACCGCCAGCTTGCGGTCGCGTTCGGAAGACTGGGGGCGGAAAGACTTGATGTCCCCTCGCTGCGGAATGCCGCCCCAGCCAAGACCGGATGCTGCCAGCGATGCGGCGCCGATCGCACTGACTTCGGCCGCTTCGCCGCGGGCCAGGGTGCAGTTGGAGACGTCCGCCTGAAACTGCATCAGGAAGTCATTGCGCGATGCACCGCCATCGACCGAGAGGGCGCTGACCGGACTGCCGAGATCGGCAGCCATGGCGCTGAGCACATCGGAGACCTGAAACGCGATGGCCTCCAATGCGGCGCGGGCGAGGTGCGCCCTCGTGGTGCCGAGCGACATGCCGGCAATCAGTCCGCGGGCGTCGTCGCGCCAGTACGGGGCACCCAGTCCCACCAGAGCCGGAACAAAGACGCAGCCATTGGTGTCCTCGACGGTCAGGGCTAGGTCGGAGAGTTGCTGGGCACCTTCAAGGCCAAGCATGTCTGCCATGAAAGCAGCGGCCTGGCCCGACACCGAGATGTTGCCTTCGAGCGCATAGGCGACGCCGCCACCCGTCGTGCTCCAGGCGATCGTGCCCGAGAGGCCATGTTGCGAACTCACCCGCTTGCCGGTGAGTGTCATGAGCGACGAACCTGTGCCGTAGGTGGCCTTTGCCGTGCCCGCCTCGCGCACGCCGTGCCCGTAAAGTGCGGCATGGGAGTCGCCCAGCATGGCGCCGATCGGCGTGCCTCCAGGCAGGGCTGTGGCACCGCTGGCAACGGTGCCAAAGCGGCTGTCCGAGGGCCGCACGGTCGGCAAGACGTTCAGTGGCACGTCGAACAACCGGCCAAGCTCGTCACTCCAGGCCAGCGCCTGTGTGTCAAAGAGTTGCGTGCGAGATGCGTTGGAGTGGTCGGTGGCATGCACCTTGCCGCCGGTCAGCTTCCAGAGCAGCCAGCTGTCCACTGTTCCGGCGCGGATCTCGCCGCGCTCGGCCCTGGCGCGCGCGCCGGGGATTTCGTCGAGCAGCCATGCCAGCTTGGCCGCCGGAAACAGCGGATCGAGGGTTAGTCCCGTCCGTTCAACGACCAGATCGGTGTGTCCGGCTTTCCGGAGCGCAGCGCAGCGATCCGCC
>NZ_JBLXFE010000021.1:0-58739 GCF_048262375.1 Roseovarius sp.
GCCGCCAGGCTCTCGATTCCGCTCTGCTCCGCTAGATCCCCCCCCAGCACGCGAGGCGCGCCCAACCGCATCCCTCCCTGTCCGATCACGACATTGCCGGTAAAGGTGGCTGTATTGTCCGCCTGATTGACGCTGAGATTGTCAGCCGTCACTTCGACGGGCAGGTCGCGGTCCTTTTGGGTGTTGCCAAAGGCGACTTGCGACCCTTGTCCCAATGCGACAACAGGCGACAAGATCAGCGCGAACGCCACAATCATTCCGGAAATTTTTGACACTGGTCTCATTCCCCCGTTTCCCCCGGGCGGTATATCAGCTTGACACCGTCGGTGAAAAGCAATTCCGGCGTAGCGCTCTCGGAGTTGTTACGCAATAGCATTCGCCCTGCTGTTACCTCTCCCAATGGACCCGTGGCCGCCACCTGTCCCGGAGTTTCGGCATAGATCTCGTCCAGCCGGGTATTCAGCCGTTCCGTGTCGATCACAAAGCCGTTCGAGGTGGCGATATGCACGCGCCCCATCAGGCTTGCGGTCATGTTTCCCTGTTGCATTTCGGCATTGGCCGACGTGATGTCGATCACTGTGCCTGAGCTTAACCGCAGTTGTGCTGTGATATCATCCGCAATCAGATGCTCAGGTGTTTCACGGTCAGGGCGCGCCATGACTGCGGCAAAGTGGATTTCATCGCCCTCTTTCGTGACCCCCGCAAAGCGCGGATTGGTGGCTCCCAGATCCTGTGCGCGTTGTTCAAGATCAATCTGGGCGCTGGGTACGGATTGGGTGGGATCCACCGTGCGCGAAAACAAAAACAGCGTCGAAAGCAGCCCAAGCGCCGTCAACGGCAGGATGATCTTCATCCATGCTATGATCCGCGAATAGGTGTTTTGCGCGCGTGCCATTCCTCAATGGGCAAAAATATCGATCTCGGGCCAGCCGGCCAGATCAAGCAGGGCACGCTGCGGCAGGAAATCGAAACAGGCCTGAGCCAGATCCATCCGACCCTCACGGAGCAGTCGCGCGTTTAGTTCTTTTCGCAAGCGGTGCAGATAGAGCACATCGGAAGCGGCATAATCGAGTTGCGCCACACTCAGGGTTTCAGAGCCCCAATCCGAGCTTTGCTGCTGCTTTGAGATATCGACGTTCAACAACTCTTGTAGCAAGTATTTCAGCCCGTGCCGGTCGGTATAGGTGCGAATGAGCTTGCTGGCGATCTTGGTGCAATAAACCGGTGCCGCCAGCGCGCCAAAGGCATTGTGCATCGCGGCAATGTCAAATCGGCCAAAGTGAAAGAGCTTGAGCACTTGCGGATCGGTCAGCAGCCGCGCCAGATTGGGTGCGCTGCTTTGTCCCTTGGCCACTTGCACTATATGCGCATGCCCATCCCCACCTGAAAGCTGCACCACACAGAGCCGGTCGCGATGTGGCTGAAGACCCATGGTTTCACAGTCAATCGCCACGACGGGCCCAAGATCAAGCCCATCGGGCAGATCGTTCTGATAGAGATGGTTAGCCATTGGAAATCCTTTTGCCCGCTGCGAATTGGGGCTGTGAAACTAGGCGAATTGCCTCGTGATTAGGCGCTTTTGCCTATTCTCTCAACCCGGATTTAGGGTTGCGACGAGGGGAAAACCAGCCCTGACGCTGCATTCGCTCCGCGAAGCGGCTTGCGGTTGCTCCGGCCCTCGGCCACAAAGTGCCGCAAGATAACAGAGGAGCATACCCCGTGACCGATAGCCAAACCACTCTGAACCGTGCCTCCGACTATCTTGCACGTCGGCTATATGAGGCGGGGTGCCGTCATGCCTTTGGCATGCCGGGCGGTGAGGTTCTCACCGTGATGGATGCTCTGGCACGGGCCGGAATAGAAGTTACATTGGCTCGGCACGAGAACGCGGCAGCTTTTATGGCAGAGGGCGTCTGGCACCGCACCGGCGCGCCGGGCATTCTGATTGCGACGCTCGGGCCGGGGGTGCTGAACGGCGTCAATGCTATCGCCAACGCCCATCAGGACCGCGTGCCACTGATCGTGATTTCCGGCTGTGTCGATGCCGATGAGGCGCTGACCTATACCCACCAGATCCTTGATCACGAAGCGGTGTTGGCGCCAATTACCAAGGCCACGTTCCGTTTGACTGCTGCCGGGGCTGATATCATTGCTGACAAGGCGATTGGTATCGCGCTTGAGGGGCGGCCCGGCCCTGTGCATATCGACGTGCCGATCTCGGTGGCAGACATGCGCGTGACTCCGCCACGCCTGCGCCGTCGCCCTGCGGCTGAGGCAATGACACCTGCGCCCGCCGTTCTGGCGCGTGCGCGCGATTGGCTCGGCCATGCCGAACGGCCGCTGATGATCGTCGGCCTTGATGCGGTGAATGAGGTGGCCAGCGCCACAATCCTTGAAGTCGCCGAGCGCCTGAACATCCCCGTCATCACCACCTATAAGGCCAAAGGGATCATCCCTGAAACTCATCCGCTCTGCCTCGGTGGAGCGGGCTTGTCGCCGCTGGCCGATGGTATCCTCGTGCCGTTGGTGCAGCAGTCTGACCTGATCCTCTGCGTAGGATACGACCCTATCGAAATGCGCCCCGGCTGGCGCGAGATCTGGGACCCGGCAGAGGTCAAGGTGATCGACATCGCGGCTGTGCCCAATGACCAATACATGCATCAGGCTACGATGAATATCGTGGGTGCCTGCGCGCCCTCGCTTGCTGCCATTGCTGAGGGCATCACGCCACGCACTACTTGGCCCGCAGGTCAGGTGGCAAAGACGCGCAAAGAGCTTGAGCATGCCTTTCCCATCAACGACGACTGGGGCGCAGCGGGGGTAATCGCCGAGGCGCGCAGCATTCTGCCCAAAGACACCATTGCCACGGTGGACAGTGGTGCGCATCGTATCCTTTTGTCCCAGATGTGGACCAGCTACATCCCGCGCGCCTTGCTGCAATCTACGGCGCTTTGCACCATGGGCTGCGCGGTGCCGCTGGCCATGGGCGCGAAGCTGGCCACGCCTGAGGCCACCGTCGTCAGTTTCTCGGGCGATGCCGGATTTCTCATGGTTGCCGGAGAGTTGTCCACCGTGGCAGAGCTTAAACTGCCAGTGATTTTCGTGGTCTTTGTTGATGCCTGCCTGTCGCTGATTGAGAAAAAACAGCGCGAGCGGCAGATGGTCAATCTTGCAGTGGATTTCGGTCAACACGACTTTGCCGCCATTGGCCGCGCCTTTGGCGGGCATGGCGTGCGCGTTACAAACCGTACAGAATTACGCACAGCCCTTGAGGTCGCGCAGAAGGCCGACACCTTTACCGTCATCGCCGCCGAGATTGATCGCGGCTCTTACGACAACCGTATCTGAGGAGGTGCCCATGCCCGGTCCATTGGAGGGTCTCGTCGTCCTTGACCTCAGCCGTATTCTGGCTGGTCCCACTTGCACGCAGCTGTTGGGCGATCTTGGCGCAGAGGTGATCAAGATAGAAAGCCTTGAGGGCGACGATACCCGCCAATGGGGTCCGCCCTTCGCGTTGGATGCCGATGGCAATCCAACGGATCTCTCGGCCTATTTCATGTCCTCCAACCGCAACAAGAAATCTGTGGCGGTGGATTTGACCGACCCAGAGGTGCAAAGCCTGCTGCGTGCCTTGGCTGCCCGTGCCGATGTGGTGATCGAGAATTTCAAGCCGGGCGGTCTGTGTAAATACGGGCTGGATCACGAAACAATCTGCGCCGCCTATCCGGGTCTTGTGTATTGCTCGATTTCCGGTTTTGGCCAGACTGGCCCCAATCGCGATAAACCGGGCTATGATCTCATGGCCCAAGGCTATGGCGGTATCATGTCGATCACCGGCGAGGCCGGAGGTGAGCCGATGAAAGTGGGCGTGGGTGTGGCCGATGTGGTCTGCGGCCTCTATGCTGCGACCGGCATTTTGGCGGCGCTGCGCCACCGCGATGCTACCGGCGAGGGTCAGCATGTCGAAATCGCTCTGGTCGATGCGACGATGGCGTGGCTGGTCAATCAGGGTTTGAATTATCTGACCTCTGGGGTGTCGCCCACCCGCGCTGGCAATGCCCATCCCAATATTGTGCCTTATCAGGTGTTCGAGACCGCCGATGGTCATGTGATCGTGGCCGTGGGCAATGACAGCCAATATGCCCGCTTCTGCGATTATCTGGGGCAACCCGATTGGGCCACAGATGCGCGTTTTGCCGTTAATACCGCGCGGCTTGCGCATCGCGACATCCTCGTGCCGATGATTGCCGAGGCGCTGGCCAACCGGACTACCGCGCATGTCATCAATGGGCTTGAGGCGCGCAAAGTGCCCGTTGGTCCGGTGAATACCATAGGTCAGGCTTTAGAGACCGATCAGGCACAGGCACGGGGCATGACCATTACGATGCCCGCGCCGCACACCGCCAAGGGTGAGGTTCGGCTCATTGGCAATCCGCTGAAGTTCTCGCGCACACCAGTCAGTTATCGCACGACGCCACCAACGACCGGGGCGGACACTGAGGCGGTACTGGCGACGCTCAGGCGCGAGCTGTAACCTCGCCTCGCGGCCACGTGATTTGCTGCGACTCGGGCGATGCCTTACCCCTCCGGTCACAACCGGAGGATTGTTTCATGCAACGATTCCTGACATTTCTGAGCGTTTTCCTGTTCTGGTCCGCCGCCGCTTCTGCGCTGGAGCCGCGCGAAGGCTGGGTGATTCACGACACTGGCAAGAGCTTTGGCGCGCTGGTTGAGGCGGTGCGCGCGGCGGTCGAGGCTGCTCCAATCGCCATTGTGACACAGGCCAGCGCATCGGACGGCGCGCGTGCGCAGGGGCACACAATAGCGGGCAATCGGGTTTTCGGGCTTTATCGTAACGATTACGCCCGTCGCATGCTAAGCGCGAGCATCGCCGCAGGCATCGAGGCCCCTATCCGGCTCTATGTGACAGAGAATGCCGATGGAACCGCCAGCCTCAGCTACAAGACGCCCACGGCCGTCTTTGATCCCTATTTTGATGAGGGCGGCGATGATCTGCGCGCGCTGGCGGCAGAACTGGACAGTGTGTTTGAAACTGTTGCGCAAACCGCAATTGCCGAGTGAATATTAGGCGGATAGGCGAAATCCCGCAGAGTCCTGAGCAAAATTGCGCCTATTTTATAGCATATTAGGCGGTAGCATCTGCAACACACCTGTCACATTCGTTAACGTGGGGATAACGACTTGGTGAGTTGAGCGGCAGATGTGTTGCCGGTGTCATACTTAGCGGGCTAGCTGTGATACGAAGCTGTCAAAAGGATTTCAGGTCATGCGTTTTGATCAATTTGGGTATGAGCTGACCATATCCTCACCCGCTGCCACCGAGTCTTGGGACAAGATGGTATTGGCCTTTCTCGCCCATGCTGCGAAAACACCCGAGTATCTGGGGGCCGTGCTAACCCAAGAGCCCGATTTCGCCATGGCGCACGCAGCCAAAGGGTTGTTTTTCCTGATGCTGGGGCGGCGAGAATTGAATGAGGCCGCACAAGAGGGCTATCGCACCGCACAGGCGGCCGTTCTGCGCAGCTCCCCGACAGCGCGCGAGGTGGGCTATGTCCGCGCGTTGGGCGCTTGGCTCGACGGACGCCCGTCCGAGACCGTACGCGAAATGGAGGCAATCCTAACCCGCTGGCCCGAGGATGCGCTGGCGATGAAGATCAGCCACGCTACGCGCTTTATCATGGGCGACGGCAAGGGCATGCGCGCCTCGGTCGAGGCGCTGTTGCCCGCCTATGACGCCAAAAATCCGGCGCGCGGCTATCTCTTTGGCTGTCACGCCTTTTCCTTGGAAGAAACCGGTGATTATGCGCGCGCCGAAACCGCCGGACGACTGGGTCTCAGCCTCTCGCCTGATGATGCTTGGGGGTTGCATGCTGTGGCGCATGTATTTGACATGACCGCCAATGCGCGCGCCGGGCTCAACTGGCTGGAAGGGCGAGAACATGCTTGGGCGCATTGCAACAACTTTCGCTATCACGTCTGGTGGCACAAGGCGCTGATGCATCTCGACCAAGGTGAGATCGAGGCGGTGTTCGACCTCTACGATACCGAAGTGCGGCGGGATCAAACGGATGATTTTCGCGACATTTCCAACGGCACCTCGCTCTTGATGCGCTTGGAACTGGAAGGCGTTGATGTCGGCCACCGCTGGGATGAGCTGGCGGATATCTCGGAGCGTCGCACAGAGGATGCCTGCCTGCTTTTTGCCGATCTGCATTACCTGCTGGCGCTGATTGGTGGCAATCGTGATGCTGCCGTCAAACAGATGCTGGCGCGGATGCATCGTGATGCGAAAAAGGCCAATACGGGCGAGTTGATGGCACGCATGGCGAACCCCGGCCTATCGGCTGCAACGGGTCTTGAGGCCTTTGGTGAAGGCGATTACAAGACCGCGTTTCTTAACCTTGGACGAGCGAGACGTTCCATGCAAATGGCCGGGGGCAGCCATGCCCAACGCGATGTATTTGAGCGCCTCACAATTGATGCCGCCATTCGCGGCGGCTTTCTCGATGAGGCAGAGAACATCCTGCATGAACGCACCACGCAACGCGCAGGTCGGATTGATTCCTATGCAGCCACCCGAATGGAACTTATCGCAGGGTCGCGGCTTGATTGGGATGAAGCAGGCCGCCTGCCGGCGGAATAGGCGCGAACCAACTCACAAAGAGGAGCCGACACCGGTATGACGAGTGTTGCCGATCCGTCCATGACGCATCATCGCGCCGCTAATGCGGCCGCCAAACCTGTCGCAACTACCCGTGACATCCGGCTGGATTTCTTTCGCGGTCTGGCGATGTTCATCATTCTCGCTGCCCATACCCCACGCAATTTCTTCACCAGTTGGATTCCCGCGCGCTGGGGATTTTCCGACGCCACCGAAATCTTTGTGTTCTGCTCGGGTATGGCGTCTGCGATTGCCTTTGGTCGTACCTTTGACCGGGCGGGCTGGACGCTGGGCGCGAGCCGCGTGGGATACCGCGTCTGGCAGGTCTATTGGGCGCATATCTGTATGTTCTTTGTCATTGCCACTATGCTTGCGGCCATTGATATGATTGGCGGTTTTGACAAGAGCTATATCAACGGTCTCAATCTGCAAAAGTTCTTTGCCGACCCCGGACCGCAGCTATTGGGCCTGTTCACGCTGACCTATGTGCCCAACTATTTCGACATCCTGCCGATGTATATGGTGATCCTCGTTATGATGCCGGTCATTATGGCGCTGAGCCGCGTCGGTCTCTGGGCCGTAGCGGCGGCGATGGGCCTCACATGGCTGATGGCGCAGGAGGTCATTCTCGAATCAGTGGGCCTTGGCCATTTGCATCTGGCCTTTCCGGCAGAGCCATGGTCGGGCCGGGAATGGTTCTTTAACCCGTTCGGCTGGCAACTGATCTTTTTCACTGGCTTTGCCTTTATGCGCGGGTGGTTGCCCAAGCCGCCGGTAAACAAGCTGCTCTTGGGCGTCGCCGCAGCGCTGGTGATCGCCAATATCCCGCTTTCCAACATCGGCGTGCGCGAATTCGGCTTTGACTGGGCGCGCGATTGGCGCATCGCCAACAATAGCCTTTTCAACAAATCCGATTTTGGCATCCTGCGCTATGTACATTTTCTCGCGCTTGCATATCTGTGCTGGGCAGCGGCCGGAGAAGGTGGTAATCGCCTCCGCGTCGTTGGCAACGGCATCATCTCATATGTGTGGGGAGTTCTGCTCAAAATGATTCTGAAGGTCGGGCAGCAATCGCTGGCGGTCTTCGTCTTCTCCATGGTGTTTGCCCGCTTCTCGGGCTTTGTCATGGACCAGATCGGACGCAATACCTGGAACATCACGCTGGCGAATTTCGTAGGATTCGGAGCGTTGATCGTGGTGGCCTACACCGTAGCCTGGTTCAAATCTCATCCGTGGCGGGTCGCGAAATGATCCGCCGTGATGTTCTCAAATCTCTCGCAGCTCTCGCGTTCTGGCCCGGCATGGCCCGTGCTCAGGAGGATGCTGCTTTTTCCGAGGCGGCCTTGCACGAAATGGCCCGCCAGATCGCGGCCAGCCCCTATGCCGAACGCCCCTTCGTGCCCAAGGCTTGGCGCGATCTGACCTATGATCAGTATCGCGGCATTCGCTACAATACCGACAAGGCGATTTGGGTCGGGACCGACACGACGCTCGAATTCGACATGTTCCCGCCGGGCCTCTATTTCCCGCATGCGGTCGAGGTCAACATGGTCGAGAACGGCATGGCCCGCAAACTGCCGTTCGATTTTGCGCTCTATGACCTGCATGAAATCGTGCCGGACCTGCCGGTTGACGACGGCTTGGGCTATTCCGGTATCCGCCTGCGGGCAGAGATCGAAAAGCCGGGCTTTTTTCAGGAATACGCCGTCTTTCAGGGCGCCAGCTATTTCCGGGTGATTGCACAGAATTTGGCGTATGGCCTCTCGGCGCGTGGTCTGGCGCTCAACACCGCCTCACCCGATGGCGAGGAATTCCCCGACTTTACCCGCTTCTGGATCGAAAAGCCGGCGGCGGGCGAGACCGAGCATAGGGTGCATGCCCTGATGGAGAGCCCCTCGGTCACCGGTCTCTATCACTTTACGCTGCGCCCCAGTGGCGCCACCACTGAGGTCGATGTTCGTTGCACGCTCTGGCCGCGCACCGAATTGGTCAATGTCGGCATCGCGCCGCTGACCTCGATGTTCTATTTCGATGAAACCAATCGTGGCCGGTTCGATGATTTCCGCCCGGCCGTGCATGACAGCGATGGGCTGACCATTCACAATGGCAACGGCGAACTGATCTGGAGGCCCTTGGCCAACCCGACCTTTATCCAGATATCCAGCTTTGTCGACGAGAACCCAAAGGGGTTTGGCTTGGCGCAGCGAGAGCGCAAGTTCTCGGATTTCCACGATCTTGAGGCCCATTATCAGGACCGTCCGAGTCTCTGGATTACCCCTGGTGAGGATTGGGGGCAGGGGGCGGTGACGCTGGTCGAAATTCCTACGGACAAAGAAATCTACGATAATATCGTGGCCTATTGGAAACCCCGCACGCCGCTGGCCAAAGGCTCTGAGCACGCGTTTTCCTACCGCATGACCTGGACCGACCAGATTGAGCCAACCAAGCCGGTGACTCAGGTGCTCAATACCCGTCTGGGCAAGGGCTTTGCCCAGAATGACCACAAACTGGTGGTCATCGACTTTGCCCCGCATCCTGCTTTGCCCGAGGATTACGAGGATCTCGTGATTTATGTGAAGGTCAATAATTTCGAAACTTCAGTGCCTCAAATCCAGCGCAATCCGGAAACGAATGGTCCCCGGCTTGTGTTCTCGTTCGACCCTGCTGATGTGACGGCGGCTGAAATGCGCGCACAGCTCTATCATCAAGGACAGGCTGTGTCCGAAGTATGGCTCTACCGATGGACAGCCTGACACCCTTTCCCGGCTCGGGGTTGATGCCCGCGCAGGCACCTCTGGCCCATCCGGTCCAGAGCCTGCGTCAGCGCTTTCGCGATCCCAACGCGCCGGTGTGGCAAGCGTCCCGCGTTTACCATCGGCGGCGTTTGGTGGTCTTTCTGCCCGCCATCCTGACGACCGGTACTCTGGCTTGGGCCTTTGGCGATTGGTTGTCTAGCAATGGCATCTGGTGGTTGGAATGGGTGCTGCTGGCGTTTGTGGTCGCTACCTTCTTCTGGATTGCGCTGGCCATGGGGATGGCCACGCTTGGGCTTGCGAGCCATTTCAAACGCACGCGCAGGCAGATCACCCCAAAACCGCTGCGCGTCGCACTCCTTGTGCCGATCTATAACGAAGATACCGCCGAGGTTTTTGGCAATGCCAGTGCCATGATGAGCGCCCTGCGCGTGGCGCGTAGCGCACATCGGTTCGAGTTGTTCATCCTGTCTGATACGCAGGACCCCGACATCGCCATGGCCGAACAGCGCGCCTATGCCACGCTGCGCGCCGCGATGCCGCCAGATGCGCCGATTTGGTATCGCCGCCGCGTGCAGAACACTGAACGCAAAGTCGGCAATATCGCGCAATGGCTGGAAAACTGGGGCGGTGCCTATGAGGCAATGCTGGTGCTTGACGCCGACAGCCTGATGAGTTCCGAGGCGGTGATTGCCCTCTCAGACGAGATGTCGCTTGATCCCACGGCAGGCCTCATTCAGTCGGCGCCGCTGGTGATCGGGTCTGACACGCTCTTTGGCCGAATGCAGCAATTCTCGGCTTCGGTCTATGGCACGCTGCTCTCTGAGGGACTGGCAGGCTGGACTGGGTCTGAGGGAAACTATTGGGGACACAATGCCATCCTGCGCACCCGCGCCTTTGCCGATTGTGCCGGGCTGCCGCGCATGCCGTCGCTACGCGGCAAGGGTGGGCTGATCCTCAGCCATGATTTTGTTGAGGCCGGGCTCTTGCGCCGCGCGGGTTGGGCGGTGCGCTTTATCCCCTCGATTCCCGGCAGCTATGAGGAACCACCAGCAACGCTGATCGACTATGCGTTGCGTGATCGGCGCTGGTGCCACGGCAACCTGCAACACCTTAGCCTGCTGGCCACGCGCGGGCTGCATCCTGTCTCGCGGTTTCATCTGTTTCATGGTGCGATGAGTTATCTCTTGTCGCCCGCTTGGTTCGGTCTCTTGGTGATCTGGGCGATCTTGGGAAATGGGCAGGACAGCGTGATCACCTATTTCTCGATGGAAAACCCGCTCTATCCGGTCTGGCCTGAAATGAGCGGAGTCAGTTCGGTTCTCATTTTGCTCTTCATGTATGGGATGCTGCTTGCGCCCAAGATGCTGGGCGCGCTGGCACTGGGGCTGACGGATCAGCGCATGAGCCGTTTTGGCGGCGGGCCGCGGTTTTTCGTGTCGTTGCTGGTCGAAGTGATTTTGTCGATCCTGTTTTCTCCGATCATGATGGTGCAACAGGTGGTTGCCGTGTTGCGGACCGTGATCGGTATAAAGCCGACATGGTCACCACAGGCGCGCAAAGGCGGGGATTACAGCCCCCGCACGGTGCTCAAGTTTCATGCTTTGGAGACTGTCAGTGGCGCGCTCTTGGCGCTCGGAATGCTGACCGGTGTTGTCTCGCTCTGGCTTTTGCCAATTGCGATCAGTCTGGTCTGTGCGGTGCCGCTGTCGATGCTGTCGGGTGTCCGGCTGGATCAGAGACGCGGCCTGACCGCTGTCATGGCAACGCCCGAAATGATGGACACGCCGACGATCCTGCAACTGGCCCGTCATCACCGGATGATGTTCCGTCTGCCCGAGAACCCGCCTATCGCCGCCGAGTAGCGGCTATTGGGTGGGTCCTTGCAGCATCTCGAACCAGTCGAGGGCCATCGTGCTCCAGCCCTTCGGCACGCCATGTCCCCCGTCGAACAGCGCGAATTCCAATGCTGATCCGGGGGTGCAGCGGGTCCAGATGCGGCGCAGGAAACCACTCATCGTCTTGAACTGGTCGGCGCGGTAATTGTCACAACCGTTTGCCGCCCGCCACAGGCCCATAGCGTGAAACACGTCGCCCTGCGCAAAATCACGCCCTGCGACGTGCCGGATCACCCGCCCCTCAAGCGGCACCACCTCATCGCGCCAGCCATGCGTATGCAACAGCCGCACCGGTCCGGCGCAGATCTCGGGATGTGGCCGCCAAAAGCTGCCTGAGACCGGCGCATAAGCGCTGAAGGCACCGGGCGTGGCACAGGCGATATAGCTGGTCAGCGACCCGCCGATGGAAAACCCTGCCAGCAGGCTGCGCGTGGGATCAATACTGAACCGTGTGGCGGCGTCCTGCATGACCTCTTGCAGAAACAGCGCCTCATCCCTCTGCCCCGGAAAATCCGGGTGAAAATTCCAGCTTGGCCGAGTGCGCCCCGGACGGATCAACCCATTGGGTGCGATATAGGCATAGCCGCGCGCGGTGGCATCACGGGCTGTGTTGCTCTCAACCATTGGCCCACCGCGCCCGCCGTGGCCATGTAGAAAGACCATCACCGGATGCGGCCCCGGCCCCTCGGGCAGGACGATGTGATAGCTGCCATGCGCTGTCTCGCAAGCGGTAACGGGGTCGCCGCATTGGGGCGCGGCCCAGAGAGGCGCGGCAAAGCCAAGGCAGAGGGCACAAGCAAAGACAAGGCGCATCGGGGGCTCCGGTCGGGTAGGGCTAGCACAACACTCCCACATTCAAACACAGCTGCACAGGTCAGATGTGTCACCCTTGCGTGAGCGTCCCGGTCAAGCCCAATCGCCAAAGCCAAAGGTCATGTAATCGCGCAAATAGGCCTCGCGTGTCAGGGCCTCAATCTCGGTGTCGTAAATTTCTGCCAGTGGGAATGGTCCGGATTCGACGGCAGCGGGTGGCGTGGGGGGCTTGGAATAGCCCACTTGCCGCGCGAGCGCTGCCAGATAGCCCGGCATTTCCGTCTCGCGCACGACCATGTCAGGCAGCGCGAATTCCGCGAACCCCTCTAGCACCGAGGCTTGCGTTGCCCAATGCGCATCGACCCGAATTCCGGTTTGTCCGGCCAGATTGGCCTTGAGAAACCGCAGAAACGCGGCAAATGCCTGTCGGTGCGCGTCGCGATCATAGCTCTCATCCAGTTCCCCTTGGGGAATCGGCAGCTTGTAGAAATTGCGCAGGGTGCGGCGGATATCGCGATAGCATCCCGGCCCCTTGATCAGGATCTTGTCGCAAAATGCGGCATGCGCCCGTGCAACGGGATGGCGTAGCACGGTAAAGCGCCGGTGTCCCGGTTTGCGCCGCATCCACTGCCGCAGCGCCTTTTGATTGAGCTTGGTGGGCAGCGTGTCCACCGGCACCGTGTCGAGCGCGGCAAGCCAGTGGCACACCTCTGCCTCAGGGCCAGAGCGCACCGGCAAATAGAGCAACGGTGCCCGCGCCCCGCTCACAAAACCGGGCACCGCCGCCCCGCGCCGTGGCTCGAAATTTGGCGTGCGGGTCAGATTGAACGGATCAAGCCCCGCCAGCGCCCGCTCCATCTCTGGAAAGTTCTCGACCTTGCTCTCCAGAGGTTCTGGGTTTTGCTTTTTCAGGGACGTGTCCAGCGCCGCAAGCCGCGCGTCGCAGCCCAGATACCGTGCCAGCCCGTTCATCACTGCGAGGTTTTGTAGATCCTCATAGGCCACATAAAACGCAGTCTGACCCGCTGTTTGCAATCTGTTGAGCAGCAAGACCTGAAACGCCTGCAACCGTCCGACATGCGGCTCAAACTCGGCCGGATCAAAGGACACCTTGCTGTCGCGGCGACGCTTGACGTTGGTCAGCTTCCATTGCCCCGTGGCCTGCGCGATCTTCCACGAGACATAGCTTTCGACCGGGTTGCGCGTCAGGATGATCTTGGCACAGCGCGGATCATCCAGCATCAGATTCAAAATGCGCGGATCGTGATCGTGGAAATAGCGAAATCCACCAATCCCCTGCGACTGCCCCTTGATCGCCCCGATCAGGCGTTCTGGCACCTCGTCACGTTCGGTCTGCGTCAGCCCGAGCAGGTCGGTCTTGTTGGGATAGCCGATGAAATGCGGATTGAACGCCTCGCCATGGCATTCGATCCCGTCAAAGGCATTCAGGTTGGTTTCCAGAAAGTTGGACCCTGTGCGCATTTCTGCGAACACCACGAAGTAATCAAAACTGGCTGTCATTCGGCCTTATCGCACAAGATAGGGTTTGCGGGGATTGGGCTGTTGCTCGTTCAGACTCTGTTCGACCGGGAAATCGCCCATCACATAGGGGTGCATGCCTTGGTTCTTGAGGTTTTGCAGAAATTGGCCAAACCCGGTCAAATCTGCCATGCGCGGCACCTCGGACAAACCGCGCAAATTTTGCTGGCCGATCTCGTCGATGATGGTCTGCAAGGGCTCCATCGGGGCCTCAATGAATTCGGCCATGGTCCAGATCCGCACCCGCGCCTTGATCCATTGCGAGCGCAGCACCTCTAGATGCTTGCTCTCGATCCTTTGCAACTGTGCCGCCTCGCGCCGGATGTCCGAAAAATTGGCGTTGGATTTAAAGAGCGGCACCGCCCACGCGCCCGAGATCACCGAAACCTGTGCATTTGGGTCGCGGGCGATATCCCATTCGATATCCTCAAGAACGTCGCGCGGCCCCATCTGAAAACACTGTCGCTCACCGCGCGTGTTCCAGATCATGCTGGCGAGAAAGGCGCGCGGGTTGTAATCGCGCAACGCGGCGCTGTCGCTCAGAGCGCCGTTCATCACCGTTTGCCCCTCCGAGAATTCGGCGCGCTCGGGGGCAAAGAGATGCCCATGCACCCGCATGCCTGTCATCCGCGCCAACCATGGCTGGAAATTCTCAAAGAGGTCGCTGAACCCTTCGAACACCGAATAGGGCGCACAGGTCAGGCCATTTTCACGGCCCTCCACCGGAAACCGGCTCTGCATATAAAGGCCAGGTCGGCCGCGCGTGCGCCGCTCGACCGCCTTGGCGAAAATCCGGTCGATTTTGCCCGGATTTGGCTCTGTCCGCTTCATGGCCCCGGCCTGATCGGTTAGAAACGCCTCATAGAGGCGATCGGCAAAGGGCCAGATCTTGCGTGCCACGAAACAGTCGGAGCGCCGCAAGAGTTGCAGGTGATCGTCGTAGAAAATATGCGGCTTTCCCTGATAATCGAATTTCGACAGCGTCAGCGACCGGCTTTCGATCTGGCGGGAATATTGCCGCGCGAGGGTTTGGAAATAGCTCTCGTCGGGGATCCATACCTTGGAAAAATAGCTATCATTGATGCGGCGATCCGGGTCTTCTAGAATGGCCGAGAGGGTCTGGCGGGTAAGGCACCACCACTGGCTGCCCATATGGGGCACAAGCCCGTCAGGAATACGCCGTTTGAACCGTACAAGCCGCTGCAACGCGACGTATTTGTCGAAAAAATAGCGGTGCTTGCGCCAAGAGAATGGAAACCTGAGGGTAAACCGCTCTTGATCCAGCCCGCCGATGGTCCATGGCACGTCTGCGGTAGTGGCGCTCTCGATGAAATCGGTATGGGGCCGCTTGCCGAGATAATCGAGCAACTCCTGAACAGGTCGCAACGGCAGGCATGACCCAGAGGCAAGAAAGACGTGCCGCACAGCCTTGAAATCGCGCAGCATGATCTCCGCTGCACCTTGCGTTGCCGCGACAAGACCCCAAGTGCCCCATTCACAGCGGTGCCGTGGGGCAAAGCGCACATCGGCAATGTCCGAGAGTGCCTGAACGAAGGCGTTGTAGGTTTTGCGCGGAACTGCCTTGTCAACATGGATGACCAGAGGACAGCCCGAGGCAGACCAATGGCGGGCCACCTGTTCGGCGCGACCAAAGGCCGTGTGAACCAGCATGATAATGCCGACGCTCATCTTGTCCCTGTTCCTGCTCTCGTACTCATGCCCAATTTCCTTTGGACATTAGGCCAAGAATCTCTAATTGCCGCCAGTTTATATATTTTTCCGACCATTTGCACCAAAGTTCAGGATTGTCCTTCACCAACTCCGCATAGGCCTTGTATTCGACACTGCCCGCGTAATGCTGGCGGCGGGTCAACTCCTCTGCGGCCTTAATGGTAAACGTATCCAGAAACTTGGCATGAAGCAGAATGCCGCTGGCCTTTTCCCCGCCCCATTCGTCATAGGTCAGGTTCAGACCGCGTGGCAACACCATGTGGGTCGAGCTTTCATAGGCGTAGCGCCGATCCCATTTGACCAGCGGCGTCTTGTTCAGCGCCGGAGCTTTCTTGGGGGCGTCGGGGAAAAAGACACGCGCCCGCGGCCCGCCCTGAATCCAGAGATTGCCGTAAAACTTGTTCTTTTCGATGATATAATTACCGGGGTCGAACCAAGCAGCGATTTCCATCGGGTTTTGGCCCGGCTGATAGGGTACGGCATCAATCCGCCCCTTGGGATACATATCAAGCAGCATCGCACCAAAGGATTTGACCTGAGAGGTATCCAGCCAATCGGTCAGGGCGCGAATGGGTCGGGTATCGCAGAACGGATAAATAAAGAACTCGTCCGGGTCGACCACCAGCGTCCAATGGCCATGCCCATACTTAGCCTGTAGCCAGTTAAGCCAGTCCACGCCAAACCGCGCCTGCTTGTAGCTTGACTTGGTGGTCCATAGCGACACATCCTCTTGCGAAGCTAGGAATTCGGCGCCACCATCGGTGCTGTCATTGTCGACGATCAAAAAGTGGGAAATGCCCAACTCGCGGTAATAACGCAGAAAATAGGGCAGACGAACATGCTCGTCGCGCATCGTCGAGAAGAGCAGGACATCGCCCGGCTTGATCCGGTCGGTACGGTTAACGGCCGGGGTCAGCGAGAAATGCTTGCGGAACGCGCGCAGTTTCGCACGTTTGCGCCACAACCGCATCCGATATGACTGCCATGCCCCCAACGATTTTACCCTGCTGTCTGTTCTACATTACGCAACAATATTCCATAACGTTTAATACGGGTCTTTTCGAAACAATCTTAGCTAAAAGTAATGTCTGTTCTCGTAAAAATGATCACAACACAAACAGAGGGAGAATTTTATACTTGCGGGCCTACTTTGGCGATCTCTTGGCCAGAATACGCTGCAAGGTTCGGCGATGCATGTTGAGACGGCGGGCGGTCTCGCTCACGTTGCGATCACACAGCTCATAGACTCGCTGGATATGTTCCCATCGTACCCGGTCGGCGCTCATCGGGTTCTCGGGTGGCGGCGGCAATTCTGCGCCATTGGCCAAGAGGGCATTGGTGATGTCAGTGGCATCCGCAGGCTTGGACAGATAATCTGTCGCCCCGATCTTGACCGCCGCCACTGCGGTGGCAATTGCCCCATAGCCTGTCAGCACAACGATCCGGCTATCGGGTCGCTGTTCGCGGATCACCTCGACGACGTCAAGCCCGTTGCCATCCTCTAGCCGCAAATCACAGACCGCATAGGCGGGCGGTCGGGCGGTGGCAATCGCACGCCCGGCGGCAACCGATCCTGCCATCTCGACCTCGAAACCGCGCTTTTCCATGGCCTTGGCTAGGCGTTTCAGAAACGCCTCGTCATCATCAACAAGCAGAAGCGACCTGTCTTCACCGATATCCTGCATGTCGTCGGCCATGCTGCTCCTCCTGTTGCGAAACGCTGTGGTAGGTTCTAGCCCGCTGCAAGACCTGCGTCAAACAAACGCAATATTCTAGCTTGCGTCAATAAAACATTGAACGCGATCAGCCATTTGCTCTGGCGTCACATCGCGGCGAAAGAACTCGACAAAGCCATGTTCAGGCAGCGACAGATAGGTCATCGTGGAATGATCCACCAGATAGAGATCCTCTTCGCCCTCGACCGGTTTATGCGCCTGATAGAACGTGCGATAGGCCTTGGAGGCGGCGCGCACCTGGTCTTCGCTCCCCGTCAGGCCCAGCATGCGCGGATGCAGATAGTCGGTAAATTCGGCCATCACTTCGGGGGTATCCCGCTTTGGGTCGATCGAGATGAAAACCGGCTTGACCATATTGCCCCGGCTCTCCAACAGATCAACGGCCTCAGCATTCCGCGCATTGTCCAGCGGGCAGACATCAGGACAAAAAGTGTAGCCGAAATAGATCAGCGACGGCTGATCAATCACTTGCTTGTCCGTCACGGTCTCGCCGGTCTCGCTGACAAGGGTAAAGTCCCCGCCAATCTGAGATGCCCCGCCGGCCACATTCGAGGCGCGGCATTGCGCGAACTGATCATCGCTGCCCCGTCCCATGGTCACATAGTAGGTGATCCCCAAGCCGACGAGGACAACGACAGCGGCAACAATGGCCATCAAGCGGGTCATGGGATATCCTTGCGTTCGAACCGGCACAGTGCAACTTTGCCCCTATGTAACATCCCCTCCCTCGCATGCAATGGGACGCAGACGCACATATGGCTGATCCCTCACCTGATATCTTCAAATCCCGCGAACGCGGCAACTGGATCCGGTTGCGTACGCTGGTCCTGTTGCGTTGGTGGGCCATCATTGGTCAGGCAAGCGCGCTGATCATCGCCGAGCGGGTCTATCGCCTCGATCTGGAAATCGGCCTCTGCTTTCTTGTGATTGGCGTCTCCATCACCAGCAATCTGGTCGCCGCCTTCGTCTTTGCCGAGAACAAACGCCTGTCGGAACAGGATACCTTTCTGGTCGTGCTCTTTGACATGCTGCAACTCGGTCTCTTGCTCTATCTGACCGGAGGGCTGCACAATCCGTTTTCAATTCTGATCGTCGGGCCGGTCACGGTGTCGGCTTCGGCGCTGTCGGGGCGCTCGACCGCCTTTCTTGGGGCGATGGCGATTATGATCGTCACGCTCTTGATGCAATTCTACCTGCCGCTGCGGCTTCAGGATGGGTTTGTCTTGGCGATTCCGGACGTCTTTCGCTTTGGTAACTGGGTGGCCATCGTGATCGCGGTCCTCTTCCTTGGAGTTTACTCGCGCTGGATCGTGCAGGAAATGCACGCCATGTCCGACGCCCTGCAAGCCACGCAAATGGCCTTGGCACGCGAACAGAAACTGACCGATCTGGGCGGCGTGGTGGCCGCCGCCGCGCATGAGCTTGGCACGCCGCTGGCGACGATCAAACTGGCCAGCGCAGAGCTGGCCGAGGAACTGGCGGATCAACCGGACCTGCGTGAGGATGCACTGCTGATTGTTCAGCAAACCGATCGTTGCCGCGATATCCTGCGCTCTATGGGGCGCATGGGCAAGGATGATCTCCATCTGCGCAGTGCGCCGCTGACCGCGCTGATTGAGGAGGCGGCGGAGCCGCATGTCGAGCGCGGCAAGCGGATTCATTTCGACCATGGCGGGGCGGATTTAACCACCCAGCCCATCGTTCTGCGCCGCCCCGAGGTCATTCACGGCCTGCGCAACCTGATCCAGAACGCCGTAGATTTCGCGCATGAGAATGTCTGGGTCGAGAGCGGCTGGACCGATGATGTCATCACCTTGCGCATCATGGATGACGGGCGCGGGTATCCGCCAGACATGCTGGGACGCATTGGCGATCCCTTCATCCGTCGCCGCGCGCCCGCCAGCGACCCACAGCGCCCCGAGTATGAGGGCATGGGGCTGGGCCTTTTTATTGCCAAGACCTTGCTCGAGCGTTCTGGCGCTGATCTGACCTTTGCCAACGGGTCTGAATCGTTTCGTACACAGGCCAGCTTTGCCGCGCGCACCGGTGCCTTGGTCGAGGTAACATGGTCCCGCGACGCGATTGAGGCACCGTCGGGCCTGCTCAACCCAGCCTTGGGATTGAATCAGCCCATTCGCGGCTGAACTGCTCCGGCGTTAATCGCCTCTTAACCACTCTGCCCCACTCTGCCCCAGAGATAGGGGCTGCGAGGTGTGCGGATGTCCGACATGACCGTTTTGGATATTGCCATTCTGGCAGCGCTGGCCTTGGCGCTCTCGGCGATTGTTCTTTGGCTGATCGGTCGGCCTGTATCGCCTGCGCGTGACGATACCCCACGGGACGGGGCGCGAGCTACGGCCTTTCTTTTTCGCAACGGCATGCTTGTGGATCACGATGCCGCCAGCCTGCACTTGCCAGACAGCACAGAGAACGAGAGTGATTGGTCGCGGTTTCGCCGCTGGATGGGGTTTCGCTTTGGCGATCTGCCGCTTGACCCAGAGCTGATGACCACCGGTGAAAGCCTTCGATTGCATGCAGATGACACCGCGACGCTCCTTCTCACCCGGCAGGAAAATACCCTGCGTGCGGTGCTTCGGGATGACACACCCGCCGACGCTGCCGCACTTCATGCCGAGGTTTATCGTTGCCATGATCTTCAGGTCCATTCCCTCGCCGCGCAGAATGCACCAATGCCGGTTTGGATCATGGATGCGGATGGCGCTATGATCTGGCACAACGACAGGGCCCGCGCGGTCCCCCCGAGGCATGCCGCGCGCTTGACCGCTCTCCCGGATCTCATGCCCGAGCCGGGACAGAGCCTCTGCCTGCGGCTGACCCTGACGGAAGAGGGTGGGGAGTCGGACCAGTGTTACGATTTGCATGTGACCCGCACCCGAAACGGTACCATCCATCACGCCAATGACATCACAGGCCTGATCCGGGCGGAAACGCTGCAACGTGATTTTGTCCAGACCCTGAGCAAGACCTTTGCCGATCTGACCACCGGGATGGTGGTGTTCGATCGGGCCAAGACACTGGCCGTCTTTAATCCGGCGCTGACCGACCTGACTGGCCTATCCCCGGAGTTCCTAAGTGCGCGCCCCAGCCTTTTCGGCTTTTTTGATGCTTTGCGCGACCGGATGGTGATGCCCGAACCCAAGAATTACGCCAGTTGGCGCAGCCAGATCACCGATATGGTCAAGAGCGCGGCCGGTGGGCTCTATCATGAGGTTTGGACGCTGCCCTCAGGCCAGACCTACCGCGTTACCGGCAGACCACATCCCGATGGTGCGGTGGCCTTTTTGTTTGAAGACATCTCGCTTGAGGTATCGGCCACCCGCCGCCATCGGCTTCAGATGGATCTGCGCCAGTCGGTCATCGACCGGCTGGACGAAGGTATCGCCGTGCTGGCGCAGGATGGCAGGCTCTTGTTCTGCAACATCGCCTTTGGCGGGATGCTGGGCATCGACCCGGACACCAGCTTTGCCGAGATGAGCCTGCATGACGTGCTCGCCGCCTGCGGCGCGCGCTATCCCGATCCAGACCTCTGGACCGAGATTGAGCACAGGATCGGCCAGAGGCGTCTGGTTGCAACCCTGTATGACCGCGCAGGTCAGTCGGGGCAGAAGGGAGCGGATGTGCGGGTGGTGCCACTCGGCCGGGGGCAATCCATGCTCTGCCTCAAGAGCCGGAACACCGCGCAACAGAGCACTATGGAGCTGCCCACGCGCTGATCCGGGTTGCGGGCCGACGTGGCGCGTGTAGTGTCGGGGCATGTCCGTTTGCAGCACCCTTGTTCACCTCGATAGCCCAGATGCGACCTGTGCCCTCGCGCAGGGGCTGGCCCCGTTGCTGCGGGCCGGTGATACGCTTCTCTTGTCGGGTGGCGTGGGGGCGGGCAAGACCCATTTCGCCCGATGCCTGATCCAGTCGCTGCTGATTACCCCCGAGGATGTGCCGTCGCCCACTTATACGCTGGTTCAGACCTATGAGGGGCGGACCGCCGACATCTGGCATGCTGATCTTTATCGTCTCAACGATACGATGGACCTGATCGAACTTGGCCTGACAGAAGCATTCTCCCAAGCGATTTGCGTGGTGGAATGGCCCGACAGGCTTGGTGATCTGACCCCGGCTGACGCCCTCTTGCTGGATTTCGAACCTCGGACAGAGCCCGGCGCAGAGGATCACCGTCTCTTGCGGATCGACTGGCAGAATGACAGGTGGGGGCAGCGATTAAAGGGGCTTTTGAATGACTGACCGTGCCGCGATGATGCAAACGTTCATCGCAACGACCGATTGGGCCGGGGCGGCGGTTGCGCCCTTGGCGGGGGATGCCTCGAACCGGCGCTACCTGCGGCTCACTCATGCCAGAACCGGCCAGAGCGCGGTGCTGATGGATGCCCCGCCCGAACGCGGCGAGGATGTCCGCCCCTTCCTGCATATTGCCCGCTATCTGACCCAACTCGGCCTCAGCGCGCCGCGCATTC
Organism: Roseovarius sp.; assembly: GCF_048262375.1. GTDB lineage: Bacteria > Pseudomonadota > Alphaproteobacteria > Rhodobacterales > Rhodobacteraceae > Roseovarius. Next base: position 21,643 of record NZ_JBLXFE010000021.1, read on the forward strand.
TGGCTCAGGACGAGGGGCGTGGCTTCTTGATCCTTGAGGATCTGGGGGATGCGCTTTTTGCCCGCGTGATCCCAAAGGTGCCGCTGATGGAGCAAACGCTCTACGCCGCTGCCACTGATGTCTTGGCGGATCTACACCGCGCCACGCCGCCCTCGGGTCTCAAACCTTATGGGCCTGATACCATGACCGACATGGCCGCGCTTGCCTTTGACTGGTATCTCATCGGTGCCACAGGCGAGAACAGCCCGGACCGCGCCGAGGCACGCGCGGCGCTGCACTGCCTCTTGCAGCAATACGCCGGGACCACGGATGTGATCGTGCTGCGGGACTATCACGCCGAAAACCTGCTCTGGCTGCCGGGGCGCGTGGGCACGGCCCGCGTCGGCCTCTTGGATTTTCAGGACGCCATGACCGGCCACCCGGCCTATGATCTGGTTTCGGTGCTGCAAGACGCCCGCCGTGATGTGCCCCAATCCATCGCGGCCACAATGATCGCCCGTTATTGCACCGCGACCGGCACCGATCAAACTGCCTTCGCGGCCGCCTATCACTGCCTCGGTGCGCAACGCAATCTGCGCATTCTGGGGGTCTTTGCCCGGCTCTGCCTGCGCGACGGCAAAGCAGGGTATGTTGATCTGATCCCCCGCGTCTGGGATCATTTGCAGCGCGATCTGGATCATCCTGCAATGGCTCCGGTCGCGCCGATTCTGCGTGCCGTGCTACCCGCGCCGACCTCGGCGATCCTTGCGCGCCTGCGCGCGCAATGCGCCCGATGAGCTTGGCCGTTATGCTCTTTGCTGCCGGGTTCGGCACGCGCATGGGCGCGCTGACCGCCACCCGGCCCAAACCGCTGATCGAGGTGGCGGGCCGTCCGCTTATCGATCATGCGCTTGCGCTGATTGAGCGGCATGGCGCAGGCCCTGTGGTGGCCAACCTGCATTACCTGCCGGATCAGTTGGAGCGATACCTTGGCACCCGCAATGTCCGTCTGTCCTATGAGTCCGCCGAGATTCTGGAAACCGGTGGCGGCCTGCGCGCTGCGCTGCCGCTGCTTGGTCCCGGCCCGGTCTTTACCATGAATACCGATGCGGTCTGGCGCGGCCCCAACCCGCTTGATCAATTGGCGGCACTCTGGCGTCCCGAAGAGATGGACGCGCTGTTGCTCTGCATTCCGCGTGTGCAGGCCATCGGCCACACTGGTGCGGGCGATTTCCTCATTGGCCCGGAGATGCGCGCCACGCGCGGCCCCGGTTCGGTCTATTCGGGCGTGCAGATCGTGAAACCCGACCTGCTGCACACCATCCCCGAGCGCAGCTTTTCGCTCAATCGTATCTGGGATATAATGCTGGCCAAGGGGCGGCTCTGCGCCGTGAACTATCCCGGCCAATGGTGCGATGTCGGCCGCCCCGAGGGGATCGCGCTGGCCGAATCCATGCTGGCGGCTCCTGATGTTTGAGCCATCGGACACCCCCCGCCTTTATGGCATTCCACCCGGAGCGGACTTTCCCCGCGCTCTGGTCGAGGGGCTGCGTGCGCGCCATGTCGGTCTGCCGCCGCAGAGCTTGGCGCGCGTGCAACTTATCGTCAACACCCGCCGTATGGCACGGCGCATCCGTGAGCTGTTCGATCAGGGTCCGCCCTGTCTCTTGCCGCGCATCAGCCTCTTGACCGACCTCGGAGAGATTTGGGATCTGGCCCATATCCCTGATCCGGTGCCGCCGCTGCGCCGCAGGCTGGAACTGGTGCAACTCATCACCAAACTTCTCGACAGCGCGCCCGATCTTGCCCCGCGCAGCGCAATCTATGATTTGTCCGATAGTCTCGCCGGCCTGATGGATGAAATGCACGGCGAAGGCGTGTCGCCTCAGGCGATTGAGGCGCTGGATGTCACCGATCAATCCGGCCATTGGGCGCGCATAAAATCGTTTCTCGGCATTGTCCGGCATTATTTCGAGGCAGGCGGTGCGGACCCGGATGTTGAAACCCGCCAAAGGTTGGTGATCGAACGGCTGGCGGCGCTCTGGCGGGAAACACCCCCCGCCCATCCAGTCATTCTGGCCGGTTCAACCGGCTCGCGCGGGGCCACGCAGCATCTCATGCAGGCGGTCGCGCGCCTGCCCCAAGGCGCGGTGGTCTTGCCGGGCTTTGACTTCGACATGCCCGGTGCGGTCTGGGATGCGCTGGGCGATGCCATGCTGTCCGAGGATCACCCGCAATACCGCTTTTGCCGCGTAGCGACCGGGGCAGGGCTCGCGCCTGCGCAAATCCGCCCGTGGTCTGACATGCCCCCCGTTCAGTACGCGCGCAATGCGCTGGTATCGCTGGCCCTGCGCCCGGCACCCGTCACCGATCAATGGCTGCGAGACGGGCCGCAATTACGCGATATTGCCGGGGCCACGGCGGATATCACACTGCTTGAGGCCCCATCCCAGCGCCAAGAGGCGCTGGCCATCGCCATGCGCCTGCGCCAAGCGGCAGAAGAGGGGCGCACGGCGGCGCTCATTACCCCGGATCGCACTTTGACCCGCCAAGTAACGGCGGCGCTCGACCGTTGGGACATCCTGCCAGATGACAGCGCGGGCCTGCCGCTGCACCTCTCACCGCCGGGTCGCTTTCTGCGCCATGTCGCGGATCTCTTTCGCAACCGCTTGAGTGCTGAGGCGCTCTTGACCCTGCTCAAGCATCCGCTAGCGCATCAGGGTGTCGACCGCGGCACGCATCTGCGCCTCACTCGAGAATTGGAATTGCACCTGCGTCGCCACGGCCCGCCCTATCCCACCGCGGACAGCCTCCGCACTTGGGGCGCCGGACAAAAGGACCCACTGGCGCCCGACTGGGTGAACTGGCTCTGCGATTGCTTTGTGAACAGAGACTATTCCGGCGAAATTCCACTCGAGATCAGTGTTGCGGCGCATCTGACGCTGGCCGAACGCATCGCGCAGGGCCATCATGGCGAAGGGTCCGGCACGCTCTGGCTCAAGGATGCGGGCCAAGAGGCACAAAAGGCCGTAACTGAACTTCAGGCCGAGGCGGGCGTTGCGGGCGCGCTCAGCGCCAGTGATTATTCGAGCCTGTTTTACAAGATCCTTACCACCCGAGAGGTACGCAATCCGGTCGATCCGCACCCCCATATCCTGATCTGGGGCACGCTCGAAGCGCGCGTACAGGGCGCCGATCTGCTGATTCTTGCCGGACTGAACGAGGGAAGCTGGCCTGAATCCCCCAAGCCTGATCCTTGGCTCAACCGCGCCCTGCGCCATCAGGTCGGGCTTTTGCTGCCAGAGCGGCGCATTGGCCTCTCGGCGCACGATTTCCAACAGGCAATTGCCGCGCCCGAGGTCTGGCTTACCCGCGCCATCCGTTCTGCGGATGCCGAAACCGTGGTGTCACGCTGGCTCAACCGCATCCTGAATCTGCTCAGCGGCCTGCCGGATCAGGGTGGGCCTGCGGCGATTGAGGCCATGCGTGCCCGTGGCCGCCTCTGGCTAGACCGTGCCACGGCATTGGAGGAGCCGGGCGAGGTGCCCCGCGCCACGCGGCCTGCGCCCTGTCCGCCGGTTGGCGTGCGGCCAGACCATCTGACCGTGACCGAAATCAAACGGCTCATTCGGGACCCTTATGCGATCTATGCCCGCCACATCCTCAAACTGCGCCCGCTTGATCCCTTGATGCGTGCGCCTGACGCGCTCTTACGCGGCACCGTTCTGCATGAAATCCTCGAAGGCTTCATTCGCGAAACGCTGGAGCATCCGGCACACTGCACTCATGCCACCCTCATGCGTCATGCAGAGACTGTTTTGGCCGAAAACGTCCCTTGGGCCGAGGCGCGCGTGCTCTGGCTGGCGCGGTTGGAACGCGTGGCGGACTGGTTCATAGAGTCTGAGGCGCAGCGCCGGGCGCTGGCCCATCCCGTGGCCTTCGAGGCCAGTGGTCGTGCCACCCTGTCCGATCTGGGCTTCACTCTTTCGGCCAAGGCAGACCGGCTTGATCTCGACGATCTGGGGCGACTGCATATCTACGATTACAAGACCGGCGCGCCCCCATCCGCCAAGGAACAGACCAGTTTCGACAAGCAACTCTTGCTTGAGGCTGCGATTGCGGAGCGTGCAGGCTTTGCCGAGATGGGGGCAACCCGTGTCGCCCGTGCGGTCTTTATCGGCTTGGGTAGTGATCCCAAAGAGCTGCTGGCCCCCCTCGATTCTGAGCCGCCGGATAAGATTTGGTCCGAATTTCACGCGCTGATCTCCGCCTATTCAGAGGCTGATATGGGCTATACCGCCCGTCGCGCCCCGCGCATGGCCGAGGATGATGGCGATTACGACCAACTGGCGCGCTATGGCGAATGGGAAATGACCGACTCCCCTGTTGTGACAAAGGTGGGGCAATGACGCTGCGCGACGCCGCCACCCAAGCGCAGGTCGAGGCAGCCCGCCCAGACCTGTCGACATGGCTCTCGGCCAATGCCGGGTCGGGCAAAACGCGGGTGCTGACCGACCGCGTGGCGCGGCTCTTGCTGGATGGGGTTGATCCACAGCACATTCTCTGCCTGACCTACACCAAGGCTGCCGCATCAGAGATGCAAAACCGCCTTTTCCGCCGTTTGGGCGCTTGGGCGATGCTGGCCGATGCCGCGTTGATCAAGGAGCTTGACGTCTTGGGGTATGAGGGGGCCATCACCGATCAGACCCTGCGCGAGGCCCGTCGCCTCTTTGCCCGCGCGATCGAGACGCCGGGCGGGCTAAAAATCCAGACGATTCACTCCTTCTGCGCCTCTCTCCTGCGCCGCTTTCCGCTTGAGGCGGGCGTCACACCGCAATTCACCGAGATGGAGGAGCGCACCGCCACCCTCCTGCGCGCCGAGATCGTCGAAGAGCTGGCCGTCGGGCCGGACGCCGCCGCATTCTATGCCTTTGTCAGACACTATTCCGGCGAAACTCTGGAAAAACTGACTGCTGAGATTGTCCGCAACCGCACCGGGTTCGCAGAGGCGCTCAGCGATGCTGATCTCGCCGCGCTATTTGATCAACCCGAGGGGCTGTGCCTTGAGATGATCCGCAGTCGGGTGTTCATGGGCAACGAACAGGCGCTCATGGATCATCTTCTGCCTGCACTCAGGGCCGGGTCCGCCAATGACATCAAGGCAGCCGCTAAGCTGGCACAGATCACCGCGCTCGATGTCTCAGCACTGCCCGTTCTCGAAGCTGTCTTTCTCAACGGTAAGGGGGCCAAATCCCCTTTTTCCGCCAAGTTAGGCTCTTTTCCAACCAAGGCGACGCAGGCCGTGCTCAGTCATATCATGCCGCAGGTCGAGCAATGGATGCTGCGCGTCGAGGATGCCCGCCCCGCGCGCCTTGCCCTCATCGCCATGCAGAGAACCCGCGCTCTGCATGACCTCGCCCGCGCTTTCCTGCCCGCTTATGAGCGCGCCAAGCAATTGCGCGGTCTGCTTGATTTCGACGATCTGATCCTGCGCGCCCGCGATCTTCTGACCGACCCGGCGGTGGCGGCTTGGGTGCTCTATCGGCTCGACGGCGGGATCGACCATATTCTGGTGGACGAGGCACAGGATACCAGCCCGGTGCAATGGCAGGTGATCGAACGGCTGGCGCAGGAATTCACCAGCGGTGAGGGCGCGCGCGCCGATGTGGCGCGCACCATTTTTGTGGTGGGCGACAAGAAACAGTCGATCTATTCCTTTCAGGGGGCCGACCCGCGCGAATTCGACCGTATGCAGCGTGAATTCTCCGCACGTCTGGGGACAACCAACTCGCCGCTGCAATCACACGTTCTTGCCTATTCTTTTCGCTCATCTCGGGCCATTCTGACCACCGTCGATTGCTGCTTTGATCAGAGCGAGGCGAGCGGTTTTACGCCAGAAGAGGGTCACAAAGCATTCCTTGAGACACTGCCTGGCCGGGTCGATCTCTGGCCCTTGGTGGCAAAGCCCGAAGAAGAAGATCCGCCTGCGTGGCATATGCCCATCGACATCCGCGCCCCCAATGATCCTGCAATTATTCTGGCGCGGCAAGTGGCCGGGGCAATTCGTCAAATGGTCGAAACCCGTCAGGCCATTCCCGACGCGAAATCCCCGAACGGCTTTCGTGCCGTGCAGCCGGGCGATTTCCTCATCCTCGTGCGCCGCCGCTCGGCGCTCTTTCACGAGATCATCCGGGAATGCAAGGCACAGGGCCTGCCCGTCGCCGGGGCCGACCGGCTCAAGGTTGGTGCGGAACTGGCCGTGCGCGACCTAGAGGCGCTGCTGTCCTTTCTCGCCACGCCCGAGGACAGTCTTGCCCTCGCCATCGCCCTGCGCTCGCCGCTCTTTGGCTGGTCCGAGGCACAGCTTTACGATCTGGCGCAGGGGCGCAGCCACCGCTACCTGTGGGAGGAACTGCGCAGCCGCGAAGCGGACTATCCCGAGGTCATGACGGTTCTCAGGGATCTGCTCGACAAGGCCGATTTCCTGCGCCCCTATGACCTGTTGGAGCGTATTCTGACCCGCCACGACGGCCGGCGTCTCCTGTTGGCGCGTCTGGGAACCGAGGCAGAAGATGGCATTGACGCCCTCTTGGCGCAGGCGATGTCGTATGAGACCCGCGCCGTCGATAGCCTCACCGGTTTTCTCGTCTGGATGGAAACCGACGATCTCGAAATCAAGCGCCAGCTTGATAGCGCCGGGAACCGTATCCGCGTGATGACGGTCCACGGGGCCAAGGGGCTTGAGGCTCCTGTCGTGATCCTGCCGGAATGTGGCCAATGGCGTGCACCGCCAGCGCCGCAGATCGTGATGCAAGGGGGGCATGCCCTCTGGACCGGGCGTGCCGATGACATGCCGCCCACCTTGGCCAACGCGCTTGAGACCGAGCGCCGCGCGCTTCTCGCGGAACGCGACAGGCTGCTTTATGTTGCCATGACGCGCGCTGAAAAGTGGCTGATCGTGGCGGCACATGGCGATTTGGGCAAGCAGGGTGACACTTGGTACGATAAGGTTAAACGCGGGATGGAAGCGGCAGGCGCTCTGTCGCACAGCTTTGATCAAGGGGCGGGATTGCGCTTGGATCATGGCATTTGGGCCGAAACAGAGACTGATTCAAGACCGATTGATCCCACATCGGTTCTCACACTTGATCCGCTCTTTCTCCACGCGGCCCCTCAATCCGCCCGTGTCAAACCGCTCATTCCCTCCGATTTGGGCGGGGCCAAGGCGCTTCCCGGCGAACAGGGTCTGGACGAGGAAGCCGCCAAGCGTCGCGGTCGTCAGATTCACCGTCTCCTTGAATTCCTGCCCACGGTTCCTGTATCCGATTGGCCCAAAACCGCTGCACGGCTCCTGTCCAACGGCAGCGATTCGGCAAGTGGTGACGAGCTTTCACTTTTACTGGCCGAGGCCGAAAAGGTCCTGACCCGGCCCAGCTTGCACGCGCTCTTTGCCGCTGATGCGCTGACCGAAGTGGCAATCACTGCCCATCTGGCCCCCTTGCAAGGACGCCGTATTCACGGGGTAATTGACCGGCTGATCATCGACGACACCCGCGTCCTTGCGGTGGATTTCAAAACCAACGCGCTTGTGCCTGATCGGCCCGAGGTGTGTCCTGATGCGCTCCTGCGACAGATGGGGGCCTATGCCCACGCGTTGGCGCAGCTCTATCCGAACCACGATGTTCAGACCGCGATCCTCTGGACCCGCACCGCTACGCTCATGCCTCTTGCCCACGATCTTGTGACCAGGGCGCTTGAATCCACCACCATCGCTTGACGTGCCCTGCGCGGCTCCATAGGTTCGCGGGCGAAACCCTGACCGTTAGGAGAAATGAAATGGCCACCGTTGCCGTAACCGACGCCACCTTTGACGCCGAAGTCAAGAATTCCAGCATTCCTGTTGTTGTGGATTTTTGGGCCGAATGGTGCGGCCCCTGCAAACAAATCGGCCCTGTTCTGGAAGAACTGTCGAGCGAGCTGTCCGGCAAGGTCAAGATCGTCAAGGTCGATGTGGACAGCAATCCCAATTCCGCCGTCGCCATGGGCGTGCGCGGCATCCCTGCGCTCTTCATCTTCAAGGATGGGCAGGTTGTCTCGAACCGCGCTGGTGCTGCCCCCAAAGCTGCCCTCCAGAGCTGGATCGAAGACAGCATCTGAGACCACAGAAATACCTCGTGAAAAGGGGCCGCGCCTGTCGCGGCCCCTTTTCTTTGCCCACAAAACCCGCATGATCGCCCCATGACCCTGACCAATGCCGATATTACAGAGCTGACCGCCCTGCGCCGCCTGTTGCACCAGTACCCCGAGGTATCGGGCGAAGAGCACGAGACTGCCCGACGCATCACCGAGGCCCTCAAGGATCTTACGCCTGACACTCTCCTGACCGGGCTAGGCGGCCATGGCGTGGCGGCGGTTTACGCGGGGGCGGAGCCCGGCCCCACCATCCTCTTTCGCTGCGAATTGGACGCTCTGCCGATTACAGAAGAGGGAAATCTTCCCCATCGCTCAACCATTCCCGGCACGGGGCATCTGTGTGGCCATGACGGGCATATGACGGTGCTTCTGGCCCTCGCCCGACTCTTGTCGCGCAAGCGGCCTGAGCGGGGCCGTGTCGTGCTGCTCTTTCAGCCCGCCGAGGAAACCGGAGCAGGGGCGGCAGCGGTGCTGAGCGATCCTAGTTTCGAGACTATTTCACCGGATTATGCCTTTTCTCTGCACAATATGCCGGGCCTGCCGCTCGGGCATGTGGGCCTCATCCCCGGTCCGGTCAACTGCGCGTCGCGCGGCATGGCGATCACTCTGACCGGAAAATCCGCCCATGCGTCCGAGCCGGAGAACGGCACCTCGCCCATGGCGGCTCTGTCCACTCTCATGCCTGCGCTCACCGCGCTCAGCCATGGCACACCGCATGACCCGGATTTCGCCCTTGCCACCGTCACCCATGCCCGCATGGGCGCGCCCGCCTTTGGTATCGCGCCGGGCGAGGCGACGCTCTACGTCACGCTGCGCACCCTGATAGACGCGCAGATGCACGCGCTCTGTGATCAGGCCGAAACGCAGGTGGCCGCGTCCGCAACGGCGCAGGGTCTCACCGCCGAAATCACCTATCACGACATCTTCATGCATTGCGAGAACGACCCGGATGCGACCCTGATTCTGCGCAACGCGCTAGAGGCGCTGCGCATTTCACATGACGCGCGCGGCTTGCCCATGCGCGCGTCCGAGGATTTTGGCCGCTTTGGTCATCGCGCCAAATCGGCAATGCTCTTTCTCGGCGCGGGCACCACCCATGCGGCGCTTCACAATCCCGATTACGATTTTCCGGATGACCTCATCCCCATTGGTGCGCAGATCTTTCACCGTGTCGCGCATGACCTCTTGGGGTAACGCGCCCTTGCACCCTGTGCCGCCCTCTTCCATATAGGGCAGAACGAAAACGGAGGCCCTGAGACATGAGCGATTTTCCCGGATGGCACGGCACAACGATTATCGGCGTGCGCAGGGGCGGCGAGGTTGTCGTCGCCGGTGACGGTCAGGTCAGCCTTGGACAAACGGTGATCAAGGGCACGGCCCGCAAAGTGCGCCGCCTCTCGCCCGGCGGCTATGATGTGGTGGCCGGATTTGCCGGATCGACGGCTGATGCCTTTACCCTGCTCGAACGGTTGGAGAGCAAGCTTGAGGCGACACCGGGTCAATTGCAACGCGCCTGCGTGGAGCTGGCCAAGGATTGGCGCACCGACAAATACCTTCAAAAGCTGGAGGCGATGCTGATCGTTACCGATGGTGACCAGCTCTATGTCATTACCGGCGCGGGTGATGTGCTCGAACCCGAACATGACATCGCCGCCATCGGCTCTGGCGGAAATTTCGCGCTCGCCGCCGCGCGCGGTCTGGCCGATAGCCCTGACCTCACCGCCGAAGATATCGCCCGTCGCGCCATGGCCATCGCCGCCGATATTTGCGTCTACACCAATGGCAACCTGACGGTCGAACGGATCGGCGGCTGACGGCACGAACCATCAGCCACCTTTACAAGGCTCACTCGTTACCGCACCTCAGCGCAACGTCGCCACACCCAGCGGTACGTTGAACTGTTCACACCAGATCCAGACCTCGTTGACACCCTCAATGGTCATGCTGGCCGGGATCTCATAGCGCTGTGCCCCAGAGTTTGAGCGTAGCGCACCCAGCACGGTCGATTTGTCATACCCGTCCCGGCCCAAGGCCACCTTGGGATCCGGGGCGCCGTCGAACGCGAAATCGGGCTGCAAAACGACATAGGTTTTGCCGCCCTCTTTCACCACCGTCACTCCGCCGCTGGTTACATGATTGCTGCGGCCCTTGAACGTGCCGTTGCGGCTTTGCCCGGCAAGGGCCGGCCCGGCCATCATCACGGCCCCGAATGCCGCCGAAGCAGCCATGAAATTGCGGCGATTTTGCATGTAGATTTCCCTTCCATCGGTTACAGTTCGCCTTAACTATGCGCCTCTGCGGGAATAAAAACCGACCTGACCACCTCGTGATCCGCCGTCAGAGTTTCGTGTACCCGGTTGCGTTTTTCGCCACGGCGTATACCTACCTGTAAACCGATCCGCAGAAAGGCCTGCCATGACCGACCTGACCCCGCGCGAAATTGTCTCGGAACTTGACCGCTATATCATCGGCCAGCGCGACGCCAAGCGGGCGGTCGCTGTAGCCCTGCGCAATCGCTGGCGGCGCAAGCAGCTCTCCGACGATTTGCGCGATGAGGTTTATCCCAAGAACATCCTGATGATCGGCCCCACCGGTGTCGGCAAGACTGAAATCTCGCGCCGCCTCGCCAAACTCGCCCGTGCGCCCTTCATCAAGGTTGAGGCGACCAAGTTCACCGAAGTGGGATATGTCGGCCGCGACGTCGAGCAGATCATCCGTGATCTGGTTGACAGTGCCATCGCCCAGACCCGTGACTGGATGCGCGAAGACGTCAAGACCCGCGCCGAGCAGGCCGCAGAGGATCGCGTGATCACCGCCCTCGCTGGCGAGGATGCCCGCGAGGGCACGCGCGAGATGTTCCGCAAGAAACTGCGCGATGGGCTACTTGACGACACCATGATCGACATAGAGGTGGCCGATACCTCCAACCCAATGGGCATGATGGATATTCCCGGCCAGCCCGGCAGCCAGATGGGCATGATGAATCTGGGCGATATCTTTGGCAAGGCGTTCGGTCAGCGCACCACCACCAAACGTGTGACCGTCGCTGATAGCTACGCGCTGCTGATCGGTGAAGAGGCGGACAAACTCTTGGATGACGAGGCGGTCCATCGCACAGCGCTTGAGGCGGTCGAACAGAATGGCATCGTCTTTCTGGATGAGATCGACAAGGTCTGCGCCCGGTCCGACGCCCGCGGAGCCGACGTCAGCCGCGAAGGCGTGCAGCGTGATCTGCTGCCGCTGATTGAGGGCACGACCGTCAGCACCAAATATGGCGCGGTCAAGACTGACCACATCCTCTTTATCGCCTCCGGCGCCTTTCACATTGCCAAGCCGTCGGATCTGCTGCCGGAATTGCAGGGCCGCCTGCCGATCCGGGTTGAACTGCGCGCACTGACCGAGGCCGACTTTGTCCGCATCCTGACCGAGACCGACAACGCCCTCACCCTGCAATACACCGCCCTCATGGGCACCGAAGAGGTGACGGTGAATTTCACCGAGGACGGCATCGCGGCCCTCGCGCATATCGCGGCAGAGGTCAACCAATCGGTTGAGAACATCGGCGCCCGCCGCCTCTACACGGTCATGGAGCGGGTGTTCGAAGAGCTTTCCTTCACCGCCCCCGACCGCTCCGGCGAAAAAGTGACAGTCGACGCGGCCTTTGTGGACAAGAACTTGGGCGAATTGATGAAGTCAGCGGATCTGTCGCGCTATGTGCTCTGAACCTGCGCGCGGCTCTGCCGTGGGATTGAGTATTTATGGAACGATGAAAGCATAGGGGCGCGCATTCGCTTCACCGTTCTCAGAATACTCAATTCCAACCTTTGCATCCGACCCAACGGTTGGGCCTTTTCTCTTGCTGCATTTCACGCGAACAAGGGACATGCCGATTCTCGCCTTCCTCCGTGATAACGCGCCATGGCTCACTTCCGGGGTTCTGCTGACCTTTCTCAGCAGTTTCGGACAGACCTATTTCATCTCGATCTTCGCAGGCGAGATCCGCGAGACTTTTGGCCTCAGTCACGGCCAATGGGGCGGTGTTTATATGCTGGGCACCACCGCCTCGGCGCTGGTCATGGTCTGGGCGGGCGGTCTTACAGACCATTTTCGCGTGCGCCGTCTGGCCCCCCTCGTGCTCGTGCTCATGGCCGCGGCCTGCCTTTTCATGGCGGCCAACCCGGTCTGGTGGCTTTTACCGCTGGTCATCTTCGCGCTGCGCTTTACCGGACAGGGCATGATGAGCCATTTGGCCGTGGTCGCCATGGCACGCTGGTTCTTGGCGGCGCGCGGCAAGGCCCTGTCCATCGCCACCTTGGGGTTTGCGCTGGGCGAGGCGTTCTTGCCGCTGATCTTCGTTTCGCTCCTGCAGCGGCACGACTGGCGGCTCCTCTGGATTGCCGCCGCTCTCGTCGCAGTCTTGGGCATTCCGCTTCTGCTGTTCTTGCTGCGGCGCGAGCGTACACCGCAGAGCTGGGCGCAAACCAGCCAGTCGCTGGGCATGGACGAGCGCCACTGGACCCGCCGTCAGACGCTGCGGCACTATCTTTTCTGGTTCATGGTGCCAGCCCTGCTTGGACCCTCGGCCTTTAACACGGCGTTCTTCTTTCATCAGGTTTATATCGCAGAGGTCAAGAACGTGAGCCATGTGGCGCTGGTGGCGATGTTCCCGGTCTATACGGGTGTCGGCATCGGCGCGATGATCCTCTCGGGCTGGGCGCTCGATCGTCTTGGCACCGCGCGGCTCTTGCCCTTCATGCAGCTGCCGATGGTTGCGGCCTTTCTCTGTTTCGCCATGGCCGACGGGCCCGGACTTTTGCTCGCGGGCTTCGTGTTCCTTGCGCTGACCACCGGGGCCAACAGCACCCTGCCCAATGCCTTTTGGGCCGAATTTTACGGCACCGCCCATCTCGGCAGTATCAAGGCAATGGCCGCCGCCATTATGGTTCTGGGCTCTGCGATCGGGCCGGGTCTGACCGGGCTCGGCATCGACCTCGGTTTGGGGATCGAGACGCAGTTCGGGATCATCGCGGGCTATTTCGTCTTCACCAGCGTCATGATGGCCATCGGTGTGACGCGGGCGCGCCCGGCACTATCTCTGTCGCCGTAGATAGACGTAATAGGCCCCGCCACCGCCATGTTTCAGATGCGCTTCGGTGATCTGCAACACCAACGGCCCCAAGGGCGCCATCCGCAGCCATTGCGGCACATTATGGCGCAAGACCCCGTGCCGCACCGGGATCGGACCGCCGGTGTCGCGATCCTTGCCCTTGCCCGTGACCACAAGCACCAACCGCAGCCCCGCGGCATACGACCGAAGAATGAACCCCATGAGTGCGGGATGCGCCTGATCAAGCGTCATGCCATGCAGGTCGATTTTACCCTCTGGCACCAGCTTGCCGCGCTTGAGGCGCTGAAACGCCTTTTTATCCATATGAATGGGTGCGGCGGCCACCCGCTCGGATATTCCCGGCAGCACATCATGCGGCGGGGCCGCGCGCCCCGCCGTTTGCCCCACTTGAAAATCCTCCAGCCGGGGCAGGGCAGGGGCGCTGCGCGGATTGCGGATCATCGGCTCGGGTCCGGCTGCACGCTCGCGCGGGGGCTCTTCGGGGCGGATGCGTTGCGCGGTGCGCGCCACCTGTTGCCAGAGCTCTAATTCCTCGGGTCGCACCCGCCGCCGGCTCACGGCGCCTGCTCCGGCAACATCGCATAGGCGCGCTGAATAGGCATAAGCACCACCATCCGTCCCGGATCGCGCAACCGTCCCGCCGCTTGCCCTGCCGCATCCCCGGTACCAAAGAAGATGTCGGCGCGTTGCGCGCCCTTGATTGCCGACCCGGTATCCTGCGCCACCATCAGGCGGCGGATCGGGGTATCGCCATCCTTTTCGATCCAGACCGGCGCGCCCAGCGGCACAAAGGCTGGATCTACCGCCACTGTGCGCCCCGTCGTCACTGATCGGTTCATCGCCCCGAGCGGTCCGCGGTCGGGTGGCACATCGTCGAGCCTGCGAAAGAAAACATAAGAGGGGTTGTGATAGAGCAATTCACGCCCCGCTCCGGGATTGCGCCGCACCCAGTTCTTGATCACCTCAGCCGAAACCTGATGCACCGAATAGACCCCGCGCTGCACCAGCTCTACCCCGATAGAGCGGTAAGGATGACCATTGGCCCCGGCATACCCCACCCGGATCACCTGACCATTCTCCAGCCGAATGCGCCCCGACCCCTGAATCTGAAGGAAGAACAGCTCGACCGGGTCATCGACCCATGCAATTTCAAGTTCCCGGCCGACCATTACATCTGTGGTCTCGATTTCGCGCCGGGTGATCCACGGATTGGACAGTCGCGCCTCGGGTGGTTCTCGATACACTGGATAGCGATAACGCTCATTCGGGCGCAGCGCGCCGTGTAATTCCGGCTCAAAATAGCCGGTAAAGAGCGCGGGCTTGCCCTCTGAAATCATCACCGGACGAAAGAACAGCTCGAAAAACCCCCGTGCATCCGGTCGTTGCTGGGCCAACGCACATAGCGCTTGCCAATCGGGATCTGTCATATCCGGGCAGGTGTTGAGGAAAACAGACAGGGCCGTGGAATGATCATCCCCAGCCCAGCCTGTCAGGTTATCAAAGCTGAGAATCTCGTGTGTTACGTCCTGCGCCGTGGCTGGTGCCCCGCACCAGAGCCACAGCCCCAGAACGAACCGCCACAGCCCCTTGGTCATTCGCCCGTTGCGACAAGCCGCCAGTTGGGATCATCCGATCCCATGATCCGCTCATAGGTCCAGATATCCTTTTGGCGCTTGGACTGTCCCGGCACACCTTCGACAATCTCGCCATTGCTGTCGCGCACGACAGATATCAATTCGCCGACATAGCGCACGGATATTTCGGCCCGCCGGGTGTTTGCATCGAACTTTGCATCGAACAGCGACAGCTCACGCACCCCGATAAATTCCGCCTCGATGCTCAAGCCTTGCTGTTCACGGGCATCGACCACCTGCGCAAAGGTTTCATAGACCTCACGGTCCAGAAACGGCGTGATCTCATCCAGCTTACCGCGTTCGAATGCCATCAGGATCATCTCATAAGCGCCGCGCGCGCCCTGCAGGAACCCTGTCACGCTGAAATCCGGTTCGATCCGCTTCATGTCGGCCAATGCCCCGGCGGCCTCTGAATCCTCGGGCACATGATCGACGATGTCATGGTCTGGCCCGCCTTGAATCACCTCGAACTCGCGGCGGCGGCTGGTCTCGGGCGCGGGTGTGTTGCGCGTCGGGCCTTCGAACCCGTCGCGCGTGCCCAAAACACGCTTCAGCCGCAAAATCAAAAAGATGGCGATACCGGCAAGCACCAGTAACTGCAAAATCGGCGAATTCATGGGCACCTCTTGTTGTGCGGGGCATGGTAAGCGTAGACGCTCGTTCCTATGTAGGTGTTGGGCCGGGTCAAGTCCACCATAAGGGTCATAAAACGAAGGGGGGCTGCGCATGTGGCTTTTTCTGGCATTTCTCGCTGTGCCACTGATCGAGATCGCATTGTTCATTCAGGTGGGTGGCATGATCGGCCTCTGGCCGACCTTAGCCATCGTCGTGCTGACGGCGGTCATCGGCACTTGGCTCTTGCGGATGCAAGGTGCGGCCGCGATGTCCAATCTGCGCCGCTCCTTCTCAGAGCTGGACGATCCGTCGGAACCGCTTGCCCATGGGGCGATGATCCTCTTTGCCGGTGCGCTGCTGCTGACGCCGGGGTTCTTTACCGATGGTCTTGGCTTTGCCCTTTTGATGCCGCCGATCCGTCGGGCTGTGTTCGCGCAGATCCGGAAGCGTGTGCATGTCCAGCGCTTCGAGATGGGCGGTCGCCCGCCCCCCGCCAGCGATGACGTGGTCGAGACCGAGTATCAGGACGTGACCCCGGGCCGCGACCCCCATAGCCCCAACCGGAGACTGCATTAACGCTGACCTGTCGCCAGCCCTGCGGTTGCGTGATGTCAAGGTTTGGATAATCAGCCCCGAACCGACGCCCCGAACACGAAAACAGGACAGCGCGCGACTTCAAGCACTTGGCGCAACTGATCCGGGGTGCGGATCGGGCCATGGGAAAGATCAAGCAGGACCGCCTGCGCGTTGATGCGCCCCAAGGCGGCCAAGGCTGTCTCGAGGTTGACGAAGTCACGTGATTTGACGGTCCTGTCGGCCCTGTCGCCAACCGAAAAAACTAGGTGTTCGCACGCGAGGCTCTTCGCCAGCCGATCCGAAAACGCCTCCAGCGCGGTCTCGACCGAATTCGCGGCGCAGAGCGAAATGATCTTGCCGCGCACTGGATGAACGGTTCGATGCCCGACAACGACAATATCCCAACCGGCAGAGGCGGTCAGGGACTGTTGCACAAGCTCGCCGATAGAGTGCTCAAAGCTCCATGCGGCACCGACAGGGCCTGCGATCTTAGCCAAAGAGCGTTGAAAGGCCTTTGCATCGGCCGCAATGACGGTGCGAAGCTGTGCCGCGCTTGGGGCGCAGATCAGCGCGCCGCCCGCCGACACCACCCGCTGATTTGGAATCTGACAAATATTCAATGTGTCCCGATCTTCTATCAGCAAACCGCCAAAGGCGATATTCTCTGCGACGGTCAACCGACCAAGAATCTTGAGGGCAGCGGTTGCGTCTGCAAAAGATCCGGCACCGATCAGGATCCGGGTTTCGGCGCGCAGTGGGGCGGTCACGTCATATCCCCCGGTTTTGGCGGGGCGGTGACATCCTTGGCAAAGCGTCGGCGGTTCTCGGCGAATGCTCTTAGCTGTGCCTCCACCAGCGCATTGATACTGCCCTCAGGGAACGCGCCGCTGCGTTTGCGCTTTCCGGCGACACAGCCGGTCAGGACCTCGATTCCCTCGTCGATGGTCTTGATCGCAATGATCCTGAATTTTCCAGCCTTGGCTGCTTCAACAATGTCGCGGCGCAGCATCAGGTGATCGACATTCGCGGCTGGGATCAGAACACCCTGCTTGCCGGTCAGACGCCGCGCCTTGCAGGTGTCAAAGAAGCCTTCGATCTTTTCATTGACGCCGCCAATGGCCTGAACCTCGCCATTCTGGTTGACCGATCCAGTGACCGCCAGCCCTTGACGGATTGGCACACCCGACAACGCCGAGAGCAGCGCGTAAAGCTCGGCAGAAGAAGCGCTGTCGCCGTCAACACCGCCGTAACTTTGTTCAAACACCAGACTGGCCTGCAAGGACATCGGCACGTCGCGCGCATAGCGAGAGGCCAGAAACCCGCCAAGGATCAACACCCCCTTTGAATGCAGCGGCCCGCCGAGATCCACTTCGCGCTCGATATCAATGACCTTGCCAGCGCCCATCCTGACGCTGGCGGTGATACGCGACGGGCGGCCAAAATAATGCTGCCCGGTACCGATCACAGAGAGCCCGTTGACCTGCCCGACCACCGCGCCGTCAGTGTCGATCAGAATGGTCTTGCGTGTGACTGCCTCTTGCAGGCGCTCCTGAATGCGCGATGCCCGTCTGTCGGCCTGCGCAATGGCCTGCGCTATGTCTGCGTCGCTGATCAATGCCTTGCCAGATTGTCCCGCATAGTGATCCGCCTCGCGCATCACGTCCTTCAACGCGCCAAGCTGAAGCGTGAATTTCTTGCTGTCATCCGCCAACCGCACCGCCTGATCCAGAAGCGCGGCAACCGCTGCCGCCGACATTGGCCGCAGCTTTTCTTGCTGGGCATAGCCCGCCACCACCCGTGCCATCAGGCGGGTGTTCTTGGCCGTTCTGGGCAGGTCATCTTCAAAATCGGCCTGTAGCTTGAACAGCTCGTTGAATTCCGGGTCGAGCAGGCACAGCAACATGTGCAGGCGTCGATCCCCGATCAGCACCACGCGCAGATTGAGCGGTATCGGGCTCGGCTCTAGCGAAACGGTCGAGACAAGGCCAAGCCGGTCACCAAGCGAGGTGATGGAAATGGATTGGCTTTGCAGGCTGCGTTTGAGCGCTTCCCAAGCATAGGGCTCGGACAACAGGCGCGCAGCGTCAAGCACAAGAAAACCACCATTCGCGCGATGCAGCGCGCCGGGCTTGATCAGGGTGAAATTGGTCACTAGTGTGCCCATTTCCGAAATATGCTCGATCCGGCCAGTCAGGTGATGCAGGGTTGGCAGATCTTCGCTGACAACCGGCGCGGCGATATCCTTTGACACGTCATGCGACACCATGATGTTCACGGCGTAACGGTCAAATTGCGGCTCAAGGTGGAACTTTCGGATCACTTCGGGAAAGGGGCCGTTTTCCGTCTCTTCCTTGGAGTCTAGAAACAACTCGGCGTTCGAGATCATGTCCTGACGAACATGCTCCAGATAGGTGCCGACCTCGGCTATTTTCACAAACTGGTCTGTGACCTCCTTGACCCGAAGCGACACGACGCGCTCAGCCAATCCTGCGTGCAGCGCCTCGATCCGCTGCCGGTATTCTTTTTCGAGTTGTGGCCCATGCTGCAACACTTTCGCGAGATGCTCTTGCAGCCGTTCGACCTTGGTGTCGATTTCCTTGCGCTGCTCGGGGGCAAGCGCCTGATAGACCTCGGGCTTGACTGGTTTGCCGTCGACAATTGCCGCCAGCATAAAGCCCATCGGCGTCCGCAACAGGGCGACGCCCTCTTTGGCGGCACGCTCGGCAAACTCTGCTATCGGCTCTTCGTGTCGCTGACCGAACTCTTCCTCAATCGCCCGGCGCTGCGTCTGATATTCTTCTGACTCAAACAGCGCGGGAATCTCATTGGCCAGATCGTCCACCAGATCCTGCATTGCAGATTTCAGGACAAACGCAGATCCCGCCGGAAGCTGCATGGCGTTTGGCTTGTGCGGCGCGTCGAAATTGTTGACGTAAACCCAATCTGACGGGGCAGGGCGATCAGCGGCCTGTTTGGAAATAAGGTTGGACACCGTTTCATGGCGTCCCATCCCCATGTGACCCAGAACATAGATATTGAAATCTTTATGGGTAATGCTGGCCGCGAGGTTGATCGCGTTGATCGCACGCTCCTGTCCGATCATCGCCAGAGAAGGCCTGAGGTCAGCCGTGGTATCAAATCCAAGGCTCGCCGGATCGCATTCCACGCGCAATGCGTCAGCGGAAAGGCCTGCCGGGATCAAATCTGCCTTGAATCTCTTTTTTGCCATGATTGATGCCTCTGATTTCAGGCGACTGTCACCTCCGCATCAAAAGAATGCGTCCTGCGCCCATGCCCATGTCCTTTTGTGTGGCACGACTCGGGCAAGAGAGCCTTGATGTTGATCAACCATAACCCCACTGTGTAAACGGGTATGCATACACAGACACAATGGGAGAGGGCAAACGCCATCGAAATCAATTTCTTATGGCGATACTTCTGGTGCCGCTGAAGGGCATTGAATTTCTGTATCATGTGGCGTCAACTTGTATCGACCATGTAGCTTTTCCATTTAAAATAAGGCGTTGCTGGTTTCATTCCGTTTCAATCTGCCTCATGGTATACTATATCTTGAGGTGGATTGATAGGGGGATGGGATTTGCCCGCGCAACACAAGCTCACTGCTACCAAGGTCAAGAACGCCAAGCCCGGTAAGCATTCCGATGGCGCTGGGCTTTGGCTACACAAGCGGACCGATGGCGGGGCGCAATGGGTGCTACGGGTCACAGTTCATGGCAGGCGTAGAGAGATGGGCTTGGGACGGGTGGGCGACGTCTCGCTGAAAGAAGCTCGTGAAGCTGCTGAACGCTGGCGCGCGGTGGTTAGGCAAGGGAAAGACCCGATCAAGGAACGCGACCGCCTGCGTCGTGAATCCGCTCGCGAGGATCACACCCTTGCCACCGTCGCCGCTGAAGCTTTTGAGGCGCGCAAGGCTGAACTCAAAGGTGATGGCAAGGCAGGCCGCTGGTTTACGCCCCTCGAACTGCATGTGCTGCCGAAGATTGGCAAAGTCCCCGTCGAAGACATTGACCAGAGAGATATCAAGGACGCCCTCGCCCCGATTTGGCATTCGAAGGCGGATACAGCGCGAAAGGCGCTGAACCGTCTGAACATCACGCTGAAACATGCCGCCGCAATGGGCTTGGACGTTGATGTCCAAGCCACCGAAAAAGCCAAGGCGCTCTTGGGCAAGTCACGCCACGAAGTTCGCAATATTCCCGCCATGTCTTGGCAGGATGTGCCAGACTTTTACGAAAGCCTTTCTGAAGGGACGATCACGCATTTGGCGTTGCGTCTCTTGATCCTCACGGCCTTGCGTTCGACGCCAGTCCGATTTTGCCGCCTCGATGAAATCGAGGGTGATATTTGGACCGTTCCCGCTAGGAACATGAAGGCACAAAAGGGGCATGAGGCGGAGTTCCGTGTCCCGCTTTCTAAAGAAGCGCTTGCGGTGATCGAGCAGGCAAAGCCATTCGAGCGCGATGGCTATCTGTTCTCCAATGTTCGAAAGGGCGTTATTTCTGACGCAACCATGAGCGCGCTCATGAAGCGTCGGAAGCTGGATGCCCGCCCGCACGGGTTCCGTTCCAGTTTTCGCACATGGTGTGCGGAGGCAACGCAGGTGCCGGAACATATTGCAGAGGCCTCTCTGGCTCACGTGACTGGCACGAAGGTTTCCCGCGCCTATCGCCGCACTGACCATCTTGAGCAACGTAGAGTCCTGATGGTGCGCTGGGCGGATTACGTCACCGGAAAAACCGCCAGAAAGGTGGTTCGACTCGCTTAATCGGATTCTTCGAAGGATCCACATCTACTTCGGGCAGAGACTTGGTCGCTCGACTAGCCAAGCTGTTGGAGGCTAAAATGGCAAACCCAAACCCCCCCGAAATCAATATAGAGAACCTGCCTGATGAACCGAGCGATGCCACGCAACGGTTTCAGAAGAGGCTTCGTTATCGCATCTTATCAAGCGTGGATGCCTATGAGAAAGGAGTAATCAATGCGGCATTCATGGCTTTTGAAACATTGGGGACATTGATGCCTCTCCTTTGCGCCGGATATATCAAGCATGAGGATGTGAAGGGCGCTTATCCATTCGATAGTTGGCGAGACCAAACGGTTACTATTCCAGCCGAATTGTTTGAAGCCATTATCCGTCCGTTCGATGAATATCGCTCAGCAGGAAACAGCAAATCTTTAGATGCGTGTTTTGGCTTCGAGAGGATCACGGGACAGGGAAAGCCCCCGATGAAGAAAGTGCAAATCCAAAGAGACCGTATGCGCAAAATTGCTGCATCCGTTGCGCGCGAACGCATATTCTTGGTCGGAGTTGATGAAACGCCAAATAGCCTAGAAAGAGCATATGCTTTAACGGCTGAAGAGCACAACGTATCAACAGATACAGCTAGACGTGCCTACAAGGAGTTCGGCAAGTGGATCATTCAGAGCCTACAGACTGAATGCTAGTTTGATTGGGTGCATAACTTCCAGAAGTCGTGCCTTAGATAATCTCTGAAACCTCAATCATCTTTGCTTCACCATGACACAGAAAGGTGAAGCAATGACCTACCTGAACTTGAACCAGCTTTCTCAAAAGCTTGGTGGACGCTCTCGATCATCGCTGTATCGCGATATCGAAAGCAGACGCATTCCAGAACCGATCAGAATTGGTGGACGCCTCTACTGGATTGAAAGCCACGTAGACGAAGCCCTGACCAGCCAACAACAGGAAGCTGCCTAAACGAAACCCCCACCCAACAGGATCGGGCAGGGGCGATGTTTGTTTATGCAGCACATAGATGAATAGCGCATTCCGCCCGTTTCTTCAACCTTGAAGGATACGAGCATGAATAAGAAGATAGAGTCTAAACCGCCCGAAAGCACGCGTTGGATCTTTTCACGTCGTGATCTTCCTCCACGTCGAGGCAGTGCCCGCTTTGAGGTCTACACGGCTAATGGCGACCGTAAAAACGTCATTCTGAGCAACCGCAAGCGTCAGGTTGTAGATGCCCTAATCCGCAACCCTATTTACTGCGCTAGCCCGGTGCGCCTGTCGGATATCGTGATGCTCCTTCGGAGCGAGGACGGGCTTGGAGTTGAAACCGTGTACTTCCAAGAGAGTGACGGTATCGAGAAAACAAGGTTTGGCGTCTACAAGCTCACAGATCAGGTGCATTACTTGGGCGAGATCAGCAGTGTTACCCGCGACAGTGGGTCCAGCGAGGTGAAAGCATGACCTCTCGTGACCTTCAGATCAATCGCCTGCGCCGTCTTCATGGTATCCCATTCGCTCGCGCGGCGCTCATTGCAGCACTGGCCTACCCGGAGGGCAGCAAATGAAGCATGTCGCTGCCATTCGTAAGAATGCGCGCGAAGAACTGCGCGTGACCCTCCTGCAATTTATAGGGAGGGCAGTGTGATGGGGCGCGACAAAAGGAACGAAATTCGCGCCGAGCATTTTACGAAGCTGGTGCGCAATACCATGGAAACGCCTGCATGGCGCGCGTTGTCACCGGTGGCGCAGGCGCTCTATCCATGGCTCAAACTGGAATGGCGAGGCCCGCAATCCAACAACAATGGCAAGATACGCCTGAGCGTCAGGCAAGCGGCCGATAGGCTGGGCGTAGGTATCAACACGGCTGCAAGAGCCTTTCACGACCTACAAGCCAAGGGCTTCATCGTCGTGACCGAACACGCACGTCTAGGGATCGAGGGGCAAGCTACCAGCCCCGCCTTTGAGATCACCGAAATAGCGCTGCCATATAGTGACAAGACCGCAGGACGACGGCTCTTTCGGGACTGGCAAGAGGGGGCGGATTATCCGCTGCACAAGGCAATTGTCCATAATCCCAAAGGAAGTCGCAAAAAGCAAAACCCTGTCATCAAATTGGTGACGGCCCGTCACCAAAATGGAGACGCATAAATGAACCACGTAACCAAATCAGTGACAGGCCGTCACCAAAATGGTGACGAAACCCGGCTTTTTGAATGGTCTGGCGTCACCAAATCAGTGACATCCTTATCTACCATCTACTACGGGCATCGAGCGCGCTCCGAGCCGTCCGTTAAGCCTGACGTGCTGGGGGTGGTCGCATGATGGCATTTCATAGCAGCCACAAATCTTGGTGCGTTATCACCAGCGCACCGGCTGACCGAAACAGCGGCGCGAGTTCGGGAGGTCGGAATTCTGATGGTACCTTCGCCCCCGGCAATCCCGGAAAGCCGAAAGGGTCACGCCACCGCGCCACACAGGCGATCCAAGAGTTGCTCGACAAAGACGGAGAGGCGCTGACACGCAAGGCGGTGGAGATGGCGCTCGCGGGGGACACCACCGCTCTGCGCCTTTGTCTGGAACGCATAGCCCCTGCGAGAAAAGACGCCCCAGTGAAGTTTGACCTTCCGCCTATGGAATCCGCCCAAGACGCCACAGAAGCCGCACAGGCTGTACTGCAGGCGGTTTCGGAGGGGGAGCTTACGCCGTTGGAGGGCGCGAGCGTCATGGCGCTCGTGGAGGCCTACCGGAAGACCCTGGAAACCACTGAACTCGAGAGCCGAATTGCCGCATTGGAGGCAGAGATATGAACCTGAGAAGCAGAGTAAACCAGATTGAGCGCAGGAGAGGCGTCGGCGCTGAGCCTGACTGTCTCTCGGTTATCTACATCAGGGAAGTGGGCAGGAGCGGCGGCAAGGATGAGTTTGCCAGCGCAAGTCTTTTGATTGGCCCTCAGGCTGGACAGCAAATCATCAAGGCGACCACCGAAACAATGGAGCAATTCGAAGGACGTGTCGAAAGGCTTCTGTTTCCACAGGGGCGATCCAACGCAGAGAGAGAACGCACGCAGACTGTCACAATCGGCGGCGAATGGAATGGGGAACAATCCCCTCTGCGAGGAGAAAAGCCATGAATCTGAAAAGCCGAATGAAAAGAATAGAGAGAAAGGCCGGTCTCGGTAGTGGGGTTACGATCCTGTACCGCCGAACAGTCTTGGAGGACGCAAGCGGTGAGGTGGACGCGGTTTCCATGCGTGCGGTTATCGTTCGACCCAATCAAAAGAGTGAGTGCGTATTCACGCGGGAGAACGAGAGTGACGATCAATTTCGTGAACGCGTGGACCGAATTTCGAAGTTCCAAGAAACCAACGAGCAGTCAGAAAGGACAAGAAAAATGTGAAAACCTGAGAAGAGTGGGGTGCAGTGATGGACGAAATGGAAACTCTTGCCCTAGCCACAGCCGCGAAAATGCGGCGCGGCCTTGAGGCACAACGCAACCCTAAAGGCGAGCTAGCTGTGTGCTTTGTCCGTGACAATTGTCAGTGGGTGATACAGACCGACCGTCTCCCGCGCTTGTTTAAAAAAGCCCTCGCTGCGTTGGCATTACGCCTGACCGTCAGGCGAAAATCGATCAATTGGCCGCACTGATCGACGATCCGCCAAAGGTAACACCACCGCCCTCCAACGCGGACATAGGTTTCATCGACATGCCACTGCAGCCCGCCCCAAGAACGGTGAGCGCCATAAGCCCGCTTGCGGATCTCGGGGCCGAATTTGCGGACCCGGCGATGGATGGTCGAAGCGTCGACCATCACGCCGCGCTCTGCCAGCATGTCGCGTACATCCCTGCACGACAGCGAGTAGCGGCAATACCAGCGAACTGCCATCAGGATGATCTCCCGCGGAAATCGATGTCGTTTGAACGGATTCTTGCGCTGCGCCATCGGCCCCTCCACCATCACAAACAAGCAAAGCCTGCGGCCTCCGCCGAGTTAATGCAACAGATCCTGATCGGGAGAGCCTAACCCTTGGTTTCATGTTGTCAACAAAGCGACACAAGGCTGCCGCACGCCGTTTCTTCAAGCGTGCGATCATAGCAAATGGCGCGCCTGATCGCATTGCTATCGATAAGAGCGATGCCAATCTGGCAGGGCTGCTGGCCGTAAATGTGATCCGAAAACTCTCTGGTAACGGGCACCTCATCCGCATCATGCAAAGCAAATACCTGAACAATGTGGTTGAGCAGGATCACAGATTTATCAAGTGAATCACCCGACCCACGCTCGGATTCAAAGCGTTCCATTCTGCGGCCGCGACGCTGGCCGGGATCGAAACGGCACATATGATCCGTAAAGGGCAGATTGAGGTGCACGGAGGTAACGGCTTCGAACAGTTCGCCGCGCTCGCAGCATAAATGTGTCCGCTGATTGGCCGTACTCCGCCCTCAGACTAAGTTTGCTGTAGAACCGCACTCTCTGAGGCGATGTCCATGCTCTAAGATCGCCTAGTCACCTGAAATGAAATGATAAAACTCACCTATCCGAGCCTCAAAAATATTTGCACCAGAGCTAAAAGAATTGCCACAATATACACTCAAAGTTGTCATAAAGTGCTCCCGTCCGGTTCCTAGGGTCGCTGGGTTAGGCGGCATGAACAAAACTGACTTGAGGATACGTTGATGAAAATCATGGTAGTGGATGACGAGAAGTTATTTACTGAGTTCCTGATCGAAAACCTGAAAGAAATCGGTTTTATCGATATCGCCTCTGCGGGGTCAGGTGCGGAAGCTCTTCGTATTATTGCGTCTGATCCTGATCCTTTCGATTGCTTCTTACTGGATATAAAAATGCCAGAGATGGATGGCATTCAGTTATGTTCTAAAATCCGTGAATTGCCCGACTACCGCGTGGCCCCGATCATCATGATCACCTCAGCCGATGCCAGAACACACATGCAGGATGCCTTTGATGTCGGCGCTACTGATTATCTGGCTAAGCCGATCGAAATCATGGAACTGCGCATCCGAATTCAGGTTGCGATGTTACTTGTCGAAATGTTGAGAAGTGAAGCCGAAAGCAGAAGCGCATTGCGAACATTGCTTAAAACTTCGCCTGACAGCAGCGAATTTAGCCTAGCAATGCGAGTAACCTTCTCCCAAATTCCCTCTATGAGAGACTATTTTCAATTGGAGAACAGGTTGCTGCGATTGGGTGAAGGCATTTATCCCATGACGTTGCTCTCAATCGAAATAAACGGCCTACAAAAACTTGCCACACGGCTCGATCAGAACGAATTTCTATCGATTATTCATTCTGTGAGCCGAATTCTGGGTAAAACACTTCCATTGCGGGGCACGACACTCTCTTATGTCGGATACGGAAAATTCATCTGTTTGGTAGTAATTCGGAATCAAATTGTTCCGAATTTGCTGCAGGCGCGCATCCGGGACAGTTTTGCAGCATTTATAGCTAGAAATAAGCTGATCGATTGTGCTGAACTGCAATTGAATGTTTCCGCTCTCTCCCAAAAGCGCATGCTTACAGCGGAAGATGCAATTGGATTGAGCCGAAGATATATCGGCGTTCTCGGCACGACCAAGGATATGGATCTCCCTCGGATTTTCAGAAAGCAAGACAGGCTGTTCGGAACTCTTAAGTGATCGCTTCTTTGTAGCCCACACGGAGCACCAAGCCGTCGGTATTAAAAGAACACACGCGTCGCTCACGGGACCCCTAGAAAATCGGGCTCTGTTGTAAATATTTTGAGGCTCGGATAGGTGGGCTTTATCGTTCGTTTCAGGCGACGAGGCGGTCTTAGAGCATGGACATCGGCTCAGAGAGTGCGCCGGGCCCCAGGTGGAAAGCGCGCTCGATCATGCGGGTTTCGCCGTTTATGTCGCCTGTCAGGTTGAAGCTGCGTGATTGTCCCTTGCGTAGCGCCCGCATAGCTTCGAACCCCTTGATCGTGGCGTAGGCCGATTTCATGGTCTTGAACCCACGCACCGGTTTGATCCGTTGCTTCAGTTTGCCGTGGTCTGCCTCCACAACGTTGTTCGGATATTTGACCTGGCGGTGCAGCACGTCCTTCGGGTATTTGCCTTCTTGCTTGAGTTCAGCCAGCGCGGCGGCATAGGTCGGGGCCTTGTCAGTGTTGATCACGCGCGGCTGTTCCCAACTTTTCAAGCCTTTCAGGGCCTTGCCCAGAAAGCGTTTTGCCGCCTTGGTATTTCGGGTTGGCGAGAGGTAGAAATCAATTGTATCGCCAAATTTGTCCACAACCAGGCACAGATAGGCCCATTTCCGGCGCACCTTGATATAGGTTTCATCCATCCGCCAGCTATCGGATCTCGAGTGCCGCCACTGCCACCGCATCCGCCTTTCGATCTCGGGGGCATAGTGTTGAACCCAGCGGTAAATCGTCGAGTGATCGACCCGGTGGCCGCGCTCCACCATCATCTCTTCGAGGTCACGATAGCTGACCCCATAGCGGCAATACCAGCGCACCGCCCAAAGCACGATTTCACCACGGAAATGACGCGCCTTGAAATCACTCATACCATTACCCCTCTCTCAGCAACGGCACCTAAAATGAGGCCGCGCTAAAAATTTGCAACAGAGCTTAATATTGCATGATTCTTCGCGCGGAAGCGGGGCTGGCTCGAAGTCGGTGGGTTTGCTCCGGCGCGTGGTTACTGAACCGTGGCAAGACCATCAGCTGCATGTCTCCAGGGGCTCCACAGTCTCGAACGATCCCTCGTTTCAGGACAGCCACCGATATCGTCGGGCTTGGAGAGCAAAACATTTGATCTTCCAGAAAAATCAGGTGACTTTGACATGAACTAGAAATCCACTTGGGGAATGTCTGGTAGGTTGCGACTCGTGCCAGAAATTAGGTAGCACTGCGAAGTGAGATGCCCCCCGAAATTCGGACACTGACATAAGCTACGATTTGCAGCCTGCTGATCTTCGACGAGAAGGAGATCAGAGATGTCGAAACGCAAACAACACGCGCCAGAGTTCAAGGCAAAGGTCGCGCTGGAAGCCCTGAAGGGGGAGGAGACCGCAGCCGAGCTGGCGAGCCGGTTCGGGGTACCTCCGACGATGATTCATCAATGGAAACGTGCCCTGCTGGAGGGCGCGTCCGGCGTGTTCGAGCGCGGCGGCCGGAACAAACCCGAAATCGACGAGGAGCAGGTGAACGAACTGCATGCTAAGATCGGGGAGCTGGCCGTGGCCAACTCTTTTTTGGAACGAAAGCTCAAGCCTTGGGGCGGGAAGTGAGGCGCGGCATGATCGAGCCTGATCACCCCCAGCTGTCCATCGGGCAGCAGTGCAAGTTGTTGTCGATTTCGCGCTCGTCCTTCTATTACACACCGAAAGGCGAGACCGAGCCGAACCTCAACCTGATGCGTCAGATCGACGAGCAGTTCTTGGAGCCCCCGTTCTTCGGTGTCCGCCAGATGACCTGGCACCTGCGCAACGAGCGCCATCTGGTGAACGTGAAGCGGATACGTCGGCTGATGCGCCTCATGGGGCTGATGCCGATCTACTAGAAGCTCAACACCTGCAGGCCGGGACGCGGGCACAAGACCTACCCCTACTTGCTAAGAGGTCTGCGCGTGGATCGTTCGAACCAAGTCTGGTGCTGGGACATCACCTACCTGCCGATGCGGCGCGGGTTCCTGTATCTGGTCGCCATCATGGATTGGCACACCCGCAAGGTCCTAGCCTGTCGCATCTCGAACACGCTGGAGGCCGGCTTCTGCGTCGTGGCGCTCAACGAAGCTATCCACAAGTTCGGCCCGCCGGAGATCATGAATACGGATCAGGGAGTAGCTCAAATTGGCGCCCCAGCCCGCCCTCACATTAAGGGTTTGTTTAATATGCAATCGCCAAAAAAGGGGGTAATATATTTAAGTAGCCAAGAATCTCTTGACTACACCGCTTAGTGTCGGCGAATGTCATTTAATTTTGGGACGAGTGTTGATGACATGCTTTGAAGGAGCACTGACGGACTCTGTATTCTTAGGCACAATAGGCATCGTTACACTAGCCGGATTAACCTTGTTCTGGACGCTGAAAACTCAGGAATTCAACGGAAAATCCTTTTACACGCTCACGTTCATTGGCATGATGTGGACATTGTTGACCGTCGGCCTCGAGGCGGCGTCAAGCACCTTCTCCTGTAAGCTTCAATGGGCGACCATGGCTTGGCTGGGCCATGGATTGGTACCGGTTGCCTGGTGTTATTTCATTTTCTCCTACGTGGATAACGCGGCTTGGGTCGACAAGCGCATAGCCCGCGGCGCGCTGATCATACTGCCCGTCATCATCTTCGCCTTCGCTGCGACGAACCAAGGACATTACCTCGTGTACGACGAAACCTCCATCATTCCGGAAGGTGGCGACCACATAGATTACGTACACGGGCCAGGATTTTACGTGATCATCGTAAGCCTATACACTTTCGTCGTCGCAACGCTCGTTTGCCTTGTAAAGACATTCGCCCGCGCCAAGCGAACCGCATGGCCACTCCTGGCCATACTCACCGTAATTACCCTGACACCCCTTGCAGTGAATGCCGCCTACGTGGGCCTTGGCTTTACCGTCTTCGGACTCGACCCCACGGCCTTCATGTTCACGCTCGGCATTGTTGCGTTTTCCTGGCTGCTGATGACAAACAAAACCATGGATATGGCGTCCATTGGCCAGTCGGTCCTGTTCAACACGATGAGCGAACCGGTTATTCTGATCGACCGACAGCGGAACATAGTGCAAACAAACACCGCCGCGAGATCCAGAGATCTGCATAATGGCAACAGCCATGTCCTGACCGACCTGTTCGCGAATATCGAGCAGTTTGGCACCGCCGAAGACGGCGCTCACATGCACATAGGACAGCGCTACTATGAGCCGCGAATTCAAAAGGTTGAAAACCCCCTCAACCCGTCCGGCACTGTTCTTGGATGGAGCATTACCTTCGTAGACATCACAGATCGGATCGCAATCACCGCCTCTTTGGAAGAAGCCCTCAAAAAGGCAGACGACGCCAACCGCGCGAAAGATGAATTTGTGTCCGTTATCAGCCACGAAATGCGCACCCCCCTGACCTCACTGAAAGGGGGCTTGGCCCTCGCGCTCAGTGGCCAATTTGGCGAACTCAGTGCCCCCATGCAATCCTTGCTCGACATCGCCCACCGTAACGGTGTCCGCCTGTCGCGCCTGATCGACCAGATACTGCTGGCGCAAAAGATGGACATCGGTGCACTGTCTTTGGAAAACGAGGCCGTCGATCTTGGCGGCCTCCTCGAAGAGAGCTTCGATGAGAACAAGATCTTCGCGGCCGAGCGCGGCGTGCGCCTTGCCAAAGCGGATATCGACCACTCCGCATTTGTTTCCGGCGATGCCTTCGCTATCCGCCAGATCATCGACAACCTGATTTCGAATGCCATCAAATTCGCCTCCGAAAACAGCGTTGTGGAAGGGGCAGTTCAAGTTACGGGCCAACAGGTAAAATTGTCGATCAAAGACACCGGCCACGGCATCCCCGAGGGTATGGAAGAGAAGGTCTTCGGCCAGTTCCAACAAATGGGGAGTAGCTCACAAAGCTCCACACAAGGGTCTGGACTTGGCCTTTATATATCCAAGCAATTGGCCAAGCGGATGCTGGGCGACATCTATTATGAAAGCCAAACCGGCGTCGGTACGACCTTCCACGTCGAGTTCTCGCTTGTCGAGCATTACGCGGCCGACTCCGACCGGGTAGCGGAGTGAACTCGCCATCATGATGTGGCCTGACCAGTGGGGCATCACCTGAAAAACGCCGGTTAGAGGCGCGTCTGTCGACAAAATGGGCAGCTCGCCTTTTGCAAATTGATAGCAATTTAACGTAAGCGGTTCCTGAACTCCGTTGGCAGTTCAGCTTGATGGCTTTTGGAATGCCCAAGGCATGAGGTCGTCGATGCATGACGCGGGATGGCCGTCCGCGATGGCGGTCAGTGTTTCGGGCGAGTAGGCGTAGGGATCGACGGTTTCAGCTTGCAGGTTTCAATGAGTGAGGCCATGCGTTCCCATCCGCACAGCACGTTTGCGCATTTCAGGTGAATATCTGTTTCCAGGTTTGTTCTTTTCCATGGCTCAGTCTCATTGCTCCTGGGCCTTTGGTAAATCATGTGCGGTTCACTACAGATCGGGAAGAGCACTCAGATTGCTAGCTTTTCCCATATGCTGCGGAGTTGACCAGGCAGTGCGGTTGGATCAAAGGGTTTGGTAATGACGTCTGCCTTAAATTCATCTTTCAGCCGCTCGACATCAACACTTGAGGCCTTGGCTGTCATAAAGACCACGGGGGTGTCGGAAAAAACAGAAATCTGGCGCAGTTTTCTTACAGTTGTAGGTCCGTCTTTTACCGGCATCATCACGTCCATAAGGATCAAATCGGGATTAAACTTTTCCGCCTGGTCTAAAGTTTCTTGGCCATTTGTGCATTGAAGAAGCTTAAACCCTCCCAGTATTTCCAGCGACATCTTTGTAAGTTCGCGAATATCGGCGCAATCGTCTGCATGAAGAATCTTGCTCAAGTTTGACATAGCCCGTGCTTTCTCCAGTTTGACCCCGTTACTCATGAGCCTGCCTAATATTCCGTACACTCATCTGTAACATTTATCAGAAATTTTCCCGTACTGGAACATCAGGCTGCCTGAAAATCTGACTTCTGGTATCCGGTGGAACCCTTATTTCTGTTGGTAGATCTACGTAGAACGCCGTGTGTTTGCCGATCTCAGACAGGAATTCGCCAGTACCGCCCGTTCCCTCAACCAAGGCCTTAAAGATAGTAAGTCCAAGTCACGTTTTGTCGTTTCACAGGGCCTATGCCTGGTAGGGCAAACACGATGTCTTCGTTCAGGCCGCCTTGGTTGATTTCCCAGTGTTGTCTATTTTTCAACCGGTGGCGGTAGTAGGAAGAGTAAAGGAGAAGGAACTTCCAACACCGACCTCGCTCTTCAGCGTCAACCGCCCCCCCTGAAGCTCAACCAATCGATGCGAGATTGTAAGGCCAAGCCCGGTGCCGTCGTTTGAACGTGTATACGAAGTGTCTACTTGGCCAAACGGCTTGAAAATCATACTCTGCTTGTCTTCCGGGATGCCGCAGCCGCTGTCCTCGATATGAACGGTAATGTATCCATCAAAAGCCTCCGTGCGGATCAAAATGCCGCCTTTTTCGGTGAATTTCAGCGCATTGCCGATCAGATTTGTCAGAATCTGGTGCAGCCGCGCGCTATCAGCAAAAACAATTTCGCCATTCGTTTCAGCAGTTAATTTTAGAGATTTTTGATCTGCCGCAGCCGCAAACTGGTCAACCACGGATACAATCACGCTATCGACAGCGATTTCCCGCGCGTCAATATTAAATTTGCCGACATCCATTCTGGAAAGGTCTAATGTATCGTTGATTAACTTGAGCAACTGTTCGCCCGAAACCTTTATTTTACCAGCATATCTCTCTATTTCGTCTTGAATTGGAGTAAGGTAACGCAGCGCAGTTTTTGCCGACTGATTTCCTGCTCCGACGCTCGCATTCAGCGCTTTCACGGAGGGCAATAGTTCGGGATTCGCCAGAAACGCATTATAGCCCAATACGACAGTTAGTGGTGTACGCAATTCATGACTGATAACATTAAGGAACTGTGTTTTCGTAAAACTTGCCGCCTCTGCTTCGCGGAGTGCGTTGTATAGAACAGATACGTCAGTACCCACGCCTCGATAGCCTGCAAATTCGCCCTGCTCATCGTATATCGGAGTGCCACTAATACGTACCCATGTGGGATTGTGTTCACTACTGTGCAAACGATAAACAAAGTTCTTGAATGAGGCTCGGGCCATTTGCTTTGCTGCCAGCCATTTCCAGTCGGCGCTGTCGCGCACTTCGGGACTACCCTCGTTCAATTGCTCTCGTGTCAGCCCGAGAGCAAATTTGGAGCTCCGGCCCAGAATTCGGTCAAATCCTTCCGAGAAATAGGTGAACCGCAAATCTTTGTCCTGTTCCCAGAACCAGTCATTGGTGATTTCTGCCATATCGTCGAAACGCTTCTTCGCGGCATCGCGTTGTTCCAGTACGTGCCGCATCTCTACGTTTGAGGCTTGAAGATCGGCTTGCTGCCGCTTCAATTCTGTAATGTCCACCCGAATGCCAACCCGACCACCGTCACTGGTCAGTCGATTGTAGGACCGAATCCATTTGCCATTTTGCAGCAGGTATTCCCACTCGTATTCACCCTCACGTATCCGGTCAGAGACTTCCTGCAACCATTCTACTTCACGCCCGATTGCTTCCGGATATTCACCCCGCGCGAGCCCGTATTCAAGAATTTCTTTGGATGTTGCACCGGTCCGCACCGCTGGAGCACTTTTTTCATAGAGGTTGCAGTACATATCGTTGTACATCGCCAGACGACCATCCGGACCGAAAAGCCAGAAGCCAGCTGGCATAGCATTGATTGCGTCACGAAGCCGCCGCTCAGCTGTTTCCGCGCGCTCCCTGGCCTGTACTTGTTCAGTGATATCGATGCGAAGTCCGACACGTCCGCCCGACGGTGTCAAGTTTTCGTAAATTCGCAACGTTCGGCCCTTATCGAATTTGACCTCGAAATCATTGCCCTCGCCTGGCAACTTCAGTTGTTCTGCGATCCATTCTTCTTCCCGACCAATTGCATCAGGGAATTGGCCGCGTTCAACACCTAACCGCAATATGTCTTTAAAGCTGGCACCGGGTTTAATGGCTTCCGCACATTTGTCATGTATCTCCACATAGCGTTGATTGCACAGCACAAGCCTGTTTTCGGAATCGAAAATTACAAAGCCGTCCGTAAGGTTATCAATAGCTGTCTTGAGATGTTTTTGCGCGTTTACGCGTTCTGCAATTTGCTGGATCGCGAGAAGGATCAGGAAAACTGCGATAAACGCAATGAGGAACAATACAAAATAGGTCGCCCAAGGCGTAACGTAGCCCGCATTCCATCCCGCTCTCGGAACCACGCCCAATGTCATTTGCAAGCCTGGAATTGAAAGCGTTGTCGTCACCGGGGCATTTTCGAATACCTCAGTGTCTCCCACTACATTAGCGTCGTCCAAGACAGATACCAGCGCAACTATCTGTTCATGTTCTGACCCTTGGAATCCTTCGGCGAGGTGCAGAGCATCACGCAGGAGAGCTTCTCCATCAATGATCACTGAAACAATTTTTCTGCCTGAATCCGAGTCCTCTTTCGCATTGCCCACAAAAACGGGCATCCTGATAATCAGGCCGACACCGCCTTGCAATAGTTGCACAGGACCTTGAATTTCAGTTTGTCCCGTCCTGTGAATACGCTCTATAACGACGTTTTGTTCTTCAACATTGCGAATGTCGCGACCAACTAGGTGACTGTTTTCTTCAAAAGGAAACACTAGTTCGATCACACCGTCCTGAAGGACGGCCAGATTGAGTATCGCCGGATCATTCATTCGAAATCGCTGACCCAATCGGAGAAACTGTTCTTGGTCGATATTCCGGTTCAGTTCGAACGCTGTTGTCAAGCCGCGAGCTCTGATCTCGTAGCCACGCAACGCGACAACAAGATTTTGGTCTATTTTTTCTGCGAAGGCCCAAGTTTCAGCGCGTTGTGATGTAATGAACTCTTTCTGACGAGTGATCTCGAGAAAATAGATTAATATACAGAGTAAAGTAACCGTTGCGAACAAAGCGAATAATTTCGCCCTGCTAAAATTAGATACCTCGCCGACGTGCGATGCCATACTGCTCAATGCTCATCGTTTTGACTTTTACCACTTTAGCGCGAACGAGCCATTGTGCAATCTCCCTTTACTCCAGAGACTGTATCTAGCTGGCGCAGAGGGCGAAAGGTTCTTCATCGAGCGTTTTTTCAAGAAGATCAAGCAGTGCTTCGACCTTCGCTAGGGCAGGCTGAAGCTCGGATTCCGAACACTGTCGCAGTAAAGTGTTTTCCCTTACCTTTTCCCACAACGGCTCGGTTTCCGCAGCCACTATCCCGATCTCCTCAAAACCCAGGCTTGGTGCAAGCCCCGCCAAATTATGGGCTGCAATGGCGATAGCGCTAGCTGCTTCCGTACAGGTTTCATAATTCCGTACTTCAGCCACTGCCGCCTCGATAAAGAGAATGCGA
This sequence comes from Roseovarius sp., assembly GCF_048262375.1. Taxonomy (GTDB): domain Bacteria; phylum Pseudomonadota; class Alphaproteobacteria; order Rhodobacterales; family Rhodobacteraceae; genus Roseovarius. The sequence continues at coordinate 56,720 of NZ_JBLXFE010000021.1, forward strand.
GAAGCCATCTCATCCACAAACTTCACACGAAGAGTCTCTATGCCCCTACACATCGACTCGGGCATTTTCTCGCTATGGTGTTCACCCGACATTTAGTGACCTCTCAAGATGAGAATTTCGAGACCCTAAGATTTTTCCCGGTTGTTTCCGTGCATCGTGAATCGACTTATAGATCAGATCGGTTGGGTCATTGAACGATACTAAACCGTTTGAGCAGGGATTGCCAACCTTCAGAGCTGGTAATGCAACGTTCATCCACTCCAAAGCGCCAAGTCTTTGCGCAACTTTGTCGTTGACGGCGATCTGAAATTCGGAGGTGTCAAAATATCCAGTGCGCGGCTGAATGCAGCAGAAATCACCGCTGCCGACATAGGCGAGCAGATGGTTAACGCCTATAAGACATTCTTTGATTGCAAGGGCCACTTCGCACATGATGTCAGCAAATTCTAGAAGGTCGGTTTGGTCATAAATCAGATCGGCGTTTTGAACATGAAACGCCACAGCAGCACTTCCCAAAAGTCTTATATTTCCTAGTCTTAACAAGTAATTTTCCAGGCTGGACAAAAGCACCGTATCACCTGCATCTTCCAGCGGGAGCGAATCCTCGAACTTGAAGGAGCCATGGCCGCCGAAAGAAGTTTCTTCCAATTCTTTAGTTAAACGCCCTGCATTGGCCCGCTCAGCCACGAGTGCCTTGACCATACCCATGCGCGCCGAAAGCTCCGTCGTGTCGATTGGTTTCGTGACATAATCATTGGCGCCTGCCTGAAATGCATGGTCGATATAGCTTTTGTCAGTCATGGATGTGATCATAACAATCGGCACAGCCCCATACCCCGGTAATGATCTAATCATTCTGCAAAGCTCTACTCCATCAATGTCTGGCATCCGGATGTCCAGCAAACAGCAATCAAACGATCTCTGGCTTTTGCCAATCGTTTCTAATGCCTTGATTGCAGAGGGAACTGTGTGTATATCATTGTATCCCATAGCGCCAAGATACTTTTTGATAAGTTCAAGAAATATTGGCTCATCGTCAACAACTAGAATTTTCATGCCATGCCCCATGTTTGTTAACAGTGGTCAATTTTATCCGACTTTTTTTAATCTATCCGTAGTTGTAAAAAAAGGCAAAAAGATGGCTGAGCTGACCCAAGTTCCGAAACGGCCTTCCGCCTGAACAAGCAAGCTTATGAAGTCGGATACAATTGGGAGTGGGAAAAAGTGTGGTCGAGGTCACCGGACTGGGTGCGGTTATGGCTGCAGTGTTGACCTAGCCCTCGGGCCGGTTCGGTGAGAAATTCCTGTCGCTTCTCATCCCCACACCGGAGCAGCACCGCCGCGCAGGTCGGTCTTCAAGTTGTGTTACTTTCGGAGTGAGCGCAGGCTCTTCTTGATGCTGCGTAAGTCGACAGTGGGAAACCATTGCAGCGTCAAAGTGAGAGTAGCAGGCATGCTGCTTGAGACGAATGCATGGTCTTTGGGCGACCACCTATAACATGATGCCCTTGGAGGCATACAGTCTCGCCGTGAACCGGGGCAAACAGTGCACCGCGCAAATATCACCATTCCCGGACCGATCCATCGCACATCAGTAACTCGGCGGCGAGATCGCGCTGATGATTTCAGCCTTTGTCGAGCCAACGTTGCGGAAGCGATGGAGTTCACGACTGTCAAAGTAATAGCCGTCACCTGGATTCAGAACACGCGTCGCCTGAGCGTCTGCCTGCCGCCGGGGGCGCCCGGCGGCAGGGCCTTTGCACAAGGATCACGACCATGCACATTGCCTTTATCCATGCCAGATCGCGCGGCGGGGCCGACGACACGCTGCGCAGTGTCGCCGCCACGTTGCGGGCAGAGGGGCACCGCATCGCGGGGGTGATGCCCGAACCCTGCACCACCCCCGACCGCCACGCCTGCGACATGGACCTGATCGACCTCGCCTCGGGTGCGCGGCTCCATATCAGCCAGAAACTGGGGCAGCACTCCACCGGCTGCCGACTGGATGGCGCGGCCATCG
>NZ_JBLXFE010000022.1:0-47334 GCF_048262375.1 Roseovarius sp.
TCCGGAACCGCATGGGCCCTCGAATGGATGATCCTCCCGCAAATGGCCCAGACAACAGCACGCGCCCTCAACGCCGCAGTGAAACTTTGCAACGCGGTAACGGCGATGGGTGGGAAAACATCATGACTCTGTTTCAACACACCATCCGCAAGACCGCGTACCGACGATAAAACTATGGCCAAACGCCGTATATTCCACCAAGGAGGAGACCCAGATGACTTTCAAAACCACGTTGACCAGTGCGATTGCTGCTCTGGCCCTAAGCACCGGATTTGGTATGGCGCAGGAGGTCACGCTGACCGTGCATCATTTCCTGCCACCGGTTGCCAGCGCTCATAAAACCATGATGCAGCCTTGGGCTGACAAGATCCAAAGCGAGAGTAACGGGCGTATCGCGATCGAGATCTTCCCGTCGATGTCAATGGGCGGCAAGCCCGGCGAGCTTTATGGGCAGGTGCGCGATGGCACCGCTGATATCGTCTGGACGCTTCTTGGATATACGCCGGGCGTTTTTCCGCGCAGCGAAGTGTTCGAACTACCGCTGGTGCATGCCGGATCGGCCACCGACACGACGATTGCACTGAACGCATCGATGGACATGCTGGCCGAGGATTTCGGCGATGTCCACGTTCTGTTTCTGCACAGCCACGACGGCAATGTGATTCATTCCGCGACCAGGCCCGTGCGCAGCTTTGAGGATGCGGCCGGCATGAAGCTGCGCACGCCAAGCCGTACCGGGGCATGGGTCATCGAGGGCGCGGGGGCCGAACCGGTCGGCATTCCCGTCCCGGCCCTGCCCGAAGCGATGTCAAAGGGGGTTGTCGATGGCGCGCTCACTCCGCTCGAAATCGTTCCGCCGCTCAAGTTGCAGGAGTTGGACAAATCCGTGACAGAATTGCCAAACGGCGATCGCTTTGGCACTTCCGTCTTCATGGTCGCGATGAACAAGGACGCCTATGAAGCGTTGCCGGATGACCTCAAATCGGTCTTTGACGCCAATTCAGGCAGCAATGTCGCCGCTGAAATCGGTGCGATGTGGGAAGGGTTCGAGCAAAGCGGCGCTGATGCGCTGGCCTCTAAGAATGTTGAACGCATTGTTCTGTCTGAGGAAGAGGCGGCCAAATTCAATGCCGCCAATGAAACCGTGGTTCAGCGCTGGATTGAGGAGGTGAGTGCCAAGGGTATCGACGGTGCCAGCCTTGTGGCACAGGCGCGCGCGGCCATCGCGGCGGCAAAAGCAAGCCGCTGAAACGCCGACAGGAGTGGTGATCGCGCCTCTCCTGTCGCTGGACAACCAAGGGGAACCGGCACCATGACCACCATGATAAGACGTCTTACAGATGGGTTTGCCGTGCTTGGCGGGGTCATCTTGTTGATCATCGTCGCGGTCACCACGACCAACACGGCGGCGTTCATTCTTGATCGTATCGCGGGTCTCTTCGGCACCGATGTGTCGGGTCTGCCCGGCTATGAGGATTTTGTCCAGCTTGCCATAAGCGGGGCGGCCCTGATGGTCTTTCCCTATTGCCAGGCGAAACGCGGGCATGTGGCGGTCGAGCTTTTCATGGACCGCCTGCCCCAGATCCTGCAACGCGCCTTTGACAAGCTTTGGCTGACCTGCACCGCGGCGGTTGCGCTTTTTCTTGCCTACTGGATGGTGTTCGGCTTGCTTGAGGCGCGGGCTGATGGGGCGGTGACAAGCGTACTGGGCTGGGCTATCTGGCCGTTCTACCTGCCTGGGATTGCCTCAATGATCCTCTGGGCGCTTGTTGCCGCGACGCAGATCACGGGTGGTGCGCAGGATGCTTGACCCCATCTCCATCGGCATCATCGGGCTGATTGTCCTCTTTGCCCTGTTGATCCTGCGTATGCCGGTGGGCATCGCCATGATTGCGGTCGGCGTTGGCGGCACCTGGGTGCTGAGCGAAACCGTCAGCTACATTCGGTTCGTGCCCTATCTCAGGCAATTCAAAAGCCTGCTTTGGGAAAATGTCGCCAATTACGATCTTTCGGTGGTGCCGCTCTTTGTGCTGATGGGCTATGTCGCCGCCGAGGCCCGCCTGTCGAGCGATCTGTTCAAAGGGCTTGAAGCGCTGATGTCGCGGCTGCGCGGCGGGGTGGCCATGGCAGCCGTGGCAGCCTGTGGCGGGTTCGGGGCGGTGTGCGGCTCTTCGCTGGCGACAGCCGCCACAATGGGCAAGGTCGCTTTACCCGAACTGCGCGCCCAGGGCTATTCGTCGCGCCTTGCCTCGGGCGCGCTGGCAGCGGGCGGCACGCTGGGCATTCTGATCCCGCCCTCGGTGGCGCTGGTGATCTATGCGATCATCGTCGAAGGCTCGATCCTGCAAATGTTTCAGGCAGCAATCATTCCGGGAGTGCTGGCGATGTTGGGGTTTATCGCCGTCATCGCCCTTCAGGTGCGGTTCAACCCGTCCCTGGCCCCTGAACCGGGCGCGATGGACCCGGCCCTGCGCCGCCGCGCGATTGGCCGTCTGTTGCCGGTCCTGATCATCTTCGGCGCGATCATCCTGGGACTTGGCTTTGGCCTGTTCACGCCCACGCCCGCCGCCAGCATCGGTGTCTTTGTCGTCATCGTCTACGGCTTTGGCCTGCGCGCGCTGACCGGAGAGGGATTGAACATGGCGGGCCTCTTGCGCGCCATCCGCGCCACGGCCAGCACCAGCGGGATGATCTACCTGATCCTCTTTGGTGCAGAGGTTCTAAAGGGCTTTTTCACGCGCACCAACCTGCCGCAGGCGCTCTCGGACTGGGCCGCCAATAGCGGGATGGAGCCGATGATGATCCTGGTCATCATGCTCGTCATCCTGATCGTGCTTGGCTGTTTCATGGAAAGCCTTGCGATGATCCTAGTCGTGGTGCCGTTCTTCTGGCCAACGCTGATCGCGCTCAATGGCGGGGAATTCGCCACGGCGGACACATCGGCCTTCGGGCTTGATACGGACAGCCTCAGGATCTGGTTCGGGATACTCGCGCTCATTGTGGTCGAACTTGGCCTGATCACACCGCCGGTGGGCCTCAACGTTTTCATCATCTCGTCGCTGTCCAAGGACACACCGATGTCGACCGTCTTTCGCGGTGTGATGCCCTTTTTCGGTGCCGAGATCATCCGCGTGGCCCTGATCCTGATGATCCCGACCCTCACACTTTTGGTGCCACGTCTGATCGGCGGATGAAATCGTCATCTTTGCTCATGCAGCCCTGGGCCTGCGAGCAGCCAACTCTGAAATCCGACGCCGCCGAACATGCTTAAGCAAGTGACGGCGCGGCTCAGAAGGCAGGGGCTTGTGATATCCAGTTGACGGCAGCTTCATACTCTCGACCGAGGTTCAAGACAGCGGCGTCCTGACCGCGATGGCCGATCAGCTGCACCCCCATTGGGGTGCCGGACGCGCCAAAGCCCGCAGGAACACAAAGCGCCGGCAGGCCAGTCAGGGACGCCGGCACAACGACCTCCATCCAGCGGTGGTAGGTGTCCATGGTCGTCCCTGCGACCGTTTTGGGCCAATCCCAGTCGGCGTCGAATGCAAAGAGTTGTGCCGATGGCAGGGCAAGGATATCCACGTCTAGGTTGGCGGTGCAGCGGAACCAGTCTGAACGAATGACGCTTGCTCGGTGGATATCGGCACCCGTTGCGGCAAGGCCCTGCTCGATCTCCCATCGCAGTTCTGGCTTGATCATCTCGGGCGATTGCCTCAGCAGCGCCCCGAGGTTGCCCGCGATCGTCCAACTGCGCAGCGTGATCCATGCGCTCCACAGCGCCTCGGCCGAAAAGGGCGGGGTCAGGGCCGTGACGCTGTGGCCAAGGTCCTCGAAGACGCGGACCGCAGACTCACACAGATCCAGCACGCCCGGTTCCATTGCATAGGCACCGCCCCAATTCGCAAGCCAGCCGATCCTCAGCTTGCGGCCTTGGGCCTTGGGCCGATAGGGGCCGCTCGAATGCGGGTGCCTTGGGTCGTGTTCGGACAGGACGGACAGCAACAATTCTAGATCGCAAATGGAGCGGGCCATTGGGCCTTCGGTCGAGAGTTGCGACAAGAAGAGATCGCCCTTGCCCCCGCCTGCCACAAGGCCATAGCTGGGGCGGAACCCGAAGACGTTGTTCCATCCCGCCGGATTGCGCAACGAGCCCATCATGTCCGACCCGTCGGCCAAGGCCACCATCCGGGCGGCGACTGCCGCGCCCGCGCCACCACTTGAGCCCCCGGCCGATCGCGTGCGGTCATAGGGGTTGCGCGTGACGCCATAGACTGGGTTGTAGCTGTGCGAGCCCAAGCCGAATTCTGGCGTATTTGTCTTGCCGATGATCACGGCACCGGCCTTGCGCAGACGTGCAACCATGGGACAATCGGCAACAGGCACATGATCCCGAAAGGCGGGCGAGCCATAGCTGGTCACGGTCCCGGCTGTCTCGGAAAGATCCTTGATCGCCATTGGCAGACCCTGCAACGGCCCGGCAGCGGCGCGCTCGGCCTCATCCAGAAGGGTGTCACGGTCCCGCAACGCCACGATTGCATTGATCTCTGGGTTTACGTCTTGGACCCGATCCAGCGTTTCCGCCATCAATTCTCGGGCCGTGATTGTTCCCGCACGCAGGGCGGCCAACTGGTGAGTCGCGTCATGATTTATCATGGGCAAGTTGATGTCCGTCTGCACGATCAGGGTCAAGATACTTTTCAAAAGCGGCACGGGTGATCTCGCACGGTCCGACCAGTCCGCCTTGGGCCTTTGCTTGTCCGAGTGGTGGATCAATCCGCCTTTCTGAACAGGCCGTCGATCATGCAAGGGCTGTTCCAAGGCATCGAGCACAAAGTCCGTCTTGGCAGACCATGAAACCTACCATCCCATGATGCGATCAACGAAGGTGTCGATGACGTAGGCTACATAGATACAATCGCTGACCCATAAAAGGGTGAATGCAGGTACTCGGAACACGCAGTTCACCTAGTCGCGCAGACAGAACGCTGACGTATCAGGGAACGTTGTCTTGACCACCTTTCCGCGTACGGCACCCCATGTTCCGATTTGTTTCATCAAACGCTCCGCGGTGCAGCGCGCGCATACAGCCCTCCCGGAGCTGGCAGACAAGATGTGGGACAAAATCTATTCCAGTTGGTGAACCACTTTCAGGGGGCTACTCCAGTGCCATCCCTCCAAACTTCTTGCGCCAGTCGTAATACGTCTTGTCCGAAATCCCTGCCCTGCGACACGCACCCGCACCATCCAGCCCATCAAGCGAATGCACGTCGTTTTCGCGCAATATCTTCAAAGCGTCTTCATCCGAATACCGTTTCCGAGCCATCCTTCAAGCCTCCTATGCCAGTCAAAGAATGGGACCGTTTTTGGGGGCTGCGACACGAGGTGGTCCCATTTTTTGCCGTCGATCCGGCGATCCGAAAGATCATCTATACGACCAATGCCATTGAGAGCCTGAACCACGTGATCCGGAAGCCCGTAAAGACAGGCGGGTCTTTCCCGACTGACGAAGTCGCCACCAAGCTGATCTACCTCGCAATCCGGAACTTCGAAGAAGACGGAAGAAATGTCAGGGAATGGTTTGCAGCCCGCAACCAGTTCGCCATAGTGTTTGACGAGCGTTTCGACGTTTGAGTGTCCGAAGCCGCATGGACCAGGCCAGATACACAAAGTTCAGGACACTTCCGCCATGGCTCATCGTCGCGTACCCGAAACAATCCATGACGACGGTCAGACACGCATTCGGTATGCGGGCAGTCTTGTCCGGTCCGATCACCTGATCATTTCCTTTTCGAGCATTGGTCAGCGCCGAAACATGATGCCAGCCGACGAATTCACGGGCACCCTTCTGCGTGATCCAGACCAGCACTGCATGTTTGTCAGCGACATCGGCCGCTCTTGGATGAATGATCCGGCCCTGACCAAAACGATCCAGAGAGTTGTCCTTGGGCTCATTGACAGGAACGCGGTTACACGCGTGACGACATTGGGTCTCAGCATGGGCGCCTTTTCAGCGCTCGTCAGCGCGAACCTTTTCCCGGTCACAACGGCAATAGCGATTTCGCCGCAATTTTCCGTTTCAGACAGAGTCATGCCTTCTGAAACCCGCTGGCGCTTTTGGAGCCGACGGATTCGGACGTTTCAGTATGAAACAGCGGTTGCCGGAAACTCTCCCGCGCGCGCATTCATTTTCCACGGCCTGGTGGATGATGCCGACCACATAAGAGCATTTGGCGCGCGCCCGAACGTTGACCACTTTGTTTTTCCCGCAGCAAGCCATTCAGAGCTCGGCATGATCTTCAAGAAGGCCGGCATCCTTCAGGAGTTGGTCTTACATGCAAGCATGCACGACCGTGCAAAAGTCGCGCGTCTTATCAAGAAGGTCGGCGGCATGTGGCGCGCCAAACTGCTCGAAGATCTGCCCGCCGATCTCAAGGATCGTTGATACGCTGGCAACGCCGATATTTCACCGCCAATGCCATAGCAGGCTCGTCCTAGCGGGCTTTCCGGCTTTCAGGAAAGTCCTGCAGCGCGGGATGCTTTCTCAAGCGCATCATAGCGGCGTTGCGTGTCATCGACACGATTTCGGACCGCTTCGCTTACGTAATGCTCATCGATGATTTCGCAGAGGTCCGGGCCAACCTCATCATCAAACGGCACGTTCTCGAGCTCTGGGCAGGTCGCATGTAAAAGATCGAAAACCGGCTTCACACCAATCCTATAGGCGTCATCAAATCCTAAAGAGAGGGCAATCAGTCGCCTGCTGTTGAACGGTGACATGAAAAAATGTTCATGGAAAGCTGGGAACATCATGCCGAGCGAAGCGCTGGAAAAAACTTCGAGGAACATGAAGTCCATCTGCTTTCGCACCGCCGCCACCGGCAGTCCGCTCAGCCAATCGGAGTACGCCGGTTCGAACTTCCTGAAAACGCGGCGATCGAACTCTGCCCCAGGAACAATCAGCAGTTTCCGGATCTGGACTGGCAAGTTCTCCCATCTGGTTCGATCTGCATAAGGCAGGAAGACCGCGCGCAGCAGGTCGGTCTGATGACCCCGTAAAATGACCATCCCGCTAGGCACGAAACGATCGAGCTTGAAATGAGGGTCACGAATGCTGCCGCTCATTCCCGAGGCAATCATGAAATTCTCTCGCCGAATCTTGATATTCTTTTCACGCCGGTCAAAGGGGCGCGACTGCCGACTGGAAAAAATGTTGATCGGTTTGCCGACCTTCGCCGCCAGCCTTCTGGCGATTTCCGTGTCGCGGCGCGTGGCATAGTTTGTAAAATAGGAATATAACATCGAGATCGCATCACGGCCTTCCTTGCCGATGAGCCCGAGCAGAAGCCGGGAATCCCTCCCTCCGGATACAGGCAGCGCAGTTTCCTCGTGCCTTGAAATGGAGACGACGTTGTGCCGAACGGTTCGAGCGATCTCCGCATAGCTTGTGAGGTAATCGCTTTCAGGCGTATCAAAGCGATGCTCTCGAGGCCAAAAGCGAGTTTGTTCGAATGTTGTCAAGTCCAGGAAGCAACTTGGATTCTGTCGCCGAACATCTTCGTCCGCTGTATGGAAAATCGAAATCCGTCCCTTTCCCGAAGTGACCATTTCCAGATCATAGAGCGGGTTTGGCTTCAGCGGACGGTCGATGCACAGGAACGGCGACGACCCGACATATCGGCTTTTCGAATTGAAGCACTGGCCATTCATACCAACGGGATCGCAGTAGACCCGTGATTTGCCATTAATGTCAAATATGGCGGTATAACGGCCTGCCACATCTTCGATCCAAGCCTCTACCTCCGTGAAGGGATCGTCTTTCCCCTTTGAGTCTACCCCTCGGAGGCGCCACCTTTCGACAAGCATGCCGCCATCATCCACCGCAATGCCGACGACATAACCAATGAAAATCCCGTTCTTGTCCTCAAGCGCAGTTACCCGCGCAAGTTTTCCTGTATGGAGCCAGTACTTCCCGATTTTTCGCGATGCCATTCCAGGCAGATTCAGTTTTTTTGGGGCCAGCACATACTGATAGCGGAAGAGCTCGCTGAACTTTTCGCTGTCTCCATCGCAGCGGCGTAATGCTTCCAAAATGTGCAGCTCCTTGTACTTTCGGCAATCGACGGTCTGATCGGGATTTTTAATGCCTGGCTGGAGCGGATCAAGCTGTTTTGACGGCGTGAGCCGCCTCGACTTTCGCAGAGGCTGTTTGGTTTAAATTACGCGGCCATGGTCTGAGCTTCCCTAGCGCTTGGTAATTTGCTTCGGCCTCTGCTGGCGGGACGTTTCCAATGGGTTCGGGTGTAGCTTGTTTTAGTGAAAACTCGCCTGAAAGGACGTCGCGGTCAGCGAGACATGCGCGTCCAGCGGCGGGTGCAGCTCGAACGCCTTCGGCTCGCGCGCAAAGTTCCATAGGCGGAACAGGGACCATTCCGAACGCCGCTCCTCGGCTACCGCCAGCTCGTTGCGGCTGATGTGGAAGGGCGTGCGCTCCCAGCCGTTCGTCGTCTTCACCTCGATCAGGCGCGGACGACCGTCCGGTGCGAAGCTCGCAATATCGTAGCCGGCACCATCGCCATCCTCCTCCGAAACCCATCGGACCTTGCGCGCAAGATCGTCGCGGCCCGCTGATTTGAGGGCTGCACATTCATGCGCCAGGACACGCTCTTCACCGGCACGGCCTAGGGCGCGGTTTCGCTCGTCTCTCGCCGCAACATCGAATTTGCGGGCGATGTGCAGCATCTGCGCCAGCTCCTGCGGAGGCGGCTGGTTCGACAACGTGGGCGGCGGCCCGATCCAGATCGGCCGTGCCTCCTCCAGGCCAGTCGGCGCTCCTGCGCCCGAATGGAGATGAAGCCAGGCCGGGTTCAGCGCCAGCCAGCGCGCAACGGCATCCACCAGTGTCATTTGAAAATTGAAGGCGGGCTTGTAGCCCGGGATCCAGTCCTCGCCCAGCCCCTTCAGCACGGCGCTGATGTTCTGGTGCTTGAACTCGACCGATCCCTCGGAGCGATCGTTCAACAGCGGCAGAAGCCCGCGCCGATGCTCGGCCTTGTTGTAGGAGCGACCAGAGACGTCGTCTGCCAGCATCGCGAAGTAATCCGCGACGATCAGGTCGTTCTCTTGATCTGTCCAGGCCCCGTTCGACATTGCGCCAGGCTAGGGGCGGAAACTGCGTTTGTCATCAGAGACTTCGCGCACGACTCCCAAGACATACCAACCACCACGCCGCCCGTGTCGCGTCGCCATCTGCTCTGAGACAAGCCGGAACCAGCGAAACATGGGCGCAACGCGATCCCGTCAGTTCCTTGAAATGCATGGAGGTTTTGAATCCGTCTCGCCGAAAGCGCAGGGCGGGTGGAAAGAGACGGTGGGCGTTCGGAGACCGATCTCGCGCGGTTGGCCAGTCTCCGAAGGGCGGATGGTCACTGCAAACCCCTTTGGCACATAAAGAAAAAGGCCCCGCGAGGGACCTGTTTTCGGGTTTGCAATGTGCAAGTGGCGGAGCCGATGGGATTCGAACCCACGAGACCCTTCCGGGCCTACTCCCTTAGCAGGGGAGCGCCTTCGACCACTCGGCCACAGCTCCGCCGATGCGTATAGCCGCCCATGTGGTAGAGATACAAGACCCAATTTCGACCATTTGGCGGATGATCTCCTTCCCGCGAAAAAACCCGGAAATCATGGCCCACACAAGCGGTTGGGCGGCGGCGCGCCCATCCTTGGCAATCCGTTCGACACGGCTCCGGCGCGGACCCTGCCCGCGCCGGTCCCGACACATTCAGCCTGTCAGTTTGACATCAACGCCGGCACAATCGTTACGATCGACGGGAAGAACCATAAGAGCCCAAGCGCCCCAACCTGGATCAACACAAACGGAACCACCCCGCGGTAGATATGCCCGGTGGTCACTTCCTTGGGGGCTACCCCACGCAGGTAAAACAGGGCAAATCCAAAGGGCGGCGTGAGGAATGATGTCTGCAAATTGACCGCAATCATGATCGTCACCCATTTGGGATCAAACGTCCCGCCATAGATCACCGGCCCCACGATCGGGATCACGATATATATGATCTCAAGGAAATCGAGCACAAAGCCGAGGATGAAAAGCACCAGCATCACGATCAGAAAGACCTTGAGCTCATTGTCAAAGCTCTTCAGAAATTCCTGAATGTAATGCTCGCCGCCAAATGATATCACCACGAGGTTCAGAAGCTGCGAGCCGATGAGAATGGTAAATACCATGCTCGTGACCTTGGCCGTCTCTCGCACCACCGGCGACAATACCCCGCCGGTATAGAGCACCCAACACGCGAACAAGAGACCGAAGACCGCATAGAGATAGGCGGCATAGGCAAAGAAGAACGCAACCCAGGATTCAAAACTCACTCCGCCCTGATTGATCCGCAGGTCAAAGTTGATGCCGATCAGAATCGACAGCACCACGGCCAGAGTGGCGAGGATGATGATCTTGGGCGAACGATCTTGATCGCGCAGCTTGCGATAGGCCGCCAACATGATCGCCCCGCCTGCCCCCAGCGCCGCAGCCGGCGTCGGGTTGGTGATTCCACCAAGGATCGACCCCAAAACTGCGACAATCAACACCAGCGGTGGAAAGACGACGCGAATGAGCTCGTTCTTGGCCATCCGCATCGCACCATGGCCGCACCCATAGCAGGCCAGAGCCAGCGGCAGCGCCAAGAGCAGCACCGTCACCCCGGACGAGGTCGAGGGGCGGATCAGCGTAATATCAACCAATAGCGCCAGAATGATCCCAAGCGCCCCGATCAGGAGCGGCGCCGGATTGGCCGAAGGCGCCACGCCCCGCGCCGCCGCCAGCGTCAGGCCTAGCATCACCATCAACGTGGCCACACCTGTACCGATTGGGGCGGCATCCGCCTCTTTTTGCAGGCGCAATGCGTCGATCTCTTCGGGTGACAGCCGCACGCTCTCGGCAACGCCGCCTGCGGCGTCAATCGTCTGTTGTTCCGCCACGGCGGCATCCCATTTCGACTGCCCGTGCAGCTCGATCATCGCCGCCTTGCACTCGGGGCTGACATTGGTCCGCAACGAGGCTGATTGACCCTGATCGCTGAAACTGTCCACGATCAGACTTTGGCTGCCGACCATGCCCAGCGTCGAAAGCAGCATCACCCCCGCAATCAGCGCCACAGGCACCCCGAGGAACCATGTGAAACCCTCAGCGCGCGTGATCACCTCACCCCGTGCGCCCCCTGAGATCTGCACAGCCGGGGCCTTGGACGGATTCACCAACGCATAGCCAAACGCATAGAGCCCATAGAGCAGCGCCAGCATTACCCCCGGCAAGAGCGCCGCCTGAAAGAGCGTGCCCACAGAGACCACCGCAGGTTCCCCCAGATAGGTCAGCGCATCCGAGCACCCAACGTCCAGCGCCCGGTTCTCCTGCGCCACGGAATAGAGATCCCCCGCCAGCGTACCCAAGAGAACGATCACGATCGAGGGCGGAATGATCTGCCCCAATGTCCCAGAGGCCGCAATGACCCCGGTGGCCAGTTGCGGGCTATAGCCTGCGCGCAACATCGTGGGCAGGCTCAACAGGCCCATCGTCACCACCGTTGCGCCCACAATCCCGGTCGAGGCGGCAAGGAACGTCCCCACCACCACAACCGACACCGCCAGACCACCCGGCAACGGCCCAAACACCCGCGCCATCGTGGTCAACAGGTCATTGGCGATCTTGGAACGCTCCAGCGTGATTCCCATCATCACGAACATCAGAACCGCCAGCAGTGTCTCGATCGACGCCCCCGCCAGCACCCGCTCGTTGATCCGGTTCACAAGGAAGGACACGTTGCGATCCAGCGCCACATCCCAGCCCAGCGGAAACACCGGCTGCCCTGCGCGCGGCAAATCCGGATATCGGAAAATCGAGACCGCATCGGGCCGCACACCGCTGGCCACGATGGAATTATACGCCTCGCTCGAGGTGTCGATAGCCTGATGGATAAGCAGCCCCGCACTGTCCAAACCGGCGATGATGCCAAAGGACACCACCCCCGCGCCGCCAATTGCAAAGGCCACCGGAAAGCCCGAGAGAATACCCCCAAAGAGGCATAGAAATACGATGATCAGCCCGATCTCGACTCCGTCAAGTCCGAATAGCATTGGTCCCTGCCCCTTTAATGTGTGCCTTCATAGGCTTCTTCGCCCTCGCCCAGCGTGTCGCGGTCGAGGTATTTGCCCAGACTGTCGGGGCCTTCCTTGAATTCCAGATACGAGCGCCAGAAAAACGCCATCGCATGCAGGAAAACCATGCCAGCAAACAACACCAGCAATACCTTGAACAGGAAATAGCCGTTGAACCCGTTGGGACTGAAACCGATGGTCTCAACGTTCCAGCGCAAGGCGCGCGATTTCATCAACAGCCGCTCCAGCGTCTCGCTGGCCGACGGGTTCGGCACGATCAGGTGCCGCCACATGAAGAACCAGCCATACATCCACGTCAGCACCGCCATCGGCATCATGAAAATCAGGCTGCCCGCCATGTCGATCACCTTCTTGGCGGAATGGCTGACGGGCGCATAAATCAGATCCACGCGCACATGCCCACCCTGGACAAAGGTATATGTGGCACAGAGCGTAACAATGAGCGCGTTATAGAGCTTGAGTTCTTCGGAATACCAACTGATGTCGAATTGCAGCGGAATACCGAAGCCAATCACCAGATCGGGACGGGCAAAGATGCGCTGGATGAACACGATGATGACCTGCTGGATCACCATGATTAGCCCCGCCCAAGCCGCGAACCGGCCAACCGTATTGGCCAGCCCCTCTAGCCCGCGCACACACCCCCACATAAAGCCGTTTTTCCACACGCCAATCGCCGTGAGCACCAGAAAGGTCACGAACACAACAAAGAAGAACTCTATCGAGCCGCCATAATAGACGACCCGCATGATTGCTTCCTTGTTGGACCAATCCAGCCAGCTTGCAGGATGGCTGATAGCATAGGCCAGATTGTAAAAAGCCATGCCGATATTCTGGAAAATCCAGAGAACTGCGTCCAGCATCTTGTCCCCCTCACGCGCGGATAATCGGGTCCGCGCGGCCCGTCATGCGATGCGGACAGGCCCCGTGGACCGGGGCCTGTCGCTGTCCATGTTTCGGGGATCAGCCCAGAACGCGGTCGCGCTGCGCGGTATAGGCGCCATCCGACTTGTTGATCCAGGCCGAAGACGACCGCATCGACGCCATGTAGCTGTCATAGACGCGCTTGTAGATTTCGTCGCCCATGTTCTCCTGATGCACGGCATCCGAGGCCTGACCAAAGGCATCCCAGACGCTGTCGGGGAATTCGAGCGTCTTGACGCCATTCGACTGCAAACGCTGCAACGCAGACGAGTTGTTGGACAGAAACTGCGCCAGATTCCACTGATGCGCCTCGGCACAGCCAATCTCGACCATCTTCTGCTGCGCCGGTGTCAGGCTCTCAAACACTTCGCGGTTCATGCCGATCGACAGACCCGCACCCGGCTCATGGAAACCGGCGGTGTAGTAGAACTTGGTGATCTCCTGGAACCCGGCCTTTTCATCCGCCCAAGGGCCGATCCATTCGGTGCCGTCAATCGCACCCGATGCCAGCGCCTGATAGACTTCGGCACCCGGAATGTTCTGAACCGACGCGCCCAACTTGCCCAGCGCCTTGCCACCCAGACCGGGCATGCGGAACTTGAGACCGTTGAAATCTTCGGGGCCGTTGATTTCTTTCGAGAACCAACCACCCGCCTGCGCACCCGTGTTGCCCGCAAGGAAGGATTTCAGACCAAAGATCTGGCCAAGTTCGTCATGGAATCCGGCACCATCGCCGTGATAATACCAATTCACCAACTCCTGCGCAGTCATACCGAACGGCACCGAGGTAAAGAACGCATAGGCCGGATGCTGACCGACAAAGTAATAGTCGGCCCCGTGATACATGTCGGCCTGACCGGCGGTCACGGCGTCGAACACTTCGAACGCGCCCACCAATTCACCGGCACCCTTGACGTCGATCACAATGCTGCCATCGGCCATACCGTTGATATTGTCGGCGGCGCGCTGAGCCGCGTCAAACACCCCCGCCAGACCCCGGCCCCATGTGGTGACCATGGTCAGATTGCGCACGCCTTGCGCATAGAGCGGTGCGGCCAGCGTCGAGGCCGCAACAGCAGCCCCGCCACCCAACGCGGTATTCTTCAGAAAAGAGCGACGATCCATATGGTTTTCCTCCCCATTATTATGACTGTGCCGCCACCTCTCTGACGACACCGCGGATCACGTGTAGTGACCAGACCTTAGCGACGGCTTTCGCATCTGAAAATACCGACTACTGCGTAGAAAAGACGGCCGGCCGAAACTTTTTGCAATCCCTGACCCGGCGGCAAGGGGCCCGCTGCATGCAATTGTCTACGCGCCGCGCGTTTTGTGCTTGAAACCGGGTCGGCGCGGGTGTTGAGATTTGCGCATGAAACCCAAGATCCTGACCACACTCACGGGCTACACCCACGCCCTGTTTCGCGCCGACCTCTTTGCGGGGATCAGCGTTGCGATGGTTGCTTTGCCCCTCAGCATCGCCATTGCAATCGCTTCGGGTGCGGACCCCGCATCAGGGCTGACCACCGCCATCATCGGCGGCTTTCTGATCTCGGCCCTTGGGGGTAGCCGGGTGCAGATCGGCGGCCCGACCGGCGCTTTCATCGTTGTGGTTTATAGCGTCATTGCCGAACACGGGCAGGACGGGCTGATCCTCGCCACGCTGATGGCGGGCGTCATCCTCATTATCGCAGGCCGGTTGCGCGCAGGCAGCCTCGTGCGCCATATCCCCGAGTCGGTGATCAACGGCTTTACCATAGGCATCGCCATCATCATCGCCACCAGCCAGATCAAGGATTTCCTCGGACTGACGACCGAAAGCCTGCCCGCCGAATTTCTGGAAAAGATCGAGGTGCTCTGGCACGCCCGCGACACCTTCAATCCGCAGGCCCTCTTGATCGGGCTCGCGACCATGATGCTGATCGTGGGGCTGCGTCGCGCCGCGCCGCGCTATCCGGGGCTGATCGTGGCCGTGGGGCTGACCTCTGCTGCGGTGGCCATCTGGCATCTGCAGGTGGACACTCTGCTGTCGCGCTTTGGCCCGCTGCCCAATACACCCAACCTGCCCGCCCTGCCCGCGCTCAACCTTGAGCGGATGATCGACCTGCTGCCATCAGCGCTGATCATTGCCTTTCTCGCCGGGGTGGAATCCCTTCTGTCGGCGGCGGTCGCCGACCGGATGATCGGTGGCGCGTCACGCCCCAACGCCGAGGTGATCGCCAATGGCGTCGCCAATATCGGCTCCGCGCTCTTTGGCGGCCTGCCCGCCACCGGCGCGATTGCCCGCACCGCCACCAATGTCCGCGCCGGGGGGAAAACACCGGTTGCCGGCATGATCCATGCGCTGGTGATCCTATTGGTCATGCTGCTTGCGGCCCCGCTTGCAGGCTATTTCGCAATGCCCGCGCTCGCCGGTCTTTTGATGCTGATTGCGTGGAACATGTCCGAGCCGCACAAATGGCGCAGCTACATGGCGGACCGGCCCTCGGATCGGCTGCTGCTTTTGCTCACGCTGGTTCTGACGGTGCTGGCCGATCTGACCATCGCCATCGGCGTGGGGGTGGCCTTGGGCCTCGCCCTGCGTCTGCGGCGACGCAATGTCCCTCCCGCCGACTGGCACACGCCCGAGCATTGACGCGCGAAAGACTGGAAATGGCGCGCTTTTGGCCCTATCGCTGATCCATGCAATACCTCTTCGCCCGCATCCGGCTCAACTACGGCCAAAAGCTCTTTCTGGTTGCCACCCTGCCGCTGATCCTGACGGCACTGGCGATCTCGGTCGTGGTCACGCTGCAATCGCGCCAACTGGCAGAGCGCGAGATCGAAACACTTGAGGCGCAACTGATCGAGGCCAAACGCGCCGAGCTCAAGAATTACCTCTCCATCGCCCGAACCGCCTTTGTGAATATCTATGGCCGCGCGGCCCCTGATGACGAACGCGCCATGGAACAGGTCAGTCAGATCCTCGCGGGTATGCTCTATGGGCAGGACGGCTACTTCTTTGTCTTCGACTATGACGGCACCAACCTTGTTAGCCCCCGGCGCACCGAACTTATCGGGCGCAACTGGACCGGGCTAGAGGATGAGGGCGGCCAACCCATCACAGACGAACTGATCCGCCTTGCGCGCACGGGCGGCGGCTATCACAGCTATGACTGGCCCAAACCCTCAAGCGGCGAACGCGCGCGGATGGTGACCTATGTCGTCGGCCTGCAAGACTGGCGGTGGGCGGTGGGCACCGGCGTCTTTATCGACGATGTCGTGGCCACCGTCACCGCCTCGCGCCAGCAGGTCGAGGCACGGGTGGAACGCACCTTTTTCTATATTGGCGCGGCGATGCTTGCGGCGCTGCTGCTCGTGTTCGTCTCGGGCCTCTTTATCAACATCCGCGAACGCAGGCTTGCGGATGCCAAGCTCAAGAAACTGACGCAACGGGTGTTTGACGCGCAGGAAGAAGAGCGCGGCCGCGTCGCGCGCGAATTGCACGACGGCATCAGCCAGATCCTTGTCGGCGTGCGCTACGCCCTTGACACCGCCAAGCGGCGGCTGACGGCTGGCGATGCCCGCGCCGCCGACACACTGGAACGCGGCATCACCCACCTGTCGGGCGCCATTCAGGAGGTGCGCCGCATCAGCCGCGATCTGCGCCCCGGCGTGCTCGACGATCTGGGCCTCGGCCCTGCCCTCAAGACCTTGGCCGAAGACTTCGGCAAACGCACCGGCATCATCACCGAATTCAGCACCGTGGTGTTTCGCAACCGGCTGGATGACGAGGCTAAAATCGCGCTCTACCGGGTGGCCCAAGAGGCCTTCACCAATATCGAACGCCATTCCGGCGCAACCCGCGTCACCGTCGATGTGCGCGGCCATGCCCGTGGTGCCACCCTGAGGATCGCTGATAATGGCTGCGGCATTGATCAGGCCAAACCCTCCGGCACCCCCGGCGGCGGGCTTGGCCTGCGCAACATGCAGGAACGGCTTGAACAGCTGGACGGCACCTTGGCAGTGATCTCGACCAGAACCGGTACCGCGATTGAGGCCACCGTCCCCCTCACTCACCTGTTGCCCCCCCCAGACCGACCCAACCTTAAGGAAAAGGCCAGCACATGACCACAGCCCCCATCCGGATCGTGATTGTGGACGACCACCCGATGGTCGCCGAAGGCATCCAATCCATCCTCGAGAGCTACGCTGATGTCGAAATCCTTGCCACCCTGAGCAATGGCCAAGCGATCATAGATCAGGTCGAGGCGCTGGCCCCCGACGTGATCCTGCTCGACCTCAACATGCCGGGACTGGGAGGGCTGACCACCACCGAGATCATCCTCGAAAAGCGCCCCGAAACCCGCATCCTGATCCTCAGCATGCACGACAGCCCCGAATATATCTCTTCCGCGCTCAGCCATGGCGCGGCGGGCTATGTGCTCAAGGATGTGCCCACCGACGAGATCAAACGCGCCATCGATGCGGTGATGACCGGGCAACGCTATCTGTGCACCGGCGCCAAAGGCTCACTCGCGCCCTATGAAAATCCAGAACGTGAACAGCTCACCAACCGCGAACAGACAATCCTGTTACAACTGGCCCAAGGCAAATCCAACAAGGACGTCGCACAGGCGCTCGACATCTCGGTGCGCACCGTCGAGACTCATCGCAAGAACATCAAACGCAAACTCGGTATTGCCTCGACCGCTGGCCTCACCCGCTATGCGCTGGAACATGGCGTCTTGCAGGGCACCGGCGTCCAGCTCTGATCCGCGCGGGCAGAATGGGGGCCAGCCCCCAAACCCCCGAGGTATTTCAGGCCAGATGAACGCCAGCCCCCCGCCATGCCGCAAGGGGCGATTCCCGGCAAACTGCGGCGCCCACACGCACGCCAAGCGGGAGTCTGACACAAAACCGCATTCGCACGCAACAAATGCAAAGATTTCATCCCGGTTTGAGACATTTTATCCACCAAATCGGCTTGACGCCCCTTGGCACCGCACCTAATGTCGCCGCCACGCAGCATAGGAGTCGCCCGCGTGAACACGCTAGTATTCATCGTAGGTAAATGGCGCATGGGCCGGTAACGGACACCCTCTTGGTTTCCCATGCGCCCCCGAGAAACCGGGGGCTTTTTTATGCGAGTTGAGTTGACGTCATATACGGAGCAAGCACACATGACACGTCAGATGACCGGAGCGAGAATGATAGTCCAGGCCCTCAAGGATCAGGGCGTGGATGTCGTATTCGGGTATCCCGGCGGCGCCGTGCTACCCATCTATGACGAGATCTTTCAGCAAAATGACATTCGCCACATTCTCGTGCGCCACGAACAGGCCGCGGTGCATGCCGCAGAAGGCTATGCGCGCTCGACCGGAAAGCCGGGTGTGGTTCTGGTCACCTCTGGCCCCGGCGCCACCAATGCGGTTACGGGGCTCACCGATGCGCTGATGGATTCCATCCCGCTGGTGGTTCTGACCGGGCAGGTGCCGACCTTCATGATCGGCAACGACGCTTTTCAAGAGGCAGATACCGTCGGCATCACCCGCCCCTGCACCAAGCACAATTGGCTGGTGAGCGACACCGCGCGCTTGGCTGACACGCTGCATCAGGCCTTTCATGTGGCGACATCGGGCCGCCCCGGCCCGGTTCTGGTTGATATTCCAAAGGATGTGCAATTCGCCTCGGCCACCTATACCCCGCCGCAACAGGCGCGCGTGTCGCATTACCAACCGCCGGTCAAAGGCGATATCGAAGGCATCACCGATCTGGTGGCCGCACTGGAAAAGGCCAAGCGCCCGGTGTTCTACACCGGCGGCGGCGTGATCAACTCGGGCCCCGAGGCCACGCGCCTCTTGCGCGAACTGGTCGAGGCCACCGGCATTCCCACCACGTCCACTCTGATGGGGCTGGGTGCCTATCCCGCCAACGGACCGCATTGGATCGGCATGCTCGGCATGCACGGTCTTTATGAGGCGAACATGGCCATGCATGGCTGTGACCTGATGATCAACATCGGCGCGCGCTTTGACGACCGCATCACCGGACGGGTCGACGCCTTCAGCCCCGACAGCATCAAGGCGCATATCGACATCGACCCCTCGTCGATCAACAAGGTGATCCGCGCCGATATCCCGATCGTCGGTGACATCGCCAATGTTCTGCGTGATATTCAGGAGGTCTGGAAAGCGCGCGGTAGCAAGCTCAACCGCGAGGGCATTGCCAAATGGTGGGACCGGATCAACGAGTGGAAAAAGGTCGACTGCCTCAGGTTCACCCAAAAGGGCAAGGTGATCAAACCGCAATACGCCCTGTCGCGGCTTGAGGCGCTGACCAAGGATCATGACCGCTATATCTGCACCGAAGTGGGCCAGCACCAGATGTGGGCGGCGCAATATCTCGGCTTCAACGATCCCAACCGCTGGATGACCTCGGGCGGGCTTGGCACCATGGGCTACGGCTTCCCGGCCTCCATCGGTGTGCAAATCGCCCATCCCGAGGCGCTGGTGATCAACGTCGCAGGCGAGGCATCATGGCTGATGAACATGCAGGAAATGGGCACGGCGATGCAATATCACCTGCCGGTCAAACAGTTCATCCTCAACAACGAACGCCTTGGCATGGTCCGTCAATGGCAGCAACTGCTGCATGGCGAGCGCTATTCGTCAAGCTGGTCGGAATCCCTGCCCGATTTCGTGAAACTGGCCGAGGCGTTTGGCGCCAAGGGCATTTTGTGCAATGACCCTGCCGATCTCGACGACGCGATCATGGAGATGCTCAATTATGACGGGCCGGTGATCTTTGATTGCCTCGTGGAAAAGCACGAGAACTGCTTCCCGATGATCCCCTCCGGCGAGCCGCATAACAAGATGCTCTTGGGCGAGGCCTCGACCAAGGACGCCATCAAAGAAGGCGGCGCGGTATTGGTGTGATGATGGGTTTCCCCCACCCTGCGCCCACCTCGTAAGGTGGGTGCCAACCCACCACTCGCCAATGCCCGACAACAAGGAACCGAATAATGTCAGCCCTGCAAATCAAAAAAGGCTCGTCCAAACACTCCGCCTACAACCTGCGCCCGACCTTCTCGGATGAGCAGGAGACCCATACGCTGGCGGTGCTGGTCGATAACGAACCGGGCGTTCTGGCCCGCGTCATCGGCCTCTTCTCGGGTCGCGGCTATAACATCGACAGCCTGACCGTGGCTGAGGTGGATCACACCGGCCACACCTCGCGCATCACCATCGTCACCACCGGCACGCCACAGGTGATCGAACAGATCAAGGCACAGCTTGGCCGCATCGTGCCGGTGCACAAGGTCAATGACCTGACCGTCGAGGGCCCCAGCGTCGAACGCGAGTTGGCGCTTCTCAAGGTAGAGGGCAGCGGCGACAAGCGCGTCGAGGCGTTGCGTCTGGCCGATATCTTCCGCGCCAACGCGGTGGACAGCACGCTCACCAGCTTTGTCTTCGAGATCACCGGCGCGCCCGAGAAAATCGACGCCTTCGCAGAACTGATGCGCCCGCTGGGCCTCGTGGAAATGGCGCGCACCGGGGTTGCCGCCCTGCCGCGCGGCCTCTGAGCGGGTCAAACGCGTGGACGTGTCGCGGGATTGACGTGCCGCGTCGCAGACAGGCGCGAGCCGGGACAGGGCTATGGCAGAGTTATCGCCAGCCCTTAATCCCGGAGATATAAATGCCCGCGCTCACTGATCTGTCGAATGTCCGCACCTCGGTTGAGCGCGCCAATGGCCTGCCCAATGCCCATTACATCGACCCCGCTGTTTTTGAAGAGGAAAAGCACGCGCTGCTGTTTTCGCAATGGGCGGGCCTTGCGGTCGCCGCCGATGTGCCGGAACCGGGCGATGCCAAGCCGCTGGAGTTTCTCGGCATGCCGCTCCTGCTCTTGCGCGACAAGGACGGCGAGGTGCGGGTGTTTCAGAACATCTGCCGCCACCGTGGCATGATCCTCGTTGAGGAACCGCGCAAGATTGAAGGCGCAATCCGCTGCCCCTATCACTCGTGGTGCTATTCGACCAAGGGTGCGCTGGTCTCCACCCCGCATGTCGGCGGACCGGGGCATAACACACATGAGAGCATCAAACGCCAAGACTTGGGCCTGACCGAGATTCGCAGCCATATCTGGCGCGATGTGGTCTGGATCAATGTCTCGGGCGACGCCCCGGCATTCGAGGACGCGATGGCCGATCTCATCGCCCGCTGGCGCGAATTCGATCTGCCGGTCTATCACGGCGGTCACGACAGCCGGTTCGAACTTGAGGTTCAGACCAACTGGAAACTCGCGGTCGAGAACTATTGCGAGAGCTATCACCTGCCTTGGGTGCACCCCGGCCTTAACAGTTATTCGAAACTGGAAGACCACTATCACATCGAAAAACCGGGCAAATATTCCGGTCAGGGCACCATGGTCTATCGCCAACTCACCAATGAGAACGGCGAGAAATTCCCCGACTTCGAAGAAGTGGGCGCGAAATGGAACGAGCAGGCAGAATATGTCGCGGCCTATCCCAACGTCCTTTTGGGCGTGCACCGCGACCATGCCTTTGCCATCATTCTCGAACCCAAGGGACCAGAACGCACGGTCGAGCATATTCATCTCTATTATTCGGTCCCAATGGCCGATGAGGGGCTGCGCATGCGCAACACCCAGCTTTGGAAAACCGTGTTTGAAGAGGATATCTTTGTCGTTGAGGGCATGCAGCGTGGACGCCACGCCACCTATTTCGACGGCGGGCGGTTCTCTCCGGTGATGGACAGCCCCACGCATTGCTTCCACGATTGGGTGGCGGGACGCGTCGAGGCGCATCGCGCGCAGGCACGGGCGGCGGAATGACCGATCTCGACAGCGCCATGATCTGCGCCCATGCGGCGGGGGATCATGGCGCGCTGATCACGCTTTATGCGCAGGCGGCGGACACGGCCAACGATCTCGACGCGGCCTGCTTTTACCTCACCCACGCCTATATCTTCGCGCTCGAGGCCGGCGCAGCCGAGGCAGCAGCCCTGCACGCCCGCCTTGTCGCACATGGCCGCGAGGCATAGGCAGACCACATGCCGGCACCCTGACCTTGCGGGACCGGGCCCCACAAGACCGATGCGGATCGCCCCGCCCGTGCGGCATGAATGCCTCTCAGTGCCTGCGCTCAGAGCGGCACATCGTCATAGCCGCGCGAAAAACCGGATCGCGCGCCTTTCATCGTGTCTTCGGTGACCGTGGCAATCTTGCTTTGAAAGCGCTTGGCGTAGTCGGTGTAATGCGCCATGGCCGTCTTGAAGAACGCCGATTGGACCTCCAGCAGTTCGGTAGGGCTCTTGCAGGCCAAAAGGGCCTTTTGGGTGTCCAGATCCTGATGCAAACGCTCCGTCAGAAAGCGCGCGCCTTCTGACATGATATCCACCCAAGCCTTTGTCATGGCCGGATTTAATGTCAGCATCGCTGCGGTCATTGCAGGTGTTCCGGCATCCGCCTTTACGTCTGTCTTGTTTGGTTTTCGCATATCAAACAGTCCTTCATCCATGTCAGCGCCGCCCCTTTTCCCTAGACAAGAAACGGCCTGTTGTCTGATAGCACTCTTCAAAAGACCGCGCCTTGATCTGGATCGTGTCGCGTTCGGTCAGCGGGCCGCAGTCAGGGCGGCGGCCATCCGTTCTATGTCCTTCATGTCGATCATCCCACTCATGGTCATGTGGGGGCATATCGCCTCGACCCCCTGTTCCGGGTCCATGCAAGGCTATCGGCACATCCCAGATCTGGTTCAGATCATGTTTCAGCCTCTGCTGCACCCGCCTCGCAAATCAGCTTGTACAAATGCCATGTCGCATGCCCCAAGAGCGGCAGCACGAAAAACAACCCCAGAAACGCGGGCAGCATCGCCAGAAAGGTCAACGCCGCCACCAGCGCCCCCCAGACCAGCATCGGCAACGGGTTTTCGGTCACCACCTGCAGGCTCGTCAGCATCGCGGTGACGAAATCCACCTCGCGGTCCAGCAGCAAGGGCAGCGACACCACCGTCAGACTATAGAGCAGCAGGGCAAAGACCGCCCCCACCGCCGTCCCTACCGCCAGCATGCCCAGCCCCTCAGGCGTAAAATAGACCTGCAATGACGTCGACACATTGGTCATCGTCGACAGTCCCATGAACAGGGCGAAGATCATATGCGCAAGGAAAAACCAAAACAGGAACACCATGATGATGATGGCGCAGATTGACGGCAATTGCCGCCGCCGCTGATGGGCAATCACCCCGAATACCTCGGACGCCACCAGCGCCCGCCCCTCGCTCAGCCGGTGGCTCACCTCATATAGCCCCACGGCGGCGAACGGCCCCACCAGCGGAAAGCCTACGGCGGCAAAAATCAACCAATAGGTCTTGCCCGTGGCTAGCGTGATCCCGGCCAGAGCCAATCCGATCACCACATAGACCCCGGCAAAAATCATCGCATAGCCCGGCGCGCGGCGCATATCCGCCGCCCCCCGACGCAGCGCCTCGCCCAACATGTCGAACCTGACAGCGCCCATCTCCGGCACCCCGAGCGGCTTGATCTCGTTATGCGGCATTCCTTGTGCTCCTCCCCTTGTACCACGAGCCTAGCCAAGCGCGCGCCCGGCGCAAAGATATAACTTGAACTCAGCTAATACGCCGTCGCTGCGGCAAGGACCACCTGGCTTTAAGCGGTCATTGGCATGCCGCGCGCCCCGAACAACGGCGCGAAATGCGCCGCCGCGCATCGCCTCTCCGACCGATGCCCCAAAAAATGCAACAGGCGCGCCCGACCCCCGTCAGACGCGCCTGCCATGGTCATACCGCCGGAGCGATCAGATGTGGATCACCCGGTCATAGGCGTCCAGCACGCTCTCATGCATCATCTCGCTCAGGGTCGGATGCGGAAAGACGGTGTTCATCAGGTCTTCTTCAGTGGTCTCCAACTGACGGCCCACCACATAGCCCTGAATCAATTCCGTGACTTCGGCACCAATCATATGCGCACCCAAAAGCTCGCCGGTCTTGGCATCAAACACCGTCTTGATCATGCCCTCCGGCTCGCCCAGCGCGATCGCTTTGCCATTGCCGATGAACGGGAAGCGGCCCACCTTGACGCTATAGCCCGCGTCCTTGGCCTTGGCCTCGGTCAGACCGACACTGGCCACCTGCGGATGGCAATAGGTGCAGCCCGCGATGCTCTCGGGTTTCACGGGATGCGGGTGCCCGCCCGCGATCAACTCGGCGACCATCACGCCCTCATGGCTCGCCTTATGCGCCAGCCACGGCGCGCCCGCGATGTCGCCAATGGCATAGAGCCCCTCAACCCCGGTGCGGCAATAGGCATCCGTCACCACATGGGTCCGGTCGATTTTGACGCCGAGCGCCTCAAGACCCAGACCCTCGACATTGCCCACGATCCCCACGGCGGAAATCACCGTGTCAAACTCGTGCTGCTCGACCTTGCCACCCACCTCGATATGCGCGGTGACTTTGCCTTTGCCCCGATCCAACTGCTTGACCATGGCCTTTTCCATGATCTTGATTTTCTGCTTGGTAAACGCCTTCTTGGCAAAGGCGGAAATCTCGGCATCCTCGACCGGCAGAATGCGATCCATCACCTCGACCACGGTCGTCTCGGCCCCCAGCGTGTTGTAAAAACTGGCAAATTCGATCCCGATCGCGCCCGAACCGATCACCAGCAGCTTCTTGGGCATGCGCGGCGGAACCAGCGCATGCTTGTAGGTCCACACCAGATCACCATCTGCCTCAAGTCCCGGCAATTCACGCGCCCGCGCGCCGGTGGCCAGAATGATATGCTTGGCCTCCAGCTCTTCAACGCCTTTGTCGGTCTTGACGCTGACCTTCCCCTTGGCGGGCAGGATTGCTTCGCCCATCACCACCGTAACCTTGTTCTTCTTCATCAGATGCGCCACGCCGCCGCTCAGCTGCTTGGCCACCCCGCGCGAGCGCTTGACCACGGCGTCGAGATCATAGCCAATTCCCTCGGCCTTCAGCCCGAACTCCTTGGCGCGGTGCATCAGGTGAAACACCTCGGACGAGCGCAGCAACGCCTTGGTCGGAATACATCCCCAGTTCAGGCAGATGCCGCCCATATGTTCGCGCTCGACAACAGCCACCTTGAGGCCCAGCTGCGCACCCCGGATTGCGGCCACATAGCCCCCCGGACCCGCCCCGATTACGATCATATCATAGGTAGTCGACGCCATGCGGCCCTCCGTTTGCAAATTTAGTTTGCCATTAAACTATTTCCCGCTAAATCGCAACGGAACATGATTGACCGATTGAACAAACAATCGTCATGCGTGTCTTTTCCGCAATCGCGCCGTAAAACACGACCGGATCAGGCAGCCTGCTTGATCCGGCGCAGCGTGCCGCCATAGCCGCCTTCTGCCTCGAATGCGCGCTCCGACGCGGTCGACGGGCGTTGCAGCGCCGCGTTGCGATAGGGGAATCGGCCAAATTGCCGGATCACCTCGCGATGTGCCCGCGCGTGGGTCATATTTTCAGCCCCGTGCTTGGGCATACGCTCACACATCAAGCGCACACAACGTTCCTGATCACATAGGCTCTCAGAGTGCATCAAGGGCAGATAAAAGAACTGCCGCGCCGGTTCGTCGATCCGCAGATCCCAACCGTGATTGATCGCCACCTTGCACGCGGCCAGCGCCTGTTGATCAGTGGCAAAGGCCTGCGCCTCGCCCCGGAACATATTACGCGGGAACTGATCGGTCAGGATCACATAGGCGAGCATACCGCTCGGATAGGTCAACCACAGACCATATGCCCCGTCGCGCGCATTCTGCCAAGCGGACAGAAACCGCTCCCTTACCTTGGCGTCCAGCGCCTCAGATGTCTTGTACCAACCTCCCGGCCCGATCTCGTCCAGCCAGAACCGCAACACATCGTCAGGTGTAACCATAGGGGGACTCCTCATTGTCCTATGATGGTCTTTTGACGTTAACGGGTTTAGCGCCCGCTTTCACAATAACATATTCTTACAGAACTTACATAATTAAACGATTTCAATCCTCTTTCGCATCCTGAGCGGTCTCAATGGCATATTCTTGCGCAAACCCCACCGCCATTGGCGAAGAAGAGGGCGAAACCGGCATATACTTGTCGGTTTCACGCACCGAAGGCGCCGCACGCTGCGTCATGCGATAGATTGCATAGGCCACCATCGCGAACATCAGAACCGCGATATAGAGGAAATAGCCCCCCGGCCCCATCACCCCCATCATCCAACCCACCATCAGGGGCCCGGCAATCGCGCCCAATCCGTTGATGAACACCATACCGCCCGCCGCCGCCGCCATGTCGTCATGCTCAAGAAAGTCGTTGGTATAGGCAATAAGCAGCGAATAAAGCGGGTTCGACGTGCCCCCCACAAGGAACGCGGCCAGCATCAAAAGCCAGAAGTTTTCGCCAAAGAGCATGCCGATCACCGCTCCGATGCCAGTGCCCAGCGACACGCCCGCAATCAGCTTGCGCCGATCCATCCGATCCGAAAGCCACCCCAGAGGGTATTGCGCCACCACGGCAGCCACATAGAACGACGCGACAAAGGCCGAGATTTGCCCCACGCTCAGCCCTGCCTCTGCGCCATACACCGCCGCCATACCAAATTGCGCGGCAAACACGCCCCCCGTCAGCAGCATCCCCACACAGCCCAAAGGCGAGATTTTCATGATCTGGCGCAGCGACAGCGGCTTGGTCGTGTCAAAGGCCGGGGTCGGGCTGACCGACAAGAGAATGGGCGCAAAGGCCAGCGACACCAGAACCGACGGGATAACGAACAGCACATAACCCGACGGGTCCGCCAGCACCATCAATCCCTGCGCCGATACAATGCCGATCATCTGCACAATCATATAGAGCGACAGTGCCTTGCCGCGCGTGGCATTGGTGGCGGAATTGTTCAGCCAGCTTTCAGCGGTCACATAGACGCCTGAAAAACAGAACCCGATCAACACCCGGCCAATCGACCATGCCCAGGGCTCGGTGATCGTGGCATAGAGGATCAACACCGCCGAAATCATCGACCCAAGCGCCGCAAAGACCCGCACATGCCCGACCCGGCGGATCATCTCGGGGGCCATCCGCGAACCAAACAGGAACCCCACGAAATAGGATGACATAACCACCGACATCTCATAGGTCGAAAACCCTTCGAGCGCGCCGCGCACCCCCAAGAGCGTGCCTTGCATGCCATTGCCAACCTGCAACAGCATCATGCCCAACAACAGGGCCCACGCCCCCGACAGCACCTGAAACATCGCGCCTCTCCTTGTCCGTTCAGATCAGCCTAACAGATGCTCCGCGGTGCGGCACCCCAAAGGCGACTTACTCTGTTCCCTCACCGTCGCACCTGTCAGGCTTTGCCGGCGGGATCAACAACGAGGCATCCCCGTAAGAGAAAAAGCGATAGCCCTCAGCCACCGCATGCGCATAAATCCGCCGGATCGTGCCCTGCCCCATCAGGGCTGAGACCAACATCATCAACGTCGATTTCGGCAGATGAAAATTGGTCATCAGCGCATCAGCCACCCGAAACTCAAAACCGGGGTAGATAAAAATATCGGTATCCCCAGACCAGGGTGCGATCTCGCCAGTCGCGCGCGCCGCCGTCTCGATCAGCCGCAGCGCGGTGGTGCCCACCGGGATGATCCGTCCACCCGCGGCGCGCGTGGCAGCAATCTCCGCCGCCGCCTCAGCGCTTACTTCACCCCACTCGGCATGCATGCGGTGTGTCGTCACATCCTCGACCTTGACCGGCAGAAACGTCCCCGCCCCCACATGCAGCGTGACATGGCTGAACGCCACCCCCATCGCCGCCAGTTCGCCCAAAAGATCCTCATCGAAATGCAATGATGCAGTCGGTGCCGCCACCGCCCCCGGCGCGCGCGCCCAGACGGTCTGATAGTCCACCTTGTCTTGTTCATCCGCCGGACGGCGCGCGGCGATATAGGGCGGCAATGGCATCGCCCCCGCCTCGGCCAGCGCCGCATCGAAATCCTCAGCCACAAGGTTGAACCGCAGCCGACCCTGCCCCTCGTCTTTGGCCTCCAGAACCGCCGACAGCCGCTCGGAAAACACGATCTCTTCACCGGTCGACACTTTCTTGAGCGGCTTGATCAACGCGCCCCAAGTGCCATCCGCGCCCGGTTCCAACAGCGTCACCTCGATCTTCGCCGCCGTATCGCCCTGCGCACCGCTGCGGTGCCGCAACCCGCTCAGACGTGCCGGGATCACCCGCGTATCATTCAGCACTAGCCGGTCGCCGGGCCGCAACCATTGCCCCAAATTGGCCACCACCGCATCGGTGAGTGCCTGACCGTCCGCCACCAGCAACCGGGCCGAACGCCGGGGCTTGGCCGGTCGCGTCGCAATCAGCGCCTCCGGCAAATCAAAATCGAAATCTGAGAGCTTCATCTGTCCTGTCTTTGGTGTATGTCCTCAGCCACCGGCTCGGCCGCACCCTCTATTTTCCCCGAGGTGGCGGTCCGCCCCGTGCCCACCGTGGGCGCAGGCCGCCGGAACATCTCACGCAGGAACGCCGGTGCCAGTGCCGACAATGGATTGACCGACACATCCGGGTTCGACGACGGCCCCTTTAGCGTATAGTTCATCCCGATAAGCCCCTCACCGGGCCGGGTAAAGGCCTCACCGATCGCATTCAGCAAATAGACCGGCGACACCACACCTTGCATGTCCATCTGCTTGGTCGCCATGGTGTAATACCCATCCATCGACAGTCCGACCGAGGCACCAACCGCACTGCCCTCCAACAGAATCAGCCGATCCGGAGTCAGCCGAAACCGCGCATCGACCCGTCCAAAATGCAGCCCCTGCCCGGAAAACTGTTCCAGCAAACCCACGACACTGATCGTATTGAGCAGCGCCGCCAGCGCCGGGGCCTCCTTAACCCGGATCTGATCAATGCCCAGCACCCCGTCATAGCTTCCGGGCTCGGGCGCAGGCGTGAGCAACAGCTCCAACGCCCCGTCGCGCGCCTGCTGCAGCAGGCCCGCCGCGGCCAAGAGACCGCCAGCATCGTCTGATTTGATCCGAAATGCACTGCGCCCCGCCATGGGGACAACCTGCCCTGTGACCGGCGCACTATTATTCAGCAGCCCGGTAAACGTGCCATTTGCCCCCTGCGAGGTGTCCAGATCCGCGCGAAACTCGGTCAGGGCAAGCCCTTCTGAAATCTGCAAACGCTCCAGCCGCAGGGTAACCGGCGCACCGCCGCCGCCAGCCGCGTCATCCGCCCCCCCCAGCGAGGTCCGCCGCCGACCGGCCGTGCCGCCCGTCACTTCGACACGCGGCGTCACCCCGGCCCCCCGTCCGACCAAAGCGACCGGCACATCAAGCCATTCCCCCAGCGTGACCCGGCTGAATTCTGCCCGCTCCAGACCACCGCCCGCATCAAGACTGACACGCCCCCGCGCCTCTAGTCCCGCACCGCTCAGCCCTAGCGCGGTGACCTCCGGCAACGCGCCCAGCGTGCCCACCACGTCAAGCCGCCCCGCCTGCCCTTCGTCCAGAACCCAATCCAGTTGCGGCAGGCGCAGCCCAACCCCCCTCAGATCAGAGCTGAGGGCAAATTCAGGCGGCTGCCCCTTGGCAAAGCCGATTTCGATATCGGCCTGCCCCACACCCGACAGGCTGCCGGGCGGCAGGCCAATGCCGAATTCGTCCAGAAACCGCTGAGAGATTTCGACCTGACCGCGCACCCGGCTTTCGCCCTGCGGATTGCCACCGATGGCCATATCCCAACGGCCCCGCACCGGCACGGCCCCCACCTGCGCCATGCCGCCGATATCCAGATGGGTGTTGCTTGCCTCGACCGCCAAACGTTCCGCCGACAGCACCCGCCCCTTGATCAGCGTCGCGCTGCGCACGTCGCGCAAATCGCCGGTGATGTCGAACGCCACCTCTTCGGTGGTCAGTTGCTTCTTGAGCAGGAACATAAGCTCCCCCTCCAGCGCGGCACGCCCCTCTGCCACGGTGACCGGCTGTCCCGCTTTTTGCAGGAACCGGAACGGCGGCGCATCCAGCAGCGACAGCGCCGCAGTGATCGTGCTGCGGGTCCGCAGCCGGGCCTCTGCCGGCCCCTCCTTGATCCGCACGTCGGGAATGATGAAACTCGTGCCCGATACGTCGATCTGCCCGCCCTCATCCGCCACCACATGCCCGCGCTCGGCACGGATCACAAACCGGTTGTCGTCCAAAGAGGCCCGCCCCGCCGCCGCCCGGATCGGCGGCACATTGCGCACATAGACGGTCTCCAGATCCGCGAAATCAAACCCGATGTGGAAATCGGGCAGATGGTCCGGGCGCAGCCGCAAAGCGAACTGGATATCGCTCAGATCGGCATGGCGCACATTCGTCGCGATCCAGTCGCGCGTATTGGCCTTGGCCGCACGCGGCCAGAGCGCCATCAGGCGGTCAGGCGCCAGCCCGTCCATTCCCCCTTCCAGCGAGATGTCCCACCCTTCCTCACTGCCGCGCGCTTCACCCCAGGCCCGCAGGTAACGCCCCTGATCGCTCAGGCTCAGCTCCCCCAAGGTCAGAACGAACGGCTCCAACCGCAGCCGCAACGCCACCCGCGCCTCTTCGAACCGGATCGGCTCGGGATAGAGATTGGCCGGATCGGCCACCACATCGCTGACACGGATCTGCGCCTGCAATTCGTTTGGCCACCCCGCCTCCATTCCGATCAGCCGTGCCGTGCCCTCGGCACGCGCCTTCCCCCAGGCACTGTCCACCGACAGTTCGGTAAAGCGGATTTCCTGCACCGCCGGATCATAGGTGAAATCACTGCGCGCCGACCGGAACTTGATCGGGGCCGTGGCAGGCGTCGGCTGCAACACCCCCGCCCCGATTTGCAGCGTGGCATTCAGGGACCCCAGACGCCCCTCGGCATCCACCCCCGCCCGCAACGCCCCAGAAATCGGCGCCTCCAACGCCCCGAGCCAAGCCAGCGCTGGCGATTGACCGGCGATATCCCCTGCCGGCATATCCTCGAACTGCGCGCCAAATTCCGCCACCCTGCTACCAATCCGGCCCGCGTAATTGACCGCCAGCGTGGTTGCATAATCGCGCGCGCCCAGCAGCGCCACATCCCCGCGCAAGGAAATCTCCTCACCCGTGCGCGTCAATTCCACCCGGCCGCCATCCGCGCTCCAGGCCCGGTCCGCGCGGGCATCCTCATAGCGCAGCGTCAGATTATCCGCCGTGACCCGCCGCAAGGCATCAAACTGCGGCCGCGCAAACAACGCATCAATCTGCTCATTGAAGGTGCCGTTCTGTCCTGATCCGTTGAGCATGATCGCCAACTCGCCCGAGGCCAGCCGCCGCACCCCCAGCCGCGCGCCCGACACATGCACGCTCTTTGGCTGCACCTCACCCCGCAGGAGCGGCTCAGGCGCGACCGTCACCTCAAGCGATGACACAGCAACCAGCGGCACCCCCTCCAGACTGGCCAGCGCCACATCCCGCAGCGCCACCCGAGGCGTCAAATCCGCCCCCATCACCAGCGAGATTTCACCAAACCGCAGGTCATAGCCCGGCACACTCGCATCAATGCGCTGCGCGATCCGCTCTTGCAGCCATCCGGGCGCGCGCAGGCTCGCTCCAACGCTCAGCGCGACGGCAAACCCCAGAGCCACCACCAAAACCGCGCCAGAGAAACAGAACTGAAGCATGTGCCGCAGCGCACGCCGACCCCGGCGGCGCGGCTTGACCGTCCCGTCTGTCGGCGGCGGCATCGCTGCCCCGCCCTGCCCTTGTGTCGGCTGCGTGCTCATCCTATCCGTTCGGACGCGTGTTGCGCATCTCTTCTGCCTCGTGGCTTTATTCTCGCCTTTTGCGACCTAATATGGAATTCACATTTTTGCATCTCAGAGGAAACTCCATGCCTGATACGTCCGATACCGCTCCTGACTTCTCTCTGCCGCGCGATGGTGGTGATACTGTAACGCTCTCCAGCCTGCGTCCCGGCGCTGTTGTGCTGTTTTTCTACCCCCGCGACAACACCTCTGGTTGCACCAAAGAGGCGGTGGCCTTCTCTGCCCTCAAGGATCAGTTCGACGCCGCTGGCGCGACCGTAATGGGCATTTCCAAGGATAGCATTGCCAGCCACGAAAAGTTCCAATCGAAACATGCACTTACTGTGCCACTTCTGTCTGATGAGGGGTCAAACACCTGCGAGGCTTACGGCGTCTGGACCGAAAAAAGCATGTATGGCAAGACATTCTTTGGCATCGCGCGCTCGACCTTTCTCATCGACGGCCAAGGCCGCATCGCCCGCGTCTGGCGCAAGGTCAAGGTGCCCGGCCACGCCGAAGACGTGCTCGCAGCGGTCAAGGCCCTGTGAGCGGTCTCACCCTGACAGAGATGGCCGTCGAGGTGCTCTGCACCGCCGACGGTCGCGCCAAGACGGCACTCTCGCGCGCCCATGCTGCCCGGTGGTTCGCCGCACGCGCGGCGGGGCAGGACATTCCCTTGGGCCACACACAGCCCCCCCTGCGGCCCGCGCGCCCCGAGCGCCCAGAATTGCTCGATCCGCGCGACGTGCCGCGCCGCCGCCCCGGCTCCGAAAAGGGGCGCATTGCCCTGTTGCATGCTGTGGCCCATATCGAACTCAACGCCGTGGACCTGCATTGGGACATCATCGCGCGCTTTGCCGACACCCCGATGCCGATTGGATTCTATGATGACTGGGTTAAATCCGCTGACGAGGAATCCAAACATTTCAACATGATATCCGACTGTCTTGAGGCATTGGGCAGCTATTATGGCGCGCTGCCCGCCCATGCTGGCATGTGGCGCGCCGCCGAGGATACGGCGCAGGATTTCATGGGCCGCCTCGCCGTCGTGCCAATGGTGCTTGAGGCGCGCGGGCTTGATGTAACCCCCGGCATGATCGAGATATTCGAGCGCGCAAACGAACATGCCGCCGTCGCCGCCATGCGGGTGATCTACGCCGAAGAGGTGCATCACGTCGCCTATGGCTCCAAATGGTTTCACTTTCTGTGCGGACGTCACGATCTCGATCCCAAGATTGCCTTCCACAACCTCGTGCGTCGCTACTTTCACGGCCCGCTCAAACCTCCCTTCAACGAGGAAAAGCGCGCCGAGGCCGGTATCCCCCCCGATTTCTACTGGCCGCTCAGCGAAGACCACTCCACCAGAGGTTGCGACACCCCGTGATCCATCGGCGATTTTCCGCCACTCGGGCGTGAAATGGCCCAGCCCGGGCACCCAATTGGTCAAAAATCTTGCCCAACGTCCGACCACTGGCTAAGCACACAGGCAGATGGCGGCTGGGACAATCGCAGCCCCGCCCCGAACGACGACTGAGGCAACAAGGGCACAAGACGCGTGAGAACAAGACTTGCGATCAAAATCCATTCGATCCTCGAAAGGTATTTCCCCGAACGCCGGGTCTTTTTGCGGTCTGATACCGACACACGCTTTATCCGTCTGCGGTCCTCTACCCAACTCTTTGCCTTCGCCGGGGTGGCCTCCATTGTCGCTTGGTCGATCATCGCCACCTCTATTCTGGTGATGGACAGCATCGGTTCGGGCAATTTCCGCGAACAGGCCAAACGCGACCAGCGCACCTATGAAACCCGGCTCAACGCCCTCTCGTCCGAACGCGACAAACGCGCCGAAGAGGCGATTGCCGCCCAGGAACGCTTCAGCTTCGCGCTGGAACAGATTTCGCTGATGCAATCCGAATTGCTGGCCTCTGAAATCCGCCGCCGTGAATTGGAAACCGGCATCGAGGTGATCCAATCCACGCTGCGCCGCACCATGGCCGAGCGTGAAACCGCCCGGCACGAGGCCGAGCAGCTGGCCCTCTCGATAAACACCGACGGCGACACGGGCTCTGTCACCGGCCCTCAGGACGGATCAGACGCCACCTTGGATTTCCTGACCGCCGCCCTCGCGGACGCCGCCGAAGAGCGCGATACCACGATCGCAAATGCTCAGGATGCGCTGTTGCATGCCGATGAGATGACCACCCAACTGCGCCTTCTCCAAGATCAGAACGACCAGATTTTCAGTCAACTCGAAGACGCGATGGCGATTTCTGTCGAACCGCTCGACAAGATGTTCCGTGCGGCGGGTCTTAACACCGGCACGCTGCTTGACGCGGTGCGCCGGGGCTATTCGGGCCAAGGCGGCCCGCTCATGCCGCTGTCCTTTTCCACCCGCGGAGAAGAGCCCTCGGTCGATGCCGAACGCGCCAACCGCATTTTGGGGCGTATGGATGAACTGAACCTCTACCGCATCGCCGCGCAAAAGGCACCCTTTGCCCTGCCCGTCAAGAACGCCTTCCGCTACACCTCAGGCTATGGCATGCGCTGGGGCCGGATGCATCAGGGCACCGATTTTGCGGCACCGCAGGGCACGCCGATCTATTCCACCGCTGATGGTGTGGTCACGCACGCCGGCTGGCTTTCGGGTTATGGCCGCCTGATCAAGATCAAGCACGCCTTCGGCATCGAGACCCGTTACGCCCACCTCTCGCAAATCCGTGTCAAGGTCGGGCAAAGGGTCTCGCGCGGCGACCGGATTGGTGATATGGGCAACTCTGGACGTTCTACGGGCACGCATTTACACTACGAGGTCCGCGTCGGCGACAAGTCCGTCAATCCCATGATATACATCAAGGCTGCAAACAATGTTTTCTAAGAGCAAAATCAACGAACCCGCGCAAAAGCCTGCAGAGGCCAAACCGGCTGCCTCCGAGAACCGGCTCGATTCGGCGCGGCCCGACGCGCTGAGCAGTGAATTCAAGGCTTCGGCCCCCAAGGCCAAACCGCCCGCCTCGGTGCTGTCGTCTGACCTGCACGTCACTGGCAACCTCAAGACCACAGGCGACATTCAGGTCGAGGGCTCGATCGAGGGTGACATTCGCGCGCATCTGCTGACCGTGGGCGAAGGCGCGACCATCAAGGGCGAAGTGATTGCCGATGACGTGGTGATCAACGGGCGCATCGTCGGTCGCGTGCGCGGCCTCAAGGTGCGTCTGACCTCGACCGCCCGCGTCGAGGGGGACATCATCCACAAAACCATCGCCATCGAGAGCGGCGCGCATTTCGAAGGTTCGGTGCAGCGTCAGGACGACCCGCTGACCGGCAACAAGAACGCCCCCA
This sequence comes from Roseovarius sp., assembly GCF_048262375.1. GTDB lineage: Bacteria > Pseudomonadota > Alphaproteobacteria > Rhodobacterales > Rhodobacteraceae > Roseovarius. Next base: position 35,290 of record NZ_JBLXFE010000022.1, read on the forward strand.
AGCCTGCCGCGCCAAAACCCGCCGAAGGCTAAGCCCGCGTCTGAGCGGACGTAAAAACAAGGCGGCGTGGCTTCGTGCCATCGCCGCCTTTTTCGTGGCGTCAGAGCACCCGCTCCGCGCCGCACAGCAGGGGCGCTTGTGAAACAGGCGGCACAGTCCGTCCCGCCATCAGGCCAAAGTTATCCCTCGGCAGGGTCTTGACGGGCCTGCCCTATGTCAACACAGTCGCACAGTTTTCAAACCTGCCAAATCACAGGATTCAGACCGTGACGTCTCAGCTTTCCGATACAGTGGGTCTCTTGCGCGACCTGATCGCCTTTCCCACGATCTCCGAACTCAGCAATCTCGACATGATCGCCTATCTCGGGCACCGACTCGAATCTGCGGGCGCGCGGGTGGATATCTTTCATGACGACATCGGCCACAAGGCCAACCTTTTCGCCACCATCGGACCAGAGGTGGACGGTGGCATCGTGCTATCGGGGCATTCTGACGTGGTGCCGGTGGCCGAACAGGATTGGGCCTCCGACCCGTTCGAACTGACCGAACAGGACGGGCGGCTCTACGGGCGCGGCACCTGTGACATGAAAGGCTTCATCGCGGCGGCCACCGCCATGGCGCCTTACTTTGCCGAGCGTGTTCGCGACCGCCCCGTTCATTTTGCCTTTACCTATGACGAAGAGGTTGGCTGTTTTGGCGCCCAAGCACTGGTGGACAGCCTCAAGGCGCGTGGCATTCGACCCGGCGTGGCGATCATCGGCGAACCCACGATGATGCGCGTAATCGAGGGGCACAAGGGCTGCTATGAATACACCACCCATTTCTGCGGTCTGGCCGGTCACGGCTCTGCACCCGACCGGGGCGTGAACGCGGTTGAATATGCGGTGCGCTACGTCAATCGCCTGTTGGAACTCAAAGAGGCACTGCGCGCCCGCGCGCCCGCAGGCAGCCGCTTTGACCCGCCATGGACCACGATCAACACCGGCTCGCTCAAGGGCGGCGTGGCCCATAACGTGATTGCGTCCAACGCCACCATCGAATGGGAAATGCGGCCCGTTCAGGCGGCAGACGCACTCTTTGTCAAAGAGGACCTGCGCCGCTACTGCGAAGAAATGCTTCTGCCCCGGATGCGCGAGATCTACCCCGAGGCCAGTGTCAGCACCCAGATCATCGGCGAGGTGGACGGGTTGGAGCCCACCGAAGCGAACGAGGCCCGCGACATCATGATGGAACTCACCGGCGCGAATGGCGCTGACCTCGTGCCCTTCGGCACCGAGGCAGGCTTGTTCCAGAAATACGGCATGTCTGCGGTGGTCTGCGGCCCCGGCTCGATTGATCAGGCGCACAAACCCGACGAATATCTGGCACTCGAACAACTTCAGCAATGCCTTGATATGCTGGGGCGGCTGGGGGGCAGACTGGCGGCCTGATCTTCCCGCGCTCCGCACATAGCCTTGAATTTCCGTTAGGGGAAAATGAAAAGGCGTCGTAAACTGGACCCGGTAACCAACATCTATTTAGCGCGTTATTTCTTGCCTTTTCAGCACAGGATAGACTGCTATGACTCTCAGGATTATCGGATCGGGGTTCGGACGCACCGGAACCATGTCGACCAAGCTTGCCCTTGAACAGCTGGGCTTTGGCCCCTGCCATCACATGGTCGAAGTCATGCAAAACCCCGAACAGCCTGCGCATTGGGCGGCCATCGCCGCCCACCGGCCGGTCGACTGGAATGCGGTATTCAAGGGCTACCATGCGCAGGTCGATTGGCCCGGTGCCGCCGTTTGGCAGCAAACCATGCACGCCTTTCCCGACGCCAAGGTGATCCACACAGAGCGCCCGGAAGAGGCGTGGTGGAACAGCTTCAGCATCACCATCAGCAAGTTTTTCACCAACGCCCCAACCATGGACCTGCCGCCGCATATCCAAGACATCTTTCACGTCATGTCAGGCTGGTTCCTCAAGGAAACCTTTGAGGAACACACCGACCGCGATTGTGCGATTGCGGCCTACCGCGCGAACAACAAGGCCGTGCGCGATCTGGTCCCCGCCGACCGTCTTTTGATCTTTCATGTCGCCGACGGCTGGCAGCCGCTCTGTGACTTCCTCGACGTGCCGGTGCCGGACATCCCCTTTCCCCGCTCCAACCCGCGTGACGAATTCTGGGCGCATTTCGGCGGTGAACCGACCTAGAGGTCGAGGCACCGCGCGGTCGTACGGTTCAACCGCACAAGCGTACGGTTGCGACAGCGGGCAGGCTCAGAGTTTGCGAAAGGTCAGGTAATGCGGCACCCGCCCTTCGCGCAGCGCCTTTTGCTCGTAGCGCGTAGAAATCCAGTCCCCCCAAGGGTCGCGCCAATCCTCCGGGCGCTCCGCAAGCCATTCAAATCCCGCGCGCGGCACTTCTTCCAGGGTTTGGCGCACATAATCCGGAATATCCGTGGCAACCCGAAAAATAGCGCCTTTTTTCAATACCTTGCACAGCGGAGTTAAGTGTTCCTGCGTGACGAACCGTCGCCGGTGATGGCGCTTTTTGGGCCATGGGTCAGGATAGAGCAGAAACGCCCGCGACACTGACTCTGCCGGTAAAACATCAAACATATTGCGGGCATCGCCCGGATAAACCGCAACATTTTGCGCCTCTGCCGCCCGGATCTTACCCAAGAGCATCGCCACACCGTTGATGAACGGCTCACAGCCGATAATACCAACCTGCGGATTCTGCGCGGCCTGATGCACCATATGCTCGCCACCGCCAAACCCGATTTCAAGCCAGACGTCACGATCCCCGAAAAGTGCCTTCAGATCAATCGGTTGCCGCTCGGGGTTCACGTCCCAATCGACAGCTCCGGGCGACAGCTTCGCCAGATCCTCCTCCAGATAGGTCTCTTGGCTCGGCCGCAGGGTCTTACCCTTGAACCGGCCATAGAAATTGCGCCACGGCGCGCCTGTCGGATGTCTGTCCTGGCTCATACACTGTCAAACCGGCGCATGAACTTCATGCGCCAGACCCTTGATTATACGGCTTTTTTAAGAGCATCAACCAAATCTATCCGCTCCCAGCTAAAGCCACCATCGGCATCGGGCGTGCGGCCAAAATGGCCATAGGCCGCGGTGCGGGCATAGATCGGCCGCGTCAGCGACAGATGCTCGCGGATACCACGCGGGGTCAGGTCCATGCACTGCTCCACCGCTTTTTCGATCGCGGTTTCATGCACTTGGCCAGTGCCATGGGTATCGACATAGATCGACAACGGCTTGGCCACACCAATCGCATAGCTCAGTTGCAGCGTGCAGCGCTGCGCCAGCCCCGCCGCCACCACGTTCTTGGCCAGATAGCGCGCCGCATAAGCCGCTGATCTGTCAACCTTTGTTGGATCTTTGCCGGAAAACGCGCCGCCGCCATGCGGTGCCGCCCCGCCATAGGTGTCCACGATAATCTTGCGCCCGGTGAGGCCCGCATCGCCATCCGGCCCACCAATCACAAACGTACCCGTCGGGTTCACATGCCATTCGGTCTCATCGCTCAGCCAACCCGCAGGCAGCACTTCGCGGATATAAGGCTCGACAATGGCACGAATATCATCGCTGGTCTGGCTCTCATGCGCATGCTGCGTCGAGAGCACCAGCTGCGTCACGGCCACCGGACGGCCCCCTTCATAGCGCAGCGTCAGTTGCGATTTGGCATCCGGCCCCAGCGTGGGCTCAACCCCGGATTTGCGCACCTCGGCCAACCGCTTGAGGATCGCATGCGAATAGAGGATCGGCGCGGGCATGAATTCTGGCGTCTCGTCAACGGCATACCCGAACATGATGCCCTGATCCCCGGCCCCGTCGCGGTCCACACCCTGCGCGATATGCGCTGATTGCGGGTGCAGCATATTGTGCAATTTCAACGTGTTCCAGTGGAACGCATCCTGCTCATAGCCGATATCGCGGACACACTCGCGCACGATCCCGTCGATCCGCCCCATGAAATCCGCCAGCCGGGATTTATCCGTCAGCCCCACTTCACCGCCAACCACAACACAGTTGGTGGTGGCAAACGTCTCACAAGCGACGCGCGCGTTGGCCTCTTCCGCCAGAAACGCATCGAGGATCGCATCGGAAATACGGTCACAGACCTTGTCCGGATGCCCTTCCGAAACGGATTCGGAGGTAAAAAGATAGTTCTGTCTAGCCATGAAGATGCTCCATTGAATGTCACCGCCACGCCAGGAAGCCGTTGTGGGGGATTAGAGCGTGGTTACGCTCGCACATTGCCAGCGTCAATGCCTATCTGTGCCGCCGCCGGCGCCTGTGTCCACCCAGAGACAACCCCAGAAAAACAAGGAAAATCGCCAGCATCGGCGCATCGCCAAGCCGCGCATAGACCGTGACCGCCAAGGCCGGCGGCAACGCCACATCCCGCCATCCCGCCTCGCCCAAGGGCAAGGCCTCGGTGATCCGCCCGGTGGCGTCGATCATCGCCGACACGCCCGTATTGGCCACCCGGATCATCGGCAGACCAAATTCAGCACTGCGCAACCGCGCCTGAGCAAGATGCTGATAAGGCCCGGAAAAATTGCCAAACCACGCATCATTGGTAATCAAAAGAATGAAATCCGCACGGTTCGGGGCCGCCCGCAGATCCTGCGCGAATACCCCCTCATAGCAGATCAGCGGCAAGGCCCGCCCCAGACCCCCAAGGTCGATCACCTGCGCCCCCGGACCAGATGAAAACCCCCGCCCCTCATCGGACGCAAGCCCATGAATGCCCCACCGCCCCAAGAGATCGCCATAGGGCATATATTCGCCAAAGGGCACCAGATGATGCTTGTCATAGACTGCCGCCACGCGGCCTCCCGCCTCGATCAGCGCCAGTGTGTTAAACAGCCGTTGCACGTCATAGCGCTGCAAGCCGACCACCACCGGCACGCCCCCTGCTGCCTCCGAGATCACTTCAAGCGTTCGCGCCGCAGTCTCAAGCATCACCGGAACCGCCGTTTCCGGCCAGACGATCAGATCGGGCCGTACATCCCCCGCCGCCGAAAACATCACCTGCCGGTCAAAGAACGCGCGCATTTTGTCCGGGCGCCATTTCTCATTCTGCGGCGCATTGGGCTGGATCAGGCGCACCATCGCCGCGTCCGGTCCAGCCGCCGCTTCTGCCTCTGGGGTGAGCGCCCGGCCAATCGGCCACAAGAGCGCAATCCCCACAAGCCCCATCCACGCGATACGCCCCCCCGCCAGCCCCTGCCAGAGCACGACCCCGGCCAGCAGAACCAGCGCCGTCAGCCCCGCAGACCCGAAATAGGACGCCCCGTGCAGAACCGGCGTATCAATCAGGACATGACCGGGCTGCGCCCAGGGAAATCCGGTAAAAACATAGCCGCGCGCCAGTTCCAACAGGCCCAGCCCGCCGATGAATCCCAAGGCGCCGCCGCCCGCGACCCGCCCAAGCGCAAAGGCCACCGCCCAGAAAAGCGCAAGCCCCCCTGCCAAGCCTGCCAGCGCAAAGGGCGCCATCCAGCCGTGGCGCGCCACATCCACCAGAAACGGCTCGATGATCCAGTTGAGTGAGACCAGAAAATAACCGGAGCCAAACGCCCAGCCCAACCAGGCGGCCCGCCGCCATCCGTCGCTACGCGCAAAGAGGCCGAACATCACGGCCAGCGCTACAATCGTCAGCGGCCACGCCCCCACCGGGGCCTGCCCCAATGCGGCCACAGCACCAGTCATGACGTTAATCACACCCCGCCAACGGCGCGGCAACGCAGCCAGCCCGCGCACAAGCCCCACGGCGTGGCCTGTTTCAGCCATTCCTCGCCTCGGGCAGACGCACCCGCACCCGCTTGATGCGGCGGGGGTCGGCCTCAATCACCTCGATCACCGGGCCGGCGGGATGTTCAATCACCTCTCCGCGCACCGGAACCCGCCCCAGCAGCATAAAGACCAGACCGCCCAGCGTGTCGATTTCTTCTTCGTCGATCTCCTCCGCCTCGGTCAGCGACATGCCGATCTCGGCCTCGAAATCTTCAAGCGGCGTCTTGGCCAGCGCCACGTAGCAACCGGGGCTTTCAAGAGTCCAGTAATGCGCCTCGTCGATATCGTGCTCGTCTTCGATCTCGCCCACCACTTGCTCGATCAGGTCTTCGATGGTCACCAGACCATCAACCCCGCCGTATTCGTCGATCACCAGCGCCATATGCCGCCGCTCGGCCTGCATCTTTTGCAACAAAACGCCGATGGGCATCGACGGTGGCACAAACAGCAAGGGTCTCAGCAGATCGTCCAGCAGGAATTCTTCAGCCTCGCCGTTGAACCCATGCTTCAGCGCAAAATCCTTGAGATGGAGCATGCCAATGGGCGTATCCAGCGTGCCCTCATAGACCGGCAACCGCGACATGCCGCTGTCGCGGAACACATGCACCAGATCCTCTTTCGAAATGGTGCTTGGAACCGAAACGATTTCGGCCTTGGGAATGGCCACATCCTCAACAGCCATATGCCGCAGGTTGCCCATGCCCGGCACACCGCTGGCCTGGGCCGGATGCTGATCCTCGGCCAAGACAGTGTCTTCATTTGTGGAAAAAACGCCCAAGATCCGGCGGAAGAATCCAGCCGATTCATCGGTATCCTTATCGTCTTCCGGCTGCGCGCTCTGCGCTGCCGTAGACGATCCGTCTATACTCTCGTCCATCAACCACTTTCCAAGTGACGGGGCACGGCGGCCCCAACACGGCTAATATGGGTCAGCGACCCCTAGTTTGCCAAGTATCTGCACCTCTGTTGTTTCCATCAGAGTGGCATCTTGGTCACGCACATGATCATAGCCCAGCAAATGTAACACCGCATGCACAATCAGGTGCGTCACATGGTCTGCAAGCGATTTGCCGCCATCCGCCGCTTCGCGCGCACATGTCTCCCATGCAATGGCGATGTCACCCAACTCGGGATCAGCGCCGGGAATGGGCAGGTCTGGCCGCTCACCTGCCCCCTCCGCGCCGCGCTCTTCGCTCGGCCAACTCAGCACATTGGTAGGCTGCGGCTTGTTACGAAACCCCTCGTTGAGCGCCGCAATACGCGTATCGTCACAGCCCAGAACGCTGATTTCCCACTCCTCAGGATCAAGCCCGAGATGCTCCAGCGTGGCGCGCCCCGCGCGCTCGGCCAAATCCTCCAGCCCCGCCGCCTGCCAGCGGTCGTCCTCCAACACCACATCGCACAACATGCCGCCTTAACCTTCCGCCTCATAGGCCTCAATGATCGCGGCAACCAGCGGATGCCGCACCACATCCTTCGAGGTAAAGTAGTTGAAACTGATCTGCGGAATTCGTGTGAGCAACCGTTCCGCATCCGCCAGCCCCGACGGCACACCGCGCGGCAAGTCAATCTGCGTGCGGTCGCCGGTGATCACCATCCGGCTGCCTTCGCCCAGACGGGTCAAAAACATCTTCATCTGCATCGACGTCGCATTCTGCGCCTCATCCAGCACCACAAACGCATTGCTCAGCGTGCGCCCGCGCATAAAGGCCAGCGGCGCGATCTCGATTTTCTTTTCCTCAATCAGCTTTTGCACCTGCTTACCGGGTAGAAAATCGTTCAGCGCGTCATAGAGCGGCTGCATATAGGGATCGACCTTATCCTTCATATCCCCCGGCAGATAACCCAGCTTTTCGCCCGCCTCGACCGCCGGGCGGCTCAGGATGATCCGGTCCACATGCCCCTCGATGAACATGTTGACCCCCACGGCAACGGCCAGATAGGTCTTGCCGGTGCCCGCAGGCCCGATACCAAAGGCCAGTTCGTGCTGGAACAACGCCCGCACATAGGCCTTTTGCGCCTCGGTGCGCGGTTCTACATATTTCTTGCGGGTCTTGATCTCGACCGGACCGCTCTTGAACATCTCAAGCTGATCGCCCGCCAGAGCGCCGGTTTCGACCTCAGAGCCGCCCATCCGCAATTCCCGGTCCACATCGCCGCTCTCGACCGCACGCCCGCTCTCCAGCCGGGAATAGAGCGCCTGCAACACACCTGCCGCTTCCTTGACCGGCACCTCATCGCCCAACACCGACAGGTGATTGCCGCGCCGTACAATCTGAACGCCCAGCTTGCGCTCGATATCGGCGAGGTTACGATCATATTCGCCGCACAGATCAATCAGCAGCTTGTTGTCAGGGAATTCGATCACGGACTCTTGCATTGAGGCCATATCGGCGGCGGGGGGCGGTACGCTGTTACCCAAGCAAATCTCCCACAGAGTCAAAGGTTCCCTTGCACAGTGCCAAGATGCGGGATCATGCGCAAGCAGCCAGCCTCAAATGATCCGAAACCGATGAAAAAAAATACGGGCCGCACCGGGCCCGTATAATGTCTTGGCAGTGTGGCACGACCATATCAGATCGGATCGCCAAATCCGCGTGTGGACCCCTGCTTGAAATTGCCTGTGGCAACCGTCGGCGGGGCAATCCCGGAACAGACCGGCTTGCCATACTTGTCCAGGCGCTGCGACAGATAGCCTTCAACGCCATCGTCGATGATCCAATGGTCACAGCCATTCGGATCAACCCAGATCCCGGCGTGCATTTGGCTCAGGTGACCCTTGTCGAAAAAGTTTCGATCCATGGTCTTGTCCGGTCCGACATCACAGGCAGCCAGCAAACCAAACATCGGCAAAGCAAGTGCAATCTTATAGGTTTTCATAGCACAGCCCCCTCAGCGCCAGCACAAGATTTCGACACGACGGTTCTGCGTCATGCCTTCGGCGGTCGCGTTCGACGCCTTGGGCATACGTTCCCCATATCCACGCACGTCCGCGATGCTTGCACCGATGCTACGGGCAACCGCCGCCACCGAATTGGCCCGGCGCAGCGAAAGGCCCATGTTATATTCGTCCGAGGCACGGCTGTCGGTATGCCCAACGATTGTGTAGGAAACGGCGCCTGCCTGCTGAAAAAACTCACGCAACCGCTGTTTGCCCTGCCCGCTGATCCGTGCGCTGTCCGTCGCAAAGAGTTGGTCGGTGTTGACCACACCACACAGATTGACTTCGCGGCAAACCGGAATGCCCTCTCGGGTGACATGCGGACTCATATAGCCTTCGGCGCCATCATCCATGACCCAATGCTCACATCCATCGGGATCCACCCAGATTGTCGGGATATAACGTTCCCCGACGACCGTGCGTTCCTGCGTTTGCGCCAATGCGCCATTGGCTGTCAAAGCAAGGCCGAGAGCAATGGCACTTGCCCCCCGCAACACTCCGCGCAGCGTTTTTGAAATCATTTTGGTCACAATCCCAGTCCTTTTGCTGCCCCCCGGCAGGGCCAATCACAACAGGCCCCCAACCATTAATATCGTGAAATTGTATCAACTCTTGCCTTAATGTGAAGCAAATTCCACCAGATATTGTGGCTGGCAAAGAAACAATGCCACGCTCTTGCCACATTTCGCCAAGAGGTTGCGCCAACTGCTGAAAATTCAGCGCGGCAGCAGACGACCAGCCAGCGAATTGGGACCGCTCTCGACAATTTCCACCTGCCGCAGATCACCGACCGCCACATCGCCCGTCACATGCACAGCATGAAGATGATCTGACTTGCCGACCATCTGACCAGCCATCCGACCGGGCTTTTCAAACAGCACCCCAACCCTGCGCCCAACCATGGCATTTTGCGCGGCGCGTTGCTGACGGGTCAGCACATCCTGCAACCTCTGCAACCGCTCGGCCTTGACCTCTTCGGCAACCTGCGGACGCTCCGCCGCCGGTGTGCCCGGACGGGTGGAATATTTGAACGAGAACGCATAGCCGTAATGGACCGCCTCGATCAGATCGAGGGTCGCCTGAAAATCTTCCTCTGTTTCCTCGGGGAAGCCGACAATGAAATCCCCCGACATCAGAATGTCAGGCCGCGCTGCCCGGATCTTCTCGATCAGACGCAGATAACTCTCGGCAGTATGACTGCGGTTCATCCGTTTTAGAATTTTGTCGCTGCCTGACTGCACCGGCAAATGCAGATAGGGCATCAGCTTGGCACACTCCCCATGCGCCGCGATCAGCGCATCATCCATGTCATTGGGATGGCTGGTAGTGAACCGGATACGCTCCAGCCCGTCAATGTCGTTGAGCGCCCAGATGAGCTGTGCAAGGCTCCAGGCGCCGCCCTCACCTGCCCCGTGATAGGCGTTGACGTTCTGCCCCAACAGCGTGATCTCGCGCACGCCGCGCTCGACCAGATCGCGCGCCTCTTCCAACACCCGCGCCACCGGGCGGCTCACCTCTGAGCCGCGCGTATAGGGCACCACACAAAAGGCGCAGAACTTGTCGCAGCCCTCCTGCACGGTCAGAAACGCCGTTGGTCCGCGCGCCGCCTTGGGACGGTGGCGCAGGGTGTCAAACTTGTCCTCCAGCGGAAAGTCCGTATCAAGCGCCTTGCCGCCATCACGCACCCGCGCCTCCATCTCGGGCAGCCGGTGATAGCTTTGCGGCCCCACCACCAGATCCACCAGGGGCTGACGCCGCATGATTTCCTCGCCCTCGGCCTGCGCCACACAGCCAGCCACGCCAATCTTCAGATCGGGTTTGTCCAGCTTGAATTGCCGCATCCGCCCCAGTTCGGAATAAACCTTTTCGGCGGCCTTTTCCCGGATATGACAGGTGTTGAGCAGGATCATGTCCGCCTCAGCCGGATCTTGGGTCTCGACATAGCCTGCCCCGCCCATGGCCTCGGCCATACGCTCGCTGTCATAGACATTCATCTGACAGCCATAAGTCTTGATATAGAGCTTTTTCACATCCGCCATGCGCCCGGCCTCCGCCTTTGGGTTCAAGGTGCCTGACTACATCAGGGCAGTGGGCACTTGCAATGCCTCTACGTTTGGCGGATTCTGCGTTCAAAACCCGAGCAAAAGATCAGAGGCAAACCAGAGCATGAGCGTACCCGATCTCAAGACGTTCCTCGCCGCCCCCGGCAAGGCGCTCGCCAAGGGGCCGATCGCCATGATTTTTGCCGAGGACGAGGCCGAGCTCAATGCCACCCTGCGCCATCATTTCGACGCTGGCTTTGCCTCTGTTCTGCTCTTTGCCCCGGATGCTTTTGAACTGGCCAAAGACGTGAGCGACTCAGCCACTCTGCACCGCATCCGCCACGATCTGACCTCTGGCGACAGCCTCGTCGAGGCGGTCAACGCGATCATCGCCGCCGCCCCCGGCCTGTGGATGTATTACTGCTACAACGCCGAATTCCTGTTCTATCCGTTCTGCGAAACCCGCAGCGTCGGCGAAATGCTGGCATTTCATACCGAGGAACGGCGCGACGCGATGCTGACCTATGTGATCGACCTCTACGCCGACGATCTGACGGCCCATCCGGGTGCCGTTTCGCTTGAGGCGGCACATATGGACAAATCCGGATATTACGCCCTCGCCCGCCCCGATCCCAACAATCACAACCACCCAAAGGAACGCCAGCTTGATTTCTACGGCGGCCTGCGCTGGCGCTATGAGGAACATATCCCCGCCAAGCGCCGCAAGATCGACCGCATCGCGCTGTTCCGCGCCAAACCAAATCTGCACCTGCGCGACGATCACACCTTCTCAGACGAGGAATACAATACCTACGCCTGCCCGTGGCATCACAATCTGACCAGCGCCATCGTATCGTTCCGCACCGCCAAGGCGCTCAAGCGCAATCCCGGTTCGACCTTCGATATCCAGAGCTTCAAATGGCACAATTCCATTCCGTTCGAATGGCATTCCCGGCAATTGCTGGACCTGGGCCTGATGGAGCCGGGACAGTGGTTCTAGGCGCGCCCTAATCCTGCGCGCGCAGCAAAAGCGCCGTCACCGGATCAACCCCCGGAACCCCGGCCACATCGACGCCACCGTTCAACCGGGCCAGCATCGCGCGGACATAGTCATTTCCCTCGGTGACGTCCTGGGCCAGCACGACCACATGTTGCATCCCGTCATGCACCGCAGGTGCAAGCGCGGGCTCTTGCCATATCGCCACCAGAATACAGGCCATCAGCATGGCCCCCGTCGGCCGGGCCAATCGCCGCGCG
>NZ_JBLXFE010000023.1:0-45149 GCF_048262375.1 Roseovarius sp.
GAATTCGCGATCCTGATGCCCAACACCGGCCTCGCCGATGGCTATACCGCGGCCCGCCGCCTTGCCCGGCGCACCCGGCAAAACCCGATTTTCCTCGGGTCCCGCACGCTGACCCTCACCGCAAGCTTTGGCGTGGCCGCCCTGCCCCCCGGCACCACGCTCGATACGGCACTGAAACAGGCCGACCGCGCGCTCTATCGCGCCAAACATGCGGGCCGCAACCGCGCCTGCCGCTATGACCCCAAGCTTGACCATACGCCGCAGCCGCTTGCCGCCACCGAGCATAATTAATCACTTACCGTGATGAATACCCAAACATAAATTCGTTTTTGGAATTCATATGTCACCCCTATGTCGGGTCGTGTCACCCCGGATGGAAAGGATCGGATCATGCCACAAAACATTCACCTCAGCCCCCCGGTGCGGAGCGCGCATTGGCCACAGCGCGGCCCGATTGTCGTGATCCTGCTTGCGGGTTTGGCGATTGCCATATTGGCCACAGCGTCACGCGGGCCCGACACCACAGCCCAGCCCGCGCAAATCGAGGACTGGCACGGCAATGTCATGCGCTCTCATTGGACGGCAGAGGAATAACCCCGCTAAGCCACGCCCATCAGTGCCGCATCGAACGGATAGCGCGTCAGGTTCTCATACCCATCTTCGGTGATGAGGACCTGATCCTCCAGCTTGATCGAGAAATCATTGCCCTCCTCGCTCACCAGCGCCTCGACGCAGAGCACCATGCCGGGCTCCAGCGCATAATCAAAAGCACCCGCCACGGCCTTGTCAGGATAGGCCACCAACGGCCATTCATCACACAGACCCACCCCGTGCATCAGACAGCCATATTTCTGCGCTTGATACTTGTCGTCCAGCCGGTGACAGCCCGCAATCAACTCTGGGATCGTCACCCCGGGGCGCAGCATCGCCATATTCGCGTGCATATGCTCATGCGCAATCTGCATCGCCGCCACCATGTCGGGGCGTGGGCGCGCATCCCCGATCCACCACGTCCGGCTGATATCCACACAAAGTCCATAACTGCCGATCAAATCGGTATCAAAGGCCACGATCTCGTTGTTTTGCACGATCCGCGGCCCACATTCCTGAAACCACGGATTGGTGCGCGGCCCACTGCTCAGCAATCGCGTCTCAATCCATTCCCCCCCACGCCGGATGTTCTCTGCATGCAGCACCGCCCAGATGTCATCCTCGCTCACCCCGCCGCCAGGCACGGCACCACGCGCGAAGCGCTCCATCTCAGCCACCGCCACCTCGCAGGCATGGCTGGCACAGCGCATCGCGCGGATTTCATCCGGCCCCTTGATGGCGCGGGTCTTTTCCGTGACCTCCTCACCGTCCATGATCGCAAGGCCCTGCGCCTCCAGCGCGCGCAGCCCGTGCAACATCACCTTATCCACCGCCAACCGCCGGTTGCCGGGGCTGTGTTCGGCCAGAAGTGCGGCCACATCGCGGGCAAACACATCGGCCGCCACATCCACCTTGTCACCCCGGTCGAAATAAAACAGATCGGCTCCTGATCGTACTTCGCGCACCAGCGGGTTAAACGCCGACAGGAATGGCGAATTCTTGTAATCCCAGATCACCATGTAGCCATCGGCACACAGCAGCACGGCGCGAAACGGGTTATGCGTGTTCCACAGTTGCATATTGGTACTGTCGGTCGCATAGCGGATATTCAGCGGATCGAACATCAACAGCCCGCCATAATCCCGCGCCACCACCGCCGCTGTCAACCGCTCCCAGCGATGCCGCCGCATCGCCTGAAGATCCGGCAATTCAAGGCCCGCCGCCGCCCATTCGCCATAGGCCAATTGCGTGGGTCCGATCTCGACCCGGTCTGCGTCATTGGGCGTGTTGTCGCCCAAGAGTGCCCCACGGTTCGGGTCGATCTTGCGGGTATCGCGGTAATGTCTGGTCATCGGCAAATCCTCCGATCTTCAGACTGTGAGTCCACCTCTGGCTTGGCGCGCTCAACCGCGACATCGCATGTGGTCGCTTTTGATGACTGGGCCAGTGGTCGGCTCTGAACTCGGGTTCAATTCCAATTGCATGTCATGATCCTTTTCCCCTGACATGCGACCACCCTGCCCGACAAAGGTTAAAATCAGGTTGCCGCGCCGTGGAAAATCGGCCCTCGGCCTTGCGTACACAAACCGCGTACAAAAGGTACGCTTTGTACGCTCACGCCCCCCGCACCGTGTCGATCATCAACTGCACATTGTCGGGATCCGCATCCGGCGTGATTCCATGCCCGAGGTTGAAAATATGCGGCCCCCCCCGAAAGGCATCGACAATCGCGCGGGTCTCGCGCACCAGCGCCTCTCCCCCCGTAACCATATGAGAAGACTTGAGATTTCCCTGCACACAGCCATCCTTCTGGACATACTCTGCGGCCCATTCAGCGCTGACCGAATCGTCCACCGCAACGCAATCAGCCCCGGTTTTCGCGTGGAATCCTATATAGTTATCCCCTGCTTCCCGGGGAAAAGCGATGATCGGAATGCCCGGATGCCGCGCCTTCAACTCGGAAATGATCCGCTTGGCCGGGGCAACCGCATAGTTTGCGAAATCGTCACCCTTCAGTGATCCTGCCCAGCTGTCAAAGAGCTTGATCACCTCGGCTCCCGCCTCGATTTGAGCGGACAGATACTCGATCGTGCCCTCGGTCAACCGCGCGATGAGCCCGTCAAAAACTTCTTTGTTTTCAGCCTTCAAGGCATGGGCAGGCCCTTGATCCGGGGTTCCGCGCCCGGCGATCATATAGGTCGCCACCGTCCACGGCGCGCCTGCGAATCCAATCAGCGTCGTCTGCTTGGGCAGGGCACCGGCTAGGTTGCGCACGGTCTGATAAACCGGGTTCAATGTTTCATGAATTTCGTCCACCGGCCTCAGCTTGTCCAACCCGGCCCGGTCCGTGATCGTCGACAATCGCGGCCCTTCTCCGGTCACAAACCACAAATCCGCCCCCAAGGCCTGCGGCAAGAGCAGAATATCGGCAAAGAGAATCGCCGCATCAAACCCATAGCGGCGGATCGGTTGCAATGTAACTTCGGTCGCTAAATCACTGTTATAACACAAGGAAAGGAAGTCCCCCGCCTGCTCTCTCGTGGCCCGATACTCCGGCAAATAGCGCCCTGCCTGCCGCATCATCCAGATCGGCGGTGTCGGCAGGGTCTCTCCGGCGAGGGCTCTCAGAATAGTCTTTTGCGCGGGCATCTTATCCTCCGTTTTGCCTGTGGTCGCCTTGACACCCCAAGATGTCAAGCGCCGGGCGCTTGCCACGTCGCTTTGTCACGTCTAAACCTCTGCCATGACACGTGATTTACCCACCCCGTCCCACCCGCTCAAGATCGGCACTCGCGGATCGCCCCTTGCGCTTGCCCAGGCGCATGAGACGCGCGCGCGCCTCGGCACCGCCTTTGACCTTCCCGATGAAGCCTTTGAAATCGTTGTCATAAAGACAACAGGCGATCAGATCATCGACCGCCCCCTCAAAGAGATCGGCGGCAAGGGTCTGTTTACCCGCGAGATCGAACAGGCGCTTTTGACCGGCGATATCGACATCGCCGTGCACTCGATGAAGGACATGCCCGTCCTGCAACCCGAGGGTTTGCTGCTGGATACATACCTGCCTCGCGAGGATGTGCGCGATGCATTCGTGTCGCCCTCCGTGGGATCCTTGGTGGAATTGCCCGCTGGCGCCTTGGTTGGCACCTCTTCCTTGCGGCGCAAGGCACAGATTCTGGTCGCCTATCCGCATCTCGAAGTGGTGGAGTTTCGCGGTAACGTCCAGACAAGGCTCAGGAAATTGGCGGACGGCGTCGCCGCCTGCACCTTCCTTGCCATGGCTGGCCTCAACCGTCTGGGGCGCTCTGACGTGGCCACTGCTGCGATCGACCCCGAGGTGATGCTGCCCGCCGTGGCCCAAGGCGCCATCGGCATCGAACGTCGCACTGACGACTCTCGCGCCGCTGATATGCTGGCCGCAATTCACCACAAGGAAACCGGCCAACGCCTTGTTTCCGAACGCGCTTTTCTGGCTGCACTTGATGGTTCCTGCGAGACCCCGATTGCCGGGTTGGCGGAGCTTGACGGCACCACCCTGCGCCTGCGCGGTGAAATCCTGCGCCCCGACGGAAGCGAGCGTCTGAGTGACGACCAATCCGTGGCAATTGAGGATGGTGCCGAATTGGGCCGCGCCATGGCCGCCAAACTCTTGGCGCAGGCAGGTCCGGGGTTCTTTGACTGGAGAACCTAACTCATTGATCAGGAATTAGTTTTCCGGGGTTCATAATACCATTCGGATCCACCGCTGCCTTGATGGCCCGCATCATCGCCAAGGCGGTGGCATCCTTATGCGCGGCCATCGCCGGCAGTTTCGACAACCCGATACCGTGTTCGGCTGAAAAACTGCCGCCCAGTGCAATCACTTCTGTCTCAACCGCCTCTTGCACTGCGCGGCACAGTGCCGAATCATCTCGTGATGGCCAGCCGACATAATGCAGGTTGCCATCGCCCAGATGCGCGACGCCGGTGTTTTCTATATCTGGATCAATTGCTTGACTGACTTTCTCAATCCGCGAGATCAGCTCTTCCATGCGATCCGGTGCCACCGCGATGTCATTTTCGACCACAGGTTTACGCACCCGCAAGATCTGCGCCGAAGCTTCGCGCCGCGCCCAGATCTCTGCACGCTGCCCTCCATTCTGTGCCACGACGGCATCCAGAATCAGCCCCTCTTCGTAAAGACCCGCCAGAACCGAGTCCAAATGCGCGCTGAGCGGCACCTGCCCTGTAGCATCGGGCGTGGTGTCCCGCGGAGCGCGCGCGCCCAACTCGACCAGAACGTTGATATCATAAGGCTTTTCAAACGGCGCACGCATCTCTGGGAAGCGTTTCAACAGGGCTGCCATGAAACTGCGGGGCATATATTCAAAGGCCTCCACCGCTCCTCCGGTTTCATCCTGCAACCGGTTGAGCAACCGCAGCGCCCCCCCTACCGACGCGACAGCCACCATCGCCGTTGCATAGGCGCGCGGGCGGGGAAACAGTTTGAGCACCGCCGCTGTGATAATCCCCAGCGTGCCTTCCGCCCCAATCATCAGATGCCGGAGATCATAGCCTGAATTGTTCTTGTGCAGTTCACTCATGAGGGTCATCACCTCACCGGTCGGCGTCACCACTTCAAGCCCGAGGCACAGGTCGCGCGTGTTGCCATAGCGCAGAACATTCGATCCCCCGGCATTGGTCGAGAGCACGCCCCCAACCATCGCCGACCCGCGCGCGCCGAAACTGAGCGGAAATATCAAGTCATGCGCCGCCGCAGCCTCATGTAATGTGGCAAGGATCACCCCCGCCTCGACAACCGCCACCCGCCCCTCGGGTCTGATCTCACGAATGGCCGACATCCGGTCCAAGGACAGCATCAGCGCCCCCTCAGCCACAGTACCCTTGACCAGATTGGTGTTGCCCGAAACCGGCACGATAGGAATCCGCCGCGCATTGGCCAAACGCACGATGGCCGCAACTTCAGCCGTATGTGCAGGCCGCACAACCGCCAGAGGCTGCCACCGGACCAACCCAGGCCAATCTTGCGACCACGGTTCGGCATCCCTGCCGCGCACGACGTAACCCGGACCGACAATCCGGCCAATCTCAGTCATCAAGGTGTCTGCTGCGCAAGCCATGTCCGGGATCATGTGACAAAGAACTCCTCGCCACAAGACCGGTCAAAACCGCCATTTTCGCCCTTGACGCACGCCACGCGCTGTCATACCTACCGCCACGGTCCGGCGGAGTAGCTCAGTTGGTTAGAGCAGCGGAATCATAATCCGCGTGTCGGGGGTTCGAGTCCCTCCTCCGCTACCATAATTTCCAAGCACTTATGCAGCAGGTGACTCGACGCTTTCCCTCAGTTGGGAGATCAGTTGGGAGATTTTGTTCTTTTTTCGTGCTCTTCGAGTTTTTGGATCGCTGAAATTCCAAGCTTCGAATCCCGGCTGAGATAGTGCGCATCGAGGATTGCGGTGACCTGCTTTAGGCTATGCCCGGTAATGGCCGCGATCTCGGGGACGCTGCAGCCCGCTTCGGCCAGCCTAGTTACGGCGGTGCCGCGAAGATCGTGAAAGATCACGTCCTCTACCCCTGCTCTCTTGCAGGCTTTACCCCAAGACGTCCTGAAGCCCGACTCCGTCCATGAAGTCTTCCTGCTCGTCGCCATTATCGTGACCGCGCTTCTCGATGTCTGGTCCAGCATAGCGCGCAATGGCTTGCCAACGGGAATCTCCACACGAGCACCAGTCTTACGCTGCCGAAGACGAATTCTCTGGCCATCATATGAAGATCAGGGCAAACGCAGCAGATCTCCTTGACGCTGGTCGGTCCAGAGCGCGAGCATAAAGGCAAGGCCGATATGTGAGGGGGCAACCTTCAGAAACGCGGCTTCGTCCTCTGACGTCCAGATACTGTCGATTCTCTCGGACCTGTAGACTTTGCCGGGGCGCTCGCACGGGTTTGAAGGCACGAGGCCGCGATCATACGCCCAAGCGATTATCAGAGCCAACACAGAGTAAGTATAGTCAGCTTGGCGTCGAGATGTCTTCGCCATCCTATCCCGCCATGACAGGAATTCACCTCGCGCAGCTCGCTCCGAAAGGGCCGATAGAGGGAAGTCATGATATTCCCCCTCGATCTTGCGAATATGACGCGCGTAATCTCTCTGGTGCGCGGAGCAAGGTCCAGAAACCTCTGACTTTCTTGGTAAGCGTTCAGAATGGCCTGCAAAGTGCCTTCTGGCTGCGAGCGCCGCGTTCGAATAGCTGTGTTATAGGCCTCCACGAACTCAGGGGTCCGGGTTTCCCAGGCAAACGTGGGCCACCCTTCCAAGCATAATAGTAAACGCGCACTGAGCCATCTGAGAGCTTCTTACGGATGGAGTTAATGCCTTTTAAATGGACACACATCAATCGTCGCCCAAAGCTGCACGCTTCGATTTCCACTGATTGAAAGAACTCGAGCCAGTATCGGCAACACGCCCGCCGTCATTGGCTGCCGTATGTAGCCTACGACCTTCTTCATTGGCGTTGTTCCTTCAAAACTGTAAGTCAGCTATAGCATAAATGCCTTATTATCATGATCTTAACATATTTTCATTACTAAAGGAATTGGTTTAGTCATGAACATTATCCTAAACACCTATTCCAGCCTGATCGACTATGGAATGCGAGACAAAAGTTTAATTGCAAAGAAGCCGTCCGAACACGCCACGGGACTCTCAATCCACCGTAACGGCCCGGTTGTCATAGCAGGACTGTCCCAGGCGACCGAGGCAGAGCGCAAAACCCAATTAATGCTGACAATTCAAACCGAAACGATTGTGGTGTTAGACAAGCTTAACTGTAACATCGGAGCAAAAAAGCGACGGCGGCTTTGGGCTGCATCGGCATTCGACTTCCTGATTAATGTTATTTCTCTTCCGAGTGAAGCTACGCATTGAATCAACGGCTTTTAATCCAGTCAAGACTTTGATTACAGATCCAACGATGAAACCTTTGGATTACTTGTGAAGGTTCCGCTGCGCGCGGCACAACGACGTGATAGGCAAAACTTGTCTCGAACATGCGCTCGAAAGGATTGACCAAGGTGCCTTTCGCAATTTCATCCTCAACAAGCCATGACGCAAAAAGCGACACTCCCAAACCGTTGATGGTTGAACTCAACTGGAAATGCCGGTCCTCCAACATCATCTGCGATTGTGCCGTATCAAGTGTCAGTCCATTCCCTGCAAGCAGTTCCTCCCACATGCGGGTATCGTCCACATGCAGCAGCGTGCAGGTCAGCAGATCGACCGGTGTCGTGATAGGATGCGCCTTCAGGTAATCGGGGCTGCACACCACCGCCAGCGTCTCAGACCACAGCCGCGTGACGTGAAAACCGTCCCAGTTTCCCCGCCCCCACTGAATGCCCAGATCGGCAAATCGCTCGGGATTGGGCATCCGCACGAAACTGTTGTTGTGGTTCTGGATCGACAGGTTCATCTCGGGATGCTCCTCCAGCAACTGCCCCAGCCGTGACGAGAGCCAACGGCTTGCAAACATCGGCAGAAGCGCCACGCGCACTGTCCCCGGTCCCTGTGCGATCCGGTCCAGCCCCGTGCGGATGGCCGCCAGACCCCGCGCCACATGCTGCGCCAGAAGGTTGCCCTGTTCGGTCGGTTGCAAACCGCTGGCGGTGCGCCGAAACAGGGTCACC
Organism: Roseovarius sp.; assembly: GCF_048262375.1. Classification (GTDB taxonomy): domain Bacteria; phylum Pseudomonadota; class Alphaproteobacteria; order Rhodobacterales; family Rhodobacteraceae; genus Roseovarius. The sequence continues at coordinate 8,275 of NZ_JBLXFE010000023.1, forward strand.
GACAAATCTTCTTCCAATTTTTTGATGTGATAGCTGACCGAACTCTGGCTGATATTCAACTCCTGCGCCGCACGGGTCACGTTTCCAACCTCGTGGCAAACCATAAATACCTGAATAGAATTGATATTTCTGATTATCTCGACCATCTGACCACAACTATCCCATGCGATAACCAGTTCAGACTATCATCTAATTATTCGATACCACTACAGAATCTTTGAATTTTCCGGCACCGCGTCCAGCAGATAGCCTTGACCCATCCGTCCGGCGCTGCGGGAGACAGCGCCAGCGGAAGGGAGGACACAATGACCGAAACTGTTCTTGAGGTGGAGAACCTCTGCAAATCCTTTGGCGGCGTGCAGGCGATACGTGACCTCTCCTTCACCGTTGCCCGCGGCGAGGTGCTGGGCCTGATCGGGCCGAACGGATCAGGCAAATCCACCACCGTCAACGCTCTGGCAGGGGTCTTTCCCGCGACATCCGGTCAGATCCGGCTGGGCGGCACGCCAGTGCAGAACCTCACGGAACACGCCCGCGTCGGTCTGGGCCTGACCCGCACCTTTCAGACGGCCAGCATCTTTCCCGAATTCACCGTCCGCGAGCAGATCACGCTGGGCGGCACCGTTACGCTCAAGTCGCACCCCCTGTCCTCGGTCTTCGGCATGGGCCGCGACGCGTCCGAGGCAGAGGCCCTGCGCACAAGGGTGCAGGACATTCTGGACCTGACCGGGCTTGCCCCCGTGGCCGAACAGACCGTCGGCACCATCTCTTCGGCGCAGCAACGTTTCCTCATGATCGCGACCGCACTGGCCGCCAGGCCAAAGATCATCCTTCTGGACGAGCCCGCCGCTGGTCTTGTCTCGCACGAACGTAAGACCTTGGCGGACACGATCAAGGCGATCCGCGACCGGGGCACATCCGTTCTGGTGATCGAACACCACATGGCCCTGATCATGGAAGTCTGCGACCGTATTGTCGTGCTCAATTTCGGCTCCAAGATCGCCGAAGGCACGCCTGCGGAAATCCGCACCAACCGCGCCGTGATCGACGCCTATCTGGGCGAGGCTGTCTGACATGCTCCAGATCAATGATCTCAAGGTCGCCTATGGTTCTATCGACGTCGTCCACGGCATCAGCCTGACGGTGAACGCCGGTGAATGTGTCGCCCTGATCGGGGCAAATGGCGCCGGCAAATCCTCGACCCTCAAGGCGATCTGCGGGCTGGTCCCGGTCAAAGGTGGCTTCATCACATTCGAAGGGCACGACATTACCAACCTCAGCGGCCGTGCCGTCGTTCAGGCAGGCATCACCATGTGCCCCGAAGGACGGCAGGTCTTTCCACAGATGAGCACGGTCAAGAACCTGCGCATGGGTGCCTATATGCGCCGCGATGCGGAACAGGAGGCCGATCTGGAGCGCATGATGGACATGTTCCCGATCCTGCGCGACCGCGCCCATCAGGCCGCAGGCACCCTGTCGGGCGGCGAGCAGGAGATGCTGGCCATTGCCCGCGCGCTCATGGCGCGCCCGAAACTGTGTATCTTCGACGAGCCGTCCCTTGGCCTTGCACCCAAGATCGTGGCCGAGGTGGCCGTGACCATCGCGCGCATCAAGGCCATGGGGAAAACCATCCTGCTTGTCGAACAGAATTCGCTCATGGCACTCAGACTGGCCGACCGCGCCTATCTGTTCGAAGCCGGCGAGATCGTGTTGAGCGGCACCGGGGAGGAGCTGCAATCACACCCGGAGGTGGTTAAGGCCTATCTGGGACACTGACGCGAACGGAGAAACACGGGAGGAATGACAATGACAAAGCGACTGACGTTCACAACACTCACGGCCATGATGGCGCTGACCGGCGGAATGGTCATGGCCGAAGAAAAGACACTCGACATCGGCGTGACCGACGCGCTGACCGGCGGGGCCGCGGTCTACGGCCTGCCCCAGTCCAACGCCGTGCAGATGGCGGTCGAGGAGATCAACGCCGCAGGCGGCGTCAAGGTGGGCGAGGACACCTATATGCTCAACGTCATCGCCTATGATGACAAGGCGAACCCGACCGAAGCCACCAATGCCGTGCGCAAGCTCATCGACCGCGACGGCGTCAAGTTCATCCTCGGGTTCTGCTGCTCGGGCGCGACGGGCGCCGTCGCCTCCTTCATCGCGAATGAGGATGCCGTCATGCTGGTCGGCAATGCGGCTGAACGCTCGATCACCACAAAGGAAATCGCCAACCTGACCCGCACCCGTCCGCCAGCGGATTACACCGGCGCTGCCGCAGGCACATTCGTCGCTCAGAAGGGTCACAAGAAAGTGGCCGTGCTCGGCGCGCTGGATGTGGGCTTCTACGCCAGCTATGTCGATGCCTTCGAGGCCGAGCTGAAGAAAGCGGGCGGCGAGATCGTCACCCGCGAATCCTTCGGCCTCAAGGACCGCGACATGTCCCCGCAGCTCACCAAGATCCGCGAGATGCAACCCGATGCGATCCTTGTCGTGGGCTATGTCGAACCCGCGGCTTTCATCTACCGTCAGGCGGTCGAACTGGGCATCGACGTGCCGCGCTATGGCTTTACCAGCGGCTCCGAGGAGCAGTTCCTCCGCGTCGCCACCTCCGAGCAGATGGAGGGCGTCTGGGATCTGCGCCCGACCGAGTTGACCCTGCTGTCCGCGAGCGAGAATGGGGTCGCCTATCACGCCAACTATACCGAAAAATTCGGCATCGCCCCCTCGCCCAGTTCGCCCTATGCCTATGACCAGACCTATGCGCTCAAACACGCGCTCGAAGCGGCAGGCACGATCGAAGATACGGCCGCCGTCGCCGCCGCCCTTCGCGACATGCCGATCCCGGCCGAGGTCGTGATGCAATACCTGCCCGTGGACGACAAGATGTTCGACGCCAACGGTCAGGCCTATACCTCCAACGGCGCCTTCCAATGGCAGGGCGGCAATTGGGTCTTCGTGCAGGATCTGCCTTCCGACGCCGCCGCCTATTCTGCTTTCCTGAGCACGATCGACTGAGTTCCTCCCGGCGGCGTAGGGCGTCTTTGTCCTGCGCCGCCAAATATCACGATCACGCCGCCCCCTTGCGGCACTGACCCTGAAAGACCGCACCATGATCGAGATCCTGCAACAGATCGTCAACGGCGTGGCGATCGGTGGCGTCTATGTGCTGATTGCACTGGGCCTGACCACCGTTTTCGGCATCCTTGGCATCGCCCATTTCGCCCATGGCTCGGTGTCCATGTTCGGCGGCTACTTGACTTTCTTTCTAGTCACGTCATGGGGCTTTCCGCTGCTTCTGGCGATCCTTGTCGCACTGATCGTGGGCTTCGTGCTGGGAATCCTGATCGAGCTTCTGGCCTATCGCCCCGTCCGAAACGCCAATCATATCAACGCCTTCATCGTGGCCTTGGGCCTGACCATGATGGTCGAGGGGCTGAACCTTCAATTCTTCGGCCATGAACAGGTGGTGATCCCCACCAACCTCTCCCGCGTCTTCGACATCGGCGGGGTCACGATCCCGGAGCTGCGGCTCTATGTCATCATCGCCGCCGCCCTCCTGATCATCGCGATGACGCTCTTCGTCGAGAAGACCAAGACCGGACAGGCGATCCGTGCCGTGGCTGAAAACCGGGACGCTGCCATCCTGATGGGCGTCAACGTCAAGACGATCCCTCTGGTGGTGTTCGCCATCTCCACCGCGCTGGGGGTCTGCGCAGGGGTCATGGTCGGCTCGCTCTTTGCCATCGCGCCGGGCATCGGCGAATGGCTGGTGGTCAAGGGATTTGCAGTGCTGATCCTCGGCGGTCTGGGCTCGATCCCCGGCGCCATCGTCGGCGGCCTGGTCCTCGGCGTGACCGAGGCGCTGGCGGCGGGCTTCATCTCCTCCGCCTACAAGGATGTCATCGCCTTCGTCGTGATGATCGCCGTTCTGTTGCTGCGCCCGCAGGGCCTGATGGGGAAAGCATGATGACGCTGCGACCGACACATATCCTCTATGCCGCGGCCCTGCTGGGCTTAGTCCTGCTGCCGCAATTGATCACGGTGAAATACTACCTACACCTCAGCGTTCTGGCGCTGGTCTGGGTCATCGCGGCACAGGGGCAGAACCTCATCCAGGGCTATACCGGCTATGTCTCGATCGTGCAGGCGGGTTTCATGGGCATCGGCGCCTACAGCACCACGCTGATGGGGTTGCATTTCGGCCTGCCCGTCTGGTTGACGATCTTGCTCGCACCTTTCGTGACCGCGCTGTTCGCGCTGTTCGCGGGCTATCCCAGCCTTCGGGTCAAGGGACATTACTTCGCCATCGTCACTCTGGCCTTCAACCTTGTGATCTTCATCGTCCTGATGCACGCCACTGACCTCACGCAGGGCGAGGCCGGGATCAGCGGCATCCCCAAACCGGGGCGCGACGGGGGCTGGCTCGACTTCGCCGACCGCGAAACCTATTATTACTTCGTCCTGATCATCGCCGTCGCGATGACCGCGTTGGCCGCCCTGATCGTGCGCTCGCGCATCGGCCAGACCCTGATCGCCATCCGCCAGAACGAGACACTGGTGGGCGCCATCGGCATCGCCGCCTGGAAATACAAACTCTTCGCCTTCGTGACCTCCGCCATGTATGCCGGTCTCGCAGGCGCGCTCTATGCCCATTACCAAAGCTTCATCAACCCCGAGATTTTCGGTCTTGCCCAATCGCTTGACGCGATCCTTGCGGTGATCATCGGCGGGTCGGGCACCATCCTCGGCCCGGTGATCGGGGCATTCGTGGTCGTATTCCTGCCCGAATACCTGCGCTTTGCCGACAGTTTCCGCCTGATCCTCTACGGGCTGCTGCTTGTGCTGGCGACGATCTTCATGCCGCGCGGCATCGTGGGCGTGGTAGGGCAGCTCTGGACCCGAGCTACCGGAAAGGCCATGCGATGACCGCCCGCGCGGATCATCTGGCGGCGGTCCAACGCTTCGCTCGGACGCAGCTTGCCCCCGTCGTCGCAGGCTGGCATCAAGGCGCGGTCCCCGACCCCACGCTTTTGCGCGCTGCGGCCGAGCTTGGCCTTTTCGGCATCGAATTACCCAAAGACGCAGGTGGCCTCGGCTTTGATTTCGCGCAGAAAGCCGCCGTCTGCGCTGCACTGGCCGCCGTTGATTTCGGCTTCGCCATGTCCATCGTCAACACTCACAACGCCACCCTGCGCCTGCACCTCAGCGCGCCAGACCTTGCCGCACACTACCTGCCGGGGCTTTTGTCCGGCCAGACCGCCGCCTGCACCGCCCTGACCGAACCGGAGGCCGGCACCGATGTCGCCGCCCTGCAAACCCGCGCCACCCAGATACCTGATGGCTGGATGATCACGGGGCAAAAGGACTGGATCATCAACGCGCGTCACGCGGGCCTCTCCATCGTCTTCGCCAAATGCGGCACGGGTGACGGCGCCGCTGCCATCGGTGCCTTTGCCGTCGATCTGACAGCCCCCGGCGTGACCCGCCACGCGACCGACGCGGGGTTTGACCAGACCAGCCTCGGCACCGGCGGCTTCACCTTGGACGCGGTCAAACTTCCGCCCGAGGCGCTGATCCTGCCCGCCGGCACCGCCTTCCTGTCGATCCTGAGCGAGATCAACGGCGCACGCACCTATGTCGCCGCCATGTGCTGCGCCATGCTCGACGCAAGCATCACCACGGTCGCCACCTATGGCCAGACTCGCCACAGCTTCGGCAAGCCGCTGATGGATCACCAGGCATGGCGTCTGACGCTGGCGCAGGCTCAGACCGATCTGGCCGCGACCCAGGCCCTGACCGACCGCGCCGTGGCAGCCATCACAGGCGATGATCCCACAGCCCAGATCCTTGCGGCGCAGGCCAAGGTCCACGCCGTGCAAACCGCACAACGCCACCTGCCCGCTCTGCTGCACGCCATGGGCGCCGAAGGCTTGCGTCCAGTTCATGCCCTGACCCGCCACCTTGCCGCCATGCAGAGCGCGGCACTGACCGACGGGGCGATTGCGCCCCTTCTGGAACGTGTCGCGCGCCTCTCATGGCCCGGCAGCCGCCAGACAAAGGACTGATCCGATGCGTGTTTTCCAAATCCAGGACGACTGGGGCCTTGTCAATCTGCGCCTGAGTGAACGAAACAAACCCCAGCCGGGCCCGGATCAGGTGCTCATCCAGATGCGCATGGCCGCGCTGAACGCCCGCGACCTGATCGTGCCGGAACGCGGCTACGGACGCGCGACGGGCGAGTTACCCCTCATCCCCGTCTCGGACGGTGTCGGTCAGGTTGTGGCCACCGGCCCCGATGTCACCCGCGTGACCGCGGGCGACCGTGTCTGCCCCACCTATTTCCAGAACTGGACCGGAGGCGAGCCCAGCCCCGCCGCCTTCGCCTCGGCGCTTGGTGGGCCGCTGGACGGGGTGATGGCCGATTATGTCTGCCTGTCCGAGGAGGGCATGGTGAAAGTGCCCGCCTATCTCACCGATGCCGAGGCCGCCACATTGCCCTGCGCCGCCCTGACCGCATGGAGCGCGATCGTCACCCACGGTCAGACCCGCGCTGGCGACCGCGTGCTGATCCAGGGCACCGGCGGCGTCGCCCTGTTCGCGCTGGCCTTCGCCAAGATGCACGGCGCGCATGTCACCGTGATCTCCTCCAGCGATGACAAACTGGATCGCGTCACCGCCATGGGCGCAGATGCCACGATCAACTACGCGACCACCTCTGACTGGGCGCGCGCCAGCCGCGACATTACGGCTGCCAGGGGCGGATACGACCTCATCGTCGAACTCGGCGGCGCGCAAACCCTGCCACTGTCTCTGCGCGCGATCCGCCCCGGCGGCACCATCGCCATGATTGGCGTGCTCTCCGGCCTGACGGTCGAAGCCTCTCTTGGCCCCATCGTCGCTCGGCAGGTCCGCTTGCAGGGCGTCACGGTCGGTCATCGTCAAGGATTCGAAGCAATGCTGGCCGCGATGGAACAGCACAAACTTCGCCCCGTCATCGGCACGATCTTCGACTTCGAAGACCTGCACGCAGCACTGCAACACCAGTGCGACAGCGGCCATTTCGGCAAGACATTGATCCGGTTCTGATCCCGATGCCTCACACCTCAACCGACACCCATCCGTTCCAGCCCCGCACCCATGCGCGCCGGACCCCCGACGCCCTCGCCTATGTGATGACCGCTACGGGCGAGAGCGTGACCTTTGCCCAGTTGGAGGCGCGCGCCAACCAAGCTGCGCATGTGCTGCGACAGGCGGGCCTGAGGCGTGGCGACCATATCGCCATTCTCATGGAGAACCGACGCGAGTTCCTTGAAATCTGCTTCGCAGCCGACCGCGCGGGCCTCTATTACACCACCATCAGCACCCATTTGGTGCCCGATGAAATCGGCTACATTCTAGAGGACTGCGGTGCGCGCCTGCTCATCACCTCGGACCGGATGCTGGACAGCCTTACCCCGCTGCTGCCCACACTGACAGCCTTGGTGCAAACCTTTGTGGCAGGCAGCACCCCACCCGGCCTGCATGACTGGAACGCCATCACCGTTACCCAGCCCGTGACTCCGATCAAGGACGAGGCGCAGGGCCTCGACATGCTCTATTCCTCGGGCACGACCGGACGCCCCAAGGGGATCAAATGGCCTCTGCCCGATGATCTGCCCGGCGGGCGCAGCATGTTGGTGGACCTGCTGTCTTCGTTGTTCGGCTACAACGCGGACACCCGTTATCTCAATCCCGCGCCGCTTTATCACGCAGCGCCCCTTCGGCATTCCATGGTCACGATCCGTATGGGCGGCACAGCCTATGTCATGGATCGTTTCGATCCCATGGCGGCGCTCACGCTGATCGACACCCACCGCATCACCCACAGCCAATGGGTGCCCACCATGTTCGTGCGCCTGCTGAAACTGCCCGAGGATCAGCGCACCCGTTTAGACCTCTCCTCGATGCGCATGGCCGTCCATGCCGCCGCCCCCTGCCCTCCCGAGGTCAAGCGCCGCATGATCGACTGGTGGGGCCCGATCATCTACGAATATTACGCGGGCACCGAAAACAACGGCTTCACGGCTATCACCGCGCCCGAGTGGCTGGCGCATCCCGGCTCGGTGGGGCGCGCGAAACTGGGCGTGATCCACATCTGCGACGAGGCGGGACAAGAGCTGCCTACCGGTCAGGAGGGCGAGGTCTATTTCGAAAATGGCCACCAGTTCCTTTATCACAACGATCCCGCCAAAACCGCTGCTTGCACCAATGCCGCGGGCTGGACCACGCTGGGCGACATCGGCCGTCTGGACAACGAGGGCTATCTCTACCTCACCGACCGCAAGTCCTTCGTGATCATCTCCGGCGGCGTGAACATCTACCCGCAAGAGACCGAGGACATCCTACTCGGCCATCCCGCCGTGCTGGATGCAGCTGTCTTCGGCGTCCCGAACGAGGATTTTGGTGAGGAGGTCAAGGCCGTGGTGCAGCTTATGCCCGGGCAGACCGCTAGCCCGGTCTTGGCCGAGGAGCTGATCGCAACCTGCCGAGCGCGCCTGTCCTCAATCAAATGCCCGCGCAGCATCGACTTCCGCGCCACATTGCCTCGCTCTGCAACTGGAAAGCTCTACAAGCGGAAACTGAAATCTGAGTATTGGCCCTAAGTTACCAAAATTACCATAAAGATGTGGTCGCGGAAATTCGGGCCAGTTGTGTCACCGCCTGCCGTTTGGCGGGCTGATATCCTAAGACACTTGCATAACGACGTCGTATGCGACGTCTCTTATGCGCATAGGGGTCATGCGAGGCGACATTCTGGGGATCGAACAGCATCGCCGCTGGGAGGATGACGAGAAGCTTGCGATCGTGAGCGCGGTCGGTGTGGGCGGCGCGCGCCCGCTGTGCGCAACAAGCTGCAGCCCGTTCAGCTGATGATCACTGCGGTGGCCTGATCGCCGAATTCACCTCGAGCCCCGTCGCTGCACCAGACAAATCACCAGTCAGCGCGCCGTTCCGAAGGCTTCGCTTGAGGATCAAGCCCTTTAAAGCGGGTTGCATCTGACCCGCTCAACCCCCGACCGGGGCCTTCTGCGCAAACAGAGCGAGATCTCGGGGCAAGCTAAGGACGGGGGCCTCCGGGGGGCTGCAATCAGCCCCGGAAAACCTCTCTGCGCCCGGCCCCTCTCTGCTCGATCTTGCTCGACACAAACCACTCCAATTCCAGATGAACCAGCTAACACACAGAGATCAAAAGCACTATACATCTGAAATTAAATAAAAAAATATTCTTGCAAAAAAACTCATTCTACTGAACGATTGTTGCAGGCTCAAATGCGAGTCTAAAAAATCAACATGAGCAATGAGGCTCTTCAGCTGCGGTTCACCCCGCGTTGAAGGGTCTTTTTTTTGTTGCCGAATCAAACGGCTGCTCGGATCCAACAGAGGAGAAGTCTGAATGAAACGTCGCGATTTTCTTGGAGGAGTCGGCGCTGTGGGGACAGCTGGTATGCTGTCAGCGCCGGCGCTCCTTTCGACGCTGAGCCGCGCCTCCGCACAGGGAAGTGACATCCCCGTCGGACTGCTGTTTTCACTGACCGGCGCGGTTGCCGTCGTTGAGAGCACCCTGCATGATGCCGCACTGATGGCAATCGACGAGATCAACGCTGCGGGCGGTGTGCATGGGATGCAGTTGCGCCCGATCATTGAAGACCCTGCCTCGGACCCCGCGACCTACGCCGACCGCGCCCGTCGCCTGATGATCCGGGACAAATGCGTGAGCGTGTTCGGGTCCTACACCTCAGCCAGCCGTCAGGCGGTGCTGCCCGTGACCGAGCAGCGCAAGAACCTCTACTGGTATCCGACGCTCTACGAGGGTCGCGAATGTTCGCGCAACGTGATGTATGGCGGCGCGGTGCCGAACCAGCAGCAGGATGATCTGATCCCTTGGGCAATCGAGAATTTCGGACCGCGTTTCTACATGATCGGGAACAATTACGTCTATCCGAAGGAAGAGAACAACTACTGCAAGACCCTTTTGGCCAAGCACGGCGGCGAAGTGGTGCATGAAGAATATGTGCCCCTCGGGCATTCCGATTTCAGTTCGGTCATCAATCGCATCCGCGCTGAAGAGCCCGACGTGATTTTTGCGACTGTGGTCGGTGATTCCGATGTGGCATTTGCCCGGCAATATCACGCAGCAGAACTAGATCCGGCCAAGATGCCCGTGATCAGCCTCACCCGCTCTGAAGTTGAGGTCAAGGCTATCGGTGGTGACGCTGCCGCCGGTCACTTCTCGTCAGCCCCCTATTTCATGGGCACTCAGACGCCAGAGAACGAGCGTTTTGTCGAGGCCTATAAATCCCGTTATGGCGCGGATCAGGTCACGCACTTTGTGAGCGAAGCGGCCTATTTCCAAGTCTATCAGTTCAAGGCGGCGCTGGAAAAACTCGACCCGGCGAACATCACCCCCGAAGCGATCCGTAACGCGGCTGTTGGCTTGTCGCTGACCGCGCCGCAGGGCGAGGTGTTGATCGACGAGAACCTGCACACCCATCTCTGGCCCAAGATCGGCCAGTGGCAATCGAACGGTCAGGTCGAAGTGTTGCTTCAGTCCGGGAACCGTGTCGCACCCCTGCCCTATGCGGCCTACGAGGGCCAGCGTTGCTCCGGACAGGGCCTCGTGGAGGGCTGAGCCCCGGCCCACGATCTCCGACAAAACAAGAAACACGGACCGCCCGGCCCTATGAACAGGGCCGGGCCAACGGGAAGGGTGTCTCGATGGACGTGATACTAAACCAGTTATTTGCCGGACTGAGCATGGCCTCGATCCTGCTGATGATCGCCTTAGGACTGGCGATTATCTATGGAGCGATGGGGGTCATCAATCTGGCGCATGGCGAGTTTGTCATGCTGGGGGCTTATGCCACTTGGGCGCTTCAGACTTATGCAGGACTGAGCATTATAGTTGCATTGCCCTTTGTTTTTGTCGCGGTTGGTGCCGTCGGCTGGGTCATTGAAAAAATTATCGTGCGTCGCCTTTATCATAGGCCGCTGGATACCATTCTGGCGACCTGGGGGATTGGCATAGTTCTGCAACAAGCGGTTCGCCTCTCAGTCGGCGCAGAATCCCGATTTGTGAGAGGCCCGGAATTTCTGAGTGGCAACACCGAAATCGCCGGCCTGTTCATGTCAAATTACCGGCTGTTTGTCATCGCATTTTCACTGGCAGTCCTGTGCGCCTCATGGGCTCTCATGACGCGCACCGAATTCGGCATGAAATTGCGCGCTGTCATTCAGAATCGTCAGATATCTGAATGCTACGGCATCGAGGCCAAGAACATCTATTCCGTCACCTTCGCCTATGGCGCAGGGCTGGCCGGGATCTCGGGAGCGCTGATCACTCCACTCTTCAGCACCATTCCCACCATGGGCACCGGCCTTGTTGTGGATGCCTTTCTCGTCGTCATCGTCGGCGGCCTGGGCAGCCTCTTGGGCGCTGCATCGGCATCAGTGCTGATCGGTGAGGCGACAGCCCTTTTCTCGATGTTGCTCAATGACACGCTGGGCCGCATCGCCGTTCTGGCCGGAATTATCGTGCTGATCCGGTTCCGTCCACGCGGACTCTTCCCTTCGAACACCCGCCGCTGAGGAGAGCGATATGACAACCAGACTATTTTACGATCTCGCGGCTCTGGTGCTCTTTGCGCTGGTCATCGTGCTGGGGGTTCCCGCCCTGATGGGCTTTGACGGGTTCGAGTTGAACACCTTTGCCCGCTATCTGGCATTGGCGATCGTGTCGCTGGCGCTGGCCCTGTCATGGGGCAGTGCGGGGCTGCTCAATCTGGGTCAGGCCGCGACGTTTGGCATGGGGTCCTATGCCATGGCCATGCATCTCAAGCTTAAGGCGAGCGGCGATGCACTTCCGGATTTCATGGGTTGGAACAATGTCCCAGAGTTACCTGCTCTCTGGGTTCCCTTTCACTCACTCGGCTTTACCCTGTTGGCCGGGCTACTGGTGCCGGCATTCGTGGGCGGACTGATCGCGATATTCATGTTCCGCGCGCGAATTGCCGGCGTCTTTGTCGCAATTATCACGCTGGCCTTTCTTGTGGCCTTTCAACTGGTGGTGATCGAACAACAGGGCATTACCGGCGGGCAAAACGGGTTGACGGGCTTGGCGCCGCTCACGCTGCCCGGCTGGACTGTCGATACCTATGGCGTCGGGTTTTACTATCTTGTCGCTGGCTGCCTGATGGCTGCGATCACACTCGGCCTCTATATTACACATAGTAAGTTTGGCCTGATCCTGCGCGCCATCCGCGAGGATGCAGATCGCACGCGGTTCTTTGGATATAACGTCGCGAATTTCCAAACGGTGATCTTCTGTATTTCGGCTGCGCTCGCGGGCTGGGCTGGCATGCTCTACACGCTGGTGCTCGAGTTTGCCTCCCCCACATACATGAGCGTCTCTTTCAGCCTCGCCATCGTAATATGGTGTGCCGTGGGCGGCCGGAACTCTGTGTTGGCGGCAGCCGCAGGCGCGATCCTCGTCAACCTGCTGGAAGGGCGGCTCTCAGATGTCTTTGTCGAGGGCTGGAACCTGATGCTTGGCGTCATCTTTGTTCTGGTCGTGATGTTCATGCCACGTGGACTACACGGTCTGCTCGGAGATCTCTGGCTGGTTCTAGGCAGCAAGGCACGCAAGGCCCGCACCACGTCTAATGATCCGAGCATGAACTTACCGCCTCTCAAATCCGGACAGGAGCGCTGAGCATGAACCAGCTACAGGTAACCGATCTACATGTGGATTTTGGGGGGCTGCGCGCCGTGGATGGGCTCAGTTTCGAGGTGGCAAAGGGTGAAATCCTCTGCCTTCTGGGGCCAAACGGCGCTGGCAAGTCGACCACACTCGACCTGATCTGCGGCAAGACCCAACCTACAGGTGGCTCTATCCGCTTTGAAGGGACCGAGATATCGCAATTGCTCGAGTTCAGGCGCGCCCGGTTGGGCATCGGCCGAAAGTTTCAGGTTCCATCTGTCTACAAGGAACTGACCGTTGCCGAGAACTTGTCGATTGCACGGTCACGTAGACCGGGCATCTGGCACGCACTCACTCACTTTGCATTGACGGACGGGCATGCAGCAGGGCCGATTCTTGAGCGCGTAGGCCTTGTAACAAAGGCCGACGATCTGGCCGGAAATCTCTCGCATGGCGAAACGCAATGGCTCGAGATTGCCATGCTTATAGCTCAGGACAGTCGCCTGATCTTGATGGACGAGCCGACTGCCGGAATGACCATCCAAGAGACGGCACGCACCGCCGAAATCTTTCGCGCACTCAGTGCCAGCCACACTCTTATCGTGGTCGAGCATGACATGTCCTTTGTGCGCAAGGTCGCTGACCGGATCGTGGTGATGAACCGTGGCGCGATGTTGGCCGAGGGCACGATCGAAGAGATTGAGACCAATGAAGACGTCAAGACAGCATATTTGGGGCATTGATCATGGAAAGCATGCGCGCAAAGGACCTCTATTCCTTCTACGGCAAAAGCCCCGTCATTCAGGGCGTGTCCTTTGATCTCGAACCCGGCGAGTTTCTGGCCATTTTGGGCAGAAACGGTGTGGGCAAGACAACCCTGCTTAAATCGGTCATGGGGCTCACGGACCGGTGCGAAGGCGGGCTCGTCTTTGGCGAGACCAATGTCTTAGACCTAAGCACATCTCAACGGGCGAAACTAGGCATCGCTTATATTCCGCAAGGACGCGAGATCATCCCGAACTTCACCGTTCGCGAAAATATCCTGATGGGCACCTTCGCGCGTGCCGACGGCAAACGTGAAATCCCTGCGTATCTCTTTGAGATGTTCCCGATCCTTAAGGAATTCATAACACGCAAGGGGGGCGATCTCTCAGGCGGGCAGCAACAGCAACTCGCCATCGCGCGGGCGCTGGCGATGGATCCAAAGGTTCTGATCCTCGACGAACCGACTGAGGGCATCCAGCCCAACATCGTAAAGCAAATCGAGGACGCCATCATCAGGCTCAACAAGGAACGCGGGCTTGGCATCATTCTGGTGGAACAAAATGTCCCCTTTGCTCGCCGCGCCTCTGACCGGTTTCTGGTGCTCGACAAGGGCCGCGTGGTTCTGCGCGGGCACAGCAAGGATCTCTCCGACTCTGTCGTGGAGAAGCACCTGACCTTTTAAGGGGCAGGAAATCACCAACAAAGCATATCAACGAAAGGACAAGACATGAGACATGGTGACATCTCCAGCAGCGATACCACAGTCGGCGTCGCGGTCGTCAACTATAAGATGCCTCGGCTGCACACCAAAGCCGAGGTTTTGGAAAACGCTCAAAAGATTGCGGACATGATCGTCGGCATGAAACAGGGTCTGCCTGGGATGGATCTGGTGATTTTCCCCGAATACAGCACCCAAGGCATCATGTATGACAACGACGAGATGATGGAGACTGCGGCCACCATCCCCGGCGAAGAAACCGAAATTTTTGCTGCAGCTTGCCGCAAAGCCAACACATGGGGCGTGTTTTCAATTACGGGCGAACGCCATGAAGAACATCCCAAAAAGACGCCTTACAACACGCTCATTCTGATGAACAACAAAGGCGAGATCGTACAAAAATACCGCAAGGTTCTGCCGTGGAACCCGATTGAGGGCTGGTATCCGGGCGACAAGACCTATGTCTGCGACGGGCCAAAGGGACTCAAGGTCAGCCTGATCATCTGTGACGATGGCAATTACCCAGAAATTTGGCGGGATTGCGCGATGAAGGGTGCCGAACTGGTCGTGCGCTGTCAGGGCTACATGTATCCCGCCAAGGATCAGCAGGTCATCATGGCCAAGGCCATGGCTTGGGCTAACAACACATATGTCGCGGTGGCTAATGCTGCCGGGTTTGATGGGGTCTATTGCTACTTTGGCCATTCGGCGATCATCGGATTTGATGGGCGCACCTTGGGCGAATGTGGCGAAGAGGAAATGGGCATCCAGTATGCACAGCTTTCGATCCCCGAGATCCGGGACGCGCGTGCAAATGACCAGTCGCAAAACCATCTCTTCAAGCTCTTGCACCGTGGCTACACCGGTATTCATGCGTCGGGCGATGGCGATAAGGGGGTCGCGGAATGTCCGTTCGAATTCTATCGCAACTGGGTCAATGATGCCGAAAAAACCCGGGAACAGGTCGAGTCCTTTACTCGGACAACTGTGGGCGTTGCATGTTGCCCGGTGGGTGGGCTGCCGACAGGGGCCAAAGAGAAAGAGGCAGGTTGACCATATGCTGGCCTGACTTGGGAACGGTGCAAGACTGCACCGTTCCGAACCTTTACTAGAATGATGGAATTGCCATGCCGTTTCTGACAGATCGTCTGCACGACACAGCACGCCAGCAAAAACTCGCTTTGGCATTAGCTGATGAGAATGCACCAATGACTGCGCCTCACCAGTCCAAGCAGACTGCAAACGGATTAAAGACCCGCTTCACCTTTGACCTAAAAGGGATCGAGGCGGAACTGCGAGCCGCCATCATCGGTCAGGACGAGAGCCTTGATCAGCTCCTTCAAATCCTCAAGGTGGTGCGCGCTGACATCGGAGACCCCCGAAAGCCGCTGGCAACGATCCTTTTTTGCGGCCCAACTGGCGTTGGCAAAACCGAGACCGTGCGGACGCTCGCGCGTGCGCTTTACGGCGATGCTGATGCGTTTTGCCGGATCGACATGAACACTCTGTCGCAGGAGCATTACGCCGCCGCGTTGACGGGCGCACCACCGGGTTACGTAGGCTCTAAGGAGGGCACGACTATTCTCGATCAGGAAAAGATCGAAGGCACGCGCAACCTGCCGGGATTGGTTCTTTTTGACGAACTTGAAAAGGCAAGCAACGAGGTGGTGCTGGCGTTAATGAACGTATTTGACAACGGTCTTCTGACCGTCGCCTCTGGCGAGCGGACCTACTCCTTCCGAAACGCGCTGGTTTTTATGTCGTCAAACCTAGGTGCACGGGAGTTGATGGAACTGGATAATGACCAAGGCAATCTTTGGCAGCGGTTCAAGGGGGCCAGCAAATCCCGCCGGGAGCGCGCCCAAGACATCGTGATGACCTGTCTGCTTGACCGCTTCCCTCCTGAGCTAGTGAACCGGATTGATCATGTTGACACGTTCAATTGGATTTCGCGCGACAAGATGCCAGAACTGGTAGATGTCGAACTCACGAGACTCAACCGTCGCCTAAGGAAACATGATCTCTCGCTGAGCCTTGGCACAACCCTAAGGGAATTTCTTTCCGTTGAAGGCTATGATAAGCGGTTTGGAGCGCGAGGTTTGCGGCGGGCGATACGGCGACATCTGGAATTCCCTTTGGCGGGGTTTTTGCTTGACGGGCCGGCCCCGACCGCACCAACGACAGACCAGAACGTCACCTACATTATCGCTGACCAAACGGATGGTCATGTTCGGTTTCAATACTCCTGAATGAAGGCAACATTTCGTGACAAGTAATGACAGCTGGAAAATCGGTCTGCTCTTTTCGACATCGGGCGTCACCTCGATCATAGAACAGTCACAATTCAACGGGGCGCTGCTGGCAATGGATCAGATCAACGCACGCGGCGGCGTGCGTGGACGTCTTCTTGAGGCTGTGAGTTACGATCCGGGATCAATTGTGCAGCGCTACGGGGAATTGGCTGAACGTCTGATTGTCGAGGATAAGGTAAGCGTGATCTTTGGCTGTTACATGTCTTCCTCGCGAAAGGAAGTATTGCCAGTGGTCGAGCGGCGCAATGCGCTGTTCTTTTATCCCACTCTCTATGAAGGGTTCGAATACTCACCCAATGTAATCTATGGTGGGGCCTGCCCCAATCAGAACAGCGTGCCTCTGGCAAATTATCTGATGAGCGCTTATGGCAAGCGGATTTTCTTTGTTGGCTCGAATTACATCTATCCATATGAATCCAATCGCGTGATGCGAAACGTCTTGCGGCAAGGTGGCGGAGAAGTCGTCGGTGAACGGTATTTCGACCTTGAGACCCGCGCCGATGGGTTCAGTAAAGTGCTTGAGGAAATCAAGGAAGTGCGCCCGGATGCCATCTTTTCAACCATAGTTGGCCAGTCCTGCATTGAGTTTTACCGCGCGTATCACGCGGCGGGCGGTGATGGTCGGGTTTGCCCGATAGCGAGCCTGACGACCAACGAAGGAGAAATCAGCGCAATTGGCCCAGAAGCATCGGTAGGACATATCACAGCGGCACCCTATTTTCGCTCCATTAACTCCGTGGCAAACCGTCGCTTTCTCAAGGCCTATGAACAGAAATTCGGTTCGACTATTGATGTCACCAGTTGCTGCGAGGCTGCCTATAGTCAGGTGCACCTCTTCGCGGCAGCCCTGGAGGAGACCGGAGAAATGGATACCGAATGCCTGCGAGAGGCGTTGCTGGGCGAGGCGTTCGATGCACCGCAAGGTCAGATCAAGATCGATCCTGACAACAACCATACTTATCTGCAATCGCGCATAGCCATGGTAGATGCACAAGGGGAATTCGTGATCGATCTTAAAGTGCGCCGAGCGATCAAACCCGACCCTTATCTTGTCTATCCTGCGATCCATGACTGGAGTTTTCGCACTCATAAGGTGTCGGCAACCGGCGGGCATCATGAATGACCTGATCCAGAACCTGCGGGATCAGAATGTGCTCTTGGTGCATCCGCGGGACCGAAGCGCGGATGAGTTGCTGCAGCAGGTCAATAGGATTGGCTGCAACTTTGAACATATGTGGCCTGTACCCAAGTCGCTGCCTGACAAGTTCGACATGGTCTTTATCGATGTCACGGACCAATCGGCCGCAGAGTTGAAGGGGTTTCTTGACAAACGCGAACACCCGGCAACTATCATCGCGATAGTCGGATACGAGAACCCGTCAACCCTGGATGTGATCCTTGAGATTGGCGCGCATTCGGTATTGATGAAGCCGGTGCGCGCGGCTGGTGTGTTGAGCAGTATGCTGATGGCACGCCGATTTCAGTCTGAACAAGTGCGGTTTGAAAAAGATCTGACCAAGCTGCGCGAAAAGCTGGAAAATGTTCAGAAAGTGAACGATGCCAAATTCATACTTATGCGCCATCGCGGCATTACAGAGCGCGAGGCCTATGACCTGATCCGCAAGCAGGCCATGGCCAAGCGCACGACGACGACCGAGATAGCTCAATCGATCATAAATGCCGAAAGCATCCTGAGTAATATGGGTGATACCTGAGGTTTGGGCGTCCCATATGCCAAAAATGGCAGAACCTCTTCGACAATAGTTAATGTGGCTTGCGCAAAGATTATGGCGCGCAGGCAGACCTTGAACAGACCAGACGCGGCACGCCCTCCGGCGCCCTTGCACGAGCTTGGGCAAAGGGGTCTTGGCACCGAGCCCCAACCTGCTAGCCTGCGCCGCATCGAGACAGAAAGATGCGCCCATGACCCCCACGCTTCATATGATCCCTGCCCGTCGCGGCAAAGCCACACGCCTCAACGCCGGTGAGGCCATACGCATCATCAACACCCATGGCGCACAGGTCGTGGACACATGGGCCTTCAGCGCCAATGACATGACCGAGTTCATGTCGATGGAACATCTCCGCCCGACGCTGGGCCGCATTTTCCCCAAGGCCGGTGATACGCTTGTGACCAACCGCCGTCGCCCGATCCTGATGTTTGAGGAAGATACGTCTCCGGGTCGCCATGACACGTTGATCGCGGCCTGCGACACCTATCGTTATGGGCTTTTGGGCTGCACAGAATATCACGACAACTGCACTGACAATCTGCGCGCAAGCCTGCGTCAACTGGGCCTAGCCACCCCCGAATGCCCCAGCCCGCTGAACCTCTGGATGAATATTCCGATCGACGCCGAAGGGTGCACCGCCTGGGGCGAGCCGCTCAGCAAACCCGGTGATTACGTCATTCTGCGCGCGGTGATGGATTGTGTCGTGGCGATGTCGGCCTGCCCGCAGGACATTCTGCCGATCAACGGTGCGGCCTGCGTGCCAACCGAGGCGCATTTCGAGGTTCTCGGGCGGTAAGAGACTTGCGGCGATTGGGGCATGCACCGGCTCAGATTCCAAACTTCCACTTCCAAACTGCCACAGGCCTCAGCGCATCAGCACCACGGGCACCTTGCACGACCGCACCATTTCAGTCGTGGTCGATCCGATGATGAGACTCCGAATACGGCTGTGGCCATAGGCGCCCATAACCACCATGTCAAAGACCGCCTCATCCACCAGTTTGCCAAGTGCGCTCTCCGGTTGCCCGCCAACCACTCCGGTTTCCACCTCGATCCCGGCCGCAACCAGTAAAGCGCGGGCATCTTCGAGCCCTTTCATGACCTCTGGCGTGGCAGTACCCACTGTCACCACATGCACCTTGAGCCCGGCAAAGAGCGGACTGCGGGCAATGTGATCCACCGCCTTCATTGCCGACGTGCCGCCGTCATACGCCACCAGCACCTTTTCAATCGGCCGAAACGCGCGGGCAGCCACGAACACAGGCTTGTGGCTGGCGCGCACGATCCGCTCTAGGTTCGATCCCAAATGCCCCTTGGCGAAATCCGCCGCCTCGCCACGCTTGCCAATCAGGATCACGCGCGCCTCCTGCTCGACCTCAGCCACGGTCTCGACGATGTCACCATGGCGCAGCCGCGTGGTGACCTCGCTCACCCCCGCCCGATCAAGGATCGCGCGGGCATCCTCCAGAATGGCACGACCCCGATGCGCCACCAGCTTGGCGCGTTGCTCATCTATCGCCACCAACTCCTCCAACAAGGCCGTGCGCGCGCCGAGCCGGATCGAGCCGGACAAATCGGATTTCTCCGTTCCCTCGCGTCGCCCCAAGACATGTAATAACTCGACCGGCGCTCCGGTGCGCTGCGCAATCCACGCCGCATGCTCACAGACCGAGGCCGAATAGATCGACCCATCCACCAATGCGATGATCTTGTCCGTCATGTCCGTCTCCTTTTCAATGCGACATCAGGGTGTCGATGGCCCCCGGTTTGTCATGCAGCGCCAGCTTGTCGACGATCGTCTCCGACGCCGCATTCATGCCCCGGATCTCCACTTCGGCCCCGTCCCGGCGGAACTTCAGAACTGCCATGTCAAGCGCCTGAACCGAAGAGATATCCCATATATGCGCAGCGCTCACGTCGATCACGACCGTATCCAGCGCCTCTTTGAAATCAAAGGCATTCATGAAATCCTCGACCGAGCCGTAAAAGAGCTGCCCCTCAACCCGGTAAGTGCGCGCGCGCCCGTCCTTAGAAATCTCAGAGGTGACACGAAAGAGCTGGGCGATTTTTCCCGCAAAGAAGATGCCCGACAAGAGCACCCCCACCAGCACCCCAATGGCAAGGTTATGGGTGTAGATCACAACCACCACAGTTGCGATCATCACGATAGAGGACGATCGTGGATGTTCGCGCAGATTTCGAATGGATGACCAAGAGAAGGTACCGACCGAGACCATGATCATGATCGCCACCAAGGCCGCCATCGGAATAAGACTGACCACGTCCCCCAACCCCACCACGAGGATCAGCAGGAACAGCCCCGCAACAAAGGACGACAGCCGCCCGCGCCCGCCGGATTTGACGTTGATGATCGACTGCCCGATCATCGCGCAACCCGCCATGCCACCGATGAATCCGGTGGCGGTATTGGCGATGCCCTGCCCGACCATCTCTTGGGACCGGTTCGATTTCGTATCGGTCAGGTCATCGACGATGTTCTGGGTCATCAGGCTTTCCAGCAGGCCCACGACCGCCACCGCCACCGAATAGGGCAGGATGATCTTCAGCGTCTCGAACGTCAGCGGAATGTCGGGGATCAGGAACACTGGCAGCGTGTCGGGCAGATCGCCCATATCGCCCACTGTGCGTACATCAAGGCCAAGCGCAAGCGTGAGTGCCGTCAGCACGATGATCGTCACCAGCGGCGACGGCACCGCCTTGGTCAGAAGCGGAAAGAGATAGATGATCGTCAACCCCGCCGCGACCAGAACATAAGTAATCCACGGCACGCTGCGCGGGTCCAACTCTGGCAGTTGAGCCATGAAAATCAGGACCGCCAGCGCGTTGACGAACCCGGTCATCACCGATTTCGAGACATAGCGCATCACGAACCCCAGCCGCAGCAGCCCCATCCCGATCTGGACAAGTCCTGCCAGCACCGTTGCCGCCAGCAGGTATTCCAGCCCGTAATCCTTCACCAGCGTCACCATAAGCACCGCCGTCGCCGCCGTCGCCGCCGAGATCATGCCGGGCCGCCCGCCGGTGATCGCGGTGATCACCGCAATCGAGAAACTGGCATAAAGCCCCACCTTGGGGTCCACCCCCGCAATGATCGAAAAGGCAATCGCCTCGGGGATGAGCGCCAGCGCCACCACCAGACCCGAGAGCACATCGCCCCGGATGTTGCCAAACCATTGTGCCCGATAGGCATCTATTGAAATCATGTGAAATCCGTCCCTGATCCGGCCAGTTGAACACGGCCCGATTGCGCGCTTGAGAGCTTCAGATGATCCGGCGGATAAGCGGCCGGAAGAGCCACCCGGGATTTGCACCCAGGATCCTGTCGATTTGACGAGGCATCTAGCGTTCCCTGCCCCAAATGCCAAGCCATTTCAGTCGCACCACAGCATTCCCCTGACAACACCTCGGCTAGTCAGAGGTCACAACCAGTGCAGGGATCGTAAAGGCGTCATGCTTGACCCCCCGCGCCATAGCGCTTTGCCGCACCGCGTCCTGCAGCCCCGCACTGCGTTTGAGCAACCGTCGAAACCGGGTCTCGTCCAGCACCAAAATCGTAGAGGAGGAGATGGCTGTGGCGGCCGTGCGACGCGGCTTTTGCATCAGTATGGCCATCTGTCCGAACATCTCACCCCGGCCCAAACGCCATGTTTGCCCGGCAACGGCCAGTTCTACAGCCCCCGAGGCGATAAAAAAAACGCTGCGCGCCGGCGAATCCTTACGCAGGATCACGTCGCCCTCATTGACATAGCGCGTGCGCAGGGCCCGTGTCAGTTGCCGCAGGCTGCGTTCGTCGAGATCGGCAAACAGCGGGAATTGCCGCACCAACTCTGCTTTTTGCACCGCCACATCGAGCTTGGGGCGCTGCTCCTCGCGCAGGCGGCGCTCTGCGATGTCCTGCATCAAGGCCACATGCAATTCCGCACCGATCAGCCCGTCTTCACGCAGCATGCCATATTCGCGCTCTTCCAGACGCAGCGCAGTCCGCCGGATAAAGCGTCGCTCCAATTCCTCGGCATAGCCGGGATATTGCAGACGCAGCCCTTCCAGCGCGGTTTCCACCGCCTCTTGTCGTCGTGCCAGCAACTCATGCAAGAGGTCGGCCACCCGTTTGCCATGAATGCGGCGGATGCGCCCGTCGATGAACCCGCTCAAATCCCGCAGGATCAGACGCTGCGACAACAGCACCTCGAACCGGTCCGCCGTCATCAGTGCCAGTGGCCGCGAAATCCGCAGCCGGTTGTTCAGGATCACCGCCGCACGAAATGCCCGACCATAGCGCAAACTGCGCCGGGTCGCTCGCTGATAGCCGGTGCGTCCACCCGACCGAGTGGCCTCGATCAGCCCATCGGCCTCTGTCAGGATCTGATCCGAGAGCCGCCCAGAGATCGCACGCTCCCGGAACCGGGCCAGAATGGTGTCGCGCTCGGCCCCCGCCAGCGCGATCAACCCCAATGTGATGCGGTCGCGATCCTGAATCGCCTCGTCGTCTTCAGCCGCTTCAACCGCCCGGTCCAGCCGCTCGGCAAAGCGCTTGGCCTCAGAGCGCACCGTTTCGCGCGTCAATTCGTAATTCTCGGCGGTACGCGCTACATCCTCGCGCACCGTCTGCAAGGCGACGGCAATCACCTGATTGCTCAGCGCCTGATCCAGCGGCGACAACCTGTCCAACCCCAGCCGCCCAATCACCCACCGCAGCGTCGTGCCCTGTGCCAACAGCGTGAACAACGTAAAGCCGGTCGCAAGTATCCCCACCAGCCGCTTGACCTCGGTCGGCACCCCAAAGCTCTCTGTGACCGCCAACGCCAGCGCCAGCGTCACAGCCCCTCGCAATCCCCCCCAGAGTATCGCCACCCGGTAGGGCCGCTCGACCACAGGCGAGAGCCGCAGCAGGCTCAGAACCGGCATGAGACCAAAGAGGATCACCGCCCGCGCCGCCACTGCCGCCGCGATCACCACCACGATCAGAACGATGTCTCCCGCCCGCACCTCTTCAAGCAACCGGGGGATGAGCAGCGCGGCAAGGATAAAGATCAGCGCCCCGGCCCAATGCGCCAATAGATCCCAAACATCGCGCAAATTGCCCCAGATCGCCGGAGGCAGTCGTCCCGGCCCGGTCAGATTGAGGGTCAGCCCCGCTGCGACCACCGCGATCACACCAGAGGCGCCGATGCTCTGCTCCGCACCGATATAGGCGAGATAAGGAAGCGCCACCGAGACCGAGATTACCGCCAACTCGTAACGCGCCATCAACGACATCACCCAAACCGCGATCCGCGCGCTCAGCCATCCGGCCAGAGCCCCGCCTGCAATCAGCACTGGAAAGCGCGCCAATGCATCCTGAAAGCTGGGGTCCGGCACCCCCAGCATGACAAACCCCATGAACAGACCAAAGAGGGCGATGGCGGCGGCGTCATTCAACAGGCTTTCACCTTCGATGATCCGCGCCAGCCGTCGCGGCGCCGAAATCGAGCGAAAAATCCCCACCACCGCCGACGGATCCGTGGTGCTGACGATCGCGCCAATCAGCAGGCAGGCCACCAGCGGCAGCGCGCTTGCCCAAGAGAGCGCATAGCCCACCGCAAGGGTCGCCACCACGACTGCAACCACTGCAAGCACCAGAATCGGCACCCAATCATCCATCATCCGGCGCGGATTGACCCCAAGCGTCACCTGAAAGAGCAAAGTGGGCAGAAACACATAAAGAAACACATTCGAGCGGATCGGAAGCGCCAGAATCGCCTCTGCTACGGGGTTGAGCGCATCGGTCAACTCGGTCCGTAGGAAGAAGATCGCTCCGACCCCGATCAACATCCCCAGACAGGCAAGGATCACCGTATAAGGCAGCCGAAGCCGCGCCGCCAAAGGATCAGCGGCGGCAATGACCAAGAATAGTGAGGAAATGATCGTGGTGATAAGAACGATATCCATATCTCTGAAATAGCTGGAATTTCAGAGATTGGAAATCCGAGGTTGATTGATTTGGGGCGACATTCTGCCAGACGTCACCCATCTGCCCTCTAAAGCATCTCGCCCCCGTCGATCACCAACGCAAGACCAGTCACAAAACTTGACCGATCCGAGGCCAGATAGACGATACCATGGGCAATTTCCTCGACGCTCGCCCAACGCCCCATGGGAATTGAGCCAGCAACATAGGACTCGAGGGCTTGACGTCCCCCCATCTGTGTCTCGAATCCGGCGTTGAAAGGTGTATCCACAAAGCCGGGGCAAAGCGCGTTGAACCGGATATTCTCGGGCGCATAGTCTACGGCCATCTGTTTGACCATCGCCACGGCAGCATGCTTGGTCGTGGCATAGGACACCATACCCCGATCGTACTGACAGCCAGAATTGGATGCCGTGACAATCACCGACCCACCACCCTGAGCGCGCATCGGCGGAATGACCGCCTGCGCCAGCACGAAATGCGCCCGCACGTTCAGCGCCCAGGCCGCGTCCATCTGCGCGGGTGTTACATCCTCGACCCGTCCGGGGATCTGTATGCCCGCATGACTGTGCAGGATGTCGATCCGCCCCCAACGCGCAACCACATCCTCGACCATCGCGCGACAGTCCGCATCCTGCCCCACGTCGAGGGTATGGGCGACCCCCTGTCCTCCGGCCGCCTCGACCTGCGCCAAGGTTTCCTGCGCCAATGCGCCATCACGATCAGTGACAACGACCACTGCACCCTCACGGGCCATGGCAATCGCCCCCGCTCGGCCAATCCCCGACCCTGCCGCCGTCACCAGCGCGATACGATTCTTGAGCATACTTGCCTCCTGCATACGGTCAGCGCCCGGCCCGCGCCGCGCCGGGCCGCAACAGCACCTGCGCGATTATCAACAACGACAGCGACGCAACCATCACCATCGTACCAATCGCATTGATCTCGGGCGTCACCCCCCTGCGGATCGACGAGAAAATATAGATC
Organism: Roseovarius sp.; assembly: GCF_048262375.1. Taxonomy (GTDB): domain Bacteria; phylum Pseudomonadota; class Alphaproteobacteria; order Rhodobacterales; family Rhodobacteraceae; genus Roseovarius. The sequence continues at coordinate 33,497 of NZ_JBLXFE010000023.1, forward strand.
GGCAAGGTGGTCTCGGATCCCGCGACGAAAAATGCCATGATGAAATCGTCAAAGCTGAAGGTGAAGGCCAGAAGAAACCCCGCCAGAATGGCCGGTGCGATCTGCGGCAGCGTCACTTGCACAAAGGTCGCCACCGGACCGGCTCCCAAATCCCCCGAGGCTTCGATCTGCGCACGATCAAAACTCTCAAGGCGCCCCCGCACCAACAGAACCACCAGCGACATGGTGAACATGCCGTGCAACCCGATCAACGATCCCATGCCCAGCGACAGCTTGCGACCACTCATCGCCTCAAGCCACGGATTGACCAGATCGAACACCGTGACCAGCGCAATCAGCGTCGCAATACCAATGACAATGCCGGGGATCATCACCGCGACCTGTACCAACGTGTCAAAGAATGCACGCAACCGTCCCCGCATCCCTGTCAGCGCCAGCGCCGCCATAGTGCCCGCCAATGTCGCCAGAACCGCCGACAGAAACGCCACCTTGAGTGAGGTCCAGAGCGCCTCCATCACAAAGGGATTGCTGAGCGCGCGACCGTACCATTCGGTTGAGAAGCCCTGCATCGAACTGGCTGACCGGCCCGCCGAGAACGAAAACAGTGCAATGATTCCAATGGGAAGATAGAGAAACGCAAAGACGGCAATGGCATAGGCTCTCATGGCACCCTCACATCAATCCGACATCGTCGCGACCCGCGCCGAACCGCCGGACCGCCCGACTATAGAGCGCCACGACGATCAGCATGATCACGATCAGCGCCACGGCCACCGCCGATCCGAACGCCCAGTTGCGCGATTGCAGGAACAGGTCGACCAGCGCATTACCGACAAAGAACACCTTGCCGCCGCCCAGAATGGCCGGGATCAGAAATTCGCCAGTGAGCAGGATGAACACCAGCATCGACCCGGTCAGAACCCCCGGCATCGACAGGGGCAACGTGATCTGCAGAAAACTGCGCCAAGGCGGCGTGCCCAGATCTGCAGCGGCTTCCAACAGGCTGCGATCCAGCTTTTCCAGTGCCACATAGATTGGAAAGACCATCAGCGGCAGATAGCCATAGACAATCCCCACCAGCACCGCAAAGGGCGTGTTGATCAGGCGGATATCCCCCAGCCCCACCGCCTCTAGCAGTGCCGGTATCCCGTTGCCGCCTAGCAGGTAAATCCACGCATAGGACCGGATCAGAATAGAGGTCCAGAACGGCACGATCACCAGAATAAGCAACGTCGTCTTCCAACGCGCCGAGACCTTGAGCGCCAGATAATAGGCCAGCGGATAGGCAATGACCAACGCCGCCAACGTGCCCAGCGGTGCCAGTGTCAGCGTGTTGCGAAACGCAGCGAACCGCGCGGGCAGGTTGGCATATTGCTCAAACGTGAACCCCGCCGCATAGCCGCCAATCGGGTTCCTCTCGCCAAACGAAAAGACGAGGACGACAGCCAACGGAAACAGCAGCAACACCGCATACCAAATGCCAGCCGGCATCAGCAGCAACGCGCGCGCTTGCACCCTTGTCATAGCTATCGCCCCCTTCTCACGTTCAGGCCGACTTGAACCGGGCCATCAGCTCTGCACGGTTCGGATCGGTCAGCGTCACCGCCGCGCCGAATTCCAGCGCATTGAGCGCCTCTGCCGCCGGGTAGAGGATCGGATCATTCAGCAACTCTTCGGGCAAGAGCGCATTGGTGCGCGCATCCGCCACCGGATAACCATGCGCCAACGCCTCACGCGCGTTGACCTCGGGCGCAAGCAGATAGTTGATCAGCGCATAGGCCGCCTCGCGGTGCGGCGCGCCCACCGGGATGGCATAGTAATCCGACCAGATTTCACCACCCTCCTTGCCCAAGGCAAAAGCAATCTCGGGCAGATCGGTATTGAGCTGCTTACCATCGCCAGTCCAACACATCGTGACCCAGGCATCGCCATTGCGCATCGCAGGCTGATAATCCGAAGAAATCGCAAATAGGTGCGGCTTGACCTCGATCAGCAGCTTTTCGGCATCCGCCAATTCCGCCGGATCGACCGAATTAAAGCTATACCCGAAATAGGCAAGCGCATTGCCGATAGTGGTCAACTGATAGTCATGCACCATGACGCGCCCGTCAAACTGATCCTTGGCCCCGTCAAAGAAGGTTTTCCAGCTATCCACCACGCCACCGGTCTTGGCGGTGTTCGACGCAATCCCAGTGGTGCCCCAGTTCTTGGGCACGGCATAGACCTTGCCATCAATCGTGCCCGCATCGGCAAAGCGCGCATCAAAGGCGGCAGGATCGTAATTGGGCAGTTTGCTGAGGTCCAGCGGCTCAATCAACCCTGCCTCGACATAGGTCGAAATCGCATAGTTGGTGGGCACGAACGCATCCCAGCCCGAGCCGCCCGCTTGGATCTTGGCCAGCATCTCCTCGTTCGAGCCGAACACATTAACTTGGGAGAAGACGCCGGTCTCTTCGGCAAACCGATCGAAATTGGTCGCGTCGTGATAATTGGGCCAAGTCGCCAAAACCACCCGGTCGCCCAAATCCTGCGCAAAGGCGCGCCCCGGCAAGAGACCCGGCAGCGCGGCCCCCGTCACGGCCATCGCTGCACCAAGACCCGTTGTTCCTAGAAACTGCCTCCGGCTGATCGAACCCTTCTCGTAGCGGCGCAGCTCTTTGATGAATTTCTGGCGCGAAATCGGCGTGTTATCATGTGTCATTGCATCGTTTCCCTTGTTGAACTTGGTGCAGTCGTTATCCGTCAGTCTTCGGCAGCCAGAACCAGACCTGTGCCTGCCGTCCAAAGGATGTGAGCCTCTTCGCCCACCCCCTGCCCGCCCAAGGCTCTTTCGGCTTGTCGCGGAACATTGACCTGAAGCGGGCCAATGCCATCGGCCTGCATCAGGTATTCAGTATGATCGCCCAAAAACGTGCGGTGCGTGATCCGCGCACGAAGCATCGTATCCTCGCCGGACGCAGCCCCCGGCGCGGCAAGTCGCAGCGCCTCGGGCCGCACCGCAATCTCGACATGACGGCGCGTATCCTCCGGCGCATCCGGCACCAGAACCTGTGCGCCCCCCGCCAATGCGACCCGCGCCAGCCCCGCCTGCCGCGACAGAACTTCGCCGCTCAGGATATTCGCCTTGCCCACGAAATCCGCCACATAGCGATTGCGTGGCCGATCATAGAGATCCTGCGGCGTGCCCACCTGTGCGATCCGCCCTGCCCCCATGATGCAGATCCGATCCGACATCGACAGCGCCTCTTCCTGATCATGGGTAACCAGCACAAAGGTAATCCCGAGACTGCGTTGCAGATCCAGTAACTCACGCTGCATTTCTCCACGCAGCTTGGCATCCAGCGCCGCCATCGGCTCATCCAGCAACAAGAGCTTGGGCTCGTTGATGACCGCCCGCGCCAGCGCCACCCGCTGCTGTTGTCCGCCTGACAATTCCCATGTGCGCCGCGCGCCAAACTCGTCCAGCCGCACCTTGGCCAGTGCCGCCTCGACCCGCGCGGCAATCTCGGCTTGCGCCAGCTTGGGGCGCACCTGCCGCAAGCCATACCCAATATTCTGCGCCACGGTCATATGCGGAAAGAGCGCGTAATGCTGAAACACCATGTTCACCGGGCGCGCATAGGCAGGCACACGGCTCACGTCTTGCCCGTCGATCCGCACCATGCCCTCGCTAGGTGTTTCGAATCCCGCCAGCATCCGCAACGCCGTGGTCTTGCCACAGCCAGAGGGCCCAAGGAACGACAGAAATTCCCCACGCCGGATGCGCAGGTTGATCCGGTCCGCCGCCAACACCGCCCCGTATCGCTTGGTAGCGCCGACAAATTCGGCAACACAATCGTCCCCTTTCGGGTCGACTGCCGTGCTCTCTGCCGCCTGTTTCCGGCTCACGCCCATCCTGATCTCCGTTTCGACATTTGCATCCAGCATGCGATTCTCTCGTATTGCCGCTAGAAAGCACCTATGCCATACATTCTCAAAATGTTAAGAAAACCGCAAAAGATTGTATATATCATAAAGAGCATAGATGACGGCAAAAATGCAGATGTCAGACTGGTTCGAAACCAGCGCGCGGGCGGTCTCGGCGCTCGGCACGCCCGGCTTTGCCCCCGCCCTCATCACCGCGCTGCGCAGCATCGTTCCCTTTGAGTTCGCCGTGGTCTTTGCCTATTATCACGACCACAAACCGCTTGATTTGCATGATGATTTCCCTGCCGCCAAGCGCAAGATCATGGTCGATGACTATCAGGAAGGACCCTATCTACTGGACCCTTTCTACCTCAACGCGGTGACACCAACGACACCACGTCTGGCCCGTCTGCGCGATCTGGCCCCCGACCGATTCTATCAGGCGGAATATTTTCGCAATTATTACATCCAGACCGGACTTGCCGAAGAAATAGGCTTTATCGTCGATATCGGCGACGGGGTCAGCGTGGTGATTTCGGCCATGCGTGAACATAAGGTATTCTCGGCCCGAGAGTTTCGCGACCTTGAAGCCGCCTTTCCATTTGTCGAGGCGATCGCCCGGAAACAATGGACAGAGCTGATCACGCAATTTTCGGCCAGCCCCGAAGCCGACGGTCCCCGCTTGCCGCGACTCATTGATGACGCTTTTCAGAGCTTTGGCCGCAATCTCCTGACCCCGCGAGAAGCGGAAGTAGTGGAATATGTCCTCAAAGGTCATTCCGCCGATGCCACCGGCCGGGCCTTGGGCATATCCCCCGGTACAGTCCGCATCCATCGGCGCAATATCTACGCCAAACTGCGCGTAAGCTCGCAAGGAGAACTGTTTTCGAGCTTTATAGCGGCGCTGTCCGAGCTTGCCTGACTACCTCGCGACAACGGCAACACCGAGCCTCATCAATAGAGTTATCCTCCGCCACTTAGATCTAAGTTCGCACAAAACGCACAAGATCAATCACACTTCGTTCCAAACCTTGGTTCGGCCATCCCTCTTTTCCATCGCCGAATCCACCGCGCCCGAAATGTTGCAATAGCGCAATCAGATCCCCCCAGAGCAACATTCAAGATTGAAGTTTATCGCACAACATCTGATATCGCACGAAAGACATCGAAAGAACCAAAATGACAGGCCATCAAGGCAAGCGAAGACGACCCTCCTTGTCGCTTCCGATCTTGCGCAATTCGCGCGAACAGCATCGCGCCGGGACCCTGACCTTTGGGACATTGCTGGCAGCCCTTGGTGAGACTTCGTTTGGATGGGCCATTGTGGTGTTTTCGCTGGTGACACTCTTGCCGCTGCCGCCCGGAACCACGCTTTTGACAGCCCTGCCACTGCTGGTGACAACAGGGCAGATGATCCTCGGCTATCCGCATGTCAAACTGCCGACACCACTTGCGCAGCTCAGACTCGATCAAGAAAAACTGCGGCGGGTGGTTCTGCGCCTCAGGCCCGTCACGCGCAGGCTCGAACGCATCTTGAAACCGCGCTATGCATCCTTGTTCCTGCGCCAGAACGAACGCCTGCTCGGTGTTTTGCTGTTCGTGATCGCCTTCGCACTCTTCCTGCCAGTTCCCCTGAGCGGCTGGTTTCCGGCGGTGTCTCTCTTTACAGTCGGCGTCGGCGTCGTCGAACGTGACGGGTTGGTCCTGTGCGCAGGCTTGGCGCTTGGCACCCTGTCGGTTCTGCTGACGGCGGCCATTCTCATCTCATTGGCGGCAGGGGCAGATGCGCTCATTCACTGATAGGGTGCATGCGCACTGATCCTCCTCGATACCCGCCTCGTCCGGTTTTTCTGCTTGTAGATATGTGCGGTCTCTCGGGACAGCTACTTCTTGGACCTGTTCGAAGGCTTTAACTACGTTCAGGCCAAATCCTGTCATTTTTGGATTTTTCTCTGCGCTCCGGGCACACCCCCCATTTCAGGAAATATCAGGTGAATGTCGTCCTCAATTCGCAACGACCGGTTTCCGGCGTGTTCCATCAGGCAACCTCTTCGACCTGTTTCATCGGGATCCAGCGCGCGACAAAAATCCAGCCATTCCTGACCGTTAACTCCGACCCCTTTTCCTTCTACGCCCACCACACCTCGTATAACCTCCGCAGCAGCCATTCGCGGCGCAATTATATTAAAAATATATAGACTAATTTGGCAATTTTAGATAATGTTACACTGAGTGACGTAAATTTTACCGCATTCGATACTGCGACATACCCCACCTTTTTTGTTCTCATTTTCTTTCAATCAAAGGATGTCTGACATGGCAAAATCAATTACATTCACGGTCAATGGCCCCGTCGACACGCTCATCAAGATCACGGAACTACCAGACGGAACTCTTCGATTTGACATCAACGTTCTGGGCTCGGGGTTGCTTGGCGATCTGCGGGGCATTTTCTTTGACATGGCCGATTTAGACGCCTCAACGACAGGGCTAACGGTCACCGGCATTGAGGGCAGCGAAGATATCATCGGCCAAACCGTATTTGACGAGCAATCAGTGGCGCAAGTGCGAAATGATGTGAACGTCAACGGCAACGTCCTCAATATACAAGGCCGATTTGACGGCGGCATCGAATTTGGCACGCCCGGCATAGGCAAGGATGACGTTTCATCCGTCAGCTTTATCCTGTCGGCCAATGAGCCTCTGTCTCTCGACAGTTTTGATCTCGCGGATTTTGGCCTGCGCTACACATCCGTAGGCACCGAGGATAACCGCGAAGACAGCGCAAAGATCGCAGGGGATGCCAGCGGCGTCGCCCGCAATGACGCTTGGGAGGTTGATGAAAACTCTCGCGGCGCGGTCGATCTGCTCGCCAATGACACCAACGGCGTACAAGCCGATGGCACGCGCAAGACGGTGATCAGCGTTGTGGACACGCAAGGCGCACTTGACGTTGTACCCAACGGGTTTCAACGCACCGTCGAGATTGGTGGCCTGGTGCTGGGCACCTTGTTGGTGAGCAGCGACGGGTTTGCCCAATTCATCGCGGACGGGGCGGATGTGGACAAGCTCGCGCATGATGACGTCCGGTTTTGGTCCTTTACCTATGAGACGGTATCAAGCACAGGCAATCTTGCGACAGCTGACGTCGTGCTTACAATTGATGGGCAGAACGATCAGCCAAATGCGTTTGATGTGGCGGTCTCTGTGGGCGAGGATGATGCCTTTGATACGGTGCAGAGCGTCCAGTTTCATCCGTTGACTGGCGATGGCGTAACCGGCAGCTTTGTCGGCTCTGACATTGATATCGGCGACATTCTGTCTTTTGCCATCATTTCTGCCCCGACCGACGCTTTCGGCAACCAATATGGCGAGGTGGTCAACAACGGCGATGGCACCTTTACCTTCAACCCGACGGATGAGTTTCAGTTTCTCGAAGCGGGCGAGTCGCGCGATGTGACGTTCCAATATGTCGCAATAGACGACTCTGGCGTTGGCACATCGCCGATTGCACCCGAAGAGAGCGATACCTCAGACGCAGCCACAGTGACGGTGACCGTCATTGGCGCAGATGACGCCCCCGTGAACTTTGTCGATGAGCTGTTGTTCGAGACCAACAACCAGTCCATGTTTGGCACAGGTGACGCGCTGCAATTCCAGCCTGCCCTACCATTCTTCGGCTTCAATACTGGCACACAAAGCCTCAACGCGACGATCATCCCCAGCTTTTCCTTTTCGGGGGACGTTCTGGAGGGGCTCTTGGACGGGATCGAGGCCGTGGTGAATGCCATCGCTGATCTCGGCTGTTCGATTGCTAGCATCTTCGGGGCTGACTGCGACGCCGACGTCGATCTTCCGTCGTCGATCTCGACACCAAGTGTGCGGACCGAGGGCAGCTTCGCAGCAACAGTCGGCCTGCAACCCTATTTCTCACTCACGACCGGCGAGGTAGACGCCTCCATTCCGGTCGACGTGTTCTTCAGCGCGCCGCGTCAGGTCGAAAATGGCGATACCTTCTCGATCAGCAGCGCCTATTCGCTTGACGGTGGGTCCACCTTCTCGACCATGTCGCCCAACGTCAACTTTGGCATGGATTTCGTGTTCGACATCGACACCGCACTCGATCTGCTCATTGGCAGCACCCGCTTTGACATCTGGGACCTCGACACCGGAAACGATCCGAATTTCACAGGCGAACTTGGCCTGCCCGGTTTCAACATCTTTGATGCAAGCGGCGAAGACCTCGAACTCTCGGTGCCTCTGGGTCCGCTCGATCCGTTCTTCGATCTCGATCTCGCGTTCCCAGTGATCAACACCACAGGAACTTTGGACGCTCCGGACGGCAACACCCTCAGCTCATCCGGCAGCGATGATGTCGCTGTGCTGACCGCCGATCTGGATGCTTTTGCGTCACAGCTTCTCTTTGGCTTTCCGTCGGCGTTTGGCAACAGCGATTCCTTCGGGCTCTCTACCAGCATTGCAGGGGTCAGTTTGAACCTGCTGTCGGTTGAATGGGCTTGGGACGTTGTTTCCCTTGCCTTGACCACGACGTTGGAGACCCTTCAGGATTTCTCGCTCAGCGTCGAGGATCTGCCGCTGATTGCAACGCTGGAAGACGGCTCGGTCATCAACGGCTTCTCGCTGGGGGATGAAATCACGGTCAATACTCCGGTCACCGGCGATTTTGATCCTGACGTCTCTGGCAACGCAGATGGGCTCATCGACGTGGACATCGCCGTGGATATGGAGGCGCTGTTCTCCAACGATACCTACCTCGGCCTCGATCTCGATCTCTTTGCAGGGCTGCTGCGGTTCACTGCCGGGATCACCTCTGACTTCTTCGATGGCCCGAGTGTGAGCCTGTTCGATGGCATCATCCCCTCGGTGGACGGCAATAATGACGGCTTCCTGTACGGCAACACCTTCTCGCTGCTGGATGATGTGAGACTGGCAACCCTGTTTGACGAAGAGTTCCCAATTGAGGGGTGGAATACAGCCAATACCGACACAGAGATCTACTTTGACGTAGCATGAGATCAAGTCAGGCATCAGCCTGAGTTGTTCGGCATGACCGTACAAGAGATGCGCACAATATGGACCCGGCACCGCACGCAAACGCGAATTGGCTTTGCTTGCGGTCGCCGAAAACAGCGCGCAACCTCACAAGGCCATAGACCTCGACGCCGAAACGCATTGCAACGCAATAGACCGACAGATGGAGAGCGTCGGACGGTGGGACCGCTTTTTGTGGGCCACCTGCAACTTGATACGCTCGCCATTGACATGGGCCCAGTCCTAGCTCCAGTCGAACTGGGACACATCACCCGGCTGGAACACCATCCGCACCGCACCCGCGCGGGCCTCCGGCGCAGAGCGATGTGCCATTTTGCTTGTCGTCACACCCATCCTCCTTACTCAAGATGACGGTCTCTGGTAAAACCGGGGCGGTCATTTTGCGGGATGCTTCAGGATAATCCAAGCTCGCCCACCGCACGAATCGCCGCCTGACGGAACATCTGCGCAAGCGGTGTCAAATCATCTTCGGAGCGGGCCATGATTCCGATGGGCCCCGCCGTAAGCTCTGTCTTGATCGGCAGGGCCTTCAACCGCCCGGCGGCGATATCATCGGCCACAACCCCGGTGGAAATGATCCAGAGCGCAGTCCCGCCAAGTGCCAAACCCCGTCCGAAGGTAGCCGAAACCGACTCAACCCGATCCGGGAAATCATCCACGCCATTCGCGATCATCATCCTGTCAACCAAGGGCCGGATCGCGGCATCCTGAGGCGGATAGATCACCGGATAACGCCCGACCTCGGCCAGCGCCGTGACCCCGGCAAGCGGGTGACCGGGGGCGCAGACGATCACGACATCCTCGACGTAAAGCTGGGTAAAGGAGATGCCTTTCATCGTATCAGGTTTGCCCAAACGACCAATCAAAAGATCAAGCCGCCCGGCGCGCAGGCGATCGATCAAAAACCCATGTGGGCCATCCTCAACCTGTGGCGTGGCATGCGGAGCGAGGCGCGCAAAAAGCTCAACCGCTCGCGGCAACAGCCGCGCCGCCACGCTTGGCAATGCGCCGATGGCAACTGTACCCTGCTCGCCCTTGCTCAGGGCCGAAACGCTCGTCATCCCCTGATGGATCGCCGTCAGGCTGCTGGTGGCATGGCGCAGGAACACTTCGCCCTCGATGGTCAGCACAATGCCGCCGCGATTGCGCTCCAGAAGGGTGACGCCGGTGATCTCTTCCAGCTCTTTCAATGTCTTGGAAATAGCGGGCTGGGTGAGGTTTAGGCGCTCTGCCGCACGCTTCAGGCTTCCTTGCCGGGCAATTTCGACAAAGGCTTGAAGATGGCGCACCTTGAGTCGTCTGTCGATCACATGATTTCCTATTTCGATAACTAAGTCTGACAATTGATCATTTTACATAACCGTAACGATATAGCATGCTGATGACAAGGATCGGGGAGGATCACATGCGAACGCAGGTTGTCATCATTGGCGGTGGCCCGTCGGGGCTGTTGCTGTCACAGCTTCTGGATGTGCATGGCATCGACAGCATCGTTTTGGAGCGCAAGACCAAGGACTATGTGCTGGGTCGCATCCGCGCCGGCGTTCTAGAACAGGGGCTTGTGCGGCTGATGGAACAGGCGGGCGTGGCGGATCGCCTGCACGCCGAGGGCTATCGCCATGACGGCACGCTGATCGCCTATGGTGATGACACCTTCCGGGTTGATTTTTCCGCCCATACCGACAATTCGGTGATTATCTACGGCCAGACCGAGGTGACCCGTGATCTTTATGCCGCACGCGAGGCGGCAGGCGGCAAGATCATCTTTGAGGTTGAGGATGTCGTGATCCACGGGGCCGATACCGATGCCGCCCATGTCACCTATACGCTGGGCGGTGACGATCACCGCATCGATGCCGATTTCATCGCCGGATGCGACGGGTTTCACGGCGTCAGCCGCCAGTCGATCCCGCTGAGCGTACGGCGCGAATATGAGAAACTCTATCCGTTCGGCTGGCTTGGTGTGCTGTCGGAAACGCCGCCAGTGTCTCACGAGTTGATCTATGCGTCATCGGCGCGGGGCTTTGCGCTGTGCTCGATGCGCAATGACAAACTCAGCCGGTATTACATCCAGTGTTCGCTGTCGGACAAACCCGAGGATTGGACCGATGCGGCGTTCTGGGAAGAGCTCAAGCGCCGTATCCCACAGGACTATGCCGAACGCCTGATCACTGGCCCGTCGATCGAGAAATCCATCGCGCCACTGCGCTCCTTTGTGACCGAGCCGATGCGTTGGGGGCGGCTCTTCCTGTGTGGAGATGCGGCCCATATCGTGCCGCCAACGGGGGCCAAAGGGCTGAACACGGCGGCCTCGGATGTTCATTACCTCTTTGAGGGGTTGCGCCAGTATTATGAGGCCAACACCAGCGACGGTATCGACAGTTATTCACACAAGGCGCTTGCGCGGGTCTGGAAAGCCGAAAGGTTCAGCTGGTGGTTCTCGTCGCTGTTGCACCGCTACCCCGACCAATCGGAGTTCGACCTCAAGATGCAACAGGCCGAAATCGACTTTCTGCGCACCAATCCCGCGGCGCAAAAGGCCATGGCCGAGAATTATGTAGGATTGCCGTATTGATCAGCAAACGAAGGACAGCGCAATGACCGAGCGCTACACCATTGGGATGGCGGTTCGGCGCCGGGTTTTGGGGGATGCGCATGTTGACCGGGCGGAGGC
>NZ_JBLXFE010000024.1:0-45025 GCF_048262375.1 Roseovarius sp.
TTTGCCATTTTGCTTTTTGTCATAACCATCATCCTTACTTAAGTTGATGGTCTCCGACAAACTCGGGGCGATTCACACCGTCTGAACGTCTTCTTCCGGACCCGGCACCAGAATGACGCGGTCGGTCTGCAAACTCTTTTGTTCGCCGCGCTTCAGCTCCGCCTTCACCTCGCCGCGTTCGTCAAGCAGGACACGGCGCAAGCCGAAACCCGCGAGACCACCTTGGCGATAGCCAAGTTCGATCAGGCGGCATTGGCCCGCAAAGACCTTAACCGAGAGCTCCCGGCTATACTCTCCCGCCATGGCGCGCTTGACGCTTTTGACGATGGTCGACGTGGGCGAGCCATCGTTTTCGAATTGCTCCGCACAATACTCGACCTGCATGCCGCCCCTTCGGCAGCGATATTCGTAATAGGCCGACTCGTCTGCGTCCTGAAACCGTCCCCAGCGGGTCACATCATAGACAAGGATTACGTTGAAATCGGCGGCGCCGGATTCAACGTCAGCGATCATCTGTTGCAGCGCGGCGCGCCCACCGATAACCAGCCCGCTTTTGGCGTCATCTGAATAGGTCTTAATTATTTCAATGCCGCGGTGTTCGGAATATTCGCGAATGGTCTTGGCCTGGTTCTGGGTCGAGTATTTCTGATGCTCGGTTGACATCCGGACATACTCTGCAGCGCGTCGCGTTGGAGGAAGGCTGGTCGGTGCGTTCGGTAAAGGCAGTTTTGCAGCGGCCATCCCCGTCTCCCGATTGAACCATACTGGCATCTCCACCGGAATGGACCTGTGTTATTGTCCTTAGCGCAAAAAGGAATCTGCCGCGTTCATGTCTTCTGCACAGATTTACAGGAGGATCACATGGCGTTGCGAAGGAAGATGGGCACATATGTGCCGAAAATGGGCACAACTGTGCACCTGGCGACGGATAAGACCTGCTATCGCAAGGCCATCGCCGCAGCGTTGCACGATGAGCTTGGCACGACGCACCAAGCCATTAAGGCGGCGATGCGCTGGACGGGCGCGAGCGAGCGGACCGTGAAGTACTGGCTTTCCGGGGAACGGGGGCCAAGCGGCGGGCATCTGATCCTGTTGGCTCTGCATTCCGATGCGGTGCTGGTGACGATCCTGACCATGGCCGAGCGGCTGTCCGACCAGCGGCACAGATGTGCTGGTTGTCCTGAGCGCATGCTGGTGTTGCAAAACCTGGAACAGAAGGTCTCAACGTCATAGGAATTCTGACATCCAGAGATCCGCCTCGGTAGCGCTTGACCCAGCCTAACCGACGTACCTGTGATCGTTCTGGATCATCTTTCCGCATCAGCCCTATTTAGCGCGGGCTTCCACCGTCTTGACGCGGTTGAGTGCGGGTTTGACTACTAAGGCTACTGGATTCGAACGCAGTTGTGGTTCTTTTGTTGACCTATTGTTGAGCTGGAATGCGGGCATGCAAAAGCCGCCCCTGAGGGTGGCCGTTAGCATCTGATATGTTTATGAATTTTGGTTGCGGGAGGGCGCTACCGTCGTAACCTACCGTTGCTAAGTTGCTTCGTTTGATTTGCCTCTTGGAGGAGCCCAGCCCTCTGATCCGAGCCGTTCAGGTGTAGAATCCAATCCCATCTCTTTCTGTTGACTTGGTTGTGGTCAAGGCCTGCTGAGTAGATCCGTTGCGGAGCTAAAGCGAGGCAGGCCGGGTGATACTGTTGAGGTTGGCAGCCCTTGCGCGAAGCAACAAAAGTCTTGCTTCGGACGCGGCCTCGTTCATCGTGCAGCATAAGGGAATCGATCTGAGCCGCAGGAGAAATAGTTTGGGCATACAGTTCCGCAGAAGCCTTCGGATCGCGCCAGGTATACGGCTGAACCTGTCGCGCTCGGGCATCAGCACCAGTATAGGGCAGCGCGGTGCCAGCGTGACCCTATCGCGGCGCGGAACATATGCGAATGTCGGACTGCCCGGCACCGGCCTGTCTTGGCGGGGTCGGATCAATGGTGGCAAAGGGCGGAGTGGCAAGATCGCCGGGCGCGTGGTTGCCCCCAGTGAACCAAATCCGACCGTCAAGACCGCCCAAGCTGAAACGACCGGTCAAACCGCCTTGCATGCAGCTTTGGTCAAGGCGCATCTGCGGCGACCGTTTACGGATGCACTCGCCGTTTCGGTTGCGGATCCAGATGCCCCTCTGTCTCAAGACAACCTTCTACTTGAGGGTCAGATCGGGCGCAGGCGTTTTCTGGGTTCGATGTTGATACTCTTGGGCCTGATTTTCTCGTTGGTCTGGCTGCAGGACGCATTCCCGAGAAACGTGTCGGAAGATGTCTTTTTTATGGGCGCGCTGGTCATCGGCGCGGTCGCGTCTGCCGCCATCGCTCTGCGCAGCCGCGCAGCAGGTGTTGCGCCTTGGGTTACCTTCCTTGGGATAGGCATCGCCGCCTACCTCGCACCTTGGGGGCTTGCTTTAATCTTGGGTGCTCTCATGCTGGTGCCCGGCAGGGAAAAGGCGGCCCCCTAGGCGAGCATCTTGAAAGTGAACGTCTCGGGTATGTAACCTTCCGCCGCGCTCCGCACCAACCGGACGATATCGAAACCCCAGAGGGAAGAGTCGACGGTCACACCGGCCGTTACAGGCTGATCGCCCTCCGTACAAAACCGAAACTGCAGCGGGACACGAAGGCCGCCCGTAGCAGCCTCCACCGCAGTTGCCATCGCCAAGAGATGACCCCAAGCTCCCAACCGGCGCCGCTCAATGGCGTCTCCCGGCGAAAGCCGTGCTGTGCCAACTGGACCGGAAAGCGCGCCGAAGGACAGCTCGCTCGCCCCCCAAAGCAGGTCAGGGTTGCCCTTCTGGTGCCACGACAGCAACGGAGCATTCGCCCCATCCCACTGCAGGGAAAGAGCCATGTCAGCGGGGCGGGGTATCGCCGACAGATGGCGGATCAGACGACCGGCAAGGCCGCCATCGGGATCGGGATCGCGTTCGTTCCCGGTCCAAGTGTCTACACGACCAAGGTAGTCAGAGAGGGCCTTGGAACCCGCCAATCTCTGACGCCGGCGCGCATCTGAAAGGCCTAAGGCACCGCCTGGCCAGTCCAGTTGGGGCTCGTCCGCCGGCGTGGGCTTTGCACGGGCAGGCAGTGCCGGAACCGAGGAGTCCAGATGTGCCATTATGCCAACGAGCAACTCGGCCGCAAGGGCCTTGGTGGCATCCTGCGCCCAGACCCAATCTTGCTCGTGATCCGTTGCAATTCCTGGCCCGTCACCCCGGAAACAGACCTCTGCTACGATGGTGCCATCCGGCTTCTCGACCTGCACAGACTTTTTGGGCAACGCGCGAACCCAGGTTGCCTCTCCCACTTGCCACCAAGTTCCGGTGTTCGCCTCCGACGGCGGGGCCAGTCGCGCGGGGGCATTCGCGGGCAAGGTCACGGCGAACATGGCCCTTCTAAGGTCCTCGTATCCGGTCATCTTGTTTCCCCAAGCAGATCGGCCCTCTGGCGTTCCGTCACCTCTCCAGTGACTACGCGGCCGGTCTGCGTCTGCCACTTTCGCAGAGCCGCCTGGGTCATTGGGCCCGCAATGCCGTCAATTGCCCCGGTGTAGAGCCCCAAATCCTGAAGGGACTGCTGAATTTCGCGCCAGCCCGCTGGGTTGAGGTCAAGGGGTTGCATATCGTCGAGGACAAGGAGTTGCGCCGAACCGGTCGCCTCGGTCGTGGAGTTTTCAGAGACACGCGCGGGTTTTGGAGACGGGAGCGTTGCAGCCGTCGGCGCAGTGGCCGGAACAGGCTTGGAAGCGTCAGGTTCAACGGGGGGATTAGCGGGCGCAAAGGGTCCAGACGGCGTCGCCATTTCTGCGTCCGCCTGGCCCGACCCGACAAGGCCCAGAACCCGGTCTATATCCACCCTGTAGAGGGCATGGTCCGTTGCCACCACGACACTGCGCCCATCGGGGGCTGCAACCTGTGCCACCGGCTGCCCGGCGATTCTGTCGTCAAGCCTAAAGCTGCGCCCTCTGGGTTCGGCCACAGTCAGCCGAGACCCGTCAAGCCACACCAGGATGCGGGGACTCAGCACATCGGCGCCGATAGCGCGATACCGAGCGTGCTCCATCACGTCCAGCGGCAGTGTCCAGGCAAGCGCATCTTGCAACGATCCGCAGGGGACGAGGAGCGGCAGGTGGTCCCCGTCCGACATTGCTACCAAAGCTTCCACCCCATCGGAGGCGAGGCGATGCACGCGAAGAACACGTGCGTCCTCGGGCAGGCGCGCGGACAGGTCGGCCAAGGCCGAGCAGACAGCGACATCACCGCCCGTCAACGGCATTGCCCCGGAAGGGCCAAGTGCCACCGGGTTCCCGGTGATGTCCGACGCCAGAAAACCGGGATCGGTGCTCGCATAGGTTCCCTCTGGTCCCCGCGGTCCGATCACAACCACCCCTGCCCTCGTCGGCGCGAGGATGCGGCCCCGGCCGTCGTACAACGGCGCTCCGGTCACGAACAGATCGCCGAATCGACCCCCGGCAAGATTCCGTTGCAGCGGTAAGTCATTCAGCGCGACACCCTCTGCAGTCGCACCGCCAGGCCCAGTGTGCCAAGTATAAGTCGCATCAGTTCCCCGCACATCCCGGCAGCCAGCGGCCCTAGCCACCCCGCCAGATGGGTCCACAATCACAGCATTCTCCCCCTGAACGCATAGGTGTGGCGTCCCGCCCAAGAGATCCGAATGCAACGAGACTACAGTCTCGGCCCCGGCTCCCGGCGGGGGGCGTCGCACCGCAGTCAATGAGAGATCGCGGCGAGGGCTGCGCCACCAGCCCGCGCCTTGGGTCACAATCTCAACGTGATCTGTATAGGGCGCGGCCAGACCCGCGTAATCATCCAATGAAAGGCGCCCGGTATCTAGCGATACCGCTTCGTCACGGAAGGCAATAGACAGCGCTTCCGCACCATCGGCAGCGACGCGCCGCGTCCAGACCCAGTCGTCGTTCTGAACCTGCACCCGGTCCGCACCGATGTCCGAAAGCGCAGGCGCAAAGACACCGGCATCAGCCGCCGCCGACGGATCGCCGCGCCAGACGCGGCCATCCTCACACAGAATGTCAACCGGATCGCCCACAACACGTTGCACGGCCTGCACCGATCCATCCCGCGCTTCGATGCGGACCGGGCCGCACTCCGAAAATGCGCCGCGGTCGACGGGAGTGCGAAGGATCACCGTCTCAGGGTCGAGTCTTCGGTCCGAGAACGACCAGTCCAGTACGCCGACAGGCGTCATCAACTGCAGAGTGGCGCCAGTCCCCGCAATACCAACGACACGATCGACGGCAGGCCGGTCCGCATCCCAAGGCACTTCGCGCCAAACATCGTCCAGCCCCCGCACTTCCAGCACCGCGCCGGTCCCGTCGAGACGAAGCCGAAGGCGCGCGGCCTCCCACGGAACATCCCGCCGTGCCCGCTGCATGATCGCCTCTGCCTCGTTTTCGGGCTGCCAGGACTGGCCTACGAGCCGCCAAGCGCCGCCGGGTCCCGCCGCGACAAAACCGGGTGCGAGGAGCGCACCCTGTCCCAACTCTACCCGACCGCTTTGACACAGGAATTCCTCCACGCCCGGCAGGGCCTGCAAATGCCCGGGAAGTCCTATCGGCGCACTGGCCACGATGTCGGCATTGGCCCAAAGCTCGGCCACCGCACCTGTGCATCCGGCGACCCGTCGCAGCCGGTCGTGCGACCAGTATCCGTCGGCACCCAAGCGGACGGGTTCGATGGGTTGTTCAAGGTGGTCCAGATAGTTACCGGCAATCTCTGTATCGGTCTTGTGCCACCTCCACAGGGGATCGGACGGTACTGCCCGTTCGGTCAAATTCCCCGGCGTACCGCAAGGTGCGAGGGTGCCATCGGGCGATGACAGATCAAAGCAGGCCGCACCTGCGGTCGCCAGCAACCGGGCGGAATCGGCGGCGGGCCTTCCGACGCGGTCGAAGGCAAGGGGTGGGGTGCCCGGTGCAACCCCGCTGTAGAGGTCGCCCGCAACTGCACCCTGTCCAGACCAGACGAGCTGCCGGAGCCCGATGTCCGTGGCCAACAATATGCGGTCCCCTTCGACGCTGAAACCGCGCACCCGGTCGAAGGGCATGTTCTGCCTTGCTTCCCAAGCGAAACCCACATGACGCTGGCCCCCGCCAATATCCTCGATGCGCACCGATGGTTCCGCCCTACCCTGTCGGAAGGCGAGGCGCAGGTCGCCGCTGTCCACCGCCAACCGGAAGGTCCATGGGTCCTCACCCGGAGCCGCCGTGCGCCAGGCCCGCGCTCCGCTGTCCCAGACCCGCCACCCCTGCGCCGTCTCAGCCCAGAGAACGGATTGCCCTGGCACAACTTCACGCGCATCTAGGCTGGCGGCCCCTGGATCGGGGGCGATCGGCGGCGGCAAGGATGCCAGCGCGCTCAGACTTGCTGCCTCGTGCGTGCCAGTGCCGGTCAGGGCGAGGAGCCGACGTTTGTCGGCGGCCAGTGCAAGCAGCCGTTCACCATCGAAGTCCAGTCCCTGCCGAGCAGCGGTATGGGCGTCGTCGGGTGTCATAGGAACGATCTCGATCGTGCCTGATCGCCGCTCCCACCTCCTCCCGTTGCCTTCGGCCAGCAGCCGGTCGTGCCAGGGGCGCACGCTGGGCATCCATCCCTGCGCGGTGCGCCGCAACCATCCGCCCGGCCCGCGCGCCAAGGCCGCGGATCCCTCGGTGTCGACTGACGTGGCACCGGCCGGAAGCGCGATCCCTGCACCAAGGCCTCCCGCCGACACCAGCCCGAGCGGCGTCAGCAGCCATGCATCGCCGCTTTCGGCCGTCACACCTTCGCGTTGATCCAGCTCAAAGCCCCGCGCCGCCATCGCGGGCACATCCTGCGCCCCGACGGAATAGGTCGCTTCCAGCCGCCCGCCACGCAGTGTCTCTGTGACACGGAGCGCTCCCAGCGCGACCGTCTCCTGCCCTGTGTCGCTGACGCTTGCACCGGTCCTCGCGTCGACGCCATCCCTGGCAAACAGGACCCGCCCCCCGGCAAGATCCTGCGGCAGATCAGACAGAGCGATGCGCAGGGGCAAAACCTCGGCTCGGATACGCACGCGCCATTGGCCATGCGGGTTCAACAGCGCGAAGGCGTCTCCACCCAAATAGGCCGTCCGGCCGGGAATATCCGGCAGAAACCGCCCGTCCTGGATCGCCTGCTCTGGGGGCAGACCGGGGGCATCGCCGAACCGCACCGTCCCCGTCGCCCGATCCCAAGCGAGCCAGCCCAGATCGAAGGCCGCAATGGGGCCCGGTCTGCCGCCAGCGAAAGACTGCGCTCCCGCAGCGCCACGGTTTACGGTCAACCGACCACCCATGCCGCCCAACCGGGGCGGGGCAAGATACGGGCGGCCGTCGATGTCGGAGATGTCGCCACGGATGGTGTCCAAGACGTGCGTGTTGGCGGGGATTGAGGGCGACCAGTCCGATTGCCGCGCCTCGTGGAGCATCACTGCAGTCATCGTATGGCTGGCACGGGTCGTCAGCACGGTAGCCCCGCCCAGGCGTTCGTTGACCTGCAGCAAACGCTCGTCAGCGGCCAGCGACAACCCAGTGTCGAGCACCTTTGGACAGGGGAGTGGAGCGGGCTCTGGTACGGAATTGGGCTCGGCTTCGGAAGTTTCTGCTGCTGATGCATCAGGATTGGCGCTTACAGACGCCGGTTCCGCATCACCGAGGGGCGTTTCCAAAATCGCAGCCGACGCGGATTCGGTTGTTCCTGTCTCGTCTATTGCGGCCTCCTCTTTTGGTGCAGCCGTTTCAGGCACCGAAAGATCTCCATCTGTAGCCTCCGAAGCATCCATCTTGAGATTGGGGGCCCCGTCTGCAGGGTCAATCGTGGGGTCGGGCGGTTGGCACAGACCAACCCAGTGGATGCGCATCTGCCCGTCCCCGTGTTGCGCCCAGACCGCGCCGGGACTGGCAAGCTCGACGCCGTCTGGTGTTGGCCCTTGGGCGACGGCAAGGACATCGTCCAACAACACAACCTCGGACAGAACGGCATCCGATGGTCCGTGACGCCGCAACTGTCCATCCGGCCCAATACCGTGGATGGAGCCGTCCAAGCCAACCGTGGCGGCACGAAGCGGCAGGTCGCCCGCCCGCAGGGTCTGGGGCACACCTCCTTCAGCCAAGAGGATCAGGCCATTGGCTGTGATGGCCGCAATACCGTCCCTGCTTTCGCGCAGGTCAAGCACCCCGCCGAGCAAACGGTCGGGCGCATCGGAGTCGGTGAACCGCCACAGGTCGCCACCCTGCCCGGTCCAGAGAAAGACCAACCCCCGCGCAGCGACGAAGCGCGACGTGGCGTTCGTGCCTGGAACCGACGTGCGCCCGGAGACGCGCCGCGTGTTGTCGATCCGGAGCACCCCCTCCTTGGTCGCCACCAGCACGTCCCCCCCAGGCAGCGTCGCGGCGGCGATCAGGTTGCCCGGGTCCATCGGTTCGGGGGCACCCGTCACAGGCTGGCACCCGGTCGGAGCAGTCTGCCCGTTGGCGACCTCGCAACGATGTAGGATCAGCGCCCGGTCGATCCGCCACAGCGCGTCACCCGAAATTTGCCAGTCGCGGTCATCGCCGGGCGCGTAAGCGAAAGACACCTGCGCAAGGTCCGCTGTGCCCGTATGCGTTGCAGTAATACCCAGAACGAAAAGGCGCTCCGGCGCATCGGCGGGGCCGTCGCTCAGCACGAGCGCGCCCGTGCCCGCGACCTGCGCCAGTTCCCAAGCCCTGACCGCGCTGGGCAACCGCATCGTCGCCCGGGCTCTGAAATCACCCTTGTCGAACAGTTCCAGCACACGCTCGCCAAGGATCGCGACATAGCCATCGCCCTGCACCATGTCGCGGATTCGGGCGGGGTCCTGACCCGGACGGGGCATCAAGGGCCCCAGCAGGTGGCGCAGGGTGATCGGACCGGCCATGGCCTCGCCCCCGTATCCCTGCCCCGCCTCATCCCAGATCGTGACGTTTGTGATTGCCCCGTCGGTCTGGAGGTCCATCGCGGCAACCGTCGCAGGCCCACCCTCGATAGCCCGCGACGACCATGTCCGATCCTGCCCGTCGTAGGTCCAAAGCCGATCTGCCGCAGCAAAGATCAATCCATCAGGCACTGCGCGTACCCGGCGGAGATCGGCCATCATCGGGGCCGTACCGATTGGCGGCAGCATCCGGCGCAAGGTTCCGCGCCATTCCTGCAGCGCGCCGTCACGCCCCAGAATCAAGAGCCTATCGGCGGCAACGTCATGCACCACTTGCAGCGCCGGTGGCAGCGGTGCCCAAGGCGCTTCGGCCACATCCGCGTCGCAACTGTCCGGTCGCGGCAGCGCCGACAACGGTAGGGCACGCCCAGTAGTGCCTTCGATCAGCACCAGATGCCCGGCGACGATCTCGATCCGGGCGGATGATGCGACGCCCCCGCCTTCCAGCCGCACCCAGCGCCGGTTCTCCGGCTCATGGATCGCAAGCGCATCCGTGGTCGCCACGAATACACGCCCGTCCGGCAGGCCACGGGCATCGACAGGTGTTCCACCCGGGGCGGTGGCACCTCGAAACAGGCATTGACGCGTTTGTCCCAGCGAAACGACATGCCGACGAATGCTCGTTTCCGCGACATACAGGAACCCGTCCGGCCCCCGCCCGGCCCAGGCGACCCGCTCACTATTCTCCGAAACCTGCTGTTCACCCAAGAACAGACGCCCATTCGAGGTCCAAAGTGGATCCCCGGCAGGAGCACCGACCAGACGAACATCCCCCGTGCCAGTGCCGAAAGACCCAATGGCCCGGCGCATATCAGGTCGATACTCGACCACCTGTCCTGCCCCGCCTAGAAAGATCGAAGATCCGGCCTGCAAGGCGTCGCTCACCTGACCGCTGCCAATGGCAATGCCTTCCGGGGCCGCGGACAGTGTCGCCCAGCCGCTGTCTTGGACGCTATAAAGGACACCGTCGCGCGCCAGGGCCAAAACTGACCCGGGCGCCACGTCAATGTCCCGCACCCCGCCAGGCGGACCCTGCCAAACCTCGGTCCAGTTCCGTTTGGTGGTGTCGTAGGCTGCAATCCCGGTTCCGTCCGAAAACAGCATAGCCCCAGCCGCAGCAGCGCCCGTCACCGGGCGGAAGCCACGCGGGGCCGGATCGCCCACACGGGCCTCAAGGGTGCCACCACCCGCCCGCAGACGCTGCGGGTCGCCTGAGGCCGTAACCAGATGCAGATCATTGCCATCCGCCTGAACAGAGTTGAGTGGCCCGAGCGCCGGGGCCGCCTCGGTGAACGAAACCGAGCGTTGGGGCCAGGCCCCGTCCACGACACCTTCCCAGACCCGCCCGGTCGCCTCATCCACCAGCCAGAGCGCACTGGCCGTGCCTAGCAGACGTGCCCCCGCCCCCGCAGACGGCGGCACCTGTTCCTGCGCCACGCTCCACCGTCGGGCGGCGGGATCGTGCAGGATCAGGTCAGCGCCCCGCCGCAACACCACGGTTCCCCCGACCGTGGCCCCAGCCGTGATCCGCGCCGGATCGCCGGGGCCAAGGTCGGCTGGAACCACAACTGCCGGTCCGGGCTGTGCCAGATCCACAACGGAGCCATTGCGCAGCAAGGCCAACACTGCATTCCCCGGACCGGGCAGTATCTGCTTAACCTTGTCGGGCACCTCAGCCTGCCATAAGACCTGCCCACCGACGACCCGCCCTATCGCAGTGCCCGCGGCGAAAAGAAGCGACCGGCCCTCGGTGCCAGCATGAAAGGCATCCACTGACCCGGCCTCAAGCACTGTCCAACTGCGCGACCGCCGGTCGTAGACATGAACGCCTGCTGCACCCAGCACCACCACCCGTCCATCCTGCAATGCAGCATGAGACAGAGCAGCGGCCGACAGGGAGGGGCTTATCTCTGTCTCACCCACGAGGCGACGCAGGTCGGTCGGGCTGCGTGCCTCGGTGATCGACAGGCAGGTGCCGCCGGTGCAGGATGTCGATTGCAAGGCAAGTAGGTTGCCGTCCGCTGCCCGCTCGAGGTCCAGCACCGCGCCCACGCCCGGAACGGTAGCACGCACATCGGGACGTCCCGGATCGATGGTCTCCAACCCACCGGAGCCTCCAAGCCAGAACCGCCCATGCGCGAAGTTCAAATGGGCGGGATCGGACACCGCGCCACCCTGCGCCACCGGCACCCAGATGCTACGGGTCTGATCGAACAGTCCCAAGCCATTTTTCCCCGCAGAGGCCAGAAGCCAGCGCCCATCATCCGAGAGGGCCCAGAGCGAGACCTCAGGAAGGTCGACCGGCAGGCCATCACGGCCGAGCCATGCGCTGTCGCTGATCACGGTCCGCCAGCCGCCGCTGCCGCGCGCCGCCAGCCCCCCGGTTTCGGTCACGGCAAAGACCGTCGCCCCTGCGGCACAAACCGCCGTGTCGGTGCAGGTCGAGGACAGGAACGCCAGTGTCCCCGCAAGCGCAGGCGCCCTTGGCAGGCTTTCCTCGGCGAAGAGTCCGGTGCGCATGTCATGGCGGTGAACAGTCCCGTCGGCTCGCGCAAGATATGCCTGAAAGCCCAACGGAACCATGTCAACGATTGGGGCTGTAAAGCTGCGATAATCACTTAGAATGCGGGGATCGTTGATCTCCTCCACTGCCTGCGGGTCGAGAAAACCGCGCGCATCTTCAATCCGTGCCAACGTCCAGCCGCCCGCACCAAAGGCAAGCGCAGCGACAGCGACGACCGCGAGCAATGCCGGGTCCACCCGCTCTCGAAGGGGCACCGCGCGCGCGCGCAATGTCGCATAACGCGCCCGCAACGAACCCGCAACATCACGTAAGCTCCAGAAGGGCTGCGTCATAACCCGCTCCCCGATAGGACATTTCGTGCTGCCTCAACCTCACCTCGCGGACGAAACAGGTGCAAGCCCGGAAAAGCCTCGGCCAGCAAAGGCGGCGCATGGTGCAGCACCGCAGCCTCGGCCCTCGCAGCCCAGTATTCAAAGGCGCAAAGCGCCTCGGCCTCAGCCAATCGCGCGACACGAGCACCATCAATCCCCACCCGAAGTCGCGCCCAGATATCGAACCAGACCAGCGCGGTTTTGTCACCTCCTGTTGCCAGAAATGAAGCAATTCGAATTGTCTGGCAGGCCAGTGCTTCGGGCGGCACATCTGCGGTTTCAAGCTCTATCGAGGCCTGCAAGACGGAGGAAAGGTCCATCGGAAAAGTCGAAGGAGCCATCAGATCAACCCAGAACGGCACCTCCTGAGGCATCAGCGCCGCAGCGGCGCGGCGGAGCGGCTCCGCCGCGTCGTCGCGGGCGCCGGGTTTCACCGAGGCCAACCCAAGGATATCCACCACCGCGACAAGATCCCTTGGCGTCTTCAGTCCGAAAGCCACCTGAAGCCGTTGCATGTCGCACAGCCTGCGAAAGTCTGCCACATCGGGTTGGGCCACCCCGGGTCCGGTGCAGCGATACAGCGCATCGTCCCGCAGGTCGCGCAGAACCTGTTCCGCCATCCCCGCCCTTAGGCCCACCGCACGCAGCAGGCGGTGCATGGCCAGAACCGCTTCAGGAACCGATCGCAACAACACATTCAGAACCCCTACCTGTGTCCGCCGCAGCGGTGAAGCGATGCCGAGGAATTCAATCAACACCAGCGTCAACAGGCCGACCAGGATTGCCATCCAGATTAAAGCGTCGGGAAAGATCGCGGTCCAGACCCGCCCGTAAAGCGGCAGCCAGAGTTCATCGTGGATCAGGTAAAGCGCCCGGCCCGGTCCTTCGGGCGACAGCATCTCCCCCCGCAGGACGAGAACCAGCGCCGCCATGAGTGCCGCCAGTGACAGGATCACCGCATAGCGTAAGATCCAGTTCCGACGGCGCGACGGCGGAGAAAGCCCGGCCCTGAGCAGACTGGACCGACCGCCACGAGAACCAAAAGCCACGTCATCCCGCCTCATGGGACGGTCCCCGTCGGGGTGGACTGCGCAGCAGGAGACGTTGCAGCAGGTGCCACGGGCGTCGGCGGTGCTGCAGGCGCTGGCGCGAGCAGGTCCGCGAAAAAGACCCCTATGGCGTCCCGATACAGAACGGCCACTGCAAGCAGCCCTCCCGCCAGGATAAGGCCGAAGATAACCCAGCCGTAAGTTTGGATGAAGACGAGCAGGACAATCCGAGCGCGGCGCCAGCGCAGCTTCCGTGCCAGTCGGTCAAGGGCTTGAGTAGCCTGCCGGTGCTGCGACGCCGCCTCGGAAGCCGGGATCGCATGGACAAACCGCAAGGATAGCATCTTGCGAAGATCGGCCACCATACGCCCAGGGCTTTCCACCAACTCTAAGCGCTTCAGCACCGGCATTGGGTCATTGTTCGTCGCGCGGGCGCGCGACAGTGCCTCGTCGAAAGCCTCAGACGCGGAACGCTCGGGTGTGACGGGGGCCGCTGTCATCGGTATTGCAGCCTATCCAAAAGCGCGTTCAGCCTGCCGCGCTGCGCCTCTACCCGCGCCTCGGCCTCGGCCACGGCACGATCCCCGACGGCGATCTCCGCAAGAAGATCCGCCACCATGTCGTAGCGGTCCGCAACAAGCTGATCGGCAAAGCCGCCCATCTCGTCAGCGGCAGAGAGCGACGTCGACACGCGCGTCCGCATTTCGGAAATCATCGCATCCAGCTTGTCGATCCGCCCCTGTGCCTCGGTCAAATAGGCGCGACCCATCCGCATCCGCTGGGCGCTGCGGTCGATCTCGGTGGTGACGTGCCTGACAACGGTGTCGATCTCGGCCTGCACCTCGGCCTCGAACGCGGCCCAGACCTGCGACAGCCTGTCCTTCGCGTTTTCGGCACCGGCGTGCAATTCGGTCGCGACCTGACCCTCGTACAGATCCTCCGCCAGCCGGGCGAGAATCTCGCGGTCGGGAACCCGGGGGGCGCGCACGACCATGTAATCGTTGATCCATTTCAGGCTCAGGTGGACGGGTTCGAACCAGCGCCGGTCCAGAAGTTCAACATCCATGTCCGCCCCGCCCAGCGTGGCGGGAGAGAACAGGAACACCGGCTCGGCCCCCGGCGCGTCCATCACCGCCGAGGCGTCGGCGAACAAGTTGCCCAAAACTAGCCGCAGCGTCTCGCCCAACCGACCGCCAAAACTGTCGATTGCCGGAAGCAGCCGGTAACCCATAGGCGCGAAAACCAGTATACGGGCACCGTCGCGATCCATCGCGTGCGCAGCATGGGGATCCAGCCAATAGCGGATCGGATGATCCTCGGTTCGACCCCGCCAGGTGTATTCGCGCAGATAGCCCTCCATGGCGATCCGGGCCGGATCATACATGAGGAAATGCGCCGGTTCTGCTCGACCAGCAGCATGAGCGGAGGCGTAACGCAGGTCGGCGCTCTGGAACACCCCTGGCGGAAGATGGCTCAGGGCATCTACCAGCGCAGGAAGCTGCGCATCGCCGAACCGCATCAGTCGCATCTGCGGAGCCGAAAGGGCGCGGATCAATTCAATCTCGGCCTCGCGTTCGGCGATCTCCTCCCGCAGCACTTCCACATCCCGTTCTAGTGCTGTGCGGTCCGCGATATCATCCAGCATCACACGGTAACCAAGCGGGAACCGCGCGTCGGCGATCCGCGCCTGCAACGCCCGGCGAGCCTCTTCCGACGCCATGACCTCAAGCCGTTCCATACGAAGCGCGGTTTGTGGGATCACCTCGGACACCGGAGCAGCTGTTTCTGCAGCGTCAAATTCTGCGGGCAGCGCGGCCCACAAGATATCGCCGGAAGGCTCACGGATTACCACGGGAGTTTCGCCGGGCTTCAACGCACCGGTAACCTGCAACCCCCCAAGCATCGCCGCCACGAGCGCCCGCCGATCGGTAGGCACGGTCAAATGGTCGGGTAGCCAGACGAACCCCGCCGATGTCTCGACTGAAACGAGCACCGGCAGCGTGTCGGACAGTCCGGCGCGCAATCCATCAAGCGTCGCACCTGAATTTGACGAGTCATCGACAAACGCAAGAATCAGGTCGCGCCCGCCTTTTCCCGTAAAGACCGACAGCGCCGGATAACGCGTACGCTGGATCACTTCCGATACCAGCGCAGCCAGCGCAACGGCCTCTCCCACAAACGCGACCAGTCGTGCGCCGCCGTCTGTCATCAGGCACCCGGGCTCGGCGGCCTGTAAGATGCCCGTGACCAGCGCCCCCGCCAGATCGCTCATCGGCACGACATCTACCGACTGCGGTGCAATGCGCGACAGATCCTGCGCCCGCTTGAACTCTGTTTCGAGGATGCTTCCGATGCGTAACCGCAGATCGATCACTCGTTCCTGAGGGGCGTGGGGCGGCGCGTTCCAGTGCGGCAGGAAAGGCCGCATCGACAGGGTGGCCCGATCGACATGAAACAAAAGGCCGGTCGCCGCCACATCTACCCCATGGGGAGAAAGCGCCGCCAGAAAGGCAGGAACCTCAGCCGCCGCGATAGCAGGCAAGACAAAGCCTTGCCTAAACCCACCCTGTTCCCCGTTATCCTGCATCGATTGCCCCCAGCACCGCCAGGGTCAGCGCTGCTGACAGCGTCCCAAGCACCCGGTTTACAGCGTCCACCGCTGGCGCGTCGGAGTCTAGCATCACCTCGACCGTGCCGCCTGGTATCAGATCGCCCACAACGGCAAAAGACTCGCCCGGCGCAACTTCGCGGGGGGGGAGCAGGCCGATTAGGCGGGTGTTCTCTTCCATCACCCGAGCTAGCGTTGCCGACAACTGCCCGCGCACCCCTCTCCAATCATTGCCCGCGCGCACGGCAAGCTCGGAGCCCGGCGGCAGGACAATAATGACGGCCCGTCGGGCATAATCCGAAGGACGATGGGCGATATCCGAGCCTGGTCCCAACCGCCCAGTGTCGATGCGGTGGCGGACCTGCAACCGCCGCAAGCCTACTCGCGTCAGATCAAGCAGCGTGTCCTCAACTCCATCGGCATCAGTCGGCAAAGGATCGGTCGCCGCGGTGGTATCTAGGAAACCTGGCATGAGCCCTGACCGGAACAGGCGCGCCGCTCGAAGCGATCCTTGCAGAAGAATGGGATCGAGCCCCACCGAAGCCTCGGCATCCTCGACCCGTAGAAGGTCCGCGGCAATGCCGGTCGCTCGCGCCTCCGACCAAACCAGATCGCTAAGAGGCAGACCCATCTGGCCCAGAAGGATCTGCAACCGGATTGCTGCGTCAGCCCAAGCTGCCTTGGCGATCGCCCCGGCTGCGCCGTCGCTGCGGCGGTCAGCGAGCCCGAGGATCAGCAAATCTCGTTTCGGCTGGCGATAGGGCGGACGGTGACGCACTATCAGGCCTTCATGCAACAGCCGGTCCACCACCAACCGCGGTGGCAGCACCAGTTCTGAGATCAGCACATCAGGAAGATCGTCCAGATTGGTTGATGTCCGGATACCAGAAACGCCGCCCTCCTTGGGCCTGTGACCAGCGCGGTTGCGCTGCGATTTCTCCCGCGCACGGATACGGCGACTGTCCAAACGGTAGGGTTCGGGAAACTTGGGCTCCGCCTCGAACAGCAACCTGCAAAGAAGCGGGTCAGCCTCGGGCGCGACGGCCTGCAGACCAAGGCGCCGCGGTGTGCGTCCAGCGCGCGATTGCGCGTCGTGCCAAGCGGCGGCCTGCAACCGCACCGCCGTCTCGATCCAGAAGCCTCGACCCATCATCTCGGGAGCAGACAAAAAACGCTGCACCGTCTCGTCGAAACGGGCCTTCCAGTCCTCGGGACGCCCCTTCTTGGGCGCTTGTGGCAAGTCGGCAACACCGGCAAGTCCCGCGCCATCGACTGCTGCCATCGCGCGCCGCAGGACCGGCTCTGCGGCCAACACAGGAAAGGCCGACACCGCGCCACGCCAAAACCGGCTGCGCCCCACCACGGAGTCTTGGCCGACAGCCTGCCCGGCAAGCCGGAAAGCCTGCCCCCAGACCGGCACATCTGCCGGGGCATCGGCGGTTTCCAGACCAGCCAATCTTGCAGCAAGACCGGGGGTCAGCACCACATGCCGCTCCGCAAACGCCGCAATCAGCGACGCCGCACGCACAGAAAGCGCTGGGTCCTTCCTTTCCGGGCCGTCGATCCACAGGCGTGGGACCGACATCCCTACCGCTCCAGTTGCGCGCGCAGCTTGCGCACGGTGCTGTCGTCCTCGGCATCAAGGCCGTAGTCCAACAACACGCCAAGGTCGGCGGCAAGGATCTGCGGAGCCGAACCCTCCCGCACCGATCGAATCAGGGCCGCCGCCAATATCACGCCCACGAACTTGACCAGCCGTCGGTTCGACATCTGCGATAGGTCCTTGCGCCGCAACTCTTCCACAATGTCTGCAAGTTGTCGAAACAGCGGGTCAGCAGTGTTGATCGTCAACTGCGCATCGCGCGTCATTCCGTCCAGCGCATCCCGGTAGGCCTGCAAGCCGTCCATCAGTGACAAGAACCGCTTACGGTCGGCCTCGGGCAGCGCAAATCCGTGGGTTTCCGTCCACGCGACCGACAGCAGGACACCCAAACGCTCAGGATCCGCGGCCGTGTTGTGCAAGCGGCTGCGCAGCAGGAAGCGATCATAGAAAGCACCAAGTCCCTCTTCCCGCGGAGCGTGATTCGAGGCAGCGAACAACAGCCGCATGGGCACCTTTCGCACTTTGCCCCGGTCATGGAACTTGCGTTCGTTCATGAAGGTCAAAAGCGCGTTCAGAATCGCGCTTGAGGCGTTGAACACCTCATCAAGAAAGACGACCTGCGCCTTTTGCATCATTCCCGTTTCCTCTCGAACGAGAACCGGATCTTTGCCGAAGACCCGCGCGAGGTCGAACTGGCCGAACAACTCGGACGGCTCAGTAAATTGTGTCAGTAAATACTCGAAATATGTCTCCTGCTTGACTTCTTCGACGCCCGCAGGATCGCCTTGTTTGAGGGCGTCGTTGTCGATCAATCCCAAAAGGTGGCAGAAACTGCGGATAATGCGGGATTTCGCCGTTCCCGGCGGACCGATCATCACCATCGGCTCGCCTGTCAGCGCGGCGAGGATCATGCAATTGACCGTGCGCTCCATGCCGTGGAAACGCGCACTCAAGGCGCTTTGCAGCGCTACGAGGGACTCGAGTGTGTCCCGGTGGCCGTCCTGCAACTTCTTCACGGCATCAACCTCAAACATGCTCGATTCCCTTTTCGCCTTCTTCAGCACCTGCACCAACCATATCGCGCGAGTCCCACTCTTCCCGATCCAAAACCTTGCACGCCTCAGTCAGCACGAGGCGATCCAACGGCCCCTCCCACCCGGGCTGATCAGCCAATCCAGCGGTGACCTTCTCAAGCCGCGCCCAGGCCTGCGGCGGAATTCCTGTGGGCCGACCGCACCATAGGATCAGCAACAGGAAACTCGTAACTGAAAGCGGGTCAAGCGCAGGACCGCCGGGAGCAAAGAACACTCGGCGCCGCAGACCACGATAGGCGGTCATCTGTGTCCCGCGCAGGAAGTCGGGCGCAGACAGCGCCGAGCGGAGAGTGGCGTCGATCCATTTCGGTGTGGTCGGGCTCGGACTTTTGTGAAGCCGCAAGACCACCTGTTCTAGGGGACCGGGACGCAGGCCCGAGGCGAGTATCCGGTGCTGCAAAGACGTAACCGGTGCGAATTCCGCGAACTGCATCGCTTGATTCATCTGCCACACCCGCCGCACGACCCCGCGCGGCGGGCGATCCTCAGACAATAGAAGGGCGGACAGGTAAGGCAAATCCACGATGGGGTTGACAGGTTCGTCCAGCGACCTTGCCAAGGAAACGGTCGCAAGCGACCGAACTTCGCCAATCGCGCCTAGCGCCAAAGATGTGGAAAAATAAGAACTTGCCATGCCCCACCATTCAAACCGAGTCTACAACGACTGTCAATTCGATCTCCTCTTGGTCCAGAGACTGGCCGCAAGCAGGAAAAGACCCAGCACAATTGCCCATGGGTGCAGCCGGTCGCGCATTGGTGGCGGAGAGGAGAGGCCGAACGTCGGCGCCTGCACCGACAGGTCTACCCCGCCGGTGCGCCGTGCGATCCGCTCCAGCGTCGCCCCGTCAATACCGAAATCGAGCGCTTCGCCATGCCCTGCGCGCGACAGCCCCGCACGCCGACCTGGAACGGAAATTGGAATGACCTGCGCAGCCCCTCCCGGTTCGATCAGGATAAGTTCGCCGTGCCCGGGATCAGCATCAAGCCGCAATGTCACTCCAGCCTCGAACCGTCCAGGGGCCCCAACGGCTCGGAACGCTAGCGGCTGGTCGCCCTGACCCTGGAGGCGCAGAAATCCCGAGAGCGACGCGGGCAGCGCCTCGGCCACGCCATCGCCCGACAGTGCAAGTACCGCGAGGGTAAGCCGGTCTCCCTCCTGCCGCACGCGGAGATCGAATCTGTCAGGACGGCTCCAGCCTAGGAGGGCGGTCAGGACCTCGGCAACGTCAGCGGCAGAGGCACTCGTCGGGAGGTCGGACAGGAACACCGCCGTTCCTGCGCTAGCCACTGCCGCGTCGCGGCGGATCGCAAGCACCGGATCAGGAGGCGGATTTGGGTGCAAGCTGATCACCTGAGCGTCGATCCGTGGATAGGCGATGGCCAGCCCCTGCAACGACAATCCTGTTAGCGGCGCACGCGCTTCTGAGGGAACTGGGCGCAACGCACCCACGCGCCAATAAGCATCGCGAAGCTCCGGATCGAAATACTCAAGCCGGATACCCGACACGCTACCCATGAGCAGGATCTCCTGCCCCCACGCAGCCACGCCTGAAGGGAAAGCTCTGCCTTCTGTCGAAACTGCGGTGGTGAAGCATTGTGGACTGATCGCGGGCGCGTCGAAACCGCCGTCCGAAATAAAGAAGAACGCACAATAGTTCGTCCGCATCGCCCCAGCAGCACGCAAGGTGCTGTTGGGGTCAGTGCCACCGCCGATCATCAGTCGGTCGACGAAGACACGCGCCTGCGCAAGCGTCGCAGCCGTGGCAGTTTGCCGGGCGAAGACTGCACCAGTGTCATCCGCAAAGGGAAGGATGGCCAACGTGTCCTGAGGGCGCAACTGGTCTATGACGGCGCGCGCCACCGCCTTGGCCAGCCCGAAAGATCCGCTCATTGAGCCCGATGTGTCGATCAGAATGACGATATCGCGGCCCGGCGGCGACTGAACGAATTCGCGCGGATCGCTGTCCACCGGAAGCACCGTAGATAACGCGCTGTCATTCCAGTCACCGATAACCTGCGGCGCTTCTGTCGTTCCGCGCAGGGGACCGTTCACGAGAAAGATCCCCGTCCGGCTCGCCACCGCCAGAAGTTTATCATCATATCCTGTTTGGAAATCGTCAGGCGACATTCCGTCGATCACAACAAGATCAAACTCTCCGGGTTCCGGTGGATTGGCAGGATCGCCCGAAACCCGCACGAAGCGAGTGGGATCAAGCTCGTCCAGCCAGCGAGCAGGGCCAAAACTTAGCACTCGGGCCGGACCACGGACAAGCGTATAGAGCACCCTTTCCTGTCCTAGATCGCCGATTCCATGATAGCGCAACCGCACGTGATGCACTCCGCGCGAAGGGAAACGCGTCGTCAGGCGTATGGGTTGCAGTGTCTCAGCATGAGGCACGTTCACCTCGGCCTCAGCAGCGCCATCTTCGATCTGCAAGACCCCTCCACCCAGCACCGTCCCACGGATAATCGCATCGTGGCCGATCTGTTGCTCGGGTCCAATATCGGCGGCCACAAGCCCTCGTGCCGGAGCGCGCGAGCCGACGGACAGAACGGACACTGCGACTCCCGCGACCGCGGCGCGGTTAAGGAGCGCATCCGGCAACTCGGGCCGGAACCGCCCGTCCGACAGCAGAAGCACCGCACCCCGACCACCCGCATCCCGAATGCGGTCCAATGCTGCACCTAGCCCGGCATCGACACGCGATCCGTCCTGCCCCGGTAAGGAGGGAAGCGCGCGGATCAACTCCGGCAACCGCTCGATGGGCAAGACGGCGCCAGTTGGAACCACGCCGTCGGCAAACCCCAGAAACTCACCTGTCCAGTCCGCCCCGGCCAGATCGCGCGCAATGTCCCCAGCACGATCCGCCAATTGATCCAGTGCGGCCCGCGCCAACGCCTCATCGCGCCAGACACTGTCGGAAAGATCGACCAGAGCCACCACATGGCCCGCCGCTGCCTGCGGGACTTCGGATCGGACCCGCACCGGCTGCCCCGCAGCAAAGGCCAGCGCCAGCGCCGAAACACCCAAACAAAAGGCCGACACCAGCCCCCGAACCCCGCCTCGACGCAGGACCGCCACGCCAATTGCGCCCGCAAAAACCAAAAGCGCAAGCCCGCTAGGCAGCCAGCCCAGCGTGCCTTCGCACTCCAAAATCCCCCCCGGAAGGGCAAGCCCCCGTAACATCTCACAAGACACTCGAACGCCTCCCCCTCAAAGCAAGAAGCCTTTCTGCTAGAAGAGCCGCCAACGCGACCAGCAACAGCAGCGGCCAGACCGGCTGGTCCGGTGCCTCTGCTGGCAGGACAGCGTAGTCGGCCGGTGGGGGCGCAGGCATGAGGGGCCGGGCGGTGTCGCTTTCCGTCCATGCCTCGGACACGATCTCGCCGCCCGGGCTCTCCCACCGGAGGGCAAGAGGCGTCTCGGCCCCACCAGACAAGTCCTGCAACGCAGAATAGAACAGCGTCAACGACAGCGCCGTGATGTCCAAATCGGCGTCACGCACGGGCTGCGGAACGATCAGGCCCGGCGGATCGGTGCGTCGCGCCAAAACCACCCCGCCTGCCGCATCAGTCAACACCTGCACAAAGCCGGGCGGCAACGGCAGAGGTATCGGCAGGGGCATCCTCCTCTCGAGGACATCAAGGTTGATCGCATCCAAAAGCTCTCGATCCTCAACAAATGCTCCAATCGCACGCGGCCCGGCACCTGCCCACCCGGGATACACCGCCAACACTGCGACATCCGGAGGTAGGTCATCCAGTCCAGCCAAGGGGGCCACAAAAAGCGTTGCACCTTCAGAGCGTTGGACACCTCGCGGCACCGGCACGCCCGGCAGCCGCCAGTCGATCGCCAAAGCATCGGGAGCGGTCAAGTCGAAGATCACCTGGTCATCCCCGCGATAGGCACCACCGACCTCAAGCCGCGCAACATGGACCCCCGCAGCGTTCGGTACCATCCGCGCGACGAACCGGCCCGGCCGGTCCAGCGAGGGCACCACCGGTGGCCGCACCTCACCTACCGGACTCTCGATCACAACCGTCGGCACAGCCGCTACTCCGAACGTGTCCACCGTCACCATAAGCGAAGCCGGTGTGCCGTCGAGCTGAGCCGACACCAGACGCACCTCAC
The DNA here is from genome assembly GCF_048262375.1 of Roseovarius sp. Taxonomy (GTDB): domain Bacteria; phylum Pseudomonadota; class Alphaproteobacteria; order Rhodobacterales; family Rhodobacteraceae; genus Roseovarius. The sequence goes on from NZ_JBLXFE010000024.1 coordinate 22,415, forward strand.
TCAGGCCTGCGTTGGGTACCGATGCGCCAACTTGGACCCAGCGCAATGGGGGCGCATCGGACGGCCAGGCGCCGGAAGGCAGAGGAAGGTCAGACAACACAGTGATATGCGTGATCGCGCAGCCTGCATCCTCCTGCTTCGCAGCCTCCATCAGGGAGAGGGCATATGCCCCTTCCGGCAGCGCTTCGACTCTATCCAGATCGGACAACGTGATCCGGCGCAACGTCCGCGCGGCCAGGATCCCCTCACCGCAATAGGGGGCGGATCCGGCCGCACCGCGGGCAACTTCAGCCTCCTCGCGGGCGGCAGCGCGGACGAGATCGAGGCGAGATACTCCCTCCGCCACAGTCGTCATGCCGTGCGACACATCCAAGACAATCCGAAGGCCGATCCGGGGATCGGACGTCGTCAGGCGCAGCTGCAGGTCAACCCAGATCGCCGCAAGAGCCAGCACCACTACCAGCAGGTGCAACCAGAACGCCGACGACCGCACAGGCAGCGTCAAAGCCAGCCGCGGCACCGGGCGCGGAGCGACGGGCAGATCAGACAGCAGGCGTGCGAAAGACAGCCGTAGATCGAGCGGCACCGGGCGTTGCAGATACCACGCCAGCGCGCCAAGCCCCGCTAGAATGGCCAGCCCCGCCGCGATCATCCCGCCCCCCCGCGTGCGGCGATCCCGCGCAAAAGCCCGCTGGTAGGGAACTCGGTTGCGAACAAAGCCCGAAGCGCCAATAACCCCCCGGAATCGGGCCATACAAGTGGAGGCTCCACTGTCAGCCCCGGCCCCGCCCAGTCATACAGACGCCCCGAGACATGCGCGCCAACGCGGTCGCGGATCGCCGCCTCCCAAGGCGCGTCCACCACGGTCGGCGCGTCGTCGAACAGCCGCCCCTCGGTCGCAGCGACGCGAATACGGCCGGCATCGCGCGCCATGGAAAGTTCCGCACCAAGGCTGTCCAGCGGCTGAACGAAGACTTGACGCCAAGACTCCTGTGACGCCCGAACAAGCCTTGCGATTGCTCCACCAGGATCCTCGAACAGAAGGTCCGACAGCAACACGACAGCACTGGCCGGACGTAGACGCCGCACAAGGGCCGCGGGTGAAACGGCAGGAACATCGGCGAGGTCCAACGCGGGCGCGGCCCACAGGTCTTCCGCGAATTGTCGGGCAAGGCCCGGAGCAGCCCCACCCCGCGCGGAGATCGGGCGATCATCGCGCGGGGAAAACAAGGTACCCAGCACAACCTCGTCACCGCTCGCCGCCGCGACCTCGGTCAACGCGCGCAAGACCCACAAAGCGGCCAGAAGTTTCGGCGCATGCTCGGGAAGGCGCATTGCTGGCCGGGTATCGACAACGATCAGAAGCGTCATACGCTCCTCTGCCTCGAAGACCCTGACCATTCTGCCCCCGTTCAGTCCCCTACGGAGTGAGGCCCGCCAGTCCACAAGGCGGATATCGTCCCCCATCTGGTAACTGCGGAACTCCCGGAATTCGAGACTTTGGCCAGCCTTGCGGCGCAGATGCTGACCGATGCCCCCGCTGGGCACCGTGCGGCGAAGGCGCAGTTGCGCCTGTCTCAGGACATCTCGACTGATGGGCGGCTCGGTTGCATCCATATCCGGCTCCTAAACCCGCAGCCGCGCTTCGGCATCGTCCATATCCGCCTTGAAACGCAGATGATAATCCGCCGCATCGTTTCCGACTCGCAAATTGGGCGCTACGGCTAGAGCCAGCTTGCGCACGAACCCGTCAATGGCATCAGCCTCAGACCCCTGCACTCCAGGGGCACCATAATCGTGACGGATACGTATGCGGTGGCGCAGCGCGGGGACCAAAACGTCGGCAAGCGCGCGGCGCGTCTCGGCCCCGATCTCTTGGGCGTGCTCTGGGTCGGTCAGGGTCACCGCGCTCCAGCCCAGAACCGCCTTGCCCAGCGTGATCGCCGCGCGCGGCCCGAAAGGATAGTCGACCCTCTCAGCCAGTGCCGCGACCTCGGCCACCCGGCCTTTCGATATCCCGTTCAGATCATCCAGCACACCATTGCTGGCCATCACGATGTTGATGATATGCGCGCGCACCGTTGGCGGAAGAGGTGCCGACAGGATTGCGCGGGCAGCACGGTCGATGTTGTCCAGCGCTGCGCGGCGGTTCGCGGGGGGCACCGGCGTCTTCGTGCCAGCGCCATTCTGCAACTCCTTGTCCATGATGCGCCCGATCGTCTCGGCTCGGGGCATCCGCATCCGGATCTTGAACATGAAGCGGTCCAGCTGCGCCTCGGGCAGGTTGAAAGTGCCGTCTTGGTCGATCGGGTTCTGGGTCGCCATCACCATGAACGGAGTCAGCACGCTACGCCCGTCGGCTGCCCGCTCCTCTTTCTGCAAGACCCGCCTCTCGCCAAGTACCGTCACCTGCTGTTCCGCCATTGCCTCAAGCATGGCCGACTGCGTCTTGGGCGTCGCGCGGTTGATCTCGTCAGCGAGAAGCAGCTCGTGAAAGATCGGACCTTCACGGAACATCAGCCGCCCCGCATCCTCCTCCGATGGCATCAGCGTGCCGGTGATGTCGGCGGGCATCAGATCAGGGGTGAACTGGATTCGCCCAACGGCCTCCTCGCCCAGTCCCAGCGCCTGCGACAGCGCCCTGACCAATGCCGTCTTGCCGAGACCCGGATTGCCTTCCAGCAGGACATGCCCGCCGGACAGCAGCGCGACAGTCAAAAGGCGCACAATATCGTCGAGGTCCTTCATGCCCAGCGCCGTGACCGCTGCCGGGATCGACCGCAGGTAGAGGATGTCGTCAGCTCGAAGGTCATGCATCTTGGGCGTCCGTTTGCTGTGCTGTCACTGTAAAAGGTCGGCGATCCAGGCCGGAAGGCGCTGGCTGGGCGGTATGGCAGGTCCGGGAGGAAGACCGGACGCCGTCTCGGGCGACAGGTCGCGCAAGACCGCCTGCGGGGCGGCCCCCGGTTCTGCGAACAAGGACGGCGGTGTGCCGACGGACAGGATGTCGCTGTCTTCCGAGGCCGCCGCGGAGGCGGCTACAGGCCCTCGCTCGGCACCGTCCCCGGTTCCAGGGACGCGCACCCGCCCGACATCTTCTGCCGAAACCGGGGTATCCGGTCTGTCGGGCTGTGTCTCGACGTCGCCAGGTGGCGTTTCGGCCGATAGCTGTTCGGATGCGCCGTCGCGCCCCGATGGCGCACCCGTGCCAGATCCGTCGGCCCCGCCATCGCTGCCTGACGGTGGGGCCGACGAAACACTGTCACCACCCCGGGGTGCGTCTGGTCCCTGCGCTGCGGTCTGGTCCGCATCCCCGACAGCCTGCGACCCACCGTCCTGCCCGTCACCACCGTCCGAAGTGTCACCAGACCCGGAACCGCCACCATCCGCAGTCGATCCCCCGTCTTCGTCCGCTTGCGACGCGCCGTCCTGTCCGGCACTGCTCTCCTGCGCTCCGTTAGACCCGGCGCCACTTCCGTCGCCAACATCCTCTGAAACCGACTCTGCATCACCGACCGTCTGGGACGCGCCATCCTGCCCGGCACCGTCACTTCCGGCGCCACCTGAACCAGCGTCCGCAGTCTCTTCGTTCTGCCCGGAGGCGGGGCCGCCATCGCCAAGAGATTGCCCATCCCCGGTCTGACCGCCGTCCTCGGCGCCATCGGAAGGCCCTTCTCCTTCGGAACCAGAGCCCGCGACAGCCGCAGAGCCTCCAGCACCGTCTCGTCCGGCGCCGCCTGTCGCCGCGCCGTCGGATCCCCCAGATTCACCGCCACCTGCCGACCCGTCGGCGGCCGCATCATTTGGACCGGGTCCAGAGGTTCCATCCTCTTCGCTGTGATCTTCGGTCGACGCCGGATCTGGCGGCGCTGCGTCTGATGAAGGAGGTAGTTGCCAGAAATCGCCGGGGCGCGGCAAAACAGAAAGAGCACCCGGCGGCATCAGAGTCGCCACCAGCCAAACGAACAGGGCTACTGGCAAAGCAGGAGCGACTACCCCTTTCAGGCCACGCGTCCGCAAACGCAGCGCCCCGCCGGACGCGACAGGCAGCCGCGTGAACGGTGGACGGATCATACCGCCACCGTCTAGCGCCTTGACAAAATCCCGCGCTTCTGAAGGCAGCGAGGAGGACCTGTTCGCCAAGGAGGCGCGAACGGCACCCATGCGGCTCGCGAACCGCCAACCCATCAGGAACCGTTCTTCACCGTCAGCCCCCGGCGACAGCGCGCTTACAGGCACCACAAGCGCTAGTGCGGCGTCGGCAAGTCGCGGCACCACGACTGCGCCAGGCAATGCCGCGATGGCAATCGCGAAAACAGGGCTCAGCATGGCGGCCAGTATCGCCAAGCCGGGAAAGGCCAACGCCAGAAGCGCGCCCACCCCGATCGCGAGCGCAATAGCCCCCATCTGAGCCGCTCGGAACATCGCCCGAGCGGCCCGAGCCATGCCCTGCGCGGCCACCTCGAACGAGATCGTTTCGGCCCGGTAACGCCGCAAGGTTATCGACAGATCGGCCACGGTCCAAAAGGCGAGCATGATACCCAAGCCCGCAAAAGAAAGGCACAGGAGGAAAAACCAATCAGGAGCTGCACGCGGACTGCCTACAGCGCCAAACGCAATAAGTCCGGCCAGCATGGCATATATCCCGGGAGAGGTCAGTAGGCGCCTTGGGTGGCACTGATCGAGCCACTCCTGCATTACACGGCTTAAGATCCACCTGCGGCCTAAAATCGAAGCAGTCGGTTCCAGCATCATGACGTCCTGCCACCTTGGAAAACGGCGGGTTTCAGAATGCTACGCATTCGCGTCCTTTCGGTCCCGACTCATCACGCAAACCCTTGTAATGTAGTTGAATCCGTCAATGTAGAGCATCCAAAAAGCACTTTGGCGGGAATTTCGGAATGTGCAACGATAAAAAGGCTTCCTATGGCGGAGCGTCAAGACGCGCTTCCTACGAACACGCAAATTTGCCCCTCGATCAATCATTCGACAAACGGATATTGGAGAATTCCGCTGCATACTTTCTTCAATGAACCTTGGTCTACCCTCGCAGATAGCGCATCTGCTTGGAGGAGGTCACGCGTCAGGTATGGATGGAACTTTTCAAAAATCAAATTTGTCTGATCACTGAATAACTCGGCCTCGCCGCCAATCGCTATCCCCTGCAAGACGCTTCTCAAATCAGGTGCCTCATTTTGTACAACAACCGACACAAAGCCATCTTGGGTTTCCACTGCGAAGCCAAAGCCTCTGAGCGCCAGAGCAAGTGTGGTTGTCTTTACCGTTCCTGCTCGGGTCGCGACCGCATAGCTGCGTTCACTCAACGCTGATATGGACGATGTCGTAAAACCCAGCTCCGCGTAGTACCTCCGGGCTTCATCTAGAAGATCGCGGGCCGCCTGATCCATGTATGTTGGTGCATCATGACCTTCCAGCACCTTGAACATCCTCTGGATCACCACGTCATGGATATCACCGGGATCGCCGCCAAAGATCGGGGGCGTGCCACCTTTGGACGGGGTCACCATGATGACCTTGTCGCGGTCGTCAACTTCCTGAATAACCCATCGACGACCGGAAAATATGATCATCATGCCGGGGGCCATGACGTTCACGATGGGAAGCGTTCCCAGTTCTTTACCACCAGAGATCAGTCGGTATTCTTCGGGCGTCTGGAAAACTGCGTAGAAGCTGTAATGTTCTACCAGCTTCTCACCAATCCCCAGCCCTGAGAGCGGCAAAGGCGGTGATACCTGGGGGCCGTCGACGATTTCGGGCAACTGGAAGCGCGGCACTGGCATCCTGAACAACGAGCTTTATATCGGGCGGCTGGTCTGGAACCGGCAGACATTCGTGAAAGACCCCGACACCCAGAAGCGTCAGGCGCGGCTGAACCCAGCCAAAGACTGGGTGATCGAGACCGTGCCTGACCTGCAGATGATCGACGAGGCGCTCTGGGACCGGGTCAAAGCCCGCCAGGCCGGCATCCGTATGGATATGAACCCCGCCGGCGTCCAGAATGACCGGCCGACCCGTCCCGAGAAAGCACGCCGCCCGAGTTACCTGTTTTCCGGTCTGCTCAAATGCGGCTGCTGCGGGACGAGCTATACCTTGATCAACAAGACCCGCTACGGCTGCGTGGCCGCGCGCAACAAGGGCGAGGCCATCTGCACCAACCGCGCCACGATCGAGCGTGAAGTGGTCGAGGACCGCGTGCTCACCGGCCTGCGCGACAACCTCCTGCACCCCGATCTGATCGCCACCTTCGTCGAAGAATACCGCCGCGCCTTCAATGCCGAGGCCGCCGGTGCGGATGCCGCGCGCGAGAAGGCCCGCCGCGACCTTTCCCAGATCGACAAGAAGATCAACGGCATCCTCGCGGCCGTCGAGGACGGGATGTATCAGCCGAGCATGAAGGACAGGATGGCGGAGCTGGAATGCGAGAAGGCCGCGTTGCAACGCGCGCTGGAAGAAAGCCTCGAGCCACCTGCCCTGCGGCTGCACCCGAGCCTGTCGGACCTCTACCGGACCAAGATCCGCAACCTCTCGTCCGCCCTGCAGGATCCGGGCCTCAAGATGGAGGCGACGGAGGCATTGCGCGGGCTGGTATCGGAGATCCGGATGGCGCCGGACGCTGCGGCGTCGAACGGCCATCACATTGAACTGGCTGGAGAATTGGCGGGGATTTTGTCTTTGGGGGATGCGAAAACCCAACTATTTGAGTCTGGCTTTAACCATTTGGAATGTTTATCAATTTTGGTTGCGGGAGGGCGATTTGGACTTGATTTGCCATTCTCAGCTTACAGCCTCCCCACAATATTACACCAAGCCGAACAGCAACGCCTCTGACAGAGCTACGCTGCGGTCCTCCTGATCGTGCCCTGCTGCACGAGGACATATAATTGAACTGAACGCTTGCGTAAAAGAGGCAAACGATCGTCTCATTGGCCAGAGATCGAAGAGCTCGACCCAGAGTCCGCATTGTCTACAGGTAAGAACAATTCAGCTTACAAGGGCCGAGTCGAGCGGGCCATAGCGTCATCACAAGCCGTCGTGCGCACTCGCTTCAACGTCAAATGTGAACACCACCCGTCCCCCGCACCACCAGTGCGTGTACCGCCGGAGTTTGATGGACACCAGGGATGACGCATTTATCTTTATTTTTCATAACTTTACAGTGCGAGGATAAGGTTGCAATTTCTTGATCAGTCTGCAATTCTAGCAGTAGGGGCAGGAAGGAACCGTATATGACGAGCGACGCAGAGGCCGACGACACTAGGGACGATCCGATCGTTCGCGAGATCATTGAACTGGAGAGGAGCTATTTCTTCGAAAAGCGTAATGTGAAGACAGAACGGCAAAAGAAACTTCGCGACATCATTGAGCGCCACACCAAATTGGGGGATGATGCGAATGATTCTTGAAGAAATTAGGCTGACAGATTTCCGGTGTTTTTACGGCGAAACGTTTCTTCGCTTTTCCGAAGACCCACAAAAGAACGTCACAATTATTTATGCCGAAAACGGCGTTGGCAAGACGACACTCCTGAATGCCCTGCTTTGGTGCTTCTATGGCGAAACAACGGCCCGTTTCGAGAAGCGTGAGGAAATTCTCAACTATGATGCACGTAAGGCTGGTCGGTCTATAGCCTCAGTTGAAGTATTATTCGAGCACAACGACAAGCGTTACATTGCGAAGCGTTTTGCTAATATCAATAATAATGCGGGGCGCGAATTCTTGGTTGCCCGCATTGATGACGGCAGCCAGATCACACTCGATTCCCCGGACACCTTCATCAACACGGTGATCCCGCGAGACATGGCGTCGCACTTCCTGTTTGACGGCGAACACGCGGAGGTTTTCCTCGGGGAAAACAACCGCGGCTCGATCAAAAGTGCGGTCAGAGATATTCTCGGCTGCTCCCTGATTGAAACCGCCATCGAAGATTTGCAGGCAGTATCGAGCCAATTCCGCAAACAAATCCCATCAACCAAAGCAACGCAACAAATTGAAGAACTGAACAGTCGGCATGATGCGCTCACAAAGCAAATCGAGACAGCCAAATCAACTATCTATCATTTAGAGTCGAAACGAGAACAAACCGATCAGCAGATCAAGGATATTGATGCAAAGCTTCGCAACACGGCGGCGGCAAAAGAGCTTCAACAAAGTCGAGACCGTTTGACGGGACAGCTTTCACGCGCGCAGAAGCGCCAAAAAGAATATAGCGACGAGGTTTATAAGTGGCTCGGTGAAAACGGCCGTTTCATCGTTTCAAAGCGAATTACCGAGGAAACTTTTTCGTTCCTCCACGAGAAAGAGCATCGCGGTCGCATTCCTTCACCATATAATGAGGAATTCGTAAAGGACATTCTGGACGCCGAAGAATGCATCTGTGGCGCCAAACTCAAGCCAGGAAGCGCTGAAAGCAAGAAGGTCGCCAGTTTGCTTGAAAAGGCTGCAAACCAGGTGATGCGCGATCGGGTTTCAAAAGTTAGAGCGCGACTCGCGAGTCTGAAAACAGAGCGCGCCAAGGCACCGAGGCGGTTAACGAAGGCAAAAGCGCAGCTCGCCGATGCGAACGACGAATTTGCGACCGCCGAAGCGCAGCTTGCGGAAATCAGCGAGAAGCTCAAGGGTATCAATTTCGATGATATCGCCAATCGTGAACGACGGCGGGATGAATTGCGGGATGAATTGCGCGAGATAGATCAGAAGATCGGTTCCTTCCGTACTAACATCAGTCGAGCCGAACGCGAGAGAAACCAGATAGATAGCGATATTACCGAGCTTGCCAAGCAGGACAAGCAAACTGCAATCTACGGGCGCAGACGTAATTTGTGCGAGAGCATCAGAGGCAAGCTTGAGTTACAGCTTGTCAGCGAAGAGGATCAAGCTCGGAAGATACTCCGTGCCGGAATCCGCCGCATTCTCGAAGCCACAACACGCAAGGTCCTGAACCTGCGTATGTCCGATGACTATCTTATTAGTCTCGTCAATGCGGACGGCACAGCGCTACCAAAATCAAGCGGTGAAAACCAGCTTCTCGGCCTCGCCTTCACTGCGGCGCTCGTTGAGTTCGCGAAGGTGCGCGAGAATGCCCGTGACTACCGGCTTCTCCCTGGCACAATCGCCCCGCTCGTACTCGACTCGCCATTCGGGCAGCTCGATGAAGCCTACCGCTCTACGACGGCGGAGTTCATCCCGAAGATGGCGCGCCAAGTCGTCCTCCTCGTCTCGAAGTCCCAAGGCTCAGAGGACGTGCTTGAGGCCATGAAGGGGCATTTGGGCGCAGAGTATGTGCTTGTCCGACACAACACGGAGTCGCGCGGCGAACGCAAACAGGAAAGCCGCTATTTCAAGGGCAAAGAGTTCAACACAGCCGTCTTCGATGCTGAATTTGACGGTACGGAAATTGTGGAGATTACTGGCCCATGAGTACACGTGCACCTAACATCAACAGAAGTCGCGCCCATGAAGACATGGTACAACGCCTCGCCATGCAAAAGCTACCAGGATCGGAACGCACCCTATTCCCCACGATCCGGGAACTTCTTTGTTTTGCAGCCCTGCTCGGCTATTCTGAGAACAGGCGCCTTCCTCTCGATAAGGAAAAGGGCGTCGAAGACGTTTCTTATCAACAGTTCGAGCGGGGCGATTCCGAAGACCTAATCTATCTGATCGCACTTGCAGATACTAAGGACCCTGAAATTCTAAAGGATGGCGAAGAAAGCCGCTGCGCAGAAATTTTTGAAGAGTATGCCAATGGTGGCCTTCAAATCATGCACGAGGCCATGTTGCGAGGTGGTGGTGAGTATCCTGACCGCGACATTCTCGAACTACTGAAGGAACAAGGCTATTTGAGCGCTGACGAGGAAGAGCCGGATGTGGCCGGGATATCTTTTTGAATGTTGCGGAACCTGACCTATAAAGGAGTCTACAAGTCCGACCAAGATCACATTCTTGAAGACTTCTACCTTCCGACACTGTCTGTCGCTAATCGTTATGATCGGGCCGTGGGCTTCTTCTCGGCCTCTACAATCAGTTACGCAGCGCAAGCTTTGTCCGTCTTCGTTAAAAAAGGCGGGCAGATCAGGCTCATACTTGGTGCATTCTCGGATCGTGAGGACCTCGAAGCGATCAAGCAAGGTTACAAAGAGAAGGAAATCTCCGAGAAGATCGGCCTGGAGTTATTGTCTATGATCTCCAATGTCAGTGATGAGCTGTTCCAGAACCGGTTCGAGACCTTATCCTGGCTAGTGACGCATGGCCGCCTTGACGTGAAAATCGCCCTGCGCGAGCGCGGCATGTATCATGACAAGGTCGGGATTATCGCTGACGAAGCAGGCGACAAAGTGGTTTTTGCTGGCTCAGCTAACGAGAGCACCCATGCCTTGCTTCCAACTCACAACTATGAGTCGATCAATGTCTTTCGGACATGGATTCCTGAGCAAGCTGAATTTTATGAACCGCATATTGAGAGTTTCGAGCGGCTCTGGAGGAATGAAAGCCGGTCTACGGCAGTTCTCGATATCCCCACCGCCGTTAAGGAGAAGCTTCTATCGACCGCGCGTTCAATGGACTACACGCCGGACCCCGAGATTGAAGCCGCGATCGCCGCGCGCATTCTCTCAAGGACAGGAACGACAATCAGCACGACATCCGGAAAGCCACGTGAACCAACGACAATAAATGGGCAACCCTTCAAAATGCGCGATCATCAGATCGCTGCCCTTGAGGCTTGGAAGGCGAAAGGCGACTTTCAGGGTACGTTCAACCTCGCGACCGGTGCCGGTAAAACGATCACGGCGATTCATGCTATCGTAAAACTATCCGAAAAAATCGACGGCCTAGCTTGCGTGATTGCGGCCCCCTATCAAAACTTGGCCGATCAATGGGTCGATATTCTCTCAACGTTCAACATCTACCCTGTGAAATGCTATATTTCGCGTGGGCAGTGGGAAGACAAGCTGCGGAACATGGCTCATGAACTAGCCATGGGAAGCAGGAAGTTTGGGGCCATCGTAGTGGTCAACCGGACTCTTAAGAGCCCCGAGTTCCAAGAGTGCCTTTCAAAGATTAAGGGCAACCGCCTGCTCTGGATTGGCGATGAGTGCCATCACCACACTTCGAAAGCTTATGAGGGATTTTTACCAGCACATGCTCGGTACCGCATTGGCTTATCTGCTACACCAGAACACTATCTTGACGAAGAGAGAAATGAACGGCTGAGTGCGTTTTACGGAAGGATTGTTTCAAGTTACACGCTGAACCAGGCGATCAAGGACAAGGTGCTGACGCCATATGTTTACTATCCGCATCTCGTTGAGTTCACTAAAATGGAGGCGGAAGAATTCGTCGAGCTTTCCGAGCAGATCGGGCGGATCATGGCTCGGCAGAAGGGCAAGCCGAGCGATATGTCCCCTCAGCTGACGGGTCTACTGATGCGGCGAGCCCGACTCGTCGGGGCAGCCGCAAACAAGCTCCCGATGCTTCAGGCGGTGCTAACAGGAGAGCAGCCTACCCAGCACACCCTCTTTTACTGCGGCGATGGTACCGTCGAAACCGACGAAGGAGAAGATTCCTCTGAAGAGAGCATCGCGCAAGGCAAACGCCAAGTAGAAGCAGTCAGCGCTATGCTACACGGCATGTCCTGGGATGTCTCCCGTTTCACGTCGAGGGAGTCCCGTAAAGACCGCGACAACATTTTGGAGAATTTTCGGCTTGGTATCATCGATGCCATGGTGGCTATCCGCTGTCTTGATGAAGGCATCGACGTTCCGGCATGCAGCACGGCCTACATTCTAGCTAGCTCTCGCGACCCGCGCCAGTTCGTCCAGCGCCGCGGCCGTATTCTACGCCGCTCGCCGGGAAAGGAACGGGCTTTGATCCATGATTTCATTGTGGTGCTGCCCCAAGACTTCGATACAGCCTCGGAATATGCAAAACGTTTGATAAAGTCAGAACTTGGCCGTGTCGCCGAGTTCTCGTCGTTATCAGACAACCGTTCTGAAGCTTACGAAACTCTGGCGCCCGTACTTAGGCAGTATGATCTTGAACACATGATTTAAAATAATAATAATTGGAGAGGCAGCATGAAAAAAGCAAGAGACCTGTTTGAAGCACTGGCAACAAGCCCTCTTGACATGGCAATGCTGGAGGAAGGGCGTGTTGGGTTTGCCATTCCAGAGTATCAACGACAATATGACTGGTCAGAAGACAATATCATCAGGCTTTATTATGATGCATTGAATGGTTTTGCCCGCACATCGGAGAGCGGAGACGCCAATGCCTTTACCTTCCTCGGCACCTTAATTCTTGTGAAGGAAGAGAATAAGGAGGAAGATTTCGGCGGCCTTTCATTTGCTGTCGTCGATGGGCAACAGCGCTTGACGACCTTATCTTTATTTGCCTGCGCACTCAGTGAGGCTCTGCGCCGCCATATCAAGAAAACGGAGTTCCCTTCGTCTGTCGATGAGGCTTTAAAGAAATGGCTTGAAGAGGAAGTAAACGAGCGGCTTTACGCACTCTACGAGTGTGCTGTCGGATCACAGCGTATTTCGCCTAAGAACACCTTTCCCTTTCCACGCATCGTCCGGCATGATGACTCCCGCGGTCGCAGTAAGGCGACATCGGATTACAAGTCCGCGATCGCACGGTTTCTAGATGGATTTTCCGAGTATGTTGACAGTGAGAAAATCGAGTATGTTCCCCCGACGCTGGGAAGTGGAACTGATGCTGAGAAGCTTGCCAGCAACTACCAACTTGTTCGCCGCCTTATCGGAAACCTGAACGATGCGGGCTGGTATGATGACACTGAGTGTGAGCAGTTTGACATATCTTGGATTCCGAGGGCGCAATGTCGCACTCTTTTCGAGAGATTTTCCGATTACATAAAAAATGATAGCGAGCGCAATCGAGCTCTCGATAGAATCATCAAGCATGAAGAACTTCATGCCCTGACACGAACACTTCTGTTCGCATCCTATTTTTGCAGCTGTATAGTTCTCACCCGCGTTACGACACATGATGAATCCGCAGCTTTTGATATTTTTGATGCACTGAATACAACTGGTGAGCCACTAACTGCACTCGAAACCTTGAAACCCCGTGTAATAAATTTTGAGAAAAGGTTGCACGGCTATGCAGGAACGCCATCGGAAAGTGCATTTTCAACAATAGATGGCAATTTGGATCAACGCTTCTCGGACACAGCGAAGAAACAAGCCGAGACGAAGGACCTGATCGTGACATTTGCGCTCTATCTTGAAGGGAAGAAGCTTTCCAAGGATCTCGCCGCGCAGCGCAACTTCTTGCGCCAGAGTTACGACAATGCCGCAAAGAACGGTACGGACTCCGCGCGCCAGTTCGTACAAGCGCTCGCGGACGCCACGCAGTTCCGCCGCTACTACTGGGAGCGTGACGGTATCGAAGAACTAGGCAGGTTTCACCGGAGTGAGACGGTCGATGAGGTACAGCTTCTTTCGTCATTCATTGCTGATATGAGAACGAGCCTCGCTCTTCCCTTACTGTCGCGTTACTGGACAGACGATCTAAAGCATAGCGGGGAGATGCGCTTCGTTGATGTCCTCAAAGCCGTAGCCGCATTCCTTGTGTTACGGCGCGCGGCAACTGGAGGGACGGCAGGTATCGATAGTGATTTCAGGGCAGTAATGGCCCCAAGTGCCGGACGCGGATCAAGCCGAAAGTTCGGCCTCTGCGCGGGCGTCAACCACGACAATCCCCTGCTCTCACCCGACGAACTAAAAGATGCCTTCAAGGCGTTGCTGACGCACAAACTCAAAAACCTCACCAAGGAAGTCTGGGTTGGTATGGCGGCCGCTAACCCGCTCTATGAGCAATCCCGTGAACTTGTAAGGTTCATGATATTGACGGCGGCCCATCAGGCCCTGCCGTCGGGCGACACTCCAGGCATCTGGAACAAGTCCGGGATTAAGGCAAGCGTCCACACGAACAGCTTCCTCACCTATGGAACCTGGCGTGGTGACCACTATGCCACCGTCGAGCACATCGCTCCTGATACGGTCCCAAAGCACGGGTGGGACATACCTGGTCTTTATCGGGACAGCATCCTGAGACACACGCTTGGTAATCTTGTTCTAATGCCGGCCAGAGAAAATTCGGCGATCGGGAGCGATAGCTGGGAGAAGAAACGGAAATTCTATCTTGCGCTTACCGAGACGTCGGTGGCAGACCAAGACAGGCGCATCGAAGAAGCGAAAGCGGCGGGAATTAGTTTTTCAAAGAAGACCGCCGTTCTCCTTCAATCCGGCACTCGGCTTTCCCTTCTTGATCCCCTTCGCTCCGTCAATGATTGGAATGCGGACGTCGTCGTCTGCCGAGGCAGAAACATTGCCGAACTAACTTGGGATCATGTCTGGCCATGGCTAAATTGATGAGGTCTAAAGGCCCACCATAGGTACTTCAACCGATTCAATCGCGCATTGAAATTCGGTTGCGATAGCATCAATGTGTTTCGCAGCAGACACGCGATTGATAGTGACGCCCGTTGTGATCAATGAAAACTACTTGTGACATGCAAGGCAACTTTTGGCCTGTCCAAACAACTCGTCAATGTCGAGTTCATCACTTTCACCACGCAACGGGTTTTGCTGGCGTTTTGCTTTCGCCCGCTCAAGCCGCTTATCAAAGTCTTCTTTGATCTGCTGGACACGATCTGGCTGCGTCAACTCATCCAAAGACTCGCCTTGAGACCACGTGAACGGCGATCCATGCGCTACAGCATCCTTTTCGTATGATCGTGCTTCTTCAAAAGCTTCGGGGTGCTGCTCTTTGAGGCGGACCCACTCGATCTTCTGTTGATAAAAGCAAAACGTGCAACCACTTCGCGAGCGCCAGTTATAGTAGCGCGGCAAGCCTAAGCCTGATGCCTCCAAGATGTCGTGCACGCCGGGCTTATCGATTCCTGCCTCTTTGAACGGCAGGACGACCTTCAGCCGGTCATGCTTGGAACTATAGCCCTCTCGATATTCTTCGTCCGCACGAATGGCCACGTAGCTATAAACCATGCAGCCCTCCTCCAGAATCGGGCGAAGCCACTGCTCGAAAGGGCGCAGCTTGAGCTGACGCGTACACCATCGCGTCTGCGGCGATGGCAGAAAATTGTTGTACTGCTTGAGCCAGAAATCAAAGTCGCGGTCGGGGTTGAGCCTCAGGATCGGCTTACCAAGGAAACCTTCTAGGCGACCAAGAAACTCGTAGACTTCGGGAAGCTCTTTACCCGTATCAGTAAAAAAATACTCAATATCGAGCTCAGGGTGATGCTGGCGCATGTAAATTGCAAGCGCAGCACTATCCTTGCCGCCGGACAGTCCGAGGACGTGCTTTCTCGGGGTCTCACTCACGATACTGCCCTCTCGGATTTTGTATCGCACTCGTCCTCAGCGGTCCCCATGTAGCGGGAACTTAGTTCGGCGAGTGCCGCGAGCACAAGGCGGCGCTGTGACTTATCACCTACATCGATTGCGCTTTGGACACGTGCAATGATTTCCTCAATCCCGGCACGCTCACCTTCAGTTACTTCGAATTCGGCATGAACTGGAGCAGGTCTTCCGTTCACACCGACAACAACCGCCATGGCGTGACGTTTATCGACACGCCCTTTGACGCGCGCAAAATTCTCCGAACGAATAAATTTCTGCGCAAGGTCTGTGAGCTCGACAGAGGCGCGGTCGAGGTCAGAGTCGGTCCAGTCCCGCGGCGGCTTGTTGGCAGCAAGGCTTGCGAGGCCTTCGATGTCCTCTTCCGTACCACCGAAGTTAGAAAGCCGCCCGATGAACGCGTCGAGCCGGAAATCACCGCTGATTTTCTTGATATTTTCAGCCCGCGCCCGAAGCTCTGCAAGTGCTTGGGGCGAGCTGTTCGGCACCTGTAGCTCAGCAAGTACGAGATCATTTAGTCGCCGCAGCATGGACGGATAGGACTCTACGAGCTCAAAGAGCCCATCGCGGACATCGTCAACGATCCCTTTCAGGGTGGCATCATCGAGTGTTCCGACCCCACCGAACGCTTCCGGAATGTCGTCGAAGAGAAATTTGTTCGGATCGTTAGCATGCTTGAAGATTTCGCGGACGCGGATGGCATTACCAGAAAGCTGCATTGTGCGTTTGGTCCAGGCTTGAAGGCGATCAAATATAGCAATTAGACCGCGCGCGACATCGATCGGTGCGAGGTGTGTCAGGCTGTTTGCTGCGTCGAGATCACGCACAACTTCTGCCATGCTCGACAACAAACGGCGCGAAAGGGCCGAAAGGTCCATCCAGCGAAGCTGGATATCACCTGCATTCTTGGCGAGAATTTCGACATCAATGTCCTTGAATCGTGCCTGAAATACCCCGTCACGATAGAGTGCTACCCTCTCTCGGCGCGAAAGAATAAAAGCGACAGCAAGTACAGGCATCACGCCATCTTTGACGCCGTAGGGAGGGGCCGCCCAGAGCTGGTAGATTTCTGCAACGCTCACGGTACGGTCTTCCGCTGACTTAAGCAGCTCAGCCGCCGCTTCCCAAAGCGGTAAAAGGCCATAGGGGTCTTTATCCTTGGCGGGTGCACAAAAACGCCAGCCTTCAGCTGTCTCAGCATAAAGCCCTGTCACTTCGAGCAACGAGGCGAACAATCCGCCTTCGGCCGGATACCCTTCGATTCCAAGGCGTGGCTCACCTTCTCGCGACACCATGGCGCGAAGAAGGGCATTCTGTCCGGCTACCGCGTTGCTTGATGGCTTGATTCGGTTCAGAAGTTCATTGTTTATGCGGGGCGAAAGTGCATAACGTCGCGCGGCGAGCTCAGACGCGACATTGTTCAGTTCGGCGTGAAACCACTGACGCGGCTTATGGTTTTTCAAATACCAGGTCGCATTGTCAAACGCCCGGCGGATTTCTTCTTCAAGCTGCCCCTGCAAAACGTCATGTCTCGCCTGCACCTCGCGCTGCGCGACAGGATCGCCGCTTAGGTCTGGATGTTCTTCCTGAATCTCGGTTAGCGCGATTAACTCACGGGCAAGGTCCGTAATCGCCCACGCCCGCTGCGAAAGGCCAGCAACAACGTCCCAGTCGCCCGATTGACGGGCGGCTTCCCGGCAAAGCTTCTTCGCTTCCTCAGCTGTTTCGCCGTCAGTCGGGACAGCCAACAGGAATTCACCAATCGTCCCGGCATGAGGCGCGTAGGCACGCGCCCGGTCTATTAGACTATTCAGAGGCGCCACTTCCACATCGAACCACCGGAGCGCGCCGGTTTCATGATAATGACGCTTGGCCAGAATGGGCTGCAGGCCCGCTAAGCGCTGTAGGGATACAAAATCAACTTCCCGAATATGCTGAAGAGTGTCCTGCACGGCTCGATCAACATCAAAATCGCTTCCGGCGTAAACTGCATAAGCATCGGCGAACTTCCGGAAGATGACCAAAGACCATCGCTTGAGTTGCTCAAGCGCGTCCTTCGTCTCTTTCTTGCCCGCCGTTCCTGCGCAGGCTGCCAGTACCTCGTCCGTTGCGGCAAGGCCGGACCGCTCCTTGAAGAGATCAATCAGAGCGAGCGATTTAAGAAGCCTGATATGCAAAGCATCACCGCCGAGCGCCTCGCACCGCTCGATAGCTTCTGCCGCCATTGCCCATCTATGACCATCTGGAGACGCCAGAATAGAAGGTTCGAGGTTGACGCGCAGATAATCCCAGAGCCGGTCGGGTTCGTACAATACGCCTTCATCCTGATGACGTATGAAGTCCTGAAACCCGTATGGTTCAGCAGAATTTAGGAAGCCAAAGATGCTGCGCTGGTTTTGACCGAAACGCCGCCGAGAAATCGGTCCCAGCAAGCATGCAACAACCGGATGAAGAGGCCAGCACCCTTCGAGTGTTTCAGGCAGATATTGTGACGCAGCAGGGCGCTGCCTTTTTATTTCAGATGCAACCAGAGAGGTGAGTTTTCCCACCTTCTTCAATGCCCTGTCGTTTTCTATTGCGCGGGAGATCAATTCAATCTGCTCTTCCCCGGCCGCATTCACGGCTAGATCGATAAAGCGCCCTTGAATTTTCGACCATTCATCGCGCATTTCCCGCGACAAACGGTGCGCATACTCCTCGAACGCCTGGTGAAGAATCCCGATAACGATGAGCCTGCCAGCACTACGTGACGCGGCTTCGGCAAGGAGCTGAAAGAGATAAACATCCGCACCTTCCTGCGCTGCGGCTTCGAGGAACTTGCCCATTTCATCGACAAACAGGACAAGCCCGCCTTCGCTGCGCGGATTCCGGTTAGAAAGTTCGACGAGAGTTTCAACGAGAGCATTGTCAGTCCAGCGTTTGCCGCGCAGATTGCTTGCTAATCCGCGCTCTTCCAGAACTTCGCCGATCACCTGTGCCGCGTTCTCACGTCGCCCCACAACGGGTAGTGCCAACCACCCTTTTGAGCGCGGCGGCAATGCGTCTAGAATACTCTTTGCTGCAGCATTTCCGATGGCATCTGCTGCCTTGGCCTTGAGCGCATCGTCGCCGCTCAGGAGCGCACTCAGCGCCACGACAAGGCTCGATTTTCCGCTCCCATAGGGTCCGGTCCAGGTAAACGCACCGTGGCCTGTTTCGGCGACATGATGACCCACCGCAGAAAGCACATCAACCGAAGAGCGGGGACAAACAAACCCTTCAAGGGCGGAAATATCGTTGTGATCCGTGTCTATTCGAACCGAACGTTGAAATCGTCTTGCTATACGGACACGATCTGAAAGCACGTTAAGCCGCCTCTCTTGTCTTTGTTTTGCGATATTCGCGGACAACGTAGTCAAGGGCGGCATTCACATCGAGCTCTGTATCGCGCAGCACTTGCTTGAGCCCGGCGGTTTCGGACCAGCGAAAAGCACCGCCTGTAAACTCTTCAAGCGAAAGCAGGCGGTCGGCCACGTCATTCTCGTCAAGCAAAAACACCCGCCCCGGCGATCCAGGCTCATGTGCGATAGCTTCGAACGAAAGCGTTTGCGCTGTGGTGAAGTCACGCCAAAAATCAATCAGGGCATACAAGAAAATCCCGTCGCCGAGGGTCGATTTCGGGCCGCGGACGAAGCGAAACCCGTCTCGCTTGCCGGTAGCTTTTATTAGACCGAGCTCCGCCAAAGGCGATTCCAGAGTATCCTCCGGCGAAGCATTCGCTGAAGGACGCCGCGCCACATAGGTGCGCAGAAAACACTCAACATCACGCCGGATTGTGGTCGTAGCCACGCGCGGCCACGCGCGATCTGCTGCAACTTTTTCTAGTGCCTTGACGAGCCGCTCTCGCTCAAATGCGGTACCGGAAAAGTTATTGAAACTCCAATACCAAGTTGTTTTTCCGGGGTGACCCGCAAGATTCCAGTGAAGCATCCACACACTCGCCGGATGCTCCATATAAGGGTCATAACCTTCGGCTCCGAAGATGGTATTGCCAAGTGCTGTCGTGACAAGTTTGTTGGAAGTCTCGCCATCCTCGATAATTCCGCAGGCGGTTGCCCAATGCCGCATTGAGGCCACCATATTTTTACCTACACCAAAATGCGCTATGGCATCATCACGAGTAAACACAGCTTTACTGTCGGGGTCGTCACGTCGGCCATCGACGGAATCATAGGCTTTCTTGAGCCATCCGTAGCGCAGCGGAAAGGTCTCGTGCCCCGAGAATTGGGGTTTGTATTTGTCTTGATAGATAGGTCCTCTTGTCATTCCGCCTCGTCCTGGATGATTGATCCAGCTCGACTTTAACCCACAATATATGGTATGGTCAAACTTAAACCTGGAGATATCCTCCAGAAAGCGCGAGAGCGTTGCTGACCGAGGCTCAGAGAAAATCAAGGCAGTTAATAGATTGAAAATAATATGAAAATTGGAAACACTCTATACTTCGATCACCAAGCGACAACACCTCTCGATTCGCGGGTTTTTGAGGCTATGCGCCCATATTCCGCTGACAGCTTCGGCAACCCCCACGCCTCGGAACACATCATCGGATGGCGTGCAGGTCAGGCTGTGGAGCGTGCCGCAGGCGACATCGCGTCGATGATCGGCGGCGAATCGGACGAGATCATCTTCACGTCAGGCGCCACCGAGGCCAACAACCTCGCCCTTATCGGCCTTGCAAAGCGGGCTGCACATAGCCATAAAAGGCGCATTCTGCTAGGGGCAACCGAGCACAAATGCGTGCTTGAGATCGGCCGTGTGCTCGCAGACGATCTCGGCTTTTCCGTATCGCACATCCCGGTTGATCGATTCGGCCGGATCGATCTGGACGTCCTCGAAGGGAGCTTGGGCGATGACGTCCTTCTCCTGTCCGTGATGGCCGCAAACAATGAAATCGGCACCCTACAAGACATTCCGACAATCGCGCGCATGGCCGCACGGCACGGCTCCCTCTTGCACTGCGATGCGGCTCAAGCGCCTGGCGCCTTCGATCTCTCATTATTAGCGCAAAATGCTGATATGATAAGCTTTTCTGCGCACAAAATGTATGGCCCGATGGGTATTGGCGCGCTGTTTGTCAGGCGTGAACTCCAGCGCGAAATCGCGCCCGTCATTCATGGTGGCGGTCAGCAAAACGGATTGCGGTCCGGAACGGTGCCGACTGCGCTCTGTGTCGGTTTCGGTGCAGCGGCTCGACTTTTTGCCGAAGAACACTGTGCCGATGATCGGGCAACCTTAGCTCACCTTCGCGATGATTTCCTTAGAAAGTTAGAGACTCTGCCCGTCCAGATATGGGTAAACGGTCCGGTGGATTTTTCACAACGGCATCCCGGCAACATCAACGTCGGCTTCAAAGGCATTGCTGCACAGGACTTGCTCAGCCGCATGCAACCCCAGCTGGCGGCATCGACCGGGTCGGCTTGCACCAGCGGAATACCGGAACCTTCCCATGTGCTGCGGGCCATCGGCCTGAGCGAGGAGGATGCCGCATCATCAATTCGGTTCAGCCTTGGACGCTATACGACGTGCGATGACGTGGATGAGGCTGTTGCTGTCATCAGCGCTGCAGTCAGCGACATATCCGGCACCGGCTTGTTAGAAGCGGGATAGCAGCGTCAAATATTTATCAATCTCGTTTATGCCGCGCGCTCTGTTGCACTATTAGGACGTAGGTTTCGTATTCTCTGGGGAGCCTGTCCCCTGCTTCGCCGGAGCCGTCCGTCACCCCTCACTTGCTGATGGGGGTGCGGCGGCGAGGACGAGGCAGGCGCGTATCCCGGCCCTGCTTTGCTGGTGAGTTTGGATCACTCCACTCCCATGCACAAACCTTCTGCTCAGCCTAACTGCCTGATATGTCAACGGCGGAGTAAAATTGGGCCAGTAGGGCGGCGTAAAAGTAGGCCAGTCGAGATTTTGCTTAACGGTTGCCTTCAGGCGCGCCCGGGGACCTGCGGCTCGTCATAAAGCAAGCGGGTTCCCGGGCGCATTGCCCCGGCGGGGCAATTTCTGATCAGTGGTTTTGGTTGGCTTTTCGGCTCTGTCCGAGACGGTAGCTTTCGCCGTTCATCTCCAAAATAGAGACGTGGTGGGTTAGCCTGTCGAGCAATGCTCCAGTGAGGCGTTCGGAGCCGAAGGTTTCGGTCCATTCTTCGAAGGGCAGATTACTTGTGATCAGAGTTGAGGAGCGCTCATAGCGCTGTGAGATCAACTCGAAGAGCAACTCTGCGCCGGTTTTGCTGAGGGGCACGAAGCCTAATTCGTCGATGATCAGCAGCTTTGGAGTCAGCATCTGCTTTTGCAGCCGCAGCAGGCGTTTTTCATCACGGGCTTCGATCAACTCGTGGACCAAAGCTGCGGCTGTGATGAAGCGGACCGGCAGGCCTTTTTGGCAAGCGGCCAGTCCGAGGCCGAGGGCGACATGGGTCTTGCCTGTTCCTGAAGGTCCCAGAGCAATGACATTCTCGCGCCGCTCGATCCATCCGCAACGGGCCAGTTCCAGCACCTGCACTTTGTTGAGTGCAGGGATGGCCTTGAAGTCGAAGCTGTCCAGGCTCTTGGGGGCCGGGAATTTCGCCGCCTTGATCCGGCGCTCCACCATGCGCCGTTCCCTATCTATCAGCTCCAACTCGATCAGGCGGCTCAGATAGGGCACGTGTCCCTTGTTCTCAGCAGCGCACTGGCGTGCCTGTTTCTCGTACTCACGCAGAACCGTCGGCAGCTTGAGCTTCTTCAGGTGATGGGCCAGCAGAAGGTCGTGGGCATCACTCATGACATGCTCTCCGACAGAAGGGCCATGTAATTGGACGCCTTCGTGGTCTGCACTGCGGCCCGCGGCAAGTAGGGATACAGCGACAGGTCGAGCCGTGGGGGGCGGCGCTCCATCTGGCACAGGACCAGATGTTTGATCGCATCAAAGGCAATGGCCCTTTTTTGCAGCGCCAGGCGCACCGCCGCACACAGGACCGACAGATCGAAGCTTTCCAGCAGGCGTAGAACCTGCACGAACTCCCTCCGCCCCTGACGCGCGTGGCGTGCTTCCATCAGGCGGCGCAGAGTTTGCAGCTCCTCTGGCATCTGAATCGCCCCGAGTTTGTCGGAGACCATCAACTTAAGTAAGGATGATGGTTATGACAAAAAGCAAAATGGCAAA
>NZ_JBLXFE010000025.1:0-35657 GCF_048262375.1 Roseovarius sp.
CGACATCAACAAGGGCTTCGAGCTGATGCACTCGGGCGAGAGCATCAGAAGCGTCGTGATCTACTGACCACGCGCCACCAAGACCATGCAACGCCGCACAGACCCCTGTGCGGCGTTTTGCATTGCGGGCCATGCATCAGTGATTACATTCGCCCTCAAACCCGATGAAGGATCAAAAGATGAGCGACAACACCTATACCCCGCCCGACATCTGGACATGGGAGGCGCCCTCTGGTGGGCAATTCGCCTCGATCAACCGCCCCATTTCGGGCGCGACCCATGACAAGGAACTGCCCGTGGGCAAGCATCCCTTTCAGCTTTATTCGCTGGCCACACCCAACGGTGTCAAGGTCACGGTGATGTTCGAGGAATTGCTCGCAGCGGGCCATGACGCCGAATATGACGCTTGGCGCATCGACATCAGTGAGGGCGACCAATTCGGATCAGGCTTTGTCGCGATCAATCCCAATTCCAAGATCCCGGCGCTGATGGACCACACCGGCGACACGCCCCTGCGCGTGTTCGAGAGCGCGTCGATCCTGATGCATCTGGCCGAGAAATTCGGGGCCTTCCTGCCGGCCCAAGGCCCCGCGCGCACCGAAACGCTCAACTGGCTTTTCTGGCAGATGGGCAGCGCGCCCTATCTGGGGGGCGGCTTTGGCCATTTCTACGCCTATGCGCCCGAGAAATGGCAATATCCCATCGACCGTTTCGCGATGGAGGTGAAGCGGCAGCTCGACGTGCTCGACCGGCAACTGGCCACGCGGCCCTATATCGCGGGGCCAGAATATACGATTGCCGATATGGCAATCTGGCCGTGGTATGGGCAGCTTTGCCTTGGGCGGCTCTATAATGCGGCGACGTTTCTGGATGTGACAAGCTATACGCATGTCATGGAATGGGCCAAGCGGATCGATGCCCGCCCGGCAGTGCAGCGCGGGCGCATGGTCAACCGCAGCTTTGGCGCGCCAGAGACGCAATTGCATGAGCGCCATGATGCGTCAGATTTCGAAACCCGGACGCAGGATAAGATCGGCGGCTGAGCGGAACTGCGGCCCCGAACAGGGGCCGCAGGGGGTGGGGGGGAGGGCCGCCGCGTCAGAGCAGGCCCACCCCGCGCCCCTACCGCCCGTGGCTGCCGTCATAGCCGTTGCGCGCGGGGCTACGCCAACCCGAGAGTGCACCTTGCGCAGGTGCAAATACCTCGACCAGCATCGGATAACAGGCCGCCGTGTCGCTGGTATGCTCGGACGAGCAATCGCCACCCGGGCAAGCACTGAGCGCGCCCAGCAGATCAATCTCGGCGAAAAATTCCAGATGATCGCCGGGACGTACCGGGCTCGCCTTCATGAAATACTGGCCTGTGTCACGGGTAAAGCCGGTGCACATGAAGACATTGAGCACGTCATGCACATGGCGCTCTGCCTCGACCAGCGGCAGGCCCAATTCATCGGCCAAAGCGCGTGTCAGGTTGGAATGGCAGCAATGGTGATACTGCACCCCCGACAAAAGATTGCCGGTATAGGGATCGCAACGCGTGCCGATCACGTCATGCACCGAGCCGCCGAAAGCGTCTATACCATACCAACCCAGCGTATCCGCGACGATCGTCGCCATGGGCCGAAGATGTGGAAATGACGACCAGAGCCGTTCGCCGCGCGTGACATGCGTGCCATGCAGCGCCCGCGTCTTGCCAGAATAGAACCGCTCTGACAGATCATTGGCATTCCACAGGTTAAGATCGCCCACCTGCGGACCCTCAACGCTGGTAATCCGGAAAAATTGCCCGGCCCCCACGCGAAAACAGGCGGCTTCGCGTGGCGGCACCAGCACCTCGGCCACCTTTTGCGCACCCTCGCGCGCCGATGCATATAGCGCCATATCCGGCACGGGCAGCGTATCATTGGGATAGCAGATCACAGGGGCTATCGCGCGGCGGGCTTTGGCATCGGCGGGGGCTTGGGTCATCTCAGTCCTCTTTGGCGTCTCGGGGATTTACCGCACAATCCAAAGGCGGTTTGCCCGTCGATGTAAAGACCTGCGCGCCACAGGCCATGCAGAGATAACAGGACTGCCCGTCATGATCCTGTCGCCGGTCTGCCCGCCAGCGGCAATGCCGTGTGCGCCGGTCGGACAGGATCAGCACAAGCACAAAGGCTATGATAACCCCGATAACAACGATCATGCGCCTATCCTTTCGCCATCGCCTCGATCATCGCGCCAAAGCGGCTGTAGCTGGCGGATTGGTCCTCGGGGGTGGAGCCCGATGCCGGATGGCCATCGGGCGCTTGGGCATAGTCGAAATTCACGCCTGTACCCTCGATGATCCGGTTCATCATGTTGAATAGCGCGCAGACCTGCACCGCCTCATAAAGCGCCGCCTCGGACCAGCCTGCATCATAAACCGCCTGCGCGTCGCGCTCGACCAGCTTGCTCGGCAAGGTGTTGAGCTTGGCCGCATAGGCCAGCACCGGGCGCAGCTTGTCAGACACGGGGGCGGTCTCGAGATCCGCAATCAGCGCGTCGATGAGCGCACC
Source organism: Roseovarius sp. (assembly GCF_048262375.1). Taxonomy (GTDB): domain Bacteria; phylum Pseudomonadota; class Alphaproteobacteria; order Rhodobacterales; family Rhodobacteraceae; genus Roseovarius. The sequence goes on from NZ_JBLXFE010000025.1 coordinate 2,538, forward strand.
GTCGATGCCGAACACCTCGGCATAGGCACGGTGAGCCCCCGCGCAGAAGGTGCAGGCATTGAGCGCCGAAACATAGGTGGCAATCAACTCGCGCTCCCCAACGCTCAGTTCCCCTTCGCTGCGCAAGAGCCCGTCCGTATAGTCCATGAGCGGGCGCACATTATGAGGAAAGCGCGCGTAGAGGTCCATCAGATGCGCGGGATCGGGCAGGCTGGGCAAAAACGGCATGGGTGCCTCCTTTTTTCATCAGAGCATCCCGCAGCGTGACCCAAAAGAAAACCCCCCGCCCGGTCAGGCAGGGGGGCACATTTTCGTGAGCCGTCGGTCAGGCGTCATAATAGGCGTACATCTGATCCAGCGCGTTCAGTCCGGGTGCTTTGGACAGGTTGGCAGGGGCCTCTGGGGAGTAATAGACCGCCACCCACTCTGGCAGCGCAGGGGCTGGTTTCGGGTTGGGTTTCTCATGTTTCTCGATAGGATAAGCCATAGCTTTTTCTCCAATTTCTATGGCGCTAACATAGTATTCTGCACCGCAGCATAAACCCATAGCCTTGCATCCTCGCCATGCAAGAAACGCAAGGCACGCGGATCACCCGATCACCAGATCGCCCGCCAGCCCCAGAGTAAAGCCGAAAACCGCACCAAGCGGCGGCAGCCAACTGCGCCGGTCATGCGACGCAGGTGCGATATCCTGAAAGATCAGATAGAGGATACCGCCCGCCGCAAACATCATAATGACCCCCAGCACATCGGGCATTTCAGAGAGAAAGTTGAATCCGATGGCCGCACAAACCGGCCCGAGCAGCGCAAGCCCGGCAAAGAGCATCACGATCCGCTGTCCCCGCACCGCGCCATCGCGCACAATGTCGCGAAACGCGGCAAAGCCCTCGGGCAGGTTCTGCAGAAAAATCAGCCCGGCCAGCAGAACCGCACGCTCGGCCTGAGCGGTCAGCATCGCACCGATGGCCATAGCCTCGGGCAGAAAATCGAGCAGCATCGCCATAAGCTGCGCGCCACGTCCGCCACGGGTTTCGAGAAACCGGTCGATGGCGAAAAAAACCACGCCCCCGGCCGCGAAAGCCGCGAGCGCTATGGGAGCCGAGAGATCATCGCGCGCATAGGGCACCAGCACCAGCGCAATCGCCGCCAGAAGGGCGCCGCCGCCAAAGGCCACGATACCATGAGTGACAGGACGCGGAAGCTTTCTACAGGTGGACGAGAGCGCGAGCGCAGCGCCAATTGGCATGGCCGCGCCCGCGACGAGGGCCAATAGAAGCGCGGACCATAACCCCTCGTTTCCCATGCCCTCGCCTTGTTAAACGTGCCGCTCGACCATCATTTTCTTGATTTCTGCAATCGCCTTGGCAGGGTTGAGGCCCTTGGGACAGGTCTTGGTGCAGTTCATGATCGTGTGGCAGCGATAGAGCTTGAACGGGTCTTCCAGGTTATCCAAACGCTCGCCCGTCGCCTCATCGCGGCTGTCGATGATCCAGCGATAGGCATGCAGAAGTGCGGCCGGTCCAAGGTATTTGTCGCCGTTCCACCAATAGGACGGGCACGACGTCGAGCATGACGCGCACATCACGCATTCATAGAGCCCGTCGAGTTTCTCGCGGTCCTCGATGGATTGGCGCCATTCCTTGGCCGGGCGGTTGGTCTTGGTCTCGAGCCACGGCATGATGCTGGCGTGCTGCGCGTAGAAATGCGTGAGGTCGGGGATCAGGTCCTTGACCACCGGCATATGCGGCAGCGGATAGATTTTCACGTCGCCCTTGATCTCGTCCATGCCATAGATACAGGCCAGCGTGTTGATCCCGTCGATATTCATCGCGCAAGAGCCGCAAATCCCCTCGCGGCAAGACCGGCGAAAGGTGAGCGTCGGATCAATCTCATTCTTGATCTTGATCAGCGCGTCCAGAACCATCGGGCCGCAGGTATCCATATCCACGAAATAGGTGTCCACCTGCGGATTTTTGCCGTCATCCGGGTTCCAGCGGTAAATCTGGAACTTGCGGACATTCTTGGCGCCTTCGGGCTTGGGCCATGTCTTGCCCGTGGTCATGCGCGAATTCTTGGGGAGTGTGAGTTGAACCATCTTGCTACTCCTTGTCAGCCGCCCAGCAGGGTCAGGCTATTTTGGGCAATACATTGCACCGCCTCGGGGCGCTGTGCGATTGTGATCACTTGTTGTGTGGTCTCGGGCGTGACACCGGTGACACTCGCGCCGGCGATCTGGATGATCTCTCCGGCAGAGGCGGCATCAATCACGCAATCGGTGATCGGGGCGGCGTTAAGACCCGGAAAGCGTTGCGCGACGACCGTGTTGACCACGCTCTTGGCCCGCTCGCGTGCGAGCGTGTCGGCGACCTGATTGGTCGCCTCGCACGCGCCCAGCGCTAGAAACGTGACACAGGCCAGCGCAATCCGCATCAGAACGTCCGCTCTTTCGGGGCGATTGTCTTGACACTGATCCCGCCCTGATCCTCGGTTGTCAGCGGATCGGTGATGATCGGCCGATAGCTGAGGTCCACCCCGTTGCCCTCGACCCGCGCGATGGTATGGACGCGCCAGTTCTGGTCATCCCGCGTGCTGAAATCCTCATGCGCATGCGCGCCACGGCTTTCCTTGCGCGCCTCGGCGCCAAAGATAGTCGCGAGGGCACAAGGCATCAGGTTGGTCAGCTCCAGCGTTTCCATCAGGTCGCTGTTCCACACAAGGCTGCGGTCCGTAACCTTGAGATCGCCCATCTTGGCGGCGACGGCCTTCATCTTCTCGACGCCTTCGGCCAGCGATTTCGAGGTGCGGAACACGGCGGCATCCGCCTGCATGGTGCGCTGCATCTCAAGCCGCAACTCGGCGGTGGGCACAGCACCCGTTGCATGGCGCAACCCGTCGAACCGTGCCAGCGCCTTGTCCACTTCGGCCTTGTTGGTGCCCGGAACGGCCGCATCGCGATCCACCACCTTGCCTGCGCGAATGGCGGCAGCGCGGCCAAAGACCACAAGGTCGATGAGCGAGTTGGAGCCAAGCCGGTTGGCCCCATGCACAGAGGCACAGCCCGCCTCTCCCACGGCCATCAGGCCCGGAACGACGGCATGCGGATTGTCCTTGGTGGGATTGACCACCTCGCCCCAATAATTCGTCGGCACCCCGCCCATGTTGTAATGCACGGTGGGCAGAACCGGGATCGGTTCCTTGGTCACGTCCACGCCTGCAAAAATGCGCGCGCTCTCGGAAATGCCGGGCAGGCGCAGGTGCAGCGCCTCGGGCGGCAGGTGGCTGAGGTTGAGGTGGATGTGATCGCCATCCGCCCCCACACCGCGGCCTTCGCGAATTTCCATCGTCATGCAGCGGCTGACATAGTCGCGCGGTGCGAGATCTTTGTAGTTGGGCGCATAGCGCTCCATAAAGCGTTCGCCCTCGGAATTGGTGAGATATCCGCCCTCGCCGCGCGCGCCCTCGGTGATGAGGCAACCGGCACCGAATATGCCCGTGGGGTGAAACTGCACGAATTCCATGTCTTGCAGCGGCAGACCGGCTCGCGCCACCATCCCGCCGCCGTCGCCGGTGCAGGTATGGGCAGAGGTGGCACTGAAATAGGCCCGGCCATAGCCGCCCGTGGCCAGCACAACGGTCTTGGCGTTGAAAACATGAATCGTGCCATCATCGAGCTTCCAGCAAACGACACCGGTGCAGGCACCATCGGTCATCACCAGATCAATCGCGAAATACTCGATATAGAACTCCGCCTTCTGCTTGAGGCTCTGACCATAGAGCGTGTGCAGAATGGCATGACCGGTGCGGTCGGCGGCGGCACAGGTGCGCTGCACCGGCGGGCCTTCGCCAAACTCGGTGGTGTGCCCACCAAACGGGCGTTGATAGATCTTGCCCTCTTCGGTGCGCGAGAACGGCACGCCGTAATGTTCCAGCTCATAGACCGCCTTGGGGGCCTCACGCGCCAAGTATTCCATCGCGTCGGTATCGCCCAGCCAATCCGACCCCTTGACCGTGTCATACATATGCCACTGCCAACTGTCTGGGCCCATGTTGCCAAGCGATGCGGCAATACCGCCCTGCGCCGCGACCGTATGGGATCGGGTCGGGAAAACCTTGGTCACACAGGCCGTGCGCAGCCCCTGTTCGGCCATGCCCAGCGTCGCGCGCAGGCCAGCACCGCCCGCACCCACAACCACGACGTCATAGTCATGCGTCTCGTATTCATAAGCAGCCATTTATTCAGTTCCTCACAGCGCGATCTTGGCGAGGGCAAAGAGCCCGGTGGCGATCAGCCCGTAACTTAGGACGGTGACAGCAATAATCAGGGCCCGGCGGGTGCTGCCGTGACTATAATCCTCGATCATCGTTTGCGCGCCGCTGGCGAAATGCCGCAGCCCGAAAAAGATCACAAGTCCGGTCAGAATGGCCATGGCAGGATGAGAGAATGCCGACAACACCTCGGCGCGGTCGCCGCCCAAGACCCGGCCAAAGGCCACCAAAAACAGCGGTATGATCAGCGCAAGGCCAACACCCGACAGCTTCATATACCAAAAATGCTCGGTGCCGGTGCCAGCGGCGCCCTTACCTTCGGCGCGTTTGCGTGCGGTCAGATAACGCATGATCCTCTCCTCAAACCAGCAAGAGCGTGATGACGGTCAACACGACAGAGCCGATGATGCAGGCCCAACCGAGTTTTTCGGCCGTAGGGATGTCCATCCCCTTGCCCGCATCGAAATAGAAGTGCCGCAGGCCCGCCAGATAATGATACCACACCGCCCAGAGCGACAGCGTCATCACCAGATCGCCAAACCATGAGGTCAGCACCGCGTCTGCCACCGCGAAATACCCATCCGATGTAGAGGCCGCCAGCAGCCACCAGACGATGAGCATCGCCGCCACGATCAGCGCGTTGCCAGTGATCCGCGTGAGAATGGAGGTGATTGAGGTCAGTTGCGGGCGGTAAATTTGCAGATGCGGCGAAAGCGGGCGTTCAACCTGTTTGGTTTCAGCCATGGAGCAACTCCTTTGCAGATGGCGAGCGGCGCAAGGGCCGTCTTTTGCTGCCCCTTTTGATATACTTTTTCTCGGCTCTGTCACCTGCCCTGCGCGACAAAACCCGTGATTTGGGGCAAATGGCCGCAAAAATCTTGGGTTTGTGATCACGAAAATAATCGTGTGATCACAAAGTTGACTCGGGGGAATCAATGTTTCCGTTATGAATTGCCTGAGTCTCTGATGCAATCCTCGCGAAACGCAACAGAAGGCTGGTCAAGGCTCATCTCTTTGTGATCACAAAAACAAATCACGCAAGAAAAAACCCGGGGCGTTTCCGACCCGGGTTCTACCTGTCACCTGCCAGCCGCTCAGTGCAGCTTGGCGTCCACATCGGCAATCGCGGCATCGATCAGCGCGTTACCTTGGGCAGCGGTCATTTGCTTGGCGATCACGTCGCGCGCGGCGGCAACAGCCACAACGACGGCTTGATCCCGCACATCGCGGATGGCCCGCGCCTCGGCGCTGGCAATCTGCTCCTCGGCGGCCTGCATCCGACGCGCAATCGAGGCCTTGATCTCGTCCTTGGCGTCTTCGGCGGCGGCGTTGGCCTCTTCCTTGGCGTGCGCCACGATCCGGTCAGCCTGCGCCTGCACATCCTTCTGCTTGCGCTCATAGCTCGCCAGCAGGGTCTGTGCCTCTTCACGCAGCGCGCGCGCCTCGTCGAGTTCGGCTTTGATGCCAGCGGCCCGCTCATCGAGCTTTTTGCCCAGAAGGCTTGGCACCTTCACATAGATCAGAAAGCCGACAAAGATCAGGAACGAAACCAGCACCACGAAATTCGTGTTGGCGAGCGAAAAGAACGGCCCACTTGCCGCAAGCGCAGGGCTGGCGATAAGTGCGGCAACCATGGTCAAGAGCATCTTTTGCATGGCGATTATCCTTTCATCCGAGCGGTTACGGCCGCGCCGACCGTTTTCCCATCGGCCTTACCACCCATGGCGGCAACGATCTCGGCAGCAGCATCCAGGGCCACTTCCTTGACGCTGTCCATGGCATTGGCCCGGATTTCGGCAATCTTCTTTTCGCCCTCGGCGGCGCGTGCCGCAATCTCGGCATCCGCCTTGGCCGTGGCGGCATCGAGCTCTGTCTTGATCTCGGCCTTGGCCTGCGCAATGATCGTCTGCGCTTCAGTCCGCGCATCAGCCAGCGCCTTGAGATAGGCTTGTTCAGCCTGCTCAGCCTTGACCTTCAGATCCTCCGCCGCAGCGAGGTCGTTGGTAATGGCCCCCTGACGCTCTGCCATCACCGCCGCAATCCGCGGCAGCGCAATGCGCGACAGGACAAAATAAATCACGACCAGCGTGACAAGCAGCCAGAAAATCTGATTGCCAAAGGTCGAGAAATCCAGTTGGGGCAGACCCGGCGTACTTGCCGCGTCAGCGTGCTCCGCAACTGCATGCGTTTCGCTTGCCATGTCTTCCTCCTAGGGGAAAGTTCCGTGTCACCGGGGGGCGGCGATCCGCCACCCCCCAGCCGTAAGGATTCAGCTACGCGAAAGTCTTAGACAGCGAACATCAGCAGAAGAGCAACGAGGAACGAGAAGATCCCCAGCGCTTCGGCAAATGCGATACCAATGAACAGCGTCGCGGTCTGACCAGCAGCGGCAGACGGATTGCGCAGAGCGCCCGCGAGGAAGTTGCCGGCCACGTGACCCACACCCAGAGCAGCGCCGCCCATGCCTGTGCATGCGAGACCTGCGCCGATGTAAGCACCCATTTGAACGATATCGCCTTCCATGTGATTTCTCCTTACGTTGGAATTGGCATTGATCGGTTGGTCGTGCAGCGGGCGAACCCGCCGTCGTTTCGCAGCAGGATCAGACCTGCCGATTTATTCGTAGGGCGGGTGAAACCCACCGTTTCCCTTAGTGGCTCGGATGCAGCGCATCCTTGAGGTAGACACAGGTCAGGATGGTAAAGACATAGGCTTGGATAAAGGCCACCAGCACCTCAAGCGCATAGATGGTCGAGATCGCAAGGATCGACAGCGGCGTCACCACGATACCGATCCCGGTCGAAATCAGGATCATCGGCGCGAAGGCCGCGAACACTTTGACCACGGCGTGACCGGCCATCATGTTACCTGCAAGACGAATGGAATGGCTGACGGGACGCACGAAGTAGGAAATCACCTCGATCAGCGCCAGCACCGGGCGCAGCGCCAAGGGCGCAGAGCTGACCCAGAACAGGCCCAGAAACCCAAACCCATGCTTGACGAAACCCACGATGGTCACAGTCAGGAACACCATCACCGCCATCACCGCCGTTACCGCGATATGGCTCGTGGTGGTGAAGGCCATCGGCAAAAGGCCGAGGAAGTTGGCGAACAGAATGAAGAGAAACAGCGTCATGATATAGGGAAAGAACACCAGCGCGTCCTTGCCCGCCACATCCTCGACCATCTTGCGGATGAAATCATAGAGGAGTTCGGCAACCGACTGCATCCGGGTCGGGATCGTCGCCCGTCCAGAGGTGCCCATGACCAAAAGCGCAATAATCGCCAGAACCGTCAGCGCCATCCACAGCGTGACATTGGTCAGCGTGAACACCCCCACCGCGCCCTCGCCAAAGAGCGGCTTGACCATGAACTGATCCATCGGGTGGAAAACCAGACCGGGTTCCCCGGCACCGTGCGCTTCAGTCGCCATTCTTTGCCCTCTCATCCCCGCCTTGCGCGGGCTTGTCTATGCCCTGCTGGATCTCGGCGGCGCTGCGCATCATCGTCTTGACGCCTGCGGCCACCCCCAGCAACGTAAATATGACAAGGAAAATCGGCATCGTCCCCAAGAGGATGTCCAGCCCGTATCCCATGCCAAAACCGATCAAGAGACCGGCAACCAGCTCGATCACCATCCGCCACGCCATTTGCGCTTGCGAATAATGCTCTTCCTGATGGGGCCGTGGCGCGTCCTTGGCCTTGAGCTTGGCGATCTTTGCCTCCAGCTCTGCCAGACGCTCGCTCTGCTCGGGATCGGTCACGCATGCCACCTCAGGATGTTGCGCACTTGCTAGGCCCAAGGAGCGCATGAGTCAAGCATCGGGGTGACACCCGAGGTTCACGTTCAAACCCTTGTTATAATGAGAATTTTCCCAAAGTCACACCAATGCGGGCATTCTGCCGCAACCGCCCCGCGCGCGTCAGAGGGCGGTTTGCCATATTCAACCAAACGGTTGAGTTTCAGCGCACGACAAAAACCGACACCTTGGCATGTTGCGCGATATAGCCGCCATGCGAAGCAAAGATATGCTCCAGAAATCCGGGAACATGGCTGGCCACGACCACCAGATCGGCACCGGTCCGCTCTATGGCGCGCATCAGGGCGGATGTGGTCTCGACCTCGGGATCATGGCTGATGATCGGCTCGGCTGAAACCGTGACGGCGTATTTGTCGCGCAGATCTTCGGCAAAGCGTTTCACCGTTTCCGAGAACTCACCCGAATTATGCCCCAGCTCATTTGGCAGCTCACCGCCGACGCTGACGATCTTGATCTGCGCCCCGTGCCGTTTGGCGAGATCTCCGGCAACATCCAATGCCTTGGCCAATGCGTCCTTGTGGAGCAGATCGACCGGAACCATGATTGTCGAGAACATGTTCTATCCCTTCGTGTTTCCTTTTCGCGTTTGACCAGCCTAACGGCCCCGATGCCCCCCGTCATTGTCACAGATCAAAGCTGGTTTCAGCCTTTTTGGCATGCATCTGTCGTTGACGCGGCGCGTCGGCTTGGGCTTATGGGGGGCATGGACAGCGCACCCGCCCTCGACATGGTCTTTGCCGCCCTCGCCGATCCCACCCGGCGCGCGATTTTGTCGATGCTGCTTGAGGATGACATGGCGGTCACGGATGTGGCCGAGCCGTTCGAGATGAGCCTTGCCGCGATTTCCAAACATCTGGGCATCCTCAGCCGGGCCGGGCTGATCACTCAGGACCGCCGGGGCCGGGTGACTTGGTGCAAACTGGAACCGGACGCCCTGCGCAATGCCTCGATCTGGATGCAGAGCTTTGGCCAGTTCGAAGCGGTCAATCTCGACGCCTTTGAGCGGTTTCTGCAGGCCGAATTGTCCGATGATACCTAACGCGCACCGTTTGCCAGAGCCGAGGATCGACTGCGTACCGGGGGCCATCCTCATGCCGCTGCACGCCGAGACCGGCGCGGCCTGTGGCGCGCTGTCGGCGGATGGCGTGCCCTTGCCCGCCTCACGCACGCTCCTGTCTGCCGGACGCTTTACGCGCGACCCCGCGCCGCCCTCGGGTCCACTGGCGCATTTGCCGGGGCGCTGGCTCTTTGCCGGAGTGGGACGGCACCATTTCGGGCATTTCCTGCTCGAGGCAACGCCGCGCCTCTGGGCGTTGGATCATATCACCGAGCCTGTGGACGGTATCGTCCTACTGCCAATGGCAGGCCGCGACATCGCCGCCGTCTTACGCCGCCGCCTCGGACCGCTGATGGATAAGCTGGGTCAGAACCGGCCCGTGCATCTGATCGAGACGCCAACCCAAGTGGAAAACCTGATCCTGCCCACGCAGGGATTTGGCCATATACACTGGGCCCACGGCACCCCCGAGGCGCGCGCTTATATGCGCCGACACCTGTGCAACGGGCCACCAGCCGAGGGGCCGGAAAAACTCTATATATCACGCCGCCGCCTCAAGGACCCGGCGCAACAGGTACCGCATGAGCGGCTGCTTGAACGATGGACCGCCCGCGCGGGCTATGCCGTCGTCCACCCCGAGCGGCTGAGCATCCCGGAACAGATTGACCTGTACCGCACAGCCCGAGTCATCGTCGGTCCCGACGGGTCGGCCTTTCATCTCGCGGCTCTCGTGATGTCCCCCGGCACTCGGGTCGCCCTGATTCAGCGCCGCCCCCGCCAAGCCACGTTTGACGCCATCGCGCGGCAGATCACCGGCTTTTCCGATGTGGATCTGACCACCTCGGCTGTTCTTGCCAATTTTGCGCCAACTCCGGACGACGGCCCACGCCCGCCCGAAATGCTCCGATTGCGGGACGAGCTTCAGGCAGCCGGTTTTCTCTGAGGCGCGCTTTCATCCTTTAACAAAAGCACCAGCGCCACAATGGTCAATCCCACCCCCATCAGGACCACAAGCGGCGGGAAGGCATGCCCCAGCGCGGCCTGCCAGAGCGTGACCCAGGTGGGTGTGAGATAGGTATAGGCCATCACTTTGGCGCTGGGCAGGTTGAGGCTGGCATATTGCAGCAGAACGAATGTCATCGCAGTGGCAAAGATCGCCGTATAGACAATCGTGATCCAGACGATCACCGGCAGGTTCGCCCAATCGGTCGTGCGGATTTCGCCCCAGCCCGCCGCCGTGATCAACAGCGCCGCCCCCAGCATGGTGCCAAAGGAGAACACCACGGGCCGCTCGCCGCGATTGAGACGCCGCACCAGTGGCGTATAGATTGCGTGCGCCGCACAGCCAAAGAAATAGATTGCCTCGCCCCGCCCCACCTCAAACGTCACCAGCGCCGAGAGATCGGCGCGAAAGATCACCCAGAGCGCGCCCATCGCCCCCACCCCCAGCGCCAGCGCCATGCGCGGCGTGGTGATCTGGCGCAAGAGCAGATAGCCGGCAATCCCCGCCATAATCGGCGTGAGGGTAAATACCGCCGCCGCCGAGACCGGCGCCGCCGTCTTGAGCCCCTCGAACATCATCACGAAATAAAGGCCCATCGCCCCGCCAAGGAGCAGGTAGCGCCAAGGTGCCGCCCATGTGCCACGCGGGATGCCGCGGCCCAGCATCGCCCCAGTGCCCAAGATCGTGGCGGCCAGCACAAACCGTGGCGCGTTGAGCGCAGCAGGCGTCACATGCTGCGCCGCCATTGAGCCCAGCGCGAAGGATCCCGCCACCAACCCCGAGAAACACAGCATCGCCAGATGCCCCTTGAAGGCAGGTGTCATTCCGCTTGCCACCTCGCCGCGTGCGCTTTGAGATGGCTCAGGAACGCCTGCACCTTGGTGGTGCGGTGCAAGTCCATATGCGTAACCAGCCAGAGCGGTGCAGCCCATTCCGGTCTGGGGGGCACCACCTGAATGAGGCCCGGCATCTCGGACGCCTGCCACACCGAGGTAAAGCCGATCCCGGCCCCGGCAAGAATCGCGTTGCGCTGCGCATGCACATCGCCTGAGCGAAACACGATGGCCTCGCCGGGCACATTCTCTTGCAGCCAGCGCAGGAACGGCGCGCGCGTCTTGGGGTCGTCCGCCCCGATGAAACGGTGCTTGGCCAGATCCTCCGTGCCGTTAGGCAACCCGTAGCGCGCCACATATCCTTCACTGGCATAGAGCGTGAACTGCTGCTGAAAGAACGGCTGCACCACATTGTCGGGCTGATCCGGCACAGAGCCCGCCCGGATCGCCACATGCGCCTCGCCATATTCCAGCCGGAACAGGCGGTCGCCGGTCAGATAGCGCACCACCAGACCGGGATATTCCTGCTGAAACGCCGCCAGCACTGGTACCAAAAGATGACTGAGCCCACCGACGGAGGTCACGACCAGCTCACCCGAGACATCATTTCCCTGTCCCTTGATGCGCCCGGCCAGTTGGTTGAACTGATCGTCTGTCGCCTGCGCCACCCGCAGCAGGTCATCGCCCGCCTCGGTCGGCGTGTAGCCCCGCGCGTGCCGCTGGAACAGCTTGACGCCAAGCCGTTCCTCCAGCGCGTCGATATGGCGGATGACAGTGGCGTGATGCACGCCCAGCACTTCTGCCGCCCCGCTCACCGTGCCGATCCGCGCCACGTTATAAGCGGTCCGCACCTCGTCCCAATTGTTCATCACCCCAATCACCCCGTCCACAAGTCCCGTCGCGCCACAAGTATGCGGCGGCGTCAGGGCGGTTGCAATCACCCGCGATGCGCGTAGCCTGTCGTTATGCTCCAGACAGCGGCCAACCGATGAAAATCACACACACCAGCCCGGATCTTCTGATCATCGAAGAGATGCCGTGGTTCATCGCGATCATGCTGAGCCTGTTCACGCTGTTCTTTGCCGGGGTGGGTCTCTTGGTGATGCCGCAGACCCTCGTTGGCGGGCTGGTCTTTTTGCTGGTCGGCGGCGGCCTGGGGCTGGCGGGTGTCGGCATTTTTGTCGAACGGCTGCAAGTCATCCTCGATGCGCGCGCAGGCACCGCCACCCTGCGCAGCCGCACCATCCTGCGCCACCGCGAAACAACCATCCCCCTCGTGGATGTGATCCGCGCCACCGGCGAGACCACGCTGTCGGGCTCTGGCACTGACGGGGATGGCACGCGCGTTCAACGCAAGCTACATCGCCCGTCGCTGGTGCTGCGCGACGGGGCGGGCGGCACCGCGCTCTTGCATCCGATCACCGAGATCTACGACAGCAGCCGCTCGTCCGCCGAGGTGGTGCGCGCCATCAATGACTGGCTCGATCAGCGCCGCGCCGCAGACCCCACGCTTGACTCCGCACCGCCACGGCGCTAAATGCCCCCAATCCCGGAGGCCCCTGCTTCCGGTCCCGGTCCCGTACCGGGATCGCCCCCCGTCAGCGCGTTGCGCCCACGGGGGCGTTTATCGTTTGAACCGTTGCCCTATATTGGGGTGGCATGGCAGCAACCGGCAAAGGAGCCTGAGCGATGTTTGAAAATCTGTCCGAACGCCTCTCCGGGGTCTTTGACCGGCTCACCAAACAGGGCGCGCTGTCCGAAGACGATGTGAAAACCGCCCTGCGCGAGGTGCGCGTCGCCCTGCTTGAGGCCGACGTCTCGTTGCCGGTCGCCCGCGATTTCATCAAGACCGTCGAGACCCGCGCCACCGGGCAGGCGGTGACCAAATCCGTGACCCCCGGCCAGCAGGTCGTCAAGATCGTGCATGACGCCTTGGTCGAGACCCTGCGCGGCGCAGGCGACCCCGGCGCGCTCAAAATCGACAACCCGCCTGCGCCCATCCTGATGGTTGGTCTACAAGGTTCGGGCAAAACCACCACCACAGCCAAACTCGCCAAGCGCCTCAAGGATCGCGAGGGCAAGCGTGTGCTCATGGCCTCGCTCGACACCAACCGCCCGGCGGCGATGGAACAGTTGGCCATTCTGGGCAAACAGATCGGCGTTGACACCCTGCCGATCGTCAAGGGCGAAGATCCGGTGCAGATCGCCAAACGCGCCAAGACCCAAGCGGCGCTTGGCGGCTATGACGTCTATATGCTGGACACCGCAGGTCGCCTGCACATCGACGCAGAACTCATCGCACAGGCCGCCGCCGTGCGCGACGTGGCCCAACCCCGCGAAACCCTGCTGGTGGTCGATGGCCTGACCGGTCAGGACGCGGTCAACGTCGCCACCGAGTTTGACGACAAGATCGGCGTCACCGGCGTTGTCCTCACGCGGATGGATGGCGACGGGCGCGGCGGTGCCGCCCTCTCGATGCGCGCCGTCACCGGCAAACCCATTCGCTTTGTCGGCCTTGGCGAAAAGATGGACGCGATCGAGACCTTCGAGCCGGATCGCATCGCAGGCCGCATCCTTGGCATGGGCGATATCGTCGCCCTCGTGGAAAAGGCCCAGGAAACCATCGAGGCCGCCGAGGCCGAAAAGATGATGCGCCGCATGGTCAAAGGTCAGTTCAACATGAACGACCTCAAAGGCCAGCTTGAGCAGATGCAGAAAATGGGTGGCATGGAAGGGCTGATGGGCATGATGCCCGGCATGGGCAAAATGGCCAAACAAGTGCAGGAGGCCGGATTCGACGACAAGGTGATCACCCGCCAGATCGCCATGATCCAGTCGATGACCAAGAAAGAGCGCGCCAATCCTGCCCTGCTTCAGGCCAGCCGCAAGAAACGTATCGCAGCCGGGTCCGGCATGGAGGTTTCAGACCTCAACAAACTGCTGAAAATGCACCGCCAGATGGCGGACATGATGAAGAAAATGGGCAAGATGGGCAAAGGCGGCATGCTGAAACAGGCCATGAAGGGCATGTTCGGCAAAGGTGGCATGCCCGATATGAACGACCCCAAGGCGATGGAAGAGGCAGCCAAGGCACTGGGTGGCAAACTCCCCGGCGGCTTGGGCGGCGGCCTGCCCGGTCTTGGCGGCGGCATGGGCCTGCCCCCCGGTCTTTCCGGCTTTGGCAAGAAGAAATAACTTCATGTTTTCATCGTTCCCCAAATACTCAAATCCAACCGCGCAACCGGCACCCCGCCGGGGGAGGGCACAGCCATGACCCTCACTCAGGCCCCGACACTGGAAACCCCGCGTCTGATCCTGCGCGGCCCGGAGCCGCGCGACATCGCCCCCACAATCGCCTTTCTGCTCGATCGTGAGCGGTCAGAGGGCTTTGGCTCTTCGCCCAACCGCAGCGAGGCGTGGCGCTGGTTCACGCTCAACGTGGGTCACTGGCATATTCATGGCTACGGCTATTTCGTGATCGAGATGAAAGACACCGGCGAGACCGCGGGGATTGCAGGCATCTGGAATCCCGAAGGCTGGCCCGAGCCGGAATTGGGCTGGGCGCTCTATGCGGGCTTTGAGGGGCGTGGCATCGCCTATGAGGCTGCAACACGCGCGCGCCGTTACGCCTATGAAGATCTGGGCTTTGACACGCTCACCTCCAACATCGTGCCGGGCAACACCCGCTCGATCGCGCTTGCCGAGCGTTTGGGCGCGCGATTCGAGCGCGAGTACGAGAATATCCACATGGGCCACGATCTGCTCTACCGCCACCCCGGCCCGGGCGCGGGCGAGGGCCGTGACGACGACGGCTCTGTCGAGGCCTACGCATGACCCATGTTCATTCTGTTCCCGTCGCCGGAGGCTCTCATGTCTGATGCAACCGCCCTTGCCGCCCAGCTTTTGAAAGAGCACCGCAAGAGCATTGACCGGCTCGACGCGATCCTCGTCTTTACCTTGGCCGAGCGGTTCAAACACACGCAGGCCGTGGGGAAACTCAAGGCTGCACACGACCTTCCCCCGTCCGATCCGGCGCGCGAAGCCGCCCAGATCGAACGGCTCGAAGAATTGGCAAGAACGGCCGATCTGGACCCGGAATTCGCCAAGAAGTTCCTGAACTTCATCATCGCCGAGGTGATCCGACATCACCAGCAACATCAATCGTAAGGCGGGATCAAACCCAGCCAACCCCACGCCATTAAAGGAGAATATCAAATGGCCATGAAAATTCGTCTCGCCCGTGGCGGCTCCAAAAAGCGCCCGTTCTACCGCATCGTCGCCGCCGATAGCCGCATGCCGCGCGATGGCCGCTTTATCGAAAAGCTGGGCACCTACAATCCGCTTCTGCCCAAGGACAGCGAAGACCGCGTGAAAATGGATGTCGAGCGCATTCAGCACTGGCTGGGGCAGGGCGCACAGCCGACCGACCGCGTCAGCCGCATGCTGGAGACCGCAGGCGTTGTCGCCAAGAAAGAGCGCGCCAACCTGAAAAAGGCCGTTCCGGGCAAGAAGGCACAGGAACGTGCCGCAGAGAAAGCCGCCAAGGCAGAAGCAGCGGCAGAAGCCGCCAATGCTCCGGCCGAAGAGGCAGCAACCGAGGAATAAGACAGGTAAGGCGCTGGAATGTCACAATTTTCCAAGGACTTCCAGACCGCCCTGCGCGATCTCATGCGGTGGCGGCGCGACGTGCGCCGCTTCCGCCGGGACGCGGTGGACGAGGCTATGTTGCAAGACTGCCTCGACACCTTCCTGCTCTCGCCCTCTGTGGGCCTGAGCGAACCGTGGCGCGTGATCCGGGTGCAATCCCCCGAGGCCCGCGCCGCGGCACTGGCCAATTTCACCGCAGAGAATGACCGGGCTCTCAAGGGCTATCATGGTGAAAAATCGCGCATTTACAGCGACCTAAAGCTGTCGGGCATGCAAGAGGCGCCGGTTCAGCTGGCGATCTTTTGCGATGAGGCCACCGACAAAGGTGCCGGCCTTGGCGCCGCCACCATGCCCGAGATGCGGCGCTATTCCGTAGTGGGCGCGATCACCCATTTCTGGCTTGCGGCCCGCGCGCAGGGGCTTGGGGTCGGATGGGTCTCGATCCTTGACCCGGTGCAGCTCAGTCGAGATCTCGACGTGCCCGCCGATTGGGCGCTGGTCGCCTATCTCTGTGTCGGTTGGCCCGAAACAACCAGCGACACGCCCGAACTGGAACTTGCCGGCTGGGAAACCCGCCGGCCGACCCTGCCAACCGAGGTACGCTGAGCATGACCCGGGACCCGTTGCCAAAGCACGGATTTCAGCGGATCATACCCGTATCTGGCAAACCGGAGACCACCCCATGAGCGAGAGCGAGCGCATTTGTGTCGGGGCTATCGGCGGCGCATTCGGCGTGCACGGCGAGGTGCGGCTCAAGAGCTTTACCGCTATGCCCGAAGACATCGCCACCTATAAGCCATTGATGTCAGAGGATGGCAGCCGTCAATTCGACATCACCCTGACGGGTCAAACCACCAACGGATTTACCGCCCATCTGTCGGGTATTACCAGCAAAGAGGCCGCCGACGCCCTGCGCGGCACCCGCCTCTACGCCGAGCGCGCACAATTACCCAATCTGCCGGATGATGAATATTACCACGCAGATCTGATCGGTCTGGAGGTATTCGACACCGGCGGCACCCTGTTGGGACGGGTCAAAGCGGTGCTCAACCACGGCGCCTCGGATCTCTTAGAAATCCACGGTCCCGGTCTCAAATCCACGATCCTGTTGCCGTTCACGCTGGAGGCTGTGCCAACCGTCGATCTGACCTCTGGCCGGATCATCGCGGACCCACCCGAGGGCCTGCTATGAGCCCGCAACACCCATGAGCGACACCCCCCGCTCGCATGGGCGCAAATCCATCCGCGCCACCATGACCCCGCGAGAGCTGATCACACCCACCCCGGAATTGGCCGGGGTCTGGACCGCGCGGGTGATCACCCTGTTGCCACAGGCGTTTCCCGGCATCCTTGGCGAGAGCCTGACCGGGCGCGCCTTGCAAAACGGCTTGTGGTCGCTCGATGCAATCGACCTGCGCGCCTATGGCGAGGGCAAGCACCGCAATGTCGATGACACTCCCGCCGGAGGCGGCGCAGGCATGGTGATCCGCGCCGATGTGATGGGTCGCGCGATTGACGAGGCGATGGCAGGCACCCCACCCGGCTGGCCGCTGATTTATCTCAGCCCGCGTGGCCGTCGGTTTGATCAGGCCATGGCGCAGGACCTGTCACAACGCCCCGGTGTCACACTGATTTGTGGCCGGTTCGAAGGGCTGGATGAGCGGGTAATCGAACATTATGGCATCACCGAGGTCTCTTTGGGCGACTTCGTGATGACCGGCGGTGAAATCGCGGCGCAGGCCATGGTCGATGCCACCGTGCGCCTCTTGCCTGGGGTTCTGGGCAATGCCGAGAGCACGCAAGAAGAAAGCCACTCAAACGGCCTGCTGGAACACCCGCAATACACCCGCCCCGCCGAATGGATGGGCCGCCCGATCCCCGAGGTGCTGACCTCGGGCGATCACGCCAAGGTGGCGGAATGGCGGCGCGAGATGTCCGAACGCCTGACCGCCGCGCGCCGCCCGGATATGTGGGAAAAACACCGCAAAGCCGCTCCTGACAAGGCTTGATCCGCCCCGCGCTTGCGCCTATACACCGCCTTGCTTGGAATCGCTTTGCGGCTCTGGGCCTGTTTGTTTTTGGCTATATGGCCCGCCAGACTTTCTTCGGTCGCCTGTGGCAGCCCCGGCAAACAGATCACACACAAGGACGACCTGATCTCTGGCGGGCGCATCTGCGGACCCGGAAGAAGACCAAGAGCTCTGAGGACGCGAGACATCTTTGCGGAAAAACCGCAAGCAAATCAGGAGAGAAGCGATGGATATTATCGCTCAGATTGAGGCGGAACAGATCGCCTCGCTCGGGAAGACCATTCCCGATTTCAAAGCCGGTGACACGATCCGTGTCGGCTATAAAGTGACCGAAGGCACCCGCAGCCGCGTTCAGAACTTTGAAGGCGTGTGCATCAGCCGCAAGAACGGCAAAGGTATTGCCGGGTCGTTCACTGTCCGCAAGATTTCCTTTGGCGAAGGTGTGGAACGTATGTTCCCGCTCTATTCGACCAATATCGACAACATCGAGGTTGTGCGCCGTGGTCGTGTGCGTCGCGCCAAGCTGTATTACCTGCGCTCGCGTCGTGGCAAATCGGCACGCATCGCCGAGGTCACCAATTACAAGGCCCTGTCGGGCGCATCCGCGTAAGGAGTGGTACGATGAAAAAAGAAATTCACCCGGATTACCACGTCATCGACGTCAAGATGACCGACGGCACCATTGTCCAGATGCGTTCGACCTATGGCAAAGAGGGCGACACCCTGTCGCTCGACATCGACCCCTCGGTGCACCCCGCCTGGACCGGCGGCAGCTCGCGTCTGATGGATGCCGGTGGCCGTGTGTCCAAGTTCAAGAACAAATACGCCGGTCTGGGCTTCTAAAGCCTGCTTCCGGACGGATACGACAAACGCCGCCCCCCCCCCGGGGCGGCGTTTTGCTTGGGACACAGGCGCAGCTTTACTTTTTGGTAAGAATTGGGATGTAAACAGGGCATCCGAAAATCGGTTTTCAGTGTCCTCACCGAAAACGTGACCCTGCGGAGTTGGCGCTCCGCAGGGTCTTTCTTTTTGGGGCTTAAATCCCCATCAAGGGCCGAATAATCCCCACGAGAAGCGTCCCCGCTGCGAGTAGCGTCATCCATTTCCGAAATTCGGTTTCTCTCAGTTTCCTCACCGCCTTGCGCTGCAATGGGTTGCAGCAAATCTACGCCACCGCGCTGGCGTGAAGGAAAGGTTAAAATTGTCAGCAAATGCGAGGAAATAATTCGCCTCATGGCCCCAACCCTTGCACCTGTGCCGCAACCAGATAAAACGGGCAGACGTGGGATAAAAGGGACAGCGAATGTCGACAGCACTGATCATACTGGCGGCCGGTCAGGGGACACGGATGAACTCCGAGTTGCCGAAAGTGCTGCATGCAATCGCTGGGGCTCCGATGCTCGGGCATGCGATGCAGGCCGGTGCGACGCTGGACCCGGATCATGTCATCGTTGTTGCAGGCCATGGTGCCGAAGCCGTGCGCAAGGCCGCCCTCGACTTTGACGAGGCGGCACAGATCGTGCTTCAGACCGAACAGTTGGGCACTGCCCATGCGGTGGCACAGGCAGCGCCCTTACTTACAAAATATTCCGGCGATGCCTTGGTACTCTACGGCGACACGCCCTTTATTCAGCCCGAAACGCTGGCGCGGATGCAGGCCGCACGGGCCAGTCACGACATTGTCGTACTGGGGTTTGAGGCCGCCGATCCGGGCCGCTACGGGCGTTTGGTGACTGACGGCGAAACCCTGTTGCGGATCGTGGAATTCAAGGATGCGACCGAGGACGAGCGCGCCATCACACTGTGCAACAGCGGCGTCATCATGGCCCCCTGCGCGCTGCTCTTCGAACTCATAGCGCAGGTTGGCAATGCCAATGCGGCGGGCGAATATTATCTCACAGACATCGTCGGGCTGGCGCGGGCGCAGGGGCTGTCGGCCACCGCCGTTACCTGCCATGAGGCCGAGACGATGGGAATCAATTCCCGCGCCGAACTGGCGCAGGCCGAGGCCGCATTTCAGGCGCGCAAACGCGCCGAGGCGCTTGAGACCGGCGTCACCCTCACCGCGCCCGAGACCGTGCATTTCGCCTATGACACATGGCTTGGCCGCGATTGCATGGTCGAGCCCTATGTGGTCTTTGGCCCCGGAGTGACCATCGAAACCGGCGCACATATCCGCGCCTTCTCGCATCTGGAGGGCTGTCATGTGGCGCGCGGCGCGGTGGTTGGCCCCTATGCCCGGCTGCGCCCCGGCACCGAACTGTCCGAACACGCCCGCATCGGCAATTTTGTCGAGGTCAAGAATGCGCTGATCGGCGAGGGGGCCAAGGTCAATCACCTCAGCTATATCGGGGATGCCAGCATCGGTGACGAGAGCAATATCGGCGCAGGCACCATCACCTGCAATTACGATGGCGTCAGCAAACATACGACCGTGATCGGCGCGCGGGTCTTTGTCGGCTCAAACACCATGCTGGTGGCCCCTGTCACGCTTGGCGACGGGGCTATGACCGGGTCTGGATCGGTGATCACCCGCAATGTGGCCCCTGACGCGCTTGCGATTGCGCGCGCGCCGCAGGTGGACAAACCCGGAAGGGCGCGCAAGCTTTTTGATCTTTTAAAAGCCAAGGCATTGAAACGCGACAAAGGGGCAGACTGATGTGTGGGATCGTTGGGGTTCTTGGAAATCACGAGGCAGCGCCGCTCTTGGTGGAGGCGCTCAAGCGACTGGAATATCGCGGCTATGACAGCGCCGGGATCGCCACGGTAAACGACGGTCGCCTGGACCGCCGCCGCGCGGTGGGCAAGCTGGTCAACCTCGCCGATCTGCTGGTACATCAACCGCTGGCGGGCAAGGCCGGAATCGGCCACACCCGCTGGGCCACGCATGGCGCACCGACTGAGGCCAATGCCCATCCGCACCGTTCTGGCCCGGTGGCGGTCGTGCACAACGGCATCATTGAAAACTTCCGCGCCCTGCGCACCGAACTGGCCGCCGCTGGAATCGCCCACGAGACCGAGACCGACACCGAGACCGTAGCGCTTTTGGCGCATTACCACATGACCCGCGGCATGGGGCCTGTCGAGGCCGCCCAAGCCACCATCGCCCGGCTCGAAGGCGCTTATGCGCTCTGCTTCCTGTTTGACGGCGAGCCGGATCTTTTGGTTGCCGCGCGCAAGGGCAGCCCGCTCGCCGTGGGCCATGGCGAGGGCGAGATGTTTGTGGGCTCAGATGCCATTGCGCTGGCGCCGATGACCGACCGCATCACCTATCTGGAAGAGGGCGATATCGCCGTGGTGACGCGCCACAGCCTCAGCATTACCGACGCGCAGGGTCATCTGGCCAACCGTGCCGTCAAGACCATCGAGGTCGAGACCGCCCGCGTTGACAAGGCCGGGCACCGGCATTTCATGGCCAAGGAAATCGCCGAGCAACCCTCGGTGATCGGCGCAGGACTGGGCCATTACCTCAGCAGCGATGGCACCCGCATTACTCTGCCCGAGGGGCTTCCGGATTTCGCCCATGTCGAGCGGCTGACCCTCGTGGCCTGCGGCACGGCCTATTACGCCTGCCTCACCGCCAAATACTGGCTCGAGCAATTGGCGCACCTGCCGGTCGAGGTCGATATCGCCTCAGAGTTCCGCTATCGCGAGCCCCCGGTCAGCCCCGGCACCGTGGCGCTCTTTGTCAGCCAGTCGGGCGAAACCGCCGATACGCTGGCGGCGCTGCGCTACATGCAGGGGCGCGCGGCGCATATCCTGTCGGTGGTCAATGTCCCCGAAAGCTCGATCGCACGCGAGAGCGATCTGGCGCTGCCGATCCATGCCGGGGCCGAGATCGGCGTGGCCTCGACCAAGGCCTTTACCTGCCAACTTACCGTGCTCTTGTTGCTGGCGCTCAAGGCGGCGCGAGACCGCGGCCAAATCGAACCCGACCGGTTGACCGATCTCTTGTCCGGGCTGCGCGCCCTGCCCGCCACGCTCAACATTGCGATGGGCTGCAACACACAGATCCAGAGCATCGCACGCCAACTCGCAACAGCGCCCAGCGCGCTCTTTCTGGGGCGTGGCCGCATGTATCCGCTGGCGCTCGAAGGCGCGCTGAAGCTCAAGGAAATCAGCTATATCCATGCCGAGGCCTATGCCTCGGGCGAGCTCAAGCACGGCCCAATCGCGCTGATCGACGAAACCATGCCGGTGATCGTCATGGCCCCCTGTGACACGCTCTTCGACAAAACCGTATCCAACATGCAAGAGGTCATGGCCCGTGGTGGCCGCATTTTGCTTGTCTCGGACGCGCGCGGTGTCGCCGAGGCCGGCGATGGCGTCTGGCAAACCATCGCCATGCCCGAAACCGACCCCATCCTGACCCCAATCCTCTACGCCCTGCCTGCACAGCTCCTCGCCTACCACACCGCAATTGCCAAAGGCACCGACGTGGACCAACCCAGAAACCTCGCCAAATCCGTGACAGTGGAATAGGGCAGACCGCTCCGCCACCGTCACGCATGCTACGCCAAACAAAATGGCGGCTGCTTGCATTGTTACATGCGCTCCGTTAGACGACAGGCGGTATCGCGATCACTCTGGATATGATGTCCCCTTGCATTTTCATCATAATGGCCGTCTTCCGGCCAGAGCCTGATTATCTGGAGGCACAGATCCGATCCATCGCGGATCAAACCCATGCACCCCACCGTGTGATTGCCGTCATAGCAGATACCTGCTCTGACGCGCTGGTGTCAGAGATGTTGACAGCGGCGCGCGTGCCTTTCTGCCTTGTACCCAGCGATGTCACCATGGATGCCGTGCGTGCCTTTGAGGCCGGATTGAGCGAGACCCTGCGCCTGATCGCCGCCGAGGGGATGGACGATGACGCGGCCCTGATCGCGCTCTGTGATCAGGATGACATCTGGCATCCGGACCGGCTGGAAAAAGGTGTGGCTGCGCTGGCGGCCAGCGGCGCTGATCTCGTGCATAGCGATGCGCGCCTCGTGGGACCGGATGGCAAGACGGTCTTGCAAAATTCCATGTTCGGATTTGAGCGGCGCAAGCGCAATCCCGGTCTGCGCGGACTGCTTTATCGCAACAATATCACTGGCATGACCGTGCTCATGCGTCCCCGACTGGTGCGGCTGGCGCTGCCATTTCCGTCGCAGAGCGGCGTGCATTTCTATCACGACCTCTGGCTCGGGCTTTTGGCGACAGCGACCGGCGGCGTCCATCTGATCGACGCGCCCCTTGTCGATTACCGCCAGCACGACAGAAACGTGATGGGCGCCATTGATCGCCGTCAGCCCACGCGCGCACGATTGAAATGCCCCGACGCCATGTGGCTGCGCAAAGAGGCCACGGCCTATGCGCTGGCGCGTTACCTCGGGCAATCAACCTACAACCGGCTCTGTGATGCTGTGGCCGACGGGCGTCTCAAACATGGCGAGGCCAAACCAGCCCCGTTGCATCCCTATCTGCGGCGGATGCGCGGCATGGGCGCGCATCTGGTCGACTCGGGGCTGCTGGCCGTTCAGGGGCACACCGGACTGGCGCGGATCGCGGCGGGATTTGCCGTGGTCAGTGCCGGGCGCACGGTCTGGACCCTGCGCGAGGCCTTTGGCCCCGGCCTGAATACGTCGATCAACGAGTTTGACACGCGGCTCTTTTCCTTGTCTCCGGGCATGTCCCCCAAACCGCCCAACGCCGGACAGAAACGGGACGGGCCTCCGATCAAACACGAGGCCATCATTGATCTGCGCAAAGAACCGCGCTTTGTTCCCGAGTTCACAGCCGCCCATCCCACGCTGAACATTCTCGTTCCGACGCTCAATCCGACCGAAATCTTTGCCGGAATCGCCACAGCGCTCGACATCGGCATCGGTCTGGCCGCGCGCGGCTATCATGTGCGCTTCATCGCCACCGACCTGCCGCTCTCGTCGCCCGGAACCTCGCGCAGCTTTGTGCTGGGTCGATTAGGCAAATCGCATGACATGCAGGCAACGGCAGAGCGTATCAGCCTGCAATGCGGCGTTCAGAGCAAAACCCTGCCACTCAATCCCCAGGATATGTTCATGGCCACCGCTTGGTGGAGCGCGCATGTCGCCGAAAAGCTGATCCGCCGCCACACCATGACCCAATCGCGGTTTCTCTATCTCATTCAGGATTACGAACCGCATTTCTACGCTTGGGGCCCGGAATTCGCCGACGCCATGACCAGCTATGACTTTGACTTCGAGCCGGTCTTCAACACCACGCTGCTGCGCGACTGGTTCGCGGATCAGGGGTTTGGCTTTGCCAGCAAGGACGCGCTTGCCTTTCATCCTTCGATCGACCTTGATCGCTATAGCCATGTGGCGCGGGCGGCCCCCGGCGATGCGCCGCGTCGCTTGGCGCTATATGGGCGACCGGATGTGCCGCGCAACATGTATGCCACCGCAATCGAAGCGTTGGCCCGCTTTGTCGTACAAGAAGGGCTTGGCCCGGATGATATCGATGTGGTGTCCATCGGTCAGCTACACTGCGATGTCACCCTGCCGGGCGGTATCATGCTCAAGAGCTTGGGCAAACTGGCATGGGAAGAGTACCCCGACTATCTCGGCACCGTTGATCTGGGGCTGTCGCTGATGTATTCGCCCCATCCCAGTCACCCCCCTCTGGAAATGGCCGCCGCAGGTGTGCGGGTCGTCACCAACGGCTTTGGCCCCAAGGATCTAAGCCGTCTCAGCCCCGCGATCCTGTCGGTTCCGGCAACCGCGCCTGATCTGGCCGACGCGCTCAGCGCCTCCTGGCGCGCAGCCCCCGTGACACAACCTGACCGCGATATCGACCTGCGCGCTCTGGGCAGTCACCCTGAGGATATGATCGACAGTCTGGCCAATCGGCTTGCCTCGCACTTACCACGGACCTAGAATTCAATTTCATGACGCAAAAGATTATCCTGCATATCGGTTCGCCCAAATGTGGCTCCACCTACCTTCAGCGCGTTATGATGCAGAATACAGAGGCGCTGTTGCAGCACGGTATCTGCTATCCCGCTCCGACCGGATCGCATCCGGGCAATGCCGCCGATCTCGCTGAGATCACGGCTGATCAGGTCAGCGCCATGTTTGCAGATGGGGTGCAAACCGTAGTTCTCAGCCATGAGGATCTCTACTCGCTCTCCAAGCGCGGCGCCGCCCTGTCACAGATAACGGCCAAAGCCGGGATCGATGTGCAACTTCTGGCCTTCTTGCGCCCCTTCAGCGATTTCGTCTTTGGCGACTATTCGCAATTCATGAAGCAATATTTCGACACGTTTCTGGCCGAGCGTAAACCCTATGGCGGGCGCACCTTTGAGACCTTTGCCAAACGCCGGATCGACACTATGAGACCAGCGGCCTACCTGACCAACTGGAGCAAATTGTTTCCCGTCCTGCCGATCATTCTGGGCAACCACCGCAACATTCAGCCAATCCTCGATGAATTGCTTGGGCATCCCACGGGCATGAACTGGGACGTGCCCTTGCACGAAACCAATCCTTCGCTGCGGATGCAGGACTGTGACATCATTGCTGCGGCAATGCTTGATCTGGCCTGTGCAGATGAGGACATCCGACAGATTTTCCTCAACGCCTTTCACCACACCCAACAGCCTGACATGGGCCGCAGCCCCGAACGCATCGCTTGGCTCGAAGAACAGTTCCGCCCTCAGAACGAGGCCCTGCTGGCACAATTCGGGTTTGACAACCGGGCCAGAGTGCCCCGCGATACCGAAGCCTGACATCCGCAAACCGGGGTTTCTGGCTTTGCAGCATCTCGCACGCAAGGCCACGTCATTCCCTCTCAGTCCGTGTCTGCCATTTCCACTTTCATCAGGGCCTGATGGTGCGCAATGGCATCCTGCACATCGGTGTAAAAGAAAAACTGACCATTTTCGAGCACGGCCGCGTGATCACAAAGCCGTTTGACCTGCGCCAACCCATGCGTCACCATGATCGCGCCACTGCGCTTGACCCGATCTGCAAACAGCATCTCTGACTTATCTCGAAACGCGGCATCCCCGACGGCTGTCACCTCATCCACGAGGTAAGTGTCAAAATGAATGCCCATCGACACACCAAACGCCAAACGTGATTTCATGCCCGAGGAATAGGTCCGAACCGGCAGGTTGAAATGCTGCCCCAATTCCGCGAAATCCGCGACAAAATCCGCAAGCTCTTCGGTATCCACCCCATAAACGCGCGCAATGAATCGCACATTCTGAAGTCCGGTCATCTCGGGGTGGAAACTGCCGGAAAAGCCGACAGGCCAAGAAATCGTGCCCGTGCTGAGCACCTTGCCGCTGTCTGGGTCCATGGACCCGGCCAGCATTTTGAGCAGGCTCGACTTGCCCGCCCCATTTCGTCCCAGAATGGCAACCGCAGTGCGGGCGGGAAATATCGCCGAGATGTTATCCGCCACCACTTTGCGCCGCCCATTCAGGACAAAGGTCTTGCACAGGTTGCGTATCTCAATCATCGGATCCGTCCGCTCAGCGCCGATCACGCAAGGAATAATAGACCATCACCAGGATCGACCACGACAACAGCAGGAAACCCGAAATCATGCTCAAGAGCATCAGACGACGGGGGTATTCCGCAGTCTCCGCCAGCGTCGGGGGAATATGGGTGGCAAGATAGCGCGATTGCCGTTGCGCCTCGGCCAAGGCGACATCGCGCGCTGCCAATGCAGACAGATAGCTTTTCTCGGCAAATTGCAGCCCCAGTTGCAACGCTTGATACTCTTCGAGCAGCTCTGAATACTGGGTGACGCCCGAAACCCCGGACGCACCACCGAAACTGGACCGCTCTTCGTCGATCAGTTTTTGCACGGCGGCAATCTTGCGATTGGCCTGCGCCACCCGTGGATCGCTCTCGGCGGAATTGTCGAGCAAGAGTTCAAGCTCGATCTGGGCTTCTGCCATCTGCGCATTCAGTGAATTCAACAGCCCCATCTGGCCCTGAACGTCCGCTGCGGGATCGACGATCTGGGTGCGATTGCGAAAACTTGTGAGCGACCGATTGGAAAGCAAAAGCCGCTCTTCGGCTCGCGACAATTCTTCCTCTGCATAGCGCATGGCATCCGCCCGCGCGATCGCTGACAGCTCGTTGATCATGTCGCTGCTTTCGCGAAAGACGACTTCGGCAATGGCTTTGGCATCTTCGGGCTCGAACGCCAGCACCCGAACCTCAACCAATCCGCTGCTGCGGTCATAAAAAATCTTGACCATGCGCTGCCAGTAACTCGACAGGGCCTCGATCCGCGTATCCTCCCCAAGAGTGAAGACCGGGTCGCCGGGCCGCTGATAAATGCGCGCCATGTTGAGCTGATCGTTGACCGAGCGCACTATCTGCGGGCTCTGGATGAACTCATAGAGGATATCGGTATCCGAAGAACTGGACCCCGACAGCTCGGTGATTCCGCCCAACAGCTCAATCGCCGATCCGATCTCTTCGGTACGCACCGAAAATCCGATATGGCTTGCGTATTGATCGCGCGCAACGGCGTAGAGATACCAGACCGACAGACCCAACGGCAATATCACCCAAAGCACAAAGCTGAACGCGATACCCACATGACGCGCGCGCATGCCCGCCGATCTTGCGGGGGGGCGCATGGACGCTGACACCGCAGCAGCCTGAACCACGTTCGGCCCCGAAAGCTTTTCAGGCCCAGTCCCTTTTTTGGGGGTCGCAGCCACTTTTTCTACAGGAGAGTTGGTCTGAGTCAAATCTTGCTCTTCACTTTGCTTCTGTCCGACCCGATACGCCGGTTGGGGATTTTCTATCAAAGGACACGGTGATACACCATCCATCAAGATGACAAATATAGCCCTCCCTCCAGCCATGCCGCGCAAGCGCACAGGCACCGTTCAGACGGTCGTCGCACTGATCCTGCGCGAGATGTCCTCGACCTATGGCCGCTCGGCCTTGGGCTATCTTTGGGCGATCCTCGAACCGGTGGCGGGCATCATGCTGATGACCCTCCTGTTTTCTCTGGCCTTCAAGAGCCCGAGCCTGGGCACCAATTTTCCGCTGTTCTTTGCCTCGGGAATATTGCCGTTCATGGCCTATATGGACGTCAGTAACAAATTGTCGGTGGCGCTGAGGTTCTCAAAACAACTGCTGTTCTATCCCGGCGTGACCTACATGGATGCGCTCTTCGCCCGCTTTATCCTGAATGCGCTCACCCACATCATGATTGGCGTCGTCCTCTTTCCGCTCATCGTGATCGTTTATGACGTCAATGTCATCATCGACCTGCGCGCCATCGCCCTGGGCTACAGCTTGGCATTTGCGCTTGCGGCGGGCGTTGGCACGCTCAATTGTTTCCTGCTGTCGGTCTTTCCGATCTGGGAACGGGCTTGGGCGATCCTGAACAGGCCACTTTTCCTCATTTCCGGCGTGATTTTTCTCTACGACACCGTGCCGCTACCCTATCGCGACTGGATGTGGTGGAATCCGTTGATCCACCCCATCGGTCTGGTCCGCAAAGGCATTTACAGCACCTATGACGCCACATATGCCTCACCGGCATTCATATTCGCCACGTCGGGCATAGCGCTTGCGCTCGGTCTTTTGCTGTTGCGGCGCTACCACCGCGACATCATCAATTTCTGACACGCGGTCGCATCACCGCCCGCTTGACAGCGCCAAGCCCCTGGCGCAAGCGGCTGCGGGTATGCAGGGCCTTGTGCCCATGAACATGGTAGGCTGCCAGAATGGCCGCCGCCTCGGCCCCCAACGGGGTTTCACTGGCCTCGTCATAATCGGGTGTCATATCAAAGGGCGCAACCCCGTTCAGAAAATTGCGCGCCAAGGCGGCATTTGAGGTTTCACACTGCTGCAAAAGACGCTGCCGTCGAAGGATCGGCATTAGAAACCGACGCCTCGGCACGCGAACCACCCCTGGGGCCAGCGCAAAGAACCGGTCCGTTTCCTGACTGACAAGAACGGGTGACACCCCCTGATCCAGCATGGCCCGCTTGAGATAGCGCGCGGGCTCGATCAATCCGGTTGGCGGGCTGACATTATGGGCCCGTGGGGACGCGGCATCTTGGGGCAACATATCCGAGATACCCAACGCCTCCAGAAACCGGCGCACCGCATACTCTGGCTGCTGCTCGGGCCGCAAAGGAACGGCAATGACATTGTCGCGCCCAACACTTCGAACCCAGTTCATCAGCATCGCATTGTAATTCAGCACCTGTTTTTCAACACGCAACGCCAATAAGGCGGCTATGCCCCGCCGCCAGTCGGCACTGCTTTTGACATGCTGTTTATAATCCGATTCAATCCACAAATCCTGTCGCCGAAAGTAGCAGATCACGCTGACCTCAAAGCCGGCTTGTCGCATACGCTCGACCATGGCGCTGGCAACGGCGCCCCGCGAAACCCCAAAGAGATATTCCGAACTCAGGATCACGTCGCCGTCGGGTCGCAAAAAGAAATCGAGCAGCGATTTCACGCGCGCGGCGTCCCCCTCAATCATGGCATTGGCCAGATGCGTGGCATTGCCCTGTTCGGGGATACGTTCACCGGGCGCAAACTCATAATGAAACCCACGCTCGGCCAGATCATGAACATGCTCTGCCAGATAGGCCTGAATCGTCGTCGTCGCACATTTCGGCATGCCCACATGCAGAAAAAGGCGCTTCTTCATACTGATCAACTGCCTCATCATCAGGTCGGCTGCACCCTAGAGCCACGCATGGCGTGACACAAGGCGCAAAAACCCCTGCGCAACGTTGCCAAGCCCCCCTCGGCGCTTTAAGCCAACTACCAGAGAGAAAGTAGGTACTGCAGGATCACATGGGCTGGCGCGGATACATTCATGATGACAGCAAGACCGTGTTTTTCTGGTCGCAAAAGGCGGCTTGCACCACCTTGTTCAATTTCCTCGCGGATAACATGCCAACGCGTCCGGCCAGCAAACAGTACTTTCACACCCAGAGCGCGCCCTTTCGCGGATGCGCCCAAGCTCTCTGCGATCCCACCTATCGGTCTGTCATCCTCGCGCGGCATCCCGCGACACGCATCATCAGCGCCTATTTCAACAAGTTCTGCATCTATCGCAACAGACAGTTGCTGACCCGGTCAGATCTGGAACCTTTCGCAAAGGAACTGCACGATCTTTATTGCGCCCGAACCGGCGCGGATATCGCGGACAACAGCATTTCCTTCGAGCAGTTCCTCGACACCATCAAGCATCTGCACGCCACCCGCCCCCGCCCTGAAAACGCCATCAACGGGCATTGGGATACGCAGGTGCTGCCCTTCTACAAGGCCGAAGGCATCCGCTATGATTATGTGGTCCATGTCGAACGCCTCGACCAAGAAATGGCGCAGGTCGCCCGCAAACGCGGCCTTCTTTACACGCCACGTATCATGAACCGGACCAACCTGCCCAGAACCCCAGTCAAAGGGTATCTCGGCAATCTATCGGCGCGCGAGGTGAGTGAGATGAATTTCAACTATGACAATTTCATAACCCCCGACACCCTGCGCACCATCCAGCAAATCTACGCGGTGGATTTCACAACCCTCGGCTATACCGTTAATCCGCACGACGGATTTCACGGCACCAGATGGACCGGGCTGTTGAACCGGGCCTTTCCGGGTTTGGGACGCCTCACAGGAAGATGAAATCATCCAACGACAGGCTGCTGGCCGCCACGTTCTCCAACAGGATCTCGTGATCGGCATACCGCAGCACCGCGCCACCAGCCGCGTCAAAGACATCCAGCGCCTGAAAACGCCCGATCAGGCCCTGCCCCTCGACGCCGGCCAATCGCAAACGGTCCTCTGCGGTCTGGAAATCGACGATCACGTCCCGCTCTTCTGCGGTGAAATCGTTGAACACAAAAATATCGGCCTCCGGTCCCCCGCGCATCGTATCATCTCCGGCACCGCCATTCAGCGTGTCGCGCCCGATCCCCCCATCCAGCAGATCATCGCGCCCGCCCCCGGCCAGAAAATCATCGCCGCCGCCACCCAGCACCGTATCGTTACCTTCGCCCCCGCCAATCTGATCGTTGCCCGTCTCCCCCTCCAGACGATCGCGCCCCGGACCGCCGCCGATCACATCATCCCCGGCACCGCCAAGCACCGTGTCACTGTCAAAACTTCCGGCCAGTCGATCATCGCCCGCCTCGCCTTCCAGCAGGTCATTGCCGGGTCCGCCGCTCATCACGTCGTGACCGTCGCCACCGCTGAGAACATCATCGCCCTGCCCGCCACCGATAGTGTCATGACCCGCCTGCCCGATCAGCCTGTCTGCGCCGAAGCCGCCTCCGATATTGTCCTGCCCCGGCCCCCCCTCAATCAGGTCGTCACCAGCGCCCCCTGCCAACCGATCGTCGCCCGCATGGCCACGCAGTGTGTCATTGCCGCCATTGCCCCCCAGAGCATCGTCGTAATCTCCCCCTTCGAGCAGATCAGGCGCCTCGCCCCCCACCAACCCGACAGGACCAGCTTCGCGCGAGACAACAGGAGGGGGCGGCGGCGGTTGAACACTCGGCGGCGGCAAGGGCTCGGCCACCTGCAATGGTCCAAGCTCAATATCGAAATGCGACAGCAACGGTGACAACATGGCGGGCAAATCCGTCATCTCGAAACCGGCGCCACCGCTGCTGCGTACCTCCAGTTCTTGCGCCCCGAAGCCAAGCACCGCCCCCTGTAGCGTTGGGGCAAAGTCGATTTGCCCGATAGTGCGCAGCATCGGCCAGAGCGAGAGATCAAGCCGGTCCTCACCCAGCGTGAAATCGGCGATAACATCGCGCTGACCGTCAGCCATCAGCACAAAGATATCCGCCCCGGCCCCTCCGATCAGGGTATCGCGCCCGCTGCCGTCGCTCAGCACATCCTCTCCCGCACCACCGTCCAACAGGCCGTTACCTCCACTCAGGGACAGCATATCGTTTCCACTCGTCCCCTCGACCCGCGCCAGAGCCGCGCGCGTCACGACCCCCAGGGACCCCAGATCAACCCGAAAGAGGCTCAATCCCGCCTCCCCCGCCGCTGTCACCAGAACGTCGATGCCCCCTGCGCGCATCTGCGCCGCCAGCCCGGAGACCCCATCCAGCGCAAAGGCCGTGGCATCGGCCAAAGTATCCAGATGCAACAACCGCCCTTCAGCCGTCAGCCGGAACAGGCTCAGCCCTGCATCCCGGCCCGCCGCCAGAACAAAGACGTGGCCATCATCGGTAACCACCTCAAGCTGCGACACCCCGTCAAACCGTGTCAAAAGCCCGTCAATGACGTGGTCCACAACCCCGAGCGCGCCCCCCGCGCTGACACGCAACACTGTCAGGCTCGCACTATCCGCCGCCGCCACAATCAAGAACTGACGCCCCGCGACCTCTGCAGGCACAAGCGCCGTGATCGTCTGCACGGGCAGGCTGTCGTCACGTCCAAGGCCGGCGACAGGCATCAACCCACCACCCTCCGTCAGCCGCAGGCCCGTGATGCCCTGCTCACGCGCCGATGCGGCAAAAACATGTACCTCCCCGGCAATCTCGACCAAGGCCAAATCCGCAACCTGACGCAAGTAAAGCTCCGCCGTATCCGCCTGCGACGCGACCGCCTGCCCGGTCTGCCCGGTCCCAAGATCAAATACCGACAGCCCCTGCCCGTTCTTGGCCGCAGCAATCAGATAATCCTGCCCCGCCAGCCGCACAGCCAAAAGGTTTACCGCCTGCGGATAAAGCCCGCCCTCACCAAGAAACCCAAGCGTGCCGCTGCGCGCACCGGCATCCCAGCCCGCCAGCAGATCCTGCACCAGAGCAGGCGGCAACGCGCCCGGCATGCCGATAACATTAAACGCCGCGCGCGTATTTTCCTCGTGGAACCAGTGGCTCTCCAGCACGGGTCCGGTTGGTCCGACCCGCACCACCCGGCTCAGGCCAGCGCTGTAATCTGCCACCACAAAGCCTCCATCCGGCAAGGCTGTAATCGCCACTGCCGAACGCGCGACTTCAAAATTCATCGCATGACTCGTCCCGACATGCCTCAGTTTGACTGGCATCCTCATCCACCCGTTTCCCGCGTCCCCACGCAAAAAACAGAGTGCCTCGGCAAGACTGCCGTGAGTTTAACGAATTATGGCTGCCGTGCGGCATTTACGAAAAGTTAAAGGAAAATCCGCCGTGACTGAGACAGGACACCACTCACAGGAACTGGAAATCATCCACCGTCAGGTTCGCCGCAGCAATGCCCTCAACCAGCACCGTATTGCCATTCACATTGAGCTGCGCGCCCGCAATCGTATCAATAATCCCCAAGGCCGCCACAAAACCCGCAAGCCCGTTGCCACCGTTGGTGATGTTGGCCTCACCAGTGTCCGGATTGTTGATGCGGATAAAGAAGCCGTCGATGCCATCCTCGAAATCGGTGATGATATCGGCCTCGCCATCGAAGAACGCGGAGAACACGAACTGATCCACACCCGCGCC
>NZ_JBLXFE010000026.1:0-29911 GCF_048262375.1 Roseovarius sp.
GTGCCCCCCCGCGCGGGATCAAGGGCGAAGCCCGCCGCGCAGCGCCCGACCGCCCCCTCGGGCGGGCGCTTTTGCAACGGTTCGTGTGATTGAGAGCGCGGAGGGTGTGGCTGGCATAAAGTGCCAGCCGAAAAAGGTGCTGCGCCCACCCGGCGGGCGGGCGCAGCACGACTTACCGCACATGCCCAAAGTCTGCCTCAGACCAGCCCTACTCGCTCTTGATCAACTCCTGCGCCGCCGCTCTCAGCGTTGTCTCCGACAGATCGGGCAGCCCGAGTGGCCTGATGCCTTCTGGGCGGGGTTTTCGGATGTAGCGCGGATCGTAATGGGTCTCGATCAACTGGGCCGCGAGGGCCGGATAGTCGCCAGCAGCGGCGAGGGCGCGCCAGTGGTCAACCTGTTCATGGCCGTGATACTGCACCAGCCGCGTCAAAATCGCGTCGAGCCGGACGGGATCGCTTATCAAATCGGTGTAATCGGCGCAGAGATTGGTCACACGGGCGGCCAATGGCACCTCGAGACGGATCACCGGGGCGGTGCGCATGGCGCGGGTCAGTATGGGGGGCAGGGTGATGCGGCCAATTCGGGTGCTTTCGGCCTCGATATAAACCGGGCGGGCGGGATCGAGCCGCGCCATCTGGGCGGCGAGCGCGCTCTCAAACGATTTCTGCGACGGCTGCCCGCCCACAACGGGGCCAAAGACCGAGCCGCGATGCGCGGCCAAGCGTTCAAGGTCGATCACCTGCGCGCCCTGTGCCGCGAGATGCGCGAGCAGATGGGTCTTGCCGGTTCCGGTGCCGCCGTCGATCAGCCGGACGGGGGCCGGAAAATCCTCTTCGTAGAGGGCGCGGGCCACGAGGCGGCGATAGGCCTGATAACCGCCCTGAATGGTGTCGGCCTTCCAGCCGATTTGTTGGAGAATGACGGTGAAGGAGCCCGAGCGTTGACCGCCGCGCCAGCAATAGACGAGGGGACGCCAGCCGCCGTGACGATCCGCAAGCGGGCCCTCAAGGTGAGCGGCGGCGTTGCGGGCCACCAATGCCGCGCCGATCTTGCGGGCGAGAAAGCGGTCCTGTTGCACATAAATGGTGCCAACGCGGGCGCGTTCTTCGTTCGAGAGCGCGGGCAGGTTGAGCGCACCGGGGATGTGATCCTCGGCGAATTCGGCGGGGGACCGGACGTCGATCACCTCGTCAAAGGGCAGATCAAAGAGCGCCGCGAGGCTGTCGAGGGCAATCGGCATCAGAGGCAATCGGGATGAGGGCAGGGGTGAGGCATGGCCCCGTGCATGCGCCGCGCAGCGCGCAAGATCAAGCCCTTTGGCACAACGCCGACCTTGATCCGGAAAAAAAGGGTGGGCAGCACGGAGCCGCCCACCTCAGGTAGGGAAAGTCAGTTCTGGAGGTAAACTTCGAGACTGTCGTCGAGCGCGTCTTTCCAAGGCGTATGGTGCATGGGCGCCATGGTGCCGGTGATGACAGATTTGTAGGCGTTGTTGCGAAAGCCCATGATGTCTTTCTTCTTGTGGCCTTTCCATTCCTTGAACGCCAAGCAGGCCCCTTCGACGTCAAAGCTGGGATAGTCGGTTTCGTCGATCAGTTCCTTGACGTAATCGCCCTGATACCAGATCGCGTCATAGTCATCCTGACCGGCATCCTCACGCGCGACACGGTCGGCGACGTCCGCCTCCATCGTGGCGCGGTCGGGCAGGGCGATGCGGTCCATGATCACATCGCGCACCCACCAAGCCTGCGCGTCGAACATGTTGAAGGTGAACCACTGGTCCTGCATGCCGACGTAAAAGAGCGCTGGTTCGCGCACAAAGGTCACGCCCTTGTAGAGGTCGGCGGTGGCGAGGCGATTGGCGGTCTTGAGGCGCAGATCATCGGGCAGGAAGGGGAAGTGGTGCTTGTAGCCGGTGCACAGGATCACCGCATCCACATCCTTGCTGGTGCCATCCTTGAAATAGGCGGTGTTGCCCTCGACCTTTTGCAGGAGCGGCACCTCTTGCCAGTTGTCGGGCCAGTTATAGCCCATGGGCGAGGTGCGATGGCTGACAGTCACGGATTTGCAGCCGTACTTCCAGCATTGCGAGCCGATGTCTTCGGCGGAATAGCTGGTGCCGACGATGAGGATGTCCTTGTCCTTGAATTCCAGTGCGTCGCGGAAATCATGGGCATGCAGGACGCGGCCCTTGAAATTCTCGAAGCCGGGGAAATAGGGCACGTTGGGCGTGCTGAAATGGCCCGAGCAGACGATGACGTGATCGAAGGATTCGGTATAGGTGTGATCCTCGGGGAGGTGGCAGACGGTGACGTTGAATTTATCCCCGTCCTTTTCGACCCAGCGGACGGCGGTGGAAAAGCGGATGAGATCGCGTACGCCGGCCTTTTTCACGCGGCCTTCGATATAGTCGAAGAGCACGGCGCGGGGCGGGTAAGAGGCGATTTGCTTGCCGAAATGTTCCTCAAAGGAGTAATCGGCGAATTCAAGACCTTCCTTGGGGCCATTCGACCACAGGTAGCGATACATCGAGCCATGCACCGGCTCGCCGTATTCATCAAGGCCGGTGCGCCATGTGTAATTCCACAAGCCGCCCCAGTTGTCCTGTTTTTCGAAGCAGACGATCTCGGGGATCTCGGTGCCTTGGGCGGCGGCGGATTGAAAAGCCCGCAATTGAGCAAGCCCCGATGGACCCGCGCCGATGATCGCAATTCGTTTTCTGGTCATGTAGCCCTCCAGGTTGGTATGGACCAATATTCAAGTATTGGTGCCTTTGGTCCATGCCAGACTGAGGCCGCGCTAGACCTGTTGTCAATAAATTTTCTCTCTAAGAATAATATTTTCCCATGAACCGACTGGCGCAGGGGCGAGAACGTGCTAGAAATCAGCCATGTCCAATACCAGTTTTGCACAACGTCTGGCGATCAGAAGCGCCCTGCCTCGGTTTTCGGTGGGCATGCGCAAGACATTGACCATAGGGTTTCTGGCCCCGCTGAGCGGGCCGGTCGAATCGTGGGGGTTGCCGGGCCTGAACGGCTGCCGGATATGGGTGGATTGGCTCAACCGGGCGGGCGGCGTGCTGATGGGCGGTCAGCGGTTTCCGGTGCGGCTTGAGGCGTTTGACTGCGGATATGACGGGGCTGAGGCATTGAGCGGCGCGCGGCATCTGGTGCAAACGCATGATGCGGCGCTGGTGATGATGTTGGGGGGCGATTCGTTTGCGGAGGTCCGCGATTATCTGATGGGGCAGAAGGTGCTGACCTCATCGTTGCTGACGAGCGACCTGTCACCGGACACGCCTTATCTCATCGCGCCGGGCGAATCGCTGCCCATCTACACGGTGACGGCGGTCGAATGGATTGCAAAGCACCGGCCAGAGATCCGCACCGTGGCGCTTTGTGCGCAGACCGATGCGCTTGGTCTGCCCGCGCTGGCCGCTTATCGCGCGGCGTTCAAGGCGGTGGGTATCGAGATCGTCGAGGAAATTCGCTATGATCCGGGCGCGGCCTCGGCCCCTGAGGTGGTGGCCCCGATGCTGGCCCATGCGCCGGATATGCTGTGCTGGTGCACGAGCTATACGCCGATGGTTCATGCGATGACAGAATATGCTTACCTTCAGGGCTATGCAGGCCAGATTTTGAGTTGTACCGCAGACAGTTATGAGCAGTTGATCGCCCTGACATCGCCGGATTTCATGGAAGGGTTCCTGTTCCAATTCCCGGATTTTGACGACCCTCTGCTGGCGGAAAAGGCGTTCTTTTTTAACCAACCGCAGGCGTTCTATGAGGAATATAACGCGCGCTTTCCCGGCAGTTGGACGGCGGTCAGTTGGGAATATGCCGCGATTCTGGATATCTGGCAGTCGGCGGTCGAGCGGGCGGGCACGGTCAATTCGGTTTCAGTGCTGGCAGCGATGCGGCAGTTGGGCGAGGTCAACCATGCCTTTGGGCCTGCGCAATGGTGGGGGCAGGATATGTTTGGCCTCGACCATACGCTGATCGGGGATTGGCCGGTGGTGCAGATCCGGGGCGGCAAGGCGCGGATTGTCGATTTCGGGTCGATCCCCGATTGGCTCGCGCGGCATGAGCCGCTGTTGCGTGCGGAAATGGCAGAGCTTGGCCAGCTTTGGCATCAGAGGCATGGGCAGGGGGCGGGCAAGGCCTGTCTTGAGGCGCGGTTGATCGCGGCGACCTAAAGCGCCTCAGTCCTCTTGCAACAGGGTTTTTTGTTCCTCGATGAGGTGCAGCTTGATGTATTCCACTGCGGTTTCGACATCGCGCGAGGAAATCGCATTGAAGAGTGCATTATAGCGTTTTTGATAATCCTCGATACGTTTGGGCGTCAGATGCCGCCGCATCATGGTGGAGCGGTGGGTCTGCAAGCAGGCCTCGATCGCCAGATCATAGCAGGACGCCAGCAGCGGATTGCCTGTGCCCGCGGCAATCTTGCGATAGAATTCTTCCTCGCGGCGGACGAATTCGGGGGCATCGGTGCTGATCGCCTCCATTCGGGTGAGAATATCGTCAAGCTCCATGATGTCGCGCGGGGTCATATTGATGACCGCGAGGCGAATCATTTCCGGTTCAAGGATGCCGCGCACGACAAGATGGTCGAGGGGGCTGGTGTTTTCCGCCAAGGCGCTGCGGTTTTCGGTGCGGTTGAGTTCGTTCTTGTAGGTGACAAAGCTGCCAGACCCGGCGCGCCGACGGATGATCTGGCGGGATTCCAGCACATCCAGCGCGTCGCGCACGGTGTTGCGGGCGACGCCAAGTTCCGTGGATAACGTGCGCTCTGAGGGCAGGCGCGCGCCTTCGGGATATTCTTCGGATTTGATTCGGGCGAACAGGCTGTCGATGACCACCTGCACCGTCGCGCCGACCGAATGGTTGGTGACAAGCTGCGCCGTGGTGCTAGAGGTCTGGCTGGCCATGATCTGATATTCTCCATCTGGCGCAATGTCCGTTGGCCGGAAATCTAGGCCGAAAGAAAGGTCTTCACAAGCCGGGCGGTACGGGCAGCGGACCAATTTATCCCCATTACCGGACCAGTTTTACGGGGCTGAGGCCCGTATTCGAGCTGTGCCCGCATGCTGATCTTGCTAAAATTCTGTGCAAATTGAAAGATTTGGCTAGGGTGAAGTGTTTAATTATAACTCTAAGAAACAAATTTTCTTGTGAGTTGCAAATCGCTTTGCTAGCTTTCTCTCGTCGGCCAAACCAATTTCGGAAACTGGTATAGTGTTTCGGATTGGAAATGAACCAGAAGAGGTCGCTCTTGGCTACGCTCTGCTGCGCGGATGGCGCGTGGCGCCAACAGTTGGAGGAACGCATGCTTTCCAAATATATTGCTTCGGGGTTCACACGTCGAACCTTTCTAAAAACATCGGCAGCCGCGACTGCGGCGCTCGGCCTGCCGAAAATGGCGCTGGCGGCGGGCGAACCGATCAAGATCGGCTTTCTTGCACCGCTGACAGGGGCTGTGGCAGCTTGGGGTAAACCCGGTCTCGACGGCTGTGAAATCTGGGCTGAGCGGGTCAATGCCGCTGGCGGCATCCTGCTGGCAGACGGCGCGCATCCGGTTGAATTCGTGTCTTATGACAATGAATATGACCCGGCCAAGGCCCGGACAGGTGCGACCAAACTCATTCGTGAGGATGGCGTGAGCTTTATCATGATGCTGGGCGGTGACACATGGCCCGGTGTGCAGCCGGTGGCGGAACGCACGGGCATGCTCTTTTCGACGCTGCTGCCGTCTGACCTCTCGCCCGATACCAAGACGCTGTTGGCACCCGCAGAGGTGCATCCGATCTATAACGTGACCGGTGTTGAGTGGCTGGCGCAGAACAAGCCCGAGCTGAAAACGGCGGTCATGTGCGCGCAGGATGATGCGCTTGGCCTGCCGTCGGTGGCGACCTATCTGGCGGCGTTCGAGGCTGCGGGCATCGAGATGCTGGACGAGCCGCTGCTGTTTGACCCCGCTACCACGGATTTCGCGCCGGTGGTGACGCGACTCTTGGCCAAGAACCCCGACATCATCTGTCTGGACACCTGCTATTCGGATTATGTGCATCCGATTGCTGAGCAGTTGTTCCAACAGAACTTTGGCGGGCAGATCATCAGTTGCACAGCAGATTTCTATGATCAAATGATCGCCAAGACCTCTAAGGAATTCATGGAGGGGTTCATTTTCCAGTTCCCGGATTTCGACGATCCGGCGCTGAATGCAGAAACCGTGAATTTTGAAGATCCCAACGGGTTCTATGCCGAATACAACAAGCGGCACCCCGGTCAATGGGGGGCTGTGAGCTGGGAATATGCCTCGATCATGGATCTGTGGAAAGCGGCGGCGGAAAAGGCAGGCTCTGCCGATCCCGAGGCGGTGATCGCGGCGATGCAGGATGGTCCCGGCAAGCATGCCTTTGGCGAGGCCGAATGGTGGGGTGAGGAGCTCTTTGGCATCAACAACGCGCTGGTGGGTGACTGGCCGGTTGTGGCAATCGAGAACGGCAAGGCCGTGATCAAGGAGTTCCGCTCTATTCCCGAATGGTACAGCCGGCATGGCGATCTCTTGATCAAGCATATGTCGGCCTATGGCCAGATGTGGGATCAGCGCGGCTAGGATCCGGGCATGGACAGCGCCCGGGACGCGGGCGCTGTTTCTTCTTCTCTCTAAATTCGAGCATTCCGATGATGGAACTCCTGGCGCAGACTGGCCTGAACGCCGTCTATGCAGCAAGCTATATTTCTCTGGTCGCGGTCGGTCTCGTGCTGATCTTTGGCGTAATGGGCGTGGTCAATTTCGCACATGGCGAATTGTTCATGGCCGGTGCCTATGCGGTGGTGGCGCTCTATGCCGACATGCATCTGCCGTTCTTTGTTGCGGTGCCGATTGGCATGCTCTTTGTGGGGATGCTGGGGCTGTTGATGGAATGGGGGCTGTTTCGGCCACTCAAGGACAATCCCTTGGGCGGATTGGTGGCCTCGATCGGATTTCTGATGATCCTGCAATCGCTGGCGGTGATGGGGTTTGGCGTGCGGATGGAGCATATTCCCCCGGTCACGCAAGAGGTCTGGCGCATATCCGATAAGGTGGGTCTGCCGGTGGCGCGGCTCTATGTGATCGTGGCGGCGGTCGTGTTGCTGAGTGCGCTGTGGTATTTCCTAAAGCGGACGCGGTTTGGCTGGGCGCTGCGCGCCTCGGCGCAGGACCCGGAAGCGGCGGCGTTGCAGGGGATTTCCATTACGCAGACCGCACGGATTGCGATGTTTATCGGCGCGGCCTTGGCCGGGGTGGCGGGCGCGCTGACGGCACCCCTTGTATCGGTCAATCCGCATATGGGTCATTCGGTTATCGTGACCGCGTTCATCGTGATCATCGTGGGCGGGGTCGGATCACTGGAAGGGGCGATTATCGCCTCGGTGGTCTATGCCTTTGTCCACACCTTCGTCACTACATTCTCGGATGGGGTGCTGGCCGATATCGTGGGTCTCATGCTGATGCTGGTTGTGCTGATCGTCAAACCCACAGGATTGTTCGGGAGTGCGGATCGTGCTTAAGCCGTTGATATTCATTCTCGGCGCCGTGGCGCTGATTGCCCTGCCGTATGGTCTGAGCTTTTCTCAGCAGGAAATTCTGGTCTTTCTGATGATCAATATCCTGTTGGTCACGTCCTACAGGTTGCTGACTTTGACGGGTGAATGGTCGCTCGGGCATGTGGTGATCATGGGGGTGGGGGCCTATGCCTCGGCGCTGATGACCAAGGAATTGGGCATTGCGGTGCCGGTGGCGATGTTCCTTGGCGGGATCACGGCGGCGCTGTTGGCGGTGCTCTTGTCCTTTCCGCTGTTTCGGATGAAGGGGTTTTACTTTCTCATCGGGTCGTTTGCCGCAGGAGAGATCATCCGCCTGATATGGAAGCGGTTCCGCGAGCCGTTCGGTGGCGTACGGGGGATTTCAGGGATTGATCCGATGCCGGATTTCTCGCTGGGGTTTTACCGCTTTGATTTCTTTGAGCCGGTTTCCTACTATTATTTTTCCGGGGTGATTGTGGCGGTTTGCCTGTGGGTGCTGTGGCGGATCGAAAAATCGCCTGTGGGCCTGACTTTTCATGCGGTGCATTGGCAGGACAAGCTGGCAGAGGCCTCGGGCGTCAATCTGCGCGCCTACAGAACGCTGGCCTTTGCCATTGCGTCCGGGTTTGCCGGGGTCGCGGGGGCGTTGCAGGCGCATTATGTGGGCACGGTGAACCCCAATTCCTTTGACATCGAGGTGATGGTTTTTGTGCTGACATGGGCCATTGTGGGCGGCACATCGACCTTTTACGGACCCATTCTGGGCTGTGTTCTGTTGACTGTGCTCAATGAGATCGTGCTGCGCGAACTGGGGTTCGAGCAGGCGCGGCCATTGATTTACGGGGCGATCATGATCCTGTCTATTCTCTTTCTTCCCAATGGGTTGGAGAGCATTGTTCAGAAGTTTCTGCCGCGCAAACCCACGGCTAAATCCGACAGAAAGGCAGAGGCATGACCGATTTTCTCGAGATGCGCGGATTGACCATGCGCTTTGGTGGCTTGCTGGCGGTGGACGGCCTGTCGTTCAAGGTGGCCCATGGCAGTATCCACGGGCTGATCGGCCCCAATGGCGCGGGCAAGACGACCACGTTCAACATGATCTCGGGGTTCTATACGCCGACGTCTGGTCAGATCCTCTTGCGGGGTGAGGATATATCCGGACTCAAGATGCATGAGGTGGCGCGGCGCGGTGTAGTGCGGACATTCCAACACTCGACGCTCTTTGCCGAACTCAGCGTGTTGGAGAACGCACTGGTGGGCACGCATATGCCGTTTCGCCCCAATATCTTTGCCGCCATTGTCGGTTGGGATCGCGAGGATCGACGCGGGGCCGAGGCGCGGGCGCGTGAGGCGTTGGAGTTCTTTGGTCTGAGCGATCTGGTTGATGAACGTGCCGGAGATTTGTCGCACGGCCATCAGCGCGCACTCGGGCTGGCGGTGGCCTATGCCAGCCATCCGGATGTGATGCTGCTCGATGAGCCGTTCACTGGCATGAACCCCGAGGAAACCCGGCAGATGATGGAGCTTATGCGCCGTCTCAAGGCGGATGGGATCACCATTCTCTTGGTCGAGCATGATATGCAGGCGATCATGGGGCTGTGCGACACGATCACCTGCATGAGTTTCGGTAAGTTTCTGGCCGAGGGGGGGCCGGCGGAAATCCGGCATCATCCGGCGGTGATCGAGGCCTATCTGGGGGGCGCGCGCCATGTTGCTTGAGATGCGCAAGATTGCCGTGAACTATGGCAAGATCAACGCGATCCGCGACATTTCCATTGCCGTGCCCGAGGGCAAGATCGTCACGATCATCGGTGGCAATGGCGCGGGCAAGACCACGACGCTGCGCGCGATGTCGGGAATGATCCCGATTGTGGCGGGCGAAATCCTGTTCGAAGGCAAGCGGATTGACCATCTGCCCGCGCATAAGGTGGTGGCGCATGGCATCGCCCATGTGCCCGAGGGGCGGCGCATCTTCAAGGAGATGACGGTGGAAGAGAACTTGCGCACCGGGGCCTTTCTGCGGCGCGACAAGCCGGAGGTCGAGCGCGATCTGGAACAGGTCTATGACCGCTTTCCGCGTCTGCGTGAGCGGCGGGTGCAGCGGGCGCAAACCATGTCGGGCGGAGAGCAACAGATGCTGGCGATTGGCCGCGCGCTCATGTCCAAGCCGCGCCTTTTGCTGATGGATGAGCCGTCGATGGGGCTGGCCCCTGTGATCGTCGAGGAAATCGCGCGGATCATCGAGGAGATCAACGCGCAGGGGCTGTCGGTCGTGCTGGTGGAGCAGAATGCCGAACTGGCCCTTGAACTGGCGCATCATGCCTATGTCCTGGAAACCGGAAACACCGCAATGGAGGGCCCTGCCCATGAGCTACGTGGAAATGAACATGTTCGCGCCGCGTATCTGGGGCTTTGAGCGCGGCGATACGGAAATGCGGGTGGCGCGCGATGCGGGCTGGTCGCGGGCCGATCTGGTCTGGGAGCGACTGACCGAGGCGGGGTGCGCGGCCTATATGGCGGGCGACCGGGCTGCAGCGGGGCGATTGTTGCGGTGGGCCGGATGGGTGGCGCGGCTGTTTTTGGGCGCAACCGATCTGCGGCGGGCCACCAGCCTTGCCAATCTGGCGGTTCTGGCGCGGGATGCGGGGCAGGGCGTGCGGGCGGAGCGGCTGCAAAAGCGGGCGCTGAGCGGTTGGAGAAGCGCCTCTGAAGCGGTGAGCGCGATCGTGTTCAAGCCGCGCAGCCGGTCATCGCTGTTTCATTTGCGGATGGAGGCGCTGCACCGGGATACGTTCCATGACAACATGCGCAAACGCTATCGCGCCATCGCCGCCGAGAGCGATCAGGCGCTGCGGCGGTTGCTGATGGGTGCGCGGCCTGAGCGGCCGATCTGCGC
This sequence comes from Roseovarius sp., assembly GCF_048262375.1. Taxonomy (GTDB): domain Bacteria; phylum Pseudomonadota; class Alphaproteobacteria; order Rhodobacterales; family Rhodobacteraceae; genus Roseovarius. The sequence continues at coordinate 10,471 of NZ_JBLXFE010000026.1, forward strand.
ACGCTGGCGGGGCGAAAAGCCGCCGGTGTTCGATGACGGGCGCAAGTTTCTGGCGGCGGCGCTCTTGATTGCCGAGGGCTGAGATTCTTTGAGTATTTGAAGAACGATGAGAGGCGGGGGTTAGTGCCCGCCGCCTAATATGCCGATGGCGGTAAAGACGCCCAGCACCGCCAGCCATTGCGTGCCGCGCAAGTGTTCACGCAGGAAGATGGCGGCAAAGAGCACGGTGATCACGCCAAAGGTCGAGGCGCCGATGGCGGCAAATTCGGGCCGCGCCGTCTGGCCTGCGCCGATCACGCAGCCGATGGCCAACGCATCAAGCGTGCCCATCAGCGCCAGAAGCGGCGCGTGGCGACGGGTGAGGGCAAGGGGCGCGCGCATGAGCAGCGCAAAACCCAGCACCACCGCGAGGGCGGCGGCGCGGGTGGGCGCGAGGAGCAGCAATTCGCCGCCTGTGGCCGTGGCTTTGTGGCCGATGGCAAAGGTCAACGCAAAGGATGCCGCAGCCAAGACCGACCATGTGATGGCGGGAAGCGGGCTGGGGCGCGGGTCGTGATCATGGCCAGAGTCGCTCTGGGCGATATAGGCCACGCCACAGATGATGAGCCCCACCATCGCCCATTCAAGCGCGGTGGCCGGCGCGCCGTTGAGACTGGCCCAGCCCACCGAGAGAATCGGATAGGCGCCGATGACCGGCGCCACCAGCCGCACCGGGCCGATGGCAAAGGCGCGGTAGAGTGCGGTTCCGCCGATGCCGAAGAAAACGCCGGCGAGCAGGGCGAGGCCAATGTCGCCGCCTTGGGACGTTTGAAACCCCGCATAGGCGCTGATCGGGCTCACGATCACGAGACCAAAGGCCAGAACCCACACCAAAGGCGCGAAAATTCCGCTACTCTGGCTGACATAACGCACGCAAACATCATGGGTGCCCCAAGCGAGGGCCGCCACCAGCCCCAATATCAATGCGGTCATTCGGCCGAGGGTCCTCTGTTCGGGGCTGAGATTCAGGGTTTGGAGACCGGTTTCAGGTTGCCGGATTGTGCAAGTTCAGTTATTCTTATTGTTAAATAAATATTCCGCTTATGCAAATAACTTGCGGAGAAATTAGGAGGTCCGAGGTGTTGGAAGCGCGCTATCCCGAGGTTCAGGCCGGGCCACCCCGGCCCAGTGTCATTGTTGAGCCACGGGTGTTTTCCCTGCCGCCTGGAACCGAACGCTATGTGGTCGAGGGCGCAGGTGCAATCCTCATTCGTATTGAGGCCGGGGATCGCCTGACGGTGCAGAATACCGAAGGCGGGCAGCGCTGCGAGATTGTGGCCGCCGGGACAGATGGGGCGCTTGATACGGGTATTCTCGGCGAGGCAGGGAATGGCGACGCGCGCGGACTGAAGGCGTTGCTTGCCGGGGCGGAGACTTCCTTGCGTGGTTTGCGGATGGGACTTGCGGCGCGGGGGATTGATCTGGCGCGGGCGCGGTCGGTGGATGTGTTCGAGGCCAGCAGCCCGGCGGGGGATGAGGTGGAGTTCACCGCGCGGCGGAATGGGGTGGTGGTGATCGCGGCCCCCGGTGGGATCATGGATTTCGAAGCGCAGGATACCGCGACACCGCTCACCGTTCTTGTCAAACGCGCGGTGCTGAAGTCTGCGGCACGGTTTGAGTTGCCAGATCCGCTGGCTGATCCGGTGACGGATTTGCGGGTACATTCGGCCACCGCTGAGGCCTATTTCGTCAAGGCAGGCGACTATATCCAGATCCTCGATGTGGACGGGCGGCAATGCACGGATTTCCAGTGTTTTGCCGCGCGCAAGCTGGATAAGGGGATCGAGCACGCGCTGGATGTGACCACGACGCGCACGCTGATGGGCCATGCCTATCCGATGCCGGGTCTGCATGCGAAATACTATGATCAGGAAATGTTGCCGCTGGTTGAAGTGGTGCAGGATACGGTCGGGCGGCATGACGCCTTTGCGTTGGCCTGCGCCGCGAAATATTACGACGATATCGGCTATCCCGGTCACATCAACTGTTCGGACAACTTCAACGCCGCGCTTGCGCCGCATGGGGTGACGGCGCGCGCGGGCTGGATGGCGATCAATTTCTTTTTCAACACCGGCATTGATGCACATGGGGTGATGTATACCGACGAGCCCTGGACGCGGCCCGGCGACTATGTGCTGCTTCGCGCCTTGACGGATCTGGTGTGCGTGAGTTCGGCCTGTCCGGATGACACCACCGCCGCGAATGGCTGGAACCCCACGGATATCCATGTGCGCACCTACAGTGGCAAGGAAACCTTTCAAAGATCGGTGGCCTATCGGCCCACCCCCGATGCGGAGCCTAAAATGACCAAACAGACAGGATTTCACCCGTGTTTCGCGCGGTTCACCGAGAATTTCATCGAATATAACGGCTTCTGGCTGGCCAGTGCCATGTCGAGCGCCGGGCCGATTGCGGAATATCACGCCTGTCGCCAGAAATCGGTGGTGCTGGACCTCAGCGCGCTGCGCAAGTTCGAGATCACCGGACCGGACAGTGAGGCGCTGTGTCAGTATGTCTTTACCCGCGACATCAAGAAACTGCCGGTGGGTGGCGTGGTTTATACCGCGATGTGCTATCCGCATGGCGGGATGATTGATGATGGCACGGTGTTCCGTCTTGGGCAGGACAATTTCCGCTGGATCGGCGGCAGTGATTATGGCGGCGAGTGGCTGCGTGAGACGGCAGAGGAGCTGGGGCTGAAAGTCTTGGTGCGGTCCTCGACCGATATGCAGCACAATATCGCCGTGCAGGGGCCGGAAAGCCGCGATCTCTTGAAAAAGGTGATCTGGACCGCGCCGCATCAGCCCAAGTTTGAAGAGCTGGGCTGGTTCCGGTTCACGCCCGCGCGGATTTGCGATCACGACGGAATCCCTGTGGTGGTGTCGCGCACGGGTTATACGGGCGAGTTGGGATACGAGATTTTCTGTCATCCCAAACATGCGGTGGAGGTGTTCGATGCGGTCTGGGCAGCAGGCAAGGATCATGGGCTGACGCCCATGGGTCTTGAGGCGCTGGATATGGTGCGGATCGAGGCGGGGCTTATCTTTGCCGGGTATGATTTCAGCGACCAGACCGACCCCTTTGAGGCGGGGATCGGGTTTACCGTGCCGCTCAAGTCGAAACCAGACGATTTCATCGGGCGGGACGCCCTCATCCGGCGCAAGGAGCATCCATCGCGGGTGCTGGTGGGGCTCGATATCGAGAGCAATGTGGGCGTGGGCCATGGTGATCCGGTACATATCGGGCGCGCACAGGTAGGCGAGGTGACTTCCTCGATGCGCTCGCCGCTTTTGGGCAAGAATATCGCGCTGGCGCGGGTCGATGTGGCGCATCATACGGTGGGCACAAAGGTGGAAATTGGCAAGCTCGACGGGCTGCAAAAGCGGTTGCCTGCGGTAGTTGTGCCCTTTGCCCATTATGATCCGCAAAAAACCAAGCCGCGCTCTTGATTTCCATCAAGGCGCATGGGCTGAAATGCAGGGAGATTGGGGGTTATGAGTACAGCCCTTGAGGATATTGGCGGCGAAGAGCGCCTGCGCGATCTGGTCCGATCCTTTTACGACCGGATGGAGCGTGACCCTGCGGTTTATGCGCTGCACCGCCTGCATTTTCGGGGTCACGGGCTGGAGCATACGCGGCAGACGCAGTTTGAATTCCTGTCGGGATTTCTGGGGGGGCGCGCCTATTACCGGGAACGGTTCGGGCATATGGACTTGCGCGAAATTCATGCGCATGTGCCGATCCGGCAGGCCGATGTGACCATGTGGTTGGAGACCTTTGACGCGGCTTTGCGCGAAGAGCGCATGGAAGGACCAGTGGTGGAGCGGTTTCGCGCCACGCTGAATCGGGCGGCGCATATGCTGATTAACGAGGTGCCGGATTGGCGCGAAGAGGCCACGCAGCTGGGGCAAGGGTGCCCGGTGTCCGGGGGGTGAGACAGGTCTTGGGTTGAGCTTGGTCGCAAGCGCTTGCGCGCAGCTCATCATTTGGGGTCAATGTCGGTTTCAGACCACATTGGCCCTTTCCTTATCGTAACATCCGCAACAGAGAAACCCGCGCGACACCGCGCGCGGGTTTCTTTGGAAATTTCAACTGCGCTCAGATGTCGAGCGTGTTGTCGCGTTCCCATTTGGTGAAATGGCTGACAAAGGAATTCCATTCCTGCCGTTTCAACTTGAGGTAGGCGGCTGAGAAATCATCGCCCATCGTCGCCTTGAGTTCCTTGTCCTTGTCATATTCGCGCAGCGCGTCGAGCATGTTGAGCGGCAGCTTGGGTGCGCCGCGCACCTTGTGGCCATCGGCATACATGTCGATGTCGTGGCGCTTGCCCGGATCGGCCTTGGAGCGGATGCCGGACAGACCGGCCGCGATGATCACCGCCTGCAAGAGGTAGGGATTGACCGCACCGTCGGGCAGGCGCAGCTCAAACCGCCCGGGGCCGGGGACGCGCACCATATGGGTGCGGTTGTTGCCGGTCCATGTCACCGAATTGGGTGCCCATGTGGCCCCCGAAATGGTGCGCGGCGCATTGATCCGCTTGTAGCTGTTGACGGTCGGGTTGGTGATTGCCGCGAGCGCGCTCGCGTGTTTCATGATGCCGCCGAGGAAGTGCTTACCGCGCTCTGACAGGCCCACTTCACCGGTTTGCCCTTCGCCCTTGCCTGCGAACACGTTGGTCTTGGCCTTGTCGCCCGGACCATCCCAGACCGAGATATGCGCGTGACAGCCGTTGCCGGTCATGCCCTCGATCGGTTTGGGCATGAAGGTGGCGCGGTAGCCGTGCTTTTCGGCAATCGACCGGGTCATGAACTTGAAGAAGGAATGCTTGTCAGCGGTGACCAGCGCGTCGTCGTATTTCCAGTTCATCTCGAACTGGCCATTCGCGTCCTCGTGGTCGTTCTGATAGGGTTCCCAGCCCAGTTCGAGCATGTAGTCACAGATCTCGCGCACCACGTCATAGCGGCGCATCACGGCCTGCTGGTCATAGCAGGGCTTGCCGCCGGTGTCGTAGGGGTCACTGACCTGATCGCCCTCGGGGGTCAGCAGGAAGAATTCGGCCTCGATGCCGGTTTTGACATGCATGCCTTCGGCCGCGGCCTCGGCAATCAGCCGGCGCAGCACGTTGCGCGGTGCTTGGGCCAGGTCCTTGCCGTCCATCACGCAGTTGGCAGCAACCCAGGCCACATCGCGCTGCCACGGCAGTTGAATCACCGAAGAGGGATCGGGCACCGCAAGCATGTCAGGATGCGCGGGCGTGAGATCGAGCCAAGTGGCAAAGCCCGCGAAACCGGCACCATCCTCTTGCATATCGGCAATTGCCTGCGCCGGCACCAGCTTGGCGCGCTGTCCACCGAACAGGTCGGTGTAGGAAATCATGAAGTATTTTACGCCCTTGTCCTTGGCAAATTTCGCCAGATCACTGGTCATTTTCTAGGTCCCTGTTGTCATGTGTTGTCGAATATGGAGCGGCGTGGCCCGGTAAGAGCCACGCCAGATAGGGTATCAGAAGCTGGTGCCGGGCTTGCCGGGCCACCAGTCGGTGCCTGCGAGCGGTACCTTTGCCATGGCAGCGGCCTCCATCGTCACCGCGCAGAGGTCCTCGGGTTCGAGGTTGTGCAGGTGGCTCTTGCCGCAGGCACGGGCGATGGTCTGGGCCTCGAGCGTCATCACCTTGAGGTAGTTGTTGAGACGCCGCCCGCCTTCGATGGGGTCGAAACGTTTCATCAATTCCGGGTCCTGAGTGGTGATGCCCGTCGGATCCTTGCCCTCGTGCCAGTCGTCATAGGCCCCTGCGGTGGTACCAAGCTTGTTATACTCGGCCTCCCATTTGGGGTCATTGTCGCCAAGCGCGATCAGAGCGGCGGTGCCGATGGCCACCGCATCCGCGCCAAGCGCCATGCATTTGGCCACATCTGCGCCGGTGCGGACGCCACCTGATACGATGAGTTGCACTTCGCGGTGCATGCCCAGATCCTGAAGTGCGCGCACCGCCTCGCGGATACAGGCAAGAATAGGCTGGCCGACATGTTCGATGAACACGTCCTGTGTCGCCGCTGTCCCGCCCTGCATGCCGTCGAGCACGACCACATCAGCCCCGGCCTTGACCGCCAGTGTGGTGTCGAAATAGGGGCGTGCGCCGCCAACCTTGATATAGATCGGCACCCGCCAGCCGGTGATCTCGCGCAGTTCCAGCAATTTGATTTCCAGATCATCCGGGCCAGTCCAGTCGGGGTGACGGCAAGCCGAGCGCTGGTCGATGCCCTTGGGCAGGTTGCGCATCTGTGCGACGCGGTCCGAGATTTTCTGCCCGAGCAGCATACCGCCGCCGCCGGGTTTGGCACCCTGACCCACGACCACTTCGATCGCATCGGCGCGACGCAGATCGTCGGGGTTCATGCCATAGCGTGAGGGCAGGTATTGATAGATCAGTTTCTTGGAATGGCCACGTTCCTCTTGGGTCATGCCACCGTCGCCGGTGGTGGTCGAGGTGCCAGCAAGGGTGGCGCCGCGCCCCAGAGCCTCTTTGGCCGGGCCCGAGAGCGCGCCAAAGCTCATGCCCGCGATGGTGATCGGGATATCAAGCTGAATAGGGTTCTTGGCAAAGCGGGTGCCAAGCGTCACCGAAGTGTCGCAACGCTCGCGGTAGCCTTCGAGCGGGTAGCGTGAAATCGACGCGCCGAGAAACAGCAGATCGTCGAAATGCGGCACTTTGCGTTTGGCGCCGCCGCCGCGAATGTCGTAGATGCCGGTGGCCGCCGCGCGGCGGATTTCAGCATTGATCGACTGCGAAAAGGTTGCCGATTGGATCGGCATGGTGCGCGGAGCGCCGTGGGTCTCGTCTTTCATGTGCTGAGCCCTCAGTATGCGTTGTCAGGTTTAAAGTTGTAGAGTTGGCGTGCCGAGCCGTAGCGCTTGAACTCTTCAGGGCGGGCATCACAGCCGCCACGTTCCAGCAATTCGGCAAGGATTTCCAGATGTTCGGAGCGCATTTCCTTTTCGATGCAATCCGCCCCCAGCGATTTTACCGAGCCGCGCACGAAAAGCCGCGCCTCATAAAGGCTGTCGCCAAGCGCATCACCCGCATCGCCACAGACAACCAGATTGCCCGATTGTGCCATGAAGGCGGACATATGGCCGATGTTGCCATGCACGATGATGTCGATGCCTTTCATCGAGATACCGCAGCGCGACGAGGCATTGCCCTTGATGATCAGCGTTCCACCATTGCCGGTGGCACCGGCATATTGGCTGGCGTCGCCTTCAACGATCACGGTGCCGCTCATCATATTCTCGGCCACACCCGGACCTGCAGAGCCATGCACATGCACGGTGGCCTGTTTGTTCATGCCGGCACAGTAATAGCCGGTTGAGCCTTTGACATGCACTTCGATCGGCGCATCGAGGCCCACGGCTATGGCGTGGCTGCCACGCGGGTTGACGACATCCCAGCTGGTCTGGTTTGTGTCGGTGGCTTGCGCCTGAAGAGTGGCGTTGAGGCTGCGCAGCCCTTCGGCTGCAAGGTCAAATGTCTGCATATCAGTGCTTCCAGAAATAGACGGTTGCGGGCTCGGGTTCCCAGACGCGGGCGTCTTCGATGCCGGGCAGGTTCACAAGCGCGCGATATTCGCTGCCAAAGGCGACGTATTGATCGGTTTCGGCCATGACGGCGGGTTTGCAGGCGATGGGATCACGCACCACGCCAAAGCCGTCCTCGGTGCCGACAACGAAGGTGAAGAAGCCGTCGAGATCAACGAGCGAGCTTTCCAGCGCTTCACCCAAGGTTGCACCTTCGCGCATCTTCCAAGTGAGATAGGCGGCGGCCACTTCGGTGTCGTTCTGGGTCTCGATCCGCACGCCTTCGCGCAGCAGTTTGCGGCGCAGCGAGTTGTGGTTCGAGAGCGAGCCGTTGTGCACGAGGCACTGATCGGACCCGGTGTTGAACGGGTGCGCGCCCATGGTGGTCACGGCCGATTCGGTGGCCATGCGGGTATGACCGATGCCGTGGCTGCCGCTCATTGAGGAGATGTCAAAGCGGGCGGCCACGTCTTTGGGTAGGCCGACTTCTTTATAAATCTCAATGCTTTCACCGGCGGACATGACGCGGATGCCGGGGGCGATGCTGTCAAGGGCGGCGCGTGTCTCGGCGGCCTTGTCAGCGGGGAAATCCAGCACCGCATGGGTGTCCTTGCGGGTGAGGGTGACGGTTGCGCCGATCTCGGACGAGAGGCGGTCTGCCAGCCCGTCAAAATCCTTGGCTGCCGAATCTGACTGGATGGTCAGTTTCGCATGGCCCGGATGCGCCGCGCCATAGATGGCAATCCCGGCGCTGTCGGGCCCACGGTCCGTCATGGTGATCAACATATCCGTCAGCATGCTACCAAGCTGGGGTTCAAGTGCTTTGTCTTTCAGGAAAAGTCCGACAATCCCGCACATTTGCGTTTGCTCCACTTAAGTTATTGCGCACAGAGGCGCCTGTTCCCGACTCAATTTGACACTTCCGGGTTTGAACTGCAAGGAAAAAAAATTTCCTGAAGGGCAATTTTTTGCTCCATCAAACAGGCTTCAGCGCGCGGCCTAGAGCGGCAACGCAGGGCTTGCATTGTGGCGTGTTCGGGGGGGCTAAGGTGAGGATGCCGCGCCATGGGCTGGGGCCCATGCATTGCGCGGCATCCTAGGGTGTTCAGAGATGGAAGATCTGGTTCGAGATGATAACCACGATCACACCGGCACCGAGTGTGAGGTAAGGCAGTATGCCTGCCTTGCGGACGGACAGGTCGTCCATTTTACCAACCGAGAGATCCTCGAGCATGGTGGCGGGAAACTTGCCCTTGTCGGTGACATAATGGCGATACCAGAACACCGGCAGAATCAGCGCCATGGCGATCAGGGCCGACCGCAGCGTGCCTTCACCCCAGACATTTGCCCCGGCCCCGAGGAGAACCGCGTTGACAAAGGCCAGTCCGCCACCGATCCAGAGCATGATTGTGGGCGCCTTCCAGGGACGATGTGCTTCGGCATGATCGATTCTGTGCATCCAGCCGGAATGCAGGTTGAGGTAATTGAAGACCAGATAGCAGCAGTTCGAGACGGCGAGGACAAAGAGATAATCCGACATCAAAAGAAGAATCAGATTGAAGCCGAGGTCGGTCCACATGCCCGCAACGGGTGCGCCATGATCGTTGGTGCGTGACAGGAATTTGGGGAGCCAGCCATCGACCGAACCCTGATACAATGTCCGGGATGACCCCGCCATGGATGTCATGATCGCGAGGATCAGCGCCAGGAGCAGCATCACGACCATGATATTGGCAATGATCGAGCCGCCGCCCACCATGCTTGCCATCGCACCGCCAACGGCTGAGCCATCAACGATTCCCGGCTCCAACATGCCATCGACACCCAGAACCCCCTGAAAGCTGAGCGGCACGAGCGTGTAGATCACGATGCAGACAACGCCCGCAGCCAGAATGGCGCGCACTGTGTCCCTTTGCGGATCGCGGAACTCACTGGTGTAGCAGATCGCAGTTTCGAAGGCGTAGGCGGACCATGCGGCGATGAACAAACCGCCAAGGAAGAGGGTCGTGCCCTCGATATTCCAAGAGCCAGAAATGGGAACGATGGGGGTCAGGTTTGCGGCGAGCACATCCCCCGTCAGCAGCGGGACCACACCCACGATCAGTAGCGGAACCAAGACCGCCAGGCCGATGATGGTTTGCAGTTTTGCGGCCTGCGAAATGCCTTTGTGTTGTGCGACGAAGACGCACAGCAGGATGCCGGTGCCGACGATTGAGGTGGAATTGATTCTGAGTGTCAGCCCCTCATTCAGGAAATCGAGGTTCAATAGGGTGATTTCCCAAGAGTTTATGGCTGCATCCGCGCCGAAAAAGGAGGTCAGGATATATCCCGCCGCCAATCCGCCGCCAATGGCGAGCACCGGCGTCCACGCCAGCCAGTTGCACCATACTGAGAGCGGCGCGATGACCTTGGAATACCGGACCCAAGCCGAGGCCCCGTAAATCGACGCGCCCCCTGATTTGTTGGGAAACAGGCCCGCGATTTCGGCGTAAACGAAGGCTTGCATAAATCCGAAGGCCACGGACAACATCCAGATGAGCCATGACGGGCTTCCGATTGTGGCGGCAATGCCCCCGATTGAGAAAAGCACGAGTGCAGGCACGCCGGAGGCCATCCAGAAGGCGTCTTTCCAGCCAATTGCTCTTTTGAGATTGCCGCTTCCGGGGCTGCCGGCTTCGGTGAGATTAGACATCGCTGTTCCGCTCCATGTTGGTTGTTCTCGTCGTCATCGAAGCCGCCGTGTCATTGTCGTGACAGCTTTTGGCTTGGCGCGACGTTTCGTTGTTTTGCCTAAGGGGAATATTTTTTTAATGAGTATTGGGTGTTTGTTTTTACCGATCTGTCAATTCAAAATTTAAAAAAATGTCCGGGCTGCGGTTGAGATGTGCGGCTTCTTAAGCGAGCGGTGAAACATCAGTTTTGAAGAGTTTTTGTAAAAAACAGGCACTTGGTTGAAAGGGTGAGTGCAATAAATTGCCTCTCAGGAAAAAAAGTTGCATGAAAATCTTGCTTTCTGAGAAAACTTGGGTCTGAATATCGTCAAACACAACACAGACAGGGAGCCGGCCATGGCCATCATCTACAGAACATCTGCCCTCGCACCGCGTCATACCGAGATCGGCGGCGAGTTGACCGACTGGAACGGCATGGGGACCGCTTGGTTTTACGACGAGACCGACGAACGGGCCGAGGCCGATTATCTGGCGGTGCGTACCAAAGCGGGTCTGATGGATGTGTCTGGCCTCAAGAAAGTCCATCTGGTAGGGCCGCATGCGGCGGCGGTGATCGACCGCGCCACCACCCGTAATGTCGATAAGATCATGCCGGGCCGCGCGGTCTATGCCTGCATGCTCAATGACGCGGGAAAATTCCTTGACGATTGCGTTATTTACCGGCTCTCGGTCAATCACTGGATGGTCGTGCATGGCACCGGAACGGGCCACGAGTCGCTGGCGATGGCGGCCTATGGCAAGAACGTGGCGATGATTTTTGACGACGATCTGCACGACATGTCCCTGCAGGGGCCAGTTGCGGTGGATTTTCTGGAAAAGCATGTGCCGGGGATTCGCAATCTGGCCTATTTTGGCATTCTGCAAACCAAGCTCTTTGGTCTGCCGGTGATGATTTCGCGCACCGGGTACACCGGCGAGCGCGGCTATGAGATTTTCTGTCAGGCGCGGCATGCCATTCAGATCTGGGATCAGATTCTGGAGCAGGGCAAGGATATGGGCATCGTGCCGGTGCAATTCTCGACGCTCGATCTGTTGCGCACCGAGAGCTATCTGTTGTTCTATCCGGGCGACAATTCAGAAACCTTTCCGTTCAAGGATGATTTGTGTGGTGACACACTCTGGGAACTGGGGCTGGATTTCACCGTGTCACCCGGAAAAACCGGGTTCCGTGGGTCGGAAAACCACTATGCGCTCAAGGGGCGTGAGCGGTTCAAGATCTACGGCGTGCGGCTGGAAGGCAAGAAACCCGCAGACATGGGCGCGCCGCTGCTCAAGGATGGAGAGGTTGTAGGGGTCGTGACCTTTGGGATGAATTCCAATCTCAACGGACATAATGTGGGTATCGCCCGCATGCCGGTTGATTGCGCAGTGCCGGGCACCAAGATGAGCGTGCGCAATTCCGATGGCACCGAGGTTTCCTGCGTGGCCGAGGAAATGCCGTTCTATGACAAGGAAAAAGTAATCCGCGCGGCCAAGGGGTAACCCCTTGGCCTTCGGGCCTTTGGCTCTAATGACGCGAAAGGGAGCAGACGCGAAGATGTCGAAATTCCAGTTTCCGGAGAGTATCACCAGCCGCCCGGTCTATGGCACATTGGCCCCGCGACCGGGCAAGGCGCATCTGATGATCGCTGATGCCGAAGGGGCCGAGGCGCTGCTTGACCTGGCTGCGCAGGATGCGGGGCTGATGGCCAAGGCGCATATCCTCTATATCCCGAAGGGGACCGGCGAGACCTATGTGGAGAAGCTGCGCGCGGCGGGTCCGGCGCAGCTCTATATCGGGCCGAGCTATGCCGCATCGGTGCAGCGCCTGCGCCGGGTGCTGTTGGATGCGCATATGGGGTTGCAGGTCTATCTGGCCGGCACCGAGGGGCTGATGGGGCAGGCGATGAATGAGGCGGTGACGGCTGGCATTCCACACAGCGCCATTCAGACTGAGCATCGCGGGTCGACCGCGCGGCGGATGCAATGCGTGCATTGCAAGGGGATCACCGAGGATGTGACCACAGATCCTTTTGTCTGCTCGCATTGCGGTTTGAACCTTTTTGTGCGCGACCACTATTCGCGCAGGCTGGCGGCCTTTCAGGGGGTGTGCATTGACGCAGAAGACCCTGGAAACGTCCCCCCCGCACAGGAGCTGTACTCATGAGCGCCGCCCCCCAGAAAGCCCGCGCCGGGGCTGAAAAGATCGAGGTGGTCGTCGCCGCCGTAGTGCCGGTGAATGAATTGGTGACGCGGTTCGAATTCCGCCGGCCGGATGGCGCAGAGTTTCCGCCTTTTTCGGCGGGCGCGCATACTGTGGTTGAAATGCATGACGAGGGGCGCACGCGGCTTAACCCTTATTCGCTGATGTCTGACCCCGGTGATCGCTCGCTCTATGCCATTTCAGTGCGGCGCGATGACGAGGGGCGCGGTGGCTCGCTCTTTATGCATCGCCGCGTCAAGGTGGGCGATGCGATGACCATCACCTATCCTGTCAATCTGTTTCCGTTGGACCTGCGCGCGCGCAAGCATGTGTTCTTTGCCGGTGGCATTGGCATCACGCCTTTCATGGCGATGATCGCGCAGTTGGAGCAATCCAACGGCAATTGGGAATTGCACTATGCCTGCCGCAACGCGGCGCTCGGGTCTTATGTCGACGATCTGCGGGGCCGGTATCCGAACAAGACGCATGTCTATTACGACGATCAGGAGCAGGCGATCCCGCTGGATGATCTGCTGAGTGGTCAGCCGTTGGGCACGCATATCTATGTCTGCGGTCCCAAAGGGATGATTAATTGGGTCAAGACCCGCGCTGCCGAGCATGGCTGGCCGGATGAGGTGGTGCATTCGGAGGAATTCCTTGCGCCACAGCCCGGCGTCCCTTTTGAGGTGCGGCTGTGCAAATCGGATGTGGTCATTCAGGTGGCCGAGCATGAGAGCCTGCTGGAAGCTATCGAGCGGGCGGGCATTGATGCGCCGTTCCTGTGTCGGGGCGGGGCCTGCGGCCAATGCGAGACCGATGTGGTCGAGTTGGACGGTGAGATCGTCCACCGCGATCACTGGCTGGACGATGCAGAGCACGCCAGCGGCAAGAAAATCATGCCTTGCGTCAGCCGTTTCATTGGCAAGACGCTGGTTCTGGACCGGTAAGGGGGCACGCGAGATGACCATTCAGTTCAACAAAGAGACGTTCCGCGACGATTATTCGTTCCGCAATTCGCCCTGGGCGATCAAGCGGTTTCCGTTCCCCTTCCACGAAGACAGCTATATGTATTCGGTCAACATGGAGCAGCATCGCGGCGGGCCTGCGGGGTCGGTCTATGAAAAGCGGTTCGATGTGGACGAGCATTACCTGTCGGAGATGGCTGACCGGGCGCTGGTGCTGGCGGATGATCCGCTGCGCTGTCAGTCACTGCCGCATATGACGCTGGCGGGGTGGGATACACTCGAACTCATCATGACCTGCAAGTCGGAGGATTACCCGGACCTCTTTGAATTGCATCGGGATGGCAATCATTGGCGGTGGATCAACAAGCCGATGGGGATCGACCTGAGTTTTACCTTTCTTGATGAAACCACGCTGCCTTGCGGGCCGCTGGAGTATATCACGCGGCAAACGCAGGGCGATTATGCGGTGCTCGATCAGCGCGACGAGATGCTGTGGATGGATGCGGGGATGATCACCACGCAGGCCGACTGGTCGCTCGATTTCGACATCGGCATGAATTTCTTTGAATGGCACGCGCCGGTGCCCTTGGCGCATGAGATGGGGATTTTCCAGCGCGCGCTGAAATTCCTGCTCAATGTGCAGCAGGGAGCGCCCGCACGGCGGCTGAACTGGACGATGACGGTCAATCCACTCTTGGATACCAGCCCCGAGAATTATCACAAATGGGGCGTGCAAAAGACCACGCTGACGCCAGAGAACATCGGTGCGAAACAGCATTTGCGGGTGGAGTTGCAGACGTTTTACCGGCTGCCGCGCTCGAATGCGCTGCTGTTTCCGATTCGATGCTATCTGATCGCGTTTCAGGATGTGGTGAGCGTACCGAAATGGGGCCGCCGGTTGCACCGGGTCGTGCGTGACCTGCCGGAGGAACTGGCGACCTATAAGGGGTTTATCGCCAATCGTCCGCTGATGGTCGAATATCTGAGCCGGTTTGACGATGGCCTGCCGACCAGCCCCGGTGTCTGGCCGGATCTGGACACGGAGCCGCCGTTGCAGAAGTGAGGCGCAGCTTGAGCATCGGAATTTTGAAAAAATTCCGGGCAAGAAAATTTTAAATTTTCTTGGAAGAGGTGACGTTCGGGTCTGCGTGTTGTGCGCCCGGCGTCAGCTCTTTTGCGGATAGCTGATGATGGAGAGATAGCGGATCGGGAAGCGGATCAACTGATCCGGCCCATGCGGCGAGTCGGCGTCGAAAAACAGCGTGTCGCCGGGGGTTAGGTGGTAGGTCTCGTTGCCATGGCGATAGCCCACTTCACCTTCGAGCATGTAGATCATCTCGATTCCGTCATGCTGAAAAACCTTGAACGTGTCGGACTCGGAGTTGAGGACGATAAGATAGGGCTCGACGATAACGCCGCTGCTGTTTGATCCGATATGGCCCAGAAGATTGTATTGATGGCCAGCGCGGGTGCCGGCGCGCTCAATCTCGACGCCCTGACCGGCCTTGGTGTGGACCGCCTCACGGCGCTCCTCATATTCCTTGAAAAACGCAGTCAGCGGAACCGAGAGCGCGTTGGCCAGAGTCTGAAGCGTGGTCAGCGACGGCGAGGTATTGCCGTTTTCGATTTTGGAGAGCATCCCGATGGAGAGATCGGTCATCGTCGACAGTTCTGCGACCGTGATGTTCTGTTGTTTGCGATAGGCGCGCACCTCGCGGCCGATGGCGACCTCGAGCACTTTTTCGCGCTCATCCCGCAGTTTATGAGGATCCTGAGTCAGTTTTACCAATTTTGCGGCGTCCATGATGCTCATTGCTTTCCTCTCAGATTTAGGCCGGGTGGTTTCAAAATGCCAGATTGTTCTGTGTTTTTCGTTGTACTCTTCACCATATTGCATAATTTTTTCCCAAGTGGAAAATGTTACATAGCGGCATGTAAGGTTCAGACAAGAGGTCGTCACAGATGCCACAGCGCGTGATCAGGATTGGGTTCCTGATATTTCCCGGGTTTCCAATGTCTTGCCTGACCTCGGTGATAGAGCCGTTGCGGGCGGCCAATGAGATCTCGGGGCAGTACACCTTTGCTTGGGACTTGATTGCCGAAGGCGCGGAGCGCGTGATGTCGAGCGCCGGAATCGCATTCGAACCGAGCCGAAGTTTGGAAGATACCGGAGATTGTGATTACCTTTTGCTGCTCTCGGCACCAACCAGCGCCTTTGCGGATGCCCGCTCGCCGGCGCATTTGCGCCGGGTGGCACGGCATGGAACGGTGCTGGGTGCGATCAGTGGCGGGGTGTTTCCGCTGTTGCGCAGCGGGGCGGTCGCAGATGTCGCCCTGTCGGTGCATTGGTGTTACGAGGCGGCGTTTCTCACCGAGTTTCCGGGCGTGCCCGCGTCGGATCAGGTGATTGAAATCACGCCGCGCTGTGTGACTGCTTCGGGGGCGGCCGCGGCGTTCGATCTGGCGTTGCATATGGTCGAGACCGCCCTTGGCGCGGAAATCGCGACCGAGGTTGCCTGTTGGTTCCAGCATCCGATGATGCGCAAGGCGGGGGTGCAGCAGATGGTGCCGGTCTTGGGCGCGGGAGCAAAGCAGACGGATTTGCCGCCAATCGTGGCGCGGGCGATGGATCTCATGGCGGCGCATATGTCTGCTCCGGTCTCAATGGCAGAAGTGGCCGAGGATCTGGGAATTACGCCTCGGCATTTGGAGCGCAGTTTCAAACGAGCGACAGGGCAGAACCCGACCAGTTATTATCGGGCGATGCGGATGAAGGCGGCGCGGCAGATCGTGATGTATTCAAACGATACGATGGCGCAGATTGCCGAAGCGGTGGGCTATGCCAGTTCCAAGGTTTTAGTGCGGCACTACCGGGATGCCTTTGGTATCTCGCCGCGCGAGGATCGCCAGCGGATCAACCTGACGCGGGTCAAGGGCAACTTGCCCGTGCCTTCGGTCTGAGCTTGGCCTGTCGCACTGCGGCAATGTCTGGAAAGCTCTCTTTGATCACAAGCCCAACGCTCCGGGTCGCGCCGCTGAAACTCAGACCTCAATTCACAAGAATTCTACCCGATGCGAAATCCCCCTTAGGAGCCCCGCATCGGGCACTAGCCGTGGTTTAATGCGCCGAGCGTATCGCGGTCAGCAGCGCATGATGCAGCGATCCGGCTGACGACCGGGGGCCGATCACCGAGATATGGCGCGGGTTGTGGCAGAGCAGGAAGCAGCCCATGTGCTCAATCGCGGCACGCTGCGCCTCACCGCCGGTGAAGGCACGGGTATTGGCATTGGTGAGCCGTTCAAAGACATCGGTCAGCCCATCGCCGGTGAGATCAAAGCGGCACCATGCGCCGGTCTGGTCGGTGATGCTGGCCGCACCCTTGGCCTGCACCGCGATCTGTCGGGCCAGATCCTCGTGGGTGTCGAGCGGAGCTGTGATCATCCACTGGTCGGGGCCCATCCAAAAGGCGGAGACGGATTCACCACCCATGCGGGCCGGGCCGGGGGCAGGGGCGTCGGTCAGGGTCGTCACAAGGGCGGCGGTCTGCGTTTCATGCCCAACGCGCGCGGCGACGGAGGCAAAGGCGCGGTCCGTGACCTCGGTCAGTGTGACCGGGCCGTGGCTGTCGACACGGGGACGGATAGCCCCCAGCGGGGTGATGGCGACAAGATCATGCACGGAGGCGCTCTCCTTCTGGATCGACGAAATGGGCACTAACCACCTCGACCTCATGGTCGATGCCGGTCAGGGGCGAAACAAGACGCAGGGTTTCGCCCATGCGCGTATCCCCGGATTTGAGGAAGGCCAATGCGACGGCATGGCCCAGATTGGGCGAATAGCAGGCCGAGGTGACGTAGCCCTGATCGTGTGCCGCATCCACCGGGCTGCCGCGTGTCATCAGGTGGGAACCGGCGGGAACAGGTTTGCTGTGATCCACCGGGCGCAGACCGACAAGGCGCAGCGCGTCCGGTGTGTTCAGACCCTCACGGCGTGACAGGACCGCACCGATGGAATCCTTGTTGGCAGAGACCATCTTGCCCATGCCGAGGTTGAGCGCTGTGGTGGTGCCGTTCAGCTCGTTGCCGGCTGCGTGGCCTTTTTCGATGCGCATGACGCCGAGCGCCTCTGTGCCATAGGGCACCACGTCGAATTCGCGCCCCGCCTCCATCAAGCGGCGGATCATGGCATCGCCGTAGCGCGTAGGCACCGCGATTTCATAGGCCAGCTCGCCCGAGAAAGAGATGCGGAAGAGGCGCGCGGGCAAGCCGCCGCAGACGGTGATTTCACCGCAGGCCATGAAGGGAAAGCCCTCGTTCGAGAGGTCGAATTCGGGATCCACCACCTTTTGCAGGAGCTTGCGGGCATTGGGGCCCGCGACCGAGAATTGCGCCCAGGCCTCGGTGGTTGAGATCAGTTGCACATCCATGTCGGGGCAGAGGCATTGGCGCACGAATTCCATGTGCCGATAGACCGTTACGGCATTGGCGGTGGTGGTTGTTACCACGAAATGATCCTCGGCCAGACGCGCGGCGGTGCCGTCGTCCATGGCGATCCCATCCTCGCGCAGCATGAGGCCATAGCGGGTGCGGCCCACCGGCAGCTTGGCGAAGGCGTTGCAGTAGATCATGTTGAGGAAGGCGGCCGCGTCGGTTCCTTGCACGTCGATTTTGCCCAGCGTGGTCACATCGCAGATGCCGACCGAGCGGCGGGTTTGCAGGACTTCGCGGTCCACGCTCTGACGCCAATGGGTTTCTCCCGCCTGTGGGAACCATTGCGCGCGCAGCCACATGCCGACCTCGACAAACACGGCGCCCTGTTCCTCGGCCCAGAAATGGCTGGGGGTTTTGCGGGTGGGGCGGAAATCCACACCGCGAGAGCGCCCCGCAAGCGCGCCGATGGCGGTCGGGGTATAAGGCGGACGGAACATGGTGGTGCCCACCTCGGGGATGGATTTGCCCGCGACTTCGGCCATGATCGCCATGCCGGCGATGTTCGAGGTCTTGCCCTGATCGGTGGCCATGCCAAGGGTGGTGTAACGTTTGAGATGTTCAACCGAGACGAAATTTTCCTGATGCGCCAGTTTGACATCCTTGGCGGTCACGTCGTTCTGTTGATCGACCCACGCCCGTTTGGCACCTTGGACGTGCCAGAAGGGAGAGATGGACAGCGGCGCATCCTCGGCCTTTGGCAGGTCAGGCCGCAAAGCGGTGCGTCCAAGGTCGGCGGCGATGCCGGCGGCGGTGTCAGTGCCCGAGGTCAGGGCGGTATGGGTTGAGAAGAGGCCGTTGGCGGCCCCGGCCACAATCATGCCCTCGGGCAGGGTGCCACCGGGAACAAAGGCGTGAATATCGGTGTTCCATGTCGGACGACCGCGCTGATGGCAGGTGAGGCTCACGTTCGGGTTCCAGCCGCCCGAGACGCCAAGCGCGCCGCATTTGATCATACGGCGGTTGCCGCGCGCGTCCGTCACCTCGATCTGGGTCAGGCCAAGACGCCCGGCGGTGTTGGTGACGGTGCCGCCTGCGATGACCTCATAGCCCTGACCCTTGGGGGCGTCGGGGCGGGTGTCGATTACGGCGGTCACGGTCACGCCCTTGGCCGCGAGGTCGATAGCGGTGCGGTGGCCGTCGTCATTGTTGGTGAAAACGGCGATGTCCTGTGCCGGGGTTGCCGCCCAGCGATTGGCATAGGCACGCAAGGCACCCGCCAGCATGATGCCGGGCCGGTCGTTATTCTCGAACACGATAGGGCGTTCTGTGGCCCCGGCGGCGAGGATGGCGCGGGCGGAATAGATGCGCCAGAGGATCTGGCGCGGCTTGCCCTCCGGGGGGACGGGCAGGTGATCGCTCACGCGCTCAAGCGCGCCATAGATGCCATGATCGAACGCTCCGAGCACGGTGGTGCGGGTCATGAGGCGCACATTGGGCATGGCGGCCAGCCGTGCGGC
>NZ_JBLXFE010000027.1:0-29899 GCF_048262375.1 Roseovarius sp.
TTCGGACCTTCGAGGTTCACCTCCATGATCTCCATCGGCTTGCCAGCCTCAACCGCAACCGCAGCGCGTGTCCGC
The DNA here is from genome assembly GCF_048262375.1 of Roseovarius sp. Taxonomy (GTDB): domain Bacteria; phylum Pseudomonadota; class Alphaproteobacteria; order Rhodobacterales; family Rhodobacteraceae; genus Roseovarius. The sequence continues at coordinate 76 of NZ_JBLXFE010000027.1, forward strand.
ATTCCGTCCATCCTCCCGTGCAGCTCCAAGAGCGCAACTTCAGAGCGCATGCGCCTGAGGTCACCACCTCAAACCAGCCTGTTTCTTCCTGTGACAATATGTGCCAATATTGCGGCAAAACTCAGTGAGACCTTAGTCGTAGAGCATGATATGAGATCGATAATACCCATCTTAGTTATTGTTTTTACTGGATTATCTCCAGTTTTCGCAGCCGGACTGAATGATCCCGACTGGCCCTGCATTCAGCGCCGTGTCGATACACTTTCTGCGGTTGTGATGTGGCCTCACCCGCCTGAGAATCAGATCACAACCAAAGCGGTCTCTCCCGCGGCCACCCGGCTGGCAGACTTGCTCGCGCTGCGCCGAATCAGCCTCGATCAGGCCGAGTCAGCGGTAGAGGCCGCGGCCCCCGATCTGGCCAAGGAGGATTACTCCGCGATCTTCTCGCACGTCTTCGAGCGCCTCAACCAGCGCCGCAGCGAAATCATGACCGGCATCACCCGCTACGCCCGCAATCAGGGCCGCATGGCTCAGGAAATCGACGCGCTGCGCACTCAAATCGCCAGCATGTCCAAGGCCGAAACCCCTGATTTTGACCGGATCGATCAGTTGGAAGAGGATCTCGACTGGCGCGTGCGCGTGTTCGACGACCGCCGCCGTTCGCTGAGCTATGCCTGCGAAACGCCGGTGTTGCTGGAAAAGCGGCTCTATGCGCTGGCACAGATTCTGGCGGCGGGCCAGCGACTGACGCAGGCTACTCCCATTCCAACTCGGTAAACGCCGCCGTCACGTTGCGCGGGTGAAACAGATCGAACAGCGCCCAGCGCCCGGCCTCTCCCTGTCCCACCTGCGCGATGGCCTCGCCCAATCGCAGACCATCGGCCACCGCCGCGCGGGTCTCGTCGCGCAAAACCTCCAGATACCGCCGCAGATCAACCGTGCCCTCAGGCCAGCCCAGAACCGGCCCGCCATGCCCCGGCACGAGGCGCGCAGGCACCGGCGCCCCAATCTGATCCAGCACCCGGAGCCAGCCCAGAATCGACCCATCCAGCGCCGGGCTATGCGCGTCGAACACCAGATCCCCGGCAAAGAGCGTGGCTGTCTCGCGGTCGAACACCGTCACATCGCTCTCGCTATGCGCCGTTTCCCAAGCCGCCAGATCCAGAACCCGGCCCCCCAGATCAATTTGCGAAGCTGCCTCCACATCTGCGCCCACCTCGGGCACCCGGCTGCCGATGAACCCCGGCCCCATGAGCCGGGCAAAGCTGTCCTCATAGGTCTCGGCCCGCGCCGCCACTGCCTGAGCCAGCTTGCGATGACCCATGATCTGCGCGCCGGCCTCGACCAGCACCGCAGCGCCCATCACATGATCTGGATGCATATGCGTCAGGATCAGATGCGAGATTGGCTTTTCCGTCACCGCTCGCACCGCCAGATAGACCGCCTCGCCCACCGCGCGGCTGCCGCCCGCATCAATCACCGCCACGCTGTCGCGTCCAATGATGAATCCAATATTGGCCACATCGCCCAGATTGTCCGGCGTCACATCCGCCACCTGCCCGCGATGCACATGCACACCCGGCGCGATCTCGTCGAATGTCAGCCCGCTCTCGGGTCGCGGCACGCAGTCGAACGCACCCGCCACCAGCGTATCGCCCCAATCGGGCCCAATCTCTTGGGCCCGCACCAAGGCCTGCGCACATTCCGTCGCCCCCACCGGCAAGAGCCGTGTCACGCAGGTCTCAGGGCTTGTCGCCAGACAAAGGCTCAGCATGACCTCAAACATCTTCGCTCCTTCGCGCGCCTGCTACCAAAGGTTGATACAATCTGCGCGGCATCCGTGGTATTGTCCAATGGTGCGAGTATGCCCGATCCGGAGGCCCCGATGACCCGATTTGCCCTGACTGCCCTGTGCCTGAGCTTTTCGCTCGGCACGGCTTCCCTTGCCCAAGATCTGCGGAACCCGCTTCAGGATGGTGAGACTTGGGAGTATCTGCGGTCAGACATTCTCAACACCGCCAAGACACTCTCTCCCGGCGCCATATTCTCGGTCGATGCCCCCTACCGCGCGCATGACGCGGCCACCGTGCCTGTCGTGATCACCCAGACTGATCAGAGCGCGGGACCGATCACAACCTTGAAAATCGTGATCGATGAAAACCCCGCGCCGCTCGCGGCAGAGATCACCTTTGGCCCCGCCATGGCCCCGCTCAGCTTTGAGACGCGGGTGCGGGTGAATTCCTATTCCAATCTGCGCGTCGTCGCCGAAACCGAGAACGCCAGCTATATCGACGGACGCTTAGTCAAGGCCGCAGGCGGTTGCGCGGCTCCGGCCACGCGTGACCCAGAGGTGGCGCTGGCCCATATGGGCGAAATGCGACTGCGCCATTTCGACAGCGCCCCGGTGCAAATCGGCAGCCGCCGCGACGCGCAGCTGATGATCCGCCATCCGAATTACTCGGGGCTGCAACGCGACCAGATCACCCAGCTATTCGTGCCCGCGCATTTCATTCAGGATCTCACCGTCTGGCAGGGCGACGAGATGCTGTTTTCTCTCACGGGAGGCATTTCCATATCCGAAGACCCGGTGTTCCGCTTCAGCTATACCGACAATGGCACGCCCGACCTGCGCATTCAGGCCAAAGATACCGACGGCAACATGTTCGAAGAACTGCTGCCCAAGTCCAGCGCCTCCTGAGACAGGTTCAGTTGAAACAGACGATCTCGGCTTCGGCCTGCGCTCGGCGCAGAGCGGCAACAATGCCCTCGCTCACCGGCCCCGCCTTGAACATCGACATGCGTTCGCCACTGCCTTGGCGCAGCGCCAGAACCGTCTCGGCTGACACATAGTCCTTATAGGGCAGGATCGCCGCAATCTCATCAATAGAGCAAGAACACCGCCGCAGCATCTCGCGCGTGTTGCCATTCACCGCCATGCAGCCAAAGACGTAATCCGCCCGCGCCTCGGTGGGATAATCGTTGAGTTGCTCCGCCACCGTTTGCGCCGCGGCCAAACCCGGCACGAGGCACAGCAACACCGCAGCTGCGCGCGCGCTCACTCCCTCCCCTCCGTCAACCGCAGCGTTGCCTGAAAAAACCGCCCACCGCCGGCGCGTTCCGGCGTTTCGGCCCGCATGGAATAATACCAACCCGGAACATTCTGCGAGACATCAAACACCACCTGCAATTCGGCAAACGGGCCCAGCCGCGCGGCATTTTCATCGCCTGCAAAGGGGACCATAACCACCTCCTGCGCCACATGGCGCTCTCCGGCCCAACTCACCTGCACCGGGGCAATGCTCACCGGCGTCAACAGCGATTCCTTGATCCGGTTGCGGATATAGAACGTGCTGCCGCCCGTGGCCTGCGCCAGATCCCGCACCAGCCGTTCCAGAAAGAACATCGCCATCGGATTGCCAACACTGGCGTCAAACCCGGCAACCGGCTGCGGCCCGGTCTCCTTTACCCGCATCAGCCGCGCGGTTCCCCCCGCTTCGATCTGCAAAGCATAGACCTGCGCGCCCTGCGCTTCGGTCGGCGCGGCCTCATTGCCGGTCAGACCCTCGTAATGCAGGGCATCGCCCGGCGCAAAATCCGCCAATGTCCCGGTGTGAAAGATCAGGTCATACCCCTCATGCGCCGTGTCCGCAGAGACAGGCGCCGCCGCCAGCGTCCCGCCCAAGATGATCGCGATGATTATACGCCTCACGCCCGCGTCCTCGCCCCGCCAAGAGGCTGACACGACCAGCGCGCAATGCGCCAGCGCGGATGCGTTTGCGCCCATTTGCTCAGCTCGGGAATCGCCCTGGCCATGCAGCCGCGCGCGGTGCGGTCGGTATATTGAAACGCCCGCTCTTCACAGATTTCCGGCTCTCGCGCCAGACAGGCCACAAACAACAGCTCGATCATGATCCTTCTCCTGCACCCCGACGGCCCCCGCTGCTACATGCCAAGATATGGGGCCAGTCTCCCTCAGGTCCAGCCCGAGACACAAGCCCCTCTCCCCCTGATTGCACTAAAGTCGTAGGTCACTACGACCATGGCAAAGTTGACATAACGAGGATCGGAATATCTACTCACCTTATCGACCATATCTAAGAGGAGGATAGACGATGGCATGGAGCAAGCCGGTTCTGCGTGAACTGAACTGCGGAATGGAGATCAATATGTACGGCCCCGCCGAAGAAGGCGACGGCGTCCTGTTCTGAAATAACCCTCCGGCCGCAACGAGGTAACAGGTGTTCAAGGCTCTGATACTGGGTGCTGCGGCCGGTGGTGGCCTGCCACAATGGAATTGTGGCTGCGAGAATTGCAATCTCGCGCGGGCGGGTGACATCCTCGCCTCAACCCAATCCTCATTGGCCGTGACCATGGACGGCGCGTCATGGGTGATCCTTAACGCATCGCCTGACATTCGGGCGCAAATCGCCGCCAATCCGGCCCTGCATCCGCGCAACCTGCGCGATACTCCCATCACGGGCGTGCTGCTGACGAATGGCGATATCGACCATGTCGCGGGGCTGCTCAGCCTGCGCGAAGGGCAGCCCTTCACCCTCTATGCCACCGGCGAAATCCACGATGTTCTGGCGGCCAATCCCTTGATGCAGGCCGTAGATACCGCCCGCGTGCCGCGCGTCGCCATCGCACTCGATCAGCCCGTGACCCTGTTGCCCGGCCTCACCGCCACGCTCTTCTCGGTCCCCGGCAAGGTACCGCTCTATATGGAGGGCGAGACCGTCGAGACCGATCTTGAGGGCGAACAGACCACCGGCGTGCATCTTCAGGCCGGAGGGCGCAACATCTTTTATATCCCCGGCTGCGCCGCTGTGACCGACCGCCTCGCCACCCGCCTGCGCGGTGCCGATATGGTGTTCTTTGACGGCACGCTCTGGCGCGACGACGAGATGATCAGAATGGGCCTCAGCCAGAAAACCGGGCGGCGCATGGGCCATATCTCGATGTGCGGACCAGAGGGATCAATCGCCGCATTGCGCGATCTGGGCATCGGGCGCAAAATCTATGTCCATATGAACAACTCGAACCCTGTCCTGCGCCCCACCACGCCCGAGCGCGCCGAGGCCGAATCGGCGGGCTGGATCATCGGACAGGATGGAATGGAGCTGACAGCATGACCGCCTCCCGCGACGCCTTTGAAGCCCGCCTGCGCCAGATCGGAGCAGAGCGCTATCATGACCGCCACCCGTTCCATCACCTCTTGCACGGTGGCCAATGCACCCCCGATCAGGTGCGCGCCTGGGTCATCAACCGCTATTATTATCAATCCCGCATCCCGATGAAGGATGCGGCCTTTCTCAGCCGGGTCGAGGATGCCGATCTGCGCCGCATCTGGCGCTCGCGGATCGAGGATCACGACGGCACCGCCGAGAACGAGGGCGGGATTCGCCGCTGGCTGCACCTCGCGCAGGCGGTAGGGCTCGATCCCGACTATGTGGCCTCCGCCCAAGGCGTGTTGCCCGCGACCCGCTTTGCCGTCGATGCCTATGTGGCCTTTGTCCGCGAAAAACCGCTGCTCGAGGCGGTCGCGGCCTCGCTGACGGAACTCTTTGCGCCCAAGATTCACGCCGAGCGGATCGAAGGCCTCTTGGCCAATTACGCCTTTGCCGATGACACGAGCCTCGCCTATTTCCGCAACCGCCTGAAAGAGGCGCCCAAGGATGTGGCCTTTGGTCTCAAATGGGTGCTCGACCACGCCGACACGACCGAGAAACAGGATGCCGCCGCCGCAGCGCTGATCTTCAAAACCGATGTACTCTGGTCGCAGCTTGACGCGCTCTATTCAGCATATGTCACCCCCGCCCGCATCCCGCCGGGCGCATGGCAACCCGGCGAGGGACTGCTCGCCAAAGGCGCGGCATGACCCCCGACACCGTCCCCCTCCTGCCGCGCGGCGTGCGCCTGCACTATGACCGCGTCCGCAAGGATTGGGTTTTGCTCGCCCCCGAACGCGCCGTCCGGCTCGACCCCATCGGTCACGCGATTCTCAGCCGGGTGGATGGGGTGCAGAGCTTTGGCGCGCTCACCGCCGATCTCGCCGCCACGTTCAACGCGCCGCTCGACGATGTGGCCCGCGACAGCGCCGAGTTCTTGGCAGGCCTGGCCGAGCGCCGCTTTCTGGAGGTGCGCTAACATGGCCAATCCCCCCATCGCCATGCTGGCCGAACTGACCCATCGTTGTCCGCTATCGTGCCCCTATTGTTCGAACCCGGTGGATCTGACCGCGCGCGACACCGAACTCAGCACCGTCGAATGGGTCTCCGTATTCCAACAGGCCGCCGATCTGGGCGTGCTGCAACTGCACCTTTCGGGCGGCGAACCGGCCTCGCGCCGCGATCTTGAGGAACTGGTCAGGGCCGCCCGTGACGCGGGCCTTTATACCAACCTCATCACTTCCGGCATTGGCCTGACCGAAAAACGGCTGGCCGCCCTCGATGCCGCAGGGCTCGACCATATCCAACTGTCGCTACAAGGCACCGATGCCGAGATGGCCGACCGCATCGGCGGCTACAAGGGCGGCTTTGACCGCAAGATGCAGGTGGCCCAATGGATCGCCGCCATCGGCTTTCCGCTCACGCTCAATTTTGTCATGCACCGGGGCAACATGCACCAACTGCCCCGCGCGATTGACATGGCGCAGGACATGGGCGCGCGCCGGATCGAGGTGGCAACCGTGCAATTCCACGGCTGGGCGATGCTCAATCGCGGCGCGCTCATGCCCGACCGCGCGCAGGCACGCGAGGCCAGCCGCATCGTCGCCGAGGCCCGCGTAGCCCTCAAGGGGCGACTAGTCATCGACTATGTGCCCGCCGATTATCACGCAGATTACCCCAAGACCTGCATGGGCGGCTGGGCCTCGACTGGCCTCAACGTCGCCCCCGACGGTCTGGTGCTGCCGTGCCACGCGGCACAGACCATCAAGACGCTGACATTCGACAACGTCCGCGACCGCCCTCTGGCCGATATCTGGCACGAGGGCGCGGCCTTCAACGCCTTTCGCGGCACTGACTGGATGCAGGACCCCTGCCGCTCCTGCGATCGCAAGACGATTGATTTCGGCGGCTGCCGCTGTCAGGCGATGGCGATTGCGGGCGATCCGGCGGCGACCGATCCGGTCTGCATCAAATCCCCTCACCACGCCCGCATGCGCGCCTTGGCCGAGGATTTCGCAGGCCAATCCGACGCCGCGCTGACATGGCGGGTCATGGACAAGACTGCCGGATAACGCGCGGCACGAGGCGCGCGCCCTTATCCCACCTTGCGTTGCCGCCAGAGCGTAAAAAGCCCCGCCCCAACGACCAGCGCGCCCCCCAAGGCCACGTTCAAGCGGATCGTTTCGCCAAAGATGAAAATCCCGATCCCCGTGACAAAGAAGAGCTGCAGATAGGCAAAAGGCTGCACCGCGCTCGCCTCCGCCACCTCATAGCATTTGATCAGCGTGTAATGCCCCGCCGCCCCGGTGATACAGAGCGTGATCATCCACACCCAGGCATCACCCGACATCGGCTCCCAAAACCAAATCCCGGCGAGGGTCATGGCAATCGACCCCACCGTCCCCGTCCAAAAGAAACTTGTGGCCGCCGTATCCCTGCGCGCCACATAGCGCGTGAGCAGGCCATAGAGCGCAAACATCAGCGCCGCGACAAAGGGAACAATCGCCTTGGGGTCGATCACGCTCACCCCCGGCGCGAGAATAGTCAGCACACCGATGAACCCGACACCAATCGCCGTCCAGCGCCGCCACCCCACCCGCTCGCCCAGAACAGGACCCGACAAGGCTGCAACCAACAGCGGATAGCAGGCAAAAACCGCATGCACCTCGATCAGGCCCAAAAGGGTAAAGCCATAGATCATCACGCAGATTTCCGCGACCAGCAGCACGGCGCGAAACCCCTGCAGCAGCGGCTGCGTCGTGTGCGCGGCGGCCCGCAACCCCCCGGCCTTGCGCGCGGCAATCACCATCACGAAGGCGGCAAAGAACCAGAACCGGATCATCACCACCATCATGACATTGTATTCGGCGGCCAGATGCCGCGAAATACCATCTTGCACGGCAAAGATGACCGTGGTCAGCACCATCAACCAGATGCCCAAGCGGGTGTTTTGCAATGTCACGAGCGGTCTTTCACGAGCGGTCTTTCCGAGCCGTGGTCATGTGCCGTTTACGGCCATATCCCTGAACCCGCGTAACAGAAAATCCGGCGGCCTCAAGCCCCCGCCGCACAAACCCCGCCGCCGTATAGGTCGTGGCGGTTCCGCCCACCACCGTATGCCGCGCAACGGCTGCCATCAGATCCGGCTGCCACATCTCGGGGTTTTTGGCGGGCGAAAACCCGTCCAGAAACCATGCATCCGCCTTGCAGGGCCAAGCATTTAGTGTTTCGCGCGCATCCCCCACGATCAGGGTAAAGTCCAGATCCGGCAGGCTGATCTTTTGCGCGCGCCCCTGCCAATGCGGCGCAAGATCCGCGCCGATCCCCAACAGTTCTGCAAAGCGGGCTTGCGCGCGGCGCATGTCTTGAGGGCGCATCGGATAGGCCTCAAAACTGGTAAAGCGCAGACGGCCAGAAACTCCCGCGGCCCGCCACGCCGCAAGACTGGCCAAGAGGTTGAGCCCCGTGCCAAACCCCAGCTCAGCGATATGGAACCCGTCCCGGAATCGCGCCGGCAGATCATTACCGCCCAGAAACACATGCCGCGTTTCCGCCAGCCCGTCGTCCAGACTGAAATAGGGATCGTCAAACCGCACCGACACCGGCACCTCGCCCTCGCGCCAGATCAGGTCTGCGGTCTGGTCCTGCATGGCATGATCCTCTAAAGCATGAGCGAAACGCGCGCGACCATCGCGCGACGGCAAAGGATTGGCAATGGTCGATATCACGGTGATGGGTGCGGGCATTTTTGGCCTCTCGGTGGCGTGGTCCTGTGCGCGACGCGGCGCGCGCGTGCGCGTCATCGACCCGCACGGCCCCGGTGCAGGGGCCTCGGGGGGGATCGTGGGGGCCATGGCCCCGCATGTGCCCGAATTGTGGAACACCAAAAAGGCCTTCCAACTCGAAAGCCTGCTTATGGCCAAACCGTTCTGGGACGAGGTTGCAGATGTCTCACGTCTCTCGCCCGGCTACGCCCGTTTGGGCCGCCTGCAACCGATTGCCGACGCTGCCGCCTTGGCGCTGGCCCATACGCGCGTCCTGAATGCCGAAACGCTCTGGCAGGGCAAGGCGGACTGGCGCATCGAAACCGCATCTGGCCCGTGGTGCCCGCCCAGCGCCACAGGTCAGGTCATCCATGACACGCTCAGCGCGCGCCTGCATCCCCGCCAGGCCTGCGCCGCTCTGGTCGCCGCCCTGCGCGCGCGCGGCGCCGAGGTTGTGACCGGGGGCCACGCAGCGGGCCGTATTCTCTGGGCCACCGGCATCGCCGGGCTGGAGGAGATAAGCGCCGCACATACCCGCTCTGTCGGCAACGGGGTCAAGGGGCAAGGCGCGCTGTTGGCCTTTGACGCCCGCAACCAGCCGCAGATTTTCGCAAATGAGGTGCATATCGTGCCGCATGAGGATGGCACCGTCGCAATAGGCTCAACGTCCGAGCGTTATTATGACGATCCCACCAGCACCGATGCCCAGCTTGATGATGTCGTCGCCCGCGCCGTGGCGGCCTTGCCCAGTCTCGCCGAGGCCCCTGTGATCGAGCGTTGGGCCGGGGTGCGTCCGCGCTCGCGATCACGCGCACCGATGCTGGGCGCGCATCCGTATCGGCCCGGTGAATTTCTCGCCAATGGTGGCTTTAAAATCGGCTTTGGCATGGCCGCCAAGGTGGGTCAGGTGATGGCAGATCTGATGCTCGACGGCATCGACCGGATTCCCGATGATTTCAAACCCGAGGCATCCCTATGACCCAGCCTGCAATCGCCGCCCTTGACCATCTGGTGCTGACCGTGGCCGACATCCCCGCCACACTCGCCTTTTACCGTGACGTGCTGGGCATGCAGCCCGAGGTGTTTCACCCCGCCGATGGCAGCACCCGCTGGGCGCTCAAATTCGGTGTGCAAAAAATCAACCTGCATCAAGCGGGGGCAGAATTCGACCCCAAGGCGGCGCGGGTCCAATCCGGCAGCGCCGATCTGTGCTTCCTCAGCGCGGCCGCGCTTGAGGACTGGCAGAGGCATTTCGCGGCGCTTGGCATCACGCCAGAACTCGGCCCGATTGCGCGCTCCGGGGCCACAGGCCCGATCCGCTCGCTCTATCTGCGCGATCCCGATGGCAATCTGATCGAGGTTTCGAACCAATCCTGAGGTGGAGGCACCCCACCATTCGGACCGGTTACGCGGTCTTGATCGCCTTGGGCAATTCCACGATCCGCACAGACATCTTGCGCTGACCGCGCTGATACGGCAGCGCCGGGGTGGCCTCTTTGCTGTGCTTCACGACCGATTTCAACCAACGTGCTTTCATGATCCCAACCTCTCGTCTCAGTCCCCGTCTTGCCGGGACTCATTGTTTCGTTACCAGCAACTATGCTCAGGGTTTGAGGCCAAGGTTTGACGGAAATCGTGAATATTCAGACAAGATCAGGGCATCCGCACACGACCCCTCTGAAATTTCAAGCCATTGAATTTAATTAAAATATTTCAAAATTCGCAGAGGGTGGCAGTCGCATTGCCAGACTGTTTTCACAATTTCGGCCCGAATCACGCCGCAATCACAGGCGGATCACCGAAATCAGACGACCATAATCCGCCTCACCGGCATGGGTGGTGCGGCGATAGGAATAAAACCGCTCGGGATCGCCATAGGTGCAATGATGCGTCCATTCGGCCTGCCCGATCCCGGCCTGCCGCAACCGGTGCAGGCCAAATCCCGGCAGGTCAAAATGATAGCGCCCGCCCTCACCATTGACAAAAAACCGCGAATTACCGCGATCGTCGTCAATGAATGCCTCGATAAACTCCGGCCCCACCTCATAGGCCGCCTGCGAAATCGACGGGCCGATCACGGCCCTGATCCGGCGGCGCTCGGCCCCCAGATCCACCATTCCCGCAACCGTCGCTTCCAGCACACCGTCAAGCGCTCCGCGCCAGCCGGCATGCGCCGCGCCGATCACCCCGGCCTGCCTGTCCGCAAAGAGCACCGGCTGACAATCCGCCGTCAGCACCCCCAGCACCACGCCGGGCGTCGCCGTCACCATCGCATCGGCGCGCGGGCGCTCGCCCATGGGCCCCGTCACCGTCACCACATCGGCGGAATGTACCTGATGCACCGTGACAAGGCACATAGGCTCCACCCCCATCGCCTCAGCCACCCGCGCCCGGTTGATCTGCACGATCTCGGATTGATCCGACGATCCGGGGCCGCAATTGAGCCCCGAAAACACGCCAGACGACGCGCCTCCCCGTCGGGTAAAAAACCCGTGGCGCAGCGGTGCCAGACTGTCAGCGGTCAGAATTTCTAGCGTCATGGCTCCAATCCGGGTGGCGGTGTGGTCCCTTGGGGATAAAGGCCCAGCACCTTAAAGAGCCTCCCCATTTCCTCCGCCTCGGTCAAGCGCCGATATGCCGCCAGATGCGTCTCCAACGCTGGTCCGCTCAAATTGCGCGCCAGCGCTTCGGCTCGCGCGCCAATCCCCAACCGCTCCAGAAACACCCCCTGCGGCGTTAATCGCGTATGCACGGCAGGCGATGCCGCCCGCGCCAGCGCCTCGAAATCCACATGCGCGGTCAGATCCGCCGCCCCCGGCTCTGCCAAGGGATCAACCGGCACATGCCCTTTGACCGCCTGAAACGTATCGCCCAGGGACCGCCAGTCGCCATAATCCACGATCAGCGCCGCACCGCCATGCCCCGCGATCCGCGCGCCAATCTCTGCCGCCACCGCCTCGGCCGGGCCGCAGGTCTCGACAATATCGCCCTCACGCGTGTCCTCGAGTCTCTCCGCCAGCGCGGGCCGTGTCACCGCTCCGCTCAGCCCCATCGCCAACCGGCCTGCCGTCGCGCCGACAACCCGCTCGCGCCACCCGTCGCCAGATCGCTGAAACTGACGGATCGGCAAGGCATCGAAAAACTCATTCGCCAACAGGAAAAGCGGCCCGTCGGGCAGGCTCTCAACCCGGTCGTGCCAGATCACATCGCCCGCAATCACGCGCCGCTGCACCGCACGCAAGGCGTCTGAACCCTCAACCAGATGTACCTCTGCCGCGTCCCCAAACCCTGGCACGCCGCGCGTGGCCCGCAACACATCCGCCATCAGCGTCCCGCGCCCCGGCCCCAACTCTGCCAGGAGAAACCGCGCGGGCCGCCCCTGATCCAGCCAGACCTGAGCCAGACAAAGCCCCAGCAATTCGCCAAACATCTGACTGATCTCGGGCGCGGTGATAAAATCCCCCGCCGTCCCAAACGGATCGTGCGTCGTGTAATACCCGAACTCGGGATGCATCAGACAGGTCGCCATGTAATCTGCAAGGCTCATCGGCCCCGCTTCGGCAATCCGCCCCAGCAACTGCGCCTCAAGACTGCTCATGCCCTGCGCACGCGCCGCGCCCATAAAAACATGCCAAAACCAAACGCGATCATCGGCAACGACAGCACTTGCCCCATGGTCAGCCCGTACCCCGCCATCTGCACCGCCCATCCCAGCGGATTGCCCTCGGCCACAAATTGCGCATCCGGCTGGCGCACGAATTCCACCAGAAATCGCGCCACACCGTAGCCTGCGAAAAACAGCCCTGTCAGCGTGCCGGGCAGCCGCAGCGCGCCGCGCCGCCAGCCCAGCCACAAGAGCACGACACCAAGGATCAACCCCTCCAGCGCCGCCTCATAGAGCTGCGAGGGATGCCGCGCGCAAACCCCGATCACATCGGCACAAGTCTGCGCTGCAGCCCCGGGAAACGCCACACCCCAAGGCAGATCCGTCGCCCGCCCCCAAAGCTCGCCATTGATGAAATTCGCAATCCGCCCCAGCAACAGCCCCACCGGCGTCACCATACAGAGCGCATCCGCCACCGACAGCCACGCAATCCTCTGCCTGCGCGAGAAAAGCACCACCGCCAGCACCACCCCGATCAACCCGCCATGAAACGACATGCCGCCTTGCCACACGGCCAAAATCTCTCTGGGATTGGCGAGGTAATAGCCCGGCTGATAAAACAGCACATAACCCAGCCGACCGCCCAGAATGACGCCCAGAATCACCCAAGTCAGCAGATCCTCGACCTGTTCGGGTCGCATCGGGGCCGCGCCGCCCGGCCACAGCCCGGGCCGCTTGACGCTCGCCACCACCAGCCGCCAGCCGATCACGATCCCCACGATATAGGCCAGCGCATACCAGCGCAGCGCGAACTCCATTCCAAAGAGCGGAATCGTGAAAATCTCGGGCGATATATCGGGAAAGGGGATCATGGCTTGCATAGCTGTCTCTCTGCCTCTGGGCTTGGCCCAAGTCAACCTTGTGATCCGCCCCTCCCGACACATATAAGAGAGCAAATGTAACGCCGGAGAAACCGATGCAGACCCGTAACAAAATGCTCGACGATCTCAGCCAGTTGATGACCAACGCCATGGGCGTGGCTCAGGGCGCCAAGACCGAGGCCGAGACCGCCATGAAATCCCTCATCGACCGCTGGCTCGCGGATCGTGATTTCGTAACGCGCGAGGAATTCGACGCCGTCCGCGCCATGGCCCAAAAGGCCCGCGAGGAAAACGAAGCCCTCAAGACGCGCATAGAGGCACTGGAAAAGCGCGGGTAACTCCCCGCGCGCGAACCAATCCCGTAGGGTGGGGCGAACCCACCAAACCCTCATACCTGCTAAACCCGCTCACGATGCCACCCGGTCGCCGACCTGTGGTCTGGAGACGCATCGCCCGTAGGGCGGGTGCCAACCCGCCAATCCATCATCCTTAACATACCCATCCCCCCACCGCGCTTACGTACGCTCAAACCGCACAACCGTACATCTCTCCGAATCCCGCCCCCCTCCGCTCTCTCTTGCGGCAGCAATCATTCCATCCACAAGATATTGCTCCTTCCCCCAACAAATAGCTTTACAGGACGCATCAAACCCCGCACCATATCTGGTATGGGCGAGGGGAATGGCCCCCGTCCGTAGAGCAGGCACCTAGCGCTAGGGGTGCATCGCCACCCCCGCGCTATAGCAAATGAGGCGGCGCCATGGCACTTTCAGAACAGTTCTTGCAGGATGACATCCATCCCATTGATATCGTTGAACATATCGCAGAGCACCACGAGTGGGAGTTCGACCGCATCGGCGATGATCAGATCGCAATGGCCGTCGAGGCTCAATGGCGCACCTATTCCCTGACCCTCGCTTGGTCCGGATATGACGAAACCCTGCGTCTGGTGTGCACCTTCGACATGGACCCACCTGCCGACAAACTCCCTGTGCTCTTTGAAATTCTCAATGAAATCAACGATCAATGCTGGGCAGGCGCATTCACTTGGTGGGCCGAGCAAAAGCTGATGGTCTATCGCTACGGCCTCGTCCTCGCAGGCGGTCAGGTCGCCAGCCCTGAGCAGATCGACACCATGCTCCATGCCGCCGTTTCCAGCGCCGAACGCTACTATCCCGCCCTGCAACTCGCGATCTGGGGCGAGCAATCCCCCCGCGACGCCATGCAGGTGGCCATTGCAGAGGCCTACGGTCGCGCGTAACACTATCCCCCGCAAAGCACGAAACAGAGCGGGGGCACCACCATGACGATGGACGATCTGGCCGAAAAAGGTCTTGTTTTACTAGGCTGTGGCAAGATGGGAAGCGCCATGTTGCAAGGCTGGCTCGCGGGGGGATTGCCGTCCGCGTCCGTCTGGGTCAATGATCCCAACCCCTCGGACTGGCTGCGCGGCACCGGGGTGCATCTCAACACCGACCTGCCCGCCCAGCCCGCCATCGTCCTCGTCGCGGTCAAACCGCAGATGATGGGCGCGGCGCTGCCAACTCTTGCCGCCATGGGAAACGGAACGACACTGTTCGTCTCGGTCGCCGCTGGCACACCGATTTCCTCTTTTGAACAGACACTTGGCACGCAAACCCCGATCATCCGCGCCATGCCCAACACCCCCGCCGCCGTGGCGCGCGGTATCACCGCGATCATCGGCAACGCCCATGCCAGCGCCGCCCATCTCGATCTTGCTGAAACCCTGCTGCGCGCCGTGGGTCAGGTGGTCAGGCTCGATCACGAGGATCAGATGGACGCAGTCACCGGCCTCTCGGGGTCGGGCCCTGCTTATGTGTTCCACATGATCGAATGCATGACGCAAGCGGGCATTGCCCAAGGCCTCTCGCCCGCGCTTTCCCTGCAATTGGCCCAAGCCACCGTCGCAGGGGCCGGGGCCTTGGCCGAAGCCGCCGAGGAGACCCCCGCGCAACTCCGGCAAAACGTGACCAGCCCCAATGGCACCACCCAAGCCGGGCTTGAGGTGCTGATGAACACCGACACCGGCCTGCCCCCCCTGATGCAAAAGACGGTCGCCGCCGCCGCCGACCGATCGCGGGAGCTGCGCAATGGCTGAGATCACCTTTGACGACTTCCTCAATGTGGACATCCGCGTCGGTCGTGTGACCCGCGCCGAACCCTATCCCGAGGCGCGCAAACCCGCGATCAAGCTCTGGGTCGATTTCGGACCTGATCTTGGTGAAAAGAAATCGAGCGCCCAGATCACCGCGCATTACACACCCGAGCGCCTGATCGGGCGTCAGGTGCTGGCCGTGGTCAATTTCCCCCCCCGCCAGATCGGCAAATTCCGATCAGAAATCCTCGTGCTCGGGCTCAGCGATAGCAATGGCGAAATCGTTCTGATAGGCCCGGATCAGGATGTTCCCCTAGGAGAAAGACTGCATTGAAACGGATCCTTCTGACCCGCCCCATGCCGGACCGCGTACTCGACGCCGCCCGTAGCCATTTCGACGTCGAGACCCGCGACGACAACACCCCCCTCAAACCGGGGCAGATGCGCGGCGCGCTGGCGCTCTATGACGGCATCCTCCCCACGCTGGGCGATATGTTCCAGGCCGATGTCTTTACCGAGGCCGAGAATTCTCGCTGCCGAATCCTCGCCAATTTCGGTGTAGGCTATAATCACATCGACGTGGCCGCCGCCCGCGCCGTGGGCATTGCCGTGACCAACACCCCCGGCGCAGTGACCGACGCGACCGCCGATATTGCCATGACCCTGATGCTTATGTCCGCACGCCGAGCAGGCGAAGGGGATCGTCTGGTGCGGTCGGGCAAATGGCCGGGCTGGAACCCCACACAGATGCTCGGGCTGCATGTGACGGGGCGGACCGTGGGCATCGTGGGCATGGGCCGCATCGGTCAGGCCATCGCCCGGCGCTGTCATTTTGGCTTTGGCATGCAGGTTGTCTATCATAACCGCTCGCCCAAACCGCTCGACTTCGAGGCCCGGCAACTCGCCTCGATTGACGCAGTGGCCGCCGCAGCGGATTTCCTCGTTGTCGCCGTGCCCGGCGGGGCCGAAACCCGACACCTGCTCAATGCCGCGATATTTGAGGCCATGCGCCCAACTGCGCATTTCATCAATATCGCGCGCGGTGATGTGGTGGATGAGGCCGCCTTGATCGCCGCTCTGCAAAAAGGTCAGATCGCCGGGGCTGGGCTCGATGTTTACGAGCAGGAACCGATCGTGCCCGAGGCCCTCAAGGCAATGGAAAACGTGGCGCTCCTGCCGCATCTGGGCACCGCAGCCCTCGAAGTGCGCGAGGCCATGGGGCTGATGGCGGTCGAAAACCTGCGCGCCTTCTTTGCCGGAGAAACCCCGGCGAATTTGGTGAACTGAAGTACTCCAAAACTTCGTTCAAACAGATAACCAAGGCCTTTCGGTGATTCATTGGACCCCGAAAGGCCTTGGAAAATCCTCGCATCGGCGCGGCACCGGCGGCAACGCGTCGCCTCCTCACTCCATCTGACGGCCGGGCAACACCTCAAACGGTTCCAACTGCTCGCCGTTGATCCAGGCAAGCCCACCCGCCTCGGTGCGCACCATCGCATAGGGCGTCCATCCCGTGCTACGCCACCAACTTTCGTAATCATTCGTGTCGGGGTTCACACGCCAGCGCCCTTCATCTCTGCGCCCATCGGCAAGCACGAAAACCGTGCTGCCATCCGCATTGAAAAATTGCTGATACGCCGTGCCCGCCCAGTTGCCATCAATGGTATTTCCCGACAGCAAGGCTTGCACTTCTGCCGCAGTCAGCCGAACCGGCTGTGCCATGGCGGGCACTGCCAAGGCCAGCATGACGGCGCAAAAAGCCTGCAAAACAAGACGGCGATGCATGATCACACTCCTTTGTCGCTCAGATTAGTATCGCAAATCCTGCTCCAAGGTGCGACTCGATTTTTCACCAGATCGTCGGAATACTGCCCTGACGTCACCCTCAATTCGCCATGAATCTTGAGCACACTCCGTTATATTGTGAGAAAGTTAAGAGTGATCTGTCAAACCGAACGGATGATCGACATGTCCTACCCTAAGTATTCACGTGCCGAACGCCTCGCTGATGGCGCAGTGCACATCGCTGGCCTCTTCGCGGCGCTGATCGGGATCGGGGTGCTCTTCGCCATGTGGGCATTGCGCATGGACGGGGTCACTCTGGCCTCGACCCTCGTTTATTCCGCCGCATTGCTGATGATGCTGGGGGCGTCTGCCGCCTATCACCTCTATGCCCATACCACCGCGCGGCCGATCCTGCGTCGTCTGGATCATGCTGCCATCTATGTGAAAATCGCCGGCACCTTCACCCCGCTCAGCGTGCTTTTGGGGACAGCCTTTGGTTATGCAATTCTCGCCTTGGTCTGGCTGCTCGCGATCTTTGGGGCCGCGACCAAGATGATGGCCAAGCGCGGCCAGATGTCCACCGGCTGGTTGCCCTATGTGGCGCTCGGCTGGATTGGCGTCGCGCTTTTCATACCGCTGGTATCGGTTTTGCCGGGGCACAGCCTCGCCCTGCTGCTGGCGGGGGGGCTGCTCTACACTGGCGGTGTAGTATTTTATGCATGGGAACGTCTGCGCTTTTCAAATGCCATCTGGCACCTCTTCGTAGCCTTGGCGAGCGCGTGCTTTTTCCTCGGAATCGCGTCCGCTATCGCGACGCGCCTCTGACCCAGAGGCACGGGCGTCTATTGCGTACACAAACCGTGTACACCCTGTACAGTTTGTACCTTTTAATCAGACGCGTTTACCTGCCTTCAACAGTGCAAACACATCGCTATTGCGGCAGCATTCCGGTGTCGCCGTCGCCGCGCTATTCTTCGCGAGCCAAACCTCACAGGCCTCGGGATTTGAACAGCCCGTGCAGGCCAGAACAATGTCGCCCAAGGTTTCTACCGCCATTTGTCCTTCCATAATTTTCTGTTCAAAATCAACGCCCATCCTGTTGGCCATCTGATCCACCAACTGCGCATGACGTTTCAGAGTCCTAATGCTTTGCATCCGATTGCCCCCTTTACTGCAGTGCCACTCTGACTCCGAATCTCACCTCCCACTTTGACCTAGATCAATCGATGATTTCGTCCAAGTAGGCCCGCACGCAATCCTGGACATGCCTGAACCGGTCACCGCCCAGTTTTTTCCCACCATACCAACGGGTTACAACCACGACATGATCGCGCAAATTGGCCCGCTCCAGCATACGCAGGATCACTTGTCCCGCCCCTGCCTCGCCATCATCGCCTTTGAGCGGAGTACCATCACCAAGCAAAACAGCCCAGGTGTTATGCGTGGCACGGAAAAATTTCTTGTCTTTTTTCAATATCTTGAGGAATTCATCCACAGCTTCGCGATTATGGGCCGCCCCGCCCGAGACCGCATAGCTCGACCCCCGGTCACTGACGACTCCCTTCAATTGCCGCATCTCAAAGCCCGGCCGCCACCCGCCGCACGGTGTCTATCCTCTGCGCATTTGGCGGGTGCGTGCCCAGAAACCGATTACCGGGGTCTGGAATTTGTGTAAAGAATTCAGCACCTTTTACTGGATTATACCCCGCCCGGTGGGTGATCACAGTACCCAAGGCATCAGCTTCCAGCTCGAAATTCTTGGAGTAACTCCGCGCGCCCACGCCGGCCCCGATGTCAATCGCCTGATCCACCACGGTCTGGCTCGCCCCCGTGATCGCCGCCAGCCCCCCCAAAAGGACCGCACCCGCCGCAGCATTTTGTTGCTGCCTTGGAATGTGACCCGAAATGTGGTGTGCAGCCTCGTGTCCCATAACAAAGGCCAGTTCGTCGCGATTACGCACTTGCGCAATCAGTGGCAAAGTGAACGCCAAAATGGGTTGCCCAGTGCGATCCAATGTCTGATAGGCATTCGGCGGTTGTCCCGGCCGATCATCCACCACGATCCTGAAATCGCAATTATTCCGCGGGGCCCGGGCACGGCATTCCCGCTCTGCCACGGGCTCAACTCTTTGAACAACAGAGATAAATTGCTCCACCTGCGCGCGCGTCGGGGCCGTTGCCACAGGTCGCGCTGACACTTGAGGTGCCGGACGATTGACCTGTCCTTGTTCGACGACCTCGACACAGCCCGTCATCGCAATCAGACCCAACAATGACATCCACCGCATTTAAAACCCTCAGTGCCAGCCCAAGTATTCCTTTGTTCTAACAGGGTTTCACCAATCTTACAGCAGTTTCAATCACCAGCATGCCCCCTTGCAAAGACTCGCCAACACGGTAGTCTGTCAGCATGTTTTCCATCGAGCATGAATTTGACGCCACCGTGATCACCCTTGTGGACGAGGGTTCGGCACCCTTGGGTGAGGACGTGATTATAAATGCGTTCGAGGAATGTGTGACAATCGAGCAATACGACCCTCGCACCGACAGTACAAACAAGATCACCGTGTCGATTGCTCAGCTGCGTGACCTCCGGGCCGCACTCGATCTGCCAGAAGGGGTTTACATACAACCCCCTGAAAGCAAATAGATATCAGCTTTTGAGTTGTTGTAACACCTCAGAGGCGGCAACGGATGGGGTCATGCTCCCAGCCGCCACACGCGCCGCATAATCCTGCATCAGGGCCTTTGCACCCGTAGCCTCCAACTGCGACAATAGCCCCTGACGCACCTCTTGCGCGAACCAATAGCGCGCCTGCTCGGCGCGCCGCCCCTCAAAGTGCCCAGTCTTCCGTCGCCAATCGACCAGAGCTGTCATCTCGTCCCAAGCCTTTTGCAACCCCTCATCCTGCAATGCCGATACGGTCATCGCCTTGGGATAGCCCTCCGGGTCCTGCGGCCGCTTGCGCAGCAACCGCAAAGCTCCCGAATAATCCGAGCAGGTCCGCATCGCTGCCGGTTTCAGGTCTCCATCGGCCTTGTTCACCAGAATGAGATCCGCCATTTCCATGATTCCGCGCTTGACGCCCTGCAGCTCGTCGCCGCCTGCCGGAGCCAGCAAAAGCACAAAAATATCAGACATTTCCGCAACCACGGTCTCGGATTGACCAACACCGACCGTCTCGATCAGCACCACGTCGAAGCCTGCCGCCTCACACAGCGCCACAGCCTCGCGCGTGCGCCGCGCAACCCCACCCAAATGGCTCTGGCTGGGCGATGGACGGATAAACGCCGCCGGATCACGGCTCAGCCGCTCCATCCGTGTTTTGTCGCCAAGGATCGAACCGCCCGAGCGTGCCGAGGACGGGTCAACTGCCAACACCGCCACCCGCAACCCCTGCCCGGTTAGCATCATCCCGAAACTCTCGATAAAAGTGGATTTCCCCACTCCGGGTGTGCCCGACAAGCCAATTCGAACGGCCTGCTTTTCAACGCTTTTCAACGCCTCCATGAGGTCAGCAGCTTGCGCGCGGTGATCGGGCCGAGCACTCTCGATCAGCGTGATCGCACGTGCCAGAGCCCGCCGATCCCCGGCAATGATCCTCTGTTCGAGATCTGCAATATCCATGCGCTGCCCCTATGCTTGTCGTCTGCCTTCATGCCTTGGCCCGCCCGCCCTTGTCCAGACCAGAGAGCAGACGGCGTTCTTTGCTTTCATCGTTCTCAAAATACTCAAAAGCACACCGTGCGCGCCATGTTCAGCATTGGAACCTTTGGAACAAGATGACCTCTTGGCCATGGCGGACCCTCTGGCCAAGAGCGCAACGATACCCGATAACAGCGCCATGACGCCTGTTCTTCCCATCCATGATGCCATTCCCGCACTGCTCGACGCGTTGCGCGCACAGCGCCGCTGCGTGCTTCAGGCACCACCAGGCGCAGGAAAGACCACGGTTGTACCGCTCAAGATACTGGAGGCCGGGCTAACCGCCGGGCGCATCCTGATGTTGGAACCGCGCCGCCTTGCAACCCGTGCCGCAGCCGAGCGCATGGCGCAGAGCCTTGGTGAAAAACCCGGTCAAACGGTTGGTTACAGGATGAGAGGCGAGGCGCGTGTCGGGCCACAAACCCGTATCGAAGTGGTGACAGAGGGCATTCTTACCCGGATGATCCAATCTGATCCGGGGCTCACAGGTGTGGGGGCGGTCATCTTTGACGAGTTCCATGAACGCTCACTCAATGCTGATCTGGGCCTTGCCCTCTGCCTCGAAGTGGCGGGCGCATTGCGCGAGGATCTGATCCTTCTGGTCATGTCCGCCACACTGGACGCCGCACCGGTCTCGTGTCTTATGGGGGATGTGCCGATCATCACCTCAGAGGGACGCAGCTATCCGGTTGAAATACACTGGCGTGATCGGCCCCGGCCCAAGACGCTAAGGTTTGAGGAAGCATTGGCGGATTTGGTGGTCGAGGCGGTGGCCGAAACAGACGGAGCCTTGCTCGTGTTTTTACCTGGCGAGGCGGAAATTCGCCGTTTGGAGGCATTGCTGCGACCGCGCCTGCCACGCGATTGCCATTTACGTCCACTCTTTGGGGCGATGGAGTTTGCGGCACAGCGCGCGGCCATCGCCCCAATGTTGGAGGGGCGCAAGGTGGTGTTGGCTACAGCCATTGCCGAAACCTCGCTCACCATCGAGGATATTCGCGTTGTCATTGACGGAGGTCGTTCCCGACGCGCGCGGTTCGATCCGGGCAGTGGAATGTCACGGCTGGTGACAGAGCCCGTGACCCGGGCTGAGGCGACACAGCGGGCAGGCCGTGCGGGACGGGTCGCCAAAGGGCGCTGCTATCGTCTTTGGACCAAAGGCGAGGAAGGAGCATTGCAGGCCTTTCCCCCTGCCGAGATCGAGGCCGTAGATCTGGCCGGGCTGGCGTTGGAAATGGCGCTCTGGGGGGCGGCGCCCGAAGACCTTCCACTTCTGACACCGCCCAACCCCGGCGCCTATGCCGAGGCTCAGGCGCTTTTGCGCCTTATAGGTGTCCTTGATGCTGCGGGTCGGATCACCGCTCACGGCAAGAGACTTGCTGCCATACCGTTGCATCCACGTCTGGCGCATATGCTGACCTGTGCCGGTCCAAAAGCGGCTTTGATAGCCGCACTCTTGGCCGAACGTGATCCATTGAGCCGGAGCGCACCAGTGGATCTGTCGCTGCGGCTGACAGCCCTACGCGATCTGCGCGGTTACGAGGCGCAGCATTCCCATCCTGCCAACCGCGGGACAGTTGAACGGATTAAGGTTGAATCGCGGCGACTGGAATCGCAATCAGTCGGCAAAAAAATTAATGAGATGAGTGATGCCGAATGCGCGGCTCTTGCCTATCCCGACCGTATCGGCCTGCGACGCAAAGGCGATGAACCGCGATATGTGCTGTCGGGTGGCAAAGGAGCGATCCTGCCTGAGGGCGATCCGATGGGACAGACACGCCTGATCGTGGCAACCGACCTGGACGGCAACCCGCGCGAGGCGCGCATCCGACAGGCCATCGCAATCTCGGAGGCCGAAATTCGCGGGCTCTTTGCCGATAGCATTGCGTGGCAAGATGTCTGCCTCTGGGACAAACGTGAACGGCGTGTGATTGCGCGCCGTCAGGAACGGCTCGGCGCGCTTGTGCTTGATGATCGCCATTGGAAGGACGCACCCGAAGACACGGTCGCGCGGGCCATGTTGGATGGGGTGCGCGATCTGGGGCTTTCGTGGACGGATCCTGCCCGCCGGTTTGCTGCGCGTGTGCAATTGCTGCGTGACGGCGGTGAGGCGCTGCCGGACATGACGGAAACAGCCCTGATTGACACGCTAGAGGACTGGCTCCTGCCGTATCTCAGGGGGGTCAGGACCGCGCAAGACTGGAAGCGCTTTGACATGCAGGACGCCCTGCGCGCACGGCTGAACTGGGATGAGATGCAGATGCTGGATCGTGCAGCGCCAGCACAGTTCAGCACGCCTCTCGGGCGCAAAATCCCAATCGACTATAGCGGTGAACACCCGGAAATCACGTTGCGCTTGCAGGAAATGTTCGGTCAGACGATCCACCCCACGGTTGGGCGCACGCCGCTTCGCGTCACGTTGCTGTCGCCGGGCAACCGTCCGGTTCAGACCACACTCGACATTCCCGGCTTCTGGGCGAGTTCCTATGCAGATGTGCGCAAGGATATGCGTGGACGCTATCCACGTCACCCGTGGCCCGAAGATCCGACACAGGCCGACCCCACATTGCGTGCAAAACCACGCAACATCCCGTGATTTGAATTCTGCCGCATTTCGTTTTATATGAGTGTCAGAACAATATTGCCCGAGCAGAGCAAATCTTATGAGCCGCGTTCTTCCCAAGACCGTACCTAGCGCGGTCATAGCATCGCCGACTCCGCCCAATAAACAGGTGGCGGCCTTGTGCTGGCGCAAGCACAAGGGACACAAGGAGGTCTTGCTGATTACCAGTCGCGATTCCGGGCGTTGGGTTGTGCCCAAAGGCTGGCCCATCGCAGGCTTGACAGCTGCACAGTCCGCCCTTCAAGAAGCATGGGAAGAGGCAGGCGTGCGCGCAGATGCTGACAAGGCCCGCTATATCGGTCGCTTTACCTATGACAAGGGACTGGATAGCGGCAAGGCCTTGCCCGTAGAGGCGGACCTGTTCAAGATCCGCCTGCGCAAAGGCGAAGTCAGAGACAATTTTCCCGAAGCAGGAGAGCGCCGCCGCCTGTGGGTTGCGCCGCGCAAGGCTGCAAAGCTTGTGGCAGAGCCTGATTTGCAGGAAATCCTACGCAAATTCTGATCCCCGCTTACTTCGGCATCAAAACCCAGTAATCCAAATCCAAGAGAGTATGCGGCAGATATGCGCCATCTTCACCGCGCAGCGTAAAGGGAGCCCCCCCTTTGGCTGCCACCAAGCGCAAACGAAGCGCGCCAACGCCCGGCGCAGAGGTCTCTGCACGGCCAAGCACCTCTGACCACGCGCGCACGGTATCGCCCGCAAAACAGGGATTTGCATGGCTGCCTGCGTTGATCGCCACAATCATCTGAGCATTGGCAAGACCATTGAACGACAGTGCCCGCGCCATCGAGATCACATGACCGCCGTAGATCAGACGCTTGCCATCTGCGCGCGGCGTGGCGTCGAAATGGGTCTTTGAGGTATTTTGCCAGAGCCGCGTCGCCATCATGTGCTCGGCCTCTTCGATGGTCACACCATCAACATGGTCGATCTGCTCTCCGATCTCGTAATCACCCCAGCGGTGCGGCTCACCAGCCAGTCCGAAATCGTAATTGGTAAAATCGAGCCCCGCAGGAATGACCAAATTCGCCGGATCGACCACCGGCACTGTTTGCGGAACCACCGGTTCGGGCGCGGGGGCGTCCAGATCGTTCTTGCGCACCATTACCCAACGAACAAACTCCATCACCGGCAGGTCATGCTGATTGAACCCCGTGGTGCGCACATAGACAACGCCCGTCTTGCCCGAGGAGTTTTGCTTCAGCCCTATCACCTCGGATTGCGCACGCAACGTATCGCCGGGATAGACCGGGCGCAGCCAGCGTGCCTCGGCATAGCCGAGATTGGCCACGGCATTGATCGAGATATCCGGCACTGACTTGCCAAAGACGATATGAAACGCCGCCATATCATCGATCGGGCTGTCCGGTAGCCCGCTCGCGCGTGCGAATTCGTTGGAAGAATATAGCGCATGCCGAGCCGGATAGAGCGCATGATAGAGGGCGCGTTCACCGCCCGAGACACTGCGCGGGACAGCATGGCGGATCACTTCGCCAAGCCTGTAATCCTCAAAGAAACGGCCTGGATTCGTCTTCATGCTCACTGCTCTCCCAGTTTCATATCAGGCGAATAACTGCCGTCTTTCTCTTTCACGACAGCCTGCCCACAGCGCATCACACCGTTCGCAGCGTCAAACGCATAGGTTGGTCCGCCATAAAGCTCCCAGCCTTTGTTCAGCGCAGCTGTGACCTTGTGGCAAAACTCCGACGTGTCGTCGGCGCTAAGAAAACGATAGAGTTTCATGGTTCACCCCGGAAACGGCCAGATACCCAGCCAGTTGTGAATGAAGGTTATTGCAAAGAACATCACCACCGTGATGACCACCAGCACGATATCCTTTTTCGCCTCACCCGGCGCGGGGCGCACCCAATCCTCGGAGCGATTGATCATCACAACCTCAAGCACCGCCCAAGCCAACATCCCACCAAACAGCACAAGAGACGCCAAATCGCCATTGACCAGCAAATGTGCTACAGCCCAGACCTTGACTGACGTCAGTTGTGGATGACGCATCGCGCCACGCAGCCGACCCTTGGTGGCGCTCATGCCGTAAAGAAAAACGGCACCCAACATCATCAGGTTGTTGACGTGTACGGTCCAACTCGGCGGATACCAGATGTTTATGAACTCTGCCTGACGATAGCCGATCACCATCAACACGAGTCCCGCCAAAATGCCGAGCGCAACAACCGCCTTGCCAGCCGTTCCCATCCCGTTACGCAATTCCGGGGCCGCACGCTTGAAAAGATGTGCCGCCGTCCAGAGGATCAACCCAAGGATGAGGTAAAACATGGTTGCTACTCCGCTGCCATTTCCCGTATCGCCTGCGCCTTGGCGAGGATGCGTTGTGCAGACACCACATGCAAATTCTCGACGATTTGCCCGTCGACCACCGCAATCCCCTGCCCCGAGGCACGGCTTTCTTCATAGGCTGCGATCTGACGTTGGGCCAGTTCAATTTCCGAATTGGTTGGCGCAAAAGCGGTATTGGCGATCTCAAGCTGCGCCGGGTGGATCAGAGTCTTGCCATCAAACCCCAGATCTCGACCTTGCTCACATTCGAACTTGAGACCGTCCCCATCACGAAAGCGGTTATAAACCCCGTCTACCGCCACGATCCTTGCCGCGCGCGCGGCCATCACGATCATCTGCAAAGCAGTCCAGAGCGGCATGCGGTCTGCACGAACCCGGCAGCCCAAATCCTTGATAAGGTCATTGGTGCCCGCCACCAGCCCCGCTACTTGACGATGCGCCGCAATTTCACGGGCATTGAATACGCTGACAGGGGTTTCCATCATGGTCCAGACCGGCATGTCGGCACCAATCACATCCGACAGGTTATCGATATCCGAGGGCGTGTTGACCTTGGGCAAGAGGATCGCATCTGCACCGGCATCGCGCAAGGCGCGGGCATCCTCCAGCCCCCATTCGGTTGTCAGCGCGTTGATCCGCACGATCTTGAACCGATATCCATACCCCCCCTGCCGCAACGCTTCAGCGAGCGTGGCGCGCGCCTCGGCCTTGGCATCGGGTGCGACAGCATCTTCCAGATCAAAGATGATTGCGTCCGTGGGCAGTTCGCGTGCCTTCTCTAACGCTCTTTCCTTGGAGCTGGGGATGTATAGCACCGAACGATAGGGATGCATGCTGCTGTCCATGGGTATGCCCTTTTCTGGATTCTACTGGTCGCAATAATCTTGCGCAGGAATGGCATTTTTTGGCGGAAATGTTCAAGCAAATTCTCGCCGCATCGCAGCAAAGATCAAGGATCGAGTGCTTAGGTGAGCCTGTTAACCAACTATTCACCTCTGTTTCGGCATGATTTCAGCGTGACGGCTAGGGGCCAACCCAATTAAAGGGGATGACTGATGATCAAAGGATTAATACCCGGGCTCGGTGTAACGCTGCTCTTGAGCACGGCGGCCTTGTCGCAATCGCAAAACTGTGCTCCGCGCGACATTGTGGTGCAACGTCTGATCGATGCCTATGGCGAAACGCGCCAATCCATGGGCCTTACCGCGAACAATGCCGTGATCGAGATGTTTGCCTCGGATACATCCGGGAGCTGGACCATGACCGTGACAAGCGCCAATGGGATGACCTGCCTCGTTGCCAGTGGTCAGGCTTTCGAATCCATGATCAACACCTTGCCCAAATCGGGCAACGACGTCTGAAACCCTGTTTTTCAAATGTTTCGCCGGACTTGGTTGCTCACATCAGAGCATCCCAGATCAATTTGGTGCCCGTCACGCTGAGCAAAATGTAGGTGACAAGAAAGAACACGCGTTCCGGCATAATCCGGTGCGCGCGCACGCCGATCCACGCCCCCAAGAGCGCGAACGGGGCTAGGATGAGGTCAGTCATTAGCGTGTCTCGCGTGAAGAGACCGAGCATTCCGTAAGGCACTGCTTTGACGATGTTGAAAACAAAAAACATCAGCACCGTCGTCGCCTGATAGCGCGTCTTGTCCAACCCCCGCGACAACAGATACACGGCGGCTGGCGGCCCACCGGCATGGCTGACAAAACTGGTGAATCCCGCAACAAGGCCAGCCAGCATTCCGATCCAACCCGGAAACGGGCGATGTCCTCGCCTGAGTAGCCCCGCCCGCAGCACAGTCTGCCAAAGCACAAAAATAAGCGCGATGCCCCCAATCAAAAGTCGCAACAAATCTGCATCCGCAACACTATAGAAGACCACCCCGAGGGCGATCCCCGGCACCCCGCCAAGGATCAGCATTGTCACCTCTAACCCACCCCATTGCCGCCAATAGGGGCGCAAAGTCGCGATGTCGATCAGCATCAAGATCGGCAGCATGATTCCGAGCGCCACCCCCGGCGACGCGAAGAGAGCCAGAATCGCCGCACCGGCAAAAGACGCACCAGACCCGAAACCGCCCTTGGAAATCCCTGCAAGAAGGGCTGCGAACACCCCGACTACAATCACTTCACCACTCATTGATCCGATCCCTAAACCCTGCCGATGTCAGCACTTTAACGGTATACGACCGCATTCAACAGCCGCTCAACAAATCTGCCGCAGTGCAGCACCCTTGCAAGCGAACAGATTTCAGACTACGCCCAAGCGCAACTTTTCAACCGACGGAGAATGATCCAATGGCCAGACCCAAGATTGCGCTGATCGGCGCCGGACAGATTGGTGGCACCCTCGCCCATCTCGCCGCGCTGAAGGAATTGGGCGATATCGTCCTGTTCGACATCGCAGAAGGCACCCCCGAGGGCAAATCGCTCGATATCGCGGAATCCGGCCCCTCCGAAGGGTTTGACGCCTCGCTAAAGGGCACACAATCCTACACCGATATCGCGGGCGCCGATGTCTGCATCGTCACCGCTGGCGTACCGCGCAAACCGGGCATGAGCCGCGATGATCTTTTGGGGATCAACCTCAAGGTCATGAAATCCGTGGGCGAGGGCATCGCCGCCAACGCACCCGACGCCTTTGTCATCTGCATCACCAACCCGCTCGATGCGATGGTCTGGGCGCTTCAAAAATTCTCAGGTCTGCCCGCGAACAAGGTCTGCGGTATGGCCGGCGTTCTGGACAGTGCCCGCTTCCGTCACTTCCTGAGCGTCGAATTCAACGTCTCGATGAAGGATGTCACCGCCTTTGTGCTGGGTGGGCATGGCGACACCATGGTGCCCTCGGTGCGGTATTCGACCGTGGCGGGCATTCCCCTGCCAGATCTGATCGAGATGGGCTGGACCACGCAAGAGAAACTGGATGCGATCGTGCAGCGCACCCGTGACGGCGGCGCTGAAATCGTAGGCCTGCTCAAGACCGGGTCGGCCTTCTATGCGCCCGCCACCTCGGCCATCGAAATGGCAGAGGCCTATCTCAAGGATCAAAAGCGCGTGCTGCCCTGTGCTGCCTATTGCGATGGTGAATTCGGCCTCAAGGACATGTATGTCGGCGTGCCTACCGTGATCGGCGCGGGCGGGATCGAGCGGATCGTCAACATCAAGCTCACCAAGGACGAGCAGGACATGTTCGACAAGTCCGTCGATGCGGTCAGAGGACTCGTCAAGGCCTGCAAGGAAATCGACCCCTCGCTTGCATGATTGCGCGAAATCATCCCTTTGGATCAGGGCCGGCATACGTCCGGCCCTGATTCTTTTTAACCATCCCGCCATGGTGGATTTCATTTTGTGATCACACGATTTATCCGTGTGATCACAAAATGACGATTTTTACGCCAAAATCTGCCATTCCGAAAAAAACGATTTATTATACAGCGAAATATGTGCGTATACCTGTCCCAATCGCAGCAAAACGGGACAGTTTGATGAATATCCATGAGTATCAGGCGAAAGCCCTGCTTCGCTCTTACGGCGCCCCGGTGTCGGATGGTCGCGTGGTCTTGCGCGCCGAAGAGGCCAAGACCGCCGCAGGCGCGCTTGATGGCCCGATCTGGGTGGTCAAGGCGCAGATCCATGCCGGTGGGCGCGGCAAGGGCAAGTTCAAGGAAGCAGGCGCCGGTGAAGCCGGTGGCGTTCGTCTGGCGCGTTCCGTGGAAGAGGCCGCCGAAGAGGCAAGGCGCATGCTGGGCCGCACGCTTGTAACTAAGCAGACTGGCCCGGCGGGCAAGCAGGTCAACCGCATCTATATCGAGGACGGCTCCAACATCGACCGAGAGCTCTATCTTGCCCTCCTGATCG
>NZ_JBLXFE010000028.1:0-29199 GCF_048262375.1 Roseovarius sp.
TCCGGAACCGCATGGGCCCTCGAATGGATGATCCTCCCGCAAATGGCCCAGACAACAGCACGCGCCCTCAACGCCGCGCTCGACCTCTGCCACAGCGTGACCCACTTTGGCCTCAGAACGGCACCGCCGCCCGAAACTTGACCCCGGCGCCGCCATCCGGATGGCGCAGCCGCAATTCCTCTGAATGCAGCATCAGGCGCGGAAAATCCCGCGCCGCCCCGCTGGCATAGAGCGGATCGCCCAAAATCACATGGCCCAAGGCCAGCATATGCACCCGTAACTGATGGCTGCGCCCGGTCTGCGGGCTCAGCCGCACCCGGCTTTCGTCGTCATTGGCGCGCAGCACCCGCCATTCGGTCAGCGCCGCACGCCCGGTCTCATGACAGACCTTCTGTAACGGGCGATTGGGCCAATCCACGATCAGGGGCAGATCAACCACGCCCGTCTGCGGCTCCAGCCGCCCCCAGACCCGCGCGACATAGGTCTTGCGCGTCTGCCGCTTCTCGAATTGCAGCCCCAGATGCCGCTGCGCATGGGGCGTCAGCGCAAAGATCATCACGCCCGAGGTGTCACGGTCCAGCCGATGCACCAAGAGCGCGGTGGGAAACACATCCCGCACCCGCGCCATCAGACAATCGGCCAGATGCGCGCCCTTGCCCGGCACACTCAAGAGCCCCGCAGGCTTGTTGACCACGACAATCTCGTGATCGTCATGCAGCACCTCAAGCGGATCGGTCGGCGGATTATACTCAGTCATGCCCGCGCCTTACACGACCCGTCCCGCCTGTGCCACTCCCACATTCATCTGGCGTCAAATACCTCGGGGGGTGTGGGGGGCTGGCCCCCCACCCTTCTCACGCCTTCACGCGCAGCGATTTGGGGTCATACATCGGCCTCAGCGACGCCTCCGCCTTCACCCGGCCCCCCGCGACATCGACCTCATAACAGGACGCCAACACCTGCTCCGCACTCTCACCCTTGCAAGGCACATAACCCATGCCAATCGCCGCCCCCAGATGATGCCCGTAAGCGCCCGAACTCAGATAGCCCACGATCTCGCCATCCCTCAGCAACGGCTCGTTGTGATAGAGCATCGGCTCGGGATCGGTCAGGCGAAACTGCACCAGCCGCCGCTCCAGCCCCGCCTCACGCTTGGCCAGCACCGCCGCGCGCCCGATGAAATCGGCCTTGCCGGTGGCCAGGGCAAAGCCAAGACCCGCCTCCAGCACATGATCCTCGCAAGTGATGTCATGGCCGAAATGCCGAAACGCCTTTTCGATCCGGCAACTGTCCATCGCATGCATCCCGCAGAGGCGCAGCCCGTAATCCGCACCCGCCGCGTGCAACACCTCGAACACATGGCCGCACATATCGGCGCTTACATAGATTTCCCAACCAAGCTCCCCCACATAGGACACGCGGTGCGCCCGCGCGACCCCCATGCCGATCTCGATCTGCCGGGCATGACCAAAGGGATGCGCGTCATTCGAGAAATCATCCGGCGAGACCGCGCGCAAGAGGTCCCGCGCCTTTGGCCCCATCACCGCCAGCACGCCTTCGCCTGCCGTCACATCAGTGATCACCACCGCGCGCTCCCCCAGATGCCGCCGCAGCCATGTCTCATCCGCCAGCCGCGTCGCCGCAGGGGTGACCACCAGATAGGCGGTCTCACTGAGCCGCGTCACCGTCACATCCGCCTCGATCCCGCCACGCGCGTTCAGGAATTGCGTATAGACGATCCGCCCCGGGGCCACAGACATATCCGCCCCGCAGACATGGTTCAGAAACGCCTCGGCATCGCGCCCCTCGACCCGCAGCTTGCCGAAACTCGACATGTCGTATAGGCCAACCGCAGTCCGAATGGCCCGCTGCTCATCCCCGGCATTCCCGAACCAGTTCTGCCGCTTCCACGAGTACTGATACTCCCGCTCCTGCCCCGGTGCAGCATACCAGTTGGCCCGCTCCCAGCCTGCCAATTCGCCCATGACAGCACCTTGAGCCAAGAGCTGCGCATGAAACGGCGTTTGCCGCACACCGCGCGCCGTGGCCTTTTGCCGATACGGGTAGTGATCGGCATAAAGCAGGCCCAGGGTTTCCTTGGAGCGTTCAAAGAGATAGCGCTTGTTGCCCTGAAAGGGCTGCATGCGGGAAATGTCCACATCGCCCAGATCAAAGGGCTTCTCGCCGCTGTCCATCCATTGCGAGAGCGCATGACCCGCCCCTCCGGCTGACTGGATACCGATCGAGTTGAACCCGGCGGCGACCCAGACATTGTCCATCTCAGGGCAGAGCCCCAGATGATAGGCATCATCGGGGGTAAAACTTTCCGGACCGTTAAAGAAGGTGTGAATTCCCGCCTCCGCCAGCATCGGCATCCGGTTCACCGCCGCCTCCAGAATCGGCTCGAAATGGTCGAAATCCTCGGGCAACTGATCAAATTCAAAACTTTCGGGGATGCCCTCCATCCCCCAGGGTTTCGAGACCGGCTCGAACGCGCCTAGCATGATCTTGCCTGCGTCTTCCTTGTAATAGGCGCATTCATCGGGCACCCGCAGCACCGGCAATTGCGTGAGGCCTGCAATCGGCTCGGACACGATGTAGAAATGCTCGCAGGCATGCAGCGGCACATTGGTGCCCGCCATCCGGCCCACCTCATGCCCCCACATACCCGCGCAATTGACGATCATCTCGCAGGCGATATGGCCAGAACTGCCATCCTCGCCCTGCCAGTCGACCCCGGTCACCCGGCGTCCCGCCCGCGCAATCCCCGTGACCTTGACCCGCTCCTGCACCCGCGCGCCCCGGTTGCGCGCGCCCTTGGCCAGCGCCAGCGCGATATTCGCGGGGTCCGCCTGCCCGTCGGTGGGTAGCCAGACACCGCCGGTGACCCCGTCAAGACTGATATGCGGATAGCGCGCCTTGATCTCTGCCGGGCTCATCTCCTCGACCGGCACGCCAAACGCCCGCGCCATCGCGGCAGTGCGCTTGAGCTCCTCCAGCCGCTCGGACGTCAGCGCGACCGACACCGATCCCACCTGCCGAAACCCGGTGGCAACGCCCGTCTCCGCCTCGAGCCCGGTGTAAAGCTCCGCAGAATAGCGCGCGAGCCGCGTCATATTGGCCGTGGCGCGCAATTGCCCGATCAGCCCCGCCGCATGCCATGTGGTCCCCGAGGTGAGCTGCTTGCGCTCCAAGAGCACCACATCACGCCAGCCCAGTTTGGTCAGATGATAGGCGACAGAGCAGCCCACGACGCCGCCGCCGATGATGACCACGCGGGCCTGATTTGGAAGATCGGTCATTTATAACCCCATGAAACGATGATGAAAGAGACGAGGGTGGGGGCGCTGCCCCCACACCCCCGAGGTATTTGCGGCCAGATGAAAGCCTCAGATAATGTCGTGCCCGGCCGCACGCAGCCGCCGCGCCAGTTCCGCGATATGCGCAGGCCCCACTTCGCAACAGCCGCCAACGATGCTGGCCCCTTGCGCGACCCAGCCCATGGCGAATTCGGCATAGGCGTCCGGAGTCAGATCGCTGCGTTGCTCCAGCGCATCGACCGTGGGCGCGGCGCCCAGAAAGCCCGCGCTGATGCAGGTAAAGCCATTGGCATAGGCCCCGAAAGGCAGGCCAAAACCGCGCATGATCTCCAGCCCCGCCGCCACGGATTCGGGCCGCGTGCAGTTGATCAGCACCGCCTCGGGTGCAAATTCAGCCACCAGCGGCGCCAGATCGCCCAGCGCCTCGCCCGAGCGCAGCCGCGTGCCGTCGTCGTCCATCACCGTCACGCCCAGCCAGACCGGCAGGCCGCTCTGCTTGGCCGCCAAGAGCCCGCCCCGCGCCTGATCGACCGAGGCCATGGTTTCCAGAAGGATCAGATCGACATGATCCTTCAAGAGCGCCACATTCTCGGCATAGAGCGCCGCCGCCTCTGGCGCAGGCGGGCAGAGATCAGGCCGGTAGGATTGCACCAGCGGCCCAATGGCCCCCGCCACCCGTCCCGCGCCACGCGCATCGCGCGCCGCCACCGCCGCCGTCACCGCCACATCCGTCAGCCGCGCCACCTCATCCTGCAAACCGACGCGCGACAGACGGTCGCGCAGCACGGCATAGGTGTTGGTCGAGGCCACCGTTGCACCTGCGGCGAAATAATCGTCATGCACCGCCTGCACGATATCCGGATGGTCGATCATCACCTGCGTCGACCAGAGCGGCGTCGCCCGGTCGCCAGAGCGTTTCACCAACTCCTGCCCGATCGAGCCATCGAGCAATGTAACCCTGCTCATGCCCGCAGCCTTTCGTTTTCAGGATCCCACAGCGGCGCATCCGCCTGCACCACCGCAGCACAGCGCTCGCCATAGATTTCCACCTCGATCTCCGTCCCCGGCACCGCCAGATCGGCGCGCAGCATGCCCAAGGCCACGCTTGCATTCACCCGGTAACCCCAAGCGCCCGATGTGGTCTCGCCGACGATTTGCCCGTCATGCCAGAGCGTCGACATATAGGGCGCATCGGCGGCCTTGGCCTCCACGATCAGCGTAACAAACCGCTTCTTGACCCCCGCCTGTTGCTCGGCCAAGAGCGCCGCCTTACCGGTAAACGCCTGCGGCTTGTCGAATTTGACGAACCGCTCAAGGCCCCCCTCCAGCATCGAATAATCTGTGGACAGATCGCCCTTCCACGCGCGATAGCCCTTTTCGATGCGCAAGCTGTTCAGCGCGAACATGCCAAAGGGTTTCACCCCCGCGCCAGTCAAAGCCTCATAGATCGCCGGAATGGCGGCATTCTCGGCATGGATTTCCCAGCCCAACTCGCCGGTGAAACTCACCCGCACCAGAAACGCCTTTTGCCCCGCGACAGTGGCATGCTGATGGCTCAGCCACGGCAGGCTCAGATCGGCATCGGTCAGCCCCGCCAATATCTCGCGGCTCTTGGGCCCCGCCAGCAACAGCGCATCGCGCTCGGTCGTGGTTTCGCGCAGGCTCAGCCCCTCGGGCAGCGCGTTACGCACCAATTCGCCGTCATGCCACTGCGCCGTGGCCGCCGTGATCAGCACGAAACTGTCCTCTTTCAGGCGCAGACAGGAAAACTCGGTCACGATCCGGCCGCGCGTGTCAGCGACATAAACCAGATTCATCCGCCCGACCTTGGGCAATCCCCCCGTCACAAAGCCGCGCAGCCAGTCATCGGCCCCCGCCCCTTCGATCCAAAGTCGCGTGAACCCCGGCAGATCAAGCACGCCGCAATGATCGCGCACCGCCTCGCATTCCTCGCGGATACGCGCCTCCCACGGCCCCGCCCGGTTCCAAGTCTGCGTCGCCGCCTCTGAGGTATCATCGCCGGCTTGCGCGAACCAGTTCGCCCGCTCCCAGCCGTTATAGACCCCCATCACACCCCCCAGCGCCTTGACCTTGTCATGCACCGGGCTCACCTTGCGGTCACGCCCCGCAGGCCAGCTGTGCCACGGGAAATGCATGGCATATTCATGCCCGTAAACTTCCATCCCCTTCTGCACGCAATACTCAGCATCGGTGTAATCTGTATAGCGGCGCGGATCACAGGCCCACATGTCCCATTCCGTGGCCCCTTCCGTCACCCATTCCGCCAGCACTTTGCCAGCCCCGCCGCCCTGCGCGATGCCAAAGGTAAAGACGCAGGCCTCGAACGCATTGGGCACCCCCGGCATCGGCCCGATCAGCGGCAGACCATCGGGCGCATAGGGGATCGGTCCGTTGATCACCTTGGAAACCCCCGCGCTGCCCAGCAAAGGCACCCGCGCCATCGCATCCTCGATATACCACTCCAGCCGCTCCAGATCGTCGGGGTAAAGCTGAAAGCTGAAATCCTCCGGCATCGGATCACCGGGCTGCACCCAATGCGCCTTGCAATTGCGCTCATAGGGGCCAAGGTTCAGCCCGTATTTCTCTTGCCGCAGGTAATAGGAACTGTCGACATCGCGCAAAAGCGGCAATTTATGCCCTGCCTCCCGGCTCCACGCCTCCAACTCGGGGATTTCATCGGTCAACATGTATTGATGGCTCATCACCATCATCGGCACCGTGCGCCCGCCGTAAGGCTTGAACCACTCACCCACCCGCTGCGCATAATACCCGGCGGCGTTGACCACATACTCACAGCGGATCTCGCCTTTTTCCGTGGCAACGATCCACTCGCCATTCTCGCGCCGCACCCCGGTGGCGGGCGTGAACCGCAGAATGGTCGCCCCCATGTCCCGCGCGCCCTTGGCCAGCGCCTGCGTCACCTGCGCGGGATCAATATCGCCATCATTGGGATCATAGAGCGCGCCTTGCAGGTCATGCGTTTCCAGAAACGGGTAACGCGCCTTGATCTCGTCCACGCCCAGAATATCAAGGTTCATCCCCTGATACTTGCCCATCCCCCGCGCGCGCTCAAACTCCTGCATCCGCTCGCGGCTATGCGCCAGACGGATTGACCCCGTCTGATGGTAATTCATCGGATAATCCACCTCCGCCCCCAGCCGCGCATAGAGCTCGGTGGAATAGCGTTGCATGTTCATCACCGACCAGCTTGTTGAAAACGTCGGCACATTGCCCGCCGCATGCCATGTGCTGCCAGCGGTCAACTCGTTCTTTTCCAACAGAACGCAATCGGTCCAGCCCGCCCTGGCCAGATGATAGAGACAGGACGCGCCCACCACGCCCCCGCCGATGATCACGACCCGCGCCGTGCCCGGAAATTCCGCCATGTCCCTCTCCCTCAATCCCTTTGCGGCACGCCGTCCGCGATGTCGTAATAATCACCCTTGTCCTTGACAAAGATGTGCTTCTCCAACCGCAACCCGGTCGGCGCCTCCAGCGCCCCCAGCGCGAAACTCATGGTGTCCTCATCATGCGCGGCCCAGAACAGGAACGAGCCGCACTTGGGACAAAACCCACGCTCCGCAATCTCGCTCGCGGCATACCATTTCACCGGTCCGGAAATACTCAAATCCGACCGCGCCACATAGGCCGAGGCCCAGACATGCCCCGACTGTTTGCGGCATTGCCCGCAATGGCACACGCTCGCGCCTTTCGGTGCCGCCTTCACCGTAAATGTCACATCCCCACACAGACACGATCCCTTGTGCATCATCCCCTCCCCGGAGTTACGGCGCTGCCCAGCGCTACGCCATAGATCACGAAACAGGCGGCCATCCCCCGCCGCAGCCAGACATTGAACACAGCCCCAAGTGCTGCCCGGCCAAGGCCCGCCCCGAGCGCGGTGTAGCCCAGATAACTCAGCGTCGTCAGGCTCAGCGCCGTGGGGAAAATCACCCACATCTGCGCACCAATCGGCACATCGGGCTGCACGAACTGCGAAAACGCCGCCAGATAGCCCGCCACGCTCTTGGGGTTGATCGTGGCAATCGCCAAGGCCCGCCAATAGACCGACCCACCCGGTGCCGCACCCGCCGCAACCGGCCTGCGCGCCAGTATCCAGCCGCGCACCCCGAGGTAAATCAGAAACCCCGCCCCGATCAGCTTGGCCACCTGAAACGCCAGAGGCGAGGCCGCGATCAGCGCCGTGATCCCCGCCGCCGACAGGCTCAGGAACAGCGTCGCCTGCGTCAGGATCGCCAACACCCCCCAGAGGCTGCGCCGAAACCCGATCGTCATGCCATTGGTGATGCAATTCACCGCATTCGGCCCCGGCGTGGTGACAAACACCACCCAGAACAGGGCAAACACGGTCCAGGCGTGAAAACTCATCCCCGCCCCCTCAATAAACCGGCGGGGCGATCACCCAGATCGCCACGCAAGGTGTGTCATAGGGGTTGGCCCAACCATAGGGCTCACCGCGAAACCGGAAACTGTCGCCGGGGCCAACGGTGAATTTGCGCCCGCCAATGCTCAGATCCAGCCGCCCCGACAGGATATAGCCGACCTCCTGCGTCGGGCGCTGCGCCGGGCGCTGCATCTTGGACCGGGGCCGAAAGGTCGAATGGATCACCTCGAAATCGTCGGTCAGGTCCGGGGACAAAAGCTCCTCGATCAACCCTTCCTCGCCCGATCCCATCGGCCGTCGCGCGCCTGCGCGCACCACATAGCCCTGTTCCTCGGCGGGCGCGCTCGCATGGCCAAAGAGCAACGACATCGGCACGCCCAGCACCTCGGCCACCTGCCGCAGATCGCTGATCGACGGTTCCGACAGATCACGCTCGACCTGAGACAGCCAGCCCACCGACCGCCCCAGCATTTCGGCCAGCGCCGCCAGCGTCAGCCCACGCGCCTTGCGCAAGGCGCGCAGATCCGCGCCAAGGCTGCGCATTGCGTTGATCTCGGTTTGCTGCATAGAAGGACTCGTGAAAATTTCCGCTCAATTTTCACGCTGCGCCGATTCCGTGAAAAAATCAAATGAAATTTCACGAGCGCATCGGCTTTCCTTCAGCCGCGCGGTCGCCGACCTGCGGGGTGGCGATCCGCCGCGCGAGGCGCTTGGGGCACCTTACAAAATCCCCTGACAAACCTTACAAAGCGTAAGGTCTACGCCTTCGCCGCCACCTTGGGCCGCAACACATGCGGCACGCCCGGATCATAGAGCGCGCTATCCTTGAAATCAGCGATTTCACCCAGCACTTTTCCCACCAGAATCAACGCAGTACGCGTGATTTTCTCGGCTCGTACCTTGGCGTGAATGTCTGCAAGCGTGCCCCGGATAAACATCTGATCCGGCCACCCCACCCGATAGGCCACCACCACGGGGCAGTCATCCCCATAGTAAGGCGCCAAAATTCTGTGTATTTCCCGCAGGTTACGGATTCCAAGGTGAATCGCCAGCGTCGCCCCGGTGCGCGCGAAATTTTCCAGCGTCTCGCCCTCGGGCATGGATGTGGATTTCATGGAAACCCGTGTCAAAACAATGCTTTGCGCGATCTCTGGCATGGTCAATTCCTGCCCCAGCGCCGCCGCCGCCGCCGCATAGGCCGGAACCCCCGGAATGATCTGATAATCAATCCCGTCAGCCCGAAGTTTACGAATTTGTTCGGCAATCGCACCATAGAGTGACGGATCGCCTGAATGCACCCGCGCCACGTCCAAGCCCTTGGTATGGCTGTCTAAAATGACCGCGTGGGTATCCTCCAGCGTCATCGGCGCGGTGTCCATGACCAGCGCCCCCTCGGGCGCACCGGCCACAACCTCGGCCGGCACAAGGCTCCCGGCATAAAGGCAGACGGGGCATTGCCCGATGATGCGCTCCGCCTTCTTCGTCAAAAGCTCCGGATCGCCCGGCCCTGCACCGATGAAATAGACCGTCATTTCAATGCCTTCCCTGTTCTGACCTCGGCCAGATCGCCATCAATCTTGCGCGCATAGCCGCGCGGCGTGAACATGCGCGGCCCCTCGCCCAATTGCGCCAGACGGCTGTTCGAGGACCCCACCAGAACCACCGTTAACATATCCACCTCATCCACCTGCAAATCGGCCAAGCACCTGTAACGCAAGGATTCTTCCGGTCGCCCCAATGAGCTTGCCAGCAGCACAGGCGTATCGGCGGGGCGATGTTTCAACAAAATATCCCGCGCCTCGGATAATAAAGTCCGCCGCGTCTTGGACACCGGATTGTAGAAAGCGATCACAAAATCGCCCTCCGCCGCAGAATTCAACCGCCGAATGATATCTTCTCGCGGAGTTAATAAGTCACTGAGCGAAATCGTGCAGAAATCATGCCCAAGCGGTGCCCCCGCCCGCGCCGCCGCCGCCTGAAGCGCCGAGACACCGGGCGAGCAGACAACCTCTACCCGCCGCGCCGCGTCACTCACGCCCTGCGCCTCCGGCCCGCGGTCCAAGAGTTCGAAAACCAGCGCCCCCATCGCGTAAATGCCTGCATCTCCAGAACAAATCAGCGCAACGTTCTTTCCTTGCCCAGCCTGTTCCAGCGCATAGCGGCACCGCGCCTCCTCGCCTCCCAGCGGGAAATCGCTGCGCGCCTTGCCCGCCGCCAGTGGCCCCAAGAGGTCGATGTAGAGGCCATAGCCCACCAACTCATCCGCCTCCGCCACCAGACGAGAGACTTCCGGCGTCCGCCAACTCGCCTGACCGGGGCCGATGCCCAACACGCTCAACCGCCCCCGCGCCCGTCCCGGCATCTCGGTAATAACCGTCTCCGAGCGGCTCAGCGCACAGGTTGCATTGGCAGTTTTTCTTTTTTCTACAACCAGTTGCCCACCACAGGCCAGCGCTGCCCCCTCGGACACCCCATGGCATCCGACCTCAGCAAACACCACCTCGGACGGGTTCGCCAACTGCCCCGCAAAGGCCTCCAGCTCCGCCGCATTGAACAGGCGGAACGGCACACCCAACCGCCGCGCCACCGCATTCATGGCACCTTCGTCAGCCTTGAGATCAATCGACGCGACACAGGCCACCGCCCCCGCCGCAATCCCTTGCTCCTCCAGCGTTCGGCAAACCAGATCCCACAATTCCTCAGTCGCGCAACCCCGCGCACAGCCGAGACCAAGCGCATAGCGCCGCGGATGATAAACCAAGCGTTTGTCGTCTCCGGCAACCGGCGCCTCGCTCACCACCAACTCGACAGCGCCGCCTACATCATTGATATCAAATATATTCTCGCCAGTGACGCGCACGCCCTCTCCCGCCAACAGCGCCGCCATCGCGGCCTTGGCGTCACCGGGATTGGCCAAATGATACCCCAAAGGCGGCGCATCGAGCGCCACCCCCATGGCCACATCGCCCGCCGTCGTCACCGCTGCCACGGCGCCCAGCCCCTCGGCAATCACCGCCGCAAGCCGGTTGGCCCCGCGGTGCCCGCCCAAGAGCGGCACCACCACCGCCCCGTCGTCACTGACAGACACCACCGGCGGCTCGCCACGCTTGTCGCTCAGCATGGGGGCAACCGCGCGAATCAAAATGCCGCTCGCACAGACCCCCACCACCGGCACCCCTGCGGCGAAAAGATCGCGCGCATGATCCAGCGCATTGGGAAACCACGCCTCGGCGCGCGCCACACGACCTTCGCGACCGTGCACATCGCCGCCAATCAATTCCGCCACGCGATGCGCCACCGCCTCACCAGACCGGCTCAACGCCAGAACAACAGGTCTCACAGCCATGGATCGGCCCCTTTCGTGAGCAAGATCATTGAAAAATACGGAGCCTTTTCCGGGGCTTGCGCCAAAGGACAAACCACTTCCTCAGCCAGACTCGCGCGTTCGACATAAACCGCCTGCGCGGTCAAACCCAAATCCCCGATCACTGCCCGGACCTTTCGCAAATGGCGCCCCACCTTCATGATGGCGACACTCTCCGCCCCCTCGATGCGCGCCCGCAATTCCGCCTCGGGCAAGGGGCCGGGCAGCACGGTCAACCGCTCATTGCGCGCCACCAGCGGGCGCCCTGCCCGCGCGGCACAGGCGGCAATCGAGGTCACACCGGGCACCACTTCGACCTCGTAGCGGCCACTCAACCGGGCAAAGAGGTACATGAACGACCCATAAAAGAACGGATCGCCCTCACAGAGACAGACCACATCTTGGCCTGCGTCCAATGCCTCGGCAATTTCCGCAGCCCCCCGGTCATAGGCCGCCTGCGCCGGGGCCCGCTCGACGCTCATCGGCACATCCATCACGATCTCGCGCGCCTCCGGCGCAATCGCCTGCGCGGCGATCGCGCGCGCGAAACTCTTGCCCCCCGCCAAGGCCGGATAGGCCACAACCTGCGCGCCCGAAATCAGCCGATGCGCCCGCAGCGTCATCAACTCAGGGTCACCCGGCCCAAGACCAACGCCATAGAGCTTACCAGCCATGCCCGCGCCCGCCTTTCATCGTTCCACAAATACTCAATTCCGACGCCCGCCACTCATCGCTTGATCAGGCTCCATTGCGTGACCGGCATCAGTGGCCGCCAGCCAGTCAAGCCGCCCACCGGCTCGGCCCGGTTGACCTGCAATTTCACCAACTCGCCGCCATGCCGCTTGTAAAGCGCCACCAGCACCGCCTCGCTCTCCAGCGTCACGGCATTGCACACAAACCGCCCCAGCGGGCGCAACGCGGCCCACGCCGCGTCAAACACCGCCTCAGACAACCCGCCGCCGATGAACACCGCATCGGGGGCGTCAAGCCCGGCCAAGGCCTCGGGCACCCGCCCCTCGATCAACTCCAGCCGCGGCACACCAAGCGCCAGTGCATTCGCCGCCGCCATCGCACGCCTGTCCGCGCGCGGCTCGATGCCAATGGCGCGGGCATAGCGCGCGCCGCGCATCCATTCCACCGCAACAGAACCGCAGCCGGTGCCGATATCCCACAGCAAGGCTCCGCGCATCGGCATCAGCTTGGCCAGCGTGGCAGCACGCACTTCACGCTTGGTCATGGTGCCGTCATGCTGAAAGAGATCATCCGCCAGCCCAGGCACCCGTGGCATCAGCGCGGCATCAGGGGCGGCCACGCACTCGACCGCCAGTGTATTGAACGGTGGCACCGCATGGTTCCAGCTCTCCGCCTGCCCGTCAAACCGCGCTTCCTCAACCCCGCCCATATTGGCCAGCACCGTCATGCGCGATTGCCCGAACCCCCGCGCGCTCAGAAACTGTGCGATCTGCGCAGGCGTCTCCGCCCCGGTGGTCAGGATCAGGAGGCGCGCATCGGGTTGAATGAACGCGATCATCTGCTCGACAGGTCGCCCATGCACGGTCAGCGTCTCCAGATCCGCCATGCTCCAGCCCATCCGCGCGGCGGCCAGCTGAAAGGCCGAAAGCTGCGGATGATAAACAATCTCGGACGGTTGCATCGACCGACCGATCCGTGCGCCCACTGAGAACCACAGGGGATCACCGGTGGCCAGCACCACCACGCGCCGCCCGCGCAGCCCCGCAAGAAGGTCTGTCAACGCATCAAACGGCGACGGCCAGGCGATCCGCTCCGCCGTGACAGCTTCGGACAGCTGATGATGCCGCTCGCCGCCCACGATCACCTCTGCTGCCTCGACAATGGCGCGGGTCGCAGGCAAGAGTCCTGCCATCCCGTCCTCACCAATGCCCACGATATGCAGCCACGGCTCTACCCGATCCGTCATGCGCCCACCTCCGGCAATCCAGCCGCCAACGCATTGACCGCGGCACTCGCCATCGCAGATCCGCCCCGCCGTCCGCGCAGGGCCACAAATTCACAACCGCGCGGGTTATCCGCCAGTTCGGCCTTGCTCTCAGCCGCGCCAACAAACCCCACGGGAAAGCCCAGGATCAGCGCCGGACGCGGCGCACCTTCATCCAGCAGTTCCAAGAGGTGAAAGAGCGCGGTCGGCGCATTGCCAATCGCCACCACGGCCCCCTCCAACCTGTCCGCCCAGAGTTCCACCGCCGCCGCCGAGCGCGTGTTGCCGATCCCCGCCGCGATGCCGGGCACATGCGGGTCATTCAGCGTGACGATCACCTCATTCTGGCAGGGCAGATAGCGGCGGATGATCCCTGCGCCCACCATCTCGCAATCGCAAAACACCGGCGCACCGGCCTGCAAGGCTGCATGGCCTGCGCTATAGGCCCCTTCGGAAAACGCCAGCCTGTCCGCCACCTCGACCATGCCACAGGCATGAATGAGCCGGATCGCAAGCGCCTCCATGCCGGGACCAAACCGATCCAGCCGCGCCTCGCGGCGCACGGTAGCAAAGCTCATCTCGTAGATGGCCGAGGGGTTCTTTTCATAGGGACGCAAAATCAACCCTTTGCGATTGCGGCCGGTGTCACAGGCTCCGGCGGAAGTATTCTCACCAAAAAGAAACCGGGATCAGATCTTGGCCCGCCGCGCGCTCTCAGGCCCATGCGGATGCTGGGCATGGGGATAGGGCGCGTGGTGGTGGTCATGATCATGGTGGTGGTGATCATGCCCGTGATCGTGGTGATGATCGTGGCCATGGTGATGATCGTGATCGTGGTGATGATCGTGATCGTGATCATGGCCATGGTGATGATGCGCCTGCACCTCCAACCGGCACATCCCGGTGCAGAACGTATCGCAGAGCGTGCAATCGGCCACGTTCGAACCGGGCGCAGAGGCACCCTGCCCCTCGACATGGTGGTGATGGCTTTCCTGCACCGCCCCCACCTCGGCCTCAAACCCCAGAACCTGCGTGCGGTATTTGCACATGACGCATGTCGGCGGCGGCACATCGCCAAACGCCGGATGCCCCGTTCCCTGCGCCTCGGCCAAGGCGGCGCGCTGTTCGGGGGTGATCCGCTGCACCGCGCCCCCCTCAATGGCAAGGATCTGGGTGCGATACTGACAGGTGCCGCAATTGGGCGGCGGCACGGCGCTCAACTGCTCGGTCACGCGCTCGGCAAAGGTTTCCAGCACCTTGGGATGATCCCCCAGATAGCCCGC
This sequence comes from Roseovarius sp., assembly GCF_048262375.1. Taxonomy (GTDB): domain Bacteria; phylum Pseudomonadota; class Alphaproteobacteria; order Rhodobacterales; family Rhodobacteraceae; genus Roseovarius. The sequence continues at coordinate 14,351 of NZ_JBLXFE010000028.1, forward strand.
TTTGACGAATTGCATGCCCGGATGCTCGGCGGCCACACGGTCGGTAAATCCATAGATGCGGTCGATCAGAATGCCGGAGAACAGGAAATAAGGGAATACCACGACGCGCTTGTAACCCAGCTTGACCACATGCTGCAGACAGGGTTCCACCAAGGGGAAGGTAACACCGGAATAGCCCACCTCGCACCAGCCAAACCCCATACCCTCTTGCAAAAGACGCGCAATCTTGGCGACATTGGCGTTGGCATCCGGGTCCGAGGCACCGCGCCCGATCACCACTAGGCAGGTGTCATGCAGGCTGACCTCGCCATGTTTCACATTGGCGCGGTCAATTGCCTCGCGTACCCGCGCCCCGGCGGCGGCGATCATCTTGGGGTCCACCCCCAATTCGCGGCCATACCGCACCTCAATACCATGCGTCGCAGCATAGGTGTTGAGCACGGTTGGAATGTCATTCTTGGAATGCATCGCCGCAAAGAGCATCCCCGGCACTGCCAGAATCCGCTCACAGCCCGCCGCGCGCAAACGGTCCAGACCGTCGCGGATCACCGGATTGGCAAACTCCAGATAACCATATTCCATCAGCCAGTCATCCGGCAGATAGCCCGGCAGTTTCTCGGCCAGCACGCTGAATTCGTCCACCGCCGATTGGCTGCGTGACCCATGCCCGCAGATCATTACACCCGTCTTGACCATGCTCATGCCTCCTGCGGCTCTTCTTCGGTGGCCTCACCCTCGGCCTCTTCCGCCGCCCGGTCCTTGCGCGCACGCAGCCCGGACCAAAGACCAATAGCAATCGCCGCCCCAAGCGCGGCCGCACCCAGCCAATGCCCATGCCCCGCCACCTCGGCCAGATGACCCGGATGGGCATGGGCAGCGGTGCCGCTCAGCAGCGCTGTCAAACTCGTGGCAAATCGCATGGCAGTCCCCTTTGTCCTCTGTCGCGCAACTCGGCGAAAAGGGGTGACGGGCCACTTGGCCCCGACGACGCGCGATCCGCCCCCGACATGGGTCAGCCAATCGTCGCACACCTTTCCGGCCCGATTGCGGGCTTCGTCATGGACCGCTTATAGGCGCAGCACCGCACGGCTGCAAACTAAGAAACGCCGTGCCTGCCGCCGTTCGCGACATGTGCAGCCCTGCACGGGGGCTGCGCGGTGTTGCGGATTACCTGCCCGCAACACCAGCCCTAAATTGCGGCGTAAGAGGAGAAATCAACATGGGCCAACTGGTCAACGGAGAATGGCAAGACGTCTGGTATGATACCAAATCAACGGACGGTGCATTCGTCCGCTCAACGGCAAAGTTCCGCAATTGGATCACCCCCGACGGCAGCGCGGGCCCAACCGGCAAAGCGGGGTTCAAGGCCGAGAGCGGACGCTATCACCTTTATGTCTCGCTCGCCTGCCCTTGGGCGCATCGCACGTTGATCTTTCGGGCACTCAAGGGGCTGGCGGATCACATTGATATCTCTGTCGTGCATCCCGACATGCTGTCGGAAGGCTGGACCTTTGGCACCGACTTTCCCGGAGCCACAGGCGACCGCCTCTATGGCCTGCCCTACGCCCGTGACATTTATCTCAAGGCCGATCCGGTGATTTCAGGCCGCGTCACCGTGCCGATTCTCTGGGACAAAGAGCGCGAAACCATCGTTTCAAACGAAAGCTCCGAGATTATCCGCATGTTCAACGCGGCCTTTGACGGGATCACCGGCAACAGCTTCGATCTCTGGCCCGAGGATCTGCGCAGCGCCATCGAACCTGTCAACGAGCGGATTTATAACACCGTCAACAACGGCGTCTACAAATCCGGCTTTGCCACCACGCAACACGCCTATGACAGCGCCGTGCATCCACTGTTCGATAGCCTCGACTGGCTCGAAGACCGTCTCGGCAGGAACCGCTACCTGATGGGGGACCGCATAACCGAGGCCGACTGGCGGCTCTTTACCACCCTCATCCGGTTCGACCCGGTCTATCACCTGCATTTCAAGTGCAACCGGGCCCGGATCATCGACTATCCCAATCTCTGGGGCTATCTGCGCGAGCTTTATCAATGGCCGGGCGTGGCCGAGACGGTCAATTTCGACCACATCGTGCGCCACTACCACTACAGCCACGCGACCATCAACCCGAACCGGATCATTCCGATCAATCCGACCCCAGACTTTGAGGCACCGCACGGCCGGGGCTGAGACAGCCCCGACCACGCCACAGATCAGGACGGATCTGGCCAGACAAAATCCGGCCGCAGCGCCGCATGCACAGGCCGACCATCCGACGGCTTGGGCACGCCGGTTGCGGGATCATAGAACGCGTGATAGCTGGCCGCACCAATCTGATCGCCATAGCCCATCAGATTGGGCACGATCACACGAATACGGTGCTGTTTGTCATCGAGCATGATCGGCGCGCCGCAAGTGCCGCAGGTGCACAGCTCGAGCGGGCCATCGGGATTGATGGCGTTGAACGGCTGGCGCTTCAGCCCGGCCTCGTTATCGACCACAACATCACCGTGGTTGTAGAACACCACATGGGTCGTGTCCTGACCCGTCACGCTCTTGCAGACGGAACAGTGACAGGTGTGATTGTCGATCGGTGCATGGGTCGTTTGGGTGTGAATGTGGTCGCAACCACCGGAACATTTGTCAGACATCGGCCTTCCTCCTCAAAGCGATGCGGATAGGCAGGTCAAAGGCCCGAGACCTCGAACCTGGGACCTACCCCAAGTTTCAACCTATCATGCCCGGCCCCTGACCGTGCCGATGATTCTGGTCGGACGCGACTAAAGGATGATCCAAGTCAGCACACAAAAAAAGCCCCGACCATTATGGCCGGGGCGTTCTCTTGGGTCTGCTTAGGCTGCGCCGGGATGGCGCACCGCCTTAGCCGCGTTCTTCGATGATCTTCACCAGATGCGGGATCTTGTTGACCATGCCACGCACCGAGGGGGTATCCTCAAGCTCGCGGGTCTTGTGCATCTTGTTGAGCCCCAGACCGATGAGGGTCTGACGCTGATCTTCGGGACGGCGGATCGGGCTGCCGATCTGCTTGACGACGATGGTTTTTGCCATTTGTCCGGTTCCTTACGCTTCTGCCGCTTCGGCAACCGGCGCTTCGTCACCCTTTTTCAGGATGTCGGCCACCTTCTTGCCACGACGCTGCGCCACCATGCGCGGGCTGGTCTCTTTCTTGAGACCGTCCAGCGTGGCGCGGATCATGTTGTAGGGGTTCTGCGACCCGGTCGATTTCGCGACCACATCCTGAACACCCAACATCTCGAACACGGCGCGCATCGGACCACCGGCGATGATGCCGGTGCCGTGCGGTGCTGTGCGCATCACGACCTTGCCGGCGCCATGGCGACCTTCCATGTCATGGTGCAGGGTCCGGCCCTCACGCAGCGGCACGCGGATCATTGCGCGCTTGGCAGCTTCGGTGGCCTTGCGGATCGCCTCGGGAACTTCCTTGGCCTTACCCTTGCCAAAGCCGACGCGGCCCTTTTGATCGCCTACGACCACCAGTGCAGCAAACCCAAAGCGCTTACCGCCCTTTACAGTTTTCGACACACGGTTGATCGCGACGAGACGATCGGCGAATTCCGGGGCTTCCTCGCGTTCGCGACGGTCGCGGCGGTTGTCTTCTCTTGCCATTCTCTCGTCTCCTTAAATCTTCAGGCCAGCTTCACGCGCGGCGTCGGCAACTGCCTTGACACGCCCGTGAAACAAAAAGCCGCCCCGATCGAAATAGGCCTCGGTGATACCGGCCTTCTGGGCCCGTTCGGCAATCGTGGTGCCGACCTTGGCGGCCGCCTCCACATTGCACTTGCCCACCATGCCCAGATCCTTTTCGAGGGTCGAGGCAGCGGCGAGCGTCACACCGTTGACGTCGTCGATCAGCTGCACGCTGATGTTCTTGTTGGAGCGGTGAACGCTGAGGCGCACGCGCCCTGCATTGACCTTGCGGAGTTTGTTCCGAACGCGCAGGCGGCGTTTGAGGAACAGTTTTCTTTTGCTGTTTGCCATCTGTCGCGTCCTTACTTCTTCTTGCCTTCCTTCTGGAAGATATACTCGCCTTTGTAGCGAATGCCTTTGCCCTTGTAGGGCTCGGGGCGTCGCCAGTCGCGGATATTCGCCGCGACCTGTCCAACGAGCTGCTTATCCGTACCCTCAACCACCAGTTCGGTGGGCTTGGGCGCGGTAACAGTCACACCTTCCGGAATGGGGAAATCGACGTCATGGCTGAGGCCGAGGTTCAGTTTGAGCACATTGCCCACCATCTGGGCACGATAGCCCACACCGCGGATCTCAAGCTCTTTCTTAAAGGCATCCTTGGCACCGTGCACCATGTTGGCGATGACCGTGCGGGTCATCCCCCACTGCTGACGGGCGCGCTTGGATTTGCCGCGCGGCGTGACCGAGATAACGCTGCCGTCGATGGTGATGGTAACATCATCCGTCGCGGTGAATGTCTTGGTCGCCTTGGGGCCTTTGACTTCGATCGTCTGTCCAGAGAGCGTCGCGCTGACGCCATCCGGCAGAGCCACGGGTTGTTTGCCGATACGTGACATGTCTGAGCCTCCTTAGAAGACAGTGCAGAGCACTTCGCCGCCAACATTGGCTGCGCGCGCGGCTGCATCCGACATCACACCCTTGGAGGTGGAGACAATCGACACACCCAGACCCTGACGGACCTGCGGAATGTCATCGACGCCCAGGTAGACGCGACGACCGGGTTTGGAAACCCGCTTCATTTCGCGAATGACAGGGGTGCCTTCGTAATACTTCAGGCTGATTTCGATGGCAGGATGGCCATTGGCATCCTTGGTCATCTCATAGCCACGAATATAGCCCTCGGAGGCCAACACATCGAGAACGCGCACGCGCATTTTCGACGAGGGGGTCATGACCGTGGACTTGCCGCGCATCTGCGAGTTGCGGATACGGGTGAGCATATCGCCGATAGGATCGTTCATATCTCTGACCTCCTCACCAGCTCGATTTCACGACGCCGGGCAGCTGACCAGCCGAGCCAAGCTCGCGCAGCATAATCCGGGACACTTTGAGTTTGCGGTAATACGCATGCGGACGACCCGTGAGCTGGCACCGGTTGTGCAGCCGTGTGGCCGAACTGTTGCGCGGCAGTTCAGCAAGCTTGAGGGACGCGCGGAAACGCTCTTCCATCGGCTTGCTCTGGTCGTTGATGATCACCTTCAGCGCGGCGCGTTTCTTGGCGAAACGATCCACCAGAATCTGGCGCTTCTTTTCGCGCTCGATCATTGCTTTCTTAGCCATAAATCTATCCTCCCCCGGCTCAGCTGTTGAAGGGCATGTTGAAATGCTTCAACAGCGCCTTGGCTTCAGCGTCGGTCTTCGCCGTGGTTGCGATGACGATGTCCATCCCCCAAACTTCGTCGACCTTGTCGAAGTTGATCTCGGGGAAAATGATATGCTCCTTGATGCCCATGGCATAGTTGCCACGCCCATCGAACGACTTTCCGGACACACCGCGGAAGTCGCGGATACGCGGCATTGCGATAGTGATCAGACGGTCAAGGAAATCATACATGCGGTCGCCGCGCAGCGTGACCTTGGTCCCCAAGGGCATGTCTTCGCGAACACGGAAACCAGCGATGGAATTGCGTGCCGTGGTGACGACAGCGCGCTGACCAGCGATCGTGCTCAGATCTTCCTGAGCCGACTTCGCCTTTTTCGAGTCACGCACAGCTTCGGCGCCACAGCCGATGTTGAGCACGATCTTTTCCAGACGCGGGATCTGCATGTCGTTCTTATAGCCGAACTCTTCTTTCAGAGCAGGCTTGATGACCTCACGGAAATGACCCTTGAGGCGCGGGGTATAGGCTGCGGTATCAAGCATCGATCACGTCCCCCGTGGTCTTGGCAAAGCGAACTTTCTTGTCGCCTTCAATCTTGAACCCGACGCGGGTCGGTTTGCCGTTCTTGTCGACAATCGCCAGATTGCTCAGATCGATCGGCATCGCCTTGGGGATGCGACCGCCTTGGCTGGTCTGGCTCTGACGGGTGTGGCGGATGGCCATGTTGACGCCCTCAACCACGGCCTTGCCGGATTTCGGGTCAACACTGGTGATCGTGCCTTTTTGGCCCTTGTCCTTGCCGGACAGAACGACCACGTTGTCACCTTTTTTCAGTTTGGCAGCCATCTTACAGCACCTCCGGGGCGAGCGAGATGATTTTCATGAAGTTCTTGGCCCGCAGCTCGCGCACGACCGGCCCGAAGATACGGGTCCCAACCGGCTCACCTGCGTTGTTCAGGATCACGGCGGCGTTGCGGTCAAACCGAATAGCGGTGCCGTCTTCACGACGAACTTCCTTGGCGGTGCGAACGACGACGGCCTTGCGGACGTCCCCTTTCTTGACACGGCCACGGGGGATGGCTTCCTTGACCGAGACGACAATGATGTCGCCCACGGATGCGTATCTACGCTTGGAACCACCCAAGACCTTGATGCACTGAACTCGGCGCGCGCCAGAGTTGTCAGCAACATCCAGGTTGGTCTGCATCTGGATCATTTGGTTTCTCCCGACCTATGGGGGGCGATGCAATGCCTGATCCCCAGGGTTTCGATTAATGCCGAAAGGCGCTGAGGCTTAAGCCTGCAGCACCTCCCAACGTTTCGTCTTGGATTTGGGCGCGCATTCGATAATCCGAACGGCATCGCCCACTTTGAACGTGTTGTTCTCATCGTGAGCCCGGTATTTCTTGGACTTACGGATGGTTTTCTGAAGCACGGGGTGCTTGAAACGGCGCTCGACCGAAACGGTCACGGTCTGGGCGTTGGCATCAGAGGTGACGACGCCTTGAAGAATACGTTTGGGCATATCTCAGGCTCCTTACTCTGCTGCCGCGTTGGCTTTTTCGTTCAGAATGGTCTTGACGCGCGCGGCAGCGCGGCGTGCAATACGCATCTGAGCGGGATTTTCCAGTTGGCCCGTGGCCGCCCGAAAACGCAGGTTGAACTGCTGCTTTTTCAGGTTGGTGAGTTCTTCCCGGAGCTGGTCCGGGGTCTTGTCACGCAGTTCCTTGGCGTTCATCGCCTTTTCCTTTCTCAAAACACCGGATAGCCCCTGACGGTTCGCTCAGGGTAACCATGAACCCGGTGGATGAATTGCAAATACCCGAATCCCCAGACAGGCCGGGGCTCGTGGATTGGAGCTCTATACGGGAGGCGGTCTCAGAGGGCAAGCGAAACCTCTGAGAATCTTCGCAAGTTGGAAACAACCTGCAGACAACCCCAATGGAGAAATTGGGTAATTTGACATTTCCCGTCGAATCATCTATGCTGTGCGACCGGATTTAAGAATTTAAGTAAAAACAACCCAAATGGATTATATCTATCCAGAAATTATTGTCAATCGAGAAAGGGGATATTTTTGAAATTATGTAAAAGCACCGAGTTAGATGAGATAAGCGAAGTCCGTAAAAAGTATGACTGGCAGGAGCATCTAGCTATCTACGGTTCATATTTTGGCATGGAACATGGCCCCGAGAATATAGAGTTTATAGAGGCCCTGAATGTTGGGGGGCCTATATAGCCAATGCACGTCACCCAAAACAGAAACGGCCCCGGATTTCTCCGAGGCCGCTCCCATCAGATCAGATCGCTTATGCGAGCTGGAGGTTCGACGCGCTCTCACGGCCGTCACGGCCGGATTCGATGTCGAAGGTCACTTTCTGATTGTCAGCAAGGCCGGTCAGGCCCGCACGCTCAATTGCGCTGACATGAACGAAAACGTCCTTGCCGCCATTGTCGGGTGCGATAAAGCCGAAGCCTTTAGTGGAATTGTACCATTTCACGGTGCCGTTGGCCATCGTGTCGTCTCCTGAAAAATACTGCCCGCGTAAGTGCGGCAGTCGCGGCGTGGTCGGTCTGGATCGAGGTACTGACAGCCGGTTTAGAGGAGACAGATGATCGAAATAGAATAACGTAAGCTCCCTGCATATGGTCGAAACCACGTCAATTTACAAGGACAAAACATAAATTACTGATTTTTTTTGGAAAATTCCGCCCCTTTTTCGGCGGATCAGCCCCAGGAATAGTTGAAACTAACGCTGATCCGGTCCTCTTCGGACATATTCATCGGCACCTCATGGCGCAGCCATGATTCCCACAGCAGGACATCACCCACCACCGGTTTGGCATAGATGAAGGTCCGCAACTCCTCCCGTGCGTCCTTGCGGCGCACCGGAGAGGCCATCATCCGGGCAGAGCGCGGGTCTTCCAGTTTAAGCGCACTCGTGCCAGCGGGCATCGCAACATAGGTCGTGCCGGAAATCACCGAATGCGGATGGATATGGCTTGCATGCATCCCGCCTTCGGGCAGGATGTTGATCCAGATATCCTCCAGCTTCAGCTCTTTGCCATCCAGATCAAATTCCAGATCCTCGGCAAAGGCCGCGACATGCGCATCCAGAACCTTGACCAGATCCGCAAAGATCGGGAACCGCCACGGCAGATCGCTGAGCGACGCATAAGAGGTATAGCCGGGATAGCCGTTCTCGTCACACCACTCCTGCCCGGCCTCGTCATCCTCGGCAATGGAATAACACGACGCCTCCAATTCCTTGGTGTCGATGGCGGGGACGTGCTCGCTGAGGGCGGCACGATAGAGGCGGGTCACAAAGAGTGAGTCGATATTTGGCATGACCTGCTCATAGCGCAGCCCGCAGGCCTAGGCGAGAGGCTGCAACAAAAAACCCCCGCGCGATCTCTCGCACGGGGGCAATCTCTAGGCTGGGTTTTACCCCGCCGCCCTTACCAGTCCTCGCGGACCACGACGCGGGTCTTGATCGGCAACTTCATTGCCGCCAGACGCAGCGCCTCAAAGGCGATCTCTTCGCTCACACCGTCGATCTCGAACATCACCCGGCCCGGCTTGACCCGGCAGGCCCAGTAATCCACCGAACCCTTACCTTTACCCATCCGAACCTCGGTGGGCTTGGAGGAAACCGGCGTATCCGGGAAAATCCGGATCCAGACACGGCCCTGACGTTTCATGTGACGCGTCATGGCACGACGAGCGGCCTCGATCTGACGTGCCGTGATACGCTCAGGCTGCGTAGCCTTGAGACCGAAAGTGCCAAAATTCAGATCAGAGCCGCCTTTGGCCTCGCCCTTGATCCGGCCTTTGTGCATCTTGCGGAATTTGGTGCGCTTTGGTTGAAGCATCTTTCATTCCTCCTTAACGGCGGCCGCCGGCGCCACGGGGCGCGGGACCATCCTGGAGTTCCTGGGCCTTGCGGTCACGGGCACCTGGATCGTGCTCCATAATCTCACCCTTGAAGATCCAGACCTTGATACCGATGATCCCATAGGCCGTTGTGGCCTCAACAGGAGCATAGTCGATATCCGCACGCAGCGTGTGGAGCGGAACCCGGCCCTCACGATACCATTCAGTCCGCGCGATCTCTGCGCCGCCAAGACGGCCCGAGACGTTCACCCGGATACCCAAGGCACCCATGCGCATTGCGTTCTGCACGGCACGCTTCATTGCGCGACGGAAGGACACACGGCGCTCAAGCTGCTGTGCGATGCTCTCACCCACAAGGGCAGCATCCAGCTCGGGCTTGCGAACTTCGACGATATTGAGGTGCAATTCGCTCGCGGTCATCGCCGCCAGCTTCTTGCGCAGACCCTCGATATCGGCGCCTTTCTTGCCGATGATCACGCCCGGACGTGCGGTGTGGATCGTAACGCGGCACTTCTTGTGCGGACGCTCGATGATCACACGGCTGATCCCGGCTTGCTTGCACTCTTCGCCGATGAACTTGCGCATCGCAAGATCTTCGAGCAGCAGATTGCCATAGTCCTTGGTGTCGGCATACCAGCGGCTGTCCCAGGTGCGGTTCACCTGAAGGCGCATGCCAATCGGATTGACTTTGTTACCCATTAGGCTTGCTCCTCAATTTCACGCACCTTGATCGTCAGCTCTGAGAACGGCTTTTTCAGCGCGCCAAAGCGACCACGGGCACGCGGACGGCCACGCTTCATCACAAGGTTCTTGCCGACATAAGCCTCTGCCACAACCAGACCATCCACATCGAGATTGTGGTTGTTCTCGGCATTGGCGATCGCGGACTGCAGGCACTTCTTGACGTCCTGCGCGATGCGCTTGTTCGAGAAGGTCAGATCAGTCAACGCCTTGTCGACCTTCTTGCCACGGATCATCGCGGCAACGAGGTTGAGCTTCTGCGGGCTGGTACGAAGCATGCGCAGCTTGGCCATTGCTTCATTGTCTGCCACGCGGCGGGGGTTCTTTTCCTTGCCCATGACTTACTTCCGCTTCGCTTTTTTGTCGGCGGCATGACCGTAATAGGTCCGGGTCGGTGAATACTCACCGAACTTTTGACCAATCATGTCTTCGCTGACGTTGACAGGGATATGCTTGTGGCCGTTGTAGACGCCAAACGTGAGACCCACGAATTGCGGCAGGATCGTCGAACGACGCGACCAGATCTTGATAACTTCATTGCGCCCCGACTCGCGCGCTGCCTCTGCCTTTTTCAAGACATAGGCATCGACGAAGGGGCCTTTCCATACAGAACGTGCCATGTGTTAGCGGCCCTTCTTCTTGGCGTGACGCGAGCGCACGATGAGATCCTGCGACGCCTTGTTCTTGTTGCGGGTGCGCGCGCCCTTGGTGGGTTTACCCCAAGGCGTAACCGGGTGACGACCACCCGAGGTGCGACCCTCACCACCACCATGGGGGTGATCGATCGGGTTCATCACGACACCACGCACAGACGGGCGGATGCCCTTGTGGCGCATGCGACCGGCCTTGCCGTAGTTCTGGTTGCTGTTGTCAGGGTTGCTGACGGCACCAACGGTGGCCATGCATTCCTGACGCACCAGACGCAGTTCGCCCGAGCTCAGACGGATCTGAGCATAGCCGCCATCACGGCCCACGAATTGCGCATAGGTGCCAGCGGCGCGTGCAATCTGCCCGCCCTTGCCAGCTTTCAGCTCGATGTTGTGAATGATCGTACCGATGGGCATGCCCGAGAACGGCATCGCGTTACCCGGCTTGATGTCGGCCTTGGCCGAGGCAATAACCTTGTCCCCGATCGCCAGACGCTGCGGCGCCAGGATATAGGCCTGTTCCCCATCTTCGTATTTGATCAGCGCGATGAACGCGGTACGGTTCGGGTCATATTCGATCCGTTCAACCGTTGCCGAGATATCGAACTTGGTCCGCTTGAAATCGACGATGCGATAGAGGCGTTTTGCCCCGCCGCCTTTGCGACGCATCGTGATCCGTCCGGTATTGTTCCGGCCGCCATGCTTGGTCAAACCCTCAGTAAGGGATTTGACCGGGCGTCCTTTCCACAGCTCCGAACGGTCGATCAGCACCAGCCCACGCTGGCCCGGCGTCGTCGGCTTATACGACTTAAGTGCCATGCTTTCTGTCTTCCGTTTGCTATTGACGTGAACCACCTAAATGGTCCCGCCTGTGTTGTAGCCCCCCATGATGGGTGACCAAGGTATGAGGCCCCGTAGGTCCTCGGCTAGAATTGCTCTTGCGAACAATAGCGAAGCCCCGGACGAATCCGGGGCCTTGCGGATGGGGTCTGATAGGGGAGGTCGCGTTTGCGGTCAAGGGGTTTGACCAAGAATTAAAGGGCAAAGCGCCGCCCGCACCTGTGGCATGCCGGCCCCACTCCGGGATCCCAGGCCGCGCCGCCCTCCGCCGCCGCCCGCGACAAGAGCTGCCGCGCCGTGAGCCGTGTCTCCGCCAGCACTGGCACCGCCCCGGCCATCGCCTCGGCTTGCTCCAGAAAGGCACCGATGTCCCTCGGATCGACCGCATCCCATGCCACCAAGGGCCAGTGCCACCACTCCGACGCCAAGAGCCGCTCAATGGTCGGCGCATCAAAGCGCCACCTGACCAGCCGCGCTGGAACCCCCGCCACAATCGCATAGGGCGGCACATCGCGCGTCACCACCGCGCGCGCCGCGATCACCGCCCCGGTCCCGATGGAAATGCCGTGCGCCAACAGCACGTCATCCCCGATCCACACATCCTCGCCGATCTCAACCGGCCCGCCCACATCCTCAAACTCGGGAAACTCCGACCGCGCTGCCCCCCAAGACCGCGCGCGCCTCGGGCGATAAAACCCGGGGCTGGATGAGGCCCAATCCACCGGATGCCGATTGCCCATCACCGAAACCCGAGCCCCGATAGAACAATAGCGCCCGATCCGCGTCACCGGCCCGAAAAAGCTCTGCGCATAGCTATAGGCTCCCAACGGCATGAAACGTCCCGGCAGATGCTGGCTGCACGCCTCAAACCCGGCGTCCTCGCCCTCTACCGCAACCCGTCCCCGCAGCTTGGGAAAGAACCGCACCGATACGCGCGCCTGCAACCAGTCAGCCGCCGCCGCATCCACCGTCATCGCCTTGTCCCGCCGCGTCATCGTCCGTCCTGAGTGATGGATCTCGTGGGCCTTGGCCCCGCCCCCTCTGTCCTAGGATTTCCCGTGCCACAGCGCAACAAAAAGCCTCGATCAAAGAAAACCCCGCCCACCTTTCGGCGGCCGGGGTTCACATCTCAATCCGTAGGGTGGGGGTTACCCCACCACGATCACAGACCCGTGGTCACGTCGATCGTGTTGCCTTCGGCCAGCGTCACATAGGCTTTCTTGACGTCATTCCGACGGCCAAGCTGACCCCGGAAACGCTTTTGCTTGCCCTTGGTGATCGTGGTGTTCACAGCTTTTACCTTCACCCCAAAGAGCGCCTCAACGGCCTCTTTGATCTGGGGTTTGTTGGCGTCCATGTGGACCTCGAACACCACAGCCCCATTCTCAGAGGCCATAGTGGCCTTCTCAGTGATGATCGGCTTGCGGATCACATCGTAATGTTCAGGTTTCGCGCTCATTTCAGACGAGCCTCCAGTGCTTCGACACCCGCCTTGGTCAGCACGAGCGTATCGCGCTTGAGGATGTCATAGACGTTTGCGCCCATCGACGGCAGCACATCGAGACCTTCGATATTGGCTGCGGCACGGGCGAACTCTGCATTCACCTGTGCGCCATCGATGACCAGCGCGCGCTTCCAGCCGAGGTTCTTGACCTGCTTGGCCAACTCACCCGTCTTGCCGTTCGACGATGCCACGTCGATGATCACAAGCTCACCCGCCTTGGCCTTGGCCGAGAGCGCGTGCTTGAGACCAAGCGCACGGACCTTCTTGGGCAGGTCATGCGCGTGGCTGCGGGGCGTCGGGCCCTTGTAAATACCACCGTGGCGGAAGATCGGCGCGTTCTTGTCACCGTGGCGTGCGCCGCCGGTGCCCTTCTGGCGATAGATCTTCTTGGTGGAATAGCTGGTTTCCGACCGGGTCTTGACCTTGTGCGTGCCAGCTTGCGCCTTGTTGCGCTGCCAGCGGACGACGCGGTGCAGAATGTCCGCGCGCGGCTCCAGGCCGAAGATGTCTTCGCCCAGATCGACCGAGCCGGCCGTGCCGCCGTCCAGTTTGATCACGTCGAGTTTCATTCCTCGCCTTCCTTCTTCTCGGCCTGAATGCTGGCCTCAGCCTCTTTCAGAGCAGCTTCTTCAGCAGCGGCGGCCTCTTCAGCAGCAGCCTTTGCTGCGGCTTCTGCCTCAGCAGCGGCGGCAGCAGCAGCAGCCTCGGCAGCTTTCGCAGCCTCTTCCGCAGCAGACCGCAGACCAGCGGGCAGAATGGCATTCTCAGGGAACGGCTTTTTGACCGCATCCTTGATTGTGACCCAGCCACCTTTCGATCCCGGAACAGCGCCCTTGATCATGATCAGACCCCGGTCCGCGTCGGTCTTGACGACCTGCAGGTTCTGCGTGGTGACACGCACGGCACCCATGTGTCCGGCCATTTTCTTGCCTTTGAACACCTTGCCCGGATCCTGACACTGACCTGTAGAGCCGTGCGAGCGGTGGCTGATCGACACACCATGGCTGGCCCGCAGACCGCCAAAGTTGTGGCGCTTCATCGCACCGGCAAAGCCCTTACCGATCGAAGTGCCCGAGACATCCACGAACTGACCTTCAAAGTAATGGTCAGCGGTGATTTCCTCGCCCACATTGATCATGTTTTCAGGCGCAACGCGGAATTCCGCAACCTTGCGCTTGGGTTCGACCTTGGCCGCGGCAAAGTGACCGCGCATGGCCTGCGTTGTCCGCTTGGCCTTGGCAGTGCCTGCCCCCAGTTGCACGGCCGTGTAGCCGTCCTTCTCAGGGGTGCGCTGTGCCACCACCTGAAGTTTGTCCAATTGGAGAACGGTCACAGGAATCTGCTTTCCGTCTTCCATGAAAAGCCGGGTCATGCCGACTTTTTTCGCGATCACACCAGAGCGCAACATCTTTTGCTCTCCTTAAACCGAAATCTGCACGTCAACGCCGGCGGCGAGGTCGAGCTTCATCAGCGCGTCCACCGTCTGCGGTGTGGGATCAACGATGTCCAAAAGACGCTTATGCGTCCGGATCTCGAATTGATCACGGGATTTCTTGTTCACGTGCGGGCTACGCAGAACGGTGAACTTTTCGATCTTGTTCGGCAGCGGGATCGGCCCACGCACTTGGGCACCGGTCCGTTTGGCGGTGTTTACGATTTCCTGCGTGCTGGCATCCAGCACACGGTAATCAAACGCCTTGAGCCGAATGCGAATATTTTGGCTTTGCATTTGTCTTAGCCTTTCGCGGCATTGGAGTTGATAGGAGGAAGGCCGGACCACCCGGCCTCCCTCGTCGAACCCTTAAAGGTTGTTACTCGATGATTTTCGACACGACGCCGGCGCCGACGGTGCGGCCACCTTCGCGGATGGCGAAACGCAGGCCGTCTT
>NZ_JBLXFE010000029.1:0-26606 GCF_048262375.1 Roseovarius sp.
CCTTCGCCCCCACCCACCGCGCCACTCTCTGCACTGCGCGCCCCCACCTCGGTCCCAATGGCCACCAGCACATCATGGCGTTTTTGTATTCCGGCCCCCCACCAAATTGGCTGCGCCGCCCGCGCCGCGGCAATCGCCTCTTCCAGATCGTCACGCCCGGCCTGCGCATAGGCCCCGATCAGATCCGACACATCCGACGGGTTGCGATTCTCGATCCTTGTGTCCGATCCCCGCCAAGCGCCTGCGATAAAATTACCTGTCTGTTGCGTCACCATCCGCTCGTCCTTTTCGATCTCTTCCATGGGGTTCGGGGCCGCGCCCGCGCCCCGCCAACGATCTGCGATTGACCAAATTAAGGCAAACAAATATATTTTTAGATATCTTCAGTTTTTCTGAAACAGCCAACAGGTGAGACATGATCCGGACCGAAGCCTTGCGCGCCTTTGTCACTGTCACCGACCACGGCAACATCCGCGATGCTGCCGAAATCCTCTGCCGCACCCAATCTGCAGTCTCGATGACCCTCAAACAGCTTGAGGCGGAATTGGGCGGCCCCTTGTTTGAGAGCGATCGCAAAAGCAAGCTGACAGAGCTTGGTGCCTTCGTGCTCGACATCGTCGGCCCCTTGCTGCGCGACCACGACCGCGCCCTCGATCTGATCACCGGCTATGCACGTGGCTACACGGGCCGTCTGCGCATCGCGGCGGTGCCTTCGGTTGCGGCGCTGATCCTGCCCTCCATTCTCAAAGACTTCGTTCTCGCCCGCCCCGAGGCCGAAATTGACCTCTTTGACACCGACAGCGCCACGGTCCGCCACATGCTGCTACGCGGGGACACCGACCTTGGCCTTGCCAGCCCGGCCACAGAACCCGACGGGCTGCGCGCCATCCCGCTTTTCACAGATCCTTTGGTCTTTGTCTGTAACGCGGACCATCCGCTTGCGGCGCTAACCCGCCCCTTGGCGTGGCATCAACTGACGGGTGAGCGCCTAATCCTGAACGAGACCCTGAGCGCGCTCGCCGCCCCCGAGTTTCGCTCACTCGCCGCCCGCTCCCGCCTCTCGGTGCGCAACCTGACCTCGCTGCTCGCAATGATTCAGGCCGACGCTGGGGAAACCATCTTGCCGGGCCTCGCCACCCGCGCCCTACCCCAAGGCGTCGTGACCAGAGCCCTCGCAGACCCGGCCTGCACCCGCCGCGTCAGCCTGCTCGCGCGTGACGGGCGCACCCCCAGCCCGCTCGCCGCCAGCTTCATCGACCTGCTCTGTGACGCGCTTCCTGACATGGCGCGGCGCTTTGACCTGCGCGAACCTTATGAATGAACCGCGCGCACGTACGTTCAAACCGCACAATCGTACAGGTCGCCTAGTCTGCCTGCACCGCCTCGATCAACGCGCGCACCTGCGGCCCCAACCCTTCGACAATCCGTTCTACCCCTCGGGCATTGGGATGAATCCCATCCGCCTGAAACCACTCTTGCAGCGCAGCAGGATCACCGCCCCCCAGTCCCGCAAAGAAATCCGGTGCCAAGAGTGTTCCATAAGCTTCTGACAATTCAGGATAAATTGTATCAAAGGCGGATTTATACCCGGCCCCGTAATTGCCCGGAGCAGTAAGGCCGACCAGCAAAACCTCGACCCCCTGCGCCTGCGCCACTTTCAGAATACTCTCGATATTTTCGCGACTTACCGCCGGATCTATGCCCCGCAACAGATCATTTCCGCCCAAGGTCACGATCATCGCATCCACCTCCGGTGTCAGGCTCCATTCCACCCGCGCAGCCCCGCCTGCTGTGGTATCACCGGACACGCCAGCATTGATCAACTCCGCATCAACCCCTTGATTTTCCAACCATATCTGCATCTTCGGTATCAAGCCATCTTGCTCTGGCAGGCCATAACCTTGGGTCAGACTGTCCCCCAATGCCAGAACCGTGACCGGCTCTGCAGCCATCACGGGGCTGACAAGCCACAGAAACGCCGCTACCACCTTGTTCAAGAGCCGCGCGGCCCCATATGTCAGAAAACCTTTGTAAATCAGGCGCAAACGCATGAGTTCTCCTATTCTGTCCCTCACCGACGTCACATTGTCGCTTGAGGGAAACGCCGGTCTTGTGCGGATACTCCACGGGATTTCTCTGGATGTCCACAAGGGCGAGACTTTGGGCCTGATCGGCCCCTCCGGCTCGGGAAAATCCTCGCTTCTCATGCTGATGGGCGGCCTCGAACGCGCCACCTCTGGCCGGGTCATGGCCTTGGGCAATGACCTCTCTGCGATGAATGAGGATCAGTTGGCCCGCCTGCGGCGAGAGAATTTTGGTGTTGTTTTTCAATCATTTCACCTCATTCCGACGATGACAGCGCTGGAAAATGTGGCCACCCCGCTCGAACTCGCAGGCGCGCCTGATGCCCATCACCGCGCTCAGGAAGAACTGGCAGCGGTCGGTCTGGCTGCACGCGCAGGTCACTACCCCTCGCAGCTCTCGGGCGGCGAACAACAGCGCGTGGCCCTCGCCCGCGCCGCCGCCCCACGTCCGGCGATCATCCTCGCGGATGAACCCACCGGCAATCTCGACAGCACCACAGGTGCTTCGATCATCGAACTGCTTTTTGGGCTGCGCGACCGGCATGGGGCGACATTGGTGCTCGTCACCCATGACCCAAATCTTGCCACCCGCTGTGAGAAGGTGATCAGCCTGCGCGATGGCCGGATTGAGGTCACGTCGTGAGTCTGCGCATCGCGGTTCGCCTTGCCCGCCGTGAATTGCGCGGCGGATTGCGTGGATTTCGCATCTTTCTGGCCTGTGTAATCCTCGGCGTTGCGGCCATCGCGGCCGTCGGCACGCTGCGCGAAAGCATCCGCGCGGGGCTCACCGAACAGGGTGCGGCTCTGCTCGGCGGCAATGCAGAACTGGAACTCACCTACCGCTTCGCCACCACGCCCGAACGCGAGTGGATGAACCTAAATGCCGACAAAGTATCGGAAATTGCTGATTTCCGCTCTATGGCAGCAGCCCCTGACGGGCGTCGCGAACTGACGCAACTCAAGGCGGTGGATAATGCCTATCCGCTGGTTGGTACGGTTGGCCTTGCGCCCGACATCCCGCTCGGCACAGCGCTTGCCGGTGCGGAGGGTCTGCCCGGCGCGGTCATGCAGCCCCTGCTTGCGGCGCGCCTCGGGATCAAACTGGGCGATACGTTTCGCTTGGGCGAGCGCGAGTTTCGCCTGATGGCGGAACTGATCAAGGAACCGGATCAAAGCCGCGCAGGCTTTGGCCTCGGCCCGCGCACCATCGTGGCACGCAGCGCCTTGAATGGATCAGGCTTACTTAGCTCTGGCTCACTATTTACCACGAAATACCGTCTCCTCTTACCTCAGAACGCCGATCTGGCGGCATTTGAAACCCGCGCGATGCAAGACCTCGATGGCTCTGGCTTTCGCTGGTCCGACGCCCGCAACGCCAGCCCGCGCGTTGCAGAATTTGTAACCCGTCTGGGGGCGTTTCTGGTGCTGGTGGGTCTCTCCGGGCTTGCGGTGGGTGGCGTCGGCATCTCAGCGGCCCTACGCGCCTATCTCGCTGGCAAGGTGCAGGTCATCGCCACGCTGCGCACACTCGGGGCGGATCAGCGTACGATTTTTCTAACGTATTTCATACAGGTAGGCGTTCTGTCCCTGATTGGGATCATAGGCGGCCTCATCCTTGGGGTGGGCCTTCCAGTCTTGCTCGGGCCATTCCTCGCATCCCGACTGCCGGTGCCTGCCGTGTTTGTGCCCTACTCAGCCCCGATGGCCGAGGCGGCGCTCTACAGCGTGCTGAGCGTCCTTATTTTCACCCTCTGGCCCCTCGCCCGCGCCCGCAATGTGCGCGCCGCCGCCCTCTACCGCGAGGCCGCAGGCGCGAGCCAACGCTGGCCCGGCTGGCCTTGGGTCGCAACTACACTTCTGCTCATCGGGGTTCTGGTGGGTACGGCCATCATTTTCTCCGGCAATCTGCGCCTGACCCTCTGGACTGCAGGCGGCATCGGCGGCGCGCTTGCGGTGCTCGCCGCGGCGGCCATACTGGTGCAACGACTGGCCCGCGCCCTGCGCCCGCGCCTACGCGGGCGCCCCGCCCTTGGCTGGGCCTTGGGCGCGATTGGCGGACCGGGCACCACCGCAGGTCCGGTCATGCTGTCGCTCGGACTGGGCCTTGCGGTGCTTGCCGCCGTCGGCCAGATTGACGGCAACCTGCGCCGGGCCATCGCCGCCGACCTGCCCGAGCGCGCACCCTCTTTCTTCTTTGTCGATCTGCAAAAGGACCAGATGCCGTGGTTTCTGGAACGGCTCGAGACTGACCCCGCCGTCAGCAGAACAGACAATGCGCCCATGCTGCGCGGCATCATCAGCCGCATCAATGGCCGCCCCGCGACCGAGGTCGCACCGGGCCATTGGGTCGTTGAGGGTGACCGCGCCGTCAGCTACGCCGATGCCCTGCCCGCCCGGACGAAAATCACCGCGGGCACATGGTGGGGCGAGGGCTATACCGGGTCGCCGCAACTCAGCTTTGCCGCCGAAGAGGCGATGGAGATGGGTATCGGCATTGGAGACGAGATCACGGTCAATATTCTGGGCCGTGACATTACGGCCCCCATCACCTCGCTGCGCGAGGTGGATTTCTCCAGTGTTGGTATGGGCTTTGTCCTCTTGATGAACCCCACGGCGGTCGCCGGTGCACCGCATACCTTTATCGCCACCGTCTACGCCGACAGCCAAGCCGCCGAAGAAGCCATTCTGCGCGATGTTACCGACCGCTACCCAAATGTCACGGCGATCAACGTCCGCGATGCCCTTATTCAGGTGACCGATCTCTTGGGTGGGCTTGCCTCGGCCACCTCTTGGGGCGCGTCCGTGACGCTGCTCACCGGTTTTCTTGTGCTGATCGGCGCGGCGGCGGCGGATCAACGGGCCCGCACCTATGAGGCCGCCATCCTCAAGACCCTTGGCGCGACGCGCGCGCGCATCCTCCTGAGCCTGATTCTGCGCGCCGCAATCCTTGGGGCAGCCGCAGGGCTGGTCGCACTGGGCGCGGGCATTGGCGGCGGCTGGGCGGTCAGCTATTTCGTGATGGAAACCCCCTTCACTGTGATCTGGCCTTCGGCGCTTGGCATCATTCTTGGGGGCATGCTTGTCACCCTCTTCGCCGGTATGGGATTTGCCTTGGGTCCGCTGCGCACCCGCCCCGCGCGCACCTTGCGCTCACGCGAGTGATGGTTTTGGCGGGGCTCTATCTTGCAGCAATTACGTCCGTGAACCGGGGAAAACCCCGAATTTTTTGGACAATGCCGCGTTGATTTCACGCGGCAGGGCTGGCACTCCAACGGGACCATGACAGGAGACGCCATGACCGATTCTCTGCCCATCCCGCTCTCGGCGCCGTTCACGCCCGCACAGCAGACCATGCTGATCAATCTTGTGCGCCGCGCCGCCCGGTCCGAGATCATGCCGCGCTTTCGCACCATAACCCGCGACGATGCCAGCACCAAATCCGGTCCGCATGATCTGGTGACAGAGGCAGATCATCAGGCCGAGGCGATGCTGGCGCGGGGGCTTCAGAGAATGTTCCCACATGCCCTGATCGTGGGCGAAGAGGCGGTGGCGGCCAAACCTGCCCTCCGGGATGACGTGTCAGAGGCAGAACTGGCCATCATCATCGACCCGGTGGATGGAACATGGAATTTCGTGCATGGCCTGCCGCTCTTTGGCGTGATCATCGCTGTTACCCGTTTTGGCCGTCCGGTTCTCGGACTGCTCTATGACCCGGTATCTGACGACTGGATCATCGCAGATGAGACAACACCGGCCCGTCTGGCCGCAGCCCTTGGGGCCGAGCGTCCGGTGCGCATCTCGCGCGGCGGCGATCTGGCGGATTTGCAGGGCTATATGCATTACTACCTGATGTCACAGGCACACCAAGAACAACTCGCCCCGCTGTTACCTGCTCTCGGGCGCTGCATTGCCTTGCGCTGTTCCTGCCACGAGTATCGGCTCTTGGCTCAGGGGGCTGTGGATTTCGTGATGTCGGATGTTCTGAACCCTTGGGATCACGCAGCGGGCGTGCTCGTCTGCCAACAGGCAGGCGGCGTTGCGCGCATGCTCGACGGGCGTGACTATTCAACGGCGATATCCAAAGGCGTATTGCTCAGTGCCGCCAATGAGGCAACATGGGCGCGGCTTCGTGATCACTTTGCGTGTCTTTTAGACAGATAAAGCCACAATGAGACTTTTCATTTGCCTTTAAACCGCCATGTCTGCATGACTGAATAAAGGCTCAGGCCCGTTTTTGAACCCCATCGGATTTCAGCTATGACATCGACCCGGCGCATGACGGATCAAATCGACGTTGTAACTCTGTCCGACTCGGACAGGGATGCGGCGATTGACAGGCTCTATGACGTGGCGCTCGACCCGGCACGTTACGAGGCCCTGCTCGATCATTGGGAGAGCGCGATAAGCCCGCTGCGGGCACGCGTCGATATCCGCATGCCGCATTTGCTGAATGATCCGCAGATTGCTGAGCATTTCCGCCGTGCCACCGAATTCCTCGATCGCCTAGCCCCGGAAGAAACGGATGATGGGCTGAATGCCATGCTGGCCCCGTTTGACAGGGTGCCCGCCCTGTTGCTGGATCGCAGCTATCATATTCGCGCCGCCAATGGCGCCGCACGCCAAGCCATGGTGCTGCCTGAAACGGCGCAGATTGGTGACCTGCCGATACACGCGGCCGATATGGAGGCGCTCACCAGCGCGCTTGATATCATGTTCGACAGCCGGGAAAAGGATACCGCTGTTCTGCGGGTGCGTGCGGTACAGGCTGATCATCTGATCGTCTTTCGCCTGCAACGCTGTATTGCCTCTGATGGTACGATCTTGGTTCTAGCCGCCTCGAACGCCGTAAGCATGCCTCCGGGGTTCTGTGAAATCCTGATCGAGGCCTTTGACCTGACCCAGACCGAGGCCGAAATCCTGTGCCACCTCGTCGATTGCCGGAGCGTGAATGACATAGCCGTCGAGCGTGGACGCTCTGTGGACACGATCCGCGCACAAATCAAATCACTGCTCGCCAAGACCGAGACTCATTCGCAGCTGGAACTGGTGCGGTTGGCGCTGTCGATGATCGACATGACCGCCATGACCGTGCGCACCGCCCCCGGTCCGCGTGTGGTCAGCCGGGGCTTTGCAACACTGGCGGAACGCGATTTCAAATCACTTATCACGCCAGACGGGCGGCGGGTGGATTACCTCATACTCGGGGCGCAACGGGGTCGTCCCGTGCTCTATTTACCGCTCGATTTCGGGTTGGTGCGCTGGCCCGCCTCGGCCGAGGCCTGTGCCGCCCTGCGCGGATTGAAGGTGATCGTGCCATTACGGCCCGGATATGGCCTGTCCGACATGGTCGACCGAAGCGTGGATTATGATGCGACGCTGCTAGAGGACACCATGCGCGTACTTCAGGCCGAGCGGGTGACGCGCTGTCCCATCCTGTGTTTCAGCGGCGATGCCTATTACGCAGTCAAACTGGCCCGCGCCCACCCCTTCGCTTTCAGCGGAATCGTCGCCTGTTCCGGCATGTTGCCCCTCACCCGCCGCGAACAGTTCGAGCGGATGCATAAATGGCACCGCTTCATCATGGCGGGTGCCAAATACACGCCGCATCTGTTGCCCTTCATGGTCAAGGCGGGCTTCCTGCTGGCGCGCAAGATCGGCAAGCGGACTTTTCTGCATGCGGTCTACGGAAACTCTGCGGCCGATGTGGCGACAATTGAGGATCCAGAGGCATTTGAGGCGCTCGCCACCGGCTCCGAAGTCGCGCTCTCCGAAAACCACAGCGCCCATGAGGCGTTTTCGCGCCAGCTCGTGTCCGGCCAACTCGACGATTGGAGCGCGGAGGTCGAGGCCCTCAGGGGAAAGTTGCCTGTGATCTTCATCAACGGAACCCAAGATCCGCAAGTGCCCTTGGCTACCGTTGACGAATTTCGCCGAGACTATGACTGGATCGAATTCCATCTTCTCGAAGATGCCGGACAGCTGGCATTTTTCCGGCATTGGCGTGTGGTTCTGGATCACTTAACACCATTGATTGCAGACTAATGCGCGATCATACCCAATTTGGGGTATGACAGACTCATAATATTCACGATAGCGTGAGATTACGTGATCAGAGCGGTCAATGTGAGTGATGGCGCAACCGTTCCTATCGCATCTCCGCCCCTCGTTTTTGGGTCGGATTGTTTTTAAAGCAGCAATTTTTCAACGGTGAAGGCGGCCCGCAAAGGCCGCCTTTTTCTCATTCCGCCAGCCCGTGCTGCGATTTACTCCGCAGCCTCGGAATAATCCTCAAGCGGTGGACAGGTGCAGACCAGATGCCGATCACCGTAAACATTGTCCACGCGGTTGACGGGGGGCCAGTATTTGTCCACACGGAACGCCCCCGGCGGGAAACAGCCCTGTTCGCGGCTGTAGGGGCGATCCCATTCACGCACCAGATCTTCCATCGTGTGCGGCGCGTTCTTGAGGGGGTTGTTCTCTGGGTCGATCCGGCCCTCTTCAATGTCACGGATCTCTTCACGGATCGCCAGCATGGCGTCGATGAAACGGTCCAACTCTGCCTTGGTTTCGGATTCGGTCGGCTCGACCATCAACGTGCCCGCCACCGGCCAGCTCATCGTCGGCGCGTGAAATCCACAGTCGATCAACCGCTTGGCGATATCGTCCACGGTCACGCCTGCACTCTCGGCAAAGGGCCGCACATCAAGGATGCACTCATGCGCCACCCGGCCGCCCCGCCCCTTGTAGAGCACCGGATAGGCCCCCTCCAACCGCTTGGCGATGTAATTGGCATTCAGGATCGCCACCCGCGTCGCCTGTGTCAGACCCGCGCCGCCCATCATCAGGCAATAGGCCCATGAAATCGGCAAGAGCGAGGGCGAGCCAAAGGGCGCGGCACTGACCGGGCCCTGTTCACCCCCTGTTTCGGGATGACCCGGCAGATGCGGCACCAGATGCGCCTTGACGCCAATCGGCCCCATGCCAGGTCCACCACCGCCATGCGGGATGCAGAACGTCTTGTGCAGGTTGAGATGGCTGACATCGCCACCCAGATCACCGGGGCGGGACAAGCCCACCATGGCATTCATATTGGCCCCGTCGATATAGACCTGACCGCCGTGATCATGCGTGATCTGGCAAACTTCGCGCACGGTTTCTTCGAACACGCCATGGGTTGACGGATAGGTGATCATGCAACCCGCAAGGTTCTCGGAATGCTTCTCGGCCTTGGCGCGGAAATCCTCTACGTCGATATCGCCATTTTCTGCCGATTTGACCACCACCACGTCCCAACCCACCATCTGCGCGCTGGCCGGGTTGGTGCCATGGGCGCTGACCGGGATCAGGCAGACGCGACGATGCCCCTGACCCTGCGCCCGGTGATAGGCGGAGATGGTCAGGAGGCCCGCATATTCCCCCTGCGCGCCCGAATTGGGCTGCATCGAGATCGCGGCATAGCCGGTGATATCGCAGAGTTTGGCGCTCAGGTCGTCGATCATCTCCTTATAGCCAAGCGCCTGATCGGCGGGCACAAACGGATGCAGTAACGAGAACTCGCGCCAACTGACCGGCATCATCTCGGCTGCGGAATTCAGCTTCATCGTGCAGGAGCCAAGCGGGATCATCGCCCGATCCAGCGCCAGATCACGATCCGCCAGCCGCCGCATGTAGCGCATCATCTCGGTCTCCGCCCGATTCATGTGGAAAATCGGATGAGTCAGATACTCGCTCTCGCGCTGCAACGCATCAGGGATGCGGTATTCAGGCGTGAAATCGCTATCCTCCATGATGATGCCAAAGGCGCGCCAGACCGCCTCGATCGTTGCAGTCCGGCTCCGCTCATCGAGCGTGATACCTATCTGCGTCTCGCCCACCTGGCGCAGGTTGATCCCCTCGCGCACCGCTGATTGCAGCACGCCACGCTGCAAGAGCCCGACATCGACCGTGATCGTGTCAAAGAAATCGCCTGGCTCGACGTGAAAACCTGCCGCCTCCAGCCCCTTGGCCAGACGCACCGTCTTGCGGTGGATGCGCTGTGCTATCGCACGCAGCCCCTTGGGGCCGTGGAACACGGCATACATCGACGCCATCACCGCCAAGAGCGCCTGCGCCGTGCAGACATTCGAGGTGGCCTTTTCACGGCGAATGTGCTGTTCGCGGGTTTGCAGGCTCAAACGGTAGGCGCGGTTGCCATGGCTGTCGATCGACACGCCAACAATCCGCCCCGGCATGGCGCGCTTATGGGCATCCTTGGTCGCCATATAGGCCGCATGCGGCCCACCATAACCCACCGGCACACCAAACCGCTGCGTTGAACCCACAGCGATATCCGCCCCCATGGCGCCCGGCTCTTTCAGCAGGGTCAGTGCCAGTGGATCAGCGATCACGATGCCTAGCGCGCCGCTGTCATGCAGGGCTGCAATCTCGGGGGTGAAATCGCGCAGCGTGCCATAGGTGCCGGGATACTGGAAGATCGCGGCAAAGACCTTGTCCGCCTCCAGATCATCCGGGCTGCCCACGATCACCTCGATCCCCAGAGGCGCGGCGCGGGTCTGGATCACGGCAATGTTCTGCGGATGGCAATTCTCATCGACAAAGAATGCCTTGGATTTGGATTTGGCAACACGCTGCGCCATGGTCATGGCCTCGGCCGCCGCCGTCGCCTCATCCAAGAGCGAGGCATTGGCGATCTCTAGGCCTGTCAGGTCGCTGACCATGGTCTGAAAATTCAAGAGCGCCTCCAGCCGTCCTTGACTGATCTCGGGCTGATAGGGGGTATAGGCCGTATACCACGCCGGGTTTTCAAAGATGTTCCGCTGAATCGCGGGCGGCGTCACCGTGCCATGATAGCCTTGGCCAATCAGCGAGGTCAGAACCTTGTTCTTGGACGCGGTCTGCCACATGTGAAACTGCAGTTCCTGCTCTGACTTTGGCTTGCCAAATTCGAGCGGTTTTTCCTGCCGGATGGATTTCGGCACGGTCTCGTCAATCAGTGCCTCAAGAGACTCGACGCCCAACGCCTTGAACATCTCAGACATTTCGTCCGGCGAGGGGCCGATATGACGGCGGTTGGCAAAGTCATAAGGCAGATAATCGGTCGCTTTGAACGACATGGTTTTGTCCTCATCAGATCGCGGGGGCGGCATCGCGCCAGCCAGCCGCTTCTTCTTGGCAAAAATACTTCCGCCGGAGGTCCGAAACGCTTCGAGAGGTTCCGCGCCTCCGGCGGACGGGGTCAGGCGATATGGGCCTGATAGGCGGCCTCATCCATGTAATCGTCCATCTGGCTCGGATCAGAGGGCTTGATCTTAAAGAACCACGCATCGCCCATCGGGTCCTCGTTGACCTTGCCCGGATCATCCAACAGCGCCTCGTTGACCTCGACAATCTCGCCGTCAATCGGGGCCAGAATATCCGAGGCCGCCTTGACGCTCTCGATCACCACCACTTCGTCATCCTTGCTGACCTCGGTGCCCACCTCGGGCAGGTCAACAAAGACCACATCCCCAAGTTGCTCGCTGGCATGCTCGGTGATGCCCACGACCACGACGTCATCCTCGACGCGCAGCCATTCATGTTCTTCAGTGAATTTCATCGCTTTCCGGCTCCCTGTTGCTCAGCGTTTGAAAGTTGCGGGGGTAAAGGGCAGCTTGGCCACCCGAACGGGCAGGCGCTTGCCGCGCACTTCACCGAATAGCTCTGCCCCCTCGGCAGCAAAGTCGTGAGGGACATAGCCCATCGACATCGGCGCCTCGATCGTCGGGCCGAAGGCGCCAGAGGTGACATGGCCGATGGCCTCACCGCCCTCAGCGGCCGCAAAGAGCGGCGTGCCCTCACGCATCGGCGCGCGTCCTTCGGGCCGAAGCCCGACACGGGCGCGGGGGGCACCCTGTTGCAATTCGCGCAGAATACGGTCCGCGCCGGGAAATCCACCTGCGCGCGCGCCGTCCGCCCGGCGGACCTTCTGGATGGCCCAGCTCAGGCTGGCTTCAACCGGTGTCGTGCCGGTGTCAATGTCATGGCCATAGAGGCAAAGCCCCGCCTCAAGCCGCAGACTGTCGCGTGCGCCCAATCCAATCGGTTCCACATCCTCATGCGCCAGAAGGGCGCGCGCCAGCGGTTCGGCCTGCGCCTCGGTCACGGAAATTTCGAACCCGTCTTCGCCGGTGTAGCCCGAGCGGGACACCCACAATTCGCCAAACTCCGATCCGAACATGCCCACATCCATGAACCGCATCGCGGCCGCGTCCGGCACCAGCGTCGCCAGCACCGCCTCGGCAGCAGGCCCCTGCAACGCGAGCAAGGCGCGATCGGAGATTTCCTCGACCTCGACCCCCGCCAAACCGGCGCGCAAATGCGCGACATCAGCGGCTTTGCAGGCGGCGTTGACCACGACAAACATGTGATCGCCGCGATTGGCCAGCATCAGATCATCAAGGATACCGCCCGCGTCATTGGTGAACATGCCATAGCGCTGTCGCATCACGCCCAGCCCCAGCAAATCCACCGGCACAAGCGCCTCAACCGCCTCAGCCACGGCGGCATAGCCCCCCGGCGCACGCAGGATCACCTGTCCCATATGGCTGACATCGAACAGTCCCGCTCTGGCGCGGCAATGCAAATGCTCTTTCATCACGCCGAGCGGATATTGCACCGGCATCTCATAGCCCGCGAAGGGCACCATCTTGGCCCCCAACTCGCGGTGCAACACATTAAGTGGTGTCTTGTGCAGATCAGACATCCGCATCCTTCCCTTTGCCTCTGGGTCCGGATCATCAGTTGATCAGTCCGGCACCGCCAATGCGCAAAACCTGTTACTGGCCGCGCCACGATGCCCCCTCTGTCCTTTTGCCTGAGATCGCTATCCCGTCGGCGCCCCGGTGCAGTTCCGGGGACTCTCCAGAGTTCCGTGATCGGGCAGGTCCTTGCGCCTGAGAGTTTCCGGGGCGGTTGCTCCTTCGGCACTGGCTTGCGCCAGTTCTCCCTATCCGATCTGGAGTGTACGCTAGTATACAGCGCGCACCAGTTCAAGCCCGTTTGAGACAGGGCGCTGCTGAAAAAATCGTGAAGAGCGCCTGATTGTCGCAAACAAGCGCATCCAGCGTCACCTCATCAAGATGGGTATAGAACGCCTCAACCGCGTCCACCAGCGCCACACGCAAGCGGCAGGCCTCAGTCAGGGGGCAAGTGTTGTCCACATCGGCAAAACATTCAGCCACGGGCGTGTTCTGCTCCAACTGGCGGAATACATCGCCAACGGTGATTTCCGCCATCGAACGCCCAAGCCGAACGCCGCCGGTGCGTCCCCGTTGCGTGTAAAGAAACCCCAGCTGCGACAACCGGTTGATGATCTGCGCCAAATGGCTCTCTGAGGTGTTGCAGCGCTCCGCAATCTCGGCTTTGGTGACAAGGCGGTCATTGTTCGCGGCGCAAAACATCAACAGCCGGATGGCGATATTGGTCCGTTTGGTGATCCGCATGACTGGTCCTGACCTCTGGTTGAATGGATTGAGTCTTGCGTCGAAACGGTGACGGAACCATGATTCAGATCAAAGCCGGAACAAAAACCGTGATTAAAAACTCATATTTCTTTGGCTACGGCAGCCTTGTTAACCGCGAAAGCCACAAGTTTGCGGGGGCGGTTCCAGCACAACTCGGCGGTTGGCAACGGGTCTGGCGACACACGAATCTGCGGCCGGTGGCCTATCTAACGGTGGTACCCGATCCCGAAGCCGTGATTGACGGGCTGATCGCCCCCGTGCCCGATTCTGACTGGCCCGCACTTGATCTGCGTGAGGCGGCCTATGTCCGCACGCCCGTCGCGCATCAGGTGCGCCATACCCTGCCCCATATGCCCGAAATCGCCGTCTACACCATCCCCGAAGGCCACCACGCCGCCCCCACACAAACCCATCCCATCCTGCTCAGCTATCTGGATGTGGTCGTAAAAGGCTACATGCAAGAATTTGGTGCAGAGGGCGTTCAACGGTTTTTTGACACCACCCATGGCTGGGAGGCACCCATTCTCAATGACCGTGCAAAGCCGCTCTACCCTCGGCACCAATCCCTCAGCGCGCAAGAGCACGCCGAGACCGACCAGCATCTTGACAGGCTTGGCATCTCCCCCATTGCCGCCCCCTGATTGACAAAGGCCCGCATGTGAAAATCCACATCCTCTCGACCCCGGCCCTCTACGTCCTACGCCTCAGCCGCAAGCTCTGGCTGCGGGTGGCACTTTTTGCCCTGCTGGCGGTTTTGGCTTCAGCGGCAGCAATCCTGCTCGAAGACAAGATCCCCGGTGGCCTGAAGGATCGCTTCACCCCCAAAGCGGTGATGCCAATCCTCACCATTCTGGCGTCAGGCATGCTCGCGGTCAGCACCTTCTCGCTCAACGTGATGGTGACAGCCCATAACGCGGCTGCAGGCCAGACCACACCAAGGGTGCATAGTATTCTGCTGGCGGATACAACCACACATACGGTTCTGGCCACTTTCATCGGTGCCTTCGTCTATGCGCTGAGTGCAATCATCCTCTTTCAAACGGGGTTTTATCCGGACGGGGCCAGCGTTCTGGTTCTGGGCTTTACCGTGGCGGTTGTGGTGCTGGTGGTGGTGGCGCTCTTGCGCTGGATTCACCATCTGAGCAATCTGGGCAGCATGGAGGCCACGCTGCATTCGATCGAGCAGGCCACCCGCAACAGCCTGATCCGGGCACGCAGCCTGCCGTCGTTGGGCGCGCGAGCCCTAACGCCCGACACTGTCTTGCCGGTTGACGCCCGCCCGCTCCACGCCCCCGCGACCGGCTATCTTCAACTGATCGACATGCACGCGATCAGTGAAAAACTGGGCACCGATCAGACCCGCGTGTATCTTTATATACGACCCGGCGACTATCTGATCACCGGCCAGATCATCGGGCACGCCATAGGTCTGAGCGCTGAAGAAGAAAGCGCCATCTGCACGAACCTCACTATTGCTGCAACCCGCAGCTTTGAACAGGATGCGGCGTATGGCCTGCTGGTGCTATCGGAAACCGCCTCGCGCGCACTCTCGCCGGGTATCAACGATCCGGGCACCGCAATCGCCGTGCTCTGTCATCAGGAAAAACTCTTGCTCGACTGGGCCTACGCCTCGGATGGCGAGACACAACCACGGTTTCCCCGGCTCTTTCTGCCTGAGACATCGCGCCAGAGCATGATCGAGACGGCATTCGCCAGCATCGCCCGCGACGGGGCAGGACAGATCGAAGTCGCCCTGCGCCTGCAACAGGTCTTGGCCCGCCTCGCCTCTGCGCCTGACGTCGAACTGGCTCAGGCCGCACGTGACATGGCGCAGCATGCGCGCGAGCATGCCGACCTTGCGCTGTCACTGGAACGTGACAAGACCCGGTTACGCGCGGCTCTCCTCAGCTCTTCGCCTTGATCACCTGCAAGAGCGGCAGGACTTGTGCCATCTCCGGCCCATGCAACTGACCCGTCAACGCCTTGCGCAGTGGCATGAACAGGCCCTTGCCCTTGCGACCCGTCGCCTCCTTGACGGCGCTGGTCCAGCTACCCCACGTTCCAGCGTCATACGGCCCCTCGGGCAACAGCGCCATCGCCTGCGCCACGAATTCACGGTCTTCCTCATCGATCACCGGCTCCGCACCGTCACGGAATAGCGCCCACCACCCCTCCAGATCCTTGAGCGTGGTGATGTTCTCGCGCGTCACCTCCCAGAATTGCGGAGCCAGTGCCTCGGGCACACCAATCTCGGCAATCTTTGCCGCCACCGCCTCATACGGGCGCGCGGCCAGATGCCGCGCGGTCAGCGGAAACAGATCGTTCTCATCGAACTTGGTCGGGGCCGCGCCAAATCGCTCGATATCAAAGCCTTCGATCAACTCTGCCATCTCACTGCGCAATTCCACCGGATCGGCAGAGCCAAGACGCGCCATCAGGCTAAGCAGCGCCATCGGCTCTACCCCCTGCGCCCGCAAGTCGCGCAAGGAGAGCGCACCCAGACGTTTGGACAGCGCCTCGCCTTGTGGACCGGTCAACAGCGAATGATGCGCGAATTGCGGCGGCTTGGCCCCAAGCGCCTCGATGATTTGAATCTGCGTCGCAGTATTGGTGACATGATCAGAGCCTCGCACGATATGCGTCACCCCCATATCCACATCATCCACGACCGACGCCAAGGTATAGAGAACCTGACCATCGCCGCGAATGAGCACTGGATCACTGACCGAGGCTGCATCAATCGAAATATCGCCCAGAATGCCGTCATGCCATTCGATCCGCTCTTGGATCAGCTTGAACCGCCACACACCGTCACCGCGCTCAGCGCGCAGCTTGTCCTTATCCGCGTCACTCAGCGCGAGGGCGGCGCGATCATAGACCGGCGGGCGTCCCATGTTGAGCTGCTTCTTGCGCTTGAGATCCAACTCCGTCGGCGTTTCGAACGCCTCATAGAACCGCTCCATTCCACGCAACCGGTCAGCCGCCTCGGCATAGCGGTCCAGCCGCTCGGATTGCCGCTCCACACGGTCCCATTGCAAACCCAACCACTCCAGATCCTGCTTGAGCGCATCAACATAAGCTTCTTTCGAACGCTCGGCGTCGGTGTCATCAATCCGCAGGATGAACGTGCCTCCCGCGCGCCGGGCAATGAGAAAGTTCATCAGCGCTGTGCGCAGATTGCCGACATGGATGTAACCGGTGGGCGAGGGGGCAAAACGGGTGGTGATCATGGGCGTCTCCTGACTCTGTCGCGCGATGTGTCACAGCCGTGCCCGATTGTCCAGATTGCGGCGGATCACCCTTGGGTAGGCCAAACACGGTGTTCATCGTCAATCACCACGGGATGCGCGTGCCTGCGCCCGGCATGGGCGCGCAGATGCGGATGATCAGGCGGCAGGTCGGGATGCTCATGCCGGGGCGCGTCGGGCGAACCGGCAGGCCACAGCCACACTGCCGCGAGCAGCCCCAACACCGCCAAACCGGCCAGCAACATCAGCGCCGGCCCCATCCCAAGCGCCTGCCCCAACCAGCCGGCCAACGGGTAACTCACCAGCCAGCACGCATGGCTGAGCGCGAATTGCGCGGCAAACACAGCCGGGCGATCCTCGGCATGGGCCGAGCGCCGCAAGAGCCGCCCCGACGGCGTGAGAATCCCCGAGTACGAAAACCCGATCATGCCCCAGATCAACAGGAACGCGCCCCAGCCCACTACCCCGCCAAGCCAAAGCGCGCCCCCCATGACCCATGCCACCGCAATCAGGCTCCGCGCCGCCGCCACCATCACCCACCGGTCCGTCACATGCCCCAGAAGCCGGGGCAACATCAGCGCGGCGACCATGGACCCTGCCCCAAAGGCGGCCATGGCCAGCGCCAGATCGCTCTCGCGCCCGCCATAACCATGCCGTACCAAAACGACAGTATTCACCAGCACGAACGCCCCGATCGAGGCCGCCACGAAATTGAGCGCCAGCAACCCACGCAGCCGGGGCGTGGCCAGATAAATGCGCAGCCCCCGAAACAGACGCTCGCGAAAAGACCGATCAGCCACGGTGCCCTGCACCCTTGGAAACGCCGTCACGGCCACCAGCAGCGCCGATCCCACGAACCCTGCGACCGTACCCAGAAAAAGCCAGTGATAGCTCATCACCACAAGCAACATTCCCGCAAGCGCCGGGCTGACAAGGTTCTCCAGGTCATAGGCCATCCGCGACAAAGACAGAGCGCGGGTATAGTCCCGCTCATCCGGCAGCACATCGGGCAGGACCGCCTGATAGGCCGGGGTAAAAGTGGCCGAGGCAGCCTGCAGGATGAAAATCAACACATAGACCTGCCAAAGGTCGGTCACAAAAGGCAGGCACAGTCCGACGCCCGCACGCAACAGGTCTGCGCCGATCAGCACGGCCTTGCGCGGCAGGCGATGCACCACGGCCTGCGCTATGGGCGACAACCCCACATAGGCGCCCATCTTGATCGTGTAGGCGGCCCCCAAAACCAGCCCGGCGCGATCCCCCGCCAGATCATAGGCCAAAAGGCCAAGCGCAACGCTCAACAGGCCCGTGCCAATCAGCGCCACGACCTGCGCAGAGAACAGGCGGGCGTAATCGCGATTTTGAAAGAGGGTCAACATATCGGCACGCTAGCTCTTGGCGCGAGGGTTTAGAAGAGAGGATCGCAGATGCGCTACCCCCTCAACTTTGTGTGAACGCCAATCGCACTACATCAAACTGCGCTACTGTCTGTGAGGAACAAAAACAGGAGGTTTTCATGTCCCGCATTACACTCACCCGCCGCGCTGTTCTGGGCGCGGCTGCCGCTTTTCCGCTGGCCGGTATCGCCGGAACATCCGCGCGCGCGGCGGCCCCGATGCTGGGCGCGGCCACCACCCGCTTTAACCGCGTGGCGCTTGGCGACTTCGAGGTAACGACCCTCCTCGCCGCCACCATGCCTCGCCCCGATCCGCATAGCATCTTTGGCCTCAATGCGACCGCCGAAGAGTTTGCCGAGGTTTCCGCCGCCCACAACATCCCCACCGATCAGGCGCAGTTCTTCTTTACCCCGACGGTGATCAATACCGGCGCGGAACTGGTGCTGTTTGACACCGGGCTCAACCCCGATGCGATCACCGGCGCACTCGCTGCGGCGGGCTATACCCCCGATCAGGTCGATGTCGTGGTCATCACCCATATGCACGGCGACCACATTGGCGGGCTGATGGGCAAAGGTGGTTCGGTGACGTTCCCCAATGCCCGCTATGTGACGGCCAGCGCAGAATTTGACCATTGGGCCGGAGCTGCCAATGAAAATTTCGAGGCCAAGATGCGCCCCTTGGCCGAAAAGACCGAGATGATCGCTGACGGGGCCAGCGTGGCCTCGGGCATCACCGCCATGTCCGCAGCGGGGCACACCCCCGGCCATACCGCCTATATGATCGAGAGCGGCGGCAAATCGCTGGTGATCGCCGCCGATTTTGCCAATCACTATGTGTGGTCGCTCGGGCATCCCGATTGGGAGGTGAAGTTCGACATGGACAAGGCGCAGGCCGCCGCCACCCGCCGCAAGGTTCTGGGCATGCTGGCCGCCGACAAGATCCCCTTTATCGGCTATCACATGCCCTTCCCCGCCGTGGGCTATGTCGAGGCGCGCGGCGACGGATTCCAATATGTACCCGCCAGCTATCAGCTGATGCTCTGACCCTATGCGTAGGGGCGGATTTACATTCCCGCCCCCGCGCCCCATATGCCGGGCATGAACCGGCCCGCCCCCGATCTTGCCAGCTTTGAGGATATGGCCCGCACCGTCCTCACCACGCTACCCCCGGCCTTTCGCGCAGCGGCGCAGGATGTGGCGTTGCTTGTCGTGGATTGGCCGCCCGATCACCTGCTCCAAGAGATGCAGATCGACGACCCACTCGATCTTACCGGCCTCTACAACGGCATCCCCCTGACCGAAAAATCCCAATTCGACCAACCGCTTGGCCCTGACGCGATCTGGATTTTCCGAGAACCGATCCTTGCGGAATGGCGCGACCGCGGCGATATTGAACTGACCGATCTCATCATGCATGTGGTGGTGCATGAATACGCCCACCACTTTGGTTGGTCGGACGAGGATATCGCGAGCATCGACCGCTGGTGGGAATGACCGGACTCAGGTCAGCCGGTCGATGATCCGTGCGGCGGCGCTCAGTATTTAGGACCAGATATCGAGAGCGCGGTACCCCTCTTTCATATCCTCGGCGTCGAGCTTGGCCAAGGCATCACCGACAGCCTGATCGACCTCGACATCACAATCTCGGCCGGATGAAACCGCAAGGGTTTTGCCTGCTTCCAAGGTAGTTGATTGACGGCGGACAATGCGCCCCGATCATCGTGGGTTTAGGATGAAAAAGTGGATCATTCTCAGCAAACAAGGAGATCGCGATGCCTCATCAAAATGGCAAACCTGACTGGACAAGTGGAAACCCCGGACTCAACCCTGGACGTGGCGGGGGCGGCAAGCCCGACGGTGCAGGCAACAAGAAGGGTGATTTGTTCGGCGATCAGCTTGTGCTTTACCGCGACCTGACCCCAACTGATGGCGGCGGGAACGGCGAGCCCGTGCTGGACGGCAACGGCCAGATCATTCCCGTCGGCTACGACCCGACGATGGTTCTGGGTGGAGACGACGGTTTGTTTCCGATCTATTTTGAGGCCGACGCAGAAGGCGATTACGAGATTCCGGTCGAGCTATTGCCATATGTACAAGAGGTGGAACTTGAGCGCGCCAACGTCGCCCGCGCACCGGCCAAGGTGCAGGAAAAGGCGCTCGCCGCAGCCCTCGACAAGGTTCTGAATGCGGATGTCATCCAGACCGACCCGGCTGGCCGGATCATGTTCAGCAACGACGGTGGCACCACTTTCTCGACAATCGATGCGCCGCTCGAAAATCTCGCGCTCTATCAGTATCTCATGACGAATCCCGATGGCTCGGCTGGCGGGTGGCCGGACGTCACGGATAACTGGGACCCGGTTTTCCAAGCTCTTCTTGGTCCCGACGCGACCGATCCGGATTGGGATCCCTCTGCACTGATGGGTGCCGCGTGGAGCAAAGAGGGTAAAATCACCCTCGACGCCCTGCTTTACGAGAACACGACACTCGGGGTCAACAAGGTGACCGGGTCGGGTGAAACACTCAACATCACCTATTTCGATTTCAGCGACCCGGCTGGTGAATTGTACGATTACGACCGGGCCGCGACCTATAGCGATACCTGGCTTCGCTGGATCGAAATAGAGGACGGAGCGCCCACTTTCAAATACGGGACTGTTTACGACGCAGTGTTCGGGGGTATTCAATGGGAAGATCAATATCTTCTTCTGAACGATCAGGGCACTACCGACCCCGCTGATGACGAATTCGACTATGTCGCGGCGACCGGATCGGGCCTGAACGACTTCGCGGCAGCCGCCGATGACAGCCGCGCTGTGATCGAGTTCATCCACAACGTCCAGGCGGTAGAGGTCGATGAAAGCGAGGTTCCGCCAGAGTTCCTGCCCGATGCTTTTGTCACCACCTTGTCTGCGGTCACGGTAATACCGCAAGACGGCGAGGATCATGACGGTGGGCATGACGAGGGGGATGATGATGGACACGATCACGAGTCCGAGATCATCATGGGCACGAACCAGCCCGATAATATCGAGGCCGGTGGTGGCCCGCAGGAGATCTACGGCCTGAACGGCGGTGACCTCGTCCAGGCCGGTGGTGGGCCAGACAAGGTCACTGGTGGCAATGGTGCCGATCATCTGTTTGGCGAAGGCGGGCCTGACATGCTCCGCGGCGGCAATGGGCCCGACACCCTCGAAGGAGGGCATGGCATGGATACGTTGACCGGCGGCAACGGCCCCGACACCTTCGTCTTCGCGTCGCCACAGGACGTGCCCGGCCACGGAGAATGCGACGACGGACGTCGGGAAACGATCACGGACTTCGACCTTGACATTGATGTCTTCGACGTCAGTGCGCTGCACTTGGACGGGTTCAGCTCAGGACCTGAAACCTACCACGTTTGGGCCGAACAGGTCGGAGAGAATTCTATGGTCTACATCGACACAAACGGCTCGCTTGCCGGCGATCATCCGGCCGAAATGGGCATTCTGCTTCTGGATGTTGACGCAGACCAGTTATCTGCGGACCACTTCATATTCTGACGTGCCCATAATGCTCGGACGCACCCCGTTTCGACGGGGTGCGTTTTTTGGCTGGGCGCTTTGGAATGCTGACAAAGCCCGGATCGCGTCTGAACACGGAATTCTCGGGTACGGTCAAAGCGCAGGTTCTCGTTCGCGACACGTCCAAACACCCAATCACCGGACCGATTGTTGGCATCTTGCCTAAATCGGTGCTTGCTTGTTGTTGGTGGTGGAGGCTTTACTGGTCCGGAATAGATGGCTTCTCGAAATCGGTCTAGATCGTTGACCCGAGTGCACTCGGTTCTGTCAAATGGGGTGTACGAAGTCTCAGCCCTGCTGAGATTGTTGTCAGTCAATGAGGAAAACATCCTCATGAAATTACAATGGAAACATGTCCCGTCTTCCACAGAACCGCGCAATCCTCAGAACCAAGGCGGTCACCAAGATCTACCGCTCGGGCGAGGTTGCCGTGCATGCTTTGCGTGGCATTGATTTCGCACTCTATCCGCATGAGGTCGTCGCACTGCTCGGAGAATCCGGATCCGGTAAGTCCACGCTGCTCAACATCCTCGGAGGGCTCGACCGCCCGACCTCCGGCCGCATCTTTTTCAGGGAACGGGAAATCACCGATCTGGGTGACGACGATCTGACTGAGTTCCGGCGTGCCCACGTGGGCTTCGTCTTCCAGTTCTATAACTTGGTACCGAGCCTGACGGCACGCGAGAACGTGGCGCTCGTGACCGAGGTGGCCGACAACCCGATGCGGCCAGAGGAAGCGCTCGATCAGGTGGGTCTCTCGGCGCGGCTCGATCATTTTCCCTCCGAATTGTCGGGAGGCGAGCAGCAGCGCGTCTCGATCGCGCGCGCCATCGCAAAGCGTCCCGAAATTCTGCTCTGCGACGAGCCGACAGGCGCACTCGACAGCAAGACCGGCGTCACGGTTCTCGACGCGCTGATCGAGGTGAACCGCAACCTTGGCACAGCGACCGCACTCATCACACACAATGTCGAAATCCGGCGCATTGCCGACCGCGTGGTATACATGGCGGACGGGCGGATCACGCACGAAGAAAAGAACGAGACCCGCGTCGCCCCCTCGGAGGTAAGCTGGTGATGCGGATGCTCGACCGGAAGCTCCTGAGGGACCTGAGTCGCATCTGGGGGCAGTGCCTCGCCATCGCAATGGTGCTTGGCTGCGGGATCATGGTGCTGATCCTGTCGAGCGGAACACAGCGCTCTCTCGAAGCCACGCGAGCCGCATACTATGAGCACAACCGCTTTGCCGACGTCTTTGCGACCCTCACCCGCGCACCGCGGAGCCTTCTGACCGAGCTCGCGCAGATCAACGGCGTAGCGCGCAGTGAGGGGCGCGTGGTTTTCACCGCCATGATCGACCTCGAGGGCAAGCCCGAGCCCGCCTCTGCGCTCGTCATCTCGGTACCGCCAAGCGGTGAGCCGGTCCTCAACCTTCCTCTCGTCCGGCAGGGGCGGATGCCCCGCCCCGACCATCTCGAGGAGGTTGCCGTCTCTGAGGCGTTCGCCGAAGCCAACGGTCTCCGTCCCAGCGACCGCTTCCGAGCCGTTCTGAACGGCCAGATGCGGCCTCTGGTGATCGTGGGCGTCGTGATCTCGCCGGAATACATCTACACCGTCGGCTCGGGCGCGATGGAACCCGACGACGAGAATTTCGGCATTCTCTGGATCAGCGAACGCGCGGCGGCCGCCGCCATGGACCTTTCGGGCGCGTTCAACGACCTTACGCTGACGCTCGCACGCGGCGCGGACGAGCGGGCGTTGATCGCGGAGGTGGACCGCATCCTTGCGCCCTATGGCGGAACCGGCGCCTACGGACGCGACCGGCAGCCCTCCAACGTCTTCATCGAGGGCGAGTTAAAGCAACTCGGCACCATGGCGGCGGTGCTGCCGCCGATTTTTCTCGCGGTCTCCTCGGTGCTCGTGAACATGGTCCTGGGACGGCTTGTCGCGCTCGACCGGGGGCAGATCGGGTTACTCAAGGCGCTCGGCTACCGCAGCCGCACCATCTCGGCGCATTACACCAAGATGACGGTGGGGATCGGCATTGCCGGGGTTCTGCTCGGCTGGGCTTTCGGCTGGTGGCTGGGCCACGAACTGACCGAGATCTACACGCGCTACTTCCGGTTCCCTAGCCTGCTCTACCGGCCTGGCGCCGCACCGCTCGCGATCTCGGGAGTGCTTGGGATGGCTGCTGCAGTCCTCGGCGGCCTGCGCGCCGTGAGGGCCGCGACACACCTCCCGCCGGCCGTCGCCATGTCGCCCGCAGCACCACCTGTCTATCATCGCGGCTGGCTCGACCGGCTGGGTGAGGTCCTGCGCCTGCGGCAGACGACCATGATGATCTTGCGCTCACTCATGCGCTGGCCCGGCCGCGCCGCAGTGACGCTCTTCGGGGTTAGCGGTTCGGTTGCGGTGCTGGTCGCATCCTTCTTTACGTTCGACGCCATCGACCTGATCCTCAAAGACCTGTTCGACCATGCCAACCGACAAGACGCGACAATCACGCTCTCCGGTCCCGTCAACGTGCGCGCGGAACAAGATGCGCTCGCCTTGCCGGGCGCGATGACCGCCGAGGGTCTTTATGCCGCACCGGTCCGGCTGGTGAACGGCACACGCTCGCGGCTGGTCAGCCTTCAGGCGCGCGCGCCAGAGGCCCGGCTCTCGCGGTTGCTCGATGCCGATGGTGAGGTGATACAGCTACCCGTAAGCGGCCTTGCCCTTGCAGCGGGTCTCGCCGAAGCGCTCGATGCGCAACCCGGCGACCGTCTCAGGGTGGACCTCCTGAGTGCCCCGCGCGGAAGCTGGGAGATCCCGGTCTCCGCCGTGATCCGCCAGAGCCTCGGGCAGGATGCCTACATGAACCGCGCGGCGTTCTTCCGGCTGATCGGACAGGCTCCGCAGGTCAACATGATCCATCTGGCCATCGACGAGAACAGCCTCTCCAAGCTTCAAGCGAGGGTACAGGAGACACCGACCATCACGCGTTTCACGCTCTGGGGCGACATCCGCCGCCAGTTCGAGGACACGCTCGACGAAAGCCTCGTGACAATGACCGTGATCTTCGCCTCGCTCGGGATGCTCATCACCATCGGCGTGGTCTACAACGCGGCACGCATCCAGCTGGCCGAGCGGGCCTATGAGCTTGCGTCGCTTCGCGTGCTGGGGTTCCGCCGGAGCGAAGTGGCCTATGTGCTGGTGGCCGAACAAATGCTCCTGACCCTCATCGCCGTGCCGGTGGGCTGGCTTGTCGGATACGGCTTCTGCACCTTGATGGCAGAAGGCTTCTCGACCGAGGTTGTCACGATCCCGGTGGTCGTGACCCGCCGCACCTACGCCGTTGCCGCATTGATTGTGATCCTGACCGCCCTTGCCTCGACACTCGTCGTGCGGCGGAGGCTCGACCGCATCGATATCGTCAGTTCGCTCAAGCAGAAGGAATGACCGTGTCTGTTTCCGCCCGTACGATCTGGATTTCCGTGGTTGCCGTTGCAGTCTTGGGCGGGCTCGTCTGGGCGCTCCTGCCCGCGCCCGTGCTTGTCGATCTGGTCGCCGCGCGCCGCGCCCCGATGCAGGTCTCTGTTTCCGCCGAAGGGATCACTCACGTCCGCGAGACCTGGCGCATCACCGCGCCCGTCACCGGTGAGGCGCGGCGCTCGCCCGTCCAAGTCGGCGACGCCGTCATCGGCAACGAGACCGTCGTCGCGGTGATCGAGCCCGCCGAACCACCCTTCCTTGATGCCCGCGCGCGCAGGCTGGCAGAGGCCGCGATAACCGAGGCGGAGGCCGCGGTACGCCTGGCCGAGGCGAACCTCTTCCGCGCCGACACGGAACACAAGCATTTCGAGGCCGAACTTGAGCGGAGTCGCGCATTGACCGAACGCGGCACCCTTGCACCGTCCATGTTGGAGGATGCCGAGCAGGCGGCGCTCTCAGCGCGCGCCGCGCGGGACGTGGCGCAGTCCGATCTGGAGATGCGTCGCGCCACGCTCGCTCGGATGGAAGCTCAATTGGAAGGCCCCGAAACACCGACCGGGAAAAGCCCCGCTGCCTGCTGTATCGAGATCTTGGCACCGCGCACCGGCGTCGTCCTCGAACTGGCGGACGAAAGCGCGCGGCTTGTGCCCGCAGGCGAGACGCTCCTTACCATCGGCGATCCGACGGACCTCGAAATCCGTGTCGATCTTCTTTCGAACGATGCCATCGGCGTGGTCCAGGGCACGCGGGCCCGCATCGAGCGTTGGGGCGGCGACACGGTTCTCGACGCCGAGGTCCGGCAGATCGAGCCTTCGGCCTTCACACGGATCTCCGCGCTTGGTATCGAGGAGCAGCGTGTGCCACTCGTCCTCGA
This sequence comes from Roseovarius sp., assembly GCF_048262375.1. GTDB lineage: Bacteria > Pseudomonadota > Alphaproteobacteria > Rhodobacterales > Rhodobacteraceae > Roseovarius. The sequence continues at coordinate 26,141 of NZ_JBLXFE010000029.1, forward strand.
CATTCTGACCCCGTCCGTACAGCACACGGGCCTCAGCGACCGCTACCGCGTCTATGTCACGCTCGTCATATGGGAGGGGGAGGACGTGCTACAGGTGCCGCAAAGCGCGCTCTTTCGAGCCGCCGGCGATTGGGCGCTGTTCGTCGAGCAGAACGGGCAGGCGATTTCAAGAACTGTGGAGGTTGGTCGCATGTCGGGGGATTGGGCCGAGATCATCGAGGGCGTCGCAGAGGGAGAGCACGTGATCGCATATCCCGGATCCTCCATCCAGGACAGGGTGCGGATTGAACCACGTAAGACTGGAGTTGGCAAATCCGCATATTGAGGCTTACAACGTTTCTTGACCATCCGCTAATAGCGACAAGGCAAGCGCGCCAACGGGTGCCGAATGAATCGCCCCGGGTTTACCGGAGACCTATAGCTTCATTTCACGCGACCATATCGAGCACGTCGCGCTGTGCATAGA
>NZ_JBLXFE010000030.1:0-25434 GCF_048262375.1 Roseovarius sp.
AACGACCGTCTTGGGTTCCTTGGATTTTACAAAGATACGAGCATGATCCATGCCCAGAGCGTCACAAATCGACATGGCGATAATATGGCGAAATACCGGCCCAACCTGGAACTGACCACGCGGGCTGCCTTTGCCGGTCAGCAGCCCCGCAAGACGTCATCCTGCCCACAGCACCACGCCCCCGCCAACAGCGGGGGCCAGCGTCTTGATCAGAGGTTCTCGGCCTGCGGCATGCCCAGCACATGATAGCCGCCATCCACATGGATGATCTCACCGCTCGTGCACAGCCCTGCATCAGACGCGAGATAAACCGCCGTGCCGCCAATCGCCTCCAGCGTGGCATTGGCGCGCATCGGCGCGTTCAATTCGGTATGGCGAAACGTCTTGCGCGCGCCACCGATCGCGGCACCGGCCAGCGTCTTCATCGGGCCGGGGCTGATCGCATTGACCCGGATACCATCCGGCCCCAGATCATTCGCCAGATACCGCGTCGCCGCCTCCAGCGCCGCCTTGGCCACCCCCATCACATTGTAATTCGGCACAACCTTGTTCGACCCCTGATAGGTCAGGGTCAGCAGGCAACCGCCGCTGTCTTTCATCATCGGATAGGCGCGCCGCGCCACCTCAATGAACGAATACGCCGAGATTTCCATCGAATGTTTGAAATTGGCGCGGCTGGTATTCAAAAACCGCCCCGTCAACTCCGACTTGTCAGAATAGGCAATGGCATGCACCACGAAATCAATCGTCGGCCATCGCCCGGCCAGGGCCTCAAACGCCGCATCAAGCGAGGCATCATTGGTCACATCCACATCAAGCAGCAGATCAGAGCCGACACTGGCCGCAAGCGGCTCCACCCGTTTGGCGAAATTCTCACCTTGGTAGGAAAAGGCCAATTCCGCCCCCGCCGCATGCATGGCACGGGCAATCCCCCATGCGATAGAGCGGTCATTGGCCACCCCCATGATCAGGCCGCGCTTACCCTGCATTGAATTCGTCATTGGCATGTCATCCGTGATATTTGCTCAGCAACATCGAGCCATTCGTGCCACCAAAACCAAAGGAATTGGTCATCACCGTATCAAGCCCGGCATTGTCCACCCGCACGGTCGCAATCTCGGCAGCATCAAGCGCAGGGTCAAGCGTCTCGACATTGATCGAGGGGGCAATGAAATCGTTCTGCAGCATCAACAGGCAATAAATCGCCTCTTGCGCCCCCGTGGCCCCCTGAGAGTGGCCCGTCATCGACTTGGTAGAACTGATTGGCGGCGTCTTGCCCCGGCCAAACACCCGGCGCACCGCCTCGACCTCGCCCACATCGCCCACCGGCGTCGAGGTGCCATGCGCGTTGATATAGCCCACGCGCCGGCCCTCTTGCAGCGTCGAAAGCGCCAGCCGCATCGCCCGTTCGCCGCCCTCGCCCGAGGGGGCAACCATGTCCGCCCCGTCCGACGTGGCGCCATAGCCCGTCACCTCGGCATAAATCTTGGCACCGCGTGCGCGGGCATGCTCCAGCTCTTCGAGCACAAGAATGCCGCCGCCCGCCGATATCACGAACCCGTCGCGTCCCACATCAAAGGCGCGGCTGGCGGTCGCGGGCGTGTCGTTATACTTCGACGACATCGCACCCATCGCGTCAAACAGACACGAGAGCGACCAATCCAGCTCCTCGCCCCCGCCGGCAAACATGACATCCTGCTTGCCCATGATGATCTGTTCCGACGCATGGCCAATGCAATGCAGGCTGGTCGAACAGGCTGAGGTGATCGAATAGTTGATCCCCTTGATCTTGTAAGAGGTCGCCAGATTGGCCGAAATGGTCGAACACATGGTCTTGGGCACGGCAAAGGGCCCGATCCGCTTGGTCGATCCGGTTTCCAGCGCGACCTGATGCGCCGCCAGCATGGCACTGGTCGAAGGTCCGCCCGATCCCGCCACAACCCCGGTGCGCGGATTGATCACGTCTTTTTCTTCCAGCCCCGCATCGGCAATAGCCTGCCCCATGGCGATATGGGCATAGGCCGCCCCGCCCCCCATGAACCGCAATGCGCGCTTGTCCACATGCTGGGTCACATCGAGATTGATCGCCCCGGCCACCCGGCTGCGAAAGCCATGCTCGGCCATGGCCTCGTTTGCGGTGATGCCCGACCGCCCCTCTCGGAGTGCGGTCAAAACCTCTTGGGCGTTATTGCCAATGCTGGAGACAATCCCCAGACCTGTGACGACGACACGACGCATGAGTGTCTCCCTCTGCCTTGTTACAGTCTGTGTAAGACAGCGTGACTTGAGGGGCAAGCGGTTAGGCACCAGCGCGCGATCAACTCCGCACGCTCTGGTCACGATTTACTCAAAGATCCGCCATCGCACGCGCCGGACCCGCGCCAATGGTAAATGGCCCGCGCGCCTGCAAAACCTGACCAGACATGAACCGCCCGCGCGGTGCAGGGGCGCCGGGCCATCGCCCAGCCAACCTGCACAAATCCCGTTACAAACCTTACAAAGCTTACAGGCCGCCAGCGGCGTGGCCGCGAAAAATCGCCTCGCCCTGCTCGTCGATCACCTGCTTGGCCTTGCGCACAGAAAACGCCGTGGCCTCGTCCAGACTGGCAATCGTATCCGCCCGCACAAGATGATGCACCCGCACCTCTCCGGACAGGTCTTTTTCAATCCGAGCCGCCACGCGATACCCGCCCTCGGCGGCCTGCGGTGCGGGGAAGATGCGGAAATCCTTATAGATTTCCGCCTGCACTTCAGGTTCAGCCTTGGGCTTGCCTCCAAACAATCGCGACAAGATCGACATGCGGCCTCCGATCGACAGCGTCTGGTGGGCAACACCCTACCACCACGCAACCCTTTGATTTAAAGGTGGGTTTACACCCATCTTATTGATCCAGAAAACTCCGCAGCTTCCGGCTCCGGCTGGGATGCTTGAGCTTGCGCAGCGCCTTGGCCTCGATCTGGCGGATACGCTCGCGGGTCACGCTAAACTGCTGTCCCACCTCTTCCAGCGTGTGATCGGTATTCATGCCGATGCCAAACCGCATCCGCAGAACCCGCTCTTCGCGCGGCGTGAGGCTTGAGAGAACCCGCGTCGTGGTTTCCTTGAGGTTGTCCTGAATGGCGCTATCCAACGGAAGAATAACGTTTTTATCCTCGATGAAATCGCCAAGCTGGCTGTCTTCCTCGTCGCCAATCGGCGTTTCCAGCGAAATCGGTTCCTTGGCGATCTTCATCACCTTGCGAACCTTCTCCAGCGGCATTTGCAGCTTTTCGGCCAGTTCTTCCGGCGTCGGCTCACGACCGATTTCATGCAGCATCTGACGGCCAGTGCGCACCAGCTTGTTGATCGTCTCGATCATATGCACCGGAATCCGGATGGTGCGCGCCTGATCGGCGATGGACCGGGTGATTGCCTGACGGATCCACCATGTCGCATAGGTCGAGAATTTATAGCCGCGGCGATACTCGAATTTGTCCACCGCCTTCATCAGGCCAATGTTACCTTCCTGAATAAGATCAAGGAATTGCAGGCCACGGTTGGTGTATTTCTTGGCAATCGAGATCACCAGACGCAGGTTGGCTTCGACCATTTCCTTCTTGGCCTGACGCGCCTCTTTCTCGCCCTTTTGCACCTGCTGCACGATCCGGCGGAATTCAGAGATATCAAGGCCCACATACTGACCCACCTGCGCCATATCGGCCCGCAGTTCCGAGACCTTCTCGGGGCTGCGTTCGATGAACATCTGCCAGCCGCGCCCGGCCTTGCGCGCCATGTCATCCACCCAGTTGGGATCAAGCTCGCGCCCACGATAGGCTTCGACGAATTCCGAACGGTTGATACGCGCCTGATCGGCCAGTTTGACCATGGCACTGTCGATTTGCATGATCCGGCGATTGATGCCGTAGAGCTGATCAATCAGCGCCTCGATACGGTTGTTGTGCAGATGCAGCTCATTGACCAGCTCGACAATCTCGCTGCGCAGGGTCTGATAGGTGTCTTCCTGATCGCGGCTGAACGAGCCATCCTCGTTCAAAGTCGCCGAAATCCGGCTATCCTGCATTTCGCTGAGCTTGGCATAATCATCCGCGATCCGGTCCAACGTCTCAAGCACGCGCGGCTTGAGAGCGGCTTCCATGGCCGCAAGGCTCATGTTGGCCTGTTCGTCGTCCTCATCATCGTCATCGGAATGAATCGGATTGCCGTCAGCATCAAGCTCTGGCTCATTGTCATCGCGGTTAATGTTGCCGGGGGCGCTAGAGACATTGGCGGCGCCCACAATCGGCTCTGCGTCCTCGTCCCCCAACTGGTTGCCAAAGGTCGCCTCAAGGTCGATCACATCACGCAACAGGATGTCTTCACCCAAAAGTTCGTCACGCCAGATGGTGATCGCCTGAAAGGTCAGCGGGCTCTCGCAGAGACCTGCGATCATCGTGTTGCGCCCGGCCTCGATCCGCTTGGCGATGGCAATCTCGCCTTCGCGACTCAAGAGTTCGACCGACCCCATCTCGCGCAGATACATCCGCACGGGGTCATCCGTACGGTCGAGCTTCTCTTCCTTGCCCGATCCAAGGGTGATCTCTCCGCGTCGACCGATCTCGGCTACGGCAGTGGATCGTCCCTCTTCCTCTTCGGCATCCTCAGCCTCGATGATATTGATGCCCATCTCCGAGAGCATCGACATCACGTCCTCGATCTGTTCCGACGACACCTGATCCGGCGGCAGAACCTCGTTCAGCTGATCATAGGTGATAAACCCCTTTTCCCGCGCTTCCGCGATCATCCGCTTGACCGCCGCCTGGCTCATGTCGAGCGAAACTTCGGCCTCAGACTCGTCGGGCTTTTGGTCGTCGGTATCTTTGGCGGCCATGAATGACTCCTCAGCTATGGGCGGGACAGGTGATTCGGTTGGCCCGAATCAATAGCGTGTTATCTTGATTCGCACACCCGTCTACTCCGATTTCTTCAGCACTTCCTTACGAAAAACAGTCATCTTCCCGGTTTAGAAAAGGTTATCTTGCCGAGCAAGGCGTTGAACTGTTCTTTCTCATCACGTTTGATCCGTGCGCCGTTCTCGCCCAGATCGTATTCTGCCCTGTCTTCCTGCTGGCTGCGTGTGGCGCGATTGCGCGCTTCTGCCGCCTGCCCCAACCGCCAAGTCAGCGCCTCATCCGCCAACCCGTCGATATCCTCGCTCGCCTCGGACACTTCTGCCAGCCAGCCACGCTGCGCCTTGAGCTTGGCCAGTTCCTCGGTCAGGGTCAGGATAGCCAGTTCTTCGTCACCGGGATGTCGCACCGGGGGGATCAGGGCGACATGGGGCAAACCCATCATCTTTTCAAGGGGGCCGGGACCAATCTCGGCTTCGATCCGGTCGCGCAGGGCCTCCCCGCCCGCCCCCGCAAACCGCAAGATGAGGTCGCGTAAACGGCCAAGATCGGGGTCACGGCACTCCAGTTGCTCAACCCCTGCCTCAAACCGCGCCGTAACCGACGGACAACAGATCAGCGTCGCCAGAATGACCGCCTCGCGCAGCTGGATTTCACCATCCACCCCGGATGCAACCAGCATCGAGGATTTGGTGGCAGCACGCGCGGGTTCGGGCGGCGGCCACTTGCCCCCTCGGGCGCGCGGCGTGAACGCGGGGCTGCGGCGCGGATTAAAAAGCTGCCAGCGCAGATCTTTGATCGCCTGCCCATAATGGGTGCGGATCGACGGATCGAGAATCATCTTGATCTTGTCGCGCAGGATCTTGTCGAGCGCCGCCTTGCGCTCGGGGCTGTCGAAATCGCGGCCCTCGGTCTCTCGTTGCCACAAAAGCTGCACCATGGGCAAAGCGCCGTCTATCCGCGCCTGCACGGCTCCGGCCCCCTCTGCCCGCAAGAGATCATCAGGATCTTTGCCCTCAGGCATCAGCGCGAAACGCAGGGATTTCCCAGCCTCAAGCAGCGGCAACGCCAGATCAATCACCCGGTAGGCCGCGCGCAACCCCGCCGTATCGCCATCGAGGGCAATCACCGGTTCAGGGCTGATCCGCCACATGAGCTGTAATTGATGCTCTGTCACGGCGGTCCCCAGAGGGGCCACCGCCGCGCCGAACCCGGCGGCAACCAGCGCGATCACGTCCATATACCCTTCGGCCACGATCAGCGTTTCACCCTTGCCCGCCGCCTCGCGCGCAGGACCGTGATTGTAGAGCGTGTGAGATTTGTCAAACAGTTCGGTTTCGGGCGAATTCAGATATTTGGCACTGTCATTCGGGTCCATCGCCCGCCCGCCAAAGGCAATGCAGCGCCCGCGCGCATCGCGGATCGGAAACATGATCCGGTTGCGGAACGTGTCATAGGGCTTGCCGCCCTTCTGGCTGTCCTTGGCCAGGCCGCAGGCCATGATCATCTCCGGCGGCACGGCCTTGGCCGTCAGATGATCCCACAGGCCCTGCCAGCCATCGGGGGCAAAACCCAGATCGAACTGGGCCTGCGTCGCCTCGCTCAGCTTGCGCCCCTTGAGATAGTCGCGCGCCGCAGCCCCGGCTCCGCTGCGCAGTTGCAGGCCGAAATACTTGACCGCCTGTTCCATCACCTCGATCAATTGCCCACGCCGATCGGCCTTGGCCTGTGCCTGCGGATCGCGCTCTGGCATCGGCATGCCCGCCTCAGCGGCGAGAATTTTCACCGCCTCCATGAAATCGACATTCTCGGTCTCACGGACAAAGGAAATCGCGTCGCCCTTGGCGTGGCAGCCAAAGCAATAATAGAATCCCTTGCGGTCATCTACATGAAAAGACGCGGTTTTTTCCTGATGAAAGGGGCAAGGCGCCCACATATCCCCCTTGCCCTGATTGGATTTACGATTGTCCCACGTCACCTTGCGCCCCACCACTTGGGAGAGCGAGAGACGGTTTTGCAATTCGTCGAGAAATCCGGTGGGCAGGCTCATGCCCCTATATTGGGCGCGCGCGGCTCAGAGTCCAGAGGCGGTTACTGTGCCTCGCATTGGGTGACATAACTGCCTGCGACATCCTCGGACATTTGCGCCTCGGTCAAGGAATAGACCCAATCGACCAAGGGCTGCACCGCAGGCGCATAAGAGGCCATCTCACCGGTCATCTCTGCAGCGATTGCCGTGATCGCGCCGGGGGCACCCTGTCCGGATGTGCGCGCCTCAACGGCGCGCGCCACAATCTCGCCAGTGGGCGCGCACATCGGATTCTCGGCATTGGCCATCACAGGCAGCAGGGTCAGGGCGGCGATCAGCATCAGGCGCATGGGCAATCCTCAGGAGTTTTCCACGCTTCCTTAAGGTATTTTGCGGCCTCTGTCAGCGCCTCACGTCGGGGAAAGTTACCGCGCCGCGACCCGTCGCATCACGGTTTCCATCTCATGCACCAAGGTTCCCGCCATCGAGCGGAACACCATGATCTGCCAGTCTTGCGGCCCCATCCGGCTGACCGATGCGGCCATATGCGCCAGTTCCGTGCGTGCAGTGTGCCCCGGCTTGAAAACCGACGCGCGCAGATCAAGCGGGCAGAGCCGCGCCAGCACCTCCGCCGCGCCCTCACCCTCAAGCCCGATGACCGCCCAAGCGTCCGATTGATCGCTCACCGCCGCATGCGCCGCCAGTCCGACATCCGCGTCAGGACCAATCAGCATCGCCATGCCGCGTCCGAACCAGAGGGCACGCGCCTCCGCGCGCCCCGTCATGCGGCCCGGACCCGGCCATGCCATGCCATGCGCGGCCTCCAGCGCCTCTGACAATGCCGCCTCTTGGCCCTGGTAGGGCGCAATCGACATCATCCGCCCCGGCGTGATCTCGCTCAGACGCACTCCGCCCACCGTCACCGGCAAGACCCCTGCGCAGGGGCTTTGAGCCATCAAATCAACCACGCAAGCGCCCTCCCTCTGGGTCGAACTGCACCAGATCCGTCACCTCGCAGATCGTCTCGGAGCCGCGCAGATGATCCACCACACGCACCCGCTCGCCGATCCGCGCCGAACCGCGTTTCAGAAACCCCATACCGATCACATGGCCAAGAGTGGGCGAATAGCAACTGCTTGTGACATAGCCCTGATCCTGATCTCTGACGGCCTCGGCCCCCTCGTCAAAAATATGCGCCCCCGCCAGCAATTCCTTGACCGCACCCACCGGCTTTAATCCCACCAATTGCTCCCGGTTTTCGTCCCTCAACCCCACGCGCGACGCCGCCGCCTTGCCGATGCAGTCCTTTTTGTCACTCACCATTCGGGACATCCCGATATCGAACGCTGTCACGCGGCCATGGATTTCAGCATGGGTGATAAATCCCTTCTCGATCCGCAGCACGTTGAGCGCCTCAAGCCCGTAGGGCCCGCCCCCCATGCCCTCAGCACGCGCAACCAACTCAGCAAAGAGCGCGGCACCATACCGCGCCGGCACCGCGATTTCATAGGCATGTTCGCCCGAAAACGAGATCCGGAACAGCCGCGCCGCAACCCCGCCGATGCGAACCGCCCCACAGGCCATATAGGGAAACTCCGCGTCGTTGATCGGCGTATCCAGAATGCCATTCAACACCTCGCGGGATTTCGGCCCTGCCACGGCAAATTGCGCCCATTGCTCTGTGACCGACACCATCCGTACGTCCCAGTCAGGCCGCAGCACCTGCGACACAAACTCCAGATGCCGCATCACCTGCCCCGCCGCCGCAGTGGTGGTGGTCATCACATAATGGGTCTCGCCCAAGCGCGCGCAGGTGCCATCATCCATCACATGCCCGTCCTCGCGCAGCATCAGGCCATAGCGCACGCGGCCCGGCTTCAGCGTCGAGAAGGTGTTGGTATAAACGAAGTCGAGAAACCGCGCCGCATCAGCGCCCTGAATGTCGATCTTGCCCAGCGTGGAGACATCGCAAACCCCCACGGCCTCACGCACCACCGCAACCTCGCGGTCGCACGATTGCCGCCAATGTGTCTCGCCCTTGGTCGGGAAATAGCTCGGTCGATACCACAGCCCCGCCTCAATCATCGGCGCGGCCCGCGCCACACTTGCCGCATGCGAGGTGGTCTTGCGTTCGGGGGCAAATCCCTTGCCCCTGCCCCCTGCCCCCAATGCCGCAATCGGCACCGGCACATAGGGCGGACGGAACGTGGTCGTGCCGGTCTCGGCGATTCCCTGCCCCGTCGCTTCGGCGAGCACGGCAAGCGCGTTCACGTTCGAATTCTTGCCCTGATCGGGGGCCATGCCCTGCGTGGTGTAGCGCTTCATATGTTCGACCGAGCGGAAATTCTCTTGCGCGGCACGGGTCACATCCTTGACCGTCACATCGTTCTGAAAATCAAGCCATGCCCGGCCACGCCCCGCCACCTGCCAGAGCGGGAAGATGTCATAGGCGGCCTCTGCAGCCATCGGCGCCACCAAGTCCGGCGCGCGCAGGCCAAGCTCCACCGCCGCGCGCACGCCCTCCGCCAATCCGGTTTCAAGACAGGCACGGGTTGAGAACTGCCCCGCCGCAGCCCCCGCCACGCGCAGCCCCGGCACAGCCCCGTCAGGCGGCAGGAACGCTTGACATGCCGCATCCCAGACGGGCCGCGCCCCCATGTGACAGGCCAGATGCAGCGACGGATTCCAGCCCCCTGAAACAGCCAGACAATCGGCGGCGATCCGGTCTTCGCCCTTGGCCCTGGCAATCGTCACCGCCTCAAGACCCCGGCGCCCTGAGGTGCCGCAAACCTGAGCGCCCGGATAAAACGGCAAATCAAGATTGCAGCGCGCATAGGGTCGCGCATCGATCAGCGCCGCCACATGAACGCCCGCTTCCTGCAAGTCGGCAACCGTGCGATGCGCGCTGTCATTATTGCCAAACACCACCGTGCTCTGCCCCGGCGCCACGCCCCAGCGATTGACATAGGCCCGCACGGCGCCCGCCATCATCACACCCGGCCTATCATTGTTGGCAAAGGCGATAGCGCGCTCCAATGCGCCCGCCGCCAGCACCGCGCGGCGCGCCACGATCCGCCAGAAACAGCCCTTGGGCGCATGCGGTCTGGCCGCTACATTCGGGGCCAGCCGCTCCAACGCTCCATAGGTGCTCCCATCGTAAACACCTGTCACCGCCGTCCGCGTCATCAGACGCACGTTGGGCATCGCTGCCAGATCCCTGACCACCTCCGCAACCCAGTCCACGGCGGCCAGACCATCGACCTCTTCGGTCTCGGCCAGCAGACGCCCGCCAAATCGCGTATCCTCATCGGCGAGGATCACATCCGCCCCCGCTTCAGCCGCCGCCTTCGCAGCCATCAGCCCGGCGGGACCGCCACCGATCACCAACACATCGCAATGTGCAAAGGCCCGCTCATAGCTATCCTCTGCCGCCACCCCCGACAGCGCGCCAAGGCCAGCCGCCCGGCGGATCAACGGCTCATACACCCGCTCCCAGAACGCCTTGGGCCACATGAAGGTCTTGTAATAGAACCCCGCCCCGAAAAACGGTGCCGCAAGATCATTGACCGCCATCACATCCAGCCCGAGTGTCGGCCAACGATTCTGACTGCGCGCCCAGAGCCCCTCGTGCACCTCAACCGTGGTCGCCCGCAGGTTCGGCTCCTGCGCCGCGCCGCGCCCCACCGTCACCAGCGCATTCGGCTCCTCGCTGCCTGCGGTCATCACCCCACGCGGGCGATGATATTTGAACGACCGCGCCACCATGCGCACCCCGTTGGCCAAGAGCGCAGAGGCCAGCGTGTCGCCGGCAAAGCCCGGATAGCAATGGCCGTCGAAATGAAAGCTGACCGGACGACTGCGGTCGATCAGCCCTTTATCCTCGATCCTCATGCACCCGCCTCCACCGCAAGCGCAACATCCAGAACGGCGTGCGTCACCGTGTTGCGCGTCACAATCAGCCACGCGCCACAACCCTGTTCATGCTGCCACAGATCACGGGTAACGCCGGCCGGGTTGTCGCGGTTGTGGATGTAATCATCCCAGTCCGGCCCCCAGACATCGCTCTGCGGTCGCGCCAAGGCCGCACCCTGATAATAGAACTCGCGACGATCCCGCTCGCCACAGATCGGACAGCCAAGTCTCATCTCACCCGCGCTTTCATCGTTCCAAAAATACTCAAAATCCCGCCCTCTCGCCGCCGCTCAATGCAGGTTGTGCTGCGCGCCGGTGCCTTCTTCATCCATCAATCCCCGGCCTGTGGTAAAGCGATCCAGCCGAAACCCCGTTGCGGCAGGGTGCGGCCTGTCCGTGGCGATGAGATGCGCCATCGCATCCCCCGATCCCGGCACCGCCTTGAACCCGCCATAACACCAGCCACAATTGAGATAGAGCCCCTCGATCCCCGAATGGTCGATGATGGGCGAGCCATCTGGCGACATATCCATGATTCCGCCCCAACTGCGCAGCACCCTTGCATTGCCGATCATCGGCATCAGGGTCATGCCCGCCTCCATCACATGCTCGACAAGCGGCAGGTTGCCGCGCGCGGCATAGGAGGAATACATGTCCAGATCGCCACCGAACACCAGCCCGCCCTTGTCTGATTGGCTGATATAGAAATGCCCCATGCCGAAACTGATCACATGATTGATGCAAGGTTTCAGCCCCTCGGTGACAAAGGCCTGAAGCACATGGCTCTCGATCGGCAGGCGCATGCCCGCCATGGCTGCCACCTGAGACGAGCGCCCGGCCACCACCATCGCGAGTTTTTTCGCCCGGATCGTGCCACGCGTGGTCTGCACGCCGCGCACCCGGCCGCCCTCAATGTCGATCCCCGTCACTTCGCAATTCTGGATCAGGTCAACGCCCCGGTCACTGGCGCCGCGCGCATAGCCCCAAGCCACCGCATCATGCCGCGCCGTGCCTGCACGCCGCTGCAACAGCCCGCCATGAATTGGAAACCGGGCCTGATCATAATCCAGATAGGGCACCATACGTTTAAGCTGCGCAACACTCAGCAATTCCGCATCATCGCCTTGGTTGATCATCGCATTGCCGCGCCGCGCAATCGCATCACGCTGCCCGTCCGAATGAAACAACACGATCTGACCACGCTGGCTGTGCATGACGTTATAGTTCAGATCCTCCTCCAGCCCCTCCCAAAGCTTCAGGGAGTGGCTGTAGAATTCCGAATTGCCCGGCAGGAAATAGTTGGCGCGCACGATGGTGGTGTTGCGCCCGACATTCCCGCCGCCAAGATAGCCCTTTTCCAGCACCGCCACATTGGTGATCCCGTGGCGCTTGGCCAGATAATAGGCCGTCGCCAGACCATGCCCCCCGCCGCCAATGATCACCACATCATACTCGGCCTTTGGGGTGGCATCGCGCCAATGCGCGGTCCAGCCCTTGTTGCCGGTCAGCCCTTCCTTGAGAACCCTCAGCCCCGAAAACCGCATCCGCCACCTCTCTGTCACGCTGTCCCGCGACTGAACTCGCTTCGGACAGGGATAGCAATGGCAGAGCCAAAGTTCTGCCATGTTTTACGCCATTTTACGGCCTGTGCGCGACCCGGCGCCTCAGAGCCCCATCGCGCGATAGCTCGCGGCGACCTTGGCAATTGACACCAGATAGGCCGCCGTGCGCAAATCCGTCACGTCGTGACGGCTGTGCCAGACCTCGCGCATTGCCTGATAGGTAATACGCATGGTATCATCGAGGCCCGAACGCACCAGTTCCAGCTCGCCCGCGCCGCGCAGATACTTCTGCTTGAAATCCGGTGACAACTCCCATGCATCGCCCAAACCACGGTTGAGCCGCTGCAATTCTGTCACCAGAAGTTGGTGACGCGCCTCTTCCTGCCGCCGCCCTATCCGACCAAAGCGGATATGGCTCAGGTTCTTGACCCATTCGAAATAGGACACCGTGACACCGCCCGCATTGGCGTACATATCGGGAATGATCACGGTGCCCTTTTGCCTTAGAATATCATCGGCCCCCGCCGTGACCGGCCCGTTCGCCGCCTCAATGATCAACGGTGCCTTAATCTGATCGGCATTGGAGAGGTTGATCACCCCCTCCATCGCCGCAGGGATCAGGATGTCACAGGCCGTCTCCAGAACCTTGCCGCCATCCTTGACATATTTGCCACCCGGATAGCCCTCAACGCCACCATGCCGCGCGATCCAGTTGTGCACCGCCTCGACATTCAGCCCCCTGTCATCCGTCAACGCACCATCGCGTTCAATGATAGCGGTGATGCGACAGCCGTCCTCCTCGGACAGGAACTTGGCCGCGTGATACCCCACATTGCCAAGCCCCTGCACCACGACCCGCTTGCCGTCCAAAGACCCACTCAGACCGGCCGCCGCGATATCCTCTGGGTGGCGAAAGAACTCCTGCAGCGCATATTGCACCCCGCGCCCCGTGGCCTCGACCCGGCCCTGAATCCCGCCCCCGTTGATCGGCTTGCCGGTCACGCAGGCGCGGTAATTGATGTCAGTCGTGTTCATCCGCTTGTACTGATCGGCGATCCAAGCCATCTCGCGCTCGCCGGTGCCCATGTCGGGGGCGGGCACGTTCTGCGCCGGATTGATCAGATCGCGCTTGATCAACTCATAGGCAAAGCGCCGGGTGATCAGCTCAAGCTCGTGCTCTTCCCATTCGCGCGGATCAATCCGCAAACCGCCCTTGGAGCCGCCAAAAGGCGCCTCAACCAACGCGCATTTGTAGGTCATCAGCGCCGCCAGCGCCTCGACCTCGTCCTGATTGACGCCCATGGCATAGCGGATGCCGCCCTTGACCGGCTCCATATGCTCGGAATGCACACTGCGATACCCGGTAAAGGTTTGAATTTGACCGCGCAGCCGCACACCAAATCTTACGGTGTAGGTGGCATTGCAAACGCGGATCTTCTCTTCCAGACCGGGCGGCAGGTCCATCAGCGCCACCGCGCGGTTGAACATCAGATCTACGCTTTCGCGAAAACTCGGTTCCTTGTTGGCGTTCATGCATCCACTCCCTGTTTTGACCTGGGACCACCAATGCGGCTCAGGGACAAATGGCCCCGGGGTCACCAGCCATGGTTAAACGCTGTGGGCATTTTGTCCACCCGCAAGAGTCCCACAGCGATTGCCGTTCGGCCGGATCAAGGCGCTCGTCGGGCTTTGTCGCCTCGTTCCCTACAATCATTAAACAACCCTCATATTGTTGATTTTAAGCGGTTAATTTATGCAAATCCGCCCGAAATTCGTCATAATTCAGCCACATAGGAACAGGATAAAGGTTGATGGTGGATTGCTTGGCGTCAACAGTGTGGCGTCTTGATGAGGTGTTCAAATGCATAGTAACGGCAGAGATTATGGAATGATGCGGTGCCGAGGCAAAACCGCGACAACCCGGTCCAATTCACGCATTGCAAGGTTTGTACGCGAAGAGGACGGGACGGTCACCGCACTCGCCTTTTTTATCTTTGTAATGTTTTTGGTGATGGGTGGGATCGGGCTGGATACCATGCGCCATGAAATGGCGCGCGCAAGCCTGCAGGCCACATTGGATCGGGCCGTTCTGGCCGGAGCCACGGCAACCACAAACGCAGGTGCCCGGGGCATCGTCGAGGATTACTTCAACAAATCCGGGCAAGGCAGCTCTCTATTGGCCGAGGACGAAGGCGATATTGTTGCGACATTCAATGCCGCAAGCGTAACGGCCAGAGCCAAAACCACCCTCGACACATATCTGATGAAGCTTGCCGGCGTATCGACCTTAACGGCGTCTGGTATCGCGACCGCAGAGGTTCGGATTCCCAAACTCGAAGGCATCCTTGTTCTGGATGTGTCGGGGTCGATGTCGAACAATTCCAAGATCGACAATCTGAAAGTCGCGGCCAAAGACTTTGTGACCACTGTCATGTCGTCATCAACCGCTGGCGACACAGTGCTGTCGATCGTCCCGTTCAGCTTCTCTGTGACGCCACCGCTGAGCATCTATGATGCGCTCGCGGTTGACGAAGCCCACACCTATTCCACCTGCCTGGAATTCCAAGAAAACGACTATCACCACGCGACGCTCTCCAGCGGTTCGTCCTCCCTGAGCAGTGGCATTCCTGTCAATCAAATGGTCTATACGTCGCTTTACGGCGACTTTGACAATCTCGATCAGGATTGGCGCTCCTGCTACACGGATGAATATATCCGCATCCTGCCCTACTCCACCAGCATCACTGACATGCACGCAAAAATCGATTCTCTGCAGCCCAACGGCAATACATCCGGGAATGACGGCATGAACTGGGGTGCGGCACTGTTGGACCCGACATTCCGGCAAGTGACAGCTTCAATGATTGATGCTGGCCACCTGGATGCATCACTCGCGTCCGTGCCGTCCGATTACGACGAGCCGGAAACGCTCAAGGCGATCATCTTCATGGGTGATGGTGCGAATACAACATCATACTTCTTCGATCGTAGCTCCCCCAAATATCGCGGCAAGTTTTCGGATCTCTACGAGGTCCGCTTTCAGGACCGCGTATTCAAATACGCGTTCAACATCTACAATGTCGACTGGAAACTCTATGGTGACCAAGGCAAGGCACGATGCGGCCAAACCCGTTGGGAATGCGTCTATGACGTAAGCGGCGCGGAATATTCGGTCTACTATCTCCAAAGCCAGATTTCCGGCGACTACTGGAGCGTCGCCGAAAATAAGTGGGTCCCCAAAGCCGACTTTGAAAGTTTCGGAAGCACATTGGACACCTTTGTCTCCAGCACCCAGCTGAGTTGGGAAACCGCATGGGGACTGATGTCGCCCGAATACTACAGAGACATCACTGGCGACTGGGGTCCGTGGAACGACTACAAAAATTCGGAAACTGTGACCGGACCGATGAAAAATGTCCTGATGCAGAGTGTTTGCTCCGCCACCAAGACAGAAGGCGTCGTTGTATACACCATCGGCTTTGAGGTTCCGGTGGGTGGCACCGCAGAGACACAACTCACCGACTGCGCGACATCGCCCGCACATTACTTCCGCGCCTCAGGGAGTAACATCAGTGCCGCCTTCAGCGCCATTGCGGCTAATGTTAAGCAATTGAGGTTGACCCAATGAGCCTCTCATTCAGAAACTATCTCCGCCGGTTTCGGCGGGACGAAACCGGGACAGCTTCACTTGAATTCGTTCTCGTGGCTCCGTTTTTCCTAGGCATCATGATCTTTTCAATCGAAATGGGGTTCGTGACCATGCGTGCCACATTCCTTGAGCGCGGCCTCGACATGGCCGTGCGCGAGGTTCGCCTTGGTACCGGGTCAGTCCCTCAGCACGACGAAATCAAACAGATCATTTGCGACAACTCGATCATCATCAACGATTGTGCAAACAACCTCCGGCTGGAAATGCGCCCGGCTGATATCCGCAATTTCAGCGCGCTCGATCAGACCGCCGATTGTACGGATCAGGCCGAGCCGTCCAAACCGGTGCGCGAATTCACACCCGGCCAGCAAAACGAACTCATGCTTTTGCGCGCATGCCTGAAATACAACCCCCTCTTTCCCACATATATATTGGGCAGTCGGTTGATCAACGACAGCAGTGGCCAAGCCACGCTGATCGCGAATACCGCCTTTGTTCAGGAGCCAATCTGATGGGCCTGCGTCATGCTCTCCCCCTGCTTCGCCGGTTCTGGAAACAGGAATGCGGAACTGCGGCCATGGAAACCGTCGTAATGTTCCCATTTCTCTTCATGGGCCTCACATTCAGCTATGAATATTACGACATGTTCCGCTACCAAAGCGTGCGCGAAAAGGCAACCTATACCGTCGCGGACATGCTCTCGCGTGAGACCTCTGTCGTCGACCAGACCTATATGGACAACGTCAAAAAGCTGTTCGACCTGATGACGAATGATGCGGGAATCAACCAGGTTCGCGTGACCGTTGTCCGGTACCATTTCGATGAAGCCAACAGCATCGACGAGTTCGAGCTGCGCTGGTCCGAGGTGCGCGGCTCAGGGACTCTTATCCCTCTGAGCGATTCAGACGTCAAAAATGCGCATAGTGTCCTGCCAAATATGCTCAACGGGCAAGAGATCATCTTGGTGGAAACCCTTTCAAAATACGATCCTCCGATAACAACCGACCTGACCAGCGACACCGAAATCAAGACGCGGATGTTCGTACCGTTGCGCTTCGCCGCTCAGCTCTGCTTTGAGGGCGTCTGCACCGCCTCCTAGGATTGCGTCCGATCGGTCAAGAGTTCGTGGATCTGCTCGGCCATGAACTTTGCCGGTGTGCCAGAGGTCACGCCTCCCACACCGACGCTCCGCCCGGTGCGCCACCAAAGCCCCGGCTGCCACGCAGCCGGTGCTTTTTGCACGAGCTTGATGGTAAATCCGTTTGACGGTTTGAACGCGAACACACCCCGTTCGACCGAACGGATCTGATCAATCGGCGCAATCATCCGCCCCGTGTTGTCCCGCAACCCCTCGCGCGTCAGCACCAGCCATCGCGCAGTTGCCCGCCACATCCGCTCAGCCAGAAAGACGCAGGTCAGACCAAATCCGACCATAAACACCTGCCAGCCGAAACTGGGCGATTGCACCAGCGCCAGATAAAGCAGCGTCAGACCCAACCCCGCAACCGAGCCTACACCCAAAACCCGCCGCCCCGTAGAGGCCCCAAGCGCCGCCAATACCTCATCGTCCTGCATGCCATCACTCCCTTTGCGCCCGCCTTTACCCCGGATATCGGCCCATGGCGAGAGGCGCCTGCACAAAACGCACAGACGCGGTTCACAGGTGAACAGACTGCACCATTTCACAGACCCAATGCCGCCTTATATGCTGTGCCAAAGGAGACCTCTCATGTCGATCAGACCCATCATAGAGCAACGACAGGCAACCCCCACACTAGAAGGCGCTGGCGTGCACCTGCACCGCGCCTTTGGCTTTCAGGATCCCACCGAGCTCGACCCGTTCCTGCTGTTTGACGATTTTCGCAACGACGATCCCGCCCGCTATACCGCCGGGTTCCCGTGGCATCCGCACCGCGGAATCGAAACCATCACCTATGTTCTGGCGGGCGAGGTCACACATGGCGACAGCCTTGGCAATCAGGGCACTCTGGGCGCAGGCGATGTGCAATGGATGACTGCCGGATCAGGCATCCTGCATCAGGAAATGCCGCGCGGCAATGCGCGCGGGCAGATGCATGGCTTTCAACTCTGGGCCAACCTGCCCGCCTCGCTCAAGATGACAGCGCCGCGCTATCAGGATGTGAAATCACCGGATGTTCCGGTGATCACCGATGACGATGGCACCTCGGTTCGCGTGATCACCGGCGAATTCTGGGGCCGTCGCGGCCCGGTGGACGGAATCGCCGCCGACCCGCAATACCTCGACATATCGGTGCCAGCGGGGGTGAAAAAGACCTTTCGCATCGACACCTACCGGCGCAGCTTTGCCTATGTGTTCGAGGGCACAGGCGCGTTTGCCGATGCGTCCCAGCCGACCGGCGTCCTGCTGGAAAAGGAAGTGGCGGGGCAAGAGGTGCATATCCGCGACCTCTCGGGGGACCGGACCCTCATCCGGTTTGGCACCGGCGACGAGGTGACGGTACAGGCAGGAGAACAGGGCCTGCGGTTTCTGCTGATCTCCGGCGCGCCAATCCAAGAGCCCGTGGCCTGGCACGGCCCCATCGTGATGAACACCAAGGACGAATTGCGCCAAGCGATGCGAGAGTTGCGCGACGGGAGCTTTATCAAGTGAGGCGGTGATAAACGCAGAGAGTTGACTGGCGTATAATGGCATGAACGTCGCGTTGGCCACCAAGAAACGAGCCGTGCGGTGCCCGCCCGAGGGGGCGGTCGGGCGCTGCGCGGCGGTGCCTGCGGCACCTTGATTCCGCGCTTTGGTGATTGGGGCTAGGGCGCGATTCAGGGCGTTCTCTTTGCGATAAGCGCCAGAGTACCCCCTTTGCCCCTCAGCCAGCCACCGACCGCCGCACCATGTCCCAATAGATCGCCTCGACCTCTGTCAGCGAAAGGCGACCTTGCTCTCGATACCAGGTATTGACCCCCGTCAGCATGGCAATCAGCGCCATGCTGGCGATCCGTGGCTCGGCCACAACCATCACCCCCGCCTCGGCCCCTCGCCGCAACACCGCCTCGAGTCGTGTTTCATACTCCCGCCGCAACCCTTCGATCACCGCGAAATTCGCAGGCTCCAGATTGCGCAACTCCATGTAAGAAACAAATACCGCATCCGCCCGGCTGGTGTTGAACCGAATATGAAACCGGGTGAACGCCTCAAGAACGGCTAGCGCATTACCCTTGGGCACTGCCGCATCCCATGCCGCCAGCAAATCCTCCATATGTGTCCGCATCAGATCAAACAGCAGCGTTTGCTTGTCGGGCGTGTAATTATAGAGCGCGCCCGCCTGCACCCCCACCGCCGCTGCGATCTGACGCATCGAAACCGCCGCATAGCCATGCCGCGCAAAAAGTGAGAGCGCCGCATCGCGAACGCGCGGACCGGTGATATCGGAATGAGAGCCTTGGGTGCGTGCCATGCGACATGGTTTAACTGAACATCCGTTCAGATCAAAGCCCCGCTTGCCCTTTGCCCCCAAAGAATGGCAAGACAGAGACACCCGTCGGCACAAGGACACCGGCTTGCATGCCCATTCGCCCCGCCCTATTCACGCTGCCCCTGATATCGTGCCTTTTGGCCGGGTGCAGCGACGTGTTGCCGCTTGACCGGACGCTTGGCGACAACACCCGGATGGTGGCCTACCCCGATCTGATCCCCGCCGAGGACATCACCGGACCGAGCGGCACCGACAGGATCACACCTCAAACGGCCTCTGATCTGGACAAACGCAGCGCGGCTTTGCGTGCGCGGGCGGCACGGCTCAGGGGGGGTGTGGTCGATCCCACCACACAAAGCCGCATGCAAACCGGCGTCACCAACTGAAAAACCCCGCTGCAAACCCTGCAAGCCGCGTTGCAAGGCCTCGCTGAACCCGTTACATCGCGGCTCAA
The DNA here is from genome assembly GCF_048262375.1 of Roseovarius sp. Lineage (GTDB taxonomy): Bacteria > Pseudomonadota > Alphaproteobacteria > Rhodobacterales > Rhodobacteraceae > Roseovarius. The sequence continues at coordinate 19,946 of NZ_JBLXFE010000030.1, forward strand.
TCCTTGGACAGTGACGATCGGAGAGCCCCATGAACACACCCCTGCGCCTTGGCATCGCCGGATTGGGCACGGTCGGCACCGGCGTCGTGCGGATCATCCGGCAAAAGGCCGATCTTCTGGCCGCCCGCGCCGGTCGGCCCGTGGTCATCACCGCTGTCTCGGCCCGCACCCGCGACAAGGATCGTGGCGTCACCCTCAGCGACTACGCATGGGAAGACGATCCTGTCGCACTGGCCAAACGTGACGATGTGGATGTGTTTGTCGAACTTATGGGCGGCTCTGACGGCCCGGCCAAGGCCGCGACAGAGGCGGCGATTGCCGCAGGCAAGGACGTGGTCACCGCCAACAAGGCGATGCTCGCGCATCACGGCCAGGCCCTCGCCCAAGCCGCCGAAGCGGCAGGCCGCGTGATCCGGTTCGAGGCCGCTGTCGCGGGCGGCATCCCGGTGATCAAGGCGCTGACCGAGGGGCTCGCGGGCAATGACATCACCCGCGTCATGGGCGTGATGAACGGCACCTGCAACTATATCCTGACCCGCATGCAATCGGCGGGCCTGCCCTATGCAGAGGTGTTCGATGAGGCGGCCAAGCTGGGCTATCTCGAGGCGGACCCGACGCTTGATGTGGGCGGCATCGACGCTGGTCACAAACTGGCGCTGCTCGCGGCCATCGCCTTTGGCTGCCAAGTGAATTTCGACGGCGTCACTCTGGAGGGGATAGAGAAGGTCACCATTGAAGACATCCGCCATGCTGCCGACATGGGCTACCGCATCAAGCTTTTGGGAGTGGCGCAGATGACCGGACGCGGGCTGGAACAGCGCATGTCTCCCTGCCTCGTGCCCGACAGCAGCCCGCTTGGCCAGCTTGAGGGCGGCACCAATATGGTCGTGCTTGAGGGCGATCAGGTGGAACAGATCGTGCTGCGCGGTCCCGGTGCGGGCATGGGCCCCACGGCCAGCGCGGTGATGGGCGATGTGATGGATATCGCGCGCGGCATCCGCATTCCGACCTTTGGTCAACCGGCTGCGGATCTTGCCCGGTGCCAGACCGCAGCAAGCGCCACCCCCGCGCCCTATTACATGCGCATGTCGCTGCTCGACAAACCCGGCGCACTGGCCAAGGTGGCGACGCTGTTGGGTGAGGCGGGCATTTCCATCGACCGGATGCGCCAATACCGCCATGATGCGACCACCGCGCCGGTGCTGATCGTCACCCATAAAACCACACGCGACGCCCTCGACACCGCCCTGACCGGCATCGGCCGGTTGGATGTGCTCTCGGGCGAGCCCGTGGCGCTGCGGATCGAAACCGTCTGATCGGCCCCCGGCCCACCAGACTTGTGCGCAGGATAGACCGGCGCTAATGCTGACAAGACCAGATTTACAAGGACCAGCCCATGACCTCTGATACCGCATTTAACGACCGCATGCTCTCGCTCGGCCTCGCGCGCGTGGCCGAACAGGCCGCCCTCGCTTGCGCAGATCTCATCGGGCGCGGCGATGAAAAGGCCGCCGATCAGGCCGCCGTCAACGCCATGCGCGAACAGCTCAATATCATGGCCATCAAGGGTGTCGTGGTGATCGGTGAGGGCGAGCGGGACGAGGCGCCGATGCTCTTCATCGGAGAAGAAGTGGGCACCGGCGACGGCCCCGGCGTTGATATCGCTCTCGATCCGCTGGAAGGCACCACCCTGACCGCCAAGGCCATGCCAAATGCCCTGACGGTGATCGCCATGGCCCCGCGCGGCACCCTGCTGCACGCACCTGACACCTATATGGAAAAGCTGGCAATTGGGCCGGACTATCCGGAAAACGTCGTCTCCCTTGCCATGAGCCCGCGCGAGCGGGTCGAGGCTCTGGCCACCGCACGCGGCTGCCGCCCGTCCGAGATCACCGTCTGCGTGCTCGAACGCCCCCGCCATCAGGAAATGATCGACGAACTGCGCCAGACCGGCGCGGCGGTCTTTCTGATCCCCGATGGGGACGTGGCGGGTGTGATCCACTGCGCCGAGGCAGACCGCACCGGCATCGACATGTACATGGGCACTGGCGGCGCCCCCGAGGGCGTGCTGGCCGCCTCTGCGCTCAAATGCATGGGCGGACAGATGTGGGGCCGTCTGGTGTTTCGCAACGAAGATGAACGCGCCCGCGCCGCCAAGGCCGGGATCACTGACTTCGACCGGATCTATTCCCGTGATGAAATGGTAACCGCAGACGTGATCTTTGCCGCCACCGGCGTCACCGACGGCTCGATCCTCTCGGGTGTCAAGCGCCGCCCCGGCTATGTCGAAACCGAGACCCTGCTGATGCGCTCGCGCACCGGATCGGTACGGCGGATGATCTATCGCAGCAAGCGGGACTGACCCGGCAAGCGGCGGGGGCTCTGCCCCCGCACCCCCGAGGTATTTAACGCCAGATGAAAGAGGAGGCGCGGTTGAGAACGGCCTTTCTCGGAGTTGAACAGTCCCTGACCGGGCGCCGCTGGATTGGTCCGGGGCCTGAGACCGATCGCCTCGCCGAGGCGATGGCGCAGATGACCGCCCTGCCACGCCCGCTCTGCCAGACATTGGCGCGACTGGGTGTTGCGGCTGACGACACCGAAGCCTATCTCGCCCCCACCCTGCGCGATCTCTTGCCCGATCCGCGCTCTTTACGCGACATGGAACATGCCGCCGCGCGCTTTCTCAGGGCGGTACGCGGCGGTGAACGGATCGCGATCTTTGCCGATTACGATGTCGATGGCGGCACCTCTGCGGCGCTGCTGATCGACTGGCTGCGCCAGATGCGGGCCCCCGGTCCCACGCTCTATATCCCAGACCGGATTGATGAGGGATATGGCCCCAACGTGCCCGCGATGCGCGATTTGGCGGCCCGGCATGATCTGATCCTCTGCGTCGATTGCGGCACCTTGAGTCACGAGGCCATTGCAGCGGCAAAGGGCGCAGATGTCGTCGTGCTTGATCACCATCTGGGGGCCGAAACCCTGCCGCCCGCCCTCGCGGTGGTCAATCCCAACCGTCAGGACGAGAGCGGCGATCTGGCGCATCTCTGTGCCGCAGCGGTGGTATTCCTGATGCTGGTCGAGGCCGGTCGTCAATTGCGTGACGCGGGCGCACAGGGGCCGGACCTGATGACAATGCTCGATCTGGTGGCGTTGGCCACCGTGGCGGACGTGGCGCCGCTCATCGGCGTCAACCGCGCCTTCGTGCGCCAAGGACTGCACATCATGGCACGCCGCGCACGCCCGGGCCTTGTGGCGTTGGCCGATGTGGCGCGGATGGACACCGCCCCCAACGCCTATCACCTGGGCTTTCTCTTGGGGCCGCGCGTCAATGCCGGTGGACGCATCGGCAAGGCCGATCTGGGTGCACGTCTTCTCGCCTGTGACAATGCCACCGAGGCCCGTGCCATGGCCGAACGTCTGGACCAGCTCAACTCTGAGCGGCGCGACGTCGAGGCACAGGTGCGCGATGCGGCCCTCGCACAGGCCGAAGCACGCGGGCTGGACGCCCCCCTCGTCTGGGCCGCAGGCGAAGGCTGGCATCCGGGCGTTGTCGGCATCGTCGCCAGCCGCCTCAAGGAACGCGCCAACCGCCCCGCCATCGTGATCGGGCTAGAGGGCGACGAGGGCAAAGGCTCTGGCCGCTCGATCTCGGGCGTCGATCTGGGGGCGGCGATTCAACGGCTCGCCAGCGAAGGGCTGTTGATCAAGGGCGGCGGACACAAGATGGCGGCGGGCCTCTCGGTTGCACGCGATCAGATCGAGGCGGCAATGACCCGGCTCTCCGAATTGCTCGCCAAACAGGGCGCAGGCGCGGCAGGTCCCGCGGAAATGCGGGTTGATGGCCTCTTGATGCCCGGTGCCGCCACCGTCGACCTCGTCACGCAGATAGAATCCGCCGGTCCCTTTGGGGCAGGCGCCCCCGGACCCCGCTATGTCTTTCCCGATTGCCAGATCACCTTTACCAAGGCACTGAGCGGTGCCCACCTGAAACTGCGCTTTGGCGATGGCATGGGCGCCAGCCTTGACGCAATCTGCTTCGGCGCGCTCGATGGTCCGCTGGGGCCTGCCCTCATGGCGCATGGCGGCGGCCGCTTTCACCTTGCCGGGCGCCTCGATATCAACAGCTGGGGCGGACGCCAGACCGTGCAACTGCGCCTCGAGGACGCGGCCCCGGCCTGATGCTTCGCAATCCCAGACCAACACGGAACGCCCGACAAAAATTCTGAAATCGACACGAAGTTTTTGCAAAATCCCTCTTGCGCCCTGCGCCGCTTTTGCCTAGTTACGCGACACGCCAAGGATGGCCCGTTCGTCTATCGGTTAGGACGCCAGGTTTTCAACCTGGAAAGAGGGGTTCGACTCCCCTACGGGCTGCCACTTTATTCCACTAAAAGCGTGATAATAAACGGAAAAGTGGGCAGATATTTTGGGGCAACCCACATTTTCGCCCACATATGGCGCCCGGTGTAACCTTCTTTCTTTGCTTTCCTCGCCCGAATTCTCGGGCTTGTCACATGATGGACGTAGAGAATTGATGCGGCAGACACTTACGGATTCCCGGCAGGACGCCACGGTTCTGGCCGGATTGCAGGAAGGACTCGATCTGATGAACCGGGACACGGAGCTCTACTCTGAGGCGCAGGCTTCACTGACCATTGCCGCACGCGAAAGCGCCCGCCGGCTTGTGGCCGATCTGGAAAGACTGGAGAGCGGGCTCAAAACGGACGCGTAGGACCAGCCACGCAACAATGAAATGGGGCGCTTCCGACCGAAGGGGGGCGGATATGGTATGCCAAGCTGGGCGCACTCAAGCGGGCCCGGTGTTCCCGTCCTGCATTCATCTGACCGGCCGAAACAGTCCAGATCTACCTCGTTCATCGTTATGCCGCAAATATCTCTTGAACGCGCCACGATCAACGCGACGGACCCAAAGGTTTGGGCGGCGATGCGTTCGCGTTGGCCGAGTGCAGACCACCCCCACCCCCCGGCCCACCTCGCCGCGGCCCGCGATTTTCTCATGAGGCATGCCCCGATATTTTTTGCCCGAAAATTTGGCTATAGTGCTCACAGATCCGGATCAGATTTCAGCAGTAGCCATGACCACCACACGACAGCAGCGTTTCCTTGATGCAGTAGCGCACGCAGCGCGCGATGTGCGCACTTTAAAGCCGAGGGGAAAGCCTACGCCTGAGAACCTGACCCCGGAGGGCAGGGCATTGGGGCTGCACGCCATGAAGTCGGCGCCACGGTGCCGCGCCAAGCGTCGAGACGGGACGCCCTGCAAGGCCCCCGCCCTGAGGGGCGCGACGCGCTGTGTGAAGCATGGGGGACGTGTCGAGGTGCCAGCCCACCCCCACAACCTCAGACGCTTCTTCTCGGGCGCGATAGCCCGCGTAGCAGTGGCGCAGACTGAATCGCCCCGAGTTTGTCGGAGACCATCAACTTAAGTAAGGATGATGGTTATGACAAAAAGCAAAATGGCAAAT
>NZ_JBLXFE010000031.1:0-21109 GCF_048262375.1 Roseovarius sp.
AGTAGAAAGACGAGCGCGCGATCGACAGCAGCTTGCACTGCTGGCCGATCGACAGGTCCGGGTGGTCAGGCTCGATCATGCCGCGCCTCACTTCCCGCCCCAGGGCTTCAGCTTTCGTTCCAAAAAAGAGTTGGCCACCGCCAGCTCCCCTATCTTGGCGTGGAGCTCCTTCACCTGTTCCTCATCAATCTCGGGTTTCTTGCGGCCTCCGCGCTCGAACACGCCTGATGCGCCTTCGAGCAGGGCTCGCTTCCATTGATGGATCATCGTCGGATGCACCCCGAACCGGCTTGCCAGCTCGGCGGCCGTTTCCTCGCCTTTCAGGGCTTCCAACGCGACCTTCGCCTTGAACTCAGGCGCATGCTGCTTGCGTTTCGACATCTCTGATCTCCTTCTCGTCGAAGATCAGCAGACTGCAAATCATAGCTTATGTCAGTGTCCGAACGGGGGTGTCCACATCACCAATCAACATTTTCGAAGCCTTCTGGCTGGGACGAACGATGAAAAAGCGGTGATCCGATCCGCGCCGAAAGGCAAGAGATGAACCCATCGTGTCAGTTATAGATCCGCAGCCAAGGCTTGACCTCAACAGTGACGGTGACCCATTTGATCCGGGCTGCCTGTTCGAGGATGCGACCAATGCCAGCGAGCGCATGAGCAAGTCTGGCCGAAATCTGGGTTGATGACGATCTCGACGTGGTTGTTTCCTTCGAGGATCACTACTGGCCAGGACAAGGAGCCGACCGCTGCGATCAAGTGGCCGCACTGCTAAGGATCGAGATTGAGTTGGAAGTTACTTGGTCGGATCCGTTGTTCGCATGGCCCGGACTGGGCACCGTGACCCAGAGCACGGCCGAATATACGCGGTTGATGCTCGACGTATCGCAGTCGGCGCGACCAGGACAAGACGAAATCTAGCTAGTGCGTTAGCAATTAGGCGTATTCAAGGCGGTCAGCACCGGAAGGCAAGCGTGGGTGCCTTTTCAGTGGCCCGAAAGACTTTTGGCCGGCGGTTTAACCCGCCGGGCCGAAGGAGAACCCGCTCCTCAGAACGGGATTTCATCGTGAGTCGACCAGCTCGGGTTTTCGTTCTCGGCCGACTTCGGACGTGGGAAGTCGACCTTCTCGGCGATGATCGCAGCCGTAGCGGTCGTTCCCCATGCTGTCGATCCACTTGGTGTAGTGGATGCGGCCGTGGACAGGTCCCCTTTCGCAATGCTCGGCGACCGTCTTGCGAGACCGTTGAAACAGGTGATGCGGTGCCATTCGGTGTCCATGAGCCAGTAGCCGTTCTCGTCGCGCATCACCGGCCTAGGGGGGGACGCGGGTGGCGAGGCTGAAGTTGGTGATCTTGGTGCGCTCTGGGTGGTGCGGACTTCGGTCGACCGATGTTGCCGGCGAGGATGACGATGTTCTGCATGATAAGCTCCTGTGTGTCCTGTCTTCGGGACCGTCCCTTCGACAGACCTGAAAAGCCCGTCGGGTGACGCGTGCACGGTGGACGGCATGGACACGGAAACCCAAAGGACCGGGGTGGAGCGGGCAGGACGCAAAGGTGGCAACACGGCCCGGACTGACGCGGTGCGCGCGAGAACCCGAACGGGATGGGATTGTCAGTCGAAGGATGGCCAGAGACAGAGAGATACGAACCCATGCCAGACCATGTCCCCTTGCCAATCGGGACTGTTTGACCCAAAGCCAGCACTCCTCCAGCGGCCAAAAGTGGCTACTACCAGCATTCATCCCCTGCCCTTGCCTGCTGAAATGCATGGCCCTGCCTCGACATGCTATCGATACCGGAACATCCAGGACCGGCGCATCAATGGCTTATTACGATCGCAAAGGCACTGTCGCTCAGCGAACTGAACAAATGCGAAGGACGTCGCCAAGGCGATCTCACATGGGATCGGCAGAAGGCGGAAGCCCGCGCCAAGATGGAAGCTCTCGCCGGGGAACTGGGCTGCTCCTGCCGAGCTTGTCAGCGGCAAGACGAAATCCTCCGTGCACCAGCCCGCGAAATACCGGCACCCTGAGAACCTGAGCTCACCTGGTCCGGCGGGGCATAAACCGAGCGTTCGCCAGTCGAGGAGCATAGTTGCGGCCCTGGCGACCCTGGGTCGATACACCCAAGAAGAAGGTAGCGGCATGAATCGATGCGGTGGCTGAGCTCCGTGTGGAACGGCAAGGCGTCCGCTCAAGGATCGTGGATGCGCATCGTCGGCGCCAACGAGGCTCGATGACCTCTTCCGGTGAGCCAGCGCGGCCGGCAACGCGAGTGCCGGGCGATGCGAGCTTGCCCAACTCGCTCACTGTAGCGTCGGCGTCCGCGGCTTCGCCGCAATGAAGAACCAGCCGCGCTCCGCCAGCCGGGCCGAAGGCTATCGCGTATCGTAGTAGACTATGTCGCGCGCGGCCATCTCGCTATCCTCTCGTTCGAGGCGGACGCGTAGACGCGGGCGCGCTCGCGGAAGGCGACTTCGCCGCCTTCGAGGATGTCGCAAACAACCTTGCCATTGCAGCATTTTCCATCCGCCTGCCACATAGCTGATCGGCGGCGGCCGCCTGATTGATGCGGTCCTGCTTCGGCTACGATGATCTGATCCGCGTCGGTGTGATCACGAGTTGGCGTTGGCGTGACTATGATCACCTGTCGCTTCGCCTTCGCGGCAATGAAGAGCGCGACCAGTTCGTCGAGCGGACTTCGGATCAAGGTTCTCCTCGGGCTGGTCGATTATCAGTGGCCGATCATCGCGGATCGTCGAGCGCCAGGTAGAGCAATAACAGCACGATGCCGCGCGTGCCGGGCGAGAGTTGCGGATGTCGACGCCATCATAGGAGATCTCGTACCGGACGGTGATGTGGTCAGTGCCAGCCAGTGCGCGAACTGTTTCGACCAGGCTCGGAATTCAGTCTGCTGCGTGGCGCGAAGGCGCATGGGACAGCAGGTCTCGGAGGTATTTCGTCATGAAGGCCGTCATCGCGGCTGAACTCGACCGCCGATTTGGTTTCCCCGCCGACTTGAGCGCTTCCGTGGCCACCGTGATCAGCGAACCGCGCCGTAGAAGGTCGGTTTGCGACGGTCGAGCTCTTCCTCCGCGAGGTTCCCACGCCTGAACGTCGGCGATCCGTCGGACGAGAAGCTAAGCCATAAGCGTCCCCGACAGTGGCAAAGCGCGCCATCAGGGGCGCGTAGGTCACATGACGCGTTCTGTTCGTGATGATCGCCTCAAAAACCCGACCGTACGTTTCATCGCGCTCAGTCTGGAGTTCCTTGCGCCGCGCTGCGCACCCCGCATCGGCAAGGCGGGTTTCAGGGTCTGAAGCGCCGAATTCTCCTGCGGTCGTCAGTCAGTGCCGCTATTGATCGCGTACAAACGTCGGCGCTGAACAGCGCTGAACAGCCCTTCCAGGCAGGTCATCTCGGCGGCGATCAGCGCAGCGGCGGTGTCGTGATGTCGGCAGTGTCGGCGATCAGCGGGACGTTCGGATCGCCTGGCACTAGCGGAACGCCGTTAAGTTCGCGAATTTTGCCGTCCGCCCATGCAACGTATGCGGTCAGGCTCTTGTCCACGTCGCCCTTGTAGATCAGCAGGAAGTGTCCACTGCTTGCGCGGGCCGCTATTGGTATGGCGTGCCTGCGCCGTCGAAGCATCTCAGGCGCGCCGTAGCCCGCATGCTACGGACCTCGTCCTGCAGGGCGACAAGTGCGGCGCTGATTGCCGTAACTCTGGATCTGGTTTCGGGCTTTGGGCCGCCTCCTGAGCTGGGTATGACGGGCGACCTGAGCTTCGGTGCCCTTGACCACGAGCTTCGCGCGATCCGCCGAATAATCGGCGATCCGGCTTCTTCAGCCCAACCTGGGCGGTCAACGGACGAAAGGCTCTCTTTCTCGAACTCGGTGGCGATGCGATCGAGATGTCGGAGATCGCCTCGGCCTCGCGCTCGCGCGCCTGCCGAAACCGTGATCTGCTGGTCCGCAGCTCGGCGAAGTCGGTGCCCATTCGCGATCGTCCTGCAGATATGACTCGAGATCACGCGCTCGATCTCGTCGATCAGGCCGTCGGACACACCTTTGGCCGAGCAAAGCTCTCGACGAACTGCTGCGACAGGTAGCGGGCTCGCGGAAACGACGCCGGCCGTTGGCGTCGCTGCCATCGAGCGCGCGTAACCGTCGCGCCGCGCCCCAGGTCAGCGTCGTGGTCGCGTCGCCGATCACCGTCGCGCACGTAGGAAGGATGGGCTGATGTTTTCGTCCGCGTCCCACGGATGGGGTGATCGCATCACAGCCGGCCGCGATGACGTCGGCCAGGCGGTCTTGCCCAGGCCCGAGCGCCGATGATGGCGACTAGGCAGGGATTGGGCGGGATGTCCGGCGTGGACGCCCAATCCATCGTCGATCTAACGTGCGAGATCGCGACGGCGTCGCGGGCAGGCGGGTGTTCGCCGACATGGGCGCGGCCCTCCGGGATCGATGCAGGCCTGGCGGAGGTGTCGAACTCTAAGGCGCCCTTGATCCACGAAAGGCGTTTGTCGACGGGCTGGCCGACGGATTTCTGGTCATGAGATCGCTGCCGTGAAGGCAGGGTTGCAGCCGTCATATCGTGTCCGTAGCTCCTCGATCGTCACGCCCCGTTAGCCGATCAGAACTCGCGTTGTGCCGGACTGCTCGAAAGATGATGTGCGCGAACTTCTCGATTTCTTGCCGCACCGTGACGTCAGCGGCTTGTCGAACGCCAGACGTGCCGTCTCCGGCCGCGCCAGCGGCGATGAGGATGTTCCTGGTCGCCCATTCGCTCTCGCGATAACCTTGCGCAGTTGATCGAAGTTGACCTTGAATTGCGTTGCGCCGTGCGGGGTACCGCGCCGTCGTCGGTGATCGACTGGTCGGCGCTTTCCGAATTTGATCAGCTCCTCGCGCGTGCAATCGAAGCGGTCGTTGAACGCATGGAATTGGAGGCGCTTGAGGACCGTTTCATCTCCGAGGTGGTCGGGATCTTCCAGGCTGACGAGCAGATGGATGTTCACGAAGCCGACTTTGCCGCCACGTCCAGGCGTAGCTCGATGTTCGGGAAGACCAGCTTCACGCCGGGCGGCAGGCGTCGATATGCTTGCGGAATTCTTCATGGGTGTCGGTGACATAATAGTCGGTGACGGCGATCGCCTCGACCTTCGGCGTCAGCCCTCAAGCGACGTGGGGTATGCGCTCCGGGGTTGGTGCACCGAACTGGTTGTTGAGGACTGTGCCAGGGGCATGAATATGCGGCTCCCAACGGTGCCATTCGAACCGCGACTGATCTTACGCCCTAGTGCCCTTCTTTCTGTTGTTCTTTCCGTCGCCAGTAATGCAACTGCGTTAGCGCAGCATCGCGCATTCTATCGCAAGTATTTCCTGGAACTAGCGCCGCGCAATGTGATGTCGCGCCATCCTCGTATTGTCCTGGCTGTCAGCGACATTCGGAACTGACCCTATGGCGACACGATCTGCGCCAAGTGGTAAACCGGCGTTTCTCAGATCGGCATCGCCGATCTCTTTGTCGGCGATAGGCCCAGGGGCACACCTGCGTCTTGCCTGGGCCCTCGGGAAACGAGGCCGAAGCCTCACCGAAGGGATCATATTCGAGACGATCACGACCTCGTCTCCGTCGATTTCGTCGGCGGGACGGCGCCTAGGTTCATCACCGGCCTGGAAAACAACGATCGAGACCATGAGCGTGGCGGCGGGGAGGCGGCGAGGCGTGAGCATCTTTGCAGGACATCTGTTTGGCTCCTGTCTTGGAGGCGGAGGACCATCCCCGCGCGACAGGACCCACAGGCCAGACTGGCTGACATCACCGGGTGCGTTCGGCTCGTCCGAATCCACCCGGCGGCACGGGCTCGCCCGTAGTCCGACCCCTCGCGGGTTGATCTCGAAGACAGGATTCGGGGCAAGGAAGGGAATGGCGAGCGGGGGATGGTGCCCCAACGTCAGGAGCCGATTGTCCCGTTAATGCTTGGAACGCCGCCCGCCTCCCGGGCAGGCTCTTGGTTGATAACCTCCGTCTTGGGGAATGGATCCTTTGGTGCCCCGCGATTTCGCGGGACGAAGGTCTGGTCGGTGAGAGGCCCGCACATGGGCAGGCCCCTCACGCCTTGTCAGGGCTCAGGCGGCCAGGTCTGCGCCCCCTGCCCTCTCGCCGTCCTCGGCACCGACGATATCGAGCCTCGCGTTGCGATAGCCTTCCCGTGCAATCCAAAGCTCGGCCGCAGTGATGGATTCCGCCAGATGCAGCAACTCGGTGTTTCCACCGAAGTCCAGAAGTACGCGGACCTGCCCGGGCTTCGGTTCCTCGGCCACCTCAAAGATCAGACGGCTATCCGCCGAATGGCTGCGCATGATGGTGACGAGAATGACCCCGTCCGAGGAGAAGTTGCCCTCATGCAGCGTGAAGGAGGCCGGAGCCGTCCAGGTGGGATAGACCCGCGGCAGTTCCTTCTTCACGAGGCGGCCGACGCCGTTCGATCGCTCCCAGGCCGCGAGCTTCTTCGTGAAACGTGCCGGCGGCTTGGGACTGCCGTCGGTATAGCGAATGAGCGCCCCGAGAGGGGCTGAGTCGATGATGGTTGTTGCAGACATGATTCCTCATCCCGAATGCGAGCGTTCGCATTCATCATATTGATATTGCTTTATTTTGTGAGAGAAGGGGGCGGGTTACCCCGCTCCCCGGATGACTCAGATCACTCCGCAGCCATCATCGACGCGGCGCTCACCGGCAGATCAGCCGTCAGGAAGGCCGGAAGATCGATGTCTTCGGGCTCTCCCGCATCCTCCCCCTGCCCTTCTGCGATCACCTCGCCGCCCAATGCGACCAGATCGGCCCGGCGAAGAACCTCAGGCAACCACCCGCTGCCCTTGAGGAGCCGCTCGGCTTCGGTGGCCATCTCACCCTTCTTCAGGTGATCAAGGAGTTGTGCGGTCCCCTCCCCCTTCGCCTCGCGCACGGCTTCGAGGATTCGGGCCTTGGGCACCCGGTTGAGGTAGCCATCGACCGTCGGCTCCCAGCCCGCCTCGACCATGTCGAGATTGGTCGCACGGGCCACCAGATCGGCATGCGCCATGCGGCGGGTCAGACCGGTGGCGGAGATACCCGCACCATAGGGGTTCACCTTCTCATGAAGCGCGTTGATCCCAAAGCTGAGGCAATGCGCCAGGAGCGCCAGACGGCTGCCTTGGTCGAGGACCTCCAGATAGTCCCAGAGCGCAGCATCGTCCCCAAGAGGCAGATCGGCCTCCCAGGCGGCATGACGTTCGTCGACGAGCTTCGCCACGACGCTGTCCTTCAGATCGGGCGCCTGCGCCGACATGTAGACATGACGCACCGAGGCTTCCAGACAGCTGCCCACGGCAGAAGAGGTGCGGAAGGTATCCGTCACCAACTTCAGGAGCAGGAGAGTCAGTGCCACGTCAGGCGACCGCCCGATGGCCTCGCGCAGCGCCAAGGTCCGGTGGGCGGTCAGCTCCATGACGAGCCGTTCGGGCAACGGCTTCAGCGCGCCTTCATCTTCCTCGTCGGACGAATCAGCACCGATCGGCTGACCACCCGAAGTGATGACGGTGCCCCCAGCGGAGGTTGCCGACGGTTTCCAGCTGAAAACACCGACATCTCCCCCCTGCCCCATGGCATCCGCGCCATCACCCTCCTGGACCGCGGTCTCCTCGCGCGGCTCGTCCTCGGGCCGGACATAGCCGCGATAGACCGCCAGACTGCCGTCCCGATCCAGCGTGACGAAGACGCCCGCGCGCCCGACCTCGGCCGGATCGTAGATCAGCGGCCGCTGTTCGAGCGCTTCCATCGCCATCTCGAGCTGACCGAGCCGGGCATCGATCTCCTCGGGGTATTCGTCCTGACCGGAGTATTCCTCTTCCAGCGCACGATACTCGGCGAGGAGCGAAGCGTGGGCCGCGCTTTCCTCGTCGGTCATCGGCGCGGGATCACCGGCGAGACGCCGCAGACCGTGGCTGTAGCCATAGGGCAGGTCGCTCGCGACCTCGATCCATTTCCAGCCCTCGGCGACCAGCGCCTTAGCTTCAGCCTGAAGCTTCTCGGCCACCAGCCGGTCGAGCAGGGCAGGGTCCTCGAGCCAGCCACCATCGTCGCCCTGAAACAGATCGCGCAGGACGACGCCACCTGCCGCCTCATAGGCATCGACACCGACGAAGACCGCGCGACGATCCGAGGCCCGGACTGAGGTTTCCGTCAGCATGCGCCGGATGGAATAGGGCTCCTTGTTCCAGGAGTTCTTCACTGCATCCCAGACCTGCAACTGACGCCCATGATCCGGGTTCACCGTGAAGGCCATCAGCTGTTCGAGCGCCATGCCATCCTCGGCATATACCTCGAGCAGGGCAGGGGTCACAGAGGCGAGTTTCAGGCGCTGCTTCACGATCTGGGGCGTGACGAAGAACGCCGCCGCGATCGATTCCTCGCCCTGACCTTTCTCATGCAGAGCCTGAAACGCACGGAACTGATCTAGCGGATGCAAGGCGACTCGCTGCATGTTCTCCGCGAGCGAGTCGTCCTCGGCCAGGATCTCCGACGCAGCATCTCGCACAATGCAGGGGATTGGCGCGGTTTTCGCCAGCCGCTTCTGCTTCACAAGCAGCGACAGCGCCTGGAAGCGACGGCCACCTGCCGGGATCTCGAACGTACCGGTCTCGACACCATCGGCACCGAGAACAGCCCGCACGTTCAAGCTCTGCAGCAGGCCGCGACGCGCGATGTCTTCGGCCAGTTCCTCAACCGAGACCCCCGCCTTGATGCGCCGCACATTGGACTGGCTCAACACGAGCTTGTTGAAGGGTATGTCCCGCGAGGGGGACAGGACGACGTTCTGGGCAACTTTCGCCATCAGATCTTCTCCACGACGGGCGCCGGAAGCCACTCTCCCGATCTCACTCCCCGTCACCCCTCAAACCCCCAACCTTTCCCTCTGTCTGCTGGTTGCTCATCAGACGGCGCAGAGAGTTCACAGCTGTGAACTTCGTCGATTGGGGCACCGACGGGGAGAATGTTCACAACTGTGAACATCACGCCGCGTTTCGCCGGGACATCAGCGCCATGACCATCGGCCCGCAAGAGAACTCGCCCGCCGCCGCCTTCGACGTCAGGGCGCGGAGGTAGCCACCGGGCGATCGGATGTCGGCAAAGCGTTCCAGCATGGCGACAACAACGATGGATGCCTGCTCGGGCCCCATGAACCGTTGTGCTTCTTCCCAAGCGGATGCACTGATCCCCATGGCCGGCCGTACATGGCAAGCCGCGTCAAAAAGCTGATGCCAGTGGTGGATATCTCCCTGGTAGAAGGTCCTGAGCGACGGGCAGCCCGCGATCACCAGATGGAGCGGGATCTTTGGCACGCGTCTTGTGTCCGCTTCTTCCACGTCAGCACCAGGTGCATCCGTTTCAACATCTGGCGCGCCGGCCGCCGCCCCGCCTTTTTCTAAGGCAGGTTCAAGATCTATAGATTCTTCATTTGAATTATGATGGTGACGCTCAAAACTGGCATCATTGGTGTTCATTTCTTCTGTTTCAGGGCCATCAATGACGTTTCGTGCATGGTCGAGAAGAGCTTCGAGATCTGCCCGATACGCCAAGAGCTCCTCGAGCATGAGCTTGCGGCGCAGGGCGCGCGCTGTCAGGACAGCCTTGTCACGTAGTTGGTCCCAGAGGCCAAGACCTGGCTGGATCTCTTCTCCAAACTCCGCCAGGGCAGCGAGATCGCGTCGCATGAGGCTCACGACCTCCCGCAGCCGGCGCACACGGTCCTCGGCCTCACGCACGGCCTCTGCGGCCCGTGCCACCTCTTCGGACCGGCAGTAGAGCGGCGAGAGATCGAAGCCGAAGGCCACGCGCTCTTCGCCATGCTTGCGGACATAGCGCTTCCCGTTGGGGCTATCGCGTCGCATGAGCAAGCCAGCGTCCACCAGGCGGGCAATGTGCCTGCGCATCGTGGAGCAGGCCATGCCGTTCAGCCGCTCGCAGATTGCCTTGTTGGACGGGAAGACGACCATTTCTGCGTTCCCGCCAAGCGCATCATCCGGAAAGAAGCTCAGAAGCCCCTGCAGAACGGTCAGATCGCGCTCGGAAACGCCAAAAGCGGCCTGCGCCTTGGACAGCTCGCGAAGAAGCTCCCACTTGTTCACGGGCTTGCCCGGAACAGACGCCTCAGGACGCTCGACCACGCGCAGATGGGCGTGCGAGATCTGCCGCATAAACGGCGAAATCGGTGTGTACTCCATGATGTCATTCACGAAGGCATAGAAAAGCTGTTCCGCGAATCACATATGACTTGCGGTTTGCGCGCCGGCCCACTACCTTGAAAGTGCTAAGATCAAAGTTGGGGTCTCGTGGAGCGCAAGCTTTGCGGGACCTTTTCTCTAGCCTGTACCGTGCCTCCTTTTTGTTGCTGCTCTGCCTCTCTTCATGTCTCGCCTTTCCAGCGATCGTGAAGCTCTTCGAGGACGTCCTGCGCGCGGGCATCAAGCCACTCCGCAAAGGCATCATCCACATCCGTCAGGTCCAGGCGAAGCGCCCGGCCAGATCTCTTGATAGCGCCCACGGGCGTGCCATCGATCACAAGGGCAGTGGTCTTCGATCTCGGCTTCTTGCCGAGCGTCGAGCTCACACTCTTTTTTACGTGCCGCGCAACGGCCTCAAAAGCCGCCACCGAAGGATCAACGTGCGGATCCTCATCCGCCTGTTCGTTCGCGGCCGCCTTGGCGCGAACATCAAGAGCAATTCGGGAAAGATCGTCGTTCTCGATCCGGCTGTCGGCAAGCTCCTTGGCCAAAGCTTCCCATCTGGGACGGCCGACGCCATGCGCCGGTCCGATTGCATGGGCCAGTGCAGTTCCGATCGCCTTGGCAACCGAGATCGACATCGATACCGCCGAACGGGTCACGTTGAGCACTTCGGCAATCTGTGCCTGCGAGCCAAAGCCACTATCGAGCAGTTCCTGAGCGAAGAGGGCACGCTCGATGTAACTCAGGTCACGTCTACCAGTATTCTCTGAAACCTGAGCGCGGAGTGCCGCCGTATCGTCCAGGTTAGCGATGAGGGCGCGAACCTTGCTCACTTTGTCGGAGGCACGAATGGCCTCAAGACGGCGGCGTCCATAGACGAGGAGATACCGATTGGGGTCGGTCGCATGGCGCCGAACAAGGATGGGCACAGTCTGCCCGTTTTGTTCAATCGACGCGCGAAGGTCGTGCACATCCTTTGGGTCGAGGCGATCCGAGTATCGCTCGTCTTGGATCTCAGCCGGATCGAGCTCCCAAACATGGTGAGCATCGACAGCATCACGCGCCGACCGCAGGGCCCGATTGCTAGACATCATGCTACCAGGGGCAGGGGGCGTCCCCGCCGCTGCAAGACTATCCAGCATGGACATGCGCTTCTTCTTGCTGTCGGTCATCAGCGCCCCCAAGTCTTCTGAATGAGCTGGGCAATCTCGTCGTTGACCGCATTCAGGCTTTCAATGGCCCGGTCATAGGTCGTCCGGGTGAACGCGCTGCGTTCGACCTCGTAAAGGGTCTGCTTGGTCAAACCGGCGTCCGAGATGGCCGTCGACTTGAGCATCGGCGCGTTCAAAACCTTGTCGCCGTACATCGTTCGCAAGAAGGCGACGATACGGTTCTGCGGTGCGTCTGTCGGCTCATACCGGGTCAAAAGATACCGCATCCAGTCATGCGACATGTCGGCCCCACTGTCGGCAATGACGTCCATCAGGTCGGCCGTCATTCTGAGGAACTGGCTCATCGACATCACGTCGAGCATCTCGGGATGGATCGTAACGAGAACGCCTGTCGCGGCCGACAGCGCGGACATGGTCAAGAACCCCAGTTGCGGAGGACAGTCGATGACGACGACGTCATACCGCTCATCGACCTGCGCCAGCGCCTCCTTCACACGGAAAAAGAACAAACCCGCGTTGCCGCGAGAAAGTGCCCGCGGCGTCTCGTGCTCGAACTCCATCAGTTCGAGATTGCCAGGAATCAGATCGAGGTTCGGGATATATGTCTTGCGGATCACCTCGGCGATCGGAACCGGGTCTTCATAACGAATGGCATCGTAGAGCGTGCCGCCGTCCAGCAGGTCAAATTCAGGCTGAACCCCATGCAAAGCCGTAAGAGAAGCCTGCGGATCAAGGTCGATCGCCAGGACACGGTAACCCTTGAGAGCCAACCGTTGAGCGAGATGCGCCGAGGAGGTCGTCTTGCCCGACCCCCCCTTGAAGTTCATCACGCCGATGATCTGAAGATGGTCACCGGCGCGACGACCGGGCAGGTAATCTCCGGGTCTTCGAGCCGTTTTCTCCAACAAAATTCGTAAGTTATGGATATCTTCAGCAGAGTAGTGCCGCCGGTTCCCCGATGAAACTTCTGGCGACGGCCCCTTGCCATCAAGATGGAGCTTTCTGAGGTATGAGTCGTTGACACCCAGCAGAGCAGCAGCTTCCCCAGAGGTGAATTTGCGCATAGACTTGGATGCGTCAGGCGGGAACAGGCTCTCACGCTGCGAATGCAGTTGCGCCGCCAGCACCTCGGAATGCTGACGGATCACAGCGTTCAGGTCTTCCTGTGTATCGGCTCTGCTCATCTGCCCTCGCGCGCCCGTGGCGTGTTCACGGAATTTGGCGTTTAGTCGCCCTTTTCCGTGACTATTGCCTGAGGACTCAGATTCGTGCAAGCTCTTTCTAAATCTGGTGTCAGCCACTGCGTGACGCACAAGAGTAGCCCGGGCTCGTGGACAGGCTTGCCCATGCAACCAACATGATATACATTCCCGATCGTATATCCACTCAGGAGATCACGATGCAGGTCGCGAAATGGGGCAACTCGCTTGCCGTCCGTTTGCCCGCTGAGCTTGTCCGCGAACTTGGCCTCAAGGAAGGCGATCAGATCGACCTGGTCAAGGACGACGGCCAGGTCAGAGTCCGTCGTCTGGCGCGCGCGAATGAGGTGCTGACGGGTCTGCGCCGCTTCCGGGGCAAGCTGCCCGCTGCGGAACGCCTGAGCCGCGATGACGCGCATGAGCGCTGAGTTCGCGGACACGAATGTCGTTCTTTACCTGCTCGACGATGGCCCGAAGGCCGATCGCGCCGAGGTTATTCTGGGGCAGGGGCCCCGGATCAGCGCTCAGGTCCTGAACGAAACGCTGGTGAACTGTCACCGCAAGGCTGGCCTGAGCTGGGAGGAAGCAGGGACGTTTCTTGAGGGCATTCGCGCCTTGTGCCCCGTCGAAGACCTGACCCTTCAGACCCACGACGTCGGCCGCGCCTTGGCGGAACGCTACGGCTTCTCGATCTACGACGCCATGATCGTGGCCAGCGCTTTGGTTGCGGGCTGCACCACGCTGTGGAGCGAGGACATGCAAGATGGCCTGATGGTCGAAGGCCAGCTTCGCATCGTCAACCCCTTTACATGACCGGACAGATACTGAGCGTGGTCCTGACCACAACCTTGTAATCCTTCCATGTCTTGGAGGATTTGCAAGGTAGCGCGACTACTCAAGCAGCCCCAGTCTCTCAGCCCGCTCCAGCAGCATCTTCACCGAGGAGGGCTGCCAGCTTGTCCGCCCGCGGGGCGTGCGCTCACGCATCGCTTCCAGTCTGGTGCAGATCGCCTGAAGCGTGATGTCGGGGTCCGCGCCTTTGATGGCGGCGACGATGGCTGTCGCGTTTGGTTCCCGATTTCAATTGAAGCGATTAGCTGAAACCTGAGCGGTCAGGTTGGAGCTTGGCATTTCAGCAAAGGCTCGTCGGAAGGGCAGGGGGCTTACAGGCCTGCGGCCTTGGTCAGGTTCACCCGGAACCTGTCGCGGCGTCGCTGGTATCGGCGGGTCATCTCTGCGCTGGCATGACCGAGCTGCTTTTGAACATAGCGCTCATCAACTTCCGCGCTGCTTGCAAGGCCTGCACGCAGGGAATGGCCCGAGAACAGCCGCACGCGCTCGGCCTCAGGCAGATCAGGGCGTAGCCCGGCCTCGCGGGCGCAGGATTTGATCAGCCGGGCGACGTGCTTGTCCGACAACCGCTCGCCCGTAGCTTTCAGGCCGTTGCGCGACGTGGCGACGAAGATCGGGCCGAAGTCGATCCTTGCGTAATGCAGCCACTGCGTCAGGGCATGGACCGGGCAGGTCTGATCGGATGAGCCGCGGGCGATTTCGACCTCGCGCCAGCCGGTCTTGCCGCGTAGGGTGAGGAGTACGCCGCCCTCCAGGATCTCGACCCAGCCGCCGGAGTCAGGCGTGTCATCCTTGCCGTGGTCGAGGCTGACAATTTCGGACCGACGCAGGCCACCAGCAAAGCCGATCAGCAGGATAGCGCGGTCACGCAGGCCGCGCAGATCGTGGGGGAGGGTGGCCAGCATGTCGCGCAGGTCTTCAGGCAGGATCGCTTCTTTCTGGACCGGTGGCCGTGCGTGCTTGCGTCGGATGCCAGCCAGGACGCTGGCAATGTGGCGGTCCTTGCGGTCCAGCCGTTCTCCGCGCTGCGCATAGCCCCAGGTCAGGCCGGACAGCCGCCGCTCTATTGAGGAGACCGAGAGGGCACGGGCCTTGCCGCCCGGCGCTGCCAGATCGGCGATGTAGAGCCCGATCAGCTGGGACGACGAGGGGAGAGGGTCCGCGCCACGCATCCGGCACCAGCGCGCGAAGTGGGCCCAATCCTTGGTGTAGGCCTTCAGCGTGTTCTCCGACGCCGCCTGACGCGCATAGTCACGCGCCGTTTCGACCAGGCGGTCGAGCGTGCCCGAGCCAGCGACATGGGAGGGCAGGGCGATCGTGTCGCGCTCCGTATCAGCGCTGTCGTCCCGCTCATGGCGATCGGGACGTTCCGGGGGTTCTGAAGGCAATTTCTCGGGCGTTTCGGTCATACCGTCGAGCATACTCCCGCCAAGTCCGATAATGCAAACTTATTGGACATTAGAGCAAGAGATAGTGTGAGGCGGTTTCTACGCTATTTGCTGGCAGAAAGCGCCGTCTTGGGATAGCGTCCCGGCATGACGTTTGCTCGCGACATCCGCACCAGCGACCCTGAAACGATACCCAGGATGCCAGCCTGGGTTATCGCCACACGGGTTGAAACCCTTGAAGATGTGGCGTTTTTGTCAGGTGCAGCGCTTACTCACCTGTATCATGTGTTTGCACGAGACGATGTCCCCCAAGCATTGTTGCGGGACCGGCTGGCCCTGCACGCCGCAGAGGCATGCGTGGCGCTTTCCGGTCGGATGGAGAGGGCGGGGGAATTGCGCGACGCGGTGCACCTCCTGCGTCCCGGCGACCTTCCCGGTCCGGCAGGCGAAACCTACCTTGCCTGGCGTCGCGCGGTGGAACGGTCGGTGTCGGTCAAGGCTTTGAGCCGAGCTTTACCGACCATCGAGACTTGCCAGATCGCCACGTGGCTGGATGCGGGAAATGGGGCACCGCTGACCCGTACCGCGGTGGTGCTGGATGCTGTCCTGACGGAGGCACCCCGTGCCGAAGTCCCGGCCTTAATCCTCGCGGACGCCGCCCTCGCCCAGGCGCTAGGTTGGGATCATGTCGTGCCGCTGCTGGCCGCGGGTTTGAAACGCACAGACCTGCGCAAGCGGGGCCACGATTTGCGCCTAGCCTGTCATCGCGCTGTGACCGCATCCGCGGTCGAGGCCACGCGTCTGGCTGTCGACCTCTCGCGTCGGGCTGCGCTTTTGAAAGGGGTTGCGCCAAAGCTTCGAGCCAAAGGGGCCGGGGAGGCGGTTGAGATCTTCCTGACACAGGATGCGGTGGCCCCCGCGGCCTTGCCTTTGCCGGATCGCGCCGCGCGGCGACTCTGCGACCGGCTGGTCGATCTTGGCGCCATCCGCGAATTGACCGGCCGCGACACCTTCCGGCTGTACGGGGTGTAGGCATGAGCATGGATAGCGAAAATGGGAACCGGTTCCGCGGGTCGGACATGCGACCAGAAAAGAAGTCGAAGGACCGCCCCGAACCCCAGATTGACCGCGAATTGGCCAACCTGCCGCCGGAATTGCGCTGGCGGGAATGGATGCGCCGGATCGAGGCGGTGCTGTTTGCCTCTGCCTCGCCTGTACCGCGCGAAGATCTGGCGCGCATAGTGGGGCAAGGGACTTCGGTTGATCTGCTGGTCGAGGATCTGGCCGCCGATCTGGAGGGGCGGGCGTTTGAGATTGCCATGGTCGCAGGGGCGTGGATGTTCCGGACACGGACCGCTTACGCGCCTGCGATCCGCGCCGCTGCTGATGTGAGCGACCAACTGCTGGACCTGAACGAGTTCGACGTCGCGATTCTGGCGGCGATCGCCTACCACCAGCCGATCACCCGCGACGGGCTGAAGGATATCTTTGGCAAAGAGATCAGCCGGGATCTGATCGGGCGGCTGCATGCACACGGTCTGATTGGAACTGGGCCGCGCGCGCCGCGTCGTGGTGCCCCCTATACCTTCGTGACCACAGACGCGTTCCTCTCAGCTTTCGGGATGGAGAGCTTGGGCGACCTGCCAGACGCTGAACAGCTGAATGACGCTGGGCTGGCCGCGCGCCCTTGAAACCTGCTTCAGACCATCAGGGCACCTGCCGCTGCTGATGGAGCCGCGCGGCCGCCTGAACGAGATCCGCCAAATGCGGGCCAGCGGTGGTAGAGCAAGGCCCAGCTTTAGGCCGAGGCAGGACGGCATCGCTGAATGATGTGACCAGTCCGCGCCAGGCTGGCGCAGCCTGAGCGGCGCGTCTCCAATAAGCGATCGCGGGATTTCTTCGCGTTCCGAAAGGCGTCGACCGCCCTTCCGTCAATTGCCGGAACAGATGATAGCGATCCCGATGGGGGAGGCGCGCGATGGACATTGGCCGTCGCCCAAATTGAAAGCAGGCCGATCCAAGCAGGTCCGGCAGTGACCGCCCCTCTGACATCCGATACCCCACGGCATGAAGACGAAGCAGATCGTCGATCAGGCGCTCAAGACGCCGAACCCTATTGGTGGCAGGACGGGTGCGTTTGCAGAGCGCCGTACCGCATAAGGCGCAGATTTGATGCGGTACAAGACGCTTCTGGCTGAACGGAGCCAATCCTTGTCCGCAGGATGGGCACCTGTCCCGAAGTCGGCAGCCGTGGCGAAAGCAAGAAACGCGTGTCGCCAGGCTCCAGCTCCGGCGAAAATAGGGCGTTTCGTCTTCCGCCAGACAGGCCGGGCAGAATTGCAGCCAGGTCGCCTGCGTCTTTGGTGCGCAACTCTGCTGAGGCGATGCCCGCAGGGGCAAACGCAACCGGGCCAAGGGGTCAGGAGCAATGGTCAGAGCCGCGATGTCTTCCAAGGGTATGTGGGTATGTTCTCCCAGAAACTGCAGAATGCGATCTGGCATCGCTCGATCAAGACGTGCCGACCAGTTCTGACCTGGCGCTCCGAGAAGCGCACCAAAATAGTGCGGAGGTATGCCGTTTGCGTAAGCGAGGCGGTGCAGCCAGCTTGACAGAAGTTCACCTGGTGCGGGCATAATGCTCATGGGCCAACGGTTTCCCGCCGCGCCTTCATACCGCTCTGCAGGCGTCACGGAGATCCCGGTCGGCCCAAACCTCATGTCATCTCGTGACGCAAAGCGGAATTGCGGCGCCTCGAGAGAGGCACATAGCCAAGGTCCGACAGGGTTGCGCCCGTGATCCGGTCCTCACCGCGCGAGATTGCCGCAACTGCCGCCCTGGTGACTATCTCGATAACCTCGCCGATCAGCCCCTCTGACAGATCGTGGATGATCTTTGCCAAGGGTTCGCGCGACAGATCGGAGGCATTGGCTAGCGGCAGACTTACCTCAAGGCTGTCCAGAAGTGTCGCGAAATCCTCGTCATACGCCCAGCGTGGAATGGGGATCGTATCGAAGCGTGAGCCCATTTCGTCCGTGTCATGCACCGCATCGTAGATCGCGATTTCGCCGACAAGGACGGGTGAGATGTCATGCACTCGTGCGATCCGCCGCAAGAACGAGAAGATGGCCTTCACATCCTCGCGCCGCCCGCGCAACGCGCTGTGGAACTCGTCGAAGATCAAAAGGCGCGGCTTCAGGCGCTCCAGAAGATGATCGACCTGATCGCCGGCGCGGGCCAGGCTGCGCCAGCCAGCGGCTTGTGGCGCGCGCAATCCGGACAGGATGCTGGCATAGAAATGCGACAGCCCTGCACCTTCCCGGGTCTGAATCACCCACACCTTTTGCTGCTCGGCAACACGCAGATGTTCGACGGCGAAGCGTTCGGCGATCATGGTCTTGCCGTTATGGTAGGGACCGGCAAGCAGCAAACCGCGTGGGCGCAGGGATGGCGGTCGCTCAAGCAGCAGTCGCATCGCGTCATGCGCCGCGCCGGCCGCCGGATGGCTGATCCAGCGCGGCGCGCGCACATGGGCGATCCGCACTGCGTCATCGGCCTGCAAGAGTGGGACGGTGGCGGACATGAGGTGGTCCGGCACCTTACCAATCCTCGATTGGGAAGACCCGCCGCGGACGATCCGGGTCGAGCTTTGCCTGGGCCGAGGCGGAAGGCGTAGCGAAGTCGGCATAAGGCTTCTTTGCCTCGGTGGCATGCCGGGCGCGGGTCATCTCCTTCAAACGGCTTTTGGGGGTTTTGGCGGCGGCAACAGTTGCGGCGATTTCGCGTCGGATCGCTGATGCCTCCTGCACAGGGCGCCGCTGGATTTCGCGCCGCCGCTGTCGATCCGCCTGGTGCTGCCAGAGCGTGATCGGCTCGGCCAGTCCGTCCCGTCGCCTGACCGGCCGCCAAGCCTGGGTATCCGGATCCTTGACGTAGATATGGCTGATGTCGCGAGGATCATAGCACAGATCGAGCGGGGCCAGCCGGTCACGACGCGCAACCAGCGGGCCAAGCCAGGGCTCGAAATAGTCGATGGCGAAGAGACTGAAGCCCTGAGGTGAAATCTTCCGCGTCTTGCGTGGCAGGAAATTCAGCAGCACATCGACAGGTGCATCGACCGGCCGGTCTTTCGGCTGGAACCGATCTTCCCACTCTTTCGCCGGAACGGTCAGCTTGCGCGCATTCTGGCTCAGGTTGTGGTCGATGATCGCGAGCGCGATGCAGCGTTCGAGATCCGCGAAGCTGAGCCGTGCCCGCGCTTCCGAGGCATAGTCGCCCCGATCCGCGATGGAACGCCCCGTCTTGCCCGGCAAGGCGCGTAGCGCGGTGTTCACTTTCCCCAGCAGGCGTTCGACGACTCCGCCCCGATGCACGGTGCCCTTGTTCCGCATGCGAATGGAAATACCATAGTCCGCGCATCCTCTGCTGAAGGTGCTGCTTTGGAATTCCTTGGCGGAATCGACGACGATCTGCTTTGGGCGACCGTGCATCGGCCAAGCATGATCGATACTGCGTTCTGCCAGCCAGTCAATCTTGCAGCACATCGCGTGCGCCAGACAAAGTGCCACAGACAGTCGCGACGGCCGCTCGAGGGTCAGGCAGAAGCCGATGATCGCGCTCGTGGCCACATCTGCAGCGATGGTCAGATAGGGGCGCCCAACGAAAACACCGTAGTCATCAATAACCTCGACAAACTGGATGTCTGCCGGCGTGTGATCGATCTGGACAACGTCGAGCGCGTGGTTAGCCCGGATGTAGCCCGGTCGCGGCTTTAGCCGGTGCAGGTGTTTACCATCTGACAGGCGGCGGCGGGCAATTTCTTCCGGGGCAAACAGAGTGGGGATCCGCCGGGCGACAGTGACATAGGCGGGCGGCCTGTGCCCTTCCTCTGCGCAACGGGCGCGGATCTCTTCAACGATTGGTGCAAGGTCCGGCTGCTCGGGGCGCAACCACATCTCCCGCAGGGTCATCGCAATGATGCTCTCGACCGCGGGACTGATCCTAGGTTTCCTTGTTCCACTCGTTTGCGGCAGCAGGGACGATACCCTGCGCTCTTCCCGATACCGCGCCAGATAGTTGTAGACTTGGCGTGTCGAGAGCCGCAGCTCGGATGCCGCGCGCACCACGGCCTCACGCACGGGCGCCACTCCGTCAAGAATCCGGTCCAGCTCACGCGCGGTACGCGTTGCCTTGGTCCACGCTTCATCCGAAACATGCCCTCCGCCGGACATCATCGGTATGACGCTTTCGAGACTGGCTGCGCCGTGCGCCAACAGAGCCGCCACTCTTTGAAATACGGAACCAAAATTGAAGCCTTAAGCTGAAAAATGATGTGTGCTTACCCCGTATCATCCAGAAATCACGTAATAATCATGTGCTGAAATGGTGAAGAAAATGCGACATGTGGTTTCTGCCCGGTCCGATGGACGACGAGCCGGACTATTTGCCGCCGGGACCACGGGCCGAACCGCGTGAAACCGAGGTCCTCGACGAATGGCGGAAGGCAGAGGGCGGGCAGGCCGCGCGTCTTGCCCGTGTGGCCGGTCGCGTCGGCGCGCTGGACGACCGGTTGAAGCGCGGACCGGAAGGATGGCGGCATCGGCTTGCGCTGATGGAGGCCGCAGATTTGAGCTGGCACACCGGTGACCGCATCAGCCAAGACCGGCTGGCGCTCTGGATCTCGCTGCGCCTGTCCGGTGTCCAGGACGACACGGCGGCGCTGGCGCGAGTCGGATGGGCGATTCGGCGACTGACGGGTGGACCGGGACCGGAGCAGGACCTTTCCGCCTTCCTCGACCGTCGCGACCCCGAGAACATCAGTGATGAGACCGAGCCGTTCGTGGATCGCGCGAGCGGTTGGCTGGATCTGATGGGGCAGGCCACGGACCTGCACCCGATCACTCGCGCTTGCGCGGGCTTTCACCTCTGGCGCCTCGCGGGGCTCGGGCAGCACGACGACCGTATGGAAGCGGCTGTCGCAGCTGCGCGGATCGCGGCCAGCGATGGAAGAGGCGCAGTCTTCACGCCTCTGGCCATGGGCGGGGCAGGGGGACTACGAGCCGGTGGTTCACCGTTCGAACGTCTGGAACGCTGGTGTCACTGTACCCTCATTAATCAGAATTGCCTTTAAAATTATCGTTTGTTTTCAGCGGCACGATGTACCCTTAATTTTCATATTGTACCGTTAATTGCCATACTGTACCCTTTATTAGCATACGGTC
>NZ_JBLXFE010000032.1:0-20622 GCF_048262375.1 Roseovarius sp.
CAGCCCACTGGTCAGCGCAATGCGCACCGCATCCTTGCGGAATTCGTCAGTTCTTCCACGTCCCATAGTTCGTCTCCTTTGTTGCAGTAAATGCTATCAAAGGGGCGGCATCAAACCGCGACAGGTCCAGTGGTTCTCGGCGAAGACGATCACGGCGGCGTCCAGAGTTGTGTCGTCTACGTGCGCGACGGAGACACCTACGTTACCTTCGATGACGGTCTTCGGGTTACCCGCAGCCTGGAGCTTGCGAAAAACGTATTCGGTCTTTCCGAAGCACAGACACGTCTGGCAGAGATGATAACGACCGGGTTCGGCTTGACGGCGTCGGCGCAGGAACTAGGCGTCAGCGTGAATACCGTGCGCACCCACCTCAGTCGTATTTACGAAAAGACAGGCGTCAACACCCAGACCGCCCTCGTTCGGGTCCTACTTGGTGTCGGCATCATCGGACCGTAAGTGTCGCCCTCGGGCTCGCAGCGGACCTGCGGCGCTGCAGCATTAACTGCTTGCCAGACATCCTTCCGATCGACACACACGGCCCAAAGCGGACGGCCGCACGAACTCAGCGCAAGGTCTTCTTCGCGCCTCCATAACGGACGTTTAAGCGTTTTCTGAGTGGGCCTTAAAGCGGACGATAATTTCGCTTCTGTTTGAGAATCTGTAGACGGCGCGCTACGAGCTCATCCGCCACATTCTGCTCAGCGCGCGCACCGCAACTACGACTGCTCGACCGACATTGTTGCCGGGATCGAGGCGAACATGCGTCGGCACGAATGCCGATCGTCTTCGACGAGCTGATCGCACTTAATCCCGAGACATAGTCACCTTCGCTTAAACCGCGTCAGGCGCTGCTGACGCTCGGGGGGGGGCATCCTCACGCAATATCCGTGTCGCGGCCTTGTTATGTACCGGCGCGTTCCAGACTACGCCTTTGTCCGACGGCGCCGTTAACAGGACCGTGGAGCAGGGCAGACCGGCCGCATCGAACTTGCGTGCGATGAACTCACTCTCGCCACGGTCATGGCTCGACATTATCAGCTGATAGCCGTTCAATTCGACCATATTGCGCATCACATCGACGAAGGCGGCGGTGTGGATGATGTCGTTATGCTGCAGCGGATCGTCGAGCAGTAGCGCGCGCCAGCGTGACCAAGGATAGGCGGTGCTCGCCGCGCACAGGATGCTAAAGCCATTCGCCGCAAGCTGGCCCTCGCTGAGCACGACCTGGGGCGGCAAATCCTTCTTCGTCTCGATCGCATTGTCGACCTTCTCCCGGTAGCGCAGCGCCATGCCGAAGCTGGTCGCATCGACCCGCGTAGCCGCCTTGAACTGAATGCTTTCACCGGGCGTGCTCAGCATCGCCTCGTTGAAATCGTCGATCACCGTATTGAGCGGGTCGAGCACGCGCGCCGAAAAATCGTCGGCTTGCTTCTGAAGGTCCTCCGAGTAGCGCTTTACCGCGTTGCGTGCCGTAGTGGTGAGTTTCACTGCCGCCCGAGCGGCCTCGATCTTTTCCTTCTGTCCGGCCAGGTAAGCTGCCGGATCCCGGACGCCATCGTCATCACCAGCCGCCCGCATCGATGCGACGATCTCGTCGATCTCGCTTTGAAGAAGCGCATCCTCATTGTCGCGGGCAAGCTCCCGCTGGCGTTCGGCCAGTGATCGCAAACCCGCCAGCGCCGCTTCGATTGCGGAGAGTCCACGATCATACTCAGCCTCGCTGGGAATGTGGTTAAGACCGGCGCGTGTCCACCGCTGCTGCATCTGCCGTGCGGCTTGTTCCGAGGTTGCACGGGCTGCCTCGACCGCCGCAAGGTCGCGCAGCGCGAGGTCGAGAGCCGCCTGCTCACGCTGAACGTCCGCAGCTGCGTTGGCGGCCGCCTCGTTTAGCTGTGCCAAACGAGCCCGCGCATCTTCGCCGCGCTCGCGCTCCGCCGTCAATCTCGCCTCAATGTCGCCGATCGTCGTATTCGACAGATTGCGTGCGGCGATGCGATCGACGCAGGCCTTGTCCTCTGCCTGATACTGCGCCAGCCGTGCGCCAAGCTGATTGTCGCGCGCGATTAGCTCGTCGAGATCGGCTGCCACGCTGGATCGCTGTTCGGTTGCCGCCGCCGCGTTCGCCGACAGCAGTTCCAGCGCTGCCACTGCCGCCGCAAGTGCGGCTTCCGCATCGCGTGCTCGAGTTGCTGCAAGCCCGGCGAGTTCGCTCTCCGGTGCGGCAGCAAGGGTCTGGGCAATGGCGGCGCGTGCATTTGTCACGGCATCAGCGGCCGCCCTAGCAACCCGTTCGAGCCCGTCGACCGCCGCCACGACCGCTCGAAGGCGACGGATTTCATCGCTGAGCGCGGGTCGGGTGCTCCGCAAGGCCTCCAGCGCGTCATGGGCTTGCGCGAGGCGATGGTCGCTGCCTGATGCCGCAGCATCGGCTAGCGCCTTGAGCGCGCCCGGTTCGAACGACGTCTGGCAAACAGGGCAGTCGGTGTCGTCCTGATGGATATGGCTGGCAAGCTGCGACAAGGCCGCGCTGATCGTCGACGCGTGGCGGTCAGCTTCGGCGCGTGCGCGTTCGGCATAGGCAATTTTGCTGTCGAGATCGGCGAGTCGCGCTTCGAGCGGCGCCAGTTCGGACGCGGCGCGCGCAGCGGCTTCGCGTCCGTGCACCAGTTCGGCTTCAGCGGCCCCGGACTCGCCTTCCAAATCGAGATAATCTGCCATCGACTCGTTAATCGCGCGCGCGGATGCTGCGAGACTTCGCAAGCGCGCGACTTCGGCACTGGCCTTGCCATGCTGGCTGATCGCAGCGTCGGCTTCCGCGATCGTCGTGTGGTGCGCCGCGATCGCCTCGTTAAGCGACGCCCGATCCTGCTGCTCAGTCGAGATCCACGCGCCCAGCAGGTCACGGCGGACGAGATCGGCACGCGCGGCGTCGAGCACGGAAATGTTCTGGTCGATCGCGGCGATCGTGGCGTTCTGCGCGGTCACCGCGTCGCTGGTCGAGCCGATCAGCGGGGAGGCCCGATCGCAGCGCGCCTGCGCATCGTTCACCAAGCTGCGCAACCGCACGAGACTCGGATGATCGAGCCGAGCTTCGGCCTGGCTGACAAGGAACTGTGCCGGCAGCGTCGAGAGCCCCTCGAGTTCTGCCTTACGATCGCTGGTGGTACGCAGCGCCTCGCCGATCCGATCACCGAGCGCGGCGAGGCGCTGCCCGATGCCGTCACTGGTGACCGCAAGTGGCTGGCCCGCTGCGAGCTGCTGAAGGTCATGCTCGAGCAGCACGATCCGCGCAGCGACTTCGTCGGCCGTGAGTACTCCGGTGGCGCGGGTCGCCGCGCGGAGCCGCTCAAGGCGCGTCATCCACCCCTGCCAGTCCGCGATTTGCCGATCGAGCGTGGCGACGACGCCTTGTTCAGCCGCGAGCCGGCGCGTAAATGCAGCGATGGTCGGTCGCCCCCGTAGGCCCGCGCGAATACGCTCGAGCCGATCGATGCCGCTTGGTCCCTTGAGCGCCTGCCATTGGTCTTGTGGGTCGCGGCTAGTGAATCGCTGCTGCGCTGCCTGGCCGAGGAAGTGAGTGAGGGCCAGATAGGTCCCAAGATCGTTGATCGTGCGGCGGTCGGGCCGCGCAAGTTGCGCGACGATGTCCGGCATCGCCGTGCCGCCGGTGGCACTGCGCTCGACGGGGTCGCCGTCCGAGAAGGTCAGCGCTACGCGATGCGATCCCGGCTCGGCACCCCGGCGCGTGAGATAATCCTTCTCGACGAGTTTCTTACGGCCCTTGTTTATATAAGGTTCGAACCGCCGGATCTTATTGGTCAGTCCCCATTCGATCGCATCGAAGAAGCTGCTTTTTCCCAAGCCGTTGGTCCCAGTGAGCAGAACCAGACCAGGCGCCGCCGGAATCTCGATCGCGAAGTCGCCGAAGGTCCGGAAATTAAGGATCGCGATGCGGGAAAGGAAAATATGGCTCACGCCTGCCCCCTCCGACCCCAGGATTTGACCAACGCCGCTACAATATCATCCGGCGTCTTCATCTCGTCGAGCGTGATCCGCTCCCATTCGGCCGCCGTCGTCCGCGGTAGACCCGGCGCGGTTGCACTGGTGCCGCTCAGTTCATCGAGCGCCGCGTCCTCGAACTTGCCTTCGGCATGGATCCATGGCCGGGCGAGGAAGGTGCGCTTGAGAAAGTCGGCGAAACTCTCGTCGTCATTCAACGGATCTTCGGGTCGCAGCCACGCCAGCTTGCGAGCGACACGGTCATCGCGCTCGACCATCAATGCCATTGCGCGCCAAGCCTCCTGCCGCTCGCTCGCCCGCGGTCCCAGCAGCATCAGCTGCAGGTCCAACGTCTCGTTGGTCCCAAGGAACGAGCGCGCGACGACGCATTGGTTGCGGCAGCGCCGCAGCGTCTCGAGCACTGCTTCCATGGCAGCGACGTCGGGGAGAATACCCAGCACGATGTTGAAGCGATCGATCCGGATCGCGTGGCTATCAGTCGGCAGATCGGTCGGACTGAGCGTCGTCGACTTGGTCGATCCGCCGTTGAAGGTCCCGCTCGCCAATTCGGGGCGGTCCTCGACTTCCAGACCGAGCGCTAGGGCCGCCTTGCGCAGCCGTTCAGCCAAATCCGCCAGTCCGGGTGACAAAGTCGCGCTATCCATCATGCCACCCCTTTCATGATTGCCTTTTCGAGCGCCTCGAAGTGCCGCGCCTCAACTACTGCCAATAGATTGCGTAGCTCGGCCAGGCCTTCCGCCGCAGCGCCAACGAAATCGCGACTGATCGACATGATCACCGGACCAGAGCCATCCGTATCGCTGAGCCCCGGCTGATCGGTGTCGATCCGAGCGAATGGCCGCTCGGCGATTCGGCTGACATCAATGGCACTTTTGACAACGAGGATGACAAACTGGGTCTGCCAAATGAACGATGCGGCACACAATGACATCTCGTCACCGTTGATCATATCAGCCGCGCAGCCATGACCGGCCCATTCGCTGTCGCCGTCGCGCAGGCGGACCAAATTGCCGGGCCTGGCACTTTTCGGCGATGTAGCGTCCCAGGCTGCGGCGATGGCGAGTGCGACCACGGTGCCGCGCAAGATCACCGGCCATTTGCTGGGGCCGACGAGAACCTGCGCCGCGTCGCGATGATCGTCTTCGTCGACCGCACAGATCATCAACCGAAGGAAATGGCTCAGCAGCGCCGAGTCGTCGCCGAACGACGCATGCCAGACCGCCCAAGTCGCGGCCATAGCCACCCGAAGATCCTGCGCGATCTTTAGGTTGACCGGGCGGCGAGGATCGGCGTTGCTGGCGAAGAATGGTTGAAGGTGCGCGTCCAACCGCTCGAGCAGCCAGCTGTCGAGAGACCGGTGGATGCGACGCGCGAGAATGTCGGGCGGCAGCGAAACCGGATCCTGGGCCGCGCCGCCGGGATTGCCGGCGACGATCGCCGGCATCGCCATGCCTTCGGCATGCGGCGATTCCAGGCTGAGTTCGCGGACAAGCTGGCTCCACAGGCCGGGCGCGGCG
Organism: Roseovarius sp.; assembly: GCF_048262375.1. Lineage (GTDB taxonomy): Bacteria > Pseudomonadota > Alphaproteobacteria > Rhodobacterales > Rhodobacteraceae > Roseovarius. Next base: position 5,538 of record NZ_JBLXFE010000032.1, read on the forward strand.
TGGAGCCGGCAATTGCTGCTGTGGCAGGCGACCCGCAACACAGCACCGGCAACGGCACAAAGCGCTTCGGGACCATCCGGCAAGATGATCTCGAAGGGCTGTTGCTCGCTCCAAGACCGAACGAACTCGTCTGCCGCGATCGCGCCGGACCAGCGGATGTTGGCGCCTTCGCGCAACAGCTGCACCGATATTGGAAGCTGGTTGGCGGCCAGTCGCTGCAGCCGCGGCGCGAGGATATTCGCGCTGCGCGCCGCCTCCTTGAACAAAGAACGTGCCGGCCCTGACAATTTCGGGACGAGCGTCGCCTCGCCGTGGCGTGCAAGCCATTCCTTGTGCGTCACATCGAAGCTGGCCAGGTGCGGGGCAAAGGGTGCCCGCACCACATCGCGCTGGGGACCGCGCCGGACGATCACCGCATCCGCGGCAACCGTCTCCCCGGCACAGTCGAGCCAGAAGGGGGCGACAACGGGTGCCGGATCCGGCGGGTCAATCCGGGAAACGACACCGCAATGCAAATGCCGGAAGGAGTGCTGGGCGTCGCCTGCGCAAGCTTTGATCGTGAGATAGGCGGCAAGCCGGTTGAGCGTTGCCGTCGAGACATCGAACATTTCGGCATGCTGGGTCTGAAACGTCAGCTGCACGCCGGGGCGGAGTTGCTGCGCGACCGCAGCGACGAGGCCGATGTCGGTGAGGGATTGTAGGAGCTCTGCGTCATAGGCTGCCATGAAATCGAAGCGGACACCCTTGGTATCCTCCGCGCGGGCGCGCACATCGATCGAGGCTAGGGCCGGCTTCAACGCCGCGATGCCGGGATGCTCGGAGATCAGCCGGATCATGCCCGCATGATCGAAATCGCGGGTTCCGGCGGCCACGAAATCGATCAGTCCGCCATCACCCGCGCCGCTGACGAAGAACCGCGGGGTCGGCCGACCTGCGAACTCGGCAACCGGGACCCCGGCATCGGTCCAATAGCTTGCGCTCTGTATCGTTGGCACCGGTTCGCCCGGTTCGAGCCCGAACCCGACGGCGAGGAACACCATGTGGAATTGTTCGCGTAGCTCTGCGCCTGGCTGTGGCGGTGGAGCATTGAGATCGGTGATGTCTAGCTGATAGCCGTCCGCCGTCCGTGTCAGCGCGGTAACCTGATGGCGCAGTCGTCGCTCCAGCCGCGGCGCGAGCCTGACGGCGATGTCTTCGAACCCGAGCAGGATATCGTCGCGGACGGCGCGACACGTCCCGGATTCCCAGTCGAGTATCGGCAGGTCGGCGATGGGATCGGTCGTGTCGTGCGCCGGCCAATCGTAGATATGCGGATCGAGCCGCCGACGATCGGTCGTCGACTGAAGGGGCAAAAGCGCATCGGCAGATTCGAACAGTACAACCTGCGATCCGGTGACCAATGCGGCAGCTGCGGCTGCTGTAACGCCGGCCGCCCCGCCGCCGACGACCGCTATCCTCGGATCGGCGTGGAGATAGCCGAGTTCCTTGAGCGCGTGGACCAGCGACAGCGCCCGGACCTGCTGGGAATAGAAGGTGATGCGCCGGTCGAAACTGCCGATCACGAACAGATTCGGTCGATCGCGAACAGCCACGCCGTCAAGAATATCCTGGGCAAGCAAGGCATCAGCCAACGACGCGCACTCCCGTAGTCGCTCGGGTTCGCCGTTGCGGCACCATGGTTGTGACGTGAACTACTGCGCGCATGTTTGACAATCAGCTCCCCTCCAGCCACGTCGCGACGACAGCCGGTGCATTAGCTTATGGAGAAGAAGCGCGGGTGCCGCAAGATTCTGATAGGTCTTGCGAAGTCGCTTTCAACAGGGTTCGCTGCTCGCCGCTCAACTTCATTAATTCGCCCTTCCGCGCAGCGTCTCCACCTACACCGTAACGGGCGGTTATCAGCGGCAGCCCAAAAAGGTCGATGTTGCCACACGAATGATGTCCGAAGTTGGATGGAGCGGGAACGGTTCGGGATGAGCATTTATGGATATTACCGGCTCTGCAGGCATCCTGAATAGAAGTTCGCTTTCCACTTCAAGCCGCTTAGAAGCCGCCGGTACGCAGACGGCCCAAACCGGTCGTTCGTTCTCGCCGCAGCGACCGACCGCTTTCCTGAAGGTTTTTCGATGCGGGCCGTGGTGCGAGGTGGGCGGCCGGGAGGTGGCGGCCCGCGTTGACAAACCTCGGAAGGAGGAAGCCGCGGGGGTCTTGGATCAGGCTATGGGGAAAGCGTTCGGACGATCGGGGCGGCGGCTGCATCCGTGGTGCGGCTGATGGCGCACCGGACGCCTGACACGACCGTAAACCCAGCCGGTGATCCCGACAAGGCGGTGCGTTTCGGAGTTGTCGCCGCCTTTTGCCGCGCTGGAAAGGAACGAGGACACGCAGTTCGGACCGGGTCTGCGGATTGTAGCCGGTGCTGTTTCGTGACGGATGACGGGCGATATGTCATGCTGCCTGCTCCCTCGGTGGGGCATGCGACATCGGTTTCTTCCCGCGCCGGAAGATCTCGATGATGCGCATCGGGCCGCCACAGCAGGGGCATGGCTCACGCAAGGTGAACGGGGCGGCCTCCGCCTCGGCACTTGGCGCAACGGGGTCTTCTGGGCGTTGTAGGCAGAGCAAGGCGCGGATCTTCGTTAGGTTGGCCTTGCGGGCCGAACTGGCCAGCAGGCCGTAGTGCCGGATGCGGTGGAAACGGTCCGGGAGGACGTGGATCAGGAAGCGGCGGATGAACTCGGGCGTGGCCAGCCGCATGATCTTTTGCCGGTCGCCGGATTTGATGCGGAAATCTTTCCATCGGAACGCGACGGTCGCGGCGTCCGCGCTGATCAGGCGATGGTTCGAGATCGCGACGCGGTGGGTGTATCGGCTCAGGTAGGCCAGAACCGCCTCAGGCCCGCCGAAGGGCGGATTGGCGTAAACCACCCATTCGGATTTGCGGAACGGCGCGAGCCAGGCGGCGAAGGCGTCGGGCTGCGCCAGCCGCTTGAGATCGCCGAAGAATGCAAGCCGCCTGGCGCGGTGCAAGTCCATGAACCCGTCAAGGAACAGGCGCCGGAACAATCGTGACGGCACCCGGACATGCAGGAAGAACCCGGGCTTGCAGGCGACCCATCGGGTGCCGTCCGGCGACAGGCCACCACCGGGCAACGATCATGTGGATGCCGCCGATTAACAGGTGCAGCGAAGCTTTGGTACCGCGATAGGGGATGTTGACAGCCAGGGTCTATTGGCGCCGGGAAAGAGTGCTGAAGTCCGGCACCGTCCATTTCACACCGATCAGCCGCAGGAGGCTCTCAACGCCCCCTGTCGATTGGCGCTGACGTCAGACAATCAAGATCGGGGCCCGCGTCGTGCGTCATGCCCGCGCCATCACCTTCCAATTGACCGAGGTCGCGGTCACCGGCCCGATGGTGCGCGCAATCCTTGAAGCTATCCGCCGTCTTCAAGCGCCTCCGTCATGCGCATGACCGCGAACCGGAACCAAACTGAACAAAAGCGGCAAGACAGGTATGCCAGACGTGCTGAAGAACGAGAGCGCGGTCGAAGGATGATGCCGGTTCACGATCCGATACGTGCAAATCCGTTTCCTCGCACGGAAATCGCGGCCATCACGGGCACGATGCGCTTGACCCACAAGCCCCGTCAGACGATCATCACCCACAACGGCAGGCCAAATGGGGAATGTCGGTTTTTGGTACCGATTAGGAAGGCTGAGGGAATTGTTAGATATGTCAAGATTGGGTGCATCCCACATGAAGTCCGCCGCTTCAGCTATCTTCTTACTTCTTTCAATTTTTGGAACTGGAAACGCTCACGCGGCAACAATTACATTAAGCGCAGATGCAAATTACAAAGCAAGTGGACCAGGTGAAATCGAAGTACGAAAAGTTTCTAAACTAATTTTTGGCGACGATTCGAAGCTTCTTATTGACTTTAATTTCCAATCCTTCTCCCCCTTGAGTGTCGGTGAATTTCCGGCGGGAGACGGAGGGTTTTACCAGCGAGCCATATACCCCTTGGATTCAGTGACCATTCGAGCCGGAATTTCTTCGGGAATTACAATTCCTACTTATGCGCTGAGCATCAGCGCAGGTTCTAGCCATTCAGGCTTTCACGTCTGGAGTGAGTACGGATATGCCGGGAAAACGATAGATGGCACGGTCTCGAGATTCGCGCCTGGAGACACAAATTACCATGTGTATGATTTCAATTTTTCTTTTCTAAGCGACAAGCCGGGACTCCCATCAAGTTGGCTTTCGGCTTTTAAACACCTTGATAAGATTTCGACGGCCTTGGAACAGCGTCTTGAATTTTCTTCGTTGACGAAGTTTTTACCTGACGGGACGCCCGTATATCACGAGCCTGGTTCTGTCATTTATTTTACCAACCTTACAGTTGTCGGCCAACCAGTTGCACCCATCCCCCTTCCCAATGCCGGACTGTTTTTATTCTTCGCCTTATTGGGGCTGTCAGTAATGAGGCTGCCGAAGGCGTTGAAGCACCGCACCTTCGACCTTGAAGCATCGCATCTTCGTCTTAGATCGTTGTGACAAATGGCGGACCCACAACCCAGTAAATGAAAAATTAAGCGCCAACATCTTAATCGTCGTCCGCCTCTATGAGTATGATTAATTCGGTGCAAAATAATAAACAAGGGAAAGCTTAAACGACGTGATGTATATTTAATTTCAATACCCTAATTGCAAAAACTGGGCGCTCACAGGTGAAAATCAGAGACTTCGGCTATCTGCCTCACCGGCTCTGCACATCATCTTTATAGTGGAAAAGGCTTCTCTGTGCAAAGAAGATACCAAAAGGACGGATATTGAGGAAATGAGAAAAAACAGTGGCGCGGGAAGCGGAACAGGAGGGACAGGGACATCCTTTTCATGGATCAAAGTTATTGCGATTTCGTAGTCGAATGCCGACCCAAATGTGCTAATGCTACGGAATCCAATTGATGAGAAAATGTCAACCTTGGAATTGACTTTGAAAACGAGAGATTGCCCTGCCCTGATTGATCTTCCAACATAGGTGATGGCTTCGCCATTAGACGATCCAGAAATAATAAAACTCGATGCAGCACTTCCTGGAGCCGTGTCTTCTGCCCTCCTTGCAAGAGCAACGGAAACTGTCGAGATAGCCGACATCATTGGCACACTGGCGGAAATTAAATCAAAATCTACCCTGCCTGGGTCATGCGGGTTTTTGTCTGCACTGTATAGTGATCCGCGAACAACATTGATTCCGAAATCGAGCGGATATTCAGGAAAGGGAACGCAGCCGCATTGTTCAATATCTCCATCTCTAGCCTCATCATAAATCAGGGGGATCGCCAGAGCAGGGCTGGAGAGAAATGAGAGTGACACGAAGGCCGCAGTGATCGCTTTCTTCATTATTATCTCCAAAAAAACTACGCCAGCCGACTAGGGCGTGTGACCCGAATCAACACAAAATTGAGGAGCTATTCGCCTTTTAGGTTTCCGTCGTTTTACATGGAGATCAAGCCCAAATAAGATCTTTGACTTCAGTCTCCGGACGGGGCGCATAGGTGTTTGTCCCCATTGAGTATCACAGCTAAAAGATGACGATTTCTGCGAGAGCGATGGCGGAGAAGAATGCTCTGGGGCATCCATAAAATGTCGTCGCCACGCGTAGGCGCTCCCTAACAGGCCGCTGAAAAAGGCTGCCGTAAGGAACGGTTTCCCTTTAGCAGGCTGCTGGGTGGGGCTGGATCATGGGTATGCAGTCCTGGCGGCGGCTGCCCGGCTCAGGCAGCAAGCAATTTAGGCAGCCTCGCCAGATTGCAAGCCGCGATCGTCGGCGTGAAGCGGGCGCGCACCCACTCGATGCTGCGACACATGGTCTGCGCCATCCTACCGACTGTCTTGGCCCAGCCGAAGGGCTCTTCGATCCTCTTCCGACGTGGCTGGGATTTGGCGTAGCCGGAGTGCCTGGTCGTCCGACCATCGATGGCGGAATACAGGGATTTCTGGCAACGTGGGGCGTGACGACCATCTGGCGCAGCTCGGCGACAAAGTCGGCGCTGTCGTAACCGCGATCCGCTGCCAGGGTCAGGCGCCGGGTCGATCCGGGGAATGGCGATGGACCATGTCGATGGCGGCACGGCGTTCGGCGTGGCTATCCGCCTGCGTCAGGTCGGCCTGCACGATCAGGCCGGAACGCTTCTCCATCAGGCTATGCCCCATGAAGAACAGCACGGCCCCGGCACCGGGCGACTTCTTGAACAGCCGGGCCGCCGGATCGGTCGTCGACGCGTGGGTCGCATTCGAGCGCCGTTCACCACGGAAGTCGATTTCGGCATTGCGGCTGCGGTGTCTGGGGCGGGTCATCGGTTCAGGCTTGGCGGTAGATTGGTCAGGAGAGGATGCTGTCGGCACTCCGCCATCTGGCGGGGCGCCGGGACCGTCGCTCCCGTCGGATGCAGCCTTTCCTTCGGCTGAGCGCTCTTCAGCGACGCCCAAGCCTTCACCAGGGTGCCGTCGACCGAGAAGTGATCGCCGGACAGGAGCGGCACCACCTCGCGATGTGCCAGGATGACTGCCATGATCTTGCGAGACATGTCCGTCGTCAGCAGCCCGTCGCGGTTCTTCGTGTGAATCCCGGAGACAAAATGGACAGTGGAAACGGTTGGGTGATCTGACCGTCGCGGAGCAAAAGTCCGCATTTTGGGCCCGAGGCGAACGAGCTGAGGGCGGGGGATGTATTCTGTGGAGCTGTACAACCGGGTCCGGCGTGCGTGCCATGTCGACGGAATGAACACGATTGAAGCGGCGCGGGTGTTCGGGATCGACCGCAAAACTGTCGCGAAGATCCTGAAGCATTCAGTGCCGCCGGGCTATCGGCGCACGAAGCCACCGGTGCGGCCTAAGCTTGATCCTTTCATTCCCATCATTGACCAGATTCTGGAGGACGACAAAGGCCGGCTGAAGAAGCAGCGCCACACTGCCAGGCGGATCCATGAGCGGCTCCGGGAAGAGCACGGCTTCACCGGCGGCATCACCATCGTGACGGACTATGTCCGGGAGAAGAAGCGGCGGTCGCGCGAGGTGTTCGTGCCCTTGTCTCACGCTCCGGGTCACGCCCAAGTGGATTTTGGTGAGACACTTGGAGTGATCGGCGGCGTCGAGCGCAAGCTGCACTATTTCGCGCTGGCGTTGCCGCACTCGGACGCGTTCTTCATCAGGGCCTACCCTGCCGAGACGACCGAGGCCTTTTGCGACGGGCAGTTCGCCATGGAAAGCCGCCATCGGTTCGAGGCCCATGGCGGACGCCGCCTTCGCATTCTTCGGCGGCGTGCCGCTGTCGATCCTCTACGACAACACCACGATCGCGGTGGCGAAGATCTGCGGCCCCTCCCGGCAGATTGCTGCGTAATCGCCTGCCGGGCAATGGACGGCAAACGGGAACGGACCAGAACCTTTGCCGAGTTGCAGTCGCATTACCTGTTCAACGACAGGTTCGGCCGGCCGGGCAAGGGGAGCGACAAGGGCAACGTGGAGGGTGTAATCGGCTATGGCCGGCGGAACTTCCTCGTGCCGGCACCTCGGTTCGACAGCTTCAAGGCGCTGAACGCCTGGCTGGAAGAGCAGTGCCTGAAGCGCCAGGACGACATCGTGCGCGGCCACAGCGAGCCGATCGGGGAGCGCCTGATGCGGGACCTCGACACGCTGATGGAACTGCCGGCCGTGCCTTACGATGCCTGCGAGAAGGTCAGCACCCGGGCCACCTCGATCTCGATGGTCCGCTACCGCAACAACGATTACTCGGTGCCGGTGGCTTATGCTCATCACGAGGTCCAAGTTCGCGGATACGTCCACGAGGTCGTTATCGGCTGCAATGCCGAGGTGATCGCGCGACACCGCAGATCCTATGAGAAGGCCGACATGGTCTTCGATCCGATGCACTTCCTGCCACTGCAGGAGCAGAAGGTCGGGGCTCTCGACCAGGCCGCCCCTTTGCAGGGTTGGGATCTGCCGGACGCCTTCGCCACCCTGCATCGGCTGCTGGAGCCGCGGATGGGCAAGAAGGGCAAGCGGGAGTATGTGCATGTGCTCCGGCTCCTTGAGACCTTTGAGATGTGCCATGTTGACGGCGCCGTGCGGCAGGCCCTCGATCTCGGGGCGATCGGCTATGATGCGGTCAAGCACCTGGTTCTTTGCCGCATCGAGCGGCGCCCGCCGCGGCTCGATCTCGACATCTACCCCTACCTGCCGCGCGCCCGGGTCGAGACCACGAACCCGGCCAGCTACATGAGCCTGATGTCCGGGATGGCGAGATGAATGACACGCCGCAGGTGCTGCTCCAGCACCATCTCAAGAAGCTCCGCCTGCCGACCTTCAACAGCGAATATGCCAAGCTGGCCCGGCAATGCGCGGCCGAGGGCAAGGACCATGTCCAATACCTGCTGCGGCTCTGCGAACTGGTACTGCCCGGCGGCGTGCGCCGCCAAGTCTTGAGTTCCGCGCCTTCGGCGCGAGGCGGGAACGGCGGATGATCGAGCGGCGCAGTTCAAGCTGGTCCGCGCCAGCGGATTAAATGGTCCGGGGGACCATTTGAAGGCGCAGAACGCCGCGAAGTTCCCCGCCACCAAAAGCCTCCCCTCTCGTGACATTGCTGCGCAATGCACTGCCGGGCAGTAGACAGCTTCGACTCCACGGCGATCCCGTCGCTCAACAGGGCCCTGACCATGGAACTTGCGAGGTGCGAGTTCGCCGATCGGCGCGAGAACGTCATCGCCTTGGGGCCGAGCGGCACCGGCAAGACTCACATTGCCTTGGGCCTCGGGCTGGCGGCCTGTCAGAAGGGCCTGAAAGTTCGGTTCACGACCGCCGCGGCGCTGGTCCACGAACTCGTCGAAGCCGTCGATGAGCGTCGTTTGCAGCGTCTCCAGAAAACCATCGCCAGCCAGGACCTGCTGATCATTGATGAGCTGGGCTTCGTGCCGCTGTCAAAGACGGGGGCCGAACTGCTGTTCGAGATTATCTCGCAGCGCTACGAGCGCGGCTCGATCGTCATCACCTCGAACCTGCCCTTCGACGAATGGACAGAGGTCTTCGGATCCGAGCGTCTCACCGGCGCCATCCTCGACCGCCTGACCCACCACGTCCATATCTTCGAAATGAACGGCGAGAGCTTCCGTCTCCGCCAGAGCCGCAAGACAAAAGCCTGATCCAAACCACGACCAGACCCCAAGGAACTGGCCTTCGGCCAGTGCGCCTTGACGCGCGCCAGTTATGTGGAAGCGCACCCGCCAAGGCGCCCGTCAGGCCGCCGCCGCTGGGGACTATTCAACCGGTCCACTGACCCATTTTGCTCCGGGATTGACAAATACATGACCATGCTGAAGCACGCCAAAGGGATGTTGCGCTATTTGATCGGCAAACCGTTCCTTGACGACATCAAGCTGCCGCGTCGATGGAGTTCAACCTCTGTGTCGCCGTTCGAACACGCACGGGTCATGGATCCGGCGGCAAACGAAAAAATCAATCAGGAAGCGCTGGACAATATCCCCAAGGTTTGGCCCGCGTTCAAGGATGTCGAGATCGTCGAAAGCTGGGCCGGTACTATGGACATCACGCCCGACAACAACCCGGTCATCGATCGCGCACCCACCTTGCCCGGGTTGATCTTGGCGACCGGCATGTCTGGCCACGGATTCGGCACCGGACCGGCCGCAGGACAATTGGCAGCTGATATTGCCATGGGAACCGATCCACTGGTCGATCCTGCCCCGTATTCCATGAGCCGCCTGTAGCCCGTCGATAGATCAGGAAGACACCATGCCCAACGTAAAAATCTATGTCGAAGAAAGCCTTCTTGCAGCACGGCATAACAACTTCAAGGCGATGCTGAAACCCTTGCGCGACACGCTGATGGCCGAGTTTTCCGCGCCGCAATCCGTATGCCATTTGACACTTGTCCCCGCGCTGGGCCTTGAAGATCAGACCAGGGTTCTGGTTGACGTGCATTACCTATCAATGCCGGAGCGCACGCCGGAAATGGCTGAACAGGCCGCGCAAGCGCTGCGGGCGGTGGTGGTGCGCGAGACAGGTGAGAAGCCTGCTGTGCGGGCTATCTCGCTCGGCGCGGATATCTATGTCGCCTTGGGGTAAGGGCTTTGATGCTGTAACCGCCCCCCGATGGCATCGATGTCACGGCGCGGTTGGGCAGGGCCATCTCGTAGTTTTCGCTTAACCGCGGACCGCAATTGCCGGTTTTAGATGTCGGCACGGTGGGCGGTTGCCACCGGCAGCGGCTTGGCCTTTCCCATCAGCGCTTGCACGAAAGCGGCCATGGGGTCGTCCTGTGGCTTTTGCTCATAGAGGCCGAAATGCTTGAAGAGCTTTTCCAGTGCCGCGTTCTTATCCCAGAATTTGATTTCCGTCGTGATGATGATTTCACCCGTCTCGGGGTCGGGCGCCTTTTTCGACGAAACCTTGATCGACCGGATGGCCTTGGCGACCTTCTCGGGCAGGGCTTCTACAGGCAGGAGCGAGCCGTCCTGGTCAAAAAGGTCCCGGATGTCGCTCAAAGCAACTGCGGAAATCTCTTCAAGGACTCGCGCGGCATCAATTTCGGCACGCTCGGCTGCCGCAGCCTGCAACTCGCGAATGCGCTTCTGAATGTGTTCATTTGCGTTCATCCGGGCGGCGTTCGAACGGTTGGGTTTGTAGCCTGCTTCGACGTAGGCGGCATCGATCGTCAGGCCAGCCACCCGCGCCTGGGCGAAGGCCTCGTGGCGGGTGTTTTTTGGGTTTGGCATGATTGAATCCTTCGTTCTTCGTTCACCGATGCAGCACTTGCAACTGCTCAATCTCAAAGAGTTTTCGTTGTGTCTCGGCGCAAAAGCACGTCGTTCCAGTCTTCACCCTCTTGTTCGGGCAGGTGTACCGTAACGTCATAGCGCTGAATGCGCAGCCGTTGTGCCAGGGCAAATGCGGCCGCTTGACCGCCAAAGTCCGGATCATTATCCCCGAACACCGCGATCTCATGGCTTCCCGCCGGAGGGCGCCACCGCTTCAGAACCGAAGAATTCAGAGCGGCCCAAACGGGAATTTCATAAAGGGCAGAGGCGCTCAAGGCAGTCTCAATACCCTCTGCGATACCGAGCGGCCCACCTGGGACGTATTCGCAGAGCCTCACGCAAGCGCCGTCCGGCAGCTTTCCGGGCATGAGCTTTCGCGGTGCCTCCATCTCCGCCTTCCCACTGCCGTCTGGTTTCAGGAATGTCCGGTGCATGGTGACAGCCTTACCGTCTTGGCCGGAAACGATGGCCACCATACTGGGGCGGACGCCACCCGCGCCGTCGCTCATTTTTGGGGCAAACCGCAGAGCTTCTGGATAGATCAGTTCATCTACGCCTCGGGTCGCAAGGTACGTGTGGACAAGATCGCCCGGCTGCGCGCTCGTCGTTGCACGATACGTGCTTCTGAGAAGGGCTTGCAGATCGTCGGCAGTCATCGCCGGACGCGGCATATCAACCTTGGCGTTTCCGACCAGCTGATCAATCAGTTTGGCCGCTTCACGAAACGGCTTGCCGGTGAATTGCATTGCCAGCTTCATGCCGTCACCAGCGCCGCACCGGTTGCAATAATACGTCCCCGCTCCGTCCTTGTTGTCCCAGCGAAATCGGTCTCTTCCTCCGCACATCGGACAAGGACCGTGACGATTTTTGAGGCAAGCTTCCGGAATTCCAAGCGCAAGCAGGATTCCGCGCCATTTTCCCTTGGCAGCCTGGGTGGTTTTGGTGTGATACATCAGTTCGCCACCTCCTTTTGCCTTTTTGCCCAAGCAATGCGGCGGCTTTTCTCCCAATTTAGGAACACTTGATCCGGCGGGTACAAAGCCTCATCCAGACCACGCGGCCAGATCCCGAATTTGTCGCGGTACTTATTCGCCGCCCATCCGCGCTTGTATCCGCGCTCGTGGGCCAGCCAAAGGCACATACCGTAGAACGTCTGCTTTTCGGCCTTCGTCACCTTTGACCGCTGCGGCGTCAGTTCGATCAATTCGCCGTCCACGGTCTCGACACCGGCCACCGGCTTGCGCTCATGGCCGCAGAAAGGGCATATGAGGCCGGTGTGCAGCGCGGCGCAGTTCGCGCACTCCTTGGGCAGCTTTTCGCTTTTCTCGCGCTTCTGACGCTCCTCCGGATGCGTCTTGTCTAGGCTGTCGTGGTGAATGTCCGTCACCAGACCGTTGCGCAGGCTGTTCCCCGCGTGGTCCAGGATCAACAGATCCTCGGTGCCGGGGTTCACCCGAAGGCCGCGCCCGATCTTCTGGACATGCAGCATTTCGGATTGCGTCGGTGCCGCGTCGATGATGCAGGACACCGGCCAGTCTACGCCGGTCGTCAGCGTCCGCACGGAACAGGCAACCTTGACCTCGCCCGACCGAAACCGGCGCTCAATCAACTGGCGCTCTACGGTATCGGTGAAGGCGTCCACATAGGCCGTGGCCACGCCCGCCCGCTCGAACTCATCGGAAAGCGACTTCGCGTGCGCACGGTTCACGCCGAAAAGCAGCGTCGGGCGGTTCTCACCCTTGGCAAGCCACGTCTCGACAACGGACGCCATCAAGGCCTTGCCCTGCATCACGTCCGCCGCGTCACCCTCGGCATAATCACCGGCCTTGACCTTGACGCCGCTCATGTCTGGCACGTCGGGCGCGTAGGCCGTGAACTGCGACAGATACCCGGCTTCGATCAGTTCCCCGATGGTGCAAGGGATAACCAGATCCTGCCAGCGGTTGCCTATGCCCTTTGCCCACGGGGTCGCGGACAGGCCGATGAAAAACACGTCGTCCCGCTCGTCCATCATCTGTTCAATGACCTTCGCCCGCAGGTGACACTCATCCACGATCACGAGCGATGCGTCGGGGATTTGGCGACGTGCAAGCGTCTGGACCGATGCGACCTGCACCTTGGCCAGACTATCGGTGCGGGGATGGTCCGCCTGCATTACGCCAATGTCGCTGATGCCTTCGGCCTCAAAGGCGCGCACGGTCTGGTCAATCAAATTGATGGCAGGAGCTACGAAGAGCACCCGTTTGCCCCTTGCAACAGCACGCTTTGTCAGCGTTGCAGCTACCAAGGTCTTCCCAAAGCCTGTCGGCGCCTGCATCACAATGCGCCGATTGCCTGTTCCAGCAGATTGATCAATCTGCCTCAGCGCCTTGTTCTGATGTGGTCGCAGTTCTTTGCGCTGGCCGTTGGGGGCAAAGTCCAGAAGAGTCGTCATTGCGCACCACCCTTCGACTTCTCATCCTGGAAGGGCTTGTTGACGTCCTCATCGTGCATCCCGAGGGAGGAGTGGCTTTCTACGTTTGTGTTATTAATACCGGCGGACATATGGCCGGACACGTGTCCGGGGTGTTTTTCCGTGAAAATGCGATCTCGGTTGTCCCGCATCTGGCCAATAAGACTCGTATGCGGGTTTGCGAAACGAGACATCATGAACCGGACGATCCCCTCGATGTCCACGATGTAACGGGTTGCGTACTTCCCGCCTTTCTGCGCCGCGACAGGAACGAGGAGACCGAAGCCCTCCAAGTTTCTCACGACGCGTCTAGCTTGACGCTCGCTGCAGTTCCCCCAGCGAGCGAGCTTTTCCATGCCCGGGTAGATCGTTGTCGCGCCGAGGAGCGTTCGGCGAACGAACTCAATCGTCGCCTTGGCGAGAATCAACCGGCTAGTCTTGGTGAGCGGCGGATCGCAGCGGCGGAGCGTCTGATCCAGACGTTTGCTCAGCACGTTCAGATCATGGGCATCTTTCGCGCGGAAGGCCATTACACGCCCCCCTGATCTTTGGTACCGCGCGCACGGCGGATCGAACCCATGGAAATGCGTGTCGTTCCGCCGATACGTACGACGGGCCAGTCACCTTTCTTGACGCGGCGCCAGCCGGTGGGCAGCGACACGCCATCATAGTCACAGGCTTCGCGGATACTGACGAGCGCGCCATCTGGCAGACGCTCCATCTCGCAAAGACGGCTAGTGGGAGTTTTCGTGGTCAAGATACACCTCTAAGAGAGGTCCTGGGCAGGTAGCTCAGGGCCTCGATCGAAGAGCGCATCTTGCGCCGTTATGGTTCGCCAACAGGATTGAACGCGAATGAGCCGACGTTATACGAAAAAATCCCGATCGAAAAGTCTGCCATTCTTGCGATCGGCACTGCTCGGGCGTACCGAAGGCTACGCATTTCCGCGGTCTGCAAGGACCGGTCCCGGATTAGTGCCGTTCCATTGACCAAGCGTCGTGATGCAAAGGAAATCGCTGAAGCCATCGTCGAGGCCGCTATGCCTCACGATGCAGACGGTCACCACAAACACGTCTCGACAGCAACCACGCGGAAACCTATCCGGACACGTGAAGTCTTGCCGGATCAGCGCACCCAGATCATCAATTCACTAAGAGGCATCCGGCAGAATACGCATCGAAGGAGCTACACAACCTGCGACGCCTGCCGGAAATCGTCAATTGGTACGCCGAGCGCCTCCCAGAGCTGGTGCAGGACAAAAACCAAGCTCTCTCTCGGTTGGGTTTAGACAATCATGAACCAGATGGTTGCGCCCAGCTGCCCTATGAACGAGGAAGCTCATCGAAGCGACGTGACGCTGGGATTGCAGGCGCTGCCGGAGGTCGTTCAGATCTGTGCGATTGCCATGGTGACTTTCTGTCCGCCGATGCAATTGCTCCGCCAAGGACGCAACTTCTTTTTGTAACGGCGACTCAGAGCCCAAACGGACTACTGGGCAAGATTCCGGAAGTGTTCAGATCGTTTGGACCAACAAGAGTAACATGGCCCGGTAATGATAACAGATGGCACGGTACGACTTTCGAGACTGAGCAGCCGAAACACAACTGTATCCCAAAGTGTATCCAAATCCAGCAGGATCATGGAAAACCCCTTAAAATCAACCGCGTGAGAAAATAAAGTGGCGGAGACGAAGGGATTCGAACCCTCGAGACGGTTTCCCGCCTACTCCCTTAGCAGGGGAGCGCCTTCGACCACTCGGCCACGTCTCCGCCGACGCGTATATCCAAGGCAACCTTGGG
>NZ_JBLXFE010000033.1:0-19949 GCF_048262375.1 Roseovarius sp.
TTGGTATCCCCTTGCCGGTCCCGTGGAAAACGCCCTAGACTTGCGCTTACCCCCCTCCCAAAAGTCAGGAACGCCTCCTTCGTGTGGTATTTTTCGTGGTATATTTTCCATCTGTTAGTTTTTTATCAAACTAAAACAGTATGTTGCCTCATGTGTGCGGATGACTGAGCCTCCGCCACTTGCCCTCGCGAAAGCGTTCTCCAGATCTGGATGCGGCCGGATTTTTCCGTGTTTTCAAAGGGGTTTGTGGGACAGGCTGAACACCACCGCGTCGTCTCTCGGCCCAAAACCCGTTCTCCGGGCCGGTTATTCTCTGGACCTGATGACTGCGCGGATTTGGTGAATTCTTTGCAAGGCACTGTAATCAAATAATTTTCCGAAAGGGTAACCTGAACACTTCGACCAGAGTCGCGTTCGACTAGATGGAACGCAAATCGAACATTCGCTGATCGTCCGGTATGTAACGAAGCACTGAAGTTTCCGCAGCGCAGCATCTTGCCAGGCGCTGCGGGAAGGGCGGACAGTGATCATCCGCCGCGTATGCTTGGCAAGCGGACCCCGGCAGGAAAAGCGGACATCGGATGGGACCCTTGGCCGGCGATCCTGCAGCGGTGCCGCATGACGGCTCCGAGCCCTTTGCGTCAGCAGCGCCATCTCCTTGTTCGAAGAGCAAAAAATCAGCCTGGCAGGCAGCAACGCCCTTTCAGCCGGAGAGCGACGAAGGCGACGATCAGCCTACTATTCCGCAGCCATCGCAAGACGTGCCTCGCCCACCCGTCGGGCGATCTCGCCGATATGGCGCGCGTCGGTGCCGCAGCAACCGCCCCAGACGTGGACATGGGGGAAACGCTTTACGAGGCCGGCCATCTCGCCGCCGAGCGCCTCTGGATCGCCGTCCTCGAGGTGGCCGAGCTTGCAGAGCGACAGCGTGTCCATTGCCACGGCGTTCGGCATGAAGCCGCCAAGGCGACCGGTCCATGCGCCGGGCGTGAGAGCCGGTTCGAACTCCGTCGGGTGGGTACAGTTGATCATGTAGTAGGCGGGCGCACCATCGGTCGCCGCGTCGACCTTTCGGATCGCTTCCTCCAGTGTTTCGCCCCCCGCGAGCCGTCCGCCCTGCTTGACGAAGAACGAAATCACCACCGGCATGTCCGCGGCCCGGGCGGCGCGGGCGACACCTATGGCCTCCTCCACGCTGGAAAAGGTCGCGGCGGTCACGAGGTCGGCGCCAGCCTTGCAGAAGGTCAGGATCTGCTCGGAATGGTAATCTTCCGCCTCCGCGGCGTCCGGCATGCGCCCGACATTGTAGGCGTCGCCACGCGGGCCGATGACGCCGCCGACGAGCATCGGGATCTCGGAGGTTTCATATTCCCTGGCGAAGGCGCGATAGAACTCGATCCCGCGGATGTTGATCTCCTCCAGCGCCTCCCGCGAGAAGCCGATCAACGCGCCCCAGTCCCGGCTGGCGCGGTAGTGCAGACCTTCGTTGATGACGCCGAAGCCGTTCGCCACCGCGGCCTCGACGAGCTTGCGGTGAAAGTCGGTCAGGCAGTCGAGGCCGCGGCTATCGTTCAGCAGTTCGAAGGCGCAGAAATGCCGGAGCTCGAACCCGTCGACATATTGAAGCCAGGTCTCGAACCCGCCGCCGCAGGTCATGTCGCGGCCGTTCCTCTGGGGAAGCTTGGAGTGTTCAGGCATGTTTGAGGCCTCGCTTTCCGGGAAGGTGCAGGCTATTCCGCCGGCGCGATGTTCTGGTTCAACCGGAACAGGTTGCCCGGGTCGTATTTCGCCTTGATCGCCGAAAGCCGTGCATAGTTCGGGCCAAAGGCGCGCTTTGTCAGTTCCCGGTTGTCCTCGCCATGGCCCGGGAAGTTCAGATAGATCCGACCCTCGTGGTCATACGTCGCGGAGCCTTCCCAGCCCTTCCGCGCCCATGTGACGTTGGCGTCATCATCGGCCGGATCGGACCAGACCCCATCAAGCGAATACATCCAGCCCATCGAGCGGTCGCCGAGCGCCGTTGCTTCGGCCGGAACCTTGGCCACCGCGCCCCCCATGCACCACAGGGAGGAAAGTGTGTTCGGCGAAGGCGCCGCCGCGGCGTTGGCAATCGCCTGGTCGATCATCCCGTCGGGCAGGTCCTTCAGGTAACGCGCCTTCCAGTAGCAGCGGAACTCGCCCGCCGGCATCAGCGTGTCGAACAACTGCTGCACATCGACATACTTCATGATCCCTGAGAAATCGGCGGCCATCGGCCCGAGTTCGCGCAGGGGCTGGAGCAGCGTCTCGCCTTCAGCCGCGTCGCCGTTGTAGACACAGGCGAGTGCGAAAACCTTCTGGCCTCGATACTCCTCGGGGAAATCCTCGCCGTCGGCGGTCGAAAACTCGCAGAGCGTCCCGATCACGTCCGCATGACGCGAGACGAAATCCCGCCAGAAGCGGATCGGCTCCGGCCCGGCGGAAAGCGGGTAGATCGGCGCGGCGAACATCACCTCGGGCCCCATCGGGAACAGGTCGAACTCGAACCCGACCACGACGCCGAAGTTCCCGCCACCGCCCTTCAACGCCCAGAGCAGGTCGGGGTTCTCGTCGGCGCTGGCGCGCACAAGCGACCCGTCCGCCGTGACCACCTCCGCTGCGGAAAGACAGTCGATGCAAAGCCCGTGCTTTGCCCTGAGCCAGCCGATTCCGCCCGAGAGCGTCAGGCCCGCGACGCCGGTGTCGGAGATCAGCCCGCCGGGCGTGGCGAGGCCATGCACCTGGGTCGCGCTGTCGACGTCCTTCCACAGGGCGCCGCCTTCGACCCTTGCGATCCGCCGGTCGGGATCGACCTCGACGCCGCGCATCTCCGACAGGTCGATCATGACGCCGCCCTCGCAGACGGCGTGGCCGGCGACATTGTGCCCGCCGCCCCGGATCGCGACCGGCAGGCCCTGCGCGCCTGCGAAGCGCACGGCGCACATCACGTCTTCCGGGCCGAGGCAGCGCACGATGACAGCGGGCCGCCTGTCGATCATCCCGTTCCAGACCCGGCGCGCGTCGTCGTAATGCGCGTCTCCTTCCGTAATGACAGCGCAGGAAACCGCCGCGCGCAGGTCATCAATCGAAGTGTTCCGGGCGTCCATGTCGGCCTCCTCTCGACAATGCGTCAGGTCACTATCCCGAAAGGGTCGCCGCGACGGGAGTGGCAGAACTGACGAAACAGTGGCAAACTGGTCAGGTTGCGGTGCCGAATTGGATAAAAGAATGCAGAATATGACTGACGCATCCCCCGCATCGGACCGAAAACCGCTCATCCTGCTGCTGGCGACGCCGGAGACGTCTGCCTCGGTGCTGTACGGCCTGTTCGACGTACTCTCTTCGGTCGGGGCCGTCTTCCCGGACATGGTGAAGGGCGCGCCCGAGAAGGAGCTGCTGGATGTGAGGATCGTTTCCGCCGACGGTCGGCCGTTCAGTTGCGTCGGCGATGTTCCGGTCCGTCCACATTCCGCCATCGGGGATTTCAACACGCGGGACCCTGCGCCGGACGCGGTGGTCGTGAGCGACACCTACATATCCGTGACCGGCGTACCGACGGGGCGATACCCACGTGAATGCGCCTGGCTGCGCGAGATGCACGAAGCCGGCGCGCTGCTGTCTTCGGTCTGTTCGGGCGCGCTGGTGCTGGCCGATGCCGGCGTACTCGAGGGCTGCGAGGCGACGGCGCACTGGGCCTATCGCGACATGTTCCGCCGCTATTTCCCCAAGGTGGCGTTTCGCGACTCGACGGCGCTCTGTCTGAAGGATCAGGACAGGGGCGTGGTGACGGCGGGCGCCGTCTTCGCCTGGCACGATCTCGCCTTCTACCTGATTTCCCGCTTTTGCGGCTATCGCCATGCTGTCGAGACCGCGAAGGTGTTTCTGATGAACGACCACATCGAGGGACAATCTCCATACGTTGTCATGACGCGCTCGATGACCGTCAAGGACGCGATCGTCGCCGATTGCCAGTCATGGATCGCCGAGAATTACGAAGTTGAAAACCCGGTGGAGCGCATGATCGGCCGCTCCGGCCTCAGTGCTCGCACCTTCGCCCGGCGGTTCCGCGCTGCGACGGGCTATGCGCCGATGGATTACGTTCAGGCGCTAAGGATCGAGGAGGCGAAGCAGGAACTCGAGCGCGACCAACGGCCCGTCGAGCACATCGCCGCCATGGTGGGCTATGAGGATCCCGCCTCGTTTCGCCGGCTGTTCAAGAAGCGCGTGGGCTTGACGCCGGCGGCCTATCGCAAGAAATTCCAGAGGCTTTCAACGCTGGCTTCGGCCACGGTGCCAGACTTGCGGAATTGAATGACAGCGTCATTCCGCGTCGGACGCATTCCGTTGACGGGTCGAAGGGAAGACCATTCTGTCCTTGGTGAGGTGAGGTGTGGTCGTGTCAGGTGGTGGTGCGTTGATATTTTCGTCATCTCAGGTTGGCTGACTCGGCGGATGGACTTTGACGTCCTCGGCTGCGAATTGGTTGATGGTCCGCTTGGTCCAAGGTTTGTGGCTGCTGGATGCGTGCCATCCAGCGGCGATAAACCTTGGACCTCTTAGACCTTGGGGTCAGGCGCAGCATTTGCCCTGAACGGCGGAAAGCCGTCATTTGCTGCGCTTGCAAACAGATCAACACGACGCTGGCAGAGCTGCCGTTCGCCGCATATTCACAATGATGCTCCAACGTGTTGCAAAGCGAAGCTTCCACTTGGATTGCATTGCCAATATGAATGCTGCAGCAATTTCGGTTAGTTTATTCGCTTCGGCTCTTTGACCTCTTCCTGAAGAACCGTCTCGAGTTCGTCTAGAGCAAGTCGAAGATCGGATATCGCCTCTCGAATTTCACTGGGCGGGTCGTTTTTGTCTTTTTCTTTTTCCTCTTCGCACACGGCAATCCTCAAGACACTTAGAAATCGTGTTTCAGCATCTGGGTCCGCAATATCGGAAATTTCCGCAAGCTGCTCGTGGTCGAGGTCTAGTTCTTTCACCGCAGCCTTAACCAACGCTGCTGCTAGACTGCCGGTGTGGTGCTTCAGCTTTCTGGCTAAGCTGATCTTGTCCTCGTCAGGTTCGATTGGTGCTTCGTACGGCATCCGGATTTGGAATATTGGATCTCCGGTAGACAGTATCAACTCCATGGCCGCGAGCGCTCTTTCGTATCTTTGCATTGGGTCGCTGCCAGGATAGCGGCGTCGTTCACGCCAAAGCTTCAAAATCAGATCAGCTGTTTCTTGTTTGAAGGTGGCATCTTCCTCGGATGAGACCATCAGCTCAGACAGATAAGCAGCCATCCATTTCGCTGTTATGTCCAGATCATCCAACTCTTTGATGATTCTGAGCCCAAGTTCCTCTATGGCCTGATCGCGATTCATACGTTCCATCTCGACCGAGCCGGATGACTTCGACCCTTTTTTGGGTGGTTCTTTTTCTTCTGCTTTTGCCATAGTCGCTCCCAGTTGAACGTTCTAGGTTCATTGTTACTACTAAATCGCATCCAAGGGCATTCATGGAGTTTTGAAGAGCACTTTCGGTGATGCTCAACCTATAGCCGTCGACATAGGAATAAGATTGA
Organism: Roseovarius sp.; assembly: GCF_048262375.1. Taxonomy (GTDB): domain Bacteria; phylum Pseudomonadota; class Alphaproteobacteria; order Rhodobacterales; family Rhodobacteraceae; genus Roseovarius. Next base: position 5,591 of record NZ_JBLXFE010000033.1, read on the forward strand.
TGTCGCATCGATCGTTCGCTGTCGTCCGGGGTGGTGCTCCAAGCACGATAACTCAAATCAGCAATCTCACTTTCGTCAGCACCCCAAGATGAGGACCACAATGGACCAGACGGTATTTGAAGAACGTGTAGGAGTGTTTTTGTGGGTGCCGCTTGAACACTGCGTCCTTTGAAACAGCGCGGGTCTTCCTTATCAACTCCGACTTCGCGAATGGCCATTGGACGATGGATAGCAGGGATGATACAGAAGTCGCTTTGCCTCCCGTCGTCCTCTTCGAAATCTTCTGAGTCAGGAATGAATACGTCGTAGTAGTCTGGTGTCGCCGCGTAGGCGCGCAAGAGTGCAGGAGCGGTTTTGCTTGGTACGAAAGCAGCTTTGCTGCGAACTTCACTGTGGGCTGCTTGCTCTCCATACTCGTACATCGCGTGCTCTCGATACTGACTAAGAATCAGTCTGCCGTCTTCTCCGACTAGCTCTTCCAGCGGATCAACCGTATCGACTTCACCAACCCAGTCCTCTCGGTCAGATTCAGGTTGTTTCCAAATCCCTTTCGAGAGCGGCAACGGTCCGAGGAGATCAGATATCCAGATTGTTGGGTAGGTCGTGTCGTCGCGCTCCAACAAACCTTCAAATGCGTCGTAATGATCGTCATCGTACTCGACCAGCGGGCGCGTCTTAAGTAGCTCCCCGACCGCCATGTGTAAACCGTGCCATTGTAAGTAGACCGAGTGGCGATGGATTGTCGGTCGTGAGCCATGCATCGCTAAATAAAGTTCATAGTCGTCATCTCTTAAACGGCTCTTTCTGGGTTCATTAGCCCAATGGCTGGTCTCTTTGTGCCCACCCCAGCGATCTACGATCCATTCTTCGGCAACTTGGATCAACTCGCTCGATGATAGATCCACGAACATGCGGCAGGCAGGGGAGTACCAATTCGGTATAATGTCCATGCTGTCGAAACTAAATCTCGACCCCGGGTCTGCGTGACTATCGAAAACACGAGCATAGCGATCCTTCAATCTCGGTGCCCTTTCAGAAGCCGAGCCGTTCATTGATGCCAAGGTTACTTCATCTACTTTTACGTTCGCGCCGCACTGTCGTGCCTGTTTAAGAGCTCTCGCGAGGAAGTGTCCTATCAGGATGTGTGGCTGGTTTTTTTTCCAGACTTTGAGTATCTCAGCCTCGTGGTCCTCAATAATATTTGGGTATTGCGATGACGCTCGAGCTAACACCATTGAAAATTGTTGGTCAGCATTCATTTCTTGAAAGGGGCAATCGGGAAGGGTGTAGTGACGATTGAAAGGCCCAATAGCATGGACAAAGATGCCTTTTATCAAATCAGATAGGCCAAGCTGTACGGCACACAAGAGTGAGTGAGAAGCCTGCCAGCGCACTCTCGCATCAATGTCGCCCAAATACCTGTAAATTATAGCAGAGATGACCTCACTCTGCGTTGAGGGCAGTTTTTGCGGATCAAATGAGTACCGTTCATGTGCGCTGTCGCCAAGGTGTAGGCGTGCTTCAGTGCGGTTGATCAGTCGAGCCAATAATTCGTCCGCTTTATGCTGATCCAAATTATTCGCATACTCGGCCAGAAGCTTCAGAAGACTGGCTGCACCCAGCTTTGCGGCATTCTGTTCAACCAAGTCCAAGACAACTTGACGTCGGCCTTCCGGAGGCAGCCCGGAGCGGGTCTGGAGCTCTGTAAACTGTTCTCCGTGATACCAATTGTATCCCATCGTTCTGCCGCCAAGTTCCACAGTCAGCTGTGGAAGTTCGTTTGCGCACCATTCGCTTGTTGCTCTTCCCGTCCAATCGTCCAAAGCCGCGAAGATCGCTTCTATTTCAGTGTCGGGCCATCTTGATGTCCGTGCGCATTGAGCCAGTGTGTTGAGGTGCTTTATCCGATCTGAAAACCGAACTCGCGTGCGCAACTCAAGCAGACACTCTTTGAAGTCGAAGACTTTTGCATTTCGGTCTGCTTCTTGAGCTTCAGCGATCTTTTCAGCGGACAACGGATCGACGGAGGCCCAGTTAGCTCTAACTTTATCCTTATGACTTGCCTTTGTGGATTCGAGCCGCATCGTGTCGGTTTCTTCGCGATTAGGTTTTTGAGGCGCTAGGGCCGTCGACTTGAAATTCATGATTTGTTCAAGACGGGACCATGCTTCCGCTGCGGATTTCCCAGATAGACACAACTTCTCCAGATTGTCGGGAATGTAGGCATCAGAGTAGGGTGTCGTTGCCAAAATCTTTCGCTCAACGAGATGCCTCAACAAATCATCCCGTACGCCCTCAGAAACCTCACCCAAGCCAATCAGAATTTTGTCTTCAACCGATTGCGGGACATCTCCCAAGACCTGAGCAAGCGTGTATCCATCGGGTGCGCTAAGCCAACCTGTGTCGAGCGTCGCTTCTAGGAACAGCCCGATCTCATTGCAGTGCGTAGTGAATCCCTCGTCTCCCCAACGAGAAGCAGTCATCGCGCCGACAGATGGGTTTGAAAAGGAGATCGCTTCCAAAGCTTCCTCTAGAGGAAACCCATCCTCCGAATCTAGCAACTCGCCGGCGTGCCGTACAACTCTCGCAAACGCGCCCAAGAGTTCTTTCGTTTCCGATGTGTCTGGGCGTTCCCGTTTCACGATGCGGCACAAAGCATGCAACACATCTAATGCTTCGAGATCGACTTCCTCTGCAATCTTCAGCGCGTCCGAAAAAATCGCCGATGCATGGTCTTTAGAGAAGTCCATGAAAACTCGCGCAATTGAAAGCAGATACTCAGATTTTTCGGTTGCTCGGACGTGAAGACTCTGTATTTCCTCCGACTTTTGCTCCAAAGTTTCAGCAACTGCAGCTTGCAGTGAGGGATCGTGCAAAATGATCGCACACAGCTCAGCGTCTTGGTCAGAAAATCCCTCGCCTTTGGCCAGTGAGGACTTCAAGAAAGTGACTTTGGTTGGTCGGTCCAACCCAGACGAAAGCAGTAGATCGGTCGCTCGGAGGCGCAGAATACTCTTCACGTATGAAAAGTGATAACTCCTGCTACTTGTACGACCCAGGCTGGTTATCTTCTGATCCAAATGCTTAGTGGCTGTACTTGTCCTGCTACCTAGCAAAGATGCGTATGCTTCATACACTGGGAGCAGTCCGCAGATCTCATCATAACCCTCTTTTGCGATCCTGAATTCCCTTTCGCTTTCCTCAGTTTGTTCTTCTTCTTTGGGCCTTTCCGGTTCAGTTAAGACAGCTTTGAGGTCAGGCTCCTCACTGTTTGAATGCGACGTCAAAATGGCTGTGCGAAGCGCAAAGTCTATGCGGTAAGGATAGGTTAGATGAATCCCTTGGAAACTTGGCGGCCAACCAATTCGAAGTTTATCCAAGATTAACTTCGGACGTTCCTGCGCAATTTCCCCAGTTAGCACTAACCCCTCGAGAAATAGTAGGATTTCATCCCTTATTTCTGCTGTAAGTGACGGTCCCGAACCATGTCCGTCATCTTTCGCAATCATCTCAAAATCGAATTTGGAGAGTCCGATGAGAGCATTTTCGAGCTGCTCGGGTGAGGGGGTTGCATCGGCTCGACGCAGGGCATTGATTGCCAGAAAACGGAAGCGAGGGTCCATTTCCCCCAAGACATCAGCGATCACGCTAGGGCCGAATTGGACCACAATCTTCGCGAGCACCCATTTGCGCAGGGCTACACTGAAAGCGGCGTCCGTCCATCGATCGCAATCCCGCTCGACCAGCGACCATCCTCGAAGCGCGAAGAACGTCAAAAGCCTTGTTACGACGTCACGCCGTTGTGTGCTCCAATTGTGATGTCGGTTTTCATCTTTGAAGGTTTGGCGCATCCACTCTTCAGCGGCCTGCAGATTTAGGCGGCTTTCAAAAGGTTTGCCCTGCCTGACTTTTTCTCTCGCAAGGTGGAACAAAACTGAGCCTTGCCTACTGCGCTCCCCGGGGTCATTGAGCACGAGAACGCCAATGGTTTCTTCGAGAAACGAAGCCGATAAATCAGAGTTCGCCAATATTAGATCGTCTACCTTGCCAGAAGTGCGCATCGCTTCGGCCCCGACAAATATTGTCTCTCCAACTGATATTTCGTCTTGATCATTTGAGGCAATGTGGAGTGCGGCTCGGAGACGTGAAAGATCTACTCTTCTCCTCACAATCGGATCTGAGATTGCGGCAGTGCCGTCCTTTTCCCCAAGAAATCGCCCCATCTCAGATTTTCTGCCGCAAGCAATAAGTGCGTCGAACAGATGCGATGCCGCGTAACTCGAGCTCAGCCGTTCTGACACAAGAACTTCAGCGATCACCGAACGAACCGCTTCCGTTGCCTCCTTAGCGGTGTGCTCAGAGTACTCTTCGAAATCTTCGTTGGAAAATTCAACGCCCCGTTCACCTACGCGTAGGTTCGGAGCAAGGTCGTTCACAATGTCTTCGGTGACCTCGTTACTAAGTTCACAAACTCGGGATAGCACGTTGATGGGTATGGGGGCGAAGAGTTCATCCAACGCTGCGCACCAATAGCTCCGCCGTATGTCGACTCCACTACGGTCGAATGCCTCGCGAACCTTTGCATCGAAGAGTTCATTGAGCGACTTTCCATTTGGGCGAAGGAATTCTACCGCATCTGCTAAGGAACTTGCTCCGGCCAATGCACTTGTTTGAACACGAGGAATAGACCGCGAAAGAGCATGAAAATCGCTGATCGCAGTCTCGCTTCCTTCCAAACCATGTAGCGCGACCATTGCCCGTGTTTCGCTTAGAGAAAACGCGGGGCATAGGACTTCTTTGGTCCCCTCAGGCAGATTCATTCTGGGCAGCCTAGAGCTGCGACACGTGACTACAATTCGAATGTTGGAGGGAAGATCTGTGAAAGCAACCAACTGATCCAGAAAGCACCTTTGTGGCGGAGTATGCGAAGCCGCCTGGGTTACGATGTTGTCCGCAGCGTCGATGACAATCACCAACAGGGAACCAGGGTTCTCTCGACCAAATATCTCAGACGCCGTTTCCAACTTCTGGCGGAACGACGGAGCCATGTCTTCCCGTTCTTTGTAGGGAAAGAACAGCGGCGTATTGGTCAATCTTGCAAGTTCGTTGGATAACTGTGTAAACCCCTGCCACGAATTGTGCCTTGGCCTAGACGGGTCACGATAGCTGCCTGCGCCGTAGCAGTCGTAGACGATGGTTCTGGAGCCAGGTAGCAAAGCGGTTTCGAGACTTCGAGCTGTCGTCGTTTTCCCACAACCGCCTTTCCCATGCAGAACTACCAGTGAGTGCTTCTGAACCGCACTAGCGAGAGTTTTCGTAATGGATCGCGGAATCGTTTCTGAAAGGGGCTCGAATTTTGGTTCGCAAGGAAACAATCCTTGGCCTCTTCCCAGGTTAAACCAGCTCAATACTGTGTCGCGCTTGACTGCTCTGTTGCCTTCCGGCCCAAGCAGCTCCTGAATGCGCACCCGCAGATTGTCAGCCATGTCTCTGACCGGGTTCAAAACCAGTTCGGCGATTGCTTTCGTGTTCTGCTCACGGAGCTCTGCTCTGGCCTTTTCTCCGCCTTCAAGTGATAGCACCTTACAAAACTGGACTAGTTGGTTTTTTCCGAGACCTGTTGCGCGTTTTAGCGAGTTGTAGTCGTCTCCCTGCAACTTGTCATTTGCTGCCTTGGCTATAATATTTAGCAGGTCTTTTGCTATTGGCTGGTTCGTTACCAGCTTAATTTTCAGCGATGCCTCCACTTGACGAGGTCTTTTCCCTTTGGTCGCGCCCTTGAACGCGTCTGCAAGCCGCCGCGCTACGGAGTTATTGCCTGTCTTCTTTGTTGATGAGCAGAAACGAGCTAGCGTCCAACTTTTTTTCTGACCGGTTACCGAATACTTTAGCTGAACGAGTTCAACGCGTGAGTTTTCGGGATTTTCGGTGTCGTCGAAGTATAGCGCGCAGTCCACTCCGTCCCAATTGGCGTCATCATTTGTTTCTGCGGCATCCCTGACACCCTCAACAGTTAGCTCCGTTAGACCTGTAGCCGGGTCCAGCAATTTCAGGGCGTTTCCGAGCGCCCAGGCTTCATGAAATTCATCTCCGGCGTTTGATGCAGGTGCGCCAAGTACGTCTGAAGGTCTGCTCAATACTTCTTCTTTCCAATGCCTAAGTGGATCTTGTTGAGGAGTCTCCTGTGACGTTCTCACCGTTGGTATTGAGAGACAAGTCCCGGGACACAGTCTCTACTTTTCCGTGCGATTTTGCGGCCGCAGCGAACGACGGCAATGACGGGCCGCGACGCAGCATCGGATTCGGCCCGTGAACGGCAGGTTTGGGCCGTTCGTGTCGTTCAGGAGAGATGAACGCACTGCTCCTCCCACTCGACCGGAAACGGTTCCAGCAACTTCGCCAGTGTGACCTCCGGCGCCTGATTCCCGTCTAGGATCGCCACAACGATTTCGGGCGCGAGCAGGGTCAGCCGCAGGACGCGGGTCATGTAGGAGGGTGCGATCCCCTCGCGCTCGGCCAACTCTGCGATGGTGGCGAACTCCCCGGATTCGATCATCCGTTTCCACCGGAACGCGCGGGCGAGCGCCTTGACCAGCGCGCTGTCCGCCCGCCGCGACTGCGTGGCACCCTCCGGCAGCTGCATCTCCTTCCGCCCGCCGCGCTTCACGACGCGGAATGGAACGTGGAGAGTTACCGTCTTGGGGATCGGCGCCCCACGGGTCATGCGGCTTCCCCAATGCCGCCCGCCAGCATCTCGCGTGCGAGGCCGCTAAGGCCGTCTACGCGCAGGCGGACGGTCAGGCCGTCCGTGCCGATGTCCACGCGCTCGACCAATAGCGCCACGATACGGGCCTGCTCGGCGGGGAAGAGTTCGTCCCACAGCGGGTCGAGTTGCCTCAGGGCCGCCCGGGCGTCGGCCTCGGTGATGTCTTCTGCATGGGCGCGCGCTGCCTTCCATGTCCCGGCCACGATTTCGGGTTGCCGGAATACGGCGTGGAGCTGGTCGATCACGGCCGCCTCGATCTCGCCTGCTGGCACGCGGCCGACCGGGCATGATCCGGCACCATGCTTCAGCACCGACTGGCTGACATAGTATCGGTAGAGCTTGCCACCCTTGCGCGTGTGGGTCGGCGAGAAGGCCGCCCCGTCGGGACCGAACAGCAGTCCTTTGAGCAGCGCGGGCGTCTCGGCCCGGGTGCGCGCGGCGCGCTTGCGGGGGCTTTCGGTCAGGATGGCGTGAACGCGGTCCCATGGCTCGCGGTCGATGATCGCGTCGTGCTCTCCGGGGTAGCTGTCGCCTTTGTGCACCGCTTCGCCGATATAGGCGCGGTTGTTCAGCAGGCGGTACAGGAATTTCTTGTCGATCCGATTGCCGCGGGGCGTGCGGATTCCGCGCTTCGCCACCTCTCGCGCCAGTTCGGTGCAGGACCCGATCTCGAGGAAACGGGCAAAGATCCAGCGGACGTGTTCGGCACGCTCGTCGTCGATCACCAGCTTGCGGTTCTCGACCCGGTAGCCATAGGGCGGCACCCCGCCCATCCACATGCCCTTCTTCCGGCTGGCGGCAACCTTGTCCCGAATGCGTTCGGCGGTGACCTCCCTCTCGAACTGGGCGAATGACAGCAGGATGTTCAGCGTCAGCCGGCCCATGGAGGTGGTGGTGTTGAACGACTGCGTGACCGAGACGAAGGTGACGCCGTTGCGGTCAAACACCTCGACCAGTTTGGCGAAGTCGGCGAGCGACAGGCTGAGACGGTCGATCTTGTAGACTACGACCACGTCCACCAGCCCGTCTTCAATGTCCTCCATCAGCCGCTGAAGTCCGGGTCGATCAATCGTGCCGCCCGAAACGCCGCCGTCGTCATACTGATCGCGAACCAGCACCCATCCCTCGGAGCGCTGGCTGGCGATGTAAGCTTCGCAGGCCTCCCGCTGGGCGTGAAGCGAGTTGAACTCCTGCTCCAGCCCTTCCTCTGAGGACTTGCGTGTGTAAACCGCGCATCGGAGTTTCCGGACAACCTTGGATTTGTCAGCCACCGTGGTCATACCCGGCCTCCCTGCCTCTTGAGCCCAAAGAAGACGAGACCGTTCCAGCGGGTCCCGGTGATGGCCCGTGCGATGGCGGAGAGCGACTTGTAGGGCCGCCCCTGCCATTCGAAACCGTCGGAAAGGACGGTGACGACGTGCTCGACACCTTGCCACTCGCGCATCAGCCGTGTGCCGGTGATCGGCATGGCGTCCGCGCGGATGCGGCTCATCTTGCGGTCGCCACCGTCCAGTTCCTCGCCGAGCCGCTCCAAGCGCCTCACGGTCTCGGGCTTCAGCCCGCCATAGGCCAGTTCCTGGATGCGGTAGGCCAAGCGGCTTTCCAGGTAACGGCGGTTGAAGGGCGGCGGTTCGCTGTCGAACAGTTCACGCCACTGGGATTTCAGTTCCGGCGTAGGGGTGGATTTCAGCGCGGCGAGGCGCGCGGGGATCGTGTCCTGGGTCATGGGGTCTCCTTATGCGAAGTTGCATGACCGCTCTGGTCGGCCGGATTGTGTAGCGGAAATTCTCCATCAGACGCAGATACTTGCACGCCATCACGCATCCGCAGCCGGATCAGCCCGAGGGCAAGGATCTTGCAAAGCGCCGCGCGGCGTTCCTTGGGGGTCAGAAGGTGCGGTTTGATCGGGTTGGGTCCAAATGCCTGGGAATGGCTCATTCGGAGGCCCCCTCGGCTGCAGTGCCTCGGCGAATTGACAGGCCAAGCCAGCCCCGTGCCCTGTTGACCGTGGCTTGCCGAAATCCGCGCTGCCGCAAAGCGTCACCCAGGGATTTGGAGGACCCAGGCGGGCACCCTGTTTCTTCGGCCCAGGACTTCCAGCTGGAGAACAGCAATTTGGATGATGCGCGTTGTTTCGGGCCCTCGGAACATTTTTCTGCGATCCACTGTCCGACCAGGTCTTCATCTTCGAAGTACTTCTCAGCGGCCTCGAGCACGCAATCGGGCGGTGCGAGGCCGATGCGCTGCCAGTCCGCGCAGCCCTCCATCATCCAACGCAGGATGCCATCACGCTCGGCCCTGAGTTTTTCGACGAGTTGCAGATCCCGACGCGCTGCTGGAATGGTGACTGTGAACGGAATCAGATGAAGGCGCCGCCGCATCGCTTCGCCGCATCCCACAAGGTGGGGGCGATGATTGCCGGCAATGACCAGTTTGAACTGCGGTGTGAACTCGAAGTGGTCCTGACGCATGAAGTTGGCGCGGACTTTTTCGCCGCCGGTAATGGTCTTGATGCGACCCTCGGCCCAGCTGCGACCTTGTTCCGTTTCGGGCACCAAGACCAGGCGGGCGGCACGGAGCCCGGCAAGTTCCGTGAGATGTCGCGTGCCGTGGGCTGACATGAAGGCGTCAAGCGTTGCTGTAGCGGCATAGTCGCCGAGAACGTGGGCAATTGTGCTGAGAAACACCGATTTTCCGTTTGCACCGTCGCCATGCAGGAAGGCGAAACTCTGTTCACGCGTCGAGCCGGTCAGGCAATAGCCTGCGAGGCGCCGGAGGTAGGCCTGCAGCTCCGAATTGCCTCCGGTGATTTCTCCGATGAAGGCGCGCCACAAAGGGCAATCACCCGCGGGTGAGGCTGTGGTCATCTGGGTCAGCAAGAGCGCCGGATCGTGTCGTAGGATCTCGCCCGTTTCGAGATCGATGATGCCAGCAGGTGTGTTCAAGAACATCGGATGCGCGTCCCAGTCCGAGGTCCGTGCAGCCATGCGCGGGTCGCTGGCCGCTATGCGGAGACTGGAAGTGATCGTCCGATCACTGGCGATACGGCGAGCTTCGGCAGGGCGAACACATTGTGCAGCGGAGCTTCGGCAAATCATGCGCACCAGCTCGCGCGCGGTGCCGGTCTCATCGCGCGACCAGACCTGACCCGTCCACTGAAACCAGGTCGACCATTGCGCGACGTGCTTCCAGTCTTTCCCATGCCTGTCAGCAAAGTATTCGGCGATGGCATCCTCGCTGTTGTCCGGGGCGAGATCGTAAGGCACGTCCTTGCCAGTGGCAGTAGGCATGGGACCGTTTTGGCGGATATCCCGAGCCAGCAGCGCTTCGAACTCACGATGGAGCCTGTCCTCCTTCCAAGGCGGGACAATCATGGCAGCGTTGTGGTCCTGAACAGCTGTCCACGCATCGTCGAGCGAGCAGGCTTTCCGTCTTGAATTGCCTATCCAGTGGCCAATCACCTTTGACAGCGCCTCGAAGCGGGTCAGGCCATCGATGCCGCCAGCATGGATACGGCGGGTCGCCAGGTCCGCTGGATTTGGACCGGTCTTGCCATTGTGACAGGCGTCGATGATGATCGGCCGGTTCTCCAGCGCGGGCATGTCCCGGGCGGCCTCCTCGAGTTCGGCCAGCTCGTATTCAAAAGGGCTTTTTGCGAGAATCCGGACGGGTGCCTTGACGCCATTCTTGCCGTGGATTGTGCCTGCAACACGAATGGGCTGGGCCAGGCTCTTGAAGGATGTGTCACCGCCGAGCTTGACCGCAAGGGCTTCGCGCAGGACCCGAACCCTTTCGAGATCACCGCCGGAGGCAACCTCCGTCAAGCGCCAGTAGAGATGGCGCTTCGTCTGCCCGGCTTCGGTGATCCCGCCGGATGCAACTTCCAGCGTGGGGGTGCCCAGGTGGCGGACGGCATGGTCACACTTGCCGGCGATATCGCCCGTGTCGAAATCGATAACGACCACGCAGGTCTGGAGAATGTGTTCGACGCGGGCGGATGTGCCTGATCCGACAGTGCAGGGCACGACATAGACGCCACAGGTATTCTGCGCCGCCGAGCCCGCCTTGCCCGCCAGCAGATCGGCCAGCTGATCTACATTCGGAAACCACTGTTTCGGTTTCTTGGGGGGAGTGCCGGTTTCGGCAATCATCCGGATTGGGACATTGCCTTCAATATACCGAAAGACGGTGTCGCAATAAATCTTGATGACCTCGACGTCGATCTTGGGCGCAGGACAAATAGAGGTCATTCCCAGCCTCCGATGCCGCCACGGTGTCGGCGCTCAAAGTCCAGGATGTCCTGAATGCGATATCGGACGGATCCTCCGATGATGCTGAATGGTGGTCCCTCACCCAGGCTACGCCACCGCTGCAGAGTGCGGCATGAGAGATCCCAATGGCGTGCCAGCGTCGCTTCGGTGACAAAGCTGGACGATGGTCTCTCATGGAAGGGTATGTGTGTGTTCTTGCGCATAGGGCTGCCCTGACGGATTGCGGGTTTGCCCACAGGATAAAGGCCCCACGGGCACAATTCGTCGGCACCGACGTGACAGGATTTGATGCTGGCGTGACTGACGAAGGTCCGGTTACGGCCATTTCGATGCCGTCAAGCCCCCACGGCGTGACAAGAAATTTAATGACGTGACAAGCACACTTGCTCAGCTTTCGTCGAAAGAAACGATCGAACTACGATTCGTCTTCACGCACCGGGATGATTGTCGGCGCAAGACGATAACCCTTTGGTGTCCGCGTCTGGATGAACCGGTCCTTGCCCAGTTCCCTACCGTGTAACATTTGGTAACTCTCATCGAGCATCTGACGGCACCGGGTAACCTGTTGTCGGATAACCGTCTTGGATACCACCTGCTGCGCAGCCAATGTGCCTGAGGCGACATAGCGGTGATCTTCCGGCGGCAATCGGTTAGCCAGGTCCTCCAGAAAGGTAGGCTTCAACGCAGTCGGCAGTTTTGCCTGGGCGCCGGTCAGAACACAAAGCCCCTCAATCCTGACCACCGGGCGGCCGTCCTCGTCCGCAAAGGCAACCCGAAGCGGAGCATCGGGGTCGGGAACCTGATCTATTTCGTCAGCGGCGCTCGTTGCTGGAATGCGGGAGGCGGTCGGTTTGGGATCTGTCAAAACGGGACTGATACCCGATCCTGATTGCGTGAGAAAAAGGCTTATCAGCGACGTGTTTGGCAGGGTCCCATGAAGGATGTCGTACGATCGATCGCGCAGCACCTGTTCCAGTACTTGCTGAACATTCTTGCCATGCCGCTGGTGCATCGTGACACATTGCTCCAGAGCCGCCCGCTTGGATTGATCAGGATGACCCTCTGCGATACGCGCAAACTCGACGCCGAACTTCGTCATGAAAGCGCAAGGGTCGAGGTTCGACAGGCCGAGGGCGTGACGGGTCCATTCGACGGCCATGGTCCGCGAACTCAGCTTGTCGCGACCACCAAAGAGCACATCAGTGCCGTAGTCTTCGTTGAATTCGTATTCTTCCAAGCCCGCCGCCAAAAGCGCGAAGCGCCGGTCGAGGCATTGCGAACATGTCCCGCAATGGGTGTGCTGCGTTGTCTGCTCGCGGATACTTGTGCAACTTACGCTGATCGGAATCTGTTTTTGCCCGCCATTTTGCGCGATTCGCTCAACAACATCTCGCTTGGTCAGCCAGCGATACTGGTTGTCGATAGGGATGTGGCCGGGGCCAAGCAGCTCCATGAGTGCGTTGAGCTTCCGGAGAGACAGCGGATGGGTCGTCCGCGTGGCCATCGTGCCCACAACCTGCTGGCTGATCGGCAAATTGTGACTGATCACCCCATTCTCATAAAAACTCAGGCGTCTGGCACCAAACGACCGTGCCACCAACTGCCCAAGTGCGGCAAACAGGAAAGACCGGGAGCGCTGCGACGAGTCGCTGGCCTCTTGGCCGTTGCGGCGCGCCTTGACATGGACATGCAAGACCCGATCAGGAAATCTGTCCGTAAGATACCGGCCAAGCTTGACTTGGCGCGGGATGGTTTTTTGCGCAGAACGATGGGTTAGAAGGATGACTTTCTTTTGGGACGCGGTCAGCGCTTCCAGAGCTCCGGCAAATGAATCCAGACCGCCGGAAAACAGAATGACCTCCTCGGCGTCGAAGGTCGCGCCGGCAGGGTCAAGATCAAGGAAAGGTTGCCGAGCCATGTCGAGCGGCTTCCGAACGAAGGCAAAGCTCACTTGATCCTCGGTCAGGAAACTGACTGCGTCAGTCAGGGCTTCCTGGACCTCCCGACGGTTCCAGAATTCCGGATTTCTGACCGGGATCGTGAATTCAAAAGTTCGCCGCCAGCCCCTTCCCATACCGGGTCGGGTCGCTCCGCTACGCTTCACTGCACTGTCCGCAGCAAAGACCGTTGCAGCGATCTCCAGCAGATCGATGTTCAGTGGATCGAGTTCTGTCCGACATCTCGCGCGGATGAGGTCGGTTTGAAGCTCAAACGTCTTCTGAGGACCCTCGAACCTTACCCGGATCGGGTCCTGTCTCGCACCGGCCCTGACGACAGCCTCATGCACGATGCACCTGCCGTGTTCTCAGGTCATCGACGATCTTCTTCAGGGCGACGTGGCCAAAACGCGCCGCCTCAATGGAACTGAAGCCGCCGTCGCGATGCAGGGTCTTGCCATACCACCCGCCGGAAAACTCACGAATTATGCGCGTGGATTCCCATGCAAAATGGTCCAGTTCGCTCTGGAAAGCTTGTCTTGCAGACACATTTTCAAAACGACGTCCGTTGCCGATCTCACGGTCAAGCGTGCGATCCAGCCAGTAGGACAAACTTCCTGCTGCCAGACTGCCGAAGAAGCTTCTCGCGTATTCGGCGACGCTCTTGTTCCAGGACAGGTTGCGGGCGGCCGCCTGAACATCCTCGGGTGTCGCTGCGAACAGCCCGGGCAAGGCATCCCCAATGGCGGTGGTCAGCGTGGCCGAAAGGGCCCTTGAAGCAAGTTCGCCAAGATCGGTGTTTCCGCCATGCGTTGTCCGAACCTGATCCAGCCGCCGGCTGGTTGCAGTGACAATGTCGAGCAACTCGGGCCCGTGTGGGACCGCCATTTCCTGCGCTCTCAAGGCATCGCCAAAATCGGGTGCCCGCGCGGCGGCCGGGATCGCTAGTAGCAGGCGAACAGCTTCGATGAATACCGGATCATTCGCTGCGCGAAGCAGATCCTTTTCTGCCGCCCGCGCACTGGCTGCGAATACTTCATGGCTCGCGGCAGGCCCTGCAAGCAGTTCTGCTACATCCTTCCAGTACCGCGTCCGTGGCAGTACGCCGAGCGTTGTGTGACCCATGTGCCCGCTGCCTCAAAACCGTGGGTGTTCAGTACACTCGACGATTGATCACCATGTCAAACGTTCCCGCCTTAGGGCATCTGCGCTGCATCGCCGCCCGCGTTGCGACAGATGTTACAGAAGAAAACGTAGTTCTCCTCACGCGCGCGCGTGAGAGACTTAATGAATCCATGTGTAACATCTGTTGCATCTGTTGCATCCAAGGGGATCTGACAAACGGGGCCGGACCAAAATCACGTGCTGATTTCTGCCGTGGGTCA
>NZ_JBLXFE010000034.1:0-19682 GCF_048262375.1 Roseovarius sp.
CCCGGTCGATGAGCACCTGCACATCGTCGAGGATGTCGGTGTAGAACTGGCCGGTCAGATCGCGAAACGCCATGCGGCGCTGCGCCATCCAGTCGGTGTCCCGAAACGGGTTCATGCCATCGGCGAAGGCAAAGGACGGATCGGCCTGTTCGGTGGTAACGATACGGGTGGTCGTGCCATCGATGCCGTTCGAGCGCAGATGCACACCATTGCCGACGATGAGGATCAGGGCCGGCCTGTCCACGGGCCCGTTCCAGTTGGGCAGGAAGGTTTTACAAGCGCGCGCATGGGCGATCTGCGCCGCAACGGCTGAGGCAGAGAACTTGAGAATAGCCATGGGGATGTCTTTCGGTTCGGTGTGGGAAGATGGACCCGCGCGGGCATTGGGCCTCGCGCGGGTCGCGTGAGGACTCAGGCCGCTTGCGCGGCCTCGCTGGCAGGCTCCGGAGTTTCCACGGTGGGCTCCGCCTCATCACAGGCGACACCGGCGGTCTGCATCATGGGCGGACACCAGGCGGCCACGGCAGCGCGCTGTGCATCCGTCAGCGTGGCGAAGGGTTCGGCAAAGAGCTTGTCGCAGAAGGCGACGATCTCCTTCTTGCTCGATGAGGCCAGCGTCACCGCCTCCTGGACCAGACCCAGATCCTCGCCGAGGATCTTCAGGAGCCAGGCCTTCTTGAAGCGATTGAACAGCGCCGCGTTCGGCGTCCAATGGGCGCGGATGTCGGGCATGATCTCGATCTCGAAGTCATGCATCAGGCTGTCGCGCTGCCGATCCCGCGCGAAGCAGGACTGCGTGGTGCTGGCCGTGGCATAGGCCACGAGCTTGGCCTTCTCCCCTGTCTCCAGCGCGCGAAACGCCGCGAACTGATCAGCGGGCGCGCGGGCGTCATCTAGCCAGGACAGATCAAGCGCCTCATGCGCCGCCGCCACCTGCTCGAGCGAGGTCTCGTCGATCTCGTCCATCTTGGCATGGCTGCGGTATTCCTTGCGGGCATCGATCTTGATCGCCTGCGTGACGCTCATGCCGCTGGTCAGAACATCACTCACCAGTTTGAAGAGCGTCAGATCGAGCGTGGCCTCGGGATGCAGCGCCATCGCGGCGCCAAGGGCCATGGCCCGCTCGGTCTTGAGGTCCTCTGCCAGCGAGGCCGGATAGGTGATTTCGCCGGCGTCCGGGGACTCCTCTCCGGTCGTGTTGGCCGAGGAGCCGCGCGCGCCCTCCTTTTTGACGGTGTCCTCCGGGCGCACGAGGCCCACATGGAGCGTCACCTGCCCGTTCGACCAAGACGCAATCACGCCTGCACGGGCGAGATCCTCGGCGCTGTAGGCCTCCTGTAGATCGCGGGCTTCCTCTTCCAGAGCGTCCACCCGGTCGTAGAGCGCATTGTAAGCGTCGTCTTCGAGCCCCTCATCCTCCATCTCGAGCTGCAGTTTCTCAAGCTCGGCGGTGATCTCGTCGATGCGCTTCTGGGCAGCCTCATCCGGCTCGATCGGGCCGGGATAGACGCGGCCATAGTCGGCCATGGTCGCATAATCATAGCGCACCATCGCATCGGCCCAGGCAAAGCCCAGTTTTGCGCGGGCCACTTCGGCGGCGGCCCCAAGCTTCTCGAGCAGGATGGTTTCGACCAGCGCCGCATCCTCGAGCACGGAATGCTCTTCCAGAAGGTCAGCCGCAATGGCCCCGCCGCGCGCCTCATAGTCCTCACGCACGAATGCCCCGATATCGTCGCTGACCTGCACCCCACGCGACTTGAGCGCCTGCCGCACCGTGTAGGCCTGCAGGTAGCTGTCCTCCTTGGTGAGCGCCTCAAAGACTTCACGTTGCACCTCCTGGCTCGGATGCTCAGCAAAAGCCTTCATCGTATCGAGCGTGATCGTCTTGGCCCGGGCAGCCGCGCGGATGTCGGGGTGGATCAGGCCATAGCGCAACCGGCCTTTGACGGCGGCAACCGTGGTGCCGAATGTCTTGGCGATGGTATCGGGCGTCTGGCCGTCGACCTCCATCATCCGCGCGAAGGCCTCGAATTCGTCGATGGCGTTCATCGGGGCTTGTGTGATGTTCTCGGCAAGCGACAGCGCCGTCGTCACGTCACAGTCTTCCGGCACGAGGCGGCAGTCGATCTTCGTCTTCGCGGTGAACCCCTTGGCGGCCTTGTCCGCGACCAGCTCGTTCAGCGCGGCAAGGCGCCGGCCACCGGCCAACACGGCATATTTGCCGTCGATCTTCTGGACCAGGAGAGGCTGGAGCAGGCCCAGAACAGCGATGCTGGCTTTCAGATTCGCGATGTTCTCGGGGTCGTAGGTTTCCGGGGAGTTGCTGCGCACGTTGGCGGGGTGAGCTGTCAGATCGCCGATGGCGACGGAAGCGGGATTGAAACTTGCGGTCATGGGATATCCTTCTTGGTGAGTTAGATGCGGCCCGCGCCATCACGCGCGTGACCAATCCCCGCCTTCAGGGATCACCACGACAAAAGGCCCACTCTCCCTTTGAGGGAGCAGCGGGCCTTCATCGCTTGAGGTATCAGGTTTGGAGGTGCCCCCTGCCCTACCAGTCGCGCGCCAGCATGATGGTCAAAACGCGCATGGTGGTGGCAGGATTGTCCGGGGTCTCAGCCCCGTAGCGGAAATCCGAGTCTGCTTCATAGAGATCGATCTTCCAGAACACGGTCTCGCCCCGGATCTCGACCGCCCCGAAATCATGCCATCCTTCGGGATCGTTCTCGGGATCGAAGGTCTCGAACATGCCCGTGGCCTTCACCGCGTCGGCCATGAAGCCGTCGCCGGCCTCCATCAGCGATCGGGTGACATGCATGCGGCCCTGCATGGGCTGCGCGGGCGGCACCCCGAGGCAAGCGAGCTTGCGAAACGCATCGTTCTGCGCCGCGATCACACTCGGATTAGGGCGGTCTGTCTGGGGTTGTGCGGTGATGCTCATGGGGCAATCCTCTGTGAAGTTGAAACACCCAATCCAAAGCCTACTTTTCCTTTTCCGCACGGCGGATAAATCGAGGCCGAAGGCGCCCTACCCGAACAGCCCCTTGGGTCTGTAATTCGGGTTGGAGATGGTTTCGATCCAGCCGCCCTGTTCCTTGATGGTCTCGAGCGCTGCCGAGAGTGGATAGGCGCCCTCGGATGGGCTCCACCAATATGCTCCGCGTTTGAAGGTGATGATCTTGCGGCGGCCACCTTCAAAGCAGGCCACTCGCAGCGTCTTGGGTTCCTTGCGTGACATGGGCGTCTCCGTTCTCCCTGTGGTCAGGCGGCCTGATCGACCTCCCCTGCCCTGCCCGCCTCCGACCGAGCGATCAGGTAGTCGCAGGCGCGCTGCGCGTCAGCGGCGTGCTTGAAGATCGCGTTCTTGTCCGAGCGCAGAACGCGCAGCCAATTGTAGAGATACGCCGCGTTCAGCTCGAGCGTATGGGCCGTAAAGCCGAGCGTCTGGCCAAGGAACACCGAGGTCAGCTCGGCGACGATCTCTTCGCGGGCATAGGCCGTGTTGCCGAAGCGCGAGTGACCGTAGTCGCGGTTCAGCCGATGGCGCGCCTTGGTGGCATGGGCGAGCTCATGCGCCCAGACCCCGTAGAAGTTCCGCGGGTTTTCGAACCGCGAAATGGATGGCATGAACACCTTGTCTACAGGTGGCAAATAGTATGCTTCCGTCCCTGTGAAGACGGTCGTGATGTCGATGGCGTCGAAAAACGCCTGCATGTGCGGGATGGGCTCGGAGGGCGAATGCTCGGGCGCGGGCTCCGGGTCGGGATAGAAGCTATTAGGCAGGCCCTCGATTTGGCAGGCATTGAACACGCGGTAGGATTTCTGGAAGCGGAAGATGCGGGATGCCTCGTAGCGGTCATCGCTCTCCTCTTGGTCTTCCTGGCCGCCTGCGTCTTTCCGGCTTTGACCGTAATAGACGACGACGGAGGACTTCTCGCCTTTACGCACCTTTGCATCCAAAGCATTGGCCTGCGGAAGCGTCATCCAGAAGGGCGAGCTGTGGCCCGCCATCACGGTGCGCATTGTCAGCAGGAATTTGTTCACGCCCTGGTAAGGGTCGCCGCACACGCGCAGGGGGCGCGAGCTGCCGCCTGCCGTCCAGGGCTTGCGCCAAGGCAGGACGCCGCGCTCGATGATGCGGATTATTTCGTTGGTGATGACCTCGGAGGCATCGAATTTGGGCATGCGGGATCGGGCCATGGCTGGCCTCCTTTCGAGTGTTGATGAGAGGGTGTGGCGACTAGGTTGACCGACAGGGCCGTGGATCGTTGGTGATGCTCGCGCCGAGCTCTTCGACCATGTCGATGTAGCTGGTCAGCGAGACAGACCCGCCGGGACCCGAATGGTCAGGGTCGACCGATCCGTCCCGCGCCACCGGCGGCAGGTTGGCGAAGGCAATGACATCCGTGACGGGTCGGATATCGATGAAGGGCGTCCCTCGTGCGACCGCAAGAGAGGCCAAGGGAAAGCGCTCGATCGGCGCGAAGGTCGACACGGTGGTCCAACCGAGATGGAGGAATGTCCCACCCTCCCCGCAGATCACATGCGCGTTTGGCAATGACGCCGCCTGCTTCAGATAGCCGAGATCACGCAGGACGGTCTGGCGTTCGAGCCGCTGTGCCAGCGCCGTATGGCCAGTTCGGCGCAGCTCTCTGTGCCGCCACCAAGAGGCATTGGTCGCGCGCAGCACGCGCAAGACACCTGGTTGCATGTGAATGCCCTTCATCCGGAACGGCAGACCGGAACCCGGTCCGGACCCGTCCGAGGCACCCCAAAGGCCCTCATCCGTCAGTCACAAAACCCGAAGTCCACTTTCCCTTTTCACCAGCCAACTGGTCCGGGGTAACTGGTAACTGCCGAGGGTCCGACACCACCGCGGATCCCAGTGACTGCATGCTGTAAGTGCCGGTTCCGGTCCAAGATCGGCAAGCCATATATGCAACCCCGATCCGACTGCCGCAGTCTTTGGTATATTATCAATAACTTATCCGATTTTCTCGATCGGCAAAGAACGCTCCTACTGCAACTTCTCAGGCTCGAAAATCAGGATTTCCGACGTTCAAAGCAATGCAGCGTTACGGATTAGCATGGGAAACGAAGTCACATTACCTCCTGACAGCTTGAATTTCAGCAATATTGCCGCTATATACCGTCAGCATCACTGTAGGAGCATAGATCATGCACATCACGAACTTTGCTGAAGCCGGGCAATTCGAACCGCGCAAGATCGCCGCGGTGCTACGCACATCAGCAGAAGAGATCGCATTGACCGTCGGCTTGGGCAAAGACGCGTTGCAGAGGCGAACCCGCATCGGTTCGGACAAGACGCAGCGCCGCCTGCGCGAATTGGTAGAGGTGCTGAACAAAGTCGAGCCCCGCTTCGGCTCGGAACTGATGGCCTATGCATGGTACCGATCAGAGCCCCTGCCCGGCTTTGATGGCCAGACAGCCATGCAGCTGGTGCAGGAAGGCAAAGCTCAGCAAGTTCTGGAATACATCGATGCAGTCGATGCGGGCGTCTTTGCCTGATGCCGCTGAAAGATGGGCGCTATACAGGGCCACTCTATCGTGCCCTGAACCCGGTCTATGCGCGTGAACCTCTGTCCGGACGAGGCGCTGAACTCTATGGAGGGCGCTTCAACGCAAAGGGCACCCCTGCCCTCTACACCTCGCTGGATCCGGCAACCGCTCTTAGAGAAGCCAACCAGGTCGGCAGCCTGCAACCCACGATTCTGGTGTCCTACAAGGCCGACCTTGGGCCCATTTTCGATACCCGCGATCAGGACGGACTTGAACGGTATGGCGTGACAGCGGCGATGATTGCCGACCCTGCATGGCGCATGAAGATGCTCGATGGCCAACCTGTGCCGACACAGGACTTAGCAAGTGCTCTCATAGCAGATCGGTTCGCGGGGCTCCTGATCAAGAGTTTTGCGAAGGGCGCGTCGTCGTCGGACTTCAACATCGTCCTGTGGGCCTGGACTGACAATAAAGGTTCTTTGGAAGTTGTGGATGACGAAGAGAGGCTGTCACGTATGTGAGGTGATCGGCTGACATGTTCACGGGGTGCACTTTTGGCGTACCACGCCTGTGTCAAACCTCTTTAGGTCGCTGTCAGGGAATAGCTGGTGCTACGTCCACCAGCCTCATCTTTCGCCAGGGCGCCCAAGTCGATGAGATCGAGGATGTCGCGATATGCCGTATCTTGTGAGCACTTTTCGATTTTCGCGTATTTCGACGTTGTGAGTTTTCCGTCGAACCCATCCAAAAGGCGGTTGAGCATGTCCCGCTGCCGGTCGTTCATGTTTGCCGCTCCATATTTCTCCCAGAACCGCGCCTTCCTGAACACGGCCTCAAGGATGATTTCGGCCCCATCAAATGCGCGGTCAAGGCAAGCCAGAAACCAAACGAGCCACGCCGTGACATCAAGCCCCCCTTTTTGCGTCGACTCGAGCATGTCGTAATAATCGCTCCGCTCCTGTCGGATTTGCGTCGACATGCTGTAGAAGCGCTGCGCGCTGCCTTCGGATCGCGCCAAGGCCATGTCTGCGATCGCCCGCGCGATGCGGCCGTTGCCATCATCGAAGGGGTGGATGGTGACAAACCACAGATGGGCGATGGCGGCATGTATGACGGGATCCGTCTCGGAGGACTGATTAAACCAGGTCAGGAAGCGCGCCATTTCAAGGTCTAACCGTTCGGAGTCTGGCGCCTCAAAATGCACGCGTTCGCGACCATAAGGTCCTGATACAACCTCCATGGGACCGTCACGCCACCCCCCTACCCTGATCCGTGTCATTCCGCTTCGCCCGGTTGGAAAGAGAGCCGCATGCCAGCCGAACAGACGCTCCGCATCCAGTGGCTGGTCATACGCTTGGGTTGCGTCCAGCATCATCTCGACGACACCATCAACATGGCGATCAGACGGGATCAGTCCGCCAATTTCCAGACCTAACCGCTTTGCGATAGACGATCGAACCTGATCCTTGTCGAGCGTTTCCCCCTCGATCTCGCTGCTTTTCACGACATCACTGGTCAGTGTTCTGAGCATCGCCTCGTTGCGAAGATCAAAGCCAAGACCCTCCATGCGCCCCAAGAGCTTGCCTTGGCGGTGACGGACCGCAGCAAGTTGGGACGACAGCGTGGCCTTATCCCAGGTAAACTGGGGCCAATCAGGGAGTTCGTGAATGTAGGTCATATTTTACGCACTCTTTGCGGAGATTATACGGCACAATCTCCGCAAGACAATAACAAACACCGCAGACAGCGCGGAGAATAAGGGCGGCAATCTCCGCATGCTCGACTTGGAACTTCAGATGCGGGACACCTGCTACCCATCCCATTACGCCGCCTGTCCGCTCAACCGGCCATAGAAGCTACGCTCTAGATGCAGCTCCCCTGCCCCAGCCTTCTCGACCATACCCCGCAGATATCCACCCGGAGACGCCACTTCGCCGGCGCAATGTTTGTCAAACGTGAGAACGAGCGCTGCTGTCGCGACTTGGGCCCCGAGACGGTCCTGAGCGAGGTTCCAAGCGTGCTCTGAGATACCGATCATCGGCCTTAGCTGCCCGACAACCCGATGCAGATCGCCCCAATCCTTCAAATACCCGCCCATATTGCGGGCCCAGGACGCGAATTCAGGACAAGCCTGCATCACAGTCGGCAAATCAAGCGCTGCACCACGTTTCCTACGTGTTTCAACCACCCAGTCTTCCAGTTCCCTATCGACCTTCTCTTCCGGTGGGGCATTTGGCAACACGGCCGCCGCGTTCTCTTTTTCAGAGGACTTACAGATTACAGGATTAAGTTGATTTGTAGTTAGTATATGAGGTTCAGAAATGACCTCCCTGGGGTCCATTTCTAGAGTCTTTTCACTGACTTGTTCGGTGGATTCGGCGGTGTTTTCCACAACTTCCTCCGCTCGAACTGCCTTGAGATAGGTCGCCTCGACACGCTCCTGAAGTTCTCTGAACCAACCTAGGAGCCGCTCAAGCGCCTCAGAGGCCGTGTTCCGGCGTGGCAAGCGGTGCAGAAGATCCTCAAAGAGGCTTGAGAGTTGTGTCCAGGGGCCACTCAGAGCACCCCCCTGGGCCGCTTCGATCCTTGCGCGGATCATTCGGCGCGCAACTGTGATCTGGCGCTTCAGGCGCTGGCAGAGTTCACGTTCAGCCTGTAGTTGGGCATGGAGATGCTCAAACTCTTCGGCGCGAGCCGACAGCGGCGACAGATCAAATCCGTAAGCCTCGAGGATACGACCGTCAGCGTCCCGGTGGCCCCATCGCTTGCCATTTGGACTGTCCTTGAAGGCAATCACGCCGATCTCGGCCAGACGCCTGGCATGGCGCTTGAGCGCCGAGAGCGAGAAGCCTGTTTGCTCCATCAGATAAGAATTGGAAGCCCAGACGATCGGACGCTGTCCCTCCTCCCAGTCCTGGGCCTGTGTGAAGGCCCCAAGCGTGTCGAGTAGCAGCATGTCGCCAGCCTTTAGGCCTATATGCGCACCAACGCGTTTAACGGCGACAAAGGCCTGTGTCTTGGGCACGGCTGCTCTTTCACCAGCTTGTGCGTGCTGTTCAGCAACCGCCAGTCCGGCCGTCGCTTTGCGCCACCCCGAGGGTTGGTTTGTATTAGACAAACCTCCACCCTTCTGAGGCATGTCTGTCCCAGTCGCTCCATGCGGAGCATGATTGAATTTTGTCATCTCTTAGCTAGGCACAGAAAACCTGTTCGTCCGAAGACGTTTTTCGTTGTTTAGCGATTCGCGGGCTGCTAAGATTGTAGTGTCAAAACAAATCGCGCCTTGTGCGCAGCAGCCCTCGGGACTTCGGTTTCGAGGGTTTTTCTTTTGTGCCGTCCTCCTTTCTGCTCAGTGCCTCCGTCTTGGCAGTTAACAGTTGCTAACCGCCGCTATCCTTCGTGGTTCTCTGATTGGAACCGATCGAAGGAATCTTGAATGAGCTGGTCCAGATTCTGATCCAGCCAATTCGCGAATCTTGTGTTCTCCCCTACCCGCTTAACGGTTACAGAGAGTCCCGATTTTCCACTCTTGATCTGCACACCGGGAACGGGCGAGCGCTGTTCGACAGATCGCTCTTGCTTACCTCGCTTGCCGATTTCCTTGATGACGAGCTCCAACCGCTCGTCGGAATCAAGGTCACCAGACTGACCAAGCACATCCAATACACGCTCCTCGGAAAGTTGCTCCTTCTCGAACGCTGTTGCGAGGGTCGTCCATTTGGGGCGCCCTGCGCCTGGGGCCGCGCCGATGGCTTCACCGACCGCCACAGGCACAAGCCGATTGATGCGTTCAAGTTGCGAAAGAGTGTTTTTACTGATCGCCAAAGCTTGGCATGCTTCCACTCGGGAATATCCCTGCTCCAAGATCGCCTGTGCGAACCGAACACGTTCGTAGTAGCTCAGCTCCGCACGGCCGGCATTCTCGAGACCCTTCGCCATGAGAGCATCGGTGTCATCGAGCGTGCGTATCAAAGCCCGCACCGGCAAGCCCAGTTGGCGACACGCAACTATGCGTCGCTGGCCATAGATGACCTCAAAATGACCGTCACGATCCTTTGAGGGACGCAGGAGCACTGGGACTTGCTGTCCGGACTCAGCGATACTGGTGGCGAGGTCCTGGATGGATTCATTTGTCGCGTCACTGTTAACAGCTGTTAACTCGATATCCAGCCGATCTTTTGGACCCCAGGCGAGGATCAAACTAGTGTCGATTTCCTGAATGCCCCCGAGACCGGCGCGGACCGAACCGATAGTTCCCTTCGGCAAGGTCCGATGGGCCCTGTCGGACGCACCCTCCTTTGACGCCTCACTTGCGGCTGTGATCGCGGCCATGATACCAGTTTTATTCTTCCCCATTGCCATGACTACGGCCCCCATGCCTGTTGAAGCATCCCTGCGATCTCCGCACCTACAGCATCCATGCTGTTCTTCGCCCGATCGTAGGTCGACCGCGTCATCTCGGATCGTGCAACCTCGTAGATCGACATCTTGAGCATTGACGCGTCGCCAATGGCCGTACTGCGCAGTCCGGTCGCTCCTACGACACGATCCTGGAAGAGGGCCCGCATCAGGCTCACGATCTGCTGACTCGGAATATCGCTCGGATCGTCCCGCGTGATGAGAAAAGAGAAGAAGTCATGATCGAGATTGACGCCTGTGTCCTCGATCACCCCAAGATAGGCAGATGTCATCTCGACAAACTGCTGTGTAGAGGCAAGGTCGAGCATGCTTGGCGTCATCGGCACGATAACGGAGGTCGCGGCATAAAGACCGGTCAGAGTCAAAAAACCCAGAGCTGGCGGGCTGTCGATCACAACTACATCGTAGTCACTCTCGACGGACTGGATCGCTAGGCTGAGCTTCTCAAAGAACGCGACACCTCGCCCCGCATTGACCGCTGTTTCAGTCTCAAATTCGCTCAACACAAGGCGGGCAGGGGCCAAATGCAAGCCAGGGAAATAGGTTTCCACGACAGCTTCTGACATCGGCACTGGATCGTCATAACGCAGCGCGTCGTAGATTGACGCGCCTTCAAACTCCAGTTCAGTTTGAATCCCGCAAAAGCCCGTGAGGCTCCCTTGTGGGTCCAAGTCAATCGCCAGCACGCGGTAGCCACTCAAAGCAAGGTAGTGACACAAATGGATCGCAGAGGTGGACTTCGCAGATCCACCTTTGAAGTTCATCAGCTGAATGACCTGCAGCTTGTCACCTTCGCGACGCCCAGGAAGGTATTTTCCCGGCTTTCGAGAGCTTGCCTCGAGAAAATGGCGCGCTTGCAGGATCTCGTTCCCGGAATAAAAGCGCCGTCCATTCTTGATGACTTCCGGCTCAGGCAACGACCCATCGCTATGGCACTTGCGCAAGAATTGACCGGTCACGCCAAGTAGGTCAGCAGTCTCTGTTGCGCTGAATAGTCTCAGATTT
This sequence comes from Roseovarius sp., assembly GCF_048262375.1. Classification (GTDB taxonomy): domain Bacteria; phylum Pseudomonadota; class Alphaproteobacteria; order Rhodobacterales; family Rhodobacteraceae; genus Roseovarius. The sequence continues at coordinate 10,945 of NZ_JBLXFE010000034.1, forward strand.
TTCCGCTGATCGGGCGCGTAGGCCTGTTGAAGATGCGTCGTGAGCGCCGTGTGTAGACGCGCGGCCATCTGGCTTGTAAGCTCGGATTGGGACGCCGCTTCGATGGGTGCCGTCTGAAACATAGTTGCAATTTCTCTGCTCGAACGCGCTTATTTGCGCAACTTGACTCTAATGGCCGTGATTCACCCTGTTAAGTCAAGGATTTTATCCACAAATTGTGTTGTCGGGCCAAGGCGCTACTAGGGAAGCCACGCGCCCTCCCGAGTTAACAGCTGTTAACAGCACGCACAAACTTACGGTTCACGAGCCAATCTGGCGCAGTCTGGGTATCGCAAGCGCCTCGCTACTCAACAGCGACGGCTCATGCCGTAACAGCCAATGCACCGACAGTCGTGCGGCCAATCCACGACCGAATTGGATCGATATTCAAAACTACTTTGATACTTGGGTGCCGTGCCCAAACGATCAGACCAAACGCGCTGCATGAGTAAAGATGGTCAACGCCCTGTCGGCTGACGGATCCATGATCGCCAGCCGGGTAGGGGGCATCCTTGTTGCCTGCGTCGTGGGAACAGTATCCGAGACGAGGCACAGCGTTTCCGCGACGAATTCAACCACACCTCACCGACCCCGCGACACCCATCCGATGAGACCAAATTATTGAGGGACGAGGAGAAATGATCCGCGCCACTCAAGGTTTCAGAGAATGTACAGGGATTATGAGTTCAAACTCAAAGAAGCTGATGCGCTTACTAGATGGCTTCGGAGAACACTGCAAAGCAACCGCGGGCCACGTTCTTGGGTCTGCACAACCTATGGCTCCCGTCACCGAATGTAAGATGGCAAACTGCTCCCAGCTTTGCTGTTTAGAAGATGCGCCTGGAATATTCGATGGCAGATGCCTTCCGAAGATCCAGATCCAGGAACCGTCGTAGCAAATACTAGGGCAGGGATCTCTATCATCGTGACGGTCCTCGCTAAGTCGATTTTCAGCTAATGGAGACAATTGGAAACCTCTGGGAGCGCGCAGTAGCTCTATTCGACGCCACCTGAAGTTCATGCCCGACTGAAGCTTTGTGTCTGGCTCACTGATCGCCGCGTGCCAGCGTTGAGGAGCGGGGAATTGCACGACGGCTTGCGCGTGAAACATCGGTTGCGCGTCGTGAACCCATTCAAACACCCGCAAAGTGCCCTGCAACGCTGCAATCGTTCCATGGCGTGGAAGATAATCAAGATTGTTGTTGATGCGCGGACTTCAGCAACCCCAGCCTTTCAGCGCGCTCCAGCAACATTTTGACCGACGACTGCTGCCAGCTCGTGCGACCTCGAGGAGTGCGTTCGCGCATAGCTTCCAGCCGGTCGCAGATCGCTTGCAATGTGATTTCGGGGTCAGCACCTTTGATGGCCGCCACAATTGCAGGCAGGCGGTCGTCGGTTTCGCGGCGTCTGGCGCGGCCAAGCACTTCATCGGGCAGAAAGCCGTCGCGCACATATGCTTTCACTGCGCGGAGCAGGCGGCTTTGAGTCCAATGGCGATCTGAGGGCAGGGGGCCATTGATAATCCGCAGGACGTCTTCCCAAGCCATATCGGGGCGCAAGCGGCGCACATGGGGCACCCAATCCTGTGCAGTCTCGTTCAGGCGCTCCATGAAGCCGTCCTGTCGCGCCAGCCGGACCTTGCGCAGCGCGGCGGGATCTTTGGCGCGAAGTCCAGGGTTGCCGCCTACACGCCCTTTGGCGCGTGCCGACGCAAGCCCGGCCTTGGTGCGCTCACGGATCAGGGCACGTTCGAACTCGGCCGCTGCGCCCAGAACCTGCAACGTGAACTTGCCTTGCGGCGATGCAGTGTCGATGGGGTCCTGCAGGGAGCGGAAGAAGGCGCCCTTGGCTTCCAGTTTTTCGATTACCTCGAGCAAGTGCGACAGAGACCGTGCAAGACGGTCGATCCGAACGACAACCAGAGTGTCGCCCTTGCTAATGCGCTCTAGGACCCGCGCAAGCACCGGACGGGCGCGATTGCCGCCTGAGGCGTGCTCTTCGAAGATTTCGGCGCAACCCGCAGATTGGAGGGCCTCAGACTGGGGCAGGGGAGTCTGATCCTCTGTGGAGACGCGCGCATAGCCTAACAGGGGCATGAAACCGTCCCGTTTTCAATTTAAGATATCGCTACTAAACGACCGTTTATAAGCGAACGCAAGAAAGTGTTCTCTCGTTGAGCTGGCGTACAATGCCTTGGTTTCCTTGCACTGAGCGCGATCTTAGAGGTTCCGCCGACAGTCGCGTGTGCATACTATATAAAGAGCGCGGGCAACGGCCACAAAGACGCTTGGGTAATGTGCAAAAGCTGCGTACTTTGCACATATGAAGCAGCAAGCATCTACTTTCACTGATGATTTCGATGACCCCCTCATCACTATCGAGGGGGATGACGAGGCTCACGAAGACGATCTCTGGTTTTTGCACGAGCCGCTCGAAGAAGAACCGGATGATTTGCCTCCCGGGCCGCGGGCGGAACCGCCCAAAACTGCTGTCGTCAATGACTGGGCAAAGGCAGAAAGCGTTCACGCCGCGCGACTGGCACGCGTGGCTGGACGCTTGGGAGCTCTCGATGACCGGCTGCTGCGCGGCCCAGAAGGCTGGCTCGCTCTGATCGAGGCGGCGGACTTCAGCTGGTTCGCAAGGGGACCGCGTGATTCCTGATCGTCTGGCGCTCTGGGTATCAATGCGGCTCTCAGGGGCACAGGATGACCCAAATGCTTTGGCAAGAGTTGGATGGTCTGTTCGGCGCCTGACCGGTGGTCCGGGTCCGATGGCCGATCTGACGGCCTTCCTGGACCGCCGTGATCCCGAGAATATCGAGGACACTGTCGAGCGTTTCGAAGATCGCGCGGGCGGATGGCTGGACGTGATGACGGCGGCGGCCGATCTACACCCGATCACGCGGGCTTGCATGGGTTTTCATCTTTGGAGCCTGGCGGGCCTCGGCCAACACGGCGACCGGATCGAGGCCGCCGTCACCGCGGCTAGGATCGCGGCCAGCGAGGGAAGCGGTGCCATCTTCGCACCTCTGGCCATTCGATCTTAGTCAAACCCGATGCATACTGCGGCTGCGAAGCTTGGGTCATTCCTTCGGGAAAAGCTGCCGTTCGCTGCACGTGCGCGTCGATTCTGCTGGGGTTTGAGAACCCGACATTCATCTGATGCAGACTCCAAAGTTAAAGCTGCGCCGCCGCGAGACTAAGGGGAAATAGAGGGGCGCACGGAATGCATCGGTTTGACGTCTGAAAGAGATCCCAACATGATTTGCGAATTTCGCCTTACCTTGCTGAATTGGCGGCATTGTCCAGGGATTGCCGTAAAATTTTTGTGACGGATCGGGCGCGTCATGGGTTTATTGAATCAGGATGCGTCGTCATCTGCCTCAGGACCCGGCTTGCCCAAGCATTCATGGAAGATTCGAGCCTTGCAGGTGCGGCAGATGGCGTCGTCGGCCTTGTCGACCGCGTGTCGGATCGCGTCCGACTTCGTGAAATGGATATGATCCTCGCTGTCGCGTAGCCCAATTTGTGCAACAGAGCCCATCTCCGCGCAAAGCAGCGTCTACACGACATTTCAACCATCGGAACTCATCAACTTGCAACAACCACTTTTGTTCTCCAGGTGTCACATGATGCGGCTAAGTCAGAAGGTAGCGATCGATCGGTGAAAAACGTGTCTATGTCGGCAAGTGATGCAATGCGGGCTGGGGCGCTGCGGCTGAGCTTTGTCTGATCTGCCACGAGGAATGTCTTGCGAGACTGGCGTAGGATTGCCCGGCTCACGTTAACCTCCTGAATATCGAAATCCAGAAGATCGCCTTCGCGGTCCAGAGCGGAGCAACCAATAACGGCCAAGTCGAACTTGAACTGCTGAATGGTCTCGGTGGCCAGGTTGCCGACCAACCCTCCATCGGCACGCCGCAGTTGCCCGCCGGTTACGATGATTTCACAATCGCCGTTTCCTGCCAGTATATTGGCCACGTTCATGTTGTTGGTCACCACCATCAGATTTTTGTGATGCATCAATTCTCGAGCGACAGCCTCGGTCGAGGTTCCAATGTTTAGAAAAAGCGAAATGCCGTTGGGTATCTCCTTGGCGCAGGCGCGGGCCATCGCGCTTTTGGCCTCAGATTTGAGAGAGCGGCGTTCCTCGTACCCAATATTCGCCGTTCCCGAGGGAAGCACCGCTCCGCCATGCACACGTTCCAGACGCCCCACCTCTGCAAGATCGGTCAGGTCGCGCCGAATGGTCTGCAGGGTCACGTCGAAATGCCGGGCAAGCCCTTCGACCGTCACTTTTCCTTCGCGGCGCGCGATTTCGAGAATTTCGGGATGTCGGAATGTTTGTGACATGATCGTCCTTTCACCAGGGTGCTCTCGCTGCCGAAGCTGCACCACGCTAGGACAGAAAATCACGAAAATCGAACGAAAGGGCAATCAAAAATCTTCCAATCGCAAAGAAACGCCCCATGATACGCCGCGATTACCTTGGGTAAGCCCTTGATTTTCCAAAAAACAGCGCGAAAACGAACAGAACCGAAAAAAATGGTTGCCAAATTCTCGCGAACGAGTAACAAAGGTGACACAAACGCGCTTGGAGGAGAATCGCGTGAGGCACCTAGCAGACTCAGAAATCACGGACATTTTCATCATCGGTGGTGGCATCAACGGATGCGGTATTGCCCGGGATGCGGCAGGCCGTGGGCTGTCGGTGGCGCTGGCCGAGATGAATGACCTCGCTTCGGCGACATCTTCGGCTTCCACGAAGCTGTTCCATGGTGGGTTGCGCTACCTTGAATATTTCGAGTTTCGCTTGGTTCGAGAGGCCTTGATTGAGCGCGAAACTCTTTTGAAGGCGATGCCTCATATCAGCTGGCCGATGCGTTTTGTTCTGCCTTATCATAAAGATATGAGGTTTGAGTCGGACACGCCGACGTCAAAATTGCTTGGCCTGTTCATGCCGTGGATGAAAGGGCGCAGGCCTGCCTGGCTGATCCGCTTGGGGCTGTTCATGTATGACCACCTGGGCGGGCGCAAGATTCTGCCGGGGACGGCAACGCTTGATCTGAGAGGCGCGAAGGAAAGCGAGCCGCTGCAGGACCGCTTTGCCAAAGCGTATGAATATTCCGACTGCTGGGTCGAGGATTCGCGGCTTGTGGTACTCAATGCCCGCGACGCCGAGGCGCGTGGCGCGCATATCATGACCCGAACCCAGGTCGTCAGCGCGACCAGCGAAAACGGGATTTGGCGCATCGAAACGCGCTATACCGAAAACAACGAGAGGCAAACCTTTTATGCGCGGATGCTGGTGAACGCCGGCGGTCCGTGGGTGGGCGACATCATCCAGTCCAAGGTCCGGCTGAATTCGCGTGAAGGTGTGAGGCTGGTGCGCGGCAGTCACATCGTGACTCGCAAGCTTTACGATCACGACAAATGCTACTTTTTTCAGGGCACTGACGGGCGGATCATCTTTGCCATCCCCTATGAGACCGATTTCACCCTGATTGGCACGACCGACGCTGAACATTCCGACCCATCGGTCAAACCGGAATGCACGCCCGGGGAGCAAGACTATCTGCTGGGCTTTGCCAACCAGTATTTCAAGCAGGAACTGAGCCGCGAGGATGTGGTCTGGACCTATTCCGGCGTCCGTCCGCTCTATGATGACGGGGCCAGCAGTGCCACAGCAGCCACCCGGGACTACACGCTCAAGGTCGATACCAGCGCAGGTGCGCCGGTGCTGAACATCTTCGGCGGCAAGATCACCACCTATCGCCGTCTCGCCGAAAGCGCGATGGAGAAGATCGGCGGTCACCTGACGCTCCCCAAGGACAAATGGACCGCGGGCGTGCCGCTGCCCGGCGGGGATTTCCCGGTCGATGGCGTGGATCGCCTGGTGGCGGATCTGCACAAACGCTACCCGTTCCTCAGCGATTTCTGGGCGCGGCGTTTGGTGCGCGCCTATGGGACCGAGGCGGCGGGAGTTCTTGGAAATGCGGAGCAAGCTGCTGATTTGGGGGAAGATTTCGGCGCCACCCTGACCGAATCCGAAATCAACTGGCTCATGAAACATGAATATGCGCGCACGGCAGAAGACGTGATCTGGCGTCGCAACAAGCTGGGGCTGCGGCTGACAAAAGAACAGACCCAGAAACTTGATGACTGGATGGCGCGACGTCGCCAATCCAAACCCGCGGCGGCGGAATAAGGAGGAGAACCTGATGACGCTGGAACTGAAAGGCGTATCAAAGATCGTCGAGGGGCAGACCCATATCTACGCGACGGATCTGACGCTGGAAAAAGGTACAATGAACGTGTTGCTTGGACCGACCCTGTCGGGCAAGACATCGCTGATGCGACTGATGGCCGGGCTTGACGTGCCCGCCACTGGCAAGGTCTTCTGGAACGGTGACGATGTTACCGGTCAGCGGGTTCAGGACCGCAAGGTAGCAATGGTCTATCAGCAGTTCATCAACTACCCGTCGATGACCGTCTATGAGAACATCGCCTCGCCGATGAAGCTGATGGGCGTGAACAAGGCCGAGGTCGACGCCCGCGTGCGTGAAACCGCCGAATTGATGAAGCTGACCCCGATGCTGGAGCGCAGGCCGCTGGAATTGTCGGGCGGTCAGCAGCAGCGCTGTGCACTGGCGCGCGCGCTGGTCAAGAATGCCGGTCTGGTGTTGCTCGACGAGCCGCTTGCGAACCTCGATTACAAGCTGCGCGAAGAGCTGCGGGTCGAGATTCCCAAAATTTTCGAAGCGTCCGGCTCAATCTTTGTCTACGCCACCACGGAACCCGAGGAAGCGCTTCTGCTGGGCGGCAATGTCGCCACCCTGTCCGAGGGCCGCATCACCCAGTTCGGCCCGACCCCGTCGGTCTATCGCCAGCCGGTGGATGCCACGACGGCGCGGGTGTTCTCAGACCCGCCGATGAACTTCCTGCCGATTTCCAAGACCGGCGACCGCATCATGTTCGGCGATGGTCAGAGCACCGCGGCAACCGGCAAGCTCGCCGAATTGGCCGATGGCCGCTACACTGCAGGGTTCCGCCCGAACCATCTTGAGATCAGCCAGCATTCGGCGAACGCGATGCAATTCGCCACGAAACTGTCGGTGACCGAGCTGACCGGGTCGGAGACCTTTGTTCACCTGGACCATTTCGGCGAACGCTGGGTCGGGCTGATCCATGGGGTTCATGAGCTGGATCTGGGCGCGCGGCTCGATGTCTGGCTGGACCCCCGCCATGTCTACATTTTTGGCGAAGACGGCAAGCTGGTGGCACCTGCCGCCTATGCGCTTGCGGCCTGAGGGAGGACACCATGGCCAAGATCACACTTGATAACCTCGCGCATTCCTACCTGCCCAATCCCGGCAGCGAAGACGACTTTGCGCTGAAGGAACTGAACCACGACTGGGACGATGGCGCGGCTTATGCGCTGCTGGGCTCGTCGGGCTGTGGCAAGTCCACGCTGCTCAACATCATCTCGGGGCTTCTGCACCCGAGCCAGGGCCGCATCCTGTTTGATGGCAAGGACGTAACGCACGCCCCCACCGCAGAACGCAATATTGCCCAGGTGTTCCAGTTCCCGGTCGTCTACGACACCATGACGGTGCATGACAATCTGGCGTTCCCGCTGCGCAACCGTGGCCGGGACGAGAGCTATGTCGCGGAGCGCGTTCAGGAAATCGCCCGTATGATCGGCATGGAGGAGATGCTGCGCAAAAAGGCGCGTGGTCTCACCGCCGATGCCAAGCAAAAGATTTCGCTGGGCCGTGGCATGGTGCGCAAGGACGTGAACGCGCTGTTGTTTGACGAGCCGCTGACCGTGATCGACCCGCATATGAAATGGGAACTGCGCACACAGCTCAAGCAGCTGCACCATGATTTCGGGCATACTATGATCTACGTCACCCATGACCAGACCGAGGCGCTGACCTTTGCCGATAAGGTTGTGGTCATGTATGACGGCCGCGTTGTGCAGATCGGCACGCCCGAAGAGCTTTTCGAGCGTCCCGAGCATACATTCGTGGGTTATTTCATCGGCTCGCCGGGCATGAACGTGATCCCGGCGCGGATCGACGGCAACAAGGCCTATGTGAACGGCTCCTATGTCGAGCTTGCGCAGGGCTACAAGCCGCTGGATGGCAAGGTCGAGATCGGCGTCCGCCCGGAATTCGCCAAGCTGAGCCAGACCGAGGGCCTGCCCGTCAAGGTGCGCCGCGTCGAGGATGTGGGCCGCCACAAGATCATCCGCGCAGAGTTTTTCGGGAGCGATATCAACATCATCGCGGGCGAAGACGACCATATCAGCGCCGATATGAACCGTGTCACATTCGATCCTACCCGCGTCAATGTCTATGCCAATGACTGGCGCGTAAACGGGGAGGCCGCGTGATGGATGGCCGTCCGATCCTGACACCGCAACAGATCATGGAACGCCAAATCCAAATGGTTGACCGTTTCCTCGATCAGGCATCCGCACAAATCGCGCGCCCCGTGGCGCACTCGTCCGGGGAGGGGGCGAAGTAATGGAAAAGACAGTCAATCAAAAGGCATGGTTTCTCGTCCTGCCTGTGCTGCTTCTGGTGGCCTTTTCGGCGGTGATCCCGCTGATGACCGTGGTCAACTATTCCGTTCAGGACACGTTCGGGAATAACCAGTTCTTCTGGGCCGGGCTTGGATGGTTCGAAGAAATGC
>NZ_JBLXFE010000035.1:0-18615 GCF_048262375.1 Roseovarius sp.
CGAGCGAGAGCGGATCGGCATCGGTTTTTTCTGGGAGTGATTGCCCAGTTCTCCCACCCGACCACGGAGCCAGCGCACCTGGCGGCTCCGCCAGAGAGGCAGCTGATGCAGGTATCCCCTGTCAGGCTGCCCATCACGACCACCCAACAAGCATGAAAGCTAACCCATATGTCCACTTTCAACCCTACGACCACCAGCAACCGAAGCATGATCCGCAAGGATCAAGACCCAACAGCTTCCGCCAGGATCTGGCTGAACGTCGGTTACTATCACACCAACAAGGAGACCGGTGAGGAGACCTTTGTGGGATTGCCTGCTGGCCTGCCGATCGACACCATGGCGTTCCTCAACGCCCGCGCCGCAGAGGACTCGAACCTGTTCAAGGCAAAGAACGCGCTTCTGAGAGAGTTGCTGAGCATGGGAAGGAAGATGCCCCTTGGTCAGGGACAGGACGTATGCCAGCTCAAGGTCCAGATCCGTCGCTTCTCCGAGCCGGATGAGCTGGAGGCGCTTGGCAACCCCTATCTCGAGACGCTGAGGGAGCTGGACTTGACAAGAGGTACCATCTGGAGCGGCTTGACTAAGGTGCCCTTGTCAAGACTCTGAACCTTCTAAACTATCTGGTTCACACAATTGACCAAGTTCGGTCGCTTGCTTCCCAACGAGATGTTCCCCGGACCCAGCGACCGATTTCTGACTTGTGAGCCACAAGGACAGACAAACCTATTTGAAGCGTGATCGCACGAACACCACGGCCGCGCCTATCGCAAAGACCAGAAGCAGGATGCGACCAGAATCTCCTCCGTCCGCAGGCATGCAGATGCTTCCGCCATTGATCCCGACATTGACCTCGCCTGGGCCGCAACCACACGATGAGAGAAGAAACAGTACAGAGACAATCCAGCATGCAGATAGGCTCTTGGTCACTGCCAACACTCACCTGATCGATTACAGGTCCGAACTACGCCGCATCACGAGGACCGGCAAGCCAAATACAGCTTTGAGGTTCGAGGATATTATCCGTGATCTGACGGTTGGCCCTGATCGAAGGGCGGGAGTGACGCAGTTCTGCATGTGACCGTGATCCAATGGCCGGGAGAAGTTCTCCAGACTTCTCCCTTCTACCCTGTGAGATGTCCCGTGAAGGGTGCAATCCGCAGGGGAAGCCTAAGCGTTTCCCGCCGCTTACCTGAAGCCTGGTCGCCTCGAAAGCATGCCTGGCGAACACCCAAGCCGAAGTTGGTCACCTGTAAGCTAAACCCCTCGAAACCCTTGTGTTTGCACCTGAACAGGCCTGTGTATATGGCTTTATGAGCCTAGGCAGCCAGACACATGGCGTACTGATAAGGGCTCTACTTCTGATCCCGCCCGCGGCGCAGGTGCCGCCGCTGTTCGCTGAGCCGGCGTGATAGGCCGTGATGATGGTTTCACCGTCAACGATGACCGTCTTGTCGCGCAAGCGTTCGAGCCTCTGGATCTCCTGCTTGCGCTGACTAAGACGCATGCCGCGAGTATAGCGGCTATAGTCCATAGCCTTGCTTGCCGGCTGTTGACGAAAAGGTTTCAGAAAAAATTTGCTAATCGTGCGCGTCCCACGTGGCTCGCCGCTATAAGGTAGGAGTTTGGAACAACTCGCGAAGCCCAGCCATGTCACCTCAGGACACCCTCAACGCTCTCCTCAGGAAACCTCGCATCAGACCGTGCTCAGAGATTGAGACCCTTCCGGGTCTTTACCTGCTGTACGATCATACCGAGACACCGCGCTACATCGGTGAGACCGGCAATCTACAGAAGCGGGTCTACTTGAACCACTGCTCAGGCGACGAAAACAGCCACAAGTGGGTATGTCACTACAATCACGGTCGTTTGTGGCACAGCCGGAAGTCACCCGCCACGGATGCCGTAGATGGTGCTGTTGCGAAAGCATTACGCGCAAAACTGGCGCGAAGATTTTGCTCGGCACGGGTGTTGCCGCTCCCTGGCCTGACTGACAAGGGGGCTCGGAAAGCGTTGGAGAAAGCGGTACGGGCTATCGCGCCCGATCCGATGAATGACTGGAACGATCAGAAGCTAATTCCAACCTGCGCACCTGATGAGCTCATTGATCAGTTGCTTGACGAGCTGGGCTGGGATGCCGTTCAGCGCGCGTCTCTTGATGCCCAACAAGCCCGTTGGTTAAAGAAGAATTCTGTCTCGCATCATGTTTAGGGTGTAAACGGGCGCAAGAGGTAGAAAAACGACGGTTTGTGACCGCTAACATCATGTCAACTCGGGCGGGAAGCTTCGGCACAGGGTCAATCGACTCGAAGCACCCTATGCCACCCCTCCTCGCTTGATTACAATCGGCGACAGACATGGGAGGGGCCGAAATGTCGGACGATGTTACTTTTGCGGCGGTGAAGCGCTCCCTGGCCGATCGGGGCTTCCTGCCCGAGGTCTTTCTCGACGCGCCCGGCATCGTCCTGAATAGCGGCGTCGAGACCGAGGCCAGGGAGGGCTATGTGCCGCGGCTGCTCGACCAGAACCTCGAGGCAGCGGTCGACCTCCTCGACGCAATGATGGCGACGCGAGAGAAGCTGCGCGATCTTGAAATCCTCGCGGTCAAGGCGGCGGCGGATCATGCGTTGTTTCTTGAAACGCGGCCGCGGCAGTTGGCGCTCGATCTGGCGCAGTTGAACCGCGGCGAGACTGCGGCGGTGGTGGCGAGCGAGGCGGCGATCACCCTGGCGTTCGAGACCGGCCATCCGCTCTCCGACGGGTTCGCGGCGGGATCGCGGGGGGCCGGGACTGCGGCGACGGCGCGGGCCGAGAGCGAAGTGGCGGCGGAGAGGCTCCTAGGCGAGATCGCGGAGGCGGAGACGCGCTACGAGTTGGAGCTCTTTGCCCGAACACAGGCCGAGGACAATGCCCACAACTACGCGGAGCGGGCGGCCGTGCTGCGCCGTGCGCTGGCAGAGGATGCCGCCGATCTGGGTGCGCGTCTTGCGGCAATCCACGGCGGGTTCGCCCGTCTCGACCCCGACTATGACGGCCCTGAACCGCCAAGCCCGGAGCGAGGCTACGTGGACGATGCTCTGTTCTGGCTTCGCCCGCTGGTGCGGCGGCGCAACTGGATGCTGCAAAGATTCTCAACGCTGTCGGTCACCTTCGGCCTCTGCCAGCCCCGTGGCGAGACCGGCACTGCACCGATGTCCCACGAAGCCTTCAGGGAGGCCGTATCGGCGGGTGCCGATGGCCAGACGCCGATCGTCCTTGAGTTTACGCTCGAGCCAGCCGATCTCTTCACGCCGCCAACAGCGTTGCTCTCCTCGGTCGGGCTGTCCTACAGTAACGAGGCAAAGGTTCTGAGCGGTGGGCTCGACGTCAACGCGACGCTCGATTCCTACGCCCAACTCAGGGCCAAGGCGACCCTCCCCGACACCGACGGTCCTGCGCTGCGCTTTGGGACGGTCGGGGTCTTCAACGGGCGGCGGCCCCTCGCGATGGCCGATGGCGTGCCGGTCCAGAACCGTCGGCCTTTCGGCCCCTGGCGGATCGAGATCGATCCGCACATGATCTACAAATCTGTTCGGTCGATGCTGGTCTCCGAGGGCACGGGGCCGGGCCTCACGCTCACCGATCTCAAGCTGCATCTCGATCTGACCATCCCAAGCGACGGCGCAACATCATGAGGATCGCAAGGCGGGGAAAGACTGAGATGGTACGGCTTCCGCCGCCCTTGCCGCCGACCCTACCCGGCGCCGGTGCCCAACACGCACGTGGCGTGGTCGAAGTGATCCGGGTCGCCAATCGGATCGGCCAGCTTCATGGCAAGGGCGCGATGGAGCGGGCGCTCGGCCCACTCCACGCCACGCGGCGGTCGATCGAAGAGGATCTCCGGCCGGGCCAGGAGGTCGTCGTCCAGATTTCCTGGGATGCAAAGAGCCGGACCTTCGAGGTCGTCCAGGTCACCGACGCGACGCGCGAGCAGGGCCTGGGTCCGGCCCCACCCAAGGCCTTCAACCATTCCTTCAGGGTCATCGGCCCCAAGGCTGATTGGCTGGACCCAGGCAAACAAACCACCGTGCCAGAACCAAACATCGATCGGACAGAGCGGGTCTGGATCACGGATTCGCGGGGGTCGCGATGGGTGAGCGTCAAGGGCGCGCGGCGGAACCGAGAGGACCCGACCAAATCCCGCCGCGAGGTGATGGAAGAATTGCGCGATCTGATCCAGAGCAATCGCGAACTTCTGCAGGAGCCGCAAAAAACCCAAGGTCTGGAGGAAGCGGAGGACCCATGGCTACGCGGCCCACACTAGTCACCCGGCAAGGCACGGTCGACAAGATCGATCGCTCTCGTCGACCGACGGGAGAGACCAGCAACGAGAGGCCTCTCTATTGGGAGGTTGCGGTCGTCCAGCTGCGCAACAGACCGTCGGATCCTACCATCTTCGTCGAGGCGTTGAGCGAGGAGGGCACCCTATTGCCAGACCTTCATAGCAAGGAGGCGGAGATCGAGGGCTATGAGACCGGCGACCTGATCCAGGCGCTGAGACTCCGGCTGATCCACGACGATTTCGAAATGACCTTCATCGACCCGGTGAAGGCCGTGCGGGCCGGTTGGATCAAGGGGGCCCTAACGCTGGGGGTGATCGGGTTGATCGTCTTTGCCGTGGTATCGTCGGGCATACTGAATTGATGCCCGCGATCCTACCGCCCTCAGAACGCCGCCCGCGCTCCTTGATGGTCTCCGCAGGTGACTAGAGAAGCTGATCAGCTTCGGCGTGTATGCCTGAGCGCGTGATGTGACAAAAACAGTCGTTTTTGGCGTGGCTAAAAACCCCTGGCGCAATCCCGCGTTACAAGGCGGTGATTAGCGGCAAATCGTTGCTTCGCCAAGCTACTGGAGACATTACATCTGACTAGTCATCGAATGCGTAGCAATGATGGTACGATAAATAGACAGTAGAGCTTGCATTGGTTCCAACAATAGATACTCTGTCTCGCTTTGGTTTAAACGAATGGCATTCACCCTCTCTGCCCAGGTAGTGTATATAATATACTTCGCCGTGCGGAGGAAAATCTCGGACATATCCAACCCCGGCGCGGAATGATTGTGATGACCATTCACTAGACCACGCACGGCAAACAGTCATGGATCTCTGTGGAACCCCTGAGTAGAGTTCAGCAGGATAGCTAACCTCCCTTGGTTTCCACGGCGCCGAGTGAAGGTACATCCCACGGGCGGAGCAATCAATAACAGGTTCACGTGGCTTGCGATCTAACTCGTCCCCGTCGATTTGATTTCCAACAATGACATTTAAGCCTTCGATTTGATCAGGGTAATCCGCTGTCGTGTCACTTTGGGCCGATAGATGAGAAGTGAGAAATGTGCCTATAATAAAAACAGCAATTCCAAGGTATTTTCGCTGCATTTTTACGCTCTCCCGGTTATGATCTCCACATCATATCAGATTTCTCGTCGAAGGTCTTGGGTTCGATCAAGCTGCCTACTCGTGTGGCGTCCTCAATGCGGCCTAAAACGGTCGTTTTTGGCCCTTTGCAACGTTGCACCTAGAACCAATGGCTTGAGTGGGACAAAACCCTGTCCCAAAACCTTTGACGTTCTGGGACGTTTTGGTCACTGTCGCTCCATGATCTTTGGCTACGCTCGCGTCTCGACAGACGACCAGCTCCTCGATGCACAGACCGATGACCTGACAGCGGCAGGTGCGGAGCGCATCTTTGCGGACAAGATCAGCGGCTCGACCAGGAAACGCCCGCAACTCGATCAGCTTCTCGATCAGCTCCGCCCAGGAGACGTGATCGTCGTCACCAAGTACGATCGCCTTGCGAGGTCGCTGCGTGATCTTCTTGACATCGTGGAGGCCATCAAGGAGCGCGGAGGCGGGTTTCGGTCGCTGGCCGAGGACATCGACACCACCACGCCCGCAGGCCGTCTGATCTTTCACGTCTTTGCGTCCATCGCGCAGTTCGAGCGCGAGCGCATCTCCGAGCGCACCAAGGAAGGGCTGGAGGCGGCAAAGAAGCGTGGCCGGGTCGGCGGTCGCCCCCCTGCCCTTTCGCCGGCGCAACGTGACGAGGTACGTCGCATGCGTGACGAGGAAGGCCGTCGCTTGGCAGAGATTGCCAAACTCTTCCGCGTCAGCGTCAAGACCGTTCGCAGAGCATAGCTGCACCCTGCAAAAAGATCGTAGCAGCAGGCTTGTGTGTGCAAGCCTGCATGTGTGCACACTTGGTTGGCCTTGCTCCTTGGTCCCTTAGTTAGGGCGGAGGAAAAGCCCATTCCTGCACATCTGCACCTGTGATAGTGTGCACACGTGAAGACGTGAAAAAGCGCACACGGAGCAGTAGCATGAAGACAGTCGCAATCATTAGCCAGAAGGGTGGCGCAGGCAAGACGACCATCGCTTTGCATCTGGCAACCTCTGCAGCCCTCGAAGGGCGAAACACGGCACTCATCGATCTCGACCCGCAGGCATCTGCTGCGAACTGGTCAGATCGCAGAGCTGCCGATCTCCCCGTTGTCCTTTCCGCACATGCCAGCAGGCTCGCCCATGAGATGAAGCGGGTGGCTGACATGGACGGGGAATTGCTGATCATCGACACGGCCCCTCATTCCGACAGCGCGGCGCTGGAAGCGGCCAAAGCTGCAGACATGATCCTGGTCCCGTGTCGTCCAGCGATCCTGGACATCGAAGCTATCAGCAACACGCTAGATCTGGTTCGAACCACCGGGAAGCCAATCTATGTCGTGATGAACGCCGTCGCTCCCCAGGGCAACGAGGCAACGGAAGCGGCAGACGCTATCGCAGATCTGGAAGTCAACGTGTGCCCTGTGCAGCTTCGGCAACGTGTGGCCTTTTCCCGGGCGCTCATCGGGGGGCAATCGGCGCAGGAGTTTGAACCAGGTGGCAAGGCTGCCCAAGAGGCTGCAAGCCTGCACGAGTTCATGTGTGCACACTTGAACCTCCCCACAAGTGAGACGCAAAGGGGTGCAGCATGAGCAACAAGTTTGCAGCGGCATTGAAGAAGCCGGCCTCCCAGGCAGAGCCAGCACCTGCCCCCGAAGCGAGCGAGCCAGCTCAAGCTAGCAAACACGCGCGGCCGTCCCGCAAATCGACCAAGCACATCGGCGGCTACTTCGACCCAATGGTTTCACGGCAGCTGCGTGAAATCGCGCTGGCGGAAGACAGTTCCGTTCAGGCTTTGCTCGGCGAGGCCATCGACATGCTGTTTCAAAGCCGTCGCAAGCCGACGATCGCCAGCAAGCCTAGGAAGTCATAACCTTCAACCTTGAACGTGTGAGAGTGTGCACACTTTCACACATTCAGGGGCGACCACGGCGCTCGAACCACTTGCGGCAGAACCCGATGAAGGCGCGGTCGGGGTCCCTGGGCGGCTCGATGATCCAGGCCCGCCATTCCCCTTCCAGGTAGCGCACGTCCCAGCCAGGCGCGGCCTGGCGGGCGTCCTCGTAGGTGTCGGGCTTGAGGGCAGGGGTCTCCGACTCAAGGCTTGTCGTGGCCACCAGGGTGCCACGGTTGGAAAAGATGACCATGTCCGTCTCCAGATCGAACCGGACGCTGTAGTCGGGCATGTGGGCATGGGTCTCGTCCTGGCGCACGATGGCCTGGAGCATCCGGCGGAACTCCTTCTGCGAGGAGTTTGAGCCACATTTGGCCTGCAGCTTCGCCAGGGTGATCCGCCACTCGTCCTTCTGGCCGCAGTGCTTGCGCGCGATCTCGTAGATGCGGCGTTCCAGCGGCTTTCTGAGCCGGAAGTAGTCGCGGTGCAGGGTCAGTACCTCGCGCGACTGGATGGCGTTGAAAACCCAGTCCGAGAGCTTGATCTCAACATCGAGCATGCGGCCCTCGCGGGTCTGGCGCACGATGCGGGCGTGTTCGATCAGGCCGAAGACGTCGAGCTGCTCTTGCCCCCCGGTGGTGATGTTGGTGGAGATCGTGGTTCCCCGCAGCCGCTCGAAAGCGGAGCGGAGCTGCTGGTAGCCGCGGCCATCAGTGCCCCGATTGGTGGCGGTCAGCAGGTCGTAGGCCTTGAACCGCAGGGTCTGGGTCACGTCGCGCCCGTCGTTGAGCGCAGCCATGAGCTGGCTGATGCAGTAGATCAGCACGTCGCGGTCATGGACCGTGGCCAAGCCCTTGGCCGAGGGGATGATCTCGACGAAGTTTCGCCCGCTCTCGTAGCGCCGGATCTGCCGGTCGGGCTTAGTGGCGATCGAGAAGATCGGGTGCTCCATAGAGGCCATGTCCGCTTTAGGTGCGGCGTCGAAGATGTCACAGACGAAGAAGTCGCTCTGTTGCCGGCGGTCCGGAAGGAGCGGAGAACGGACAGGATTCGTGTTATCACCCACCATGACCTCACGTTCGTGCTTTCACCCACCGAAGTCAAGGATTCGTGCTTTCACCCACCGATCATCGTGCTTCTGCACACCCTTTTTCGTGTTATCACCCACCGAGAGGTTGGAAAAGTTCAATTCATTCTTGGACTTAAGGGGTGATCCAGCAAGCGTAACACAGATTCTAACACATATTTAACACTCAGACCTGTGGATAAGTCACGTGAAAAATTTGCAGTATGCGCCATACTGCAAATAAACATTGATGAGTGGGGAGGGGAATTGCTAGTCGTCTACACATGGTCGATTCGAAGTGCATAAAAATCTCTGACCGCATAGAGGTGACTGCGGGCCTTGCTCTCCGGGGGGCTGCACCTGTCTCCGATCAAGGACGGTACCGCATCCTCCTGCCAGGATCAGTTCAGACAGGGGAACCCATCTCTGAGGCCAACCTTCCATTCTGCTCCCTCGAAGACCCATCTCCACGGGTTCTGCTGGTCCCAAATGATTTGGTTTTCTGGGGGCGGGGGGATGTCAGATGCGCAGTCTTTGATGGCTCACCTGACTCCGTCATACTTGCCAGCCCGTTGCTGAGACTTCGCAGAAAGGACAAGGATCTGCTCCCCGAGTTCTTGGCTCTGTGCCTGGCGTCTCCCTCCATCGGATCACAAATCGGCCGCAACATGCGTGGCAGCGGATCTCAATTCGTATCCAAGAAAGACCTGGAAGACGTGGAGATCATGATCCCTCCCGTGGAGACGCAGCGGGAGCTTGTGGAATACGCGGACCTTGTCCAGCAAGAGGCCAAGCTGTCAGTAAAGCTTACAAGCCTCAGGCAAGCAGTCATGAACGCCATGCTGACCCAGACCCAGAACAGACAGACACTTCACTAATCGGAAGGCCTTATGGACCGCATCAAGCAGAGCGAAATCAACAACGCCGTATGGGCTGCCTGTGACACCTTCCGGGGGGTCATCGATGCAGCCAGCTACAAGGACTACATCCTGGTGATGCTCTTCCTGAAGTACGTCTCCGACGTCTGGAAGGACCACCGCCGGTCATTCGAAAGGGAATTCGAGCATCTCGACGAAGAGAAGCGCGCGGAACGCATCGAACGCCGCATGCGCAACGAACGCTTCAAGCTCCCGACCATCACCTTGAAAGACGATGATGGCAACATCACCGATACCTTCACCGCGACCTTTGATAGCCTGCATGAGCGTCGCGACAGACCGGAAATAGGCGAGCTCATCAACATCGTCCTGGAAGCCATCGAAGACGCGAACCGCGCCAAACTCGAAGGCGTGTTCCGCAACATCGACTTCAACAGCGAATCCAACCTGGGCCGCCCCAAGGACCGGGCGCGTCGCCTCAAGAACCTCTTGGAAGACTTCGCAAAGCAGTCTTTGGACATGCGGCCCTCGCGCGTTTCCGAGGATGTCATCGGTGAAGCCTACATCTACCTGATCTCGCGCTTTGCCTCGGACGCTGGGAAGAAGGCAGGGGAGTTCTATACCCCTGCTTCCGTTTCGACCCTGCTGGCAAAGCTGGCTGCCCCGAAGCCGGGCGAAACGATCTGTGATCCCGCCTGTGGCTCGGCATCCCTCTTGATCCGCGCAGCTGAACAGATCCCGGTGGACGAGAACGGCCGCCGGGATGTCGCGCTCTTCGGCCAGGAAGTGAACGGCCAGACCTGGGCCCTCGCCCGGATGAACATGTTCCTGCACGGGGCGGATGCAGCAGACATCCGGTGGTGCGACACGCTGAATGATCCGACCCTGGTCAAGGACGACAAGCTCATGACCTTCGACGTGGTGACGGCGAATCCGCCGTTCTCGCTCGACAAGTGGGGTCAGGAGAGCGCCGACACAGACCGGTTCCAGCGCTACTGGCGCGCGAACAAGGCGATCCCGCCGAAGTCAAAGGCCGACTACGCCTTCATCACGCATATGATCGAGATTGCGCGGCGCAGGGCAGGGCGGGTGGCCGTCATCGTGCCCCATGGCGTGCTGTTCCGCGGCGCCAAGGAAGGGGCCATCCGCCAAGCACTGATCGAGGAGAACCTGCTCGACGCCGTGATCGGCCTGCCGGCGAACCTCTTCACCACCACAGGCATCCCGGTGGCAATCCTGGTCTTTGACCGCCGGCGTGAACAGGGCGGGCCGCTGGAGGACCGCAAGGACGTGCTCTTCATCGACGCCAGCCGTGAGTTCGAGCCGGGCAAGACCGTCAACACGCTGACTGACGCACATGTGCAACGCATCCTCGACACCTTTGCCGGGCGCGAGGAAGTCGAGCGCTACGCCCATCTCGCGACGCCGGAAGAGATCGCCGAGAACGACTTCAACCTGAACATCCCCCGCTACGTCGACACCTTCGAGCCCGAGGACGAGATCGACGTGGCCGAGGTGCAAAAGGAAATCGACAACATCGAAAAGGAGCTGGCCGAAGTTCGAGCCAAGATGGCGGCGCACCTGAAGGAGCTGGGCGTTGCTTGAGTCGGCCATTTCCGTTTCAACCCACGAGTTTTCGAATGCCGATCTGAGACAGCTCCAGCGTCTTGGCGTTGAGGACGTTCCTGAAGGATGGCGCCTATCCGACGTTGGATCGGCCTGCGACATCCGCAATGACCTGCGTCTTCCAATCTCGGTCGAAGTCCGCGCGGAGATGGCCGGACGCTACCCGTATTACGGGCCGACCGGGGTTCTCGACTACATCGATGAGTTCCGTGTCGAAGGCGAGTTCGCACTCATCGGCGAAGACGGCGACCATTTTCTCGATGCGCAGCGAAAGCCGCAAACGGTCCGGGTTGCCGGCCATTTCAACGTCAACAACCACGCCCACATCATAGCTGGCACGAGCCGCTGCCACGTCGATTGGTTTCACTACTTCTTCCAGCACCGGGACATTTCCTTCTTCTTGACCCGTCAAGGGGCGGGGCGTTTCAAGCTGAACAAGGCAGCCTTGATGGGCTTGCCGCTTCTTCTCCCGCCCCTGCAGGAACAACGGAAGATCGCCGAGATCCTGCAGACCTGGGACGATGCCATCGACGCAACCTCCCGCCTGATCGCCGCCAAGCGCCGACGCCTCGATGCACTGCGCAATTCGTTGATGGTTCCCGATCGTCACGAGCCCCTCGCTGACGGTTGGCATATGGTGCGGCTGGGAGAACTGACCCGCGAGAGCACCAAGCGCAACAAGGGCGAAGCACTTGGACGCGAACGGGTCATGGGCGTCAGTAATGCGGCGGGTATCGCCCCGATGCGCGACGCTACGATTGCCTCCGACCTATCTCGCTACAAGGTGCTGAGACCATCGGGGTTCGTCTACAATCCGATGCGTCTGAATGTCGGGTCTATCGCGATGTCCGAGCTGGAGTCTGATGCTGCCGTCAGCCCGGACTACGTGGTCTTCGAGGCGATTTCAGAAAAGCTGTTGCCCGGATATTTCGATCACTTTCGGCGCACCGGTTATTGGCGCCACTACGTGAATGTCGCGGGGTTCGGCAGTGTCCGGGTGCGTATCTACTATGACGGCCTTGCCGAGATCCAAGCGGCGTTCCCGGAGGTTGATGAGCAGCAGCGCATCCTGGATGTTCTTGACGCTGCTGCCGATGATCTTACTGCTTCTGAGGCGCTCTGCGATGCCCTGCAACGCCAGAAGCGTGGTCTCATGCAGAAGCTGCTGACCGGGGAATGGCGAGTTTCGGAGGCGGCGGTTGGCTGAGTTCTCGGACTACATCGTCTTCGTCGATGAAAGCGGCGATCACGGGCTGGCCTCCATCGACCCGCAGTTCCCGGTGTTCACGTTGGCTTTCTGCGTGATCTCCAAGGCGGACTATGCCAGCACGGTTGTCCCTGCCTTCCAGAGTTTCAAGTTCGACTTCTGGGGTCATGACGGGGTGGTCCTGCATGAACACGAGATGCGCCGCCAGGAGGGGGAGTTCGGTTTTCTCCGTACCGATCCTGTCCTGCGCGGCAATTTCATGACCCGGGTGACCGGCCTCATCGAGGAGGCCCCGTTCCGGATCATCGCGGCGACCATCGACAAGACCAGTCTCACCAGCCGCTACGCCACACCCTACAATCCATACGAGATCGCCCTGCGCTTCTGCATGGAACGCCTGTTGCAGATGATGCTCCGGGAAGGGCAGGCGGGTCGGCACCTGCACGTCATGTTCGAAGGTCGCGGCAAGAAGGAGGACAACGAGCTCGAGCTCGAGTTCCGCCGGATCTGTGCGAACGGGGCCCAGTGGGGCTACAAGGCACCGGATTTCACCCGGATGAGCTTCGAGCCGCGCTTCCTGCCGAAGACGGTCAATTCCACGGGTTTGCAGATGGCGGACCTGGTGGCGCGGCCGATTGCGCTGAAGACCTTCCGTCCTACCCAGGCAAACAGGGCGTTCGACAGCCTGGCCCCGAAGATTTCCTTCCGAAAGAGCTTCCCGTGAGTCGGAAAAACAAAAGGGCTTCGGAAACTCCGAAACCCCTTCGTCGACCGGGAAAAGCCCAATCCTTGACGAAGATATGGGGGCTACAGCCTCTGTTTGTCAACAATAGGGGCGCGTGATGAATGTCGCATCCGAAACATACGATCCCAACGAGGCCCGTGAGAGCCAGATCCCGGCACTGAAGCTGCTGGCGGCCATGGGCTACGAGATCCTGCCCCAGGAAGCCACGGAGAGGCGCCGTGGGCGGCTTTCCCGGGTGGTGTTGGAGGATGTGCTCTCAGAATGGCTGGTGGCCAACAACGGCTTCGTACGGCGCGGTGTGGAGCATCGGTTCAATGATGCGGATGCAGAGGAGGCAGTGCGCAAGCTGAAGCCGGATCCGACACAGCTGCGCGGCCTCATCGGAACCAACAAGGAGATCTATGACGCGCTTCTCCTGGGAACGACGATCGAGAAGACGATCGACGGAGACCGCAAGAGCCAGTCGATGCGCTACGTGGATTGGGACCGGCCCGAGCGGAACGTCTTTCACGCTTCGCCTGAGTTCTCGGTCGAGCGGACTGGCTCCTCCGACACCCGGCGCTGTGACATCGTCTGCTTCGTGAACGGCATCCCTTTTGCGGTGATCGAGTGCAAGGGGGCGGATCATCCTGTCGACGAAGGCGTGAGCCAGATCATCGGCTACCAGGGCGCCGACAACATCCCGAGCCTGTTCCACTTCACGCAGCTCGTCATTGCAGCCAATGGCCGGGACGCAAAGTATGCGACCGTGGGGACCCCGGATCGGTTCTGGTCGATCTGGAGAGACGAAGAGATCGCTGATGGCGAGATTGACGCCTTGGTGCACGCGAACCTGCCCGCAGAGACTTTGGATGCGATCTACACCAAGCCGTTCGCAGAGCATCGCAGCTATTGCGAAAGTCGTGATGCCGCTGGGCGCAGTGTGACGGATCAAGACCGGACTCTGGTGGCGCTGCTGCACAAAGATCGACTGCTCGACCTGATCCGGACATTCACGGTATTTGACGGAGGTGTGCGCAAGGTCGCACGGTACCAGCAATTCTTTGGCATTCGTGCAGCCATGTCGCGGATTGCCCAACGAGACGGTCAGGGGCGACGTCAGGGAGGCGTGATCTGGCATACGCAGGGGTCAGGCAAGTCGCTCACGATGGTCATGCTTGGTCGGGCGCTGGTGTTCTCGTCTGAAGTGCGCAGCCCCCGGATTGTCATCGTGACCGACCGCAAGGACCTGGATCGTCAGATCAGGGACACCTTCCGATCCTGTGAGTTGGTTCCGCACCAGGCATCGACGGGCAGGGACCTGCTGCGCCGCCTTGGCGAAGGAGAACGGCTGCTCACCGCGGTCATCAACAAGTTTGATACTGCTCTCAGGAGCGCAGACTCTGCTGACGAAGATCAAGACACCTTTGTCCTCGTCGATGAGAGCCATCGGGGCCAGCATGGTTCTTTTGGAGCCAAGATGCGCCGCCTGCTGCCAAACGCCTGCTACATCGGCTTCACCGGAACGCCTCTGCTGAAAGCAGAGAAAAGCACAGCAACCCGGTTTGGCGGCATCATCCACAAGTACACCATCGACAACGCGGTGAAAGACAGGGCTGTGGTGCCTCTGCTCTACGAAGGCCGCTATGTCGCGCAGCATGTTTCCGGTGGCGTGGTCGACACCTGGTTCAACAAGCTCGCGGAAGGGCTCGATAAGCCAGCCCAAGCGCACTTGCGCCGCAAGATCAGTAGCATCGACGTGCTGTCTCGCACCGAGCAGGCCATCTACGCCAAGGCGGTCGATATCTCGGAACACTTCCGGAAGTACTGGCAGGGCACCGGCTTCAAAGCACAGCTGGTTGCCCCCTCGAAAGCTGCGGCCATCCGCTTCAAGGAGATCCTGGATGACATCGGGCATGTCTCGTCCGAGGTGGTGATCTCGCGCCCCGATGACCGCGAAGGCAATGCCGAGGTGGATGTCGAGAGTGAAGATGTCGTGCGTCGGTTCTGGGATCGTATGATGGTGCGATACGGGTCCGAAAAGGGCTACGAAGAAACCATTGTCGATGCCTTCAAGGGAGATGAAGAGCCCGAGATCCTGATCGTCGTCTCGAAGCTTCTCACGGGGTTCGACGCGCCGAGGAATACCGTGCTCTACATCTGCCGGAGCCTGAAGGAGCACAACCTCCTGCAGGCCATCGCCCGGGTGAACCGTCTCTGCGAAATCAACGGCGAGGCAAAGCAGTTCGGCTACATCGTCGACTATGAAGGTCTTCTGGGCGAACTTGATCAGGCCCTGACAGCCTACAGCAGCCTCGAGGGCTACGAGGAAGATGACCTGATCGGCGCGGTCAAGGATGTGCGAGACATCGTGGGTGATCTCCCACGTCTCCATGGGGAAGTCTGGGACATCTTCCGGGAAGTGCCGAACAAGCGAGATCGCGAGGCGCTGGAGGTACACCTTGGTGATGAACCAAGGCGGCACGAGTTCTTTGCGGCTCTCAGGTCTTTCGGCCGGGTCCTCCGGATTGCTCTTGGGTCCGAGAAGACGCTTGATCTGTTTGACCAGGAAAAGATCGATGCCTGGAGGCGAGATTGGATCGCCTTTGAAAAGCTGCGCCGGCAGGTTGCCGTCCGCTACGGTGACAGGGCGGATATGAGCAAGATCGAACCAACGATGCGCAAGCTGCTCGATACGCATGTCATTGCGGAGCCAGCTGAGGTCATCATCGAGATGGTCGACATCACGGATACGGACACTCTGCGCGCGGTGCTGAAGGATGAAGAGCTCTCTGACGCATCCAAGGCCGATCAGATCGCCAGTGCGACCAAGAGGACGATCACCGAGCGGATGGATGAGGATCCAGCGCTCTACAAGGCACTTTCCGAGATGATCGAGGAAGCCATTGCGGCTTACCGGCTACAGAGGATCAGCGAACGCGAGTATCTCGACCGCGTCATGTCGGCCGCGGATGAGGTGCGCGAGGGACCGTCGGGTGAAAGGACACCGACGTCGATCAAAGGAGACCCAGACGCGCAGGCCTTCTTTGGTCTTATCGGCAATCGACCGTCATTTGAGGGGGTGGCTGCCGAAGCTCGGGGTGACTTCTCCAAAGAGGTTGCCGAACTCATCCGCTCTCGGCTCATCGTGAACTTCTGGCAGAACGATGTAGCGCAGGGGGAACTGCGCAACGCTCTTGATGACTACATGTTCGACACGGCGCCTGATCATGGCATCGAGCTGACCTCTCAGGAGATCGACGAACTTGTGGCCGAACTACTTCGCGTTGCCCGGAAGCGGATGCACCGATGAGCAAGGAGGTTCGCTCCATAGCATACGGTGACCAGGAGATCCCTTTCGTTCTCGATCGGCGCGCTCGAA
This sequence comes from Roseovarius sp., assembly GCF_048262375.1. Taxonomy (GTDB): domain Bacteria; phylum Pseudomonadota; class Alphaproteobacteria; order Rhodobacterales; family Rhodobacteraceae; genus Roseovarius. The sequence continues at coordinate 16,194 of NZ_JBLXFE010000035.1, forward strand.
AGACACTTGCGATCAACGTCCTGCCAGACGGGGGACTCGAGGTCGTCGCGCCAGAACAGACGACGTATGAGAAGATCGAAGAAGTGCTTCTGCGACGCATGCCTTGGATCCAGCGCCAGAAGGCCGACTTTGGTCGCCTTGAGCAACCTTGGACGGCAAGATCATACCTGTCTGGCGAAACCCATTGGTATCGCGGGCGGCAGTACCGACTGAAGGTCGAACTGGGTCTTGCCCAAGGGGTCAAGCTCAGCCGGGGCCGACTGCTGGTGAGCACGCATACGCCAGGAAGACCCGAACGAACCAAGGAGCTTGTCGATAGCTGGCGCAGGCAGCGCGCCAAGGTCGTCTTTGCAGAGCGTTTGGAAGCGGTGCTGCCTCTATTCGAGGATCAGCAAGCGGTTCGACCAACCTCGACCATCATCCGGCAGCTTTCGAAGCGGTGGGGCTCGATGACACGCGATGGCCGCCTGATCCTGAATCTCGACCTGCTCAACGCATCGACGCCGGCCATCGACTACGTTCTGATCCATGAACTGTGTCACCGTGTCGAACATCATCACGGGCGTGCCTTCTGGGAGCTACTTGAACGAAAGCTTCCGGATTGGCGTGTGCGCAAAGACATGCTGGAGACGACAGTTCGCAGCTCGACATAGGTTCATCTGCTGCGCGGCACCAGCCAGTAGGTAGTGACCCGCGAGTCCCACCCCTGTGACTCCCCTGTCCCAGAATTGGACGCAGCGGTCGTGTTTCTGGACTGAGCTAGCCTACTCTGCGCAAGGGTGAGCCAGCTTTGGGGCAGGGTGGTTGTCCTTGCCCTCTCTAACCTTGGGCTGATCCAGGCAAGCCGTGACCAATTTCTGGAACCAAACCCCGATTAGAATCCAAGGCTAGGCGCCTTTGAACCAAGGAAAGACGTTGCTTAGCCCGATCTACTCCAAGCTAACAGGCTCTTGGCTGATCTCACCATCATCAAAGGGTGACTTACTTGCCGCCAACTCATCCCAACCTGTCTTTGAGTCCGTTAAAGCAGCGCTAGCGCCCGTAGACTTGTGTTCATCCCCTCCTGAACCATGGCTACAGCACTCAGAAGGGATCCTGAAGGCAGCTGGAGGGAGCTAAAGATGGGCAAGAGGGGGGCAGCGAGCACTAGCTCGGGTCTGAGGATAGCAGATGGAGCCAAGGACATGCCAAGAAGACGTGGCCCTAGCATGCTTCACCTCGCGCGCGCGTACTATGCTGAAGAGTCAGAGGCTTAGAGAGAACCTGTTGAACTAGTATATTTATATCTTCTTGTAGTGCTTGCAGCTCGAACAGGCACTCGCCGCTGCGCGCGGCTGCGCCGTGCTCGGGCGGCACCTGTTCGAGCTGCAAGCTAAAGACTGTGAGTCTTATAGATTCAATGGCTATGCATTGGATCCATTTTGCCCATCCGAAGTGGACTGGGCTACAAGGTTCAAACTACCTATCGATCAAGCATGTTGTCTAGTGGGAAATAATTTTCACAACATGTTGTGTCCAAGATGACACTGCAAAGAAGTGGCTTCGCATCGTGCTTCAGCTAGAGATCGATCATCTCTCTTCCATGTCACGTGAAGCCAGGCCCCTTCGACTGAGGGATGCTGAGCGTAGCTTGGCGAAGCCAAGCGGAGCGAAGCAGGCCGAGGGAGAGAGGGGCCTGGCTTCACTAGAAGAAGCGCCAACGACTTGCTGTTAGAGCAAACCAGCCTCGAGCTTGGTATGATCCCGCCATAGGAGAAAAATTGCCTCGCTGGGTCTGAGAGCTTTCTTGTGGGGGACACTTCTACACTTCGAAGTACCCCCCCCGCTCTCCCGGTTCATTCCATGGGCACCCCCGGCCACACTGGATCCGATCCCCCCGGCCGTTCCGGCTGGCTCCTTCGAGGCCTGGCATGTTGTCCGGGCCAGCATCAACCCGACCCTGAAGGCTGACTCTGATCCAGGCTGATCCTGTTCCTTCCCTGGTTCCTAAGGGGTCGAAGGCTGGTGCTTTGCCCACACTTCTCACCTGCATGATAGAGGTGCGGAGAGAAGTTCTCCGACTTCTCCTGTCTTGCTTGGCTCTAGGGCTCGATAGGAGAGCTCAGGAGTGGCCTCTGATATGTCGCCGCTACCCCTGTGGCCCCTGAACCACCCGGGCCTCTAGAGGTCGTCCTATCGAGCCCCAGGGATGCGGCTCTTTCTCGAGCGAGGCCTGCTCCAGACCACCTCTTTCATCCCGGAACCAAGATGCCCCTTCACTCGCGCGCCAGTTCCTTTTTTCGGGGTGCCTCCAAGCAGGGAGGCTCGACGTCTCGAGCTTCGGGCACACCGTGGTCCCGGCCGGTCGAGCGAGAGCGGATCGGCATCGGTTTTTTCTGGGAGTGATTGCCCAGTTCTCCCACCCGACCACGGAGCCAGCGCA
>NZ_JBLXFE010000036.1:0-18266 GCF_048262375.1 Roseovarius sp.
CGGCGCTGTCGGGCATGCCCAGCACAAAGCGCATCGCCGCCGACATCAGCGAGCGGGCATTGCCCGGCCAATCCTGCGCCATCAGCGCCGCAAGGTGATCGGGGTTGATTTCGGGGGCGGTCAGGCCCGCCTGTTCGGCGGCCTGCGCCACATAGTGACGAAAGAGCACGGGGATATCTTCGGGGCGTTCCGAGAGGGCAGGGATGCGGACGCGCATGACCTCGAGCCTGTAGTAGAGATCGGCGTTGAAGCGGCCCGCGCGCGCGGCCTCTTCCAGATCGGCGGTGCTGCCTGCGATAAGCCGCGTGTCTGTGCCGGATTCCATCCGGTCCAGCAGGGCATATTGGCTATCCATCGGCAGGGCGGGGATTTCATCAAGAAAGAGCGTGCCGCCGCGCGCCTCTTGCAGCGAAATGTCGAGGGCAGAGGGATCGAGCCGGGCGGCGCTGCGTTTGACAAACGGGTCGCTCGCGCGGGGTGACATCAGGTGAATGACCTCGGCCACCTTGGACACGCCTGCGCCGGGGGGGCCGATCACCAGCACTTCGGTGCCTGCGCGTGCCGCCTGACGCACGGTCTGGCGCATGTCTTCGGCAATCCGCGAGGTGCCAAAGAGCATCCGTGCCGCCGGATCGCCGGTTTCCAACTGTGCCTTGAGGCGGCGATTTTCCAGCACCAGCGCGCGGTTTTTCATCGCCCGTTCCAGCACCGGGATCAGGGCCCCCGGCGCGCAGGGCTTTTCAAGAAAGTCAAATGCACCTTGGCCCATGGCCTTGACCGCCATTGGAATGTCGCCCTCGCCGGTGAGCAGGATGACGGGCAATTCATCATCAAGCGCACGGGTATGAGCCAAGAGGTGAAAGCCGTCGCGCCCCGGCATGCGGATGTCCGACAGGATGACACCTGCGAAATCGCGGCTGATATGGTCCTTGGCCTCGATGAAAGAGCCCGCAGCGCGGACTGAATACTCGGCCAGTTCCAGCGTCTGGCTCAGCGCCTCTCGGACGGGTTTGTCATCATCAACCACCAACACTTTGCGGATCATGCGGCACCTTTCTTGATCTGGCCTGGCTCTGTCCACGGGTCGAGCGCCACGGTGAATTCTGCCCCGCTTTCGGTATTGCGGCCGGTGATCTTGCCGCCAAAACTCTGGACAAGCCCGTAAGAGATCGACAGGCCAAGACCCATGCCTTCGCCGTCGCCAACGAGTTTTGTTGAGTAGAACGGATCAAATATCTTTTCGGGTTCCTGAATGCCGGGGCCGGTATCGCGCACCTGAAGGGTGACAGGGACCCCGGCGGAGAGGATGATTGAGAGGCGTTTTTCGGGGCTTTTGGCCATCGCGTCGGCGGCATTGGAAATGAGGTTCACCATGACCTGACCAAGCCGCACCTCGCCGCCGCGCACCCAGACCGGGGCGTTGGGAGCCTGCCAGTCGAGGGTGATGCCATCTTGGGCAAGGCGCGCGGTGGTCATCTCGAGGGCGGTGTTGATCACCTGTGCCATGTCGACCTGTCCCATCGGTTCGTTCTCGTTGCGCACAAAGGCGCGCAGGTTGCGGATGATGCGGCTCATGCGGTGGGCCATTTCGTCGATACGGGTGAGATTCTCGGCGGCTTTGTCGGGCGAGCCGCGTTGCAAAAACGCCCCGCCATTGGCCGCGAACTGGCGGATCGCCATAAGCGGCTGGTTGAGTTCATGGCTGATGCCTGCGCTCATCTTGCCAAGCGCGCTGAGCTTGCCCGCCTGCACGAGTTCGGCCTGTGCGCGTTTGAGCGCGGCCTCGGCCTCTTGGCGTTCATGGATTTCGTGACGCAGGGCAAGGTTGGTGCGGGTGAGAGTGGCGGTGCGCTCGGCCACGCGGCCTTCGAGTTGGGCATTGGCGCGCGCCAGTGTGCGGCGGCGTTCCTGTGCAAGATAGAGCAGCGCGCCGAAAAAGAGCAGCACCCCGGCCACGGCCCCGGCCTGAAGCCCTGCCAGCCGGCGGGCGGGGGCCACATCGACAAGCGCTGCTCCGGTCATGCCGATCCGGGGCAGGGTCTGGCTGACTTGCAGGGCGCGGCGCGGCAGGTAGGGGCCAAGGTCAATCTGCCAGATTTCATGACCGGCAACGAGATTGCGGGCAAAGGGGATGGGCGTGCCATTGGGTGGAATCAACACCGTGTCTTGCGGTACCTTGCGCCAGCCCAGCAGTTCTGAACGGTTTGACATGAAAACCCGGCCCAGATCATCGACCAGAAACACCGCGGTTTGCAGACCACGCCAGCCGAATTCGACATTCTCGGCATCGGCAAGCACGAAAAGCGCGCCGCGCACCTTGCCATCCGGGCCAAACGAGGGGGAGGCGAATTGGAAGAGCCGCTCAGAGCCGTCCGGGCTCATGGTGTGGGCGGTGCCAAGGGCACCATCCATCGCGCGCAGGAACGGGGCCGAGTTTGCCAGCCCTGCAGGCAGGCGTGCGCCGGTGCCAGCGAGAAGGTTGCCGGAGCTGTCCACATAATAAAGCGCTGTAGCCCCGGTGCGGTCGGCGGAAGCGGTCAACAGGCGCCGCGCCGCCGAGGCCTGATGCCGGACATCGGGGTGGTGGAGTGCGGTCAGCGTCGGATGATCCGCCAGCGCCACCGCCTGATCGCGGTAGCGTTGCAGGTCTGACACGAGCCCCCCCAGCACCAGTGCCATATCGGCACTACCGCGCCGTGACAGGTCGGTCAGCGCGGTACGATAGCCGTAGTGCCAGAGCGCGCCGGTGATTACGGCGACAGCCAGCAGAAACGGGGCTATAATCAGGGTGAAAGGCGACTTGGGCAACATGGCCCGTAATCTAGCAGCGCCCTGGCCCGCTTGGCCAGCGGCAAAGCCGTCCCGGCGCAGGCCGCTTGCGATGGAGAGAGTCAGGCATGTCCGGCCTCGGGTGAAAGCATCAGGGGCGAAACGCCCAGATGGGCAAGCGCCGCCTCCCATTTTGCAGGGTCGGGCGTGTCGAACACCAGTTTGAAATCGGCGTCACAGGTCAGCCAGCCATTTTCCGCCAGCTCCGCTTCGAGTTGCCCCGGACCCCATCCGGCATAGCCAAGTGCGAGAAGTGCGCGTTCGGGACCGTTGCCGCGGGCCAGATCCTCAAGAATGTCCAAGGTGGCGGTCATGGCGAAATCGTCATTCACATCGAGCGACGAGATGGCCGATGTATAGCCCCGGTCATGCAGTACGAAGCCGCGACCGTGTTCGACCGGACCGCCAAAATGCACGGGCCTGTTGCCGATCTGTTGGGAAGCTTGGATCGAGAGCTGTTCGAGCAGATCGCGCATCCTGAGATCCTGCGTCGGCTTGTTGATGATCAGTCCCATCGCCCCATCTGGAGAATGTGCGCACATAAGTACGACCGAGTGCGCAAAGCGTGGGTCGCCCATGCCGGGCATGGCAATGAGCAGTTTTCCGGTCAGATTCATATATTGCGGGGCTGGCGTCACGCGTGGCCTCTGTGCTGTCCTTCACAGAAAATGGGGGCAGTGGGCACGGGGCGCAAGGCGTCTCTTTGCCTATTCGCAAGAATTCTCTCTGGATTGTGAGTTGGCAATCGGCACAGAATGCCCCATGTCACCATCATGATCAAACATACGCTTGTCTTTCTTTTAGCAGTCATGTGGCTTGTGCTGCCGTCCGAACCGGCGCGGGCGCAGGACAATATGGTGTCGGTCAGCGTTCTGCCGGGATGGCAGATGGCCGATGGAAGCCATGTGGCGGCGCTGAAATTTACGCTGGCCGATGGCTGGAAAACCTATTGGCGTGCGCCCGGAGAGGCGGGGATTCCGCCGCAATTCGATTGGCGCGGCTCTGAAAACCTTGCCCGTGCAGAAATCGAATGGCCGACACCAAAGCAGACTGTGACCAATGGGATGCGCACCATTGGGTATGAACATGTTTTGGTTTTGCCATTGCGGTTGACGCCGGTGCGGGCCGGTCAGGCGATCACGCTGAGTGCCGATATGGAGATCGGTATTTGTAGCGATATCTGTGTGCCGATGGCTGTTTCTGTGTCGCAGCGCCTGAATGGGGCTGAACGCACGCCTGATCCGCAAATCGCGGCGGCGCTGGCCGCGCGGCCCTATACGCAGGTCGAAGCCGGCGTCGGACGGGTGGCGTGCAAGGTCTCGCCCATAGAGGGGGGGGTGCATCTGGTGGCAGAGGTCGATGTGCCCGCGATGGGATCGCAGGAAATGGTGGTGATTGAGACCGGCAATCCGTCGCTGTGGGTGACGCAGGCCGAAAGCCTGCGCAACGGCAATCGGCTGCGCGCTGAGGCCGAGATTTTCCACGCCGAGGGGCGCGGGTTCATGCTCGACCGGAGTGGGTTGCGTTTGACGATTCTGAGCAGTGGCGATGCGGTGGACATTCAGGGATGTCCGGCGGGTTAACCGGGCGGGTTAACCGTTTGTGCGGTGTGCTCTGGTGGTTGGGCAGACACCTGTCACAGAAGAACCCCGACGGGGGTGATTACACCGAGCGGGACCGCAGCGGCCTGCCATCGGGCAGCGAGATATTGGCCACCTGTTCCGCTATCGGGTCATTGACCAGCGGATGCGCCTGATCACGGAACTCTTCGGGGTCGCGCATTTTTTGCCAGCGGTTGCCGACATAGACCTCTAGCCCGGTAAAGCCAGCCTTGTATCCCATTTTGGGGCTGCCGGGCACCCAATAGCCCAAGTAAACATAGGGCAGATTGTTTTCACGCGCGATTTCGACATGGTCGAGGATCACATAGGTGCCGAGCGAATCCTTGTTGCGGTCGGGTTCGTAAAAGGAATACACCATGCTCACCCCGTCATCGAGAATATCCGTGAGGCATACCGCCGCCAGCGCGCCGGTTTCGGCCTCGGTATATTCCACAACTCGGGTGCGGATCGGGGTCTCCTCGACCATGGCGGCAAATTCGAATGTATCCATATCCGCCATGCCGCCGGTCGCGTGGCGGCTTTCGAGGTAGCGACGAAAGAGGGTGTATTGGTCCTCGGTCGCCCAAGGCGAGGTGGCGCGGCGGTTCAGGCCTTCGTTGCGGCGCAAGGTGCGCCGATGGCCCTTGGAGGCGGTGAATTCAGCGACGTTGATCCGCGCCGACAGACATGCAGCGCAATCGGCGCAGGACGGACGATAGAGCACGTTTTGCGAGCGGCGAAAGCCCTGTTTGGACAGCCCGTCATTGAGCCTCTGCGCACCTTCACCTTGGAGTGCGGTGAACAGCTTGCGCTCCATCCGGCCCAGCAGATAGGGGCAAGGCTGCGGCGCCGTCACATAAAATTGAGGCGCGATAGGAAGGGTGTGCCGCATGGTTTATCCGCTGTCTGTCCTTGGCAAACGATACCAACGATAATAAGCCCCGCCAAGAGGCTTGTCATCGCTGTCTCACATGGCCGCGCGACGGTTGATCGCGACGGTTCCGAGCACCCGGTCGGTTAGTCCTTGTGCGCGCTCATTCGTGAGCATCATCACGATGGAAATCACCTGAAGTAACGGCAGGGCAAAGGAAACTGTGAGCCCCAGTGTGTGCAAAAATGCCAAGGTGAGGTCAAAGCGTGCGCCGCCTGCGTCGCGAAATTCGATGGCTGTGAGGCGCATGCCCCAAGTGGCGGATCCGTTTGCGATGGTCACGACGCGGTAAGAAAAGCCCACTGCGGCCACAAGCAAAGGAAAGAAGAAAAGGCCGGTGAAGGCGGTGAAAGGCACGATCACGAGGCTGAGGCCGATGATGACGATCATATCGACGACAAAGGCGACGAGCCGCTTGACCGGCACATCGGCATAAAATTCCGGTTGTGTGTCAGGGTTGGGCAGGTGCCAGTTTGTGTCAGTCATTATCCGGCTTTGATCCTCTGTTGCGCCCTCAACGTTGGGGGTGAACCCTTGGTTTGCAAGGGGTCAGGCGGTGAATTCCCCCAGATCTGCGCCGCAAATTCGCAAGAGATCATGCGGGGCGATGCCAAAAAGGTGGCGCGGCGTTCCAGCGGCGGCCCAGACCTGCGGGAAGCTCAAAAGATGCGGATCAAAATAGGCGCGGGGCGGGGTCAGATGACCCACCGGCGAGACACCGCCGATGGCAAAGCCGGTTTGCGCGCGAATAAGGGCGGCGTCGGCCTTATCAAGAGGTTCGCCCGCCACGGCGGAGGCGCGGGCGTCGCAGACACGGTTGGCCCCGGAAGTGACAAAGAGCACAGCCGCGCCGCAATCTGCCCCGCGAAACATGATAGATTTGGCGATTTGAGCAATGTCACACCCCACAAGGTCGGCGGCCATTTGCGCGGTGGTGGCATTGCCTGTCTCGATCGGCGTGATATCCTGCCCTGCGGCATGCAGCGCGGCGATCACGCGCCTGAGGCTTTTGCTCATGTTTGTCCTCCGGTTTTTTAACAGTATTTCAGGCATGTGGGGCATTGACCAGCCTTGCGTGGCTTGTATCACTCAGACCATGAATTTTGCTGATCGCCTCACCCGCCTGCCACATGCCTATGATCCTGTCGAGGGAGAGGAGGCGCGTGCGGCCTTGCCCGATATTGGCGGGGCGCTGTCTGATCTGGTGGCCGGTGCGGGCGGGTGCAGCCCGTTTCTGAAATCGTTGATTGTGCAAGAGGCGGGATGGCTTCGGGGCGCGTTTGATGACCCGGAGGCGTCCTTGGCCGCGCTCTTTGCTGCGCTTGGGGACACGCCGGGCGACCGCCTGCCAAGTGCCCTGCGCGAAGGCAAACGGCGGGTGGCGCTCATCACCGGGCTGGCCGATCTTGGCGGCGTCTGGCCGCTGGAAGAGGTCACGGGGCATTTGACCGATTTTGCCGATCTGGCCTGCGATCTGGCGCTGAAAGCGGCGCTGGCGGCGGAGATCAGGCGCGGCAAATTGCCGGGCATGACCGAGGCGGATGTCGCCACGGGCGCGGGCATGGTGGTGCTGGCCATGGGCAAGATGGGCGCGCATGAGCTGAATTACAGCTCTGATATCGACCTGATTTGCCTCTTTGATGAAACGCGGCTGGCACGAGAGGATTTTCACGAGGCGCGCACCGCCTATGTGCGCGCCACGCGCAAGATGTCGTCCATGCTGAACGATCGCACCGCCGAGGGCTATGTGTTTCGCACCGATCTGCGGCTGCGGCCCGATTCGGGGGTGACGCCGGTCTGTATGGCGATGGCGGCGGCAGAGACCTATTATGAGAGTTTGGGGCGCACATGGGAGCGCGCGGCCTATATCAAGGCGCGGCCCTGCGCCGGGGATCTGGAGGCTGGCGCGCGGTTCCTGCGCACGCTCAAGCCCTTTGTCTGGCGCAAGCATCTGGATTTCACCGCCATTGAGGATGCCCATAACATGCGGCTGGCCATCCGCGAGCATAAGGGGTTGGGGGGCGCGCTCTGCCTTGAGGGGCATAACATGAAGCTGGGGCGCGGGGGTATTCGCGAGATCGAATTTTTCACCCAGACCCGACAATTGATCGCAGGTGGGCGCGATGCCGAGTTGCGGATGCGCGGCACGGTCGAGGGGCTGGCGCGGCTGTCGGCGAAAGGCTGGGTGCCTGAGGCGGCAGCCCTGGCCCTGACCGGGCATTACCGCTTTCACCGCGAAGTCGAGCACCGGGTGCAGATGCTGCGCGATGCGCAGACGCATCTGCTGCCCAATTCCCCGGAAGAGTTCGACCGGCTGGCGGCGTTCATGGGGCGTGACACCGGCGAGTTGCGTGCTGAAATCCGGGTGCGGCTGACCGAGGTTCATGACCTGATCGAGGGGTTCTTTAAGCCCGAAGAGGCACGCGGCACCTCTGATGCGGCAGAGGCGCTGGACGGCGAGGTGATCGCGCGTTGGCCAAGCTATCCGGCGCTGCGTTCGGCGCGGGCGGTCGAAATCTTTAAAAGATTGAAACCGGATATTCTGTCCCGGTTGGCGCGCACCGCACATCCCAACGAGGCGCTGTTGGCGTTTGACGGATTCATCGCCGGGCTGCCCGCCGGGGTTCAGGTGTTTGCCCTGTTCGAGGCCAATCCGCAATTGATTGATCTGTTGGTGGATATTGTGGGCACCGCCCCTGCGCTGGCCGCGCATCTGTCGCGCAACGCAGGGGTGTTCGATGCGGTGATCGCTGGCGATTTCTTTGCCGCATGGCCGGGACCTGAGACATTGAAAGCCGAGCTTTCGGCGCGTCTTGCGGCGGAAAGCGATTACGAGCGCGCCCTTGATGCCGCGCGCCGCTGGACCAAGGAATGGCATTTCCGTATCGGGGTGCATCATCTGCGCGGGTTGGTGGATGCGGATGCTGCTGCCGCGCAATATGCCGATCTGGCCGGGGCGGTGATTGGCAGTGTCTGGCCGCTCGTTGAGGCGCAATTTGCCGAGAAACATGGCGTGCCGCCGGGCCGGGGGGCGGTGGTTCTGGGGATGGGATCGTTGGGCGCGGCGCGGTTGAACGCGAGCTCTGATCTTGATCTGATTGTGATTTACGATGCCGGAGAGGCCGAAGCATCTGAAGGGCGCAGGCCATTGGCGGCGCGACCGTATTATGCGCGCCTGACGCAGGCAATGATCACGGCGCTGACCGCGCCGATGGCTGAGGGGCGGCTCTATGAGGTGGATATGCGGTTGCGGCCATCGGGCAATCAGGGCCCGGTGGCGACAAGTTGGCCGAGTTTCCAGAACTATCAGCAGGAGGAGGCCTGGACCTGGGAACATCTGGCGCTGACGCGGGCACGGGTGATCACGGGCGAGCCGGGGCTGGCGCAGGATGTCGAGGCGTTCCGGCAGCAGTTGATCCGCGCGAAAGCCGCGCCTGAAAATGTGCTGGAGGCGGTGGCGGAGATGCGGGCGCGGGTGGCGAGCGCCAAGGCCCCCGCCGGTCCATGGGATGCCAAGCTGGGTCGGGGGCGGCTCTTGGAGCTGGAGTTGATCGCGCAGGCAGGCAACCTGATGGCGGGACAGGGCGCGCGCGATGTGGCCTCCGGGTTGGAGGGCGGTGTCGCAATCGGCTGGCTGAGTGACGGGGATGGCGCAGCGCTTGGGCAGGCCTATGCGCTTTGCTGGCGCTTGCAGATGGTGGCGCGGCTGATCAGCGACAAGCCGCTCGATCCGGAGCATATGGGAGAGGGGGGCGCGGCATTCCTGCTGCGTGAGACCGGGCAAGAGGATCTGAGCATGCTACAAGACCGGCTGGAAGGGGTGTGCCATCGGGCCGCGTCGGTGATGGATGCGGCGCTGATGCGCCTGCCGAAAGGACGTTGAGCCATGGAGCGTGATCCGTTGGACCCCAAAGGGCTGATCCGCGAATCCTACCGGATCGAGGGCATTACCGAACCCGAATGCCGGTCGGTGTTTCTGGATTGGGCCTTGTCGCTGCCTGTTGGACAGGACGTGCAAGCCGCGATCTCGGAGATGACCGAGCGCTACGGAGCAGAGCATCCCGCGCATCCGATGACGCAGGTTCTGCGTGAGGGGCAAGCTAGCGCAGGCCCGGCGCGCAGGCGGGGCGGTTGGCGGTCGCGGCCACGTGATTCAGAGGGTCAGGTGTAAGAGCATTGTTTTCTTTGGATAAAAGACCGGATCGCGGTCATCTGACACTGTAAAACACCGAGTTTGTCTAAAATGCGCCCTAATTGGGGGTCATCCATGGGTTGCGTAACGAGGCACAGCCCATGGAGGAAGACATGAGCTATATGAAGTTTATCGCTGTGATGATGTTTGGATTTGGCTTGTCTGCCTGTGCCAATGTTGACACCGCAACCCGCAACGCCCTGCATGAAGAACCTGCGCTGCGCGCGGTGCCGGTGTCGTTTGATGTTCAGCAAATTCGGGTGAGCGTCCCAAAATCGCTCAAGGTCTCTGAGGCCAACCGCTATTACCCGATGGGTGACATTGTCTGGCGCGAGGATGCGCCCGGGGATCGGCGCGCGCAGGTCAAGGCAATCATGGAAAGCGGATTGGCGCGGGGCGTGGCCGGGCTTCAGCCGGGGCGGGTGCCTGTGGTGCTCGATGTCGAGGTGACGCGGTTTCATGCGCTGAGCGAAAAGGCGCGATATACCATCGGTGGCATGCATGCGGTCCATTTCAATCTGATCTATCGCAATCCCGTGACAGGCGAGGCATATTCTGCACCCAAGGCCGTCAGGGCCGATTTCAAGGCATTTGGCGGTCAGGCTGCGATTGCCGCTGAGCGGCGTGGCATTACGCAGAAGGTGCGGATTACTGAACGTCTGGCAAGCGTGATCCAAGCCGAATTGGCCTTGCCGCTGCGCCCCGAGAGCGACCAGATCTCGGCGCTGAGCGTCACCGAATAAATCTGATCTTTTCCACCGGCTGCAATCGGCGTAAGGGGACGGTATGACACCGTCCCCTTATCCTGTGATCCGCCTTCGTCCGAATGTTCAGCCCCGCGCCATCCGTCATGGCGCGCCTTGGGTGTTCGACAATGAAATCGTGACCGACCGGCGCACCAAGGCGCTCGCGGCAGGCACCATTGCCCTGTTGGAGGATGCCGAACGCGCGCCTCTGGGGCTGGTGGCGGTCAACATGGCCTCGAAGATCATGGCGCGGATGATGGAACGCGATGTGAGCGTTGCCATTGATCGCGGCTGGTTGGTGGCGCGGCTGCGCCGGGCGCATGAAATGCGCGCGCGGCTGCATGATGCGCCGTTCTACCGGCTGGTGCATGCCGAAGCGGATGGGTTGCCCGGGGTGGTGATCGACCGGTTTGACGATATTGCGGTCATCCAGCCGAATGCGGCTTGGGCTGAGGGAATGCTGTCCGATCTCGTGTCTGCGCTGCAGGAGGTTACGGGCGTGCGCACGGTGCTCAAGAATGCAGGGGGCCGGGCGCGTGGTCTGGAGGGGCTCGACGATGTGAGCGCCCTGCTGGCGGGCGAGGCCCCGACGGGCCCGGTGCCAGTGCCGATGAACGGGGCCATTTACATGGCCGATCTGCTGGGCGGACAGAAAACCGGGCTGTTTTACGATCAACGCCCCAATCATGCCTTTGCCGCGCGATTGGCGCGGGGCGCGCGGGTGTTGGATATGTTCAGCCATGTGGGGGGCTTTTCCCTCGCGGCCTTGGCGGCGGGGGCAGAGCATGCGCTGGCGGTGGACGGATCTGAGCCAGCCCTGACTCTGGCCGCAGATGGCGCGGCCCGGATGGGGGCGACAGAGCGGTTCACCACACGGCGCGGCGATGCATTTGACGTGATGGAAACGCTGGCCGGTGAGGGGGCCGTGTTTGATCTGGTGATTTGTGATCCGCCCGCCTTTGCCCCGACCAAGCAGGCGATGGAAAAGGGGTTGCGCGCCTATGAGCGGGTGGCGCGACTGGCCGCGCCGCTGGTGGCGCCGGGTGGATATCTGGTCTTGTGTTCCTGTTCGCATGCGGCGGATCTGAGCAAGTTCCGGTCGGCCTGTACGCGCGGTATTGGCCGGGCCGGGCGCATGGGACCGCTGATCCATACCGGGTTTGCCGGGCCGGATCATCCCTTGCATCCCAATCTGGCAGAATCAGGGTATCTCAAGGCGTTGTTCTATCGCCTATGAAGGTGCTGCTCGATACTTGCGTGATCTATCCGACGGTCATGCGCGAGATGATCCTGGGTGTGGCTGGGGCAGGGGCCTTTACCCCGCTCTGGTCCGAGCGGATCATTGGCGAATGGCGGCACACAGCGGCCAAGCTGGGCACAGAGGCCGAGATGCAGGCGTCCGGCGACGCGGCACTGATGGCGGCGCGATGGCCACAGGCGAGTGTGCGCTATGCGCCGTCGCTTGAGGCGCGGCTGTGGCTGCCGGACCCGGCGGATACGCATGTGCTGGCGGCAGCGATTGCCGGGTCGGCGGATGGCATTCTCACGCTGAACGCCCGTGATTTTCCCCGCAACATCCTAGCGGAAGAGGGGGTGTGGCGGGCGGATCCCGATGGCTTTCTGCATGGCATATGGCAGGCGCAACCGGCACTGGTGGCAAAGGTGGCCGAGGAGGTGCTGGAGAAGGCGCGCGCGCTGTCGACAGGCGATTGGGAGCTGCGCGCACTGTTGAAAAAGGCCAAGTTACCGCGTCTGGCCAAGGCGCTTGCGGCCTGATCCAAGCGGAGTCAGCGGACCAAGCTGCGCATGCCCTGATCGAGCCCTTCAAGGGTCATGGGCACCATGCGATCCTCGAAAATCTCACGGATCATCTGAATGGATTGCGTATAATCCCACTCGGCCCGCGGCACGGGGTTGATCCAGAGGTGATTTGGCCACTGCGCGCGCGCGCGGTTGAGCCAGACCTGCCCGGCTTCGGCGTTCCAATGTTCATTGGCCCCGCCGGGATAGGCGATTTCATAGGGGGACATACTGGCATCGCCCACGAAAATGCATTTGTAATCCGCGCCATAGGTGCGCAGCACCTCTTGGGTCGGGGTTTGCGCATTCCAACGGCGGGCATTGTCACGCCAGACGCCTTCATAGAGGCAATTGTGAAAATAGTAATACTCAAGGTGTTTGAATTCGGCGCGGGCGGCGCTGAACAATTCCTCTACCACCTTGATATGCGGGTCCATCGAGCCGCCAACGTCAAGAAAAAGCAGGACTTTGACCGCGTTGCGCCGCTCGGGGCGGGTTTTTACATCGAGATACCCATGTTCGGCGGTGGCGCGGATGGTGCCGTCGAGGTCGAGTTCATCGGCCGCCCCGTCGCGCGCCCATTTGCGCAGGCGTTTGAGGGCCACCTTGATGTTGCGGGTGCCGAGTTCGACCGAGTCATCGAGATTGCGGAATTCGCGCTTGTCCCAGACCTTGACCGCGCGGCGGTGGCGGCTTTGATCCTGGCCAATCCGCACGCCTTCGGGGTTGTAGCCATAGGCGCCAAAGGGCGAGGTGCCTGCGGTGCCGATCCATTTCGAGCCACCCTGATGGCGGCCCTGCTGTTCCTTGAGCCGTTCGCGCAGGGTTTCCATCAGCTTGTCAAAGCCACCAAGCGCCTCGATTTCGGCGCGCTCTTCGGCGGTCAGATGTTTTTCGGCCAGTTTTTGCAGCCATTCGGCAGGCAAATCGACCGCATCGAGCACGTCTTGGGCGCTGATCGCCTCGAGCCCGGAAAAGCTGGCGGAAAACGCCTGATCAAAGCGGTCAATGTGACGCTCGTCTTTGACCATGGCCGTGCGGGCGAGGTAATAGAACCCCTCAATGTCATAAGTGACAAGGCCACGGCCCACTGCCTCAAGAAAGGTCAGGTATTCGCGTAAAGAGACCGGCAGGCCTGCTTTTCTGAGGTTCTCGAAGAACGGCAGGAACATCGCGGATCAGAGCACGTTGCGGTGGATGATCAACGTCACAAACAGGCCCACGAGGGCGAAAATAAGCGCTAAAACAAAGGCGTATTGCAGGATATCCGCCAGCTTGCCCTTGCGTCGCCGCGCCATAAGTGCGCCGGTCAGCGCGCCCAGTATTGCCCCGATTATAACAATCATGCCTTACCCGTTTGGTCCTCTAAGCGGGCTGAGCGCGCCCACTTCGCGCAGTTTGGCACGCACGGCCCAATCCGCGCCGTACCCGTAGCGCGCCCAGCCCAGACTGTCCAGTCTGACGGCGCGTGCCTCTGCGACGCGGCCCGAAAGATCGAGCGCCTCGGCGCGCAGCATCATCAACGTCGCCAGAAGGGCCGCGTTCTCGGCGCGCTCGGCTGTGGCCAGATGCGGCCCAAGCAGCATGAGCGCCTCTTCGCCTTGACCCTGAGAGACCGCATAGGCGGCAAGCTGTGCGGCGGTAAAGGCGCGGTGCAATTCGGTGCCGGAGTTGCGATCATAGACCCGTTCGGCGGTGATAAACTGCGTCTTTGCGAAATCAGGATCGGAGGCTTGAGAGATGCGGCCGAGTGCGAAATGGCTGAAGGCAAGACGATGATCGCTCCAGCCCACGGTCTGTGCGATGCGCAGCGCGTCCATGGCGGCGGCGCGGCGCTCTTTTGGGCGGGCACCCGGCCCGAGCGCTGTCTGGATGGCATCGATCCACGCGCGGGGCGTAGAGCTGGCGTAGCGCGGCGCTATGGCGTCGCCACCGGGATTGAGCCGCGACAGGATGTTGGGAAGCCGCTCTTCGACCTCCCGGCGGGTCATGCCCGCGCGCAGTTCGGGGGCGTAGAAGGCCCGCAACACCAGCATATCGAAGCCGGTCAGTACGGCATGCACATTATCATCGTTAAACACGCTGTCGGAAAGGCGATAGAGGTCATTGAGCGGTCCAAGCGCCTGTGCCAGTTCCTCATGCAGGCAGTCGCGCATCTCTTGCGGGCTGGTGTCATTTGGCACGAAGATGGCAATTCTTTCACGCCGTTTGATCAGGCTCCAGTCTGAAACGCGGGAATTGCGGGCTGCGCGATATTGCGACAGGCGGGTGATGTTGGGGACGACGAAACAGGCGGCCTTGGGCAGGCTGCGCTGGATTGCGTCGCGGCTGACGGCCTCGATTGTAATGTTTGCCGGGCCTTCGGTGACGCGGGAAATGTTGAGCCCCGCCTCGGTTTGCAGGCGATGCAAAAGGCGATTGAGGTCCGACATCAGGGTAACTGTCGGCGCGCCGGTGACCCGCACCGTGATCGGCCCCTCAAAGCGCGAGAAGTTTTGCAGCATCCGACCCGATTCAAGCTGAAAGCCAAGATCGAGAATATCGCGCTGAATATCGCGGTTTGAGCGTTGCGGTGGTATGGGGCGTGGTGCGGAAAACATCTTCATGGGGGGCATGCCAGCCTCTTGTGGCATAGCGGCTCGCGTGGCGGGTTCGTTATAGCTGTAAGTGCCGGGGGCACAGGCCCCGAGCATCAGGCAAAGTGGCAATATAATGCGACGCATAAGGCCCCCGTATCGCTTTTGGTCACCACAGAAACCAACATCGGCACGACGTGGGTCCAATTGCCGACGGAGGCTGACAGACCAAAGCGCGGTTGTCGTTTTGGCAAACCGCGCCCTTTCTCTGCCACGGCCTTTGCCGGGTCGGGCGTAGAATTCCTGTTTATCCTGTTCCGCGTAAGGAGCATTTGCGGAAACATTGTGACATTTGCCGAGTGACGCGAAGAGGGGGGCAGGCCAGAGTTCGTATGTTTGTGAAACAAAGACCATTGGCCTGCGATTCCTTTAGCGCTGACGTCTTGCCATGAAGGCAAGGCGTTCAAAGAGATGGACGTCCTGTTCGTTTTTGAGCAGGGCGCCGTGAAGTTTGGGCAGAGCATCAGCCCCGTCGCGGCGCAGATCCTCTGGCGACAGATCCTCGGCCAGGATCAGTTTGAGCCAGTCCAGCACCTCGGACGTTGAAGGTTTCTTCTTGAGTCCCGGCTGATCGCGGACCTCGAAGAACTGGGTGAGGGCGGTCGAGAGCAGCGCGTCCTTGATGCCGGGATGATGCACTTCGACGATGCGGCGCAGGGTCTCTGGATCGGGAAAGCGGATATAGTGAAAGAAGCAGCGGCGCAGAAAGGCGTCAGGCAGTTCTTTTTCGTTGTTGGATGTGATGATGATCACCGGGCGATGGCGGGCGCGGATCGTCTCTCCGGTCTCGTAGACATGGAATTCCATCCGGTCGAGTTCCTGCAAAAGGTCATTGGGGAATTCGATGTCGGCCTTATCGACTTCGTCGATGAGCAGCACCACTTTTTCATCCGAGGCAAAGGCCTCCCATAACTTGCCGCGCTTGATGTAATTGGCCACATCATGCACGCGTGCGTCGCCCAGTTGGCTGTCACGCAGGCGGCTGACGGCGTCATATTCATAGAGGCCCTGTTGCGCCTTGGTGGTGGACTTGATGTTCCACTCGATCAGCCGCAACCCGAGGGCATCGGCCACCTGTCGGGCCAGTTCGGTCTTGCCTGTTCCGGGTTCGCCCTTGACCAGAAGGGGGCGCTCCAGCGTGACTGCGGCGTTGACCGCGACCGTCAGGTCGTCGGTGGCGACATAGGCATCGGTGCCTTTGAATTTCATCGGTTTTTTAATCCTCTTGCGGTGCAGCGACACTGTGTTCAGCCGCAAACTAGACCGTTCGACAATTCACATCAATGCCGCGTGATTGCCTAGTGACAATCCGTGGTGCGGGGTGTAGATCACCGCGCAAGGGGCGCCGATTGTCTGAGGAGTTCATTATGCCAGACACTGGCCTTGATGAGGGGATCGAGATGAAAGCAGAAGTGTTTCTGCCCGAGGATTACCAGCCTGCCGAGGATGAGCCGTTTATGAATGCGCGGCAACTCGAGTACTTCCGGCGCAAGCTGATTGCGTGGCGGTTGGAGCTGCTAGAGGGCAGCCGGGAAACGATTGAAGGGTTGCAGGACGGGACGCGGGCGATTCCGGATGTTGCGGATCGCGCCAGCGAGGAAACCGATCGTGCGTTGGAGTTGCGGACACGTGACCGTCAGCGCAAGCTGGTGACCAAGATCGAGGCGGCGCTGCGCCGGATCGAGGATGGTGAATTCGGCTATTGCGAGATGACTGGCGAGCCGATCAGCCTGA
This sequence comes from Roseovarius sp., assembly GCF_048262375.1. Classification (GTDB taxonomy): domain Bacteria; phylum Pseudomonadota; class Alphaproteobacteria; order Rhodobacterales; family Rhodobacteraceae; genus Roseovarius. Next base: position 16,470 of record NZ_JBLXFE010000036.1, read on the forward strand.
AACGGCTGGACGCGCGGCCGATCGCCACCATGACGCTTGAGGCGCAAGAACGCCATGAGCGACGCGAGAAAGTGCATCGCGACGATTGAGTGACGCGGCTTTAGCCAGTGAAATTTGTACGAAATGGCGCGCCGGGACTTTCATCCCGGCGCGTTTCGTATCAAAGGATGCGCATGACACTGGATGGGCTGAACATAGCGGTTATTGGGGCTGGAATTGGCGGGTTGGCTGTGGCGCGCGCGCTCTGCCTGCACGGTGCCGATGTAACATTGCTGGAGCAAGCCCCGGAAATCACCGAAGTGGGAGCCGGTCTTCAGATAAGCCCGAACGGGTTTGCGGTATTGCGCGCGCTTGGGGTGGGAGATGCGCTGCGCGCGCGTTCGGTGCAGGCGCAGGCGGTCAGTTTGCGGGATTACCGGCGGGGTGAGGTGCTGCGGCTGGATCTGAGCACGCTGGAGGACCGGGATTATCATTTCATCCACCGGGCAGATCTGATTGAGATTCTGGCCACTGGCGCCCGCGAGGCTGGGGTCAAGCTGCGCCTGATGCAAAAGGTGTCAGCCGTCGAGGGCGGCGCGCGGCCCGTGGTTCGGATGGCGAACGGATCGAGCTTTGATGCGGATCTGGTGATCGGGGCGGATGGGTTGCATTCGGTGGTGCGGCGGGTGCTGAACGGCACGCTGGCGCCGTTCTTTACCCGGCAGGTGGCGTGGCGGGCGGTGGTTCCAAATCACCGGGGGCGCGGTCCCGAGGCGCAGGTGCATATGGGGCCGATGCGCCATGTGGTGAGTTATCCCTTGCGGGGCGGAACGTTGCTCAATCTGGTAGCGGTGCAGGAACGGGCGGCCTGGACCGAAGAAAGCTGGAGCCAGCGGGATGACCCGATGGCGTTGCGGGCGGCGTTTGGCGATTTTGGGCCGGACGTGCAGGCGATGCTGGCGGCGGTCGAGGAGGTGCATCTCTGGGGCCTGTTCCGGCATCCGGTGGCGCGGGTCTGGCAGCGCGACGGATTGGCACTCTTGGGGGATGCGGCGCATCCCACCTTGCCCTTCATGGCGCAGGGCGCGTCAATGGCGCTAGAGGATGTCTGGGTGCTGGTTGATGCGCTGAGCGGCGCAACCGGGCTGGCTGAGGGGCTGGCGGCCTATCAGGCGCGGCGCGAAGCGCGGGTGCGGCGCGTGGTCGAGGCGGCCAATCGCAACGCGTGGAAGTATCACCTGAGCTTTCCACCGCTCAGATGGGCGGCGCATGCGGCGTTGCGGGCCGGTGGCGCATTTGCCCCTGACCGGATGATGCGGCAGTTTGAGTGGCTATATGGGCATGATGTGACCCTCAAGGCGGGATGAGGACGGCCCTCGGCCCTGATATCACAGTTCATGAGCTGGGGATCCACATTCCTTTAAGGCCAACCGCGCCTGTCAGGCGTCGAGTTCCACCCATAAAGGCACATGGTCCGAGGGTTTGTCGCGACCGCGAATATCCTTGTCGATGCCGCAATCCGTCATGAGATCGGCCGCCTGTGGGCTGAGCAGAAAGTGATCGATGCGGATACCGTCGTTCTTGTTCCACGCCCCGGCCTGATAGTCCCAGAAGGTGTAATGCCCAGGCCCCTGCACCCGCGCGCGGAACGCCTCGGTGAAGCCAAGGTTGAGAATACGGCGAAAGGCGGCGCGGCTCTCGGGGCGGGCCAGGGCATCCTCGCGCCAAGCCTCGGGGCGGGCGGCATCCTCGTCTTGGGGGATGATGTTGTAATCGCCGCCCATCAGGACCGGCTCTTCGGTGGCCAGAAGATCGCGG
>NZ_JBLXFE010000037.1:0-15924 GCF_048262375.1 Roseovarius sp.
CCCAGACCGGATCGGCATGGTGGCTGATGACATCGTGCAGGAAAACCAAATCGAAGTCCCGCACCTCACTATCCACGCCCTCCGCGGTACGGTTTGAGCGCACGTCGACCCGCAACCTCGACAGAAACCCGCGCGCCGTCTCGCTAATATTCTCCGCTCCGAGGCGGAGGTTTTGGTTCCGATATATCCTGCGCATGCGATCCTGATCACGATGCGTGATGACAAGGTCGCAGCGCAGGTCTGACTTCCGTTGCAGACGCTTGGCCATCTCCCGCGCGACCTCGCGCGGCAGAGTCTGGCTTTCCGAGTCGAAGATTGCCGCCGAAAGGTTGGTAGCCTCGTGGGGGTGAACCTCCAGGTACTGGTCGACGCCCTCCATGAACTTCACTGCAGCCGATGGCGCGGAAGCTTCGAGCGCCTCTTGGTTGCGGGCAACGCAGTCTGCAGGAACCATCAGGCTGTAACCGCCAAGATCCTCGACCGCGATCATCGTCATTTCGTGGGCAAAAACGACCTCGGGAAAAACCCAACGGGAGCGTGCGAGCCTCCGCTCTTGAAAGGCCCCGGAGAGATCGGCGCTGCGTGCGGGGCCAGACGTCAGTACAGCCTCCACAAAAGAGGAAAGCTCAACTATCTTCGCTCGCCGCTCGGCCAGCCGAAGGGGGTGCCAGGCGGTCAGAATAGCCATAGAGTCGGCACCGTCGGAGGCCACCACGCCGATACCGGCTACAAGCGCACGAATATCCCGTCCCGCCCGGCCCGTGGTCGCGGGAAGACGACATGTGCGGCATAGGATCCCATAGGCCTCGGCCTGCTCTTCGAGAATGCTCGACGCGAAGGCCGCACCAGGGTCCTCCGACAATTGCTTCAGCGCCCTACGATACGACACGTCGAAGGCTTCGGTCGCCGCCAGCACGGCGGTAACGGTTTCGCCGTCCAGTGTTCGGTTACGTTCAAGCTCTTGCAGCCGTGAACGAAGATCTCCAAGCAGGTCCTCCTGTGGTCGGACAACCAAATCGAAGGTGCGTCCCTGCTCGCCTTGGGCTACATCGCTGAAGGAATTCCGGTCGAATAGGCTCGTAGAGGAGAGGCGCGTGTTCTCCCCGCAAGAGCGCGGTGCGAAGTTCAGCGGTCGGAACACGCTGTCGCCCGCCTCGGCCGCCTTGGCCAGGGCGTCGAGATCCTCGATCAGGGCGAGGCTGATCGGTTCATCCTTGGGTGACTTTCCGGGTTGCCACGTTGTCTTGACCCGGGGTGCCTGCTTAGGGGGATTGCGAAGACCGCCCAGATCGGTCAGGTCCTCGGCCTCTACCAGATACAGTTCAAGGTCGATCTTCCGTGCTTCGTTGCCGCCGGCATCCCCGGTACCCTGGTACTTCTCGGCTGCGGCGAGGTCCCAAACTACATGCGGCCCGAAGAGCGCTTTCATGGCCCTCAGCTCAAAGCAGAAAAGCCGGTGAATATCTGGATCGAGCCCCTCCCAAAAGAGGGCCTTGTCATGCTGTGTGGCACGAACGAGGACCCGCGGCTCAGTCATGTCTACCAGCGCCGCGTCGCCCGCGATTATAAGCGCCTCGAAACCCTCCGCAAAGGCAGACAAAAGATCGTGCCCAATGACCTCTTTTGAAAATAGTCGCTTCTGCCAAGGCTTGAAGAGCTTGACGTCGCGGCCTAGGCGCTCCTGCCAGCGGTTGAAGAACTCCACCTCGGCGTCGCGTGGCTCGCGTGGGGTGGTGTTGGTCAGGCTGTCGAGAAGGTCCCGATCTTCTTTGGTGACATCGTGGCCGTAGTTGCCTTCGATGAAGCGCAGGGTGCGCTTGCCAAGGCTTTCCGTAGAGGAACTCCGCTTGCCCCCGAACACGCTGGCCCCGACGCGCTCCCAGGAAACCTTGCGGCAGAACGATTCCTGGCTTGGCCGCCACCCGCCAGGAAGAATCATATCCGCGTCGTCCAAGAGAGCCCGGACAGCGTCGAGGGCCTCAATCACCTCAGGCTCGTTGTCATGCTGGAACTCGTCCACCCGTGCCCGCACAGCTGCGACATCAACGCGCTCGTGCTTGGGCGTCATGAGAGTGGCGTAGACCCCGGCCTCGAGGCGGGCATCGCGAAAGGCTGCAGAGAAGTCCCGCGCACGCGCCTTCGGGTTACCTTCCGGCTTGAAGGCCGGAAGCTTGACGATGCCGTCTTTGGGAATCCGTAGAGCAGGCATCGCATTCCTGATGCGGACATCGACTTTGTAGGCAAATCCCTGATCGACAATGGCACAGATGAAATCGACCCACATTTGAAGGTCGAGGCACACTTCCCGTGCGTCACGGAGCCCTTCGAGAGCGGCCCGCAGGTAGCTGTTGGCCTCTCCTGTCTCGCCAAGTTCCGCGACCCATGCCGGGATCTGGTCAATTATCCTGGGTTCGTCGATGCGGGAGATCGGGCCAAGTCCGGCGCCAATGCCCTCGCGTTCGGCGTCAGGCGGCGCGAAGACGATGACTTCGGCGGCATCGTTGTGGCGCCAATGGACGGCGGATTCCTCGGACAGATAATCTTCATCGACCTGCATACCCGGTGCGGCCTTGGGGTTCATCTTCAGAAGCAGGCTCCTGCCATGTAGATCTGCAGGCTTGTTGCGAGCGATTCCCTCAAGCGCCTCTGCCTTCAGACCAGCGAGCATGAAAGTGACACGCTGCCCGGCCGCCGCGTTGTCTACAGCGCTCAGCACAATCCCCCAGACGACGCGAGCGATTAGATCGCCTCTCCGGGCGTCAGGGGCGGAAACCTCGGAAAGCTTTGTCGATAAATTCATCTCACAACCTGTATGGGTTCGTCACAAATGCACAGTCATCCGAAAGGCGTTGTGTCAGGGCGAGCCGGGTCATTCGCGCCTCGAGGGCGGCAAGGTTCGCCTCGTAGCGCTCGACATGGATACGCCCGAATGCATCCCGGGCCTCCTCGGGGCCGATGACCAGCCCATAGCGCCGATAAAGTTGGGCCACGAAATCTCGCAACTCGATGGTATGCGTGACGTTGGCGAGAACGAGGGAAAATAGCATCCCATCGTCGAGGGCGAACCATGGCCCAACCCGTTGTCGCGACGTCGCCAGTCCTGACGCCTTTGCTAGCGGCAACAGGTACTTGTAGGTATTGTTCTTGTCGCGCTGCATCGCGTGGTCGATGAATGCTTCTAGTTGCTGCGCGGGTGTTGCAGCGTTTCCGCGCTGGTCGTCGCCCTTGGTGAAGCCAAATCTTTCCTTCAATGCCTGCTTGGCGAGACCAGGATCGCTTCGCTCTAGCGCCATCTTCCAACGATCGCAGTCCCCAAGCACTCGCTCCACAAAGGCGCGTACCGCACGATTGGCGACATCTCGGTGCAGGTTGAGGTGGACCTTGGCCTCCTCGCGCAGCTGTTGGTTGCCGCCATCGGTAAGATCGGCGACGATCGGTATAGCTGTTGGTGCCCCAACCTCTTCTTGTGCCCGCTCCGCCAGATAGACGACGATGTTGAGCCCCGTGATACGGAAAAGAGGCTCGAAGATGTGGCCCTCCGGCAAGCGATTGCACATCAGGACGTTCAGCCAGTCTTCGGCGAGACGATCATAGGCGGACAGGGTCAAGTGCGGGAGATATCCGATCTGGGTGTTGGACGCGCCGGTGTCTGCTGGGTCTGACAGAGCTTGTGCGATCCGATTCATCGGGTCGTTTTCGGAGAGAAGCCGCTCTTGGACCAACTGCTTCAGCTCGACTGCGAACGATGAGCGGTTCAGCATCAAATACACAAGCTCGCCACCTCGGCCGAAGAAGCGCCGGTCAGCCGTCCAGCCGCCGCGGGCCTCTCGCATGTCCGTGCAGATCATGTCCGGTCCGGTCACCGCGAGGAAGCGCGACGTCCACCGTCGGTTGTGCATCACATCAAGTTCACGCGACTGCAGTAGCCGGACTGCCTGGTGCAGAGCGTTGATATCCATGGAAAACCGTTCGTCCAGGTAGGCGAAGGCATCGTGCGAGGATCCCGCGCCGAGCTCGCGCTGTCCCTCACCGAACTGCACGTTGACCCGAGTTTTCCATTCGTGCCACTTTTCGTGGTCAGGGATGGAACTGTCCTCGACAACCTGTTCAAGATGCCGATCCTGAAACAGCAGGAACCGCATCTTGCGCCGGTGCGGCAGAGCATAGTGGAATGCTTCATGTGCGTCCGGCTTGGGCAGGACGCTGCCCAGAGGTCTATCCGCGCAGACCGCCAGCGTCTCGAGGACGATCATGAACGGCTCCTGCTCCTGCATGAAGCGGTGACCGTGAATGAGCTCCTGCACACGCATATCGGAACTGTCGAGGACGTTCGGGGGCGGCGGCAATCGGCTAGTGGACATGATGTTCATCACCAGGCATCTCCCTCTGCCATGATTGCGATCGCATGCTCCTGCAGATTGCCGTCCAACATCCGAACCTCCTTGGGCATCGGAGCTGCTCCGTCGAGCTCGAACGCCTGTCGGACTTCCGTTGCCACCTGCAACTGGAAGCGCTCGACCTCCCGCTGGCATTCAGAGGAAAAGCTGGCCGGCAGAGCACCATCGGCAATCCGAAGCAAGCACTCGACAAGGGTCGGTCGAAGCGCGAGGTCCACCGCCCGATCCTCCCGCCCTCGGGTTACGACGCGAATTACCGGTGGTCGGCCGTTGTCGGAAGGACCGACGCGGTGGTTGCCGGACACAAGGAAGGACATCGTGCTAATGCCGCCAGTGCGAGGATGACCGGCATGCTGTACTAACAGTGGGATTTCACTGCCCAGATAGACACCGGATGGCGCTGTGATCCAAAGGCGATCGTCTGTGATCGTCATCTCACCGGTCATCATGCGGTTCAGTCCGCGCAGCAACTGGCGAGCAACCTGCTGTGGCATGCCCGAGCCGAGGAGGCCATCGACCATTGCGACGTAGTCGGCGCCATGCTTGAAGACAGACAGATTCCACGGGCTGCGTTGTGGGTTGGTACGGACCTCGGTACTCTGCGGATCGAGCGAAAAGAACAACCGCCGCCGCTGATCGACAATAGCGCGCTGGAAATCGGCTGAATGGCGGGACGGGTCGCCCCGGTACATGTCTCGGATCGACGCGAAGATGCGCTCTCCGTACCAGGGACAGTCGGGCAAACTATTGTCGCCCCACAACAGTCCGTGATCGAAGACGTTGTTGGTTTCGAACCCCACCTGATACTCGCTGAGGACTGTGAAGGCGCCATATTGCCGGCGCTCGCGCTCGGTCAGGTTCACCCCGAAGGCATTGGCGAAGGGATTTGTCGAACCATAGTCGTTCTCCCGCGCCCGTCGCTTCGCCTTCTGACAAGTCAACAGAGTCGAGCCGGCTCGTGCGTCCCCGAGCAGGATATTGACCGTAAGCAAGATTAGCTGACGGATCGACAGATGTCGTCCGTCGGCGGCCGCCATGCGGATCATGTCCTTGAGCCGGGCGCGCATCGATGCCGGATCGTTCCGTAGAAGGATGTCGCGATTGCAGCGGATTGGGCAGGGATTTTCCTTGTCGGCAAGCGCCGGACAGCCCTCGCACCCCGCCCATCCATCGTGGTCCGCCACGCCGTCGACGATCTGATCCACAAGGTGCCGATGGGACTGCCGCGACATGTTGACCAGCAAGAAGTGTCCGTTCGGATCTTCGCGGGCGTCGCTGCGCAGCATCTCCGCGAACCGGTCGTGAAGCTCGGCTTCCCCACGATCGCGGAAGAACTTCAGCAGATGACCATCGTTGACACATATAACGAAGACGTTGGTGGTCTCGCCGGTCAGCGCTGCCATTATGTCGGGAAATATGCGGTTCTTCTCAGCTTCGTTGATCTCGCTGAGGTCCTTGATGAAGAGAGCCGATCGGCCGGACGGCAAGGGGTTAGGCAGGGTGTAGATCTTCTGTGTGTTGGACCAGACGCGAGCCTCGCCGGACAGCGCCTCGGCCACCTTCCGAGCGGTGTACGTTTTGCCGTCCCCGGCCGTCCCGGTAAGGATCACACATTTTGGCGTGGCGGACTGCAGAAGCCCGATCAACTCGGCTGTGAGGGGCTGGTCGATTTCAAGGGCCGCACAGCCGGTTCTCTTGGCGGCCTCAACCACGAACTCGTCGTAGAGATTATTCGAGGACGCTTGAGGGCCGTAGGAAGCCAGGAAATCGACGAGGGGGTTGCTTGTCATCCTAGCCTCACAAGTGGCAGATTGCGCACCCATCTTCCGGCTCGCCTGTGGGGGTTGCATAGCGTTCGCGAAGCTTCTCCAGCTCTTCCAGCGAGCGGGTCTGGGACCAGGTGAAGCGCCGCCCGTTCGCCTTGGTCGCCTCGTAGGTCTTGGCCGCCTCGAACAGCTCAGGGTGACGTTCTTTCAGCCCCTGCCACTCTCCGACCTGCTGATAAAAACAAAAGTAGCAGCCCGACCGCGACCGCCAATCGTAATACGGTGGCAGCCCGAGACCGCTGCCCAGCAGCAAGTCGCGAACGTCGTCGAGGCCGAAGCCGATGTCTTTGAGCGGATAGACCGGCAAGATGTTGTTGCGGTTGGACAGCACGACCGGCTTGGCGCGTCCGGTTTCAGCCTGCTCTTCGTCGTCTTCTGGTGAGGGTCCGGCAGCGGCGCCGCGAAAGCCTTCCCTGTTCTCGTCAGCGCGAATTCCGATGTAGCTATATGCATCGTCGCCGCCGACGAAATGCTCGAACGGCTTGATCTTCAGCATGCGGGTACACCAGCGCGCCTGCGGGTTGGGGAGGAAGCCCGAATAGACCTCGTTCAGCAGGACATCGAAGGGCGACCGGCGCCCACCTTTCGAGCGCACCTGCAGCTCGGGTAGGTCGAGGGCAGTGAGCCGGTTGATTTCCACTCCAAAGATTGCTTCGAACCGGCGTAGATAGCTGTAGGTCTCCGGCAGCTCGGCCCCAGTGTCTGTGAACACAAACTCCAGCGGCAGGTCGCCGTGTCGTTCGAGCATGTAGACCGCCAGTGCGGTAGAGTCCTTGCCCCCGCTCAGCGGGATGATGTGGCGCCGTGACTGGTCCTGCACCGCGTTGGAAAGACTAGTTGGCGTCATGGCGTCCCCCTGTATATTTCATCGAAGTATTTGATTAGGCGCGCACGGCCGATCTTGGCATCGTAAACGTCAAAGACTGTGGCCAGCTTGTTGCGAAAAAATGGCTCGAATGCGTCGCTGCCGTCCGCGCGCTCAAGCACTGCATCTTCAATCCGTACGAGCGCCTCTTCGAGCCGATCGCGAAAGAGGTCAGCCGTACGGGCATCCCATGCTTCGAAGCCCTCACCGCAGAGAATACCGCTCAACTGAGTTACGAAACCTCGCGCGCCCCTAGGCGAGCTACTGGAGCTGCGCGCACGTGCGAGTACCCCCCTGGCTTCATGATCAAGGGCGCGCACCGCTTCGTCTCCGAGTGGAACGCAGGCCGCCCACTCCGAGGCAGCATCGAGAAGAGGGCGCGGGCTGCCCCTTAGCCGGCGGGTAAAAGTCGCCGCAGCGACGTCAATTGCTTGGTCGGCAAAGGCGGATGATACACCTTCGATCTGGCGTACAGCTGTGGCGAATACTTCAATCGTCTCTGCGTTCAAGGCTTGTTCACCGAGCACCTGCGGCAGTTCTCGGAATAGGAAGTATACGGGGTCGAAAGATTTCTTGCGCAAGAGAGGCTGTAGCCGACCCGCATTCTCGCCCAAGCCTTTTGTGCTCAGGGCCGGAGGTGGAAGACCACTTCGCCATTCCAGTAAGGCATCATAAAGGCCTCTCAGCAGGTCTGGCTCCTGCGGGTCAAGGTCCCCGACCAGACACCGGATCATCTTCTTGAGATTGCTCGACTGCCCTGATGTCAGAGCCGGCACTTCCAGTTCGAACCTCTTTGGCTCCTCGCACATCTTTTCGATCAGGCTTGGCTGGATGTCGTCCACATACCTCGCGCGGCCGTCGACGAGTTCCCGCAACGCCAAAGCTCGTCCGAACGCGACCATTCCTGCCGTCAGCAGGAGCGGCAGCACGCCTTCCCGCAGCCCGATCGGTGGGGCTGTCAGCCTATCGATGAGGTCCTCGACGCTCTTGGGCTGTTCAGATGGTTGGGCAAAGAAGCCCTCGATCTCTGACCAGACATGCCTCATCGAGAGATCATCTAGTTCCGAAGGCATCCGCCACCGCCAGGCGCCGTTGATGCAGCCATAGAGGCCGGTGCGCTCGAAGACCGTGCGGTAGATCGAGGCATCGGCGGATGTGGCGCCCTCGTAGCCGAGCGCACGGATACCAGTGCGTTCGATGATCGCAAGCATGCAGCGTTTGCGAGCCGAGCGGGTGACTGCCGAGACCTTGCGCCGTACGACCTGCTCGTTGGCGATCCGCGGAGTATGGGGGAAGCGTTCCTCGAACAGGCGCGAAAGGATCTCGCCTGAGATGCCGCTCTCGGCGAAGCTATGAATCGACGGGCCGGACAGCCAGACCACCTCACCGCGGTCGGGGTTCATCAGGCGTTCGAGGCTTTGGCGCAGCGCTGCCTCGGCCTCGGACTTCAGTTCCTGAAGCTCGCGCTCCACTAGCGGGTCGGTGGCAAGAAGCTCGGGGCGGTCTAACAGCGCCTCCAATGCGAGGAGGTCAGCGAGAATTGGGCCAACCTCAGCGGAACGGCGGGGCAGCGCCAGGATTAGGTGGGGCGGAAGGGCGCGGGCAAGCTCCATAAGGTCCGGCCGGTCTGCGGTGGCGTCGATGACTAGCGCCACCAGCGCATCCTCGCTATCGGCATGAGCACGAAGTTCCTCCAGGCCGGTAGCCGAGATCAGGTCGCCTTCGCGCACGAAGCGGGCCCGAGCGAAGCGGGTAATCCCTCGGGCGTGGTTGTAAGGTGGCGCGGTATAGGCATCGGGCGGGAACATCCGCTCCAGCGCCTCCACCGGGTCGCTTTCCATCGCCAGTCGAGCAGCCTCCTCAGTGACCATCTGACCAAGGTCGATGTCAGCGCCATGCCAGACCGAGATGTCGTCCACCCTGCGGCGATGGAGGAGCAGTTTGCGCGCCACTAGCGCGTCGATCGCGGCATCGACGGCCTCTGACGTCGCTGGGCTGCCCTCCGCCACAGCATAGACCAGCCGCGCACGCGACAGCTTCAGCCGCTCCGCGCTGCGGCCGAGTTGCAGTAACGCCGCGGTTTTTATCACCCTCCGTTCTAGATCTGTTTCGGCGCGTGACAGCGCCGTCTCGGTCTCGACAAAGCGGCGGTGGGTGCCACCTGGTCCGGTGTCGGAGCGCATCGCCGGGGCGAAGAAGTCGTAGAGCTCATCGACGCCTAGGGCCGTCCCAGGCTCGGCCGCCGCCACCACATCAGAAAGGTAGCGGAACATCGTTCGTTCGGCCTGAGCCACCTGCGTGGCGAGGCTTGGCAGAATCTGAAGCGCTGCCGGTGTCAGCGGCGCGGTGCGGGAGAGGATGTCAGACAGCCTCGCGTCGTCGGTGATATCGGCGAAGAAGCCCGCGGCTCGGGCGCGGGCAATGGCAGCTGCATCGGGCGCGTCGCGTCGCTCGTCAAGCGCCTCGGCCAGCATCTCCATCGCGTCGACGCCATCGTCGATCAAGCTGAGCGTTTCAAATCGCCCCTCGATCTTTCTCCACGCCGATTGTGCCGTGTCCGATGCACGTCGGGTATAATGGTAGACCCCTTGGTGCATGAGAGTGGTCAGCGTCACCCGAGGCTCGGTCCGTCGCACCGCCCATTCCGCTAGATCCTGCACCGCCAGCAGGTCCTCTGGACGGCCCTCGCGCACAAGGGTTTCCAGATGCTGGCCGAACTCGTCCCAAACGATAACGATCTGCGCCATGCCGTTCCGCCGGGCGCGGCGAAGGATGGCCGCCAGAACGTTGGAGAGCGGGCCTGCTTCCACTTCCGCCCGCTCGGCAAGCTCCGCAGCTAGGTCGGGGCAGGCGCCATGCAGCAGCAGGAGTAGCGTCGACCTGTGGGTCTCGACTGCGCCCAAGGCCGGGTCCACTGCAGCGATGCGCGCGCGCAGCTGCCGGGCCATAGCCGGATCGCCAGCAAGAAGGGTGATCCCGGCAAGCGCGGCAAGCGATTTTCCCGCGCCATAGGGTGCGACCACATTAGTGGCCGAGCTCCGCTCAAGTCCGCAGACGGCGCGGACCACCTGCAGGGTCTTGCGCGTGGGACGGTATGCGGCGATCACCTCTGCCCGCGCGCGGTCATCCGCGATGTTGATTGAGCGCAAGAGGTTCATGCCGCCTCCCGGGCTGCGCCAACGCGGTCATAGAAGCGCCGCGCCCAGGTCGCGGCAGCCGCACTCGGCAGCGAAACATAGCGTTCGCCGGCCAGTGTCCGCAACCGCAGGACCTCGGGCCCAAGTTCCCGTTCACTTGCTGCGGCAAGATCCAAGAGCGCTTCGCGTGACCGACCCAACATCGCCCCGGCGCGGGTCATCGGCGCGCTGCCGATCGCGATGTCCTGCAAAACGCCCTCACGCAGATCGGCGCTGGGCCGACTCATTCCGAGCGCTGAAAGGACCAACCCAAGTGCCTCGGGCGGGGTGGGCGTCGGCTCCGAGCGCTCGAACCTGTCTGCCCCAGACAGATGCCGCCAAAGGTCTAGGCGGTGAAATGGTGACCCTAGATTGTCCTCCGGGTCATTCCGCGACCGAGGTACCGGCACAGCGTAAGTCTGCATCACCGCCGCCACCTCGCGCTGAACTGTCTTTATGGCCGGCGCCTTCCCCCGGTTCGGCGAAAGGTCGCGCGCGAGTGTCTCGGCCAATATAGTCCGGTCGCAGCGCTCTGGTCTTCGCGGCGAGAAGAACCAAGGCAACGACGTCTCAACTCCACATGTCATGGCGCTAGCATGCACCAACCACCATGTGCCCAGCCGGACCATGTACGGATCGTACTCTGCCAATACGCTGCCGAGGACCGTGAGTTCCAACGGACTATTCCTGCTCGACCGTGTCGCGAGGCCAGTCGCGTGGAGCCACCAGCCAATTGACTTGGCCATATTGCGCCCGACCCCTAGCTGGTCCGCTGTCTCGGGGACTGAAAAGACGCCCGTGCCACCTTCTCGCAGGTGAAGGAGGCCCTTAGTCAACCAGCCCGGCCTTGGATAGAAGGTTTCGTGCCCGCCGAGCTTCATACCAGATCACCCATCATCGCTCGAAGAAACAGCGCCTCATCCACGAATGCCTGTGCTGCGAATTCGATGTCATCTTCCCGCGTGTCGACGGCTACGGCTATGCGGAGACTTGCATAGGCGTCATCCCTTGATAGGCCCATCGCCAGCAGTGTGCGTGACGGCTCTGGCTGCCCCGATGAGCAGGCCGAAACCTGAGAACAGAGGATACCGCGCGCCTCAAGCCGAGCCACTAGCGCCATGCCGTCCACACCCGGAACCGTCAGATTACTAGTGTTCGGCACCCGCTGCGCATCCGCGCCATTTACGCGGGTGTTGGGAATTCCAGACATCACTTGGCTTTCAAACAGATCGCGCAATCGGGCCATATCTCTGATGGCCCCATTTAATTCCCGCTTTCGGAGTTCGCACGCGACACCAAGACCGGCGATGCCCGGCACATTCAGCGTACCGCCTCTCCAACCACGTTCCTGTCCGCCGCCTACCGAGATTTCCACTGGCGGTACGGTTTCCGGTTGCACCAAAACACCAACACCTTTCGGCCCGTGCAGTTTGTGACCGGAGAAGGTGAGATAGACTGCGCCGTCTGCCTCAAATGCAACCCGCCCCACCGCTTGAGAGGCATCGACCAGACAAACCGCGTCATACCGCTCTGCCATGGCCTTGATCGCCGCCAGATCCTGCAGAACGCCTGTTTCGCCATTCGCCCAAGCGAAAGCGATCAGTTTCGGCCCACTGATGCTGCTTAGCACTGTCTCGAGTGCATCTAGTCGCCAGCGCCCAGATTCATCCAATGGAACCGTTCGGACAAGCTGTGGCTTGTGCTGAAAATAATACGCCGCCACCGCCGGGTGCTCTGCCGTTGAGGTTATCAGTGTCGCGCATAGTTTGGCATGATGACGCAACACTGCCTCGTTCGCCTCTGTAGCACCGGAGGTGAAAACCACTTGCTCAGCCTGCACTCCGAGAAGTCGTGCCACCTGTTCGCGCGATGAAGCCACTGTCCGCGCGGCGTTCTGCCCAAATCCATGCGCGCTGGACGGGTTTGCCCAATCGGTCTTGAGCGTCCGAATTACGGCGGCTACGACCTCTGGTACAGGTCGGGTAGTAGCGTTGTTGTCGAGGTGGACTATTCGCGAATACATGGTTTCAGCTGGCGTTTCTCATCAATACGTCCGAATTTAAGAGCACAATCTGTTGGTCCTGCGGCTTCCGCGCTGCGGGATCTGTGTCTAGTCCAAGCCGCCTGAGCGCGTAGTAGAGCAGCGCGCGCCGGACCTTGACCTTAGCCTTGCCGCTTCGCATGCCGTAGTCGAGCGCGATGACCTTCGCCTGCGTTTCCGAGAGGTCTGGATGGGGGGCGATCTCCAGCGTGATCTCGGAATGCCAATCGCTGTCGTTGGCAGCCGAGGCTTCGCTCTCCCGTGAGCCTCGGATCTTTAGCATTCGCGACAGCAGGAAGTCTTTGAAGCACTCATCGTTCAGGCAGAACGCTCGCGTGTGCCAGCGGAAGCCGTCGAACGCGATGGCGTGGGGCGCGATCCAACGCCAGCGCGGCTCCGGGCTGGACAGTGATTGGTACATCACCTCGATCGCCTCGGACCGGCGAATGGCGCCGACGACGGAACGAAGCGTCACTGGATTGACGCCGCGCACAGGCGTCGGGGCGGACGCGTAAGGCGGGAGGTTGGCTACCCAGGAATCCTCCCGGTCGAGGATTCCGTCAGAGAGTGAGCGTAGCTGCGCTAGGTAGCAGCTCGCATCGGGCTGAAGGAACTGCGCCTTGAAGTCCGAGCCGCGGACATATGTCCGCGCGCTCTTGTCGTAGACCATGTTATCCGGCGCGAAACCGATGTAGCGGTTCAGGTCGGTGGACGCTTGGTTCACCGAGACGCCGAACTGCTCCATCAGATCGCTGCGGTTCACATATCCCTCCCAGAACAGGCGGAACTCTATGAACTCAAGGCGTTGCTCGACGCCCCATCGAAGTTCCGACCTGTCGTTTTCCATTGCGCTCCCCGGCTTGGGCAGTGCGCACCCTAACTATGCGCGCCCATTTTCTGGGCCTAAGGCGAGGCTAGCCGATCTGGGGGTGCGGCGCAATCGGAATGCCACGCAAATCAGAGCTTTGGAGCAACACCACGGATGTGGAGGACGAGGTCGGCGTCAGTTGACCGGGACGTTCTGATCAGACGTGGCATTCATTACGTCGCGTTCGAAGGTCTCGATATCGGCGATGCGGTTGACGACGCGCCCTCCGACCTTCATGTAGACAGGCCCTTCGCCGGCCCGCCGCCACCGCTCCCGGGTGCGGTGCGAAATGGTCCAGCGTTCGGCCAGCTCTTTCTGGTTCAAGCAAGTTGGTTTCATCATTGTCTCCTTCTTCGCAACTCACAGCGGTTGCGCAGCGACGAAGGCGTGAAAGAAAAATATATGTAAATCAGTGCCTTGAGGCGCCCTGCTCAAATGCGCCGCGGCCAGCGCAAAGCCGTCAACGCACCCGGTGAGAGCGAGAGAAAGCAATCGTATCGGACGCTATTCTCGGAGAAACCTGGCATGTGGTCGGGATTTGAACCTGTCCGCTGAGCAGAATTTTTTTGCGTATCTTTTTCCCTCCACAACTTGACATCGAAACAACTTCTGGCGAACAGCCTCCAGTCAGTTCATTCATTCGGCCGGTATTTCTAACTGGTGCCGTACGACCCGACTTGATGGGTGACCGAGCTGTGCACACCCGGCCACCCGGCTCCCGAGATCAGGAGCGTTCGTCTTGGACTTCGCGGCGGGCAAGCCGTTCTTCGAGCCAAGCCAGTACTTCCGCTTCCACCCAGCCAACCCGGTTCACGCCCAGCTGTACCCGTTTCGGGAATTGGCCTGCTTTCTCTAGGCGGGCAATGTGTTGCGGCGAATACAGGACCAGCTCCTTGACCTGACGCTTTGAAATTATCCTCATCACGATCTCTCCATGATTGAAGAGCATCGCGATGCCCAGGTTTCGACAGTTCCTAGGTCTGGCTAGGCTAGGGAAGTTTTTTCTTCGGGTCCATGTTTCTCGAAAATGTCACGCAGGTAGGCCTCGTAGGCGGCGTACCCCTGCCTCATCTCGTCGATATAGGCATGCCGGTTGTACACGGCCGCGACACCGCTGATTGTGCCGGATACGTGGTTGAGCATCTTTTCGGTCACATGCAACGGTGTGCCCAACCTGGCCATCGTGCTGCTGAAGGTCCGGCGCAGGTCATGTAGCGTGTAGGGCGCGATATCCAACTCGCGGTCAAACGCAGCCTTTGACTTGGAGAAGCCGTTGTATGGCTTGCTATCATCTAGGCATGAGGGAAACAGGAGGTCGGCGCTTTCGGGCAGGGTTTCGATGATCTGCATGGACCAGTCGCCCAATGGGATGGTGTGGGCGCGCTGGTTCTTCACGAATTCGGCGGGGTAGTGGATCATCTGTTCCTCGATCCAGCCGCTGCGCAGGCCGACGATCTCGCCACGGCGTTGTCCGGTCAGAATGAGAAGTTGGACGATCCGCCCGAATAGCCATCCATATGCTTCGGCGCGGTGCCAGACAGCCGCAAGTTCCGGGTCGCTCAAGACCCGTTCCCGCGGCTTTGATCTGAAGGTGAACGCCGGGACCGGTGATACGTGCAGAAACCCGCGTTTGACGCACCAGTTCATCATGGTGCGGATGGCGACAAAGGCGTGTTTCTGTTCCGATGGTGTCGCTTTCAGGGCTTCAATTGGGGCGGCGACTTGATCGCGGGTCAGCTCACTCAGGGCGCAGTCGAAATGAAAATGCCGGTATAGGAGGCGACGATATTCGTCGATTGTCCGGGTCTTTGTCCTGGTCTCGGTATCGGCCAAGAATCTTTCGCGGGCGACGTCGAAGGAAATGGCGGGCAAGTCTTGCGACGGCGTCACTTCGTCAAGCGCGAAGTCCGCCTGTGCGCGCTTGGCCAGGATGCGAGCATCTGACAGCGAAAGCTCTGGATAGCGACCGAGACTGCGGCGGCGGCGATCCCTGCCACAAAGGACGACAAAGGTCTTGCTGCCGCCTTGTGAAACACGCACGCCGAAGCCGGGCAGTCCGGGGTCGTAGTATGTCTTTTGCCCGTTCTCTGGGGCCTTCAGACGTTTAATCTGTAGGTCCGTTAGGCTCATCTTAGGCTCTCAAATAACGTGCGCAATGGCGGCTATCGATGGTCAGCAATGTTCAACTCGTGCGCTGTATCTGGCTGTTTTTCAGTCATATTATTTCAGATATGTGGCGCCATGAGAAGGTGGTAGAACAGATTTGTAATCAGTAGGTCCGCGGTTCGAGTCCGTGTGGGGGCACCACTATTTTTTCGCAAGGCTCTGTTTTTAATATATTCTTATTGAGGCCTTGGTTCTTTACCCACCTTTTTACCCACCTTTGCGCCGTCGTTCATGTCAGTGGTGCGTATCATTTGAAGGCAACTCAAACCACAGAGCGCCGACTCCAAACTCCCGCGCTTTAGATCCGATGATTGAGCTTGGGACTGCAGATTTGCGATTCTCAACGTCCTTCGTGGCGGGAGCCTTACATTCAATGCTTCGCTCAGGAGCGGCTTTGAGTAGGTGAGTTTTTACGTGCCGTGTGGCTCTGATGATGTGACTGTCCTCCTTGTTGGTGATCAGCCCCACTTGAGTGGTCCAGTTTGAATGTTAGTGCATGATTGGCCTTGGTTCCATCGGGACGATGGTTTCCGGGGCCGGTGGGCGGTAGCCCAAGGCACTATGCGGGCGTTTCGTGTTGTAGTG
>NZ_JBLXFE010000038.1:0-15018 GCF_048262375.1 Roseovarius sp.
CCTGCTCTTTGATCATCCCAATGATTTGCGCCTCGGAAAAACGGCTCTTTCGCATGTGTCTGCTCCTTCAGAGTTGACGCAGACTCTACATCACGGTGAGGGATTTCGCGGGGGGCAGGTCAATGGGCGGCTAGCAGATGAAGTGTCAGGTTGGGACTATGTCCATAATCGCCGAGGTCGTGAGCGGCGTCTTGGCGGGGATCATTCGAGCGTAATCATCCAGGCAGTTGAATGGGATTATGTCCTCTCAACATCACGCCAAGCGAACAGAGCCCTACTTGACGCGGCCGGTCTTGATCGTGCGCGAACGACAGATTTCACCAAACAACGTTCAATACAGGATGACAGTCAGGAGGGTACAAAGGCAGCTGAATAGGTGTCTGCTTTCTCGCTTGGTAATCCTTGCCTTGCTTATGCAGCATTTTTCCAGAATCCGCCCTCCCCAAAGTAGTTGCGAGTCTTCCGATCTTCGCTAAGATGACTAAGTCATACCTTGGAGGCAAGCATGACCGTCAAGACAACCCTCAGCTTCACCGATCGGCACCACCAGTTCCTCACCGACAAGGTGGGCCAAGGCGTCTTTGCCTCGCAAAGCGCGGCTGTGGCGGCGGCGCTAGAGCAGATGATGCGCGATGAAGAGGAGCGCGAGCTGGCCCTTGGCGCGATGGCCGAAGAAATTCGGGCGCGGCTCGACACTTCGCGCGCCGACTATGTCCCAGCCGAGGACGCCTTTGCCGCCGCGCGGGCCCGGCTGAAGGCTGCGCGTGGGGCGTGAGCTATCGCATCCGGTTCCATCCGGCGGTCGCGGAGGATCTCGACGCGATCACACGCTGGCTGATCGACTATGCCGGCCCGCAGACCGCCGCGCGCCGAGTGGACGAGATCGAGGCCACCATCGCTAGCCTCGCCGACCTGCCCCAGAAGGGCAGCCGCCGGGACGAGATCGCCCCCGGGCTGCGCGCCATCCCTGCAGGCCGCAAGGCCGTGATTTCCTTCACCGTCGACGATGATGCCCGCGAGGTTCATATCCACGCCGTGACCTACGCCGGGGCCGACTGGATCAGGCGCAGCAAAGCGCGCGGGCGGTAGCAGGATGGCGCGCAAACCTGTCCACAAATGGGCCTTCAAACCCGACATGCGCGCAAGTTCTTTCGGATGGCGCGGCTCCGCCAAGGCGATCGAGCGGTTGAAATCGGCCAGTGCGGAAATCCGGGCCGTCAATCGCGCTGAGCCTGTCACGGCGGCGGACGGCGTGGTCGCATTGGCCGCGCAGATATGGCCAGCGTTTGAGCATATCGATACCTCGTTGGGCGCACTTGGCACCGCTGTGCGCCGCACACTCGACGACCTTGTGCCGATCCTGATCGCCGCCCCTGCCGATGAAAAGACGCGCGCAAAATGGCTGGAGCAGTTGCGCGCAGCGATCGAGGACGATGGCGTCGACTACCTCGCCCCGATCTCGGAGCGGTTCGGCGAGATCGCGGCGTACCCCGCACTCATGACCCTGCATGCCGACCGTGATCTCGCCCTGATCCATCGCGCCTGGTCAGATTGCGAGCGGTATTCCCACGTCGGCACCGCGACGCTCACGCTGTCCTGCCTGCTCGAGGCCGGACGCTATGACGAATTGTTGGCGATCCTTGCGGTCAAGAAGACCCGGCTGTGGTTCGATGACAAATTCGGCGCCGAAGCCCTGCTTAGGCAGGATCGCGAGGATGACGCGCTCGCCTATGCCGAGGCACTTCTGGAGGGGGATCGCCAGACATGGGGCCACCACGACATCTGCCGGTTTTGCGAGGCGATCCTTGTACGGCAAGGCAAGGCAGACGAGGCCTATCGCAGGTTCGGCCCGCCCACAGCGAGCGGAAACACGTGGCTGGCGATGTGGCGCGATCTGGTCAGACGGTACCCTGACCGGGATGCCCGAGCATTAGTGGAAGACCTGATCGCGCTCCACGGTCGCAAGGGCAAATGGTTCGCTGCAGCCAAGACCGCGACGTATTTCGACATCGCCCTAGACTGCGCGGCCGATCATGAGGCGGCCCCGGCGACGCTCATCCGGGCCGCCCGCGATTTCGCGATCAAGGAACCCGCCTTCGCCGCCAAAGTCGCTCTGCATGCCATCAAGCATCTGCTTGCGGGCCGTGGCTATGAACCCAGCCCGTTCGACATCGATGAAGCGGTCGATCACCTGTTGACCGCCAGCACGCGGATCGACCGTCGGGACTGGGCCATTACAGCACTTCAGCGACTGATGGAGACCACGCCCGGCGATGATCTTATGCAACGGCGCCTTGGCCAGAAACTGACCGAACTCAGTGCTGAATAGCGGATTGATCGCTATCGAGAAGCAGCCTGCACGGCGCAATAAAACCAATCAATGCCCTGCCCTGACCTTGCACGTTTCGCC
This sequence comes from Roseovarius sp., assembly GCF_048262375.1. GTDB lineage: Bacteria > Pseudomonadota > Alphaproteobacteria > Rhodobacterales > Rhodobacteraceae > Roseovarius. The sequence continues at coordinate 2,411 of NZ_JBLXFE010000038.1, forward strand.
CAGAAAGCTGACTACCTAGACGATCAATCACGATGATCGGGAACGCGCATCGCCATCAGCGCGTTCTTCGATCAGCTTGGCGGGCGCCACATCCAGATGCGCCGCGACTCGCTGCAAGGTTTGCAGGATGACGTTCTGTTGGCCGCGCTCCATCGCGCTGACATGGGCGCGGTCGACATCCATCGCCGCCGCCAACGCGGCCTGTGTCAGCCCGCGCAGTTGGCGGTAGTGCTTGAGATTCCTTGCAAAAACAACGCGGATGTCCATCCGCGAGTAAAGAACCTATCGCGTATTTTGGGGCGACGTATTATAGTACTCATCTGCAGTTTGACTGACCGTGATCCGGCCTTGCACATGCAATCTGATGTGCTGTTATGGCCCTTAACGCCCAACGGCGAGGGGGAATCATGTCTGCCACTGGCACCACGCCGATCTCTGATCTCGCACCACAAGGCGATGATCTGACCGACTATGACCACGCACATATGACGCTCTATCTGCGCCTGTTCGACGCCGCAGAAAGCGGTGCAAGCCTGAAGGAAGTCAGCCAGATCCTGTTCGGCATCGATGCGGACAAGGAACCCGAACGTGCCCAGAAAATGTATGACAGCCACCTCGCCCGCGCCCGCTGGATGACGGAGCAAGGCTATCGCAAGCTGCTCGAGGGCCGGACTGGCTGAACTTTGCCCGATCCATCTGAGATCGGCGAACACCCGCGCAGGTTGCGCAAGGCAACCGTTCCTGCCGTCGTTTTGACGCGTCACCAAGCTATACTCATTGTTCATCGAAACAGCTGACGCGGAGCTTCGCCATGACCAAGAATTGGCAAGACGAAAAGGCGTACAAGCATTTCGACAGTCTCGACCTGTCCGGGCTGGCCTGGGAATGCTTGCGCCGCAATTCCGACTATCGCGCCAATTACCCGCAAATGCGGGATGGATTGAAATCACCGGCCGCATGGGGGTTGCGATTTCCCGGTTGATCCGGACATCGACGCACCCAATGCACCCGTGTTCTGGAAGCCATCAATCGCCCCGGCAGCGGTCGGGTATGTTGTGCCAGTCCCCGGCGGCGACACCGCCGCGCCGCACATCGATGCAGATGATCTGACCGTCATCGGAACGCAGGACGGCTTGATCTATGTGCGCCTCGCAACAGGCGCATTGCTTGTGCTGGATGCCAAAAGCATCCAACGCCCGATTGGGCTTCTGGTGCCGCTGGACGAACATTGGGCGGCACGGGTGGACACACTCAAGGCCCTCCGTGTGCAATTGCTGCGCCAGAAACGAACCCCTCCGCCCCTGACAACGCAGCAGCAGCGACGCATCCAGCTTGCACTGCGCACGCTCGATGCGCGCCGGGACCGTGCCAGCTACCAGACGATCGCGCGGCATTTGTTCGGCGCGGAGGCTGTGTCGCGCGAGCATTGGAAGACCAGCTCCCTGAAAGCCCAGATCACCCGACTGTCGGCCCATGGAACGCATCTGACCACCAAAGGCTATCGCTTTCTCCTTCTTGGCAAAGGACCAACGGGGCGCTCCAAGCCGCGCAGGTGATCACCGCGCGATCTCCGAATATCGAACCCCCATCAGCCCCTGATCCTGCTGGCCTTTGGGGGTGACGTTTTCGCGCCGCGATCTTCGTCATCCCTCCCCACGGCGCTCTTCCGCTTTGATGACCTCCGACAGCCCGCGACGCGCCGTCGCGGGGCCTAGCCACCGGAGATGCTCAAATGCCCGACCCAAACGAAGGACTCCCGCCCCGCTACCTCAGAACCCCGGAAGCCGCCCGATTTCTCGGCCTGTCTGGCCGTACGTTGGAAAAACACAGGACCTACGGGACCGGCCCGCGGTACTCGAAAATCGGCGGACGTGTCGTCTACGCGGTCGACGATCTGCAGGCCTGGGTCACGAGGGGCGAGAAGACCTCGACCTCGGACGAGACCGAAGACCGCGTTCTGCCCGCCAAACGCCATGCCGCCGTTTCGCCGGCCTATCTGCAGCGGGGGCGCTGAGCCGATGCAGACATTTGTCCACCTCACCTGGATCGAAGGGCGCATCGAGCGCTGGATCCGTTTCGGTCGGATTGCCGAGGAAACCATCCTGACGCACACGGAAAAGCGCGTGGCCTTCGCCCCCGGCGCAATCTTCGCGCTCGTCCGCTGGTCGTCGAACGACCACGGCACTGTTGAAAGCCGGATAGATATTCTGCGCGCCGTCGATGCAGGCGAACTCTGTTCGACGGTGCCCTGTGTCACGCCAGGCGGAGAGCTTTTGCTGCGCCTCTCCGGCTGGCCCAAGGTTGAGGCGGCCCTGCGGTCCGTCGATATCGTGGAAAGCTATGGCATCGCGCCGGAAGATGTCTGCCCCGATCATTGGCGGCACGTCCACAACCGCCTGACCGCTGCATTGGAGCCACGGCCTTACACCCCTGCCCGGCACGCGGCCTGGCTCAAGCGTCGCATGGTGACGACATGAGCGCGGCGGCCCCTCCCCTCCTCGCGGCCGGTTTGTCCCTCGGCTTGCTCGCTGCAGCACAGATCGACCGCGCACCGCGTCTGATCTGGAATGCCTCAGCAAGCGTGCCGGTCGGACTTTACGTTGTTCAAGCGTCAAACCCGCCATCATTGGGCGATCTCGTTGCCGTGCGCCTGCCGGAAGACCTGTCATCCCGGGTGGTTGAGCGCGGCTATGTCGGTGCGGATACCTTGCTGTTGAAACGCGTCGCGGCCGTCTCGGGCATGACGGTCTGTCGGAACAATCTCGAGATCACCATCGACGGCAGAGTAGTTGCCGAGGCAGCATCCGCTGACCAACAGGGCCGCCCGCTTCCCCGTTGGACGGGATGTGTCACGCTGGAGTCAGACGACGTTTTCTTGCTCATCACCGATGTCGCAGACAGCCTCGATGGACGGTATTTCGGCCCGATGTCAGCGGACACGATCCTCGGGCATGCCATCCCTCTTTGGACATATGGAGGGGCGGAAGATGCGTCGTCTTGAACGCGGACACAGCCGTCGGCACGCGGGCGTCACGACCGCGCTTGTACTGATCATCTGCATGCCGATCCCCGTGGCACCGTCCGCCGTGATCGCTCAGGACCGCAGTGTTCCAGCATCTGAGCAGCAACCCATCGACATCCATATCGCAGAAGCCGCGCGCAGGTTCGGCATCCCGCAGCCTTGGATCCGTGCTGTCATGGAGGTCGAGAGTGCGGGCAATCCGCGCGCGGTGAGCCACGCGGGCGCCATGGGGCTTATGCAGATCATGCCCGGCACCTGGGCCGAGTTGCGCGCAGCTTATGGGTTTGGCGATGATCCCTTCGATCGACGCGACAACATCCTGGCCGGTACTGCTTATCTGCGACAGATGTACGACCGGTTCGGGTCACCCGGCTTTCTCGCGGCTTACAATGTCGGGCCTGCACGGTACCAGAACCACCTTGATACCGGGCGCGCCCTGCCGCTTGAAACCCGCAATAACGTCGCCATCCTCGCGCCACTCATCGCCGATGGAACCGACGTCGCGCGGGCAGTGAACAACCCGCAGAGGACGCAGGACTGGCGCGACGCCCCGCTGTTCGCGGCAACGGCTGAGGCGAGTCAAACCCAAGGTGATGACACCCAACGGATTGCGTCTGACGCGTCTCAGAACGGGATTTTCGTGCCTCTAAGCCGGGGGCAAACGCCATGATCCGCAGAATCGCCCCATGGCGAGGTCTGGAAAGCCCGGTCGCAGGAATGTGCCGGAGAGGGTCGACGCGCAGGATCTCAACAGAAAGAGCGCGAGATAAAAGAGGTGCCGCAAGCGGGCCTCAAGCTGTTGCTTCTCTGCGAGGATTTGCGCGGCACATCCGAGCTGCATGCCGCAGGACTTCAGCTAGAGATATGATTTATAGACCCTTTTCATGCGGCAGCTGGTCTTGCAAGCGAGTGCGACCATGACCCGGCGCGACAATGACCTCCGCATACGGCCCGGTCGAATTCGCGACAGCGGCAGGACCTCGAAGCAACCCACACGCTTCGTCAACGAGGTGATGCGCGCCGCGCGGAAATCCGGGCATACCGGCTATCGTATCGGCCCGGGCAGCACGCGTTCCGGCAACGCCACTTTCGGGCGCGGACGGTTTGCCCGGACGGCCAGAGGCCTGACCCGCACCTCCCGGCGCGTCGTCGTGAAGGCGCGTATCGTGCGCCACCAGGGCAAGCGCTTTCGCTCCGCGCCCATGGCCAAGCATCTCGGCTACCTGCAGCGTGACGGCGTCGGTCAGGACGGGCGCGACGCAGACCTGTTCGGGTCTGAACGCGATGATCTTGACCGGGGCGGCTTTGCGGCGCGCTGCGAAGAGGACCGGCATCATTTCCGGTTTATCGTCTCGCCGGAAGATGCCACCGAGCTTGAGGACCTGCGCGCTTTCACCCGGGATCTGATGGCCCGCGCGGAGCGGGATCTCGGAACCGGATTGGACTGGGTCGCCGTCGATCACTGGAACACCGACAATCCGCATATCCACATTTTGGTGCGTGGAAAGGCCGACGATGGCCGCGATCTCGTCATCTCGCGTGACTACATCAGCCGGGGGCTTCGAGCGCGCGCGGAAGACCTCGTGCAACTGGAGCTGGGCCCCCGCAGCGAGCGGGAGATTTCCCAAGCGCTGGAAACGCAGGTCACGGCGGAGCGCTGGACCGATCTCGACCGCGGTCTGCGATCCCTGGCGGACGATCATGCCGGCATCGCCGACCTGCGGCGCGGCACGCCGGACCCCCGCGATCCGGAGCTGCGCCGCTTGATGATCGGGCGTGCCCAGGCGCTGGAGAGGCTCGGGCTGGCCAAACAAATCGCCCCTGCCGTCTGGGAGTTGAAACCGACTGCCGAAGACACTCTGCGCGAGCTTGGGATGCGCGGCGACATTATCAAACGGATGCACCGGGCCATGGGTGCCGAGCGCCACCGCGCGGCGGGTGATTTCGCCATCGAAGGCACGCCCACCGCGCCAATCCTCGGGCGGCTGGTGGAACGCGGCTTTCATGACGACCACGCCGGGACCAGCTACGCGATCATCGACGGTGTTGATGGTCGCGTTCATCACCTGCGCTTCCGGGATCTCGATGCGACCGGCGACACGCCACAAGGTGGTATCGTCGAAACCCGGCTCTGGACAGGGAAGACGGATGGGACGCCGCAACTGTCTCTTGTCGGTCGATCCGATCTGTCGCTGGCCGCCCAGATCGAGGCTGATGGCGCCACCTGGCTCGACCGCTTGCATCTTGCCCGAGACCGCGCACCGCTGAGCGGTGCTGGATTTGGCGCAGAGGTTCGCCAGGCATTGGAGCGCCGCTCGGATCACCTTGTCGCCGAAGGCCTCGCCCGACGGCACGGTCAGCGCGTGACCTTTGCCCGCGATCTGCTGGCCACCCTGCGCAACCGCGAACTGGACGCCATCGCTCAAGACCTCAGCACACAAACCGGCCTCCCCCGTTACAAGCCGACCGAGGGCGAACCCGTCGCAGGGACATTCCGCCAACGCCTCGATCTCGCCTCGGGCCGATTCGCCATGATCGATGATGGTCTCGGCTTCTCGCTCGTCCCCTGGACCCCGCAACTCGAACGCCATCTCGGCCAAACCGTCACGGGCACGATGACGCCCGGCGGCGGGATCGATTGGAGCCTGGGGCGCAAGCGCGGGCTGAGCCTCTGAGCAGAAAGGACATCACCATGAGCCGTCAGGACACGTCATCGGCCACCAAGATCCTCTGGGGCCAGATCCTCATCGTCAGCCTCGTGGCGCTGCTCTTCGTCTGGGCAGCGACGCAATGGGTCGCGTTTCGTCTGGGGTTCCAATCCCAGCTTGGCGCGTCTCTCACCGCCCTTTTCGGCCTGCCGATCTATCGCCCGTGGCAGGTCTTCACCTGGTGGTATTGGTATGATGCCTACGCGCCGCGCGTCTTCATGGAAGGAGCCGCGATCGCCGGCGCAGGCGGGATCGCCGCCATTGCCGTCGCGATCTTGCTGTCGGTCCTGCGGGCGCGTGAGGCGAGCGACGTGACAACCTATGGCTCTGCCAGATGGGCAAGCCCCAAAGATATCACCGCCGCTGGGCTGTTCGCAGACGACGGGGTCGTGCTGGGCCGCCTCGACAAGCACTACCTCCGGCATGATGGTCCGGAACACGTGCTGTGCTTCGCGCCCACCCGCTCCGGCAAGGGCGTCGGTCTCGTCATCCCAAGCCTGCTGACCTGGCCGGGCTCCGCGATTGTCCACGACATCAAGGGCGAGAACTGGCAGCTGACGTCCGGATGGCGGGCGCGGTTCGGGCGTGTCCTGCTCTTCGATCCGACCAACGCGGCCAGCGCAGCCTACAATCCGCTGCTCGAGGTTCGCCGCGGGGAGCGCGAGGTGCGGGACGTGCAAAACATCGCCGACATCCTCGTCGATCCCGAAGGCCAGCTCGAGCGGCGGAACCATTGGGAGAAGACCAGCCATTCCCTTCTGGTCGGCGCGATCCTGCATGTCCTCTATGCCGAAAACGACAAGACACTGGCTGGCGTCGCCGCCTTCCTGTCCGATCCGCGGCGTCCTATCGCCGCCACACTGACTGCAATGATGCGGACTGCCCATCTCGGAGATCGCCCGCATCCTGTTGTCGCCCAGGCCGCGCGCGAGCTGCTGAACAAATCCGAGAACGAACGCTCCGGCGTCCTGTCGACGGCCATGTCCTTCCTAAGCCTGTACCGCGACCCCGTGATCGCCGCTGTGACCCGGCGCTGCGACTGGCGGATCGATGATCTGGTCTCGGATGCGCGGCCGCTCACCCTCTACCTCGTGGTACCCCCGTCAGACATCTCCCGTACGAAACCGCTGGTCCGGCTGATCCTGAACCAGATCGGTCGTCGTCTGACAGAAGAATTGCACAACACCAACCGCAAGCACCGCCTTCTGTTCATGCTCGACGAGTTCCCCGCCCTCGGCCGTCTCGACTTCTTCGAATCCCAGCTCGCCTTCATGGCGGGCTACGGTCTCAAGGCCTTCCTGATCGCCCAGTCGCTGAACCAGATCGAAAAGGCCTATGGCCAGAACAACGCCATCCTGGACAACTGCCATGTCCGCGTCGCTTTCGCGACCAATGACGAGCGCACGGCGAAGCGCCTGTCCGACGCCCTCGGCACCACGACCGAACTGCGCGCGATGAAAAACTATGCCGGGCACCGCCTGTCGCCCTGGCTCGGACATCTGATGGTCTCGCGCCAGGAAACCGCCCGCGCCTTGCTGACCCCCGGTGAGATCATGCAGCTGCCGCCCGACGACGAAATCATCCTCGTGTCGGGCGCAGCACCGATCCGGGCACAAAAAGTGCGATACTTCCGCAACGCACAACTGACGGCAAGGATCCACGAGCCGCCTGTCGTCGAAGTATCTGCATTCGTCAACCCCGTGGAAACCGATGATTGGAGCAGTCTTCAGCCAGTCGCACCGCCCCAAGAAACTGGTGTGAACAAGCCCGCTGACGATACAGATGGCGGCATCCGACGAGAGCCTGAAATCCCAGAACATGAGGATGTGGCGCCCGAACTGCCGTTCCCGCGCGAGGAATTCGCCGCCCTCGAAGACGAACCTGACGACGAGACCCAACGCGCCCGCGCCATGCAGACCCGCTTCCGCACCGTCGCGCGTCAAGCGGCCCTCGATCCGGACGACGGCATCGATCTGTGATGTGGCGTCATGAAGAAAGCCAAGATCACAGCCTATGTCGACCCAGCCCTCTTCGACGAAATCGACGCACTGGCGGCGCGGCGGCGCGTTCCCAAAACCCAGATTATCGAGGCGGCATTGGCGTCGTTCCTGTCACCCGACAGCGCAGAACAGAACGAAGCCGCGATCGTCCGTAGGCTGGACCGCCTGACCCGGTCGCTCGAACGGCTGGAACGCGATCAGGAGATCACGACCGAGGCGCTGGCGCTGTTCGTCCGCTTCTGGCTGACAACGACCCCACCTTTGCCGGATGACGTCTACGCGGCAGCCAAAGCGAAGGGGAAAGAGCGGTACGGCGGGTTCGTTGGGACGCTGGCAGGGCGGTTGGCGAAGGGCTCAACGCTGACCAAAGAGCTCATCCAAGATTTGCCGGCAGAACGACCAGGCTCATCCGACGGCATCGACTGAACGTCTTGCTCCAGCGATTCTCGGTGCAACAGCGGGAATTAGGCACCCTCCCCCTACGCTCGCCAATTGCCTTTTCGCTAATCGAGCGCCATGATTGAAAAAGTATAGCAATTTCAGGCGTTATGCGTGTCACCTGATGTCAACCAAACCCCCGAGCAGCTCGCCCGGGACCGGATCGATGAACGCCTGCGGGCGTCCGGTTGGCATGTCCAGGACAAGGACGCGCTTGATTTCAACGCCGGGCTTGGCGTGGCCGTGCGTGAGTACCAGACGGACATTGGTCCCGCTGACTACGTTCTCTTCGCCGGCAGGCACGCGGTCGGCGTGGTCGAAGCCAAGCCCGACAGCTGGGGTGTCCGCCTGACTTCGGTCGAGGAGCAATCCGAGGGCTACGCCAACGCCAAGCTGAAATGGGTCAACAACGCCGAACCGCTCCCGTTCCTCTACGAGAGCACAGGTCAAGTCACCCGCTTCACCAATGCCCGCGATCCTAACCCTCGTTCGCGCGAGGTCTTCACCTTTCACCGCCCCGAAACCCTAAAATCCTGGGCTGAAGCGCCAAAGAGCCTTCGCGCGGGTATCGCAGCCCTGCCGGGTCTCAACCCGGACGGCCTGCGCGACTGCCAGATCAAGGCGATCACGAACCTCGAAACGTCGCTCAAGGCCGACAAGCCCCGCGCCCTCGTCCAGATGGCGACCGGGTCGGGCAAGACCTTCACCGCGATCACACAGGTCTACCGCCTGCTCAAGCACGCCGGCGCGCGCCGCATCCTGTTCCTCGTCGACACCAAGAACCTCGGCGAGCAGGCAGAACAGGAGTTCATGGCCTTCATCCCGAACGACGACAACCGCAAGTTCACCGAACTCTACAACGTCCAGCGCCTCACCTCGCCCTCCATCGCGAACGACAGCCAGGTCGTCATCTCCACGATCCAGCGCATGTACGCCACGCTCAAGGGCGAGGAACTGAACGAAGGTGCCGAAGACGAAAACCCGGCCGAGCAGAAATGGCGCCGCAAGGAGCCGCTGCCGGTCGTCTACAACGCCAAGCTGCCGCCGGAATACTTTGACGTCGTCGTGATCGATGAATGCCACCGCTCCATCTACAACCTCTGGCGTCAGGTCATTGAATACTTCGACGCCTACCTGATAGGCCTGACGGCCACCCCCGACAACCGTACCTACGGCTTCTTCCAGAAGAACGTGGTCAGCGAGTACACCCACGAGAAGGCCGTCGCGGACAAAGTCAATGTTGGCAACGAAATTTACCTGATCGAAACCGAAATCACGCAGGGCGGCGAAACCCTCAAAGCAGAGCAACTGGTCGAGAAGCGCGAACGCGAGACCCGCGCGCGCCGATGGGAAACGCAGGACGACGAACAGGTCTACGCCGCGACCCAGCTTGACCGCTCCGTCGTAAACCCCGACCAGATCCGTACTGTCATACGCACCTTCCGCGACAAGTGGCCCGAGATTTTCCCCGGTCGCAAGGAAGTGCCTAAAACCCTGATTTTTGCCAAGACCGACAGCCATGCCGACGACATCATCCAGACCGTCCGGCAGGAGTTCGGCGAGGGCAACGACTTCTGCCGCAAAATCACCAATGGCGCGAAGAACCCCAAATCCTCACTCTCCGCCTTCCGCAACGACTATTACCCGCGCATCGCCGTCACCGTGGACATGATCGCCACCGGCACCGACGTGAAACCGCTCGAATGCCTGATCTTCATGCGCGACGTGAAGTCGAAGAACTACTTCGAGCAGATGAAGGGCCGTGGCACCCGTGTCCTGAAACCCGATGACCTGAAGAAGGTCTCCCCCTCTGCCCAGGCCAAGACCCATTACGTGATCGTTGATGCCGTCGGCGTCACCAAGTCGCTCAAGACCGCGAGCCAGCCGCTCGACACCAAGCCCTCGATCCCCTTCAAGGACCTCGCCATGGGGCTGATGATGGGCGACCGGTCCGAGGAAACTGTCAGCTCGCTCGCCGCCCGTCTGTCACGGCTCGACAACAAGCTCGGTGCCGAGGATCAGGAAAAGATCACAACCGAGGCCGGCAAACCTCTCACCGCCATCGTGCGCGACCTGTTCGACGCCATCGACCCCGACAAGGTGGAGGCCGACGCCAAGGCCGCCGGCCACCCCGAACCCGACGACGCCGCCATGAACGCCGCGCGCGACGAACGGATCAAACACGCCGCCAACGTCTTCACCGGCCCGCTCATCAACCTGATGGACACGATCCGCCGCGACAACGAACAGACCATCGACCATGACAACCTGGACACGCTTCTGCGCGCGGAATGGGCGGGCGATGTGGCCGAGAACGCCAAGCAGATCGCGCAGGAGTTCGAGGCGTACCTGACCGAGAACCGCGACGAGGTCGAGGCGCTGTCGATCTATTTCAACACCCCCGCCCGTCGGGCGCAGGTCACCTACGCCATGATCAAGGACGTGCTGAAGAAACTGACCGAGGATCGGCCACGCCTCGCCCCGCTCACCGTCTGGCGCGCCTATGCGCATCTCGACGACTACACGGGCAGCAACCCGGCCAGCGACCTGACTGCGCTGGTGGCGCTGATCCGCCGCGTCTCCGGGCTGGATGAAACCCTCACCCGCCATTCCGAACGGGTGCGACGCAACTTCCAGAACTGGGTGCTGAATCGCCACTCGGGCGCGGGCGAGAAATTCACCGAGGAACAGATGGACTGGCTGCGCATGATCCGCGACCACCTCGCCACCTCCTTCACCATCGAGCGCGACGATCTGGAAATGGCTCCCTTCGACGGCAAGGGCGGGATGGGGCAGATGTATGCGCTGTTCGGCGACGGCATGGACGAGGTCATGACCGAGATGAATGAGGCGCTTTCGGCATGACGGAATTGCCTGCCACATGGGCTAACGCGAAGTTCTCAGATTTCGGAACATGGATCGGGGGTGGCACACCCTCCAAAGCCAACCCTCGTTTCTGGAATGGTCCCATTCCATGGGTTTCCCCAAAGGACATGAAAACGAAGGTCATTCGCAAGGCCATTGACGGCATCACAGAGGAAGCGGTCGAAAACTCAGCGGCGAAGCTGGTGCCTGCGGGATCGGTCCTGATCGTGACCCGCTCGGGAATCCTTGCGCACACTCTCCCCATTGCGGTCACCGCAGTTGAGAGCACGCTCAACCAAGACCTCAAGGCGCTCGCTCTCCCGGATGGCATTGGTTCGGAATATATCGCATGGGGAATGCGAGCTTTCGAGCAACGCATTCTCGACAAGTGTCGAAAGGGCGGAACAACAGTTCACAGCATCGAGATGCCGCGCCTTGCATCATTCGAGTTGCCGATCGCCCCCACCAACGAACAACGTCGCATCGTGGAGAAGATCGAGGCGATGTTCGACGAGATCGACAAGGGGGTCGAGAGCCTGCAAACGGCGCGCACGACCCTCGGCCTCTACCGCCAGTCCCTGCTGAAATCCGCCTTCGAAGGCCGCCTCACCGCCGACTGGCGCGCGCAGAACGCCGACAAACTGGGAACCCCCGAAACCCTCCTCGCCCGCATCCGGCACGAACGCGACACCCGCTACAAAACCGCCCTCGACACCTGGCAAGACGCCCTCGCCAAATGGCGCGCAGATGGCGAAAAGGGCAAGAAACCCGCTAAACCGAAGCGGCCAACAACGTTCCCGGACCAGCTGCAAAATCTTCGGATTGAGTTGCCCGATCTACCCCACGGTTGGACATGGGCGCACTTGGGTCTGTGCTCGTCAGGACCCGAGTATGGAACGGCGGCGAAGTCTGCGGACACCGGAGCAGTTCCCGTCATCCGGATGGGCAACCTCCAACGGGGCCGCATCGACTGGGGCAACCTAGCATTTACCTCTGATCCGGATGAAATCGAACAGTATTCCCTGAAACCCGGAGATGTCCTGTTCAACAGAACGAACAGCCCGGAACTCGTCGGCAAGACTTCGATCTACAAGGGAGAACGCCCGGCGTTGTTCGCTGGCTACTTGGTGCGCGTCAACCAGATCGAAGAAATCACCTCCGGTCCGTATTTGACCTACTTCCTGAATTCTCCCATCGCTAGCGAACATGGAAAAACCGTGAAGACTGACGGTGTAAACCAATCCAACATCAATGCGAGTAAGTTGCAGGAATATCCTTTTCCATACTGCTCCTCCGCCGAACAAGCCGAAATCGTCCGCATCCTTGACGAAAAACTCGAAGCCGCCGACGCGCTCGAAGCCGAGATCGACGCCGCCCTCACCCGCGCCGACGCCCTGCGCCAATCCATCCTGAAAAAAGCCTTCTCCGGCCAGCTCGTCCCCCAGGACTGACCTGCCCCCCGCGAAATCCCTCACCGTGATGTAGAGTCTGCGCCAACTCTGAAGGAGCAGACCCATGCGAAAGAGCCGTTTTTTCGAGGCGCAAATCATTGGGATGATCAAAGAGCAGAAGGCC
>NZ_JBLXFE010000039.1:0-13479 GCF_048262375.1 Roseovarius sp.
GTGGTCGAAGGCGCTCCCCTGCTAAGGGAGTAGGCGGGAAACCGTCTCGAGGGTTCGAATCCCTTCGTCTCCGCCACAATCTTTCCTCAATCGTTTGTTTTTTCTATAAAATTTGCGAACTCCCCGTTCGGGTTCCCACATCCGTTCCCACGCGTGCCGCGCGTTTGACAGGTGATGGATCAGTCTTCCAACACATCGTCACCAGACTCGCCCGTGATAAGCGCGCGCTGGCGTTCGCGGCTGATCTGGCCATAACTGCGCAAGGTCGTCAGCACATCAGAGTGCCCAAGATTCTGCGCGATGGCGACGAGTTCCGGGACCGTGCAGTCCTTTGTCGCATGGCGGGCCAGCATGTGACGGAAGGCGTGCGGGCCGAAGCTGTCGAGTTTGGCGGCTTGGAAAGCGGTGTTGACGATCTTGCGGACGGGTTCGGTGCTTTTCCACGGTCGCCGGTCAAACCCTTCGACGGCAAAGCCGGTGTTGGATTGCGGCGCGATGGCGGTTGAGGGGAAGAGTGGATCGTCCGGGCCGTAGAGGGCTTCTTCGTCCAGGTAGGTGATCCAAGCCCGCAAGGCCGCTTCGGCTTCGGGGAAGCCTTTGGCAAAGAAGGTGTCGATGCGTTTGCCGAACTTCGTCGCCACCTCGCGCGGGTTTTGCGTCACGGACTTCTCGTCCAGATCGACGTGGCGAATGCGCAGCGAAATCAACGCGCCCACGCGAATGCCAGTGAGGCAGAGCAGCGCGAAGACCGCCTTGTCCCGCATCTCGCGCGGGCTGGTTGCGGGCATCATCTCGAAGGCGCGCTTGGCCTGCTTTATGCTGGGCGCTGGGCGGGCAGGTGCGGCGCGGGCTTCGGCCTCGTCGCGGCGCGACAGGTTGAAGTATTCTGCGTCTGACGCCCTGATCCGGCTGCGGAACCCGTCCTGCTGCGATAGCCACAGCGTGAACTCGCGCAACGTGGCCATGATCGCGCGGGTGGTGGATTTGCTGAGGGGTTTTCCGGTGGTCCCCTTGGCCTTTTCAAGGTGAGTGCGGAAACCCATGGCCCACTCGATATGGAATTTGTCGAAATCCTGACGCCCGTTCCAGACATCGAACCGCTCAAGCGCAGCCAGTTCGCGGTCGAGCGTCTTGTCGGAAAGCTGGCGGGCATACTTTCGGTAGTCGACGAAGCGGCGTTTCAGGCGCTCGTTCTTTTCCTTCGGTTGTTTGGACATATCGGCCTCCTTTCAGGCTCTCAGGAAGTGGGAAAACGGATGCCGGTCGAGTGCGGCAGCAAGTGGAAAAACACGGGGGGCACTGTCCACCACCTTAATGTTCACTAGTGCCGCGTAATTTTGAGGTCGAGTGTTAGGGCGATTTGGGTGATGAGGGCTTCGGCAACCGGCTTAGAAACGACCGTCGCACAGGTCTCGCAAAGAGCCGTTAGCTTGGCGCGCCCGTCCTTGATCTCGCAATCTGCCATGCCCTCCGCCGCCGCCCGTTCCTTGCGACAGCAAAAGCAGTAGAACGTGTCGATCTTGGTCTTGGTCGAGCGACTTTCGCGCTTGGTCTTGATGTGGTCGCGCAGGTCGTCGCCCCGGATTAGTGCGGGCCGCGTGTCGTCCATGACGCGCAGCCCGTCCGACGCCCAATTGCGGACAGTGCGGGGAGAGACGCCGGAAACCTCCGCCGCCTCTTCGATGGTGTAGCAGCGGAACGACTTGATCCCGTTCAGGCGCGCTTGCTTAGGCATTTGCGCCTCACTCGCCTGCCCGGGTTTCGTTCCGCTTCAACCAGTCGCGCAACGCGTCAAGAGCGATCAGGCGACGCGTGCCAATTTTGATGCTCTTCAGATCGCCCGTTGACAGCGCGGCATAGAGGGTGGTGCGTCCGATGCTGCACAGGCGCGCGGCCTCGTTCGGGGATACTGCGATGATCTGCGTCGCGTGGTTGATGATTTCGAATGCGTCCGTCATGGCCCATACTCCTTTGCTGGGATACAGGAGGACGGTGGAGGACGGCGGCTGGATACGAATAGCGCGGGAGTTTCTATCCAGTTCCTAACCAGAGCGGGCCTTGGTGACGTAGGACTTGACGGTCGGCAAGGTTGGCACGTCTGACCCGGGGTCTCGTTCGATCAATGCCAAGACCGCTTTCGCCTCTTCATTGCGCCCTGGCAATGCGGTTCCGGTCTCGATCCGTGATCTGATCAGCGCCATGATCGTCTCTCCAAACCGATTCGGAGCGCCCGTTTTTGGGGCTGCGGGTACGCTTACGATCTCCCGTGGATCGACTATCGAGACAAGTCCCTCGCCATCTTCCGGGCTTGACGCTATCTCGCAGAGGGTGGCGGTGGCTGCGCCTGAGATCGGCAATCGTCCCTCGGCGGTGATGATCAGCCGCCACTTCGACGTCACTTCCCGGGAAAGTGCGTCGGTCAAATTCCGGGCGTCAATCTCGTCGCTGAGGCGGGGGTGGAAATAGATCATGACGTCACCATGATCGGTGTGCACCGCTCCGACACGCCATGTGTTTCCGTGGATGGGCGTCGCTTTTCGGCGCGTGCAGTCGAAGGCGTCCGCAAGGCTCGTGATCAAGGATGGCAGGCTAACGTCCACAGCGGCTATGTCGTCACGTGCCCGAGAAATCAACCCAAGGGTCGGGCAAATGTGGCCATATTCATCCGTGTCGAAGACCACTTCGGCAGCGTGCGGCTCTTCACAGTCCACGCAAACGACAGACCCCATTACCCCGGCATCTCGGAGCAGTCCTTGTTTCAAGAGGGAGCGGACAAGCTCGGGGTGAGCGAGTGAAGCGACGGAAACCTTGGCTCCTGCGGCAATGATCCCGGCAAGGAAATCGACGGCACTCAATCGAAGTCCTCAACCAAGTCGAAATCCTTTGGCGGAGGCGCTACAAGACGCCAGCGTTCCAGAAGTCCGAAGACAAAATGTCGGTCGGCTTCGGTCTTGTTCGGGACAGTTGTGCTATTGGGCGTGCGCAAGGTCACGGTCAACGTGCGAGCGCGTTTCCCGTTTCGCGCTTCAAGGAAAATGCGCAGCGTCGCCGCGACGATGGTCCAGCCGCCCGTCCTAAGCGGCGACATTGAACCAAACCGCCGTTCAAGGAACTGGTAGATCGTTTCATCCTCGCCGCGCTTCTCAAAACGGGCAAATGCGCCGCCCACTGAAAAGAAGTCCAGCGATGAGACTTCGACGCGCGCAATTCCGTCTGCCGGTTCCGTCACGAAATCGGGCTGAGCACGCAGGGTATCGAGCAAGACTTCACGTCGCGGAACTTCGATAGGAGCGGCAGACTGCGGCGCAAAATGCTTAGCAAAAGACGCCGCGTATTGGTCCCGGACCTTCTTGCCGCCTCGCGCTGCTATTTCCACGATCCGCGATAGGGGATTGCAGGCCAAACCGACTTCAAGGACCTTCTGGACCAAGTGCCTCTCCAGCGTTGCAGATGGCCCGAATGCCAATTCGCTCTCAGCCCGATCTTCGACGTAGATCGTCGCTTGCGTGATTTCTGTTTCCTCGCCGGTGATCGGGTGAATGCGGATCGACCTGAACCAATCCGCCTCGCTCTTGCGATGCGCCGCCACGTCCAGAATTTCCAACACATCGCGCAGGAACGCCTGCCGCGCGGTGTCATCATGCAGCGCCCACGGTTTTCCGTCATCTTCGAACTGGAATGACGCCCAGCCCTTTTCGCCGGAACGGCGCATCCATGACGTTTCTGCCGACACGCGATCAATGATTTGGGGGTGGGACACGGCCAGCATCAACAGGACGTCCTGAACCCCTTCCAGCCCCTCAAGGTCGATACCTTGCCCAGCGCAAATCCGTTCCGCAGCGACAAGCCCCTGAGCATCAGCAATACTGGCGAGCAGGTCGAGTTCCGCTTTCACTTCGTCTTGGTGGCGGTCTGAGAGGGCATCGACCAAGGCATCAATTTCGCGGACGAATGCCGTCCCGCGCCCATGGCTTTCCCATTCGAAGTCTTCGGGGGCATCCACATTCCTGGCGTCGAAGAACGCTTTCAGCCGTGGGGCCGGAGCCTTGCGAAGGAAGCCGCTATAAGATGCCATATGTTGCGCCCTATGGATTCATCCGTCGCAAATATGGGGTCCGTCGGTATTCGGATCAAGCTGTTTGTGTTCGTGGCCGTGTTGGCATGGGCCGAGAGCAGTATTCGGCAGTACGCATGTGCATGAAGTCTTGCGACGGGTTGACGGGCACAATACCAATGGGGCCATGTGTAACCGCGAGAAGGCGTGATCGGAGAGAGCCGTGTCAAAGAAGAAATTGAACGCCGCTTTGCGCGATCTGTCTGAAAGTGCGTTCGATTTTCTTGAACGGTCAGTGGCCGAAATCGAGACCCATCCGAAGTATTCCGTGATCCACTTCGCCACGGCGGTTGAACTGATCCTGAAAGCGCGACTGATGCGGGAGCATTGGACTCTAGTCGTCGAGCGGGCATCTGATGTCACCTTGGACGATTTCCTGACGGGAAAGGCAAAGACCGTATCGCAGGCGGATGCGATCAGACGGCTGAAGAATGCCTGTGGCGAGAACATTCCATCGGATGCCGCTACCCAATTCGGCAAGATCGCCGCGCATCGCAATCGCATGATCCATTTCTTCCACGAGGCAGGGAGGAAAGAGGCAGACGGCACGCTGACCGAAGAAATCGTCAAAGAACTTTGCCTGTCGTGGTTTCATCTTGATCGCTTGCTTGCAGAGTGGAGTGACCAGTTCGACGCCTTCCAAGCTGAAATCGCTTCGGTCGACAAAAAGATGAAGGGTCTTCGGACGTTCCTGAACGTCACATTCGAGCGCCTCAAACCGGAAATCGCTAAGCTCAAAAAGGCCGGAACCGCTTTCAACGTATGCGCGGGTTGTGGGTTCGAAGCGGCTGCGGTTGAGCAAGTTGAGGGGATGCTGTTCGAACAGCGCTGCCAGGTTTGCGGTCTGGGCGAGACCTACCTAGAAATCCCGTGCCCTGCCAAATGCGGGACCATGCTGCATATCGAGGCTGAATATGGGTCAAACCGGACCTGCCCAACCTGCGAATACGTTGTAACGGCAGATGATTTGGCCGAAGTGCTGGACACAGAAGTTTATGATCCATCGGATTTTCACACACCTATCAACTGCGCATACTGTTCAAGCCTCGGGACCGTGGTCCAGCACCATGAAATCTTCATCTGTACCGAATGCCTCGAACGGGATGTGGGCGCGCCCACCTGCGAATGGTGCAATGAAGCGCAGATCGGCGGAGGCGATCTGGAACATAGCAACTACACCGGGTGCGAATTTTGTGACGGGCGCGCGGGCTGGATGAAGGACGACTGATCAACATTCCGCCCAGCGCGCGGTTTCGGTGGCT
The DNA here is from genome assembly GCF_048262375.1 of Roseovarius sp. Taxonomy (GTDB): domain Bacteria; phylum Pseudomonadota; class Alphaproteobacteria; order Rhodobacterales; family Rhodobacteraceae; genus Roseovarius. The sequence goes on from NZ_JBLXFE010000039.1 coordinate 5,377, forward strand.
GATCCGTGTCGACGCCGATCAGGGCGAGACCTTCAGAAACAGAAACCGCCAATCATTGCCATCGTTTTGCCAATGAAATGTGTAGTCTTTCCTCAGCGTTAACGGCGGCCCATAGGGGCTTTTGGTCCGATAGGTCAACTCCCGCTGCGCTTGGTAGATGTGCCCTTCTCTCAAGGAAAAGTCAGCGGTGTCGGGCCTGTGATCGCCAAACTCGGGGTCATAGTAGTGTGGGTGATCAGTGAGCAGCACGAAGAAACCAACGTCGCAATGCTCTTCCAGATAGATTTCCAAGTTTGCCAAGTCGGCATAGGAGTCATATCGGTTGTTGGGTTCTCTTTGATTGATCCGTTTGAAGAGTTTGAGTTCAACCGCGCACCGGGTTTCGTCTTCGCCAACAGTGAAGAAAACGTCGACTTCAGCGTTGTTGCGCCTCTTCTTGGGAAAAACGTCACCATTCGCGCGCCGAATTCGCCTTTCCATAATGATTGAGAAAGGCAAATTTGCCTGTCTCGCCAACAGGTGCAGGCAAAGGGCCAAGTGGTGCTGAACGGTCGCCTCGTTTGTCTCTCCCAATTCCCCCCGGTTCACCTGGCCGATCACTTGCAGCAAGGCTCGTGAAAACAGTTCTTCTGCGGCTTCAATTGTCACGTTATGCCCAGCCTTTCGACGCGGGGTATCTTGTGCCCAGCATATAGAGGCCCGAGTGAACGTCGATCATGCTCCATCCCGATCTGCCTTGGAGAAGTTCGGTCATCAGGGCGTTGTTCTCGTAAATCGAGCCGGGTTCGAAGGCTTCATCGTCCAGTTCGTTCCCGGATGGGGGCGTCTTCAGAATCTTGGCTTTGTGCAGGATTTTTAGGCCGTTGAAGATCGGGCCACCGGGCGGCAGCATGACTTCCCGATTGGTCAAGGTCGCTGCAAGCGAGGGCTTAGAGAACAGGGCCACCATGAACATCGCGGTCGCGTTCCAACTGCCGATATACTTGGGCCTGTCCATTGACGGCGACACGAGCGGCGAAAGCCATCGTTCCTGCGCACGGCCAATCATCCGCAAGTCGTCGGGCAGGGTCGCGGGCAGCTTCACCCGTTGAAACATCAAGTAGCCGCCGCGGAGCGATTGTTCGATGGGAGTCGGGCCACGCTCCAGGTGGAAGGACCTAGCAACGCTCAGGGCGGCGGGGTCGAGGTCGGTCAGAACCTCGATAGCGGCGGCGGTGAAGTCTTCGTCGATCTTCGCCAGATGCCCCCAGCCCAATCCCACGGCAAAGCAAACCTGCCACGGATTCGCGTCCGGGAAGGTCTTTAGGTGATGCGAGATTTCGTCGAAAGCCATCGCGTTCAGTGTCTTGCTGCCGTTGTGCAGCAATTCCTGAACCTTAGTGCGCGCTGGGCCACCACCCGCGCCGCCGCCCTTGTCGCAGAGTTCGTTGAATTCGACCTGTACCGGGTTCAGAGGGTTTGCGATCTTCATTTCGTTTTCCAGCCCAAGCAACTCATTCCTGTTCATTCAGCGGCGGCAAGCCCGAGACGATGCGCACGGTTTCCACGCTGACGCGGGTCACGCGCTTGATAAGGTCGACGGTGTAGTGGGGATCGTCAGACCAGTCGTTCGGGTCATTCTTGATCTGGCTGGCCTTGTGGATGCTGACTTTATATCGCTCCATCACCCATTCCAGCGCCGATTTGCCGTTCACCACATAGTCGTAGGCTTCCAGCGGGATGCCCTTCAGGGTCAAGTGCGGGTTATAGACGATCACGGATTTGTCCTTGCCGCCGTTGCCCTTGCCGAAGACCATCTTGTGAACGCGGTAGTCGGCATCTTCCATCACCAGACGCCCGGATTCCTCTTCCAGCGGATAAGGCTCCACGGTTTCGTAGTTCAGGTGCCACTGGCCCAATTCGCGGCCCGCGTTGCTGAAGGCCCGGAAATCGGCGGCGAAAGGGATGCGGGGGACCATCTTTTTCAGGTCGGAGGCAAAGCGATCCTTGTATTCGGGGGAATGCAGGATGCCGTAGACATACCAGAAGATGTCCTCCTTGGTGATGCTGTCGTCCTCATAGCGGCGGCGATACTCGCCCAGCGCCCAGTCGGAAATCGCATCGCGGCGGATGTAGCCGTCTGCATCGGGTTCGGCATCTTCCTCGAACATTTCGGCCTGCCGCTTGCCGCGCGTGTCGTCAGGATGGTCATACCAATAGAGAGGGAAGGTCTGCCCAGAGTCATGCATGTGGAAGTCGACAACTGCGTTGCTTACCAGCGCGGAGAAGCTTTTGGATGCGCCGATGCCTGTAACAGCAATCACAAGGTTCCGATGCCGGGGCGTCGGGAACAGGCGGGGCTGTTGGTAGCAATATTCAATGAAATTGCGGCTGAAATAGAGCCGCTGTTTGTTGAAGGGGCGATAGTGGCAGGGGACGATGAGCGATGTGTCTAACTTATAGCGTCTGTTACGCTTTACGTCGGCCTTGAGCGACCTGCTCCAACTAATCCTCCGAGGGTCTCGGTCTACAAGCTTGTCCACCTCCGGCCATTCCCCTTTTTGCAACCCACTACAGGCGCGGGCGTAGCGGTCGCGCTCGGTTTCGTAGGTTTCGATCATTCGGCCCATGTTCGCCGCCAGAACCTCGCGGCCCGAGTTGTAGGCCCACGCATCGCGCGCTGTCGTCACGCCAGACGTAAGGCCGTTGAATATCGCCCGCCCAGTTGCTGCTTCTTTTTCGGCAAGCGGCACGAAGGCGTCAAAGGCCGGATCGCGTTGGCTGGCCCAGTCGCCCTCGGCATTCGGGCGCAGGCGTCGCCACGGAACAGACTCAAGACTGGCGAAGTCTTCGATGATGGCCAGTTTTTCCTCTTGGCTGAGGTAGTCGCCAATATCGTGATACTGCAACTGGCAGGGGCCTGTATGCGCCGGGTCTTTCACCATGATCGTGATCGCAACAGGGGTCCGGGAACCTGAACCGAAAATCTTGCCGCCTTCGCGCCGCGACTCCTCGCCGGACGTGCGCTGATTGCCTCGCAGGTTGAAGACGTAAAGGTGGCTGAATTCATCGGCCAAGGTCAGTCTCAGCCCGTCCATATTGTTGGCGTCAAGGAACGATCCATTTGTCACATAGGCGACGATGCCGCGATCCTCGATCCGGTCGGATGCCCAGCGGATCGCGCGGATGTAGGAGTCATAGAGGTTCTTTTTGTTCGCGGCCTTGGACTTTGCCGCATATGTAGCCCTGATCTTGTCGTCCAGCGTGGGGTAGGCGAGGTTCTTGTTATTGTCGTTTTGGCTGTCCTGTTGCGCCGAATAGGGCGGGTTGCCCACGATCACCTGAATGGGCTGGGCAAGCTGCCTTTCGGCGCGTTCGTTGTTTTCCGGCAGCACGACCTTGTCGACCAGATCGCCGTCTTCGGTCATCTGGAAGGTGTCGACAAGGATCATGCCGTTAAAGGGCCGGTAGGTGCCGGTGATGCCGTGATACGCTGTCTCGATATTCACCGTGGCGATGTAATAGGCCAGAAGCACCAGTTCGTTCGCGTGCAACTCGCCCGCGTATTTGCGCGCCAAAGCCTCGGGCGGGATCAGCCCCGACTGGATCAGCCGCACAAGGAAGGTGCCGGTGCCGGTGAAGGGGTCGAGGATTTGCACGCCCTCGCTCGATAGCGACTGCCCGAAGTGACGGCGAAGTGCTGCATCGGCGCTTCGCAGGATGAAGTCGACCACAGGCACGGGCGTATAGACGATGCCCAGCCGTTCGGCCATGCGCGGGAAGGCGTTGTTGAAGAACGTGTCGTAGAGGTTGCGAATGATGTCCTGTTTCGACTTGTCGCTTTTCGCCAGGCTGATGCGTTCGCGCACGTTGCCGTAGAAGCGTTCGAGGCTTTCGGTTTCGCTGTCTACAGACCCTGCGTCGAGTTTTTGGACAATGGCGTCTAGCGCCTTGCCTACGGCATTGTGCTCCGGGAAATCCGTGCCTTCGAACAGCGCCTGAAAGACCGGCATCGTCAAGATGTGCTGGGCCAGCATTTCGATGGCTTCATCCTGCGAAACGGCGGGATTGAGCGTGTCTTGCAGGCCCTTCAGGAAGCGGGCGAATTCTTCGGCCACTTCCGGGTTGCCGTCGATCATCGCCTTGATGCGGGCGATCAGCCGTTCTGCCACGGGACCGATGGATTTGGCCCATTCGCTCCAATATTCGCGGTCGCCCAGTTTCTTGGGGATCGCGGCATAGACGGCTTCGCTGATGGCGTCGATTGGCAGGGCAGGGAAGTCCAGCGGCAGAGTATCGCCGCCCCCTTCGCCGCCGCCCTCACCATCGCCGGATTTGTCGTCGCCCGAGACGACTTTGACCTTGCGGCGGAATTCGGCTTCGTCGACGAGGGACTCGTCATGGGCACGAAGGGCTTTGATCACCTTCCAGATGCTGCGGAACTGCGGATCGCTTTCGATATAGCTGTTGTAATCGGCCACGTTCTTGGACGGCATACAAACCGGCAGGATGATGTAGCCGTATTTCTTGCCTTCCGCCTTGCGCATGACGCGCCCGACCGATTGCACGATGTCGACGATGGATTCGCGGGTATCGAAGAACACGACCGAGTCGAGCGCGGGAACGTCGATCCCTTCGGACAGGCAGCGCGCGTTGGACAGGATACGGCACTTGCCCGAACCGGGGTTGTCCTTGAGCCATTCCAGCGCAGAAGACCGTTGCAGGGCGTTCATCGTGCCGTCGACGTGGTCAAGCTGGCAGTCGATCATGCCGGGGGCGTCATCGGGCTGATAGGTCTCGGCATAGAGTTCGGCCAAGCGCCCGAAAGTATCCGTCATCGCCTTGGACGACTTGATGGAGCGCGAAAAGGCGACGGCCCGGCGCATCGGTTCGGTGTCTTCGGTCAGGTCTTCCTGTTCACCGTCCTCATCCACCAGGACAAGCCCGTTCTTGGACAGACCCTTCCAGCTTCCCACGATCTTGGTGGCGAAGTTGATGTCGATAGCTTTCTTTTCGTCGAGTTTGTAGGCGCGGTTATAGCTGTTCGCCACGGCGCTCATCTTGTCCTGTTCGACGGCGACGATCAGCACTTTGTATTCGGACAGAAGATCACGTTCGACGGCCTTGCCGAAGCCAAGCCGATAGAATTCAGGGCCGAAGGTATCGAGTTCGTCCATCGAATATAGGACCGCATCGTTCTGATCCGCCTTGGCCTTGGACGCATCGGCATAGATGCGCGGCGTGGCGGTCATGTAGAGGCGTTTCTTGCCCTTTACGATGCTGTCGTCATGCACCTTCACGAAGTCGGACGGGTCTTCGCCGGGCAGGGTCAGGCCGGTTGTGCGGTGCGCTTCGTCACAAATGATCAGGTCGAATTCGCCAAGCCCAGCGCGCTGGGCGTCGGACACGACCTGAATCGACTGATAGGTGGAGAACACGACGACGCGCCGCCCATGCGTTAGGGCTTGCGCAGCGTTTGCCAGTTTCCGCGAATCCGTGGTCGCGGGGTAGGCCAGATCATGCGTGCGCAGGTCCTCTTCGTCGCGGCCCACCTTGCTGTCGGAACAGACGACAAAGGCATGGATCGGATCATGCGCCTGTGCGGTCCATTCCCGAAGGGTCTGCGAAACGAGCGAAATCGAAGGGGCCAGAAACAGGATGCGCCCGCCCTCGGGAACAACCTGTTCGGCAAGGCGCAGCGATGTGAAGGTCTTGCCGGTGCCGCAAGCCATGATCATCTTGCCGCGATCTTCGATCTGAAAACCTTCGATAACGGCGGCAATTGCCTCATTCTGATGCGGGCGCGGCGTTTTCTTGGGGCGCAGGCGGATCAGGTCAGGGCGCGACAGGCTGAATTCCGTCCAGTCAATCGGGCTTTCTGCCAGATCAGCAAGGCTGATGCGGGAAACGGGAATTGTCTGTCCTTCGATGGCGCTTTCCGCGTTCCTGTTCCATTTATCCGTGGTCGACACGAGAATACGGCGCGCGAATTGGCGGCTTCCGTCATTCGTGGCGAACTGTTTGCCCGATGCGGACAGAAAGGAATCAATATCGGGTTTTTGGATCGTATGATTGGGGTCAAAGAATTTGCACTGGATCGCCCAGTAATCGCCCGTCGCCTTTTCACGGGCCACAAGGTCAATGCCCACGTCAGCGCCCCAGCGGTCGGGCCACTCTTCCCAGAGCCAGACATGCTCCAACAGGTCGGAATATTGGGGGTCGCGGACCAAGTAGTTTGCGATAAGCCGTTCAAACAGCCTGCCCTTACCGCGTTCGTCGCTGGAAAGTTCCCGAAATTGCGAGAGAATCTTGTCAATGTCACCGTGGCTCATGCCAAACTCACTGTCTTGTTTTTGATAGTTAGATCACTTTGCCCGCCTCGGTTGCAAGCCGTGAATACAGATGACTTGGCCGGGCGTGGAGTGCATGAGATGGTGGTGGCACCAGAGGAATGAAACCCTTTGTTCGGGTCTCATGAAAAAGCCGTGTTTGGAGGGCTGATGGCCAAACCCTGCCCTATTAGTCGGGTTTGCAGAATTCCGCAGTTTACGGATGGATGTCACATCGTGTTGCTGGGTTTAAAAGCGACAACATTTGCGAAGCTTGCGCAGGAAAAAGCGATGGTTGACCAAGCCTCCATCAACAGCCGCCGCTTGTCAAACAGGTCAGATCGGGCGTAGGCGGCTTCGGCCTTATCCTTGATCCCATGCGCCAGCGCCGCTTCGATCACTTCGCGCGGAAAGCCGGTGGTTTCTCCTGCCCAATCGCGGAAAGTGGAGCGGAAGCCGTGGACCGTGATGTCGGCTCGTTCCATGCGGCGCAGAACGGCGGTCATGCTCATGTCGGAAATCGGCCTGCCGAGTTTTGCTTCGCTGCCAAAGATCAGCGCGTCGTTGGGTGCGCCTTCGGCGCGTTGTCCAAGTAGGGCCAAGGCGGCATCGGTGAGCGGCACGCGATGTTCTTTTGCCGCTTTCATCCGTCCTGCCGGGATGGTCCAGACCTTTGCGTCCAGATCGACCTCGCCCCACGTCATGCCGCGCGTTTCGCCGGAACGTGCTGCGGTAAGGATGGTGAAGGCCAGCGCCCGCGCGGCAACGCCTTCGCGCTGGGCAAGGTCGGCCATGAAGTCCGCAATCTGAGCGTGGGGCAAAGCCGGGTGGTGTTTGACCGCACGGACACTCTTGGGCTTTGGCAAGAGGTGGTCCAGATGCCCACGCCAGCGCGCCGGATTGTCTCCCGACCGAATGCCCAGCGCGGATGCGTAGTCGATCACTGCTTCGATCCGTTGCCGAACCCGGTTAGCCGTCTCAGGCTTTGTCGCCCAAATCGGGGTGAGGGTCGAAATCACGTCCGCCGTTTCGATTTTGGCAACCTGAACCGCGCCGATCTTGGGGAAGACGTAGGCGTCCAGCGTCGCAGTCCATTGCGCAGCGTGTTTGGCATTTTTCCAGCCAGGGCGTTTTCTTTCGATGAGTTCCAGCGCGGCTTCGCGGAAGGTCTTCGGCTTTGCCTGCTGTTTTTTCGCTATCGGGTCTTCACCTTCGGCGATGAGGCGTCGCGCCTCCATCGCACGGTCGCGCGCCATGGCGAGGCTGACGTCGGGATAGGGGCCAAGTCCCAGATCACGCCGCCGTCCCTGAACCTGATAGCGCAGAACCCAAGACCGCGCACCCGAGGGTTTCACATAAAGGAAAAGGCCGCGCCCGTCGCCATGACGTCCCGGGCCTGCCGTATCTACCTTGCGCGCGTTGAGAGGCATGGCGTTCCCACATTCATTCCCACACTTCTACTTGATTTAGGACGGACGCGCATGAACCGCAATGGGGAGGGGTGAATTTATGTGTCTGTTTTTAAAACGATAACCTGAACGAGCGCGGACACTGTCAACTGCGCAAGAACGTGAGTTCTACGGACTTCGTCTCCGCCACAAACCATTCGCGAACCCAAGACCAGGCCTTAGTGCGGGCCTTTTTTCTTTTTGGTTCAAAGGGGTTTGACTGTTGATTTCCGCTGAGAAGTGACCCGGTAGCCCCCCAGATTTTCACTGAGAACTGACCCATGTGAACACGTTGCCCCGACGGATTTGGTCGGGGAGATATGGAGTGATCGACATGGGATTTTTGA
>NZ_JBLXFE010000040.1:0-13150 GCF_048262375.1 Roseovarius sp.
CCACCTGGGGGTTGGGATGCGAGGGCAAAGAGTGGGTAATACCCTGTCTGACCTCCAAAAAGTGGAATGCCCATAGATCAAGCGCAAACTCTCACATCGGCCAAAAGGTATGATGCGAATGGTGCCCGGGGGCGGGGTGCAGTTTTCTCTAGTTTTCAATTGCTTCGCGCGAGTGGGATACTTTTTTCGCTATAGGCAAATAAACAGAAATTCAGAATTTACGTCCCACCACTATTGCCCTGCATGCGATGGGATTCCGGTCAACCCAACCGTGAATCGGAGTCGGAGCTTGTCAGTGGCATTTGGTCAATCGCGAAGATCGTTTGACCGCCAAAATCCAAATACGCCAAGACGAGAAAGGGGCCAGTCGCGGCTATGCAACTGACCCCCTGGACCCTGAGACGTGGCGTTAGCCACTTCGCTGGTCCCGCCACCACAACGGAACCCGTGGAACCCACATGAAAGGAAACCACATGGACAAAAATACTGCAAATGCGACGCAGTTGCAAGACGAGATCATGCGCGAAACGGCTGATCTGCGCGAGATTCATGCAGCATTGATGCGCGTGAAGCCGAAAAGCAAAGCCGCAATCGAAAAGGGGTGGAGCAAAGCCCCTGTGTTGACCGGCGACGCCTTCGCAGCGAAGCGGCAACCGGGTGAAAATGTCGGCATTCGCCTTGGTGAACCGTCCAAGACTCTCTTTGGCTACCTCTGCGCTATTGATTTCGACGTGAAGACCCCGGAAGCCGAACCGCAGGCGCGGGCGGCATTGCTGCGGCATTGCCCGAACGCCATGGACCTTCCCAGCGTCATTTCCGGCAGCGGTGGCGCGTCGCGGCACTTCTACATTTTCTCGCCCGAACCCCTAGCATCCTGGACCATCGCCAAAGGGGACGGATGGGAAGTCGCCGTGAAGGGCACTGGCACCTATGTCGTGGCACCGGGCAGCATTCATCCAGACACGGGGCAACCCTATTGCTGGGAACGCCCCTTAGACCTGCTGACTTGGGAATTGACCGGTGCGCCTGTGGTGGACGTGTCGCTGTTGCAGCGGCCGGAACGCATGGCACCGGCTGCGCCCGCTGACCCATTGTCCCTCGACCGGCTGGAAGCGGCGCTGCGCGGCATCGACCCTAAGGAACTTCACCGCGACGAATGGCGCAACGTGGGAATGGCAGTGTGCTATGAGACCGGCGGCAGCGAAGCCGGGTTCCGGGCCTTCGATGCGTGGTCCCAGCGCGACCCCGAACGCTACAAGGGTGAACGCGATACCCGTTCCCAGTGGCGTTCTTTCGGCAAGAGCAACCGGGGGCAACGGATCAAGGGCGCGACAATCCTTTTCATGGAACGGGAAGCCTACGCCCGCGCGATTGTTGCCAGCCTGGACGAAGAACTGGAAGACCTGCCCGAACCCTTCGAAGACCTCTTGGGCGAAGATGAACCGACCCTGAATGACCGTTACGCAATGGTGCGTGTCGGCAAGGACGTGCAGATTGTGGACCGGAAAGCCGATGGGCTGTCGCTCATTTCCGTTCGCGCTTTCCGAGACCTTCACGCCTTCCAAGGGCGCGGCGATAAATGGATCAAGTCGGAAAAGCGCACCACCTTCGAAGGGGGACTGACCTTCGATCCGTCCGGCCGCGTTCACAAGGACAAGCTGAACCTCTGGAAAGGCTTCGCGATTGAGCCGAATGAGACCGGCAACTGCGACCTGATCGTGAACCATATCCGCGACGTTTGGGCGTCCGGTGACACGGCGCACTTCGATTACATCGTGTCTTGGCTTGCAGACATCGTGCAGAACCCCGCGAACAAACCCCGCGTGGCGCTGGTGTTGAAGGGCGGCAAGGGCGCAGGAAAGGATTCGCTTGTGGACCTGATGCGCCGGATTGTCGGATCTCGCCATTACGCCTTGGCGAATTCGCCGGACGTGCTGACCTCGAATTTCAATGGCCTCTATGACACGGCGCTGTTGATCCATGCCGAGGAAGCGAGCTGGGGCGGCGACAAACAAGCGAAGGGCAAACTGCAATCGCTCATCACGAATAGCGAGATCCGCATTGAACGTAAGGGCGTGGACGCGGTGCAAATCCCGTCCTTTCACCGGGTCATTTTCAGCACGAACGAAGAGTGGGCCGTGCCTGCGACTGCGGATGAACGGCGCTATGCCGTATTCAACGTGTCGGATCACAGAATCGGAGACCACGACTATTTCGATGCGCTGCACCGGCAGATTAAGGGTGATGGGGCGGCAGCCTTCATGGCCTTCCTCATGGCCTGGGAAACGCCGGACGGTATCAGGATTGGCAAGCCACCTCAGACGCGCGGACTCCTTGATCAGAAACTTGCCGGACTTCGCAATGTGGAAGCGTGGTGGTTCGAGAAACTGTGTGCCGGTTTCACGGGCAGCGAAGAATTCGGGGATGAAAGCGAATGGCGCAGTGGGCCGCTGGAAATCATCAAGACCGACCTTCACAGCGACTATTGCTACTGGATGCACCGGCAAAGGCACCACGGGGACACTAAAGGGCGGGAAGCATTTGCCAAGTCGCTGAATGCAATGTGTCCCATGATGGAAACAAGGCGGCGGCGCGGGGGCAGTGCCGAAGGATCGGGCCGTCAACGCGCGTATTGGATACCGCAACTGGATGAATGCCGCAGGGCCTTCGCCGGATACATGAAATCGGATGAGGCGCATTTCAGTTGGAGTGAAGAAAATGGCTGAGTTGCGTGGTCCACGTTCAGCTTGCCGTGGTCCGGGTTGTGGTCCACGTTCGGAAGGCCGTAACCCATTGAAAAGACAAGGGTGGTCCACGTGGGCCGGGTGGAAAACTCACAGTATGGGTCTTGGGACGCATAGAAGGGTTGCCGACCGCTGCATCCCAAGTGCTGTGAAAAGCCTTAGAGAGATTCAACGTGGACCACCTGGACCACTTGGATCACCGTTGAAATCATTGGGTTTTTCGGGCTCTCCAACGTGGACCGAACGTGGACCACACCTGGACCACTCTCGCACCGTCGCTCAATCGTATCATGCAGCCTGTCGCATCATGGCTTCTACGGGTCCTTCCCAAGGGGGACCGGCCGCGGGGGGCGCTGACCGCGAAGGAACGCGCTTTGCAGAATTTTTTGAAATGGGACAACCATCATGACAGCGGATCTTGACGACTTCGAAGACCTGCTTGGCGACGAAGAAACCGATGCAATCCCGGCACTTGCGACCGAATCCGAGATGGCGCAGCTGCTGGGTATCACGGCGAACCGCGTTCGCACCCTCGCACGCGACGGGATGCTGCATCGCCCTGTCAGGGGCCGCTATGACGTGCGGGCGTCGCTCAAGACTTATTTTGGCGATCTGCGCGATAAGGCGTCCCGGCTTGGCTATGCGGGTGGGAAGCACCTAGGCAAGTCCGACCTTGAAGCGGAAAAGCTGCGCCTTGCCCGGCAACAGGCCGACAAGATCGAAATTCAGAACGCCGCAGCACGTGGCGAGCTGGTCAAGGCATCGGACGTGGAACGCGCCTGGGCTGCGATGCTGCGCGACGTGCGGGCGGCGATGCTGGCGGTTCCCAGCCGCTGCGGCGCGACCCTTCCGCACCTGACCGCCCATGACGTTGCCGAGATCGACCGGGAAATCCGGGCAGCACTGGAAGGACTCGCAGATGGGAATTGAACTGATCCGGCGAAATGCGCTGCAAGCCCTGCGACCACCCGCAAACATCCCGCTTGCCGAGTGGATCGAAACGAACATCCACTTGCCGCAGACCGCATCCGCGACGCCGGGACGAATGCGCCTTTGGGCCTATCAGCGCGGTATCTGCGAAGCGATTGACGACCCCGAGACAGAGCGCGTCACAGTGTTGAAATCGGCGCGGGTGGGATACACTCAGCTTCTGTCGGGCATCATTGCGTCCTACTGCGCGAACCAACCGTGCCCCATCCTCGCCGTGCAGCCGACCGCGGACGACGCGCGGGACTATGCCGTGGACCTCGAAGCCCTGTTTGAGGCGTCGCCGGTTCTGCGGGGCATCCTGTCGGATGAGGCGGACGAAACCGGGCGCAGCACCATGTTGAACCGCAAGTTTCCCGGCGGGTCGCTCAAGTTTCTGGCGGCGAAGTCGCCGCGCAACCTGCGACGGCATACGGCGAAGATCCTGTTGCTCGATGAAATCGACGGTTACGAAGTCAGTCAGGAAGGCGACCCCATCGCGCTTGCCGAGATGCGCACGCTCACCTTCCGAGACCGCAAAATCATCGCGGGCAGCACGCCGGTCTTCGACTTCGGCCCTGCAACCCGCCTCTATGAGAAATCCGACAAGCGCGTCTTCGAAGTGCCTTGCCCCTGCTGCGGCGAATTCTCGGAAGTGACATGGGCCGATATTCGGTGGACCGAAGGCGACCCAGACTCGGCGCATTGGGTTTGCCCGTCGAATGGTTGCGTTGTCGAAGAACGTCAGAAACCGGCAATGGTGGCAGCCGGCCGCTGGCGGGCGACCGCGCCGCATGTGAAAGGCCATGCGGGGTTCAAGATCAACGCGCTGGTCTCGCCTCACCACAACGCCCGGTGGGGCAAGCTGGTGGCGGAATTCCTGGAAGCGAAGAAATCACCCGAGACCTTGCAGACCTTCACAAACCTTGTGCTGGGCGAACCGTGGAAGGCCGAAGGCGAGGACCTGGACGAACACGAACTGTTCCAGCGGCGCGAACCCTTCACCCTGCCGACCATGCCAGAAGACGTGCTGTTCCTGACCTGCGGAGTGGACTGCCAGGACGACCGCCTGGAACTGGTCCTGATGGGCCACGGGCGCAGTGATTTGTTCATCCTCGATCACCGGGTCTTGTGGGGGGCAATCGACGGGGAAGCTGTTTGGCAGGATCTCGACTCCTTGCTGCGCGAACGCTGGACGCATGCCAAGGGCGGGACCATCGGCATTGACGCCTGCGCGATCGACTCCGGCGACGGGGGGCATACTGATCTGGTCCACGCCTTCACCCGCCCAAGGTTCGGGCGCCGCGTGGTCAGCATTAAGGGCGTGCCGGGGTTCTCGCGCCCGTTCTTGCAACGATCCGGGTCCAAGGGGGCACCGCTATGGCTTGTGGGTAGCGACGCGGTGAAATCGCAACTGTTCAACCGCCTGTCGCGTGGGGAAGGCGTCCGGTTTGCTGAGACGCTAGAACCCGTGTTCTTCGAACAACTGACCTCAGAACGCCGCGTGGTGCGTTACACGCACGGCAAGCCGGTGGCGCGGTTCGACCGGATCAAGGGGAAGCGGGCGGAAACGCTGGACGCGACTGTTTACGCGTGGGCGGCTCGGCAGCTGGTGGGGCAAGCCCTTGACCGGCGCGAAGTTGAACTGTCGAGCAAAAAAGCAAGAGCGGTAGACGCATTGATCGTGAGATCGAGATGGCTAGCATGAGCGACAGAGGCAGGTCCATGTCTGTTTTTGCAAAGCATTAGCTCTAGCGACCTAGAAGCCCAACTTCTTGACGATTCAGTGCAACTGTGCCCTTTATCTGGTAGGTGGATGGGCAGTTGGGTTGATGTCATGGAAAGCAACCGGTAACCAAGCCGTTCTACAAACGTTCCCGCGAACGAAGCAGTAAACAAGGTGGAGAGGGATGCATAACTTCATTTCAATGTTCTCCGGGGCCGGTGGCTTGGACCTAGGATTTGAGCAGGCAGGTTGGTCTCGCCGCTTTGCGTCAGACTTGGACTCGGACGCTGTTGCTACACTGCGCGCCAACACTAAAGCTCAAGAGCGCTCGTCTGTTGGTCAGGCTGACATTCGCGATCTTACGGCCGCGGAAGTCTTGGCAAGAGCCGGAGGTATGTCTAACGGCGACCTTGATGCTATAGTTGGTGGGCCACCGTGTCAGTCTTGGTCGAGTGCAGGCCATCAAAAAGGGTTGGCAGACGAACGCGGACAGCTCTTTCGGCATTTTATTAAGCTTGCAAACTCGCTGGACCCTCGCTTCATAATTATGGAGAATGTGCGTGGCCTTTTGACGGCTCGCGGATTAGATGGTGAACCTGGATCTGCACTTGCCCTTCTCCGTGAAGACTTGCGTAAAGAAGGTTGGCAAACGGCTGTAAGTCTTTTGAACGCCGCAGATTATGGCGTTGCGCAAAGACGCGTTCGTCTATTTGTTATTGCCCATCGGACTGGTGACTGCCCCTCCTTTCCAAACCCAACGCATTCAAAGGATCGGGTTGGTGGATTGAAAAGTTGGGTGAGCCTCAAACGTTGCCTTTCAAATGTTCGCGATATTTCGGAGGAAGAGATTATTCGACCCACCCCCAAACTAGCAGCAGAACTGGCAGAGATCAGTCCTGGAAGTGGCGTAAAGTCGCGTGGAAAACCTGAAGCAACTCGACCGGGAGGCCATTGGGGCTACAAACAAGGTGCATTTATAGCAGACCCATCACTTCCTGCTCGCACAGTGACTGCGAGTACTGCGCAAGATTGGGTGATCGACCCGGTTCACGGCCTGCGCCGTTTGTGCCCCCGAGAATGTTCAGCTATTCAGTCGTTTCCGTCTTTTTGGAAATGGGTGGGAAAGCGGGCTTCTGTTTACCGCCAAATTGGCAATGCTGTCCCGCCGAAACTCGCAAAAGCGGTCGCTTTGTCACTCTTGGAGCACAAGGTACAGACTCAAACCCCTCCTTCCGACTGGCGCTCTGTGGAAAAGCTAACACCGCTTGACGAGAGACTTATGGCTGCAATCGCTTACACAAAGCGTGACGAGGCTCGCAATGGTGAGTCCCGCCGGTCCGCACCAGTCCTGCGAAAGCGGCGAGCCTAAGAATGCCCATCTCGAAAGAAAACCGCGAGAACGCCGAATACGCAAAAAAGCTCTACATCGAAGGCGCTGACCCGGTTGGGGAAGCAACCGACTGGTCAGCTTCCCTAGCCCAAATAAGGTTGCGGGTCGTAGACGCACTAGCTGCTTCAAATGACTTGCGAGACTTTCGATCTGCATTGGAAGGGGATGCACGGCATATGCTGATATTTCGGCATTTGCTAGCTCCACCTAAGAGTCAAGACCAATTCAAACTCCTGTGCGATGAATGGTCTAAGGGGTCTGAAAAGTCCGGTCGCCCGCAAAACCCCGAAGCAGTAAAAAAAGTCTCAGTTGTATTAAACCAATGGATGGATCGAAATATTGCGCCGTGGCTATCAGGGAATCGAGCACCCACAGCTGTGGAGCGTGAACTTCTGATAGAGCGAGTGATTTCATTCATTGCCCCTAAGCTCACAGAAACGGAGAAAAGAAATCGGCTGAGCGCAGAACAAGAAAGTGCAGTAGTTAGTTTGTTGCTTTCTCAAGGCTGGACGCAACTGCCTAGCGTTACCATTGATACTCGCGCCGCCATTCCGTCAAAACATTTCATGAATAAAACTCGCTTTGCGACTGCCACTACCACCGCACAGGAAGTTGATATAGCCTGCGGGTTTGCATCTTCATTCGTAGCCGCGATGGAATGCAAGGTAACTAACGACGCGACAAACTCAGTAAAGCGCATCAATGACGTTCTAAAGAAGGCTGCCGCTTGGAAATTACATTGGGGTAGCTTTGTAGAAACTGCCGCGTTGCTGCAAGGCGTTATAAAGCCAGAAGACGTTCAGCGCCTCACCGACGAGGGAGTGAAAGTCTTTTGGTCTCACGATCTAGATTCTTTTTCGGCGTGGGTGCAGAGCCGAATTTGAGCACGGCGACCCCCTAAAAAATTGCGAATTTCCCTAACTTCCCCGATATCACGAATTTGTGACCTTGTCAGCTTGGGACGTATGGGGACATATGAGATCCCTCAAGATTGATCCTATTCGATCTTGTCACGCCTCCCGGTCCGCGAAATAGATCCTATCGCATCTTGGCGGATTTCACATTTTTTGTGCATAAAATCAGTTACTTGACTCACTTTCTGTCTGTGCGTGATGCTTAGCGAACACAGGCAGTGAGTCAACACAATGCGGTTCTTCAATCACTTCAAACGGCGTTCCGCCGAACCAAAAGTCGTGCGCAGTTACGATGCGGCAGCTCAGACGCAGCGCCGCTTCGGGGGCGGGTCGCAGTCCTTCGGCCCTTGGGCGGCCGAGGCTTCCGCAGCGCGGGAACCTGTGCAGCGTCGCGCCCGTCATTTTGCCGCGAACAACCCGCTGGCACATTCGGGCGTGACCGCTTGGACCACGGCTGCGGTGGGGGCAGGCATCACAGCAACGTCGCAGCATCCGAACCCGGAAACCCGCAAGCGCCTGGACGCGGCTTTTAAGGCGTGGACTCGCCGGGCTGATCTGGAAGAACTGACCGACTTCGCAGGGCTGCAAGCCGCTGCGGTGCGCTCCGAACGCATCGACGGCGAAGCCCTGTTCCGGTGGGTCGGGGACCAGCTGCAAGCAATCCCGGCGGAAATGCTGGATATGGCGATGACCCGCGACCTTGCGGGCGGTGCGCTTATCGCGAACGGAGTCGAACTGGACGCCTTCGGAAGGCGCGTGGCCTATTGGGTGAACCCTGCAAAACCGTCCGACCAATTCCCGACTTACGCGCAACCTATCCGCATTCCGGCAGAAGACGTGTTGCATGTCTATCGTCCGTCTGGGCCGGGGGCGGTGCGTGGCGTGTCGGCGCTGGCGAATGTCCTGCTGCGGCTGTCCGAACTGGATGGCTTGGAAGACGCGCTGCAAACGAATGCCAAAGTTGCCGCGCTGCTGTCGGTTATCCTGACCAATGAAAACGCGATGGACGATGGCAGCGATGAGCCGTTCGCGGAAGGGCAGAGCCTCGAACCCGGCGCCATGTTTAAAGTGCCTGGGGGTTGGCGCGTGAATACGACCGCGCCGCAACAGGCGCAGCAAGTCGCAGAGTTTTTGTCGCACATGACCCGGACCATCGCGGCGGGGCTGGACGTGCCGGAACATCTGCTGACGGGTGACTTGCGCCAAGCCAATTATTCAAGCCTTCGCGCGGCGCTGGTCAGCTTCCGGCAGAAGGTCGAAGCCTACCAGTTTCACACGCTGGTGCCGCAACTGCTGAACCCCGCCTGGCGTCGCGTGATGACGAATGCCGTGCTGTCCGGTGAAATCGATGCGGCATTGAATAACGACCTGTTCGCCGTCGAATGGATTCCCCCCGCGCAACCCTGGGTGGACCCCCTCAAGGATGCAGAAGCGACGCTGAAACTCATGGGCGCTGGTCTCATGTCGCGCCGTCAGGCGGTGGCTTCGCTTGGCTATTCGATTGACGAACTGGACTCGGAAATCGCCGCAGACCGCGACCGCGAAAGCGCGCTCAATCTGACCTTCAAGGAAAACGATAATGACAACGCTTGAACTGCTGACTCGGCAAATGCCGGTCACGGCACCCGGCGGCGCGTCCGAAGGGCCGCTGACCATCACGGCAACCGTGGCAACCGCAACGCCTGTCCGGCGACGTGACCAGCGCGGCGCTTATCTGGAAGTCCTTGATCCGGCGGCGCTGGATCTCGGAAGCCTCGATGTGCCGCTTCTGGACTCCCATGACCGGCACCGGGCAACCGCCACCATCGGACGCGCCCGCAACTTCCGGCTGGAAGACGGGGCCGTGGTGGCAGACCTCACCTTTTCAACCGCGCAGGACGTTTCCCCCATCGTGGACCGCGTGCGCGACGGAACCCTGACCAGTTTCAGCGTCGGTTACAGCGTCGCCGCATGGCGCGATGGCGTGACCGAAGGCACCCGAACCCGAACCGCGACGGCGTGGACCATCCAAGAGGTTTCGCTTGTCGCAATCCCCGCAGACCCGAATGCCAAAAAGCGAGGTAAGAGCATGGCACTTGATGAAACGAACGACCGGACAAAACTGGTCGAAACCCTGCGCAAGGCGTGCAGCCTGTCCGAAGACTGGGCAACCCGTATGATCGACAGCGGACTGACTGAAGAAGAAATCCGAGAGGCACTGCGCCGGGAACTTGAGAAACAAAGGGAGCAAGCTCCTCGCATCCGTGTTCATGGTTCCAGCGAAGATCCGGCGACGATCCGCACCCGGCAAGCAGATGCAGTGGCTTTCCGCATGGTGGGCGGCGACTTGCCGGAAGCGTCCCGTGACTTTGTGAACATGACGCTGCGCGATATGGCGCTGGAGTCGCTGCAACGCGCAGGCGAAGCGACCCGTGGCCTTTCGACGGATGAAATCTTCACCCGCGCGGCGCATGGCACGTCCGACTTCCCGCTGGTGGTCAGCAACGCGATGGGCAAGGTCGCGCTGGACAGCTACCGGGCAGCCGAGTCGCCGTTGAAACGTCTGGCACGGCAACGCACCCTTCCCAACTTCAAGCCCTCGCAATCCATTCGCCTGGGCGAGATGGGGCGAATGGAAGAAATGTCCGAACAGGGCGAATTCACCCATACCAGCCGCGCGGAAACCGGCGAGTCCATGAGCCTCAAGACCTTCGGTCGCGCCATTTCGGTTTCGCGCAAGCTGCTGATTGACGACGACTTGAACATGCTGGGCGATATGACCTCTGCCATTGGTCAGGCTGCGGCGCAGACCGAAGCTGACGAGCTGGTTTCGATCCTGACCAGCAACCCGAATATGGCTGACGGAAACCCGGTGTTCTTCGCCGCGCGGGGCAACCTCGCAGGCGCGGGCACCTCGATCGGCAGCGTGGGTGATATGTCGGCACTTGACGCCGCACGGCAGGCGATGCGCAAGACCAAGGGGCTGGACGGCAAGACCATCGTGGACGCCAAGCCGCGCTTCCTTCTGGTGGGACCGGACCATGAGACCGCAGCCGAACGCTTGATGGCTGAAATCTACCCGGCAACAGTGGACGACGCGAACCCCTTCGCATCGCGTCTGGAACTCATCGTGGAACCGCGTCTGGAAGACTCGGACGATTGGTGGCTGTTTGCTGACCCGGCACGGGTTCCGGCGTTGCAGTTTGCCTACCTGCAATCGGCGCAGGGCGTGCAAATCCAGCGCAAGGAAGCCTGGAGCACGCTGGGCATGGAATATCGCGCCTTCCTCGACTTCGGCTGCGGCTGGTCCGACTGGCGCGGCGCATACAAGAATCCCGGTGACAGCTGATGGCAACCTTGGCCGAACGGCTGACTGAGGCGGAAACCGCGTGGCACGACCTCATGACGGGTCAGGCGGTTGTCGCAGTCTATGACAGCAACGGCGAGCGGGTCGAATTCCGACCCGCCAACCGCGACGCGCTGCGCCTCTATATCCTCGACCTGAAATCCCAAATCGCAGGCGCGGCGAAACCCGCCCGCATGATCCAATTTCAGACCAGCAAAGGAGTCTGATCCGATGGCAACGAACTTCATTCAACGCGGGGACAATCTGACCATTCCCGCCCCCGCAACCGTGACCAGCGGCGCACCGGTCATCGCCGGTGAAATCGTCGGAATTGCTTTGGGCGATGCTGCAAGCGGCGCTTCCGTGGACGTGGCAACTTCTGGCGTCTTCGAAATCGCCAAGGTCGCAGCCGATGACGTGGTGCTTGGCGACGTGATCTATTGGGACGATTCCGCGGAACTCGCCACGATCACGGCAACCGACAACACGAAACTGGGCGTCGCTGTTGCTGCGGCCGGCACGGGCGCGGGCGCGGTCAACGTGCGTTTGTCGGGCTTCTGACCATGAGGGCCGCAGCTGAGAAAACCCGCGTTCTGCCGTTGCCCTGCGCCCGGCTGCTGTCTCGGGCTGAGGCTGCGGCCTACGTCGGGGTTAGCCCTGTCACTTTCGACAGGATGATTGCCGACAAAATCATGCCCCCGGCTAAGCGCATCTATACGCGCGTCTTCTGGGATGTGCGCCAGATTGACTCGGCAATCGAAGACTTGCCCGGAGGCGCGGAAGATGCGGTCTTGAACCCTTGGGACGAATGAAAGGGGAGTCGGGATGAAATTCAGAGTGAAATATGTGGTCGAAGATACAGACCGGCATGGAAACGTGCGCCTGTATTATCGCAAGGCAGGGCAGCCAAAGGTTCGGCTGCGCGGTCCCATCGGTTCGCCCGAATTCCTGACGGACTATCGCCGCGCTGCAAAGGGGCCGCAGTCGGTGAAGGGCGCGACCGATAAACCGGGAAAGGTTGCGCCTGTCGTGCCGAAAAGCGTCCGGTGGCTCTGTGGCGAATACTTCAAGAGTGCGGGTTTCAAACAGCTGGACCCGAGAACGCAGAAGGTGCGCCGCGCGATCCTCGAACGCATGTGCCAGCACAAGGGAGATGGGGACAAGCCTTTCAAGCTGATGGAACCGCGCCATGTCAGGTTGCGCCGCGATGAGCTGTCCGACCGTCCCGAGGCGGCGAACGGCATGGTGAAGGCGTTGCGCCAACTCTATGCCTACGGGGTGAAGTATGATCTGCACGACCGCAATCCGGCGGCGTCAGTCGAATACCTGCGGGGCAACCCGGAAGGCTTCCACTCGTGGACCATCGAAGAAATCGAGAAATTCGAGAACAAGCATCCTGTCGGATCTCAAGCCCGGCTGGCCTTGGCCCTTGCGCTCTACACCGGGCAGCGGCTGTCCGATCTGATCCAGCTTGGACGGCAGCACGCACGCGACGGCTGGTTGACCTTCACGCAGCACAAGGGGCGGAACCGCAATCCTGTGCGCATGGAAATTCCGATCATTCCCGAACTTCAACGGATCATCGACGCAACACCAACCGGCGACCTCACCTATCTGGTGAACGAGCGTGGCACGCCTTGGACGGCGGGCAGCTTTGGCAACCGATTCCGAAAGTGGGCGCGCGAAGCGGGCCTCAATGATTGCCCGCTGCACGGTTTGCGGAAGGCGGCGGCAGCGAGGCTGGCCGAACTTGGCTGCACGGAATTCGAGATCATGGCGATCACCGGTCACCGGACCTCAAAGGAAGTGACCCGCTACACACGCGCAGCGCGACAGAAGACCCGCGCGGAGTCCGCTCTTAAGAGGCTGACAGATGGACAGAAATAGAACGAAAGTGTCCCACTTTTGGGACCGGTGCGAACGGGTGGGACAGAACCGCTATGCAACCCATTGAAAACGAATATTTCGTCTGGGAAGTGGTGCCCGGGGGCGGAATCGAACCACCGACACGAGGATTTTCAATCCACTGCTCTACCCCTGAGCTACCCGGGCACGGGTGAAGCCTTCGCTTCGGGTGGAGGCGGT
>NZ_JBLXFE010000041.1:0-11884 GCF_048262375.1 Roseovarius sp.
GCAGTGTGATGGTCATCTTCAGCGCCCGGATCGCCAGATCGCGTTTCATACGATTGCTCACGGCCCATCCAAGATCTATGCCCAGAACCTTGCTGCCCTTCAGATGCTCCTCTCTCCACCCATGCCCGCAACGAAGGGCGCGTTTAGGTGGGAAGGCAGTTTGTTCGATTATGCACAGGCACAGCTACAGAGACGCTTAGTTACAGCGGCATTTTCGACTTCCAAATTGACCTGAACGTCGGTCAAGAGACTGAACCCGGGATCGTCGGTGCGTCGTTGCTGGCCTTGCCTTCCTGCCCGATGTGACAGGGCAGTTTTGCGCATTCGTTGAACACCCTCTTAAGGCAGCTCCGGCACATTTCCGGGTCGGCCTGTCCGGTGATGGCGGCAATAGCTTGCCCCTTGCTGACGTGCAGATTGGCCTCCCCGAGGATATTCAATACACCTGTCCGGCGCAGCGTCGACAGGACGCCCTTATAGGTTGCCACGATATGCACATCGCCGCCGCATTTCCGAGCGGTGCGGATGGTCTTGATCAGGAAATCCGCGCCCGACAGATCGATGGACCCTACGCCCCGGAGATACAGGATGATCAGCGCGCGCGCGCCATATTGGGTTTCAATCTGGTCGAACCGCTCGCTGATGGCCTCGACAGAGGCAAAATAGATCGGGCCTTCGATCCGTAGAACCAGGATCTGCGGACATTGCGGCAGGTTGTAGCGCCGCGCGCCGCGCAGGGTGCGCCTACCGTCGACCACAGCAGGGGCCAACACGGCCACCAGGGGTGAGGCGCTTTTGCGCAGGAAGGCGAAGAGCGAGGTGACAACGCCCACGACAATTGCAAATTCCAGCTCGACCACGACACCGGAGATCAGCGTCAAACACAGGACCAGGGTATCGCTGGTGCGGGCCTCTAAGATGTGGCGGATTTCTGCGAAATCCACCAGCCGCCAAGCGACAAACAGTATCGTCCCGGCCATCACCGGCACAGGAATGAAGGTGATGAAGGGAGCCAGCAGGATCAGCAGAACCAACAGGAAACCAGCAGCAAAGATCGCCGCCAGCGGTGTACGCGCGCCGCTTTCGGCGTTCAGCGCCGAGCGGGTGAAGGACCCCGATCCGGCGTAGCACTGAAAGAACCCGCCGATCAGGTTGGACAGCCCTTGACCAACGATTTCTTGATTGGAATCGTACCGCTCTTCGCGCCGGTGAGCGAAATCCCGTCCAATGGAAACCGCCTCCAGCAGGGCGATGAAGGCGATAGCCAGCGCCGCCGGGGCAAGATCTGCCAAGGGAACATTGGCAAACCCCGGCGGCACGGCGCTTGGCAGGACGGAGGGCAGGGGGGCGAACATCGCGATCCCGTTGCCGGCGGCGTCAATCGACAGGGCGACCAAGGATCCCCCGGCGAGGGCAAAAAGGTAATAGGGCAGACGTTTTCCCAGCCTGGACAGAAAGATCAACATGACCAGCGTGGAGAGCGACAGGAACGCCGCCCGCCAGTCGATCTGGCCCGAGGCCTCGGCCACCCTGAGAAGGCGTTCGATCACGCCGCCGCCCTTTTCGACGCACAGCCCCAAGGCGGGCGCCAGTTGCGAGGACGCGATCAAAAGTGCCGCGGCTGCCGTGAACCCCACGATCACCGAATGCGATACGAAGGTGATCAGCGAACCAAGCCGCGCCAACCCAGCCGCCAACTGGATTAGGCCAACCATGATGGTCAGCAACAGCGCCATTTCCACGTAGGCGGGCGTTCCGGCGGGCGCGAATTGCACGAGCGAGGCAAAAAGCACGGCCGAGATCGCCGTCGTTGGACCCGAGACCATGACCCGCGACGATCCGTAGAAGGCGGCGATCACCGGCGGGATCATCGCGGTGAACAGCCCGTATTGCGGCGGAAGCCCGGCGATGGTCGCAAAGGCCACGCCCTGCGGCAGGACTATGGCGGCATTGGTCAGGCCCGCCGCTGCATCCGCAAGAGTCGATTGCCGGTTGACCGCGCCAAACCAGGGGCGGCGCGGGGACAGGTATTCGGTCAGTTTGGACATGGGTACTCATACGCGGACTTGACCGCGTTCAGGGATGTCAGGGCACGTCGATCGCAGCGGGTTTGACGACGTTTTCCAGATAGTCCTTGCCTTCGGCGTGGGTCATGAACCCCGGTGAGGGGAAGTCCATTTCCAGATCCCAAGCATCGCCGGTTTCTGCCATGTTCTTCAGCACACGCGCGTCCAGTTCGGCCTGTATCGCGGCATGGCTTGGAGCGTTCACGAGGTTGATCACCTCGTCCCGGTCGGCGTTTTGATCGAAAAGGTACAGAGGGCGATCCTTTTTCCGCACGTAGAGCCAGTCCTTGGTGCGGATCCCGCGTTCGGGTTTCACATGCCGTTCGCTGCGCCCGCCGAAATCAGCCTTCATCAGCTCGAACTGCACGTGGTCGCGGATCGGCACATCCACGTCGCCCTGCAGAAGGGGCAGGTAACTTGTTCCCTGAACGCTATTGGGAATCTCTGCGCCGCAGGTTTCCAGCAAGGTGGGCATGGTGTCGACGGCCACGTCGACCAGGGATTGTACGCGCTTGCCGGCTTTGAACCTGCCCGGATAGCGGATCAGCAAAGGCACCTGCGCCGAGGCGCGATAGGCCTGACGCTTGATGCCGCAATAGCTGCCGTGCTGGCCCAGCATGTCGCCGTGATCAGAAAAGAAGACAACGATGGTATCCTCCGCCAATCCCTGCGCATCCAGCCAGTTCAGCAACCGCCCGACATTGAAATCCACGTTGGAAATCATGCCGAAGTACTCGGCCACGAACTTGCGGATTTGTGCCTCGGTCTCGATCTCGGGGTCTTGTCCTTCGATTTTGTCGGCTTTGGAGCGTTCACCGAAACTATCATCGCCACCGAAGTCCAGCGCGGTGCGTTCCTGCGCGCGGCGCTTTTGCAGCTCTGGGTTCGGCACACCCTTGGGCAATGTGATTTTGTCGGGGTCGTACATCGTGCGCCAGTGCTCGGGCATGTCCATCGGGAAATGCGGTGGGCCAAAGCAGACATAGGCGAGGAAGGGATCGCCCTTGGCGCGGGCGCTTTCCATAAATTCGATGGTGTGATCGGTCTGGAAGTCCGGTTCGTACCGTTTGCAGCGATAGGGCTGATCGGTGTCGCGGTAGAAAATCGCGTCCATGTAGTAGTGGCCGCGATTGTAGCCGACGAAATGGTCAAACCCCATGCGGTCCGGTCCCGGTGGAACGAAGCCCGGTTTTGGCCCGCCATAGAGGTGCCATTTGCCGATGTAACCGGATTTGTAGCCCTGATCGTTCAGGATCGGCGCCAGAGAAGGCTGATCCGTGTCGATCGGGAAGTGGTTGGAGTATAGCCCGACCTTATGCGCGTATTTCCCGGTCAAAAGAGATCCGCGAAACGGTGTGCAAAGCGGGTAAGAGGTGAAGGCCTCATCGAAACAGACGCCTTCGTTCGCCAACCGGTCAAGATGCGGAGTCTTGACGTCCGGATTGCCGGAGAACCCAGCGCAGTCATAGCGCATCTGGTCGGCGTAGATCATGAGGATGTTGGGTTGCTTGGTCATAGGCGCCTCATGCCGTCGCCGGCTTGTTCACGCCGCGCACGTATTGGCGCGTGGCATCAAAATAGGGCTGATAATCCCAGTGATAGCCGCCATTGGTCGACAGCGCGTCGTGCAGGAAAATCCGCGTTTCCTTTTCCCTGGCGGCGCGTCGTGTCACGGCCTCGACATCGTAGCGGCCCAGAAGCCGCTCTTTCAGCCGTGCCTTGACCTCGGCATAGGCGGGATCTTCGGAAAGGTCGGTCTGTTCGTCCGGGTCATCCGCAAGGTTGAACAGCAATTCCGGTGCGTTGCGCGTCCATGCGTATTTGTAGTCGCCCTGACGGATCGCCAACCAGGGTTCGATGACCCCGGGGCCGTAGTATTCGGCGATGGCCTCGTCCTTGACGCTGTCGCTGCTGTCCATGATCAGGCCAAGGAAACTGCTGCTCTGGTCGCTGCCATAGCGGTCCGACATGTCCTTGGCGCCGCCCAGTTCCGCGAAACTTGGGCAAAGATCGCCCAGCGAGACGCATTCGCGGCGCCGCCCCGGTTTGATGCGCTTTGGGTTGTGCCAGATCATCGGCACCTGCATCGAGCCTTCGTAAAAGCTGCGCTTGAACCACATCCCGCGTTCGCCCAGCATGTCCCCGTGGTCCGAGGTGAAGACGATCACCGTGTCGTCATACAGGCCAAGGTGTTTCAGCTCTGCGATCACCTCACCCAGATAGTCGTCCAGATGCGAGATCATCGCGTAATAGGCGCGGCGCGACAGGCGGATGGTGCCGTCATCGGGCGGGGCCTGATCAATGCCGTGATGAATGTGCAGCCATTTGGTCGTGGGATGCGGATGCGCATCCTTGGGGATGCGGGGCAGGGCGATGTCGGTATCGGCGTAGCGCTCCCAGAACTCGGGCACCGATTGATAGGCCTCGTGTGGTTGGGTGTAGGAGATGTGCAGGAAGAACGGTTGCTCGTTCTTGTCCAGCGCGCGGTTGCGCAGGAATTCCAGCGACCGGAATTGCACCTCGGCGTCATAAAGCAACTGGTTGTTGGTCTTGCAAAGCCCGCTGACGGCCAGCTTTTTGACCGATGTGCCCTCGCGATGCACCGGGCCCCAGGACCACGGGATCGTCCAGTCAAAGCCAGAGGGGTACATGTCCGTCGTCAACCGCCGATCAAAGCCGTGCAATTGGTCCGGCCCGATGAAATGGCATTTACCCGAAACAACGCATTCATAGCCCGCCGAGCGCAGGAAATGCGCGACGGTCGGGATTTCGGCCCGGAATTCCGCACCATTGCCCCAGACCTCATGCGTCGAGGGTAGGCGGCCCGAGAATTGCGAAGCGCGCGCCGGGCAGCAGATGGGCGAGTTGGAATAGGCGTTTTCCATCACCACGCCCTCAGCCGCCAGCGCGTCGAGGTTGGGCGTCTTGGCCTGCGCGTCGTCGCGGTACATCGACAGAACGAAGGCTGTCAGTTGGTCGGCCTGAATGAAGAGGATGTTGGGTTTGTCGCTCATACCGCTTCCTCTTCGTCGACCGGCAGTCCCTTGGCGGTCAGCGCCGCGCGCCGGGCCAGTTCATGCGCCTTGAGGATGGCATTAGGGCGGGCGATGCCCTTGCCCGCGATATCGAAGGCCGTGCCATGGGCGGGCGTGGCAAGGATGAAAGGCATCCCCCCGAAATAGGTCACGCCATCGTCAAAGCCCATCAACTTGGTCGCGATCTGGCACTGGTCGTGGTACATCGACAGGACGGCGGGGATCTCTTCCTCTTGCACGGTCAGAAAGATCGTGTCGGCTGGGTAGGGGCCCGAAACGTTCAGTTGCAGCTTTTTCGCCTTCTCGATGGCGGGGCCGATGATGTCGATCTCTTCGCGTCCAAAGGCGCCTTCGTCGCCATTGTGCGGGTTCAGGCCAGAGACGGCGATGCGCGGATTGGCATAGCCGAAGCGCCGCAATTCGCGGTCGAAATAGCGCAGCACGTCAAGAATGGCCTCTTCCTTGATGGCCCCTGCAACGGCGGAAATCGGGATGTGAGAGGTGACGCGCGTGGTCCAGAGATGACCGATTGTGTTGATCTCGGTCGACCGTTCGGTGAAGCCGATATAATCGGCAATGCCGGCCTTGTATCCTTCGTAGTGATACCCGGCCTTGTGGATCGAGGCCTTGTTCACCGGCGCCCAGACCAGCGCGTCGATCAGCCCGTCCTTGGACAGATCCGCGGCAAGACAGCCCAGCTTATAGTCCGCCAGACCGGCCTGCGCCGAGGTCACGCCAACCTCGATGTCACCGTATTGCAGCTTTTCGTAGTGGTAGAACACCACCGGATCCGGGCTGTCGATGGCCGCTTCGATATCGGTGAAGCGGGGCAGGTCGGTGACCACTCCGGCCACTTCGCGGCCCATGTCGAAGACCTTGGGGTGGCCCGCGATAACGCGTTTGCAGCCGGTGGTGATTTCAGGGTGATCCAACGTGCGGGCCACCAGTTCCGGGCCGACCCCACCAGCATCGCCGAGGGTGGACAGGATTACGGGTGTTTCAGTCATGGTATTTCCGTTTCCGTATGTTTCGGAGACGTGCGCCGGTTGCCCGGCGCCCCGTTTCATTCGTCGTTCCCAGTCAGCAGTTCTGCCTGCCCGCGCCGCCATGCGCCAAGCGCCTTGGCAATCAGCGGCCCGCAGAGCCCAAGCAGCGAAAGCAGCAGGAAGACAAGCGCGATGGGTTGCTGAAGGATCGCCCAGAGATTGCCGTCGTAGATCAGGTAGGACTGCTTGAGCGAGGTCTCGATCAGCTCACCCAGGATCAGGCCCATGACGATCGGTGCCGGGGCAAATCCGTGGCGGTTCAAAAAGAACCCCAAGATCGCGAAGAAGACCATCACGCCGACGTCGAACATGCTTTGCTGCAGGCTGAAAGCGCCAAGGGCGGCAAGGCAGATCACGCAGGGCCACAGGATCGTCGTCGGGATCAGCGTGATGCGGCTGAAGAACTTGGCGCCGACCATGCCGTAGACCAGGAAGCAGATGTTGGCTCCCAGCATCGCACCGAAAATCCCGGCCAACAGATCGGGCTGTTCGGCGAACAGCGCCGGTCCGGGCCGGAGGCCAAGGATCAGCATGGCGGTCAGGATGATTGCGGTCGACCCGCCGCCGGGAATGCCAAGCGCAAGCGTCGGAACCATCGTGCCACCGGTCGCAGCATTGTTGGCGGCCTCCGGTGCGGCCAGTCCTTCGATGGCGCCCTTGCCGAACTGATCGCGGTTCTTGGACCAGCGGTACTCTTCGTTATAGGCGATCATCGCGGCGACCTTGCCGCCTTCGGCGGGCAGGATGCCAATGAAGGTGCCGATGCCGGTGGCGCGCAGGACGGTTTTCCAGATCGCCTTGAAATCCTGCATCGAGGGCAGCTTGGTCACGCCATCGGCCACAAGCACGCGCTTGACCTTGGTCTGGGTGGCTTGGCGCAGCAGCTCCCCGCCGGCAAAGATGCCGATCATGATCTGAACGACGGCAATGCCTTCGTAGAGGTTCTCTTCGCCAAAGGTGAACCGTTCGACCCCGGTCGTCAGGTCAGTACCGACGGTGGCAAGCAACAGGCCGAAGGCCCCACCGATGAAGTTCTTGACCATCGAGTTGCCGCTGATCGAGGCCAGCATCGACATGCCGAAGACGGCCAGTGCAAAGAACTCTGCCGGACCAAAGTGGTAGGCAACCTTGGCCAGCAGCGGCGTTGCGACGATCATCACGAGAATGCCGAGGATGCCCCCGATGGCACTCGAAAAGGTGGCGATGCCAAGCGCGCGGCCCGCCTCTCCCTTTTGGGCCATGGGATAGCCGTCAAATGTTGTCATCGCGGCGGCCGGTGTGCCGGGCGTGTTGATGAGGATCGCGGTGATCGATCCGCCATAGGTCGTGGCGCAGTAGACGATGGCACAAAGCGCGATGCCGGTGGTCGGGTCCATCCGCACAACGAACGGCAGCATCAGGGCGATCAGAATGACAGATCCAAGCCCGGGAAGGGCCCCGACGATCAGGCCGACCAGCGTTCCGGCGGCGATGATGAACAGGTTGTAAGGATCGGCCAGGAATTGCAGGACGAGTAGAAAGGGTTCCATATCATCAATCCTCAGGGCAGGGGCACGTTCATTGTCAGGCGGAACAGCGCGTAGACGAAGCCGATGAAGCCAGCAAAGCTGAGCGCCATGAGGATCCAGCGACGCTCTCCCCACAGAAAGGCGAGGGCGGGCATGAAGATGACCAAGGTCGGAAAGGTGCCAATCAGCGACATCAGGATCGGCAGTGCGATCAGCAGGGCTGCTGTCAGAAAGACGATTGGCGGGACTGAATTCGGTGGCTTGAGGGCCGCCAGATCCGCAGGCGTCAGGCGCAATGCCTTGACCGCCTGTATCACGGCAAGGCCGAACATGAGGATCAGGATGACGCGGGGAAAGACGGTGGGTTGAATGCCCTGCGCGAGGAACGGCGGCACTTTTTCAAAAGTGTAGGTTACGCCGTAAAGGACCGCGGCAAGGGCCATGACGACCAACGACTCTATCAGAGCCGTCCGATCGAAAGAGGATTTGGGTGTGTCTGACATGGGTTTCCTGGGTCGAAAGACGGGGAAGGCAGAGGCGGTCGACCCCGGGAGTGAGAGGGTCGACCGGCGCACATCAGCCGCCAAGCAGATCCTTGGCAACGGATTGGTAGCCCTTGTACATCTGGTCGAACTGCTTGCCGAAGGCATCACGGCCGATCACGCTGGACGTGCCCTGACCTGATCCCTTGAGATAATCGAGGAAGGTGTCCGAATTCATCGACTCAAGCAGTGCCGCCTCAAGCTTTTCGACAACCGCGTCTGGGGTTCCGGCGCGAACGCCGATGCCACGAACGTTGGGGACATCCACCGGGATGCCCACTTCGTGCCCGGTGGGCACGTCAGGTGCGTTGGACGTGCGTTCCGGCATCAGGACAGCAATCGCCTCGACCTTGCCGGCCTGCGAGATGAATTCGTCGTAGTTCAACAACGCCACGTCCACGTTGCCGTTGATGATGTTGATGACGATTTCGCCCGATTTCTCGAACGGCACATAGGTCTGTTTCGACATCCCGATGGCGTTCCGCATCAGCAGGGCGCTGACGTGCGCGTTGCCGCCAACCTTGGTCCCGGCTTGCTTGATCGGGTTCGACTTGGCGTATTCCACGAACTCCGCCGCATCGGCAAAGCGGTCCGCCTGAACGACGACATATTCCGCCTCGATGGTTCCGCGCACCAGCGGGATGATGTCTTCGCGTGACAGGTCACCTTTGCCGCGCATCATGGTGAGGGCGGTGCCGGCATTGACGATGAACAACGTCTGGCCATCCGCCTCCTTGCTTGCGACGTATTTCAACGCGTTCGTGGCAACGCCGCCGGTCTTGGAAAGGTGAATGAAGTCGGTCCCCAGAAGGGCGCCGGCATTTTCGGTCGCGAAACGGAGGAAGATGTCAGAGCCGCCGCCGGGCTTTGAGTTGTTGATCACTTCGATCGGACCGTCGGGAAAGTCCTGGGCCTGCGCGGGAAACGTGGCGATAGTAAGCGCAACACCCAGTGCTGCACCTGTCAAGCGTCTGAAATTAAGCATGTATTCCTCCTGTGGCGTGCCGTTCTATTGATGCGATCCGTCTCCTCCGCCGGAGATTCGCCCTTGACACTGAAAACGGTATACGGTTTTTGGTATACCAAGATCAAGCCTCGGGAGAGAGAATTCGTGACAAAGATCAAATCCATTCGCACACGGGTCTGGAACTGGACCGGCCCCACCGTCCCGCCGCAGGGCAATTTCTGCACCAATGCCTCGGACGCGCTTTGGATGAAGGGGGACGCCATGGCGTCTTTCCGGTTCCACCAATGGCTGACGGTCGAGGTGGAAACAGAGGACGGCACCATCGGAATCGGCAACGCGGCGCTGGCGCCGACCGTTGTGAAGAAGGCCATCGACGACTGGTACGCGCCGCTTGTCGTGGGTGAGGATCCGTTTGATTACGCCTATATCTGGGAAAAGATGTACCGCCGCACCCATGCCTGGGGCCGCAAGGGCATCGGCATGACCGCGATCAGCGCCATCGACATCGCCATCTGGGACCTGATGGGCAAGCTGGTCGGCAAGCCGGTGTTCAAGTTGCTGGGCGGCCGCACCAAGGAAAAGATCCCGGTCTACTATTCCAAGCTCTACGCCGCATCGGTCGAAGAGATGCAGAAAGAAGCCGAAGAGGCGATGAAGAACGGCTATACCGCCTACAAATCGCGGTTCGGCTACGGCCCCAAGGACGGCATGCAGGGCATGCGGGAGAACCTCAAGCGGGTCCAAGGCCTGCGCGAGGTGATCGGCTATGACAACGATCTGATGCTTGAATGCTATATGGGCTGGAACCTTGATTACGCCAAGCGGATGCTGCCGAAACTGGCGAAATACGAACCCCGCTGGCTCGAAGAGCCGGTGATCGCCGATGACGTCGAAGGCTATGCCGAGTTGAACGCGATGAACATCGTGCCAATTTCCGGCGGTGAGCATGAATTCTCGATCATTGGTTGCGCCGACCTGATCCGCAAGAAGGCGGTCAGCGTCCTGCAATACGATACCAACCGCGTGGGCGGCATCACTGCAGCACAGAAGATCAACGCCATCGCCGAGGCCGCGCAGATCCCGGTGATCCCGCATGCGGGGCAAGTGCACAACTATCACCTGACGATGGCCAACACGAACTGCCCGATCTCCGAGTACTTCCCGGTCTTCGACGTCGAGGTAGGCAATGAGCTGTTCTACTACATCTTCGAGGGCGACCCAGAGGCGGTGGATGGCTTTCTGCAACTGGACGACGACAAGCCCGGCCTCGGGATCGAGATCACAGAAAAGCACATCAAGCATTTCGAGGTGATCGAATGAGCTGGACCGGTATTTGGCCCGTCGCGCCCACACCGTTCAACGACGACGGAACGCTTGACCTCGAAGGCATGAAGCGCGCGCTGGATTGCATCATAGATCAGGGCGCGGATGGCGTCTGCATCCTTGCCAATTTCTCGGAACAGTTCCTGATCTCCGATGAAGAGCGAGAAGTTCTGACCCGTCTGTCTTTGGAACACGTGGCGGGCCGCGTGCCAGTGATCGTGACGATCAGCCATTACGCCACCCAGATCGCAGTCGAACGCGCGCATTTTGCCAAGGACCTGGGGGCCGCGGCTGTCATGATGATGCCGCCCTATCACGGCGCAATCCTGCGCGGCACGCCGGAGCAGACGTTCCAGCAATTCGCCGCCGTGGGCGAGGTTGGCATCCCGATCATGGTTCAGGACGCGCCGATATCCGGTGTGGACCTTTCGGTGCCGCTGCTGGTGCGCATGGCGAAAGAGATCGAAGAAGTGCGCCTGTTCAAGATCGAATGCCCGCGCGCGGCGAACAAGCTTCGCGCGCTGATTGACGAGGGCGGCGATGCCATCGAGGCGCCCTTTGACGGCGAAGAGGCGATCACGCTGCTTGCCGATCTGGATGCCGGGGCCACGGGTTCGATGACCAGCGGCATGATCGTCGACCAGATCAAGCCGGTCATCGAAAAGTACCAAGCCGGTGATGTCGACGGCGCGACCGAAGCCTATGGCCGCGTCGCCATGGCAATCAATCATGAGAACCGGCAGTGCGGCTGGCAAAGCTGCAAGGCCGCGATGGTCGAGGGCGGCGTGATCCGCTCAGAATTTTGCCGCCATCCGATCCCACCACTGCACCCAGCAATCCGGCAGCGGATGATCGACCTGTTGAAACCGCTGGACCCGCTGGTCCTGAAATGGGGCAGATAACCATGATCCTTGGCAAGAACCTGATCGACGGAGCCTGGGTCGGCTCGGACACGGTCGAGGCATCGACCGATCTGGGCGGGCAGGCGTTTGCACAGGCAAGCGCGGCGCAGGTCGCCGAAGCCGCAGAGGCCGCGCGCCGGGACTTCCGCGCCTATGCGGCCACCACGCGGGCGGCGAGGGCGGCCTTCCTGCGCCGCGTCGCCGAAGAGATTGACGCCATTGGGGATGAAATCACCGCCACGGCCATGAAAGAGACGAGCCTACCAGAGGCGCGTCTGGTGGGGGAACGGGACCGCACGACCGGTCAGTTGAAGATGTTTGCCGACCTGATCGAAGATGAGCGTTACCTCGACATCCGCCATGACGCAGCGCAGCCTGACCGTCAGCCCCTGCCACGCCCCGATCTGCGGCTGATCCATCGGCCCATTGGTCCGGTTGCGGTCTTTGGCGCGTCAAACTTTCCCCTGGCCTTTTCGACTGCGGGTGGCGACACGG
>NZ_JBLXFE010000042.1:0-11064 GCF_048262375.1 Roseovarius sp.
GTCGAACGCCACCTTCTTCAACGTCCTGCGCAGATGACGTGGCAGGATGGGGAAACCGACGGTCTTGTCGATCTCTCCGCTCGCCTGGGTAGAGGCCCTAACCCAGAGCAAAGGGAAGGCTTCGGATCGGTAGTTCGAGATCTGGAAATGCGCGGCGGTGCCCCGGAGAGCCGTCTCCATACGGTCGGCGATGAAAGCCTCGCTCACTGTCTGCGCGTCCGTTCCGGGGTCGAAGCGCCCGGTATACATGCCGTCGTTGTGGAAGCGTTTTCGCGCCTTGCGATACTCCTTCACCTTCCCGAGCTTTTCCGGCTTCGTGGCCTTCTTGTTGAATGTCATGGCCAGCCACGCGAACCGGTCCTCCCGGATCTCCTCGTCGAAGATATGCGGCAACAGGGGCGGTAGGGTCGCTTCCTGTTCCGTGGTCAGGACAATCGACCCACGCGGGAGCATCTCCTTCAGAAGTGCGAAATGGGCGCCCTTGGTGTAGATATCCTTGGTCGTGACGCCCTTGAACGAGCCACGCTCCTCTGATTCGTCGATCGGAAAGCCGAACCATCCCTCCGAGATCATCCGGATGTTGGCGATCATGCCGTTCGTGCGTCCGATCACCTCGTCCCTCTCGGTCCGCTGGGCTTTGTCCCTCTTCGGCATTCGGCGTTTCGCCCGGCTCTGGAATGCCTTGATCTCGTTGACGCAGGCGGCGAAGAACTGCGGTTCGTGATACCGTCCAGTCGGCCGTTGCCACGAGAATTTCGGGGCCGTTCGCACCTTGCTGTTGGGATACTGTTGTTCGAGGTTCTGCGGCATCCCGACCTCATCGAGGTAGGTGGCGTTGAACATGTCCAGAGGCGTGGCACGCGGGTCGAAGTCGACATCGAGCCGGTAAACATAGCCACTGCGGGCGTCAGCGGTGATCGCGCAGTTGAGTTGCGTGTTCCGTCGGTCTGTCGAGGTCTCCCAGTTCACGGTGAGGACCATGTCGTCGTGGCTGAGAAGGTGCTCGACGGCTTCACCGCTTCGATCAACCTTGTTCTTCCATCGGCGCAGCATCTCGCGCTCGTAGGCCAGAAAGACCCCTTCCAGCCATTCGATCCGGTCGTAGATCCGGGACATGCCGATCTTCTTGCCGGTTGCGGCGGTCCCGATCATCCGCTGTATGTCGACGATCCCCGCGCTGTTTAGCACCGCCCCGAGTATCCTGAGATTGTCGGCGGTCGTCTTCTGTCCGGCGTGGGGCAGCGAGACGGAGAAGCGCGCGCCTTTCTGCCCCCGGCACGGCTTGTGGAGCACGCGAAGAGACGAAGGCGACTTTTTCTTGCGGATTGGCTTTCCTTTGCTGTCTTTCGACCGCTCATGGACACCGTCGAGGGCGAATTCGTCAGGATCATCCAAAAATCGCTTGCCACAGGCTCCGCAGGAGGGCCCGTCGAGAACGCCATTGAAGTTCCTGAGCCTGTCGATCTCCTCTTTGAGGTGATCCGGCGACAGGATCGAGAAGCCGGAGTCGCAGATGACGCCCTCGTGCGTCTGGCCCAAGCACCGGACCGTGCGCTGATCGGACCACACATGCGGGTCGTCCTGATAGGTGAACACGCGCGAGACGCGGCGATGTTTCTTGTCAGCTCCGGCGAGCTTGTAGGCCCCGGGCCCGTGCGTCTCGACGAGCTGTAGCTGCTCCGGAGAAGCGTCCGGTCGCCTTTTCCTCCATCTCGACATGCGGGTCGCCCGATCGGTCAACTGCTCTCCGAAGTTGGAACAGTCCGGGTTCGCGCAGGTATTGATGGAGTGCTCCCCTGCGCCCGGATAGAGCTGCGAGAGCTTGAAATTGAAAGTTGCCAAGCCTGCCATCAGAACCTCGGATTTCCGCGGCTCCGCCTCGAGTCGTTTTTCGACCAAAGACCAGAAAATCCGCATGGATTGAAGTTGATACGGACACTCGTCCGCGATCTTCGCCTCGCGCGAAAGACAAGCTTGTGATCAAAGGATATTGGCCGTATCTTCTGAAACAGAAGGAGAAAAATCTGAAATTTTCGATTTTTCTTCGTTCAAGCATCAGGATTCAGTCTCCGAGAAAAAAGTCTCGGATTTCCCGCCTGTTTTTTCTTGTTTCGACCCTCAGAAAATCTGCCGAAAATACAATAACCTGCCGCGCGGTGCGCGACAGGTCAGTTTGTTCAGGCCTCCCACCGCACGGAATGCGTCATCGCTCCTCGGCGATCTTTCCCCAGAATGTCTCGTTTTCGACGCCCATCACGATCACGGCGTGAAACTCCAGCCCCTTGCTCTTGTGGATCGACATGATTCTGACGGAGCGATCGGCCGAGAACGCCGTCAGCGCCGGGCCGATGTCCGTTCCATCCTGCGTCAACTGCGATATGCGGGTTACCGTATCCTTGATCAACTGATCGAGCCTGTTGCCCTGACGGCCCCAATCCCGCCGTAGTGGGCGTGCACGCAATGTCGGGGTTCGGGAAGGCGTCGGTGAACTTGAAACGACCGCCTTGGGGTCACAAGCGGACCAGGCAAACTGCGCCTTGTGGCCCAGACGCTGATTGGCAGCTTACCGCCTGGTGTCCCACCGGACCGTCCGGACACGGCACCATTGCGGCCGTTCGCGCAAGGGACCGCGAACGGCCGCTCACCGCCCAAACTTCGTCCATAGGATCACTGATGGGCAAACCGCAATTAAAGGGCCGATTGACACCCAATTCGTCGATGATGAGCAATTTGACCGAGGCCAGCTGTTTTTGAAGCCGGAGGAGGCGGCGCTCGTCGCGGGCTCAAGATGCGGACTTTTTCTCCGCGACGGTCAGATCACCCGACCGCTTCCGCTGTCCATTTCGTCTCCGGGATTCACATTTCTTCGAACTGGAGGTATTCTTCTGGCAGCGGGATCATGGCGCTTCCTCGCAACGGAACACAATGCCCGGCGCAGAAATGCGCCGGGCATTGTGTTCAAGATTTCTTACGCCAGGGTGCGTTGCGCTCGATGTCGCCTGCCATAATGCACCCGAAGGGCATGATGCGGTCGAGGACATCGGCGAGCCCGAATGCCTGCATGTCGCGCTGCACGCTGGCGGCCGACTTGTAAGCGGACGGCAGTTCCGAGGTATCCGGGATGCCGCAGTAGAAGCGGGCATCGATTCCCTGGGTTTCGCGGGCAACGAGTTCCTCTTCGGGCACGCCGTCGTGGATCTTGCGGTGCGCGGTCCGCGTCATCACCCGACCGGCGCCGTGCGGCGCGAACCCGGTGGCGTTCCGGGGTCCGGGCTGAACCATCAGGACGGGCTCGGCCATGTTCATCGGAATGATCATGGTGTCGTGGCGATCGGTCAGCATGTCGGGATCGACCGGGGTCGCACCCTTGGCGTGATGGATCACCGACGGGTCCTTCGGGTCCCGGAAGACGAAGTTGTGCGGTGAGAACAGGCGCTCGCTGCCTTCGACGCCCAGTGCTGCGAGGACCGCGTCGTGAAGCGAGGAGTGGTTCAGGTGCGTCCAGTCGTGGGCGATGGCAAGACCGTCCATGTAGTCCGCACCTTCCTGGCTATCGAGTTCGATCCATGAGTTTTGCTTCAGTGTCTCCGGCGAGTGCTTTCGACGGAACGTTTCCGCGGCCTTCATGCCGTTTTTGAACAGATGTGCACCGAATCCGCGGGACCCGTGATGGGTAACCAGATGAACGTTGCCGGTCGTTTCCGAGCGCCCGATATACACGAAGTGGTTGGACGCGCCGACAGTGCGCAGGTGATGGCGCGCCAGCTCGAGAGCGACATCAGTGATGTAGAACGGATTATTGGTGATGCGGTCGACCATTTCCTCCGGGATCGAATCCACCGGTGTCCGGTGACCACCAGGACCGAAGTGGCACAGCTCGTGCGCGATATCGAGGGCGCGAGCCGGATTGACGGCACCAAGATCCGTGGTCATCAGGGAACAGCACACATCAGCGGAATGCATTCCCGGGTGCACGGCGTTGCGGGTCGAGACGACACCGCCGACGGGGATCGTCCCGAGCGCCCCAGCGGGGCAGGCATCCGGCATGACGGCGCCGGCGACGACAGTCGGCGTTTTCATGAGTTCGGCCATCGTCGCGAAGACGGCTTCAGCGTTGTCCGTCTCAGCCTCGTTTTCCGGGTTTATGAAACGCACGAAATCCAGGCCAGCCTGCGGCGGAATGACCTGTGTTTCCCGGGCGACGTGATCTTCAGCCATCGCGCGAACAGAAGCGGAATTCATGCCGCCTTGGTTTGCGGCGGTCAGAACCTGGCCGAACCATTTGGCGGGCGCGTAGCCCATATCGATCAGGTCTTTTCCAGTAAATTTGGTCATGGGCATTCCTTCGCCAACGGACTCGTCGGGTTTCACTCCGAAATCCCGAGCAAGCCGGGCGGAGGCGTCAATCTTCTGCTTCGTCGAGTGCGTAGCAATCCTGGTAGCGGTCTCGGTAATGCGAGTGCTTGCCTGCCTCGCCGATGTTGAGCAACCGCTGGACAGAAGGGCGTGTCAGGCGCGCGCTGATGTTGTAGCAGGGATAGGCGCGCAATCCGGTCTCGAAGGCCGGGGTCTGATGCACGGTCGCACGTCCGACGCCGAGGGCCTCGCAGATCTTGCCGAGGTGCAGAGCCTTCCCGTTCAGAGGAAGGGTTTCCGATCGGGCTTCGGTCTCAGAGATGAGAGATTCAAGTTTGGCGACAGCCTCCCGCCCGGCTTCAGGACCTCGCTTGACCCTCACTGATCACCTCGCAACGAGGTCACCGTCCCGCCCTGTGTCGATTGAAAAAACTTCTGGCGAAGCTCCTTCGTCAGCTCCTTCTCGTCCGCAAGCTGGCGATCGCGTCGGGCAAGTTCCTTTTCGAGGTCGTGGATGCGCAGCCGGTAGGCGGACACATCCGCAGCAAGCACGGCGAAGCCAGCCTGGAGTTCGGCCAGCGTCTCGCGACGGCGCTCGGTGGCGTCCTTGCGGGTCACTGGCCCGCTTTTCTTCAGGCGGGCGATCCAGTTCTTCATCTCCTGGCGGATCTCGTGTTGATGAGGCTGCTTCGGGACGCTCTCCGAGACCCCCGCGCGGCGGCAGATCTCGGCCTGCGAAATGCGGCCCTTGTTCTCGGGATAGGTGCCGTCCGGCGCGGCCGCGATCTCGCCTTCCATGGTCGCCATTGCATCACGAAGCCGCTGCCGGGTCTCTTCGGCCTGCTCGGCGTGGTATTTTGCGAGGGGTGTGGGATTGTCGCTCATGATGAAGCCTCCATGGCGAGATCGAAGGTGATGCGATGGTTTTCACAAAGGACGTAAATCTCGTCTTCATCAAAGAGGGAGAAGACCTCGCGCACCCGGGCGTCGGTCCGGTATGGCCCGAGAACACCTTCGAAAGACCCGAGAGCCGCGAGCAGGCCGTCCCTGGCGAAGCGGTAGCGAAAGACGTCGCTCCGATCGAGCTTGGCGAGTTCGGCCAGGTGTGCCTCGGCCCGGATCTTGCGATCCTGTAGGGCGATGGCGGTCTCGAAGCGGTAGCGGCACCCATCGGTGCAGTTTGCGGGCTCGCGTAGGCCGGAAGCATCTGCACAGGCTCCGCGGCCCGTGCCGCGCGCCGTGCAGAGAACCCCCGGTCGGACCAGCTCGACACCGGTGCCAAGAATGCGGGCCGCATCGGCCAGACGATCGTAGCCAGTTGCGTCAGGACCGTTCCGAAGCGATGGCGCCTCCGAAAGTGTATCGAGGGTTGTCTGCACAAGCCGCGCCGTGCGGGCTGGGAGTTCGCCATCGTCGAATTGCGAGATTAGGTCTTCTCCGAGTGCCGTCGAGACTGCGTCGATTGTCTCGGAGAGTTCCTGCTCGAAGTCTCCGCGGGCGCGGTAGTAACCCATGGTTTCTTCGATATTGCGATGCCCGTATACGGTATAGAGGATGTGCGGGCCGCCTTGGACCGACAGGGCGAGCAGGCGGGCGATGGATGTGCGCGTGCGATAGACGGTGACAGCGCCGCGGACAGCAAACGGAACCCCATCCGGGCCGCATAGGCAACGATAGGTGTCGCGCATGCGGACAGAGACCGGAATGTCCTTGTCTTGCCCGTGCCCCATCGGGGGATCGACCCAGAGGTAGAGACCATCCGGGTCGACGATATCGGCCAGGGCAATCTGTCGGCGCAGCATCTCGACGGCGCGCGACGGGAGGGGCCAGTCCCGGGGATCGCCGTGAGGCTCGTCCGCGGTCTTGAAGGCAGCACCCTTCAGGATCGGACCGACAGGCCCCTCGGCGAGGCAATCGCGAGGGAGGTCGTCGAGCTCGGCCGGCCGCATGCCGGTCGCGACCGTGAGCAACAGGGCGTTCGAGACCTGGACGGTATTGAAGACCCGAACCAGGGCATCCACAGGGCGCGACGTGTCGACGAGGTTTTCCAACGGGCCGTCTGCGAAGAGCGTCTGGTAGGCGAAGATCGTCCGGGCAGAGAAGGTCTGCCCGCGGTATTCGCTCAAAACCTTGCGCCGCGCATCGGCGAGAGCGGATGCCACCATGCCGTCGCTGTCGATGCCGGAGATATTCTGGACGATGCTGCCGATGTCAGCGCCGATCGCGCTCCATTCCAAGGCAGCCTGGATGATGTCAGTGAAATACGCGTCGTCGTAGACCTCGGTGGCATTGGCGCCGCTCCGGGTTGGGCGCACTTCCATCGGCCGGGCGAAGCTTACCCAGTCGTCGAGTAGTCCGCGATCTCGAACGTCGCACAGGCGGTTGAACGCGGCCCGAAAATGCTTTCCACCGGCCTCCCAGGCGATCTTGAAGTCCGCCTCGTCGAGATGGGAGAAGATCGGGCCACCATCCGGGCAGTCATCGCTGCGGGTGAAGTCGATCAGCCCCTCTTCTACGAGTGCTTTGACCGCGGAAAGGAGATCCTGGGCTGTGGTGACCAGGGTCAGCGCACCCATCGCGCGCGAGACGGATGAGGTTCCCTTCGCGCTCGTTTTCCGGGTCGACGACAGGCCACTGACAGCCAGCACGCGCACCATGCGCTTGACGCGACGGAGAAGAGTTTCCGATCGCGTGTCATTCCGAAGCCACGCTTCCGGGAGCACACGGCAAAAGTCGATGCGGCGCAATGCATCCGTCGTCTTCCGGCGAAACAAGGCGTCTGGAAACCTCCAGACATCATCATCCATATCGATGCCGAAGAAGGCGCGATCGGCGACGAGGTCCGACCAGTCGGTGCGCCATGCGTCGAGCCCGAAGGCAAGATCTTTGGTGTTGTCCTTGAGAACATGCTCAAGGCGGATTGTGCGCGTCATGCAAGGCTCCCGGGACTGGCGCCATGAGGCGGCTCGATGGAGGGCCGGCGGCCCTTGGAAATGTCCTGCAGCGCCGCTTCCACGATCGCCTCGAACTCGTCCGCCCGGGCAGAGAAGAAGATGTCGCGCGCGTGCTCGATGCCGGCCATTTCGACATGGAGGCTTGAGCGATTGAAGAGGTCGATCGGCATGGTGGTGCGAGCGTTGTGGATTTCGCCGAGACGCTCCGCGAGAGCCGACATGGCGCCGGGTTCATCCGGGAAGAAAAAGCCATGCCGGCAGAGAACGCATCGCTGGACGGAGCAAATGTCACCTGACCTGTGGCCAGGCGCGAGCTCAGCTGGAGGATCGGTGGGGGCTGAGCATCCCATGCCCATTCGCGTCCTGGGACCGGCGAGTGCCGCGCGTTGCTCCGGGCTGAGGGTCCTGATCTGATCCGCGACGTAGCAGCGGGCCATGAGGGTTTTCGGGTCGATCCTGAACCCACTCTCTACTTCCTCGATGAGGACGCCGGTAAAGGCTGCAAATTTCTGGAAGGAGATAACGACCTGTCGGCGTTGGGTCAGGTAATGCGTTGTGCTGGAGGTCCGGCGATGGCCGAGTGATGCTTTCACGGCAAAGAGATTCCCGCCACTCTCCTCGAACACCCGGTCGGCGAAGCCGTCACGAAGGTCGGAGAACTGGATCGCAGCGATGGCCTCCCTCTCTTCATCTGACCAAGATTGTGCGCTTCGCGTTGCGAGAAGGGCTTTCTTAAGGTCTTCGAAATGGCGCCAGGCGCTGTCGATCATCTCGACACGCTTCACGCCTTTGGCCGTGTGACTGTAGAAAAGGAACGGCGAGCGCAACCGAGCCTCGAGCCGCTGGATCTCGTTCTCCGGATCGGAGGACTGGGCGATACGGTTGCGCACAGCCTCAATCCGGCGCTGGACAAGCTCGCGCATGAAGCGGGAGCGCTCCTCAAGACGGCTGACGATGCCGTGAACGCTGAGCGGGGACATGGTGCTGACATGACGCATCAGATCGCGAGTCTTGGGGCGACGTGCGATGACGATGCCGCGGTCGTGGCAATCTGGCTCTGACCCGTTGAGATCGCGGGGGATGAACCATTGCCCTGTGATGTCGATGCCCTTGGCTGTGTCTATCCAGCCGGTCTCGGCGGCGATGACGACGTAGGCGGCCATGATCTCTTCGGAGGTCGGAACGAAGCGGGAGATGTAGGCCGGGGTCGTCTCCTCCCGGTTGAGGCCTGCCTTCATGCGTTTCGCGCGGCGATGGTGCGCGAAGGCCTGTGTTCGGAATTTATGTCGGTCTTCGGGAAGGCTGGTGTCATTGAGGATGGCCGCCTCGATGTCCTCGAGGATGACGCCGGAGACGCAGGCAGTGTCGAGTGGGTCGTCGCCGCTGACTGGTATCGTGGCGTCAACGTCCACACGAACACCCCGGCGAAAGCGACGGAGGGCAAAGGCCCGGATGCGCGCTACTGCAAGCGGGTCGACATCACGATGAACTTGAGGCGTGTTGGACTTGCGGATGATGGGCCATTCGACGGCAGGAAGTCCAGCGAGGCGCCGCGCGACTTCCAGGATCTCGTGCGTATTCGCGAGAAGGACAGGGTTCACCCGCCGCGGGGTCTCCAACAAATAGCTGCGATAGAGATAGCCGGTCTCGGATGTGATGGACCGCAGGGAGGTATCCCTCCTGCTCTTGGAGGCGGAGTTTCGACGATCGAGAAAGCGGAAGAAATGACGCAAGGCGACCATACGCCGTTCGCCGACATCCGGAGAAACGCCGCGCGTCAGCTCGCGGAGGGCTGGTGCCAATTCCCTGAGGAAATCCGGACGTCCCTCAAAGGGTTCCTTGCGGGCATCGCCGCCCGCGTATCCTGTCTCGAACTCGGACAAATCGTATCGCACCGTCCCGCAGAGATGGTCGGTCGTAAGCCAGGTCAGGTGGGATGCGTCGGGCTCGACCCGCGCGAGATCGGCAACGGTCGCGTCGAGGCGCCGAGATTTGCGCAGGCTCTTCATCGCGAATCCTCCATGAGATTGATCCGGAGGTGTTCGGAGGCCCATGCCAGGTAGATATCGGTTGTCTCCTCGGAGACGTGCCCGAGATATTGCTTCAGGCGCAGCAGGCTGGAATGGCCGAACTCCTTGAGCGTCGAGGGCAGGAGGTCTCCTCGACGAAGACCAGCAAGATGTGCCTCCTCTTGGAGGAGCTCGAGCAGGGTCCAGCATGCCCAGAAGTGCCGGCCCATGTGGGGAGTCCAGGGCGACATCGGCGCGGGCGCGGCGCGCTTGAAGAGCTTGTTCGGTTGCGCGATGGAGTAGGGAGAGCCGGTCTCAGGATTGAGGAAGAGGTGATCGGGAGCCTTCTCGCCCGGATGCCGCTCACGGAATACGGCAAGGGCGGCAGGCCGCTCCTTCGGGTTCCGCGCGTGAAGGTAGAGGCGTTCAAGGAAGTCGGTGCGCACGCGGATCGTGCGTGGTTTTCCTTTCCGATCCGAGTCAGCGGGATCGCGGCCACCCTTGGTGCCGTAGCTGATCTCGATGTGCTGGTAGGGGCCGGGGTAGAAGGCCTCGGGCGGAGGGATCTGACTGGAACGGATGGCGACGGCTTCTTCACGCCGGAGGCCGGTCTCGAAGATGGCCTGCGTCATCAGGTGCTGCGCGGGGTAGGTCTCGACCCGGAGGCGATCGAGCCAGGTTGCGACATCGGCTTTGGAAGGGATCGCACAACGCCTGTCGGCGGAGGCGACCTGTCCGTAGCCAAGAATGGGCGCGTCGTCGAAAGAACCGCGCCATCTGCGCGGCGCGGCTGCGGCATAGGAGAGATAATCGAGAGCGACCGATAGGCGTGCCTCGATGGTGGCGCGCGAGATCGGACCGTCGTCGGACCATCGGCCATCCGCCATCATGCGGGCGTAGCCGACAAGGCTGCGAGGTTCGGCGTCGTGGCCGCGGTCGATGCCGCGCCAGTCGAGATCCATCTCGTCGCACCAGTCGAGGAAGTTGGAGAGGTTGTAGGCGAACTGCCGAACACTTCCGGCAGAGGGGGATTTCCTACGTCCGTTGCGCCAGATCATGAGGGCGCGGTCCCGAAGGTAATCGGTGGCTTCCGTGAATACGGCGCCGGTCGGATGCAGGACGATGGGGATGTGAGACAGGACGGAAAATTCCGGGCTGTGCTCGGCAAGCCTGTCAGGATCTGGAAAGAGGATGGATGCCATCTTAGCCTCGCGGACCGATGTCATCCTTATCGAGGATGCCCATCCCGAACTTGAGGCGGCGTTTCAGAGCGGATGTGTCCCCGTTGGGCGCGCGCCGATACCTTTCGGCCTGGATCTCTCGCTGGCGCTCTCTGTTATTTGCGTCATCGAAGGAGGCGCGGACGAATGCGTCGGTGGAGAGTTCAGTGAGATCCTGCGGCACAGCGCTTCCTAACCTGATCGAAAAGCGTTAGGTAATAAATATTTCAACCAGCGTAGTGGATCAAGTATCTTGACCACAAAAACTATGCATAAGAAAAGCCGTCGCCCTGTGTGCCCATGTGCTCTTCGGCCATGCGCAGCGACTTCGGGTTGTTCAGGAACGGGTTCGCGTGAAACCCCTCCATCAGGTCGGCAGACACCTCGATCCGGTCCCCCGCGCGGCGCCCGCCCGGTCCGAAATGCGTGACCGACTGCGCCGCGTCCAGCACCGCCTTGGGGTCCGCATCGCCCAGATCGGTGATCATGACGGAACAACAGATATCCGCCGAATGCATCCCCGGA
>NZ_JBLXFE010000043.1:0-10891 GCF_048262375.1 Roseovarius sp.
TGGGTAACACGAAGATCCGCGGCAAGGCTGCACAGCATATAGGCCTCGGCCCGGCTGCGGTTCGTGCGGGCCGTGATCAGGTCGAGCATCTGGCGCAGGGCATCCCGGCCAGCCTCGTCCAGATCCTCGTTGAAGGCCATGGTGATGAAATGGTCCGGTGTTTCGGCGCGCGGCAGGGTCAGGCTCATGTCATCCCGCACGGTCAGGCGGAAGCGGCCTTCAAGGGCCGTCTCGATCGCCGTCACGCAGACCTCCCCGTCGCCCTGGGCGCCATGCCCGTCACCGGCGGAGAACAGAGCGCCTTCGACGAAGACCGGCAGGTAAAGCGTCGTGCCCGCCACCAGTTCCTTGTTATCCAGATTGCCGCCATTCGCCCGCGGCTGAATGGTGCTGACCCGGCCCCAGACCGGCGGCGGTGCAACACCCATCACGCCGAAAAACGGATTCAGAGGCAACTCCAGCCCCCACGGCAGGCGGCCGATATTGCGCTCGGTATCGATGGCGATGATGGAAAGCGTGACTTCATCGAAATCGTCCGGCAGCGCACCCTTGAGCGGCGCGCTGTAATTGAAACCCCAATCCTGCCGCACCTTCACGTCGAGAATATCGACCTGCAGC
Source organism: Roseovarius sp. (assembly GCF_048262375.1). Taxonomy (GTDB): domain Bacteria; phylum Pseudomonadota; class Alphaproteobacteria; order Rhodobacterales; family Rhodobacteraceae; genus Roseovarius. The sequence continues at coordinate 619 of NZ_JBLXFE010000043.1, forward strand.
ACATGGCCGGGCTTCGCGCCTTCGACATAGACCGGGCCGGTCAGAATGTGCCCCGGCAATCCCGGGCGCACCTGATCGATAACAGCCTGATGTTCCGGCAGAACCGTGTATCCCTCGCCGGGCAGCACCGGCGTGTCACCGGAGATCGACTGAATGGTGACTTCCTCGCCCGAGGCAACGGTCAGGGCCGGCTCCAGACCAGCGTCGAAGAACCCCCAATGAACCGTTTCCGGACTGCTCTTGAGCATATGCCCCCGCATAGCTGCTCCTTCCGTATCAAACGAGATGAAATCAGTGATGACTGTCGGCGGCCTGCTGGCCGGTCTTGAGCTTGAGCGCCGCCTGCTTGCGCTCGGCCTTCCGGGCCTGTCGTTCGCGTCGCGCGGTTTTGAAACGCTCGATATAGATGTGACTCCAACGATACCCGATCCAGCCGCCGGCGACCATCCATGGCACGCAGCCGACGAACAGGGGCAGGCCCCATTCATCCAGCATCGCCATGAGATAGACCCAGACAGCCGTGATTCCGGACACATCCTGACTGAGGATCATGTCCAGCCGGTCCGAGAAATGCCCGAACGCCGTCAGGTTTTCCCAACGGCCGAGCATCAGGTTCCCGGTCTGCAGGAAGATGTAATAGACGATCGGAACCGTGAAAACGTTGGTCGCCCAGGTCCAGGCGAGAGCCACGACCAGATTGAAGGTCCAGGACGGGCGCAGCAGCCGGAGCAAAGACCAGATGCCCGCCACGATCGGCATTTGCACACCGACCAGCGGCGTCAGCGAAACCGCGACACCAATGCCCACGCCCCGCGCCGTGTAATCCGGCAATCCGGTTCCGCGAAGGATCGGAATGACGAGCCGGTAACGCAAAAGGCGGTTGAGAGGAGTGATCATTGGTCGGTCAATTCGGAATGAGGGTGCCAAACAGCGTGACGGACCAGCCATAGCAAGCAAGAGGCGGCACCGCCACGTCACAGAGAGATGATTTCATGAATCTCTTTATATTTAGTGACCGGGAGCGCGATTACACGCCCCCGCACCCGATTCTCTAGGGACGTTCGCCCTTCGCCAGACGGGCCTCGATATCGTCCACGACGTCGAGAAGTGACGCGACGCTATCGATCAGATAATGCGGATTGCAGCTCCGCAACGTCTTTTCGGCCTGCCGTTTCTTCTCCGCGAAGGCCTCTTCGTCCAGCGCCTCGGTTTCTTCCAGCGACAACCCGAAAGCATTGCCGGAAACCGTGACCCCGACGGTCCAGCAGCCGGCCGCGTTACCTTCGGCAATGCCCGGCTCTGTGTCATCCACCTTGATGCAGGCCGAGGCCGGCCAGACATCGAGATCGAGGAAACATTTATACATCATCAGTGGCGACGGACGGCCGTGCGACAGATCTCCGGCGCAGACCATGTTGTCCGGCGCATAGCCGCGCTCCCGCGCGATCGGCACCAGCCGTTCCATGATCTCCCGGTTATACCCGGTCGTGGAGCCGATCTTCATGCCCCGCCCGCGCAATGCCGCGACCGTGTCCAGCGCGCCCGGAATGATATCGGCGAAGTCCGGAACCACATCGACATTCATCGGCACGAAAATCTCGTAAATCCGGTCAACATCGCTGTCGGAGAACGCCGCCCCGTGGGCCTGTTGCCATGCCTCCGCAATGCGCGGCTGCGTGCCGACGGCCTTGATGTGATCCCATTTCGGCAGGCCCATCGGAGCCCTTGCCTCATCGATGGAAATCTCGACATCGAACGCGGCGAACGCTCGCTGGAAAACGCCCATCGGCGCCCGGCTGCCGTGATCGACAATGGTTCCGGCCCAGTCGAAAATAACGGCTTTGACGTGGTTCTCGGCGGTGGACATCTGAAATTCCTTTTCGGTTAGGCGGCAGTCCCGTAAAGCGAGGCAATGGTCTCCTCACCGAGGGCAAAGGCGGTGCTCATGCCGGTGCCGCTGGAGACGACCAGCAGCCGCACCCCATCCTCCGGCGTATCGATGAAAGCGGTCCGGTCCGGCGCGGACGGGTAGATACCGGTCCAGCGCTCGATCACCCTGGGGTTCTCGAGCTGCAGCATCCGGCCGGCTTCCTCCATGATCAGATCTTCCACCACCGCCGGCGCGAAAGGATCCGGGGTTGTTGCATAATGGTGGGAATCACCGACGACGAGAGAGCCGTCCGCACCTTGTACCACGATCAGGTGGATGCCGTGTGCTAGCCATTGCGGCTGCTCCCGCTCCAGCCGCGCGCGCAGTACCTTGGAGGCCGCGCAGCCGGTATAGCCTTCGTAGCGCACCAGACTGAGATCCGACATGATCGCGCCCGGCAGTTTCCATTCCGGCGGCTGCGGAGCAACCCGCAGCATCTGCAGCTTGCAGAGCCGGAGATTGTAGGATGCAAGGCGCTCCGGATAGAGCGTCGCGATGTCGGGGCCGGGGCAGACAATGACCGACTCCGCCCGGATCGTCCCGGAGGTGGTCTCGACTATTTCCGGTGACACGCCGGTCACGGCCGTCGACCAGCGGAATTCCACACCGCAACTGGCTTCCAGATACTGCGCCAGCCGCGGCAGAGCCTGACGCGGCTCAACCCGCGCTTCATGCGGACTCCACAAACCGCCGAGCACAGTCTTCTGCCCCAGCATCGGTGCCTTCTCTTTGGTCTCTTCCGCGGTCAGAAGCGTGCAGCCGCGCCCCATATCGGTGGCGGCGAATTCTTCGAGGACGGCGACCGCTTCCGGTCTCTGGGCCGTCACCAGCAATCCATCATGCAGAACCGGGATGCCGGCCTTGGGGGCAATATCGCGCCAGATGGAAGCTGACTTGTACGCCCGCTCCCAGGTCTCCCCCTGTTTCTGCCCGGTGACGGTCACGAAGCCGAAATTACGGATCGATGCCCCGTTCGATTGCGCGTCCCGGTCGATGACGACGACCCGTTTGCCGCGCTTCGAGGCCGCGAGCGCACTTGCCAGCCCGCAAATCCCCCCGCCGACGATCGCAAGATCGAAGGTATGTCCCATATCATCCATCCGAATTGATCACCCCTGCCGATACCATAACGGTATGACAAAGAAGTTATCTAATCGAGTGCGGCCTCAGATGACGTCGGCACTTAAATGGGAAAACTTTTGGGAGACATCTTCCCAGGCACTCTGCGAGGGGGAGCCGTCCGCGGTGGCGCCGTCCGAAGCGATGAAAACCTGCGGCGGCATCGGGCCTTCACCCGTTTCGAAGACCTGACAGGTATAACACATGTCGGAGCGCGATCCGTCTTTGGACAGCGGCATCATAAGCCGGGAAGCCTTCACCAGGCGCCCCTGATCCCACCGGAACCTGCTGTGCGAAACCACGGCAACGCGCTGCTCGCAGGCAAGCATGTAGAGACCGCGAATGAATTCCAGATAATTGCCTTCGAGGACGGTGGACAATTCCATCCCGGTAATGTCCCGCCCGAAAAAATCCGTGAAATTTGTGCCCACGACCCTGTGCCGGACCGACTGCGTACGCGTATCCACGTCGGCCAAAAGGCTGTACGGCAGCAAAACCGGCCCAATTTCCGTCGGATCAAGATCACGCCGCAGCGGGATTTCATTCCCGCCTTTTATACCGATCCAATAGGCATACATCGCATTAAGCGTCGTACTGCCCAGAACCGCATCCGTTTCTAATTGCAACGCCTCTTACCCCAAATAGGAAGCGTATCAACCTGCACCAGAGTACAGGTTGATCGAGGCAACAACTTACCATTCAATTCTATTTTGTCTAAAATTTTTATCGGATTGAGCGCAGAAGTATAATTTAACTTTATTCTTGCAAAGGCAGAATAAAATAATGGCCTTCATTCATACCTTTGCACGAATTCCTTATATGTCAGGCTCCATGCCCCCGGCTTATCTGCCAAGCACGTCCCTGTATCCTTCCAGCAACGGCTCCACACCGGATAGATCATATCCTTCCCGCGCGGCCACGGATGTCACCTCGGCAATGGATTTCCCGTGAAAGCACACCTGGGTAAGCGCCCACAGGATGGTCGACCGGGTTCCGCTGCGGCAAAACGCAAAAACCGGCCCGCCGGCTGCTTCCATCGCCGCATGGTGTTCCGCGACCAGTTCCGGGGTCAAAGTCGGCAAGCTTATCGGAATAGAGACATAGGAGAGGCCTGCGGCTTCCGCGGCGGCCTTGAGATCGTCACCAACCGGCTGCCCCATCTCTTCGCCATCCGGGCGGTTATTGATGACCGTCTTGAACCCGAGATCCGCGATTTCACTCATTTCCTGAGGGAAAACCTGACCTTTTGCGGCATAGTTTTCGTCGATCTTCTTAAAGTCCATCGGGTTCGGCCCTTCTGCTTTCACTGAAACTCCGGGAAACAGTACCGGAGGTTGGCGCGGCGATGCGCACCGTTTTTTCTCGACTTAAGACAGCCAAGTGAAAAATCCCACCAATAGTCGTGGTAGGCTAGATCAATATGAAACTCGATCTGGTATATAAAACCTTCTACAAAGCAACCATACTGCTTGCTTTGCGTCTGCTCAGCATCGGATAATTCAGGTTTAGGGGGACTCTATGGCCTCAGGGTCATTAGATCAGCATCTTCTGCAAGAGGACGCCCAGAAATTCATGGGCACCTTCTTGGCAGAACACAAGAAGTGGCTCCAGCGTAAGCCCGGGGGCAAACAGTGCGACCTGTCCCGCCTGAATTTGCAGGGTATCAACCTTCAGAATGCCTTACTCGCCCGCGCCGTCCTGGTTGGCACTCATCTGCAGAATGCCAAGCTCGAGGGCGCCGATTTCAGCGAGTCCGATATGTTCGGCGCGAAGCTGCAGGGCGCGAACCTGCGCCGGGCCAAACTCAAGCGCACGATCCTGCGCGGGGTCAATCTGAAGAATGCCGATCTGTCTCATGCGGACCTGGAAGACGCGGACTTCCGCGGCGGACTGGTGCTGGGAGACTCGCCCGAGGAATCCCTCGGCATGGAACAGAGCGACCTCAGCGAATGCCTGATGGATTTCGCCCGCGGACAGCGTGCAAAATTCTCCAATGTCGATCTCAGCGGCGCCAGCCTCAGGGAAGCCAATCTGAAGGGGGCAGAGCTGTTCGGCTCGGATCTCTCAAATGTCGACCTGACGGGCGCCAATCTGGAAGATGCGGATCTTTCGGACACCCGGCTGACCAATGCCAAACTTGAGCGGACAATCCTGAAAGGGGCCCGCTTCGCGAACAGCATGGTCAGCGAAGAGGCCCTGGCGAAAGCCGAAATCGATTCCGATGCGCTCGACGAGATCAACAACGTCAGGCTCAGCATCGATCTGGACACAAGCGGCGACTTCAAGTCCCTGCCCCCGGAGCTGCGCACCGCTCTCGCGCAGCATTTCGAATGGCTGCAATCGAACGGTGCCCGCGGGTGCCGTGCGATCATCAAGTCCATGTCTCTCAGGAAGCTCAAACTGCGGCGGCAGAACCTGACCGGGGTCTCACTCTATTCCTGCGACCTCAGCGATGCGGACCTGTCTTTCGCCAACCTGGTGCTGGCGGATCTTGAAAAGTGCAACCTGATGAATGCCAGCCTGACTGGTGCACTGATGTTCGGCACAAACTTCAAAGGGGCCTTCATGAGCGGCGCCGACCTGTCGAACGCCCATGTCGGCGCCATGCCGATCTTCGGAGCGGACGGGAAACGGACGGGGAAAATCCGGAAAACGGACATGAGCACCGCGAACCTGAACGCGGTGAAATTCGATGGCGTCGATATGAATGGCATTGTGAAGTAGCGCACCCGACACCGCGCCTCAGATCTTTGCCGTCCCCCGAAGCTCGCTGTGCTGCAGCCCCGAGAAAACCGCGCTGCCATCCTTCATATGCGTATTGACCTTGGCATTGTAGCAAATGTGCTCGAAGCCATGCTTGTCGATGATCTTGATCTTCTGATTACGGAACCGCTCTTCGTCTTTCGGGCCGGTTAAGTAAAATTGGCTCTCCTTGACCTCATCGCCGAAAACTTTCAGCTTCTTGAAGCCGCTGAGAACCTTGTTTGCCGCCAGAACATAGCGTTGCGCGGTCCAGGCTTCCGGACCTTCCAGGGTGTTTGACCAATCCCCGACCAAAATCTGGTCCGCCCGCGCCTTGCCGATCAAGCGGGCCGCGTTAATGGTCACGTCCCCGACGATATATTCATGCCGGGCAACATATTTCGGGCTCGGCTCGTAGAACACGTAGTGGCTGCCGCCACTCAGGGCCATACGGAGATCAGGCAAAGGCATCTTGTCCGCCATCTCGCGCTGCAGGCTCTTGTAGTAAAGCGAGAACAGCGCCATCAGGACAAACAGGCTGACATCCTCGTCCAGGCCGGTCTCCAGATTCCATACGTAATAACCGTCACCTGTTGTCGAGCGCCCCATCGCCATCGGCAATCCCGCACGCTGGAGCGTCGCCTCGGCCAGAGACAGGCTGAATTTCAGCGTGGAGAGATGGCTGGCCTGCTCTTCGGGGGTGTGCTTCGAGAATCCGACCACGTCGATCAGGAAAACCGTGCGAAATGGCGCGAAACCGATCGAGTATCTCGACATCACGGATTCGACATCCTCGTGGGACAACCCGTTCGGCCCGCCGCCAATGGGAAATTCCAGCCTGATCTCGGTCGGCTGGCCTCCGATGAAATCCGCAACCTGTTTGAATGCGCCATCACTCAGATGACGAGGGCCTTCAAATACCCGGTTGATCGGATTCTTGAGCCCGAACAAACGGGTTTTAGGTAACAGAATGAGCTCAAGCCCCTTACCCGACGGGCGCCAGCCAACAACGGCATTCGAGCCGAACTGGGACAGCTCGAACAACAACCGGTTCAGAGACAGGCGCAGATCGTCGCGCCGCCCCGAGGCGTGATGTCTTTGAATGCCGTCCTGCATGGAGATTCACCTTGTGTAAAGGAATTGCCCATAGACTAGGATATCGCATGGCGGCCGGAAACTCCCATGCGCTCAAACAGCCCACGCATGAGGTTCATCATGTGAAGGCCAACATCGAAATAAGAAGACCTTCTGAGTACAACTCAGAAACGACCGGGGTATTGAAGCGTCATGACCGTGGCATTTGATAACACTGAACTCAAACCAGTCCCTGAAGAGGTTATGGCGGCGATCAAGTCCCACCATACCTATCTCTCCGGGCGGCCTGGCGGATTGCGTCTGAAAAACGACGATCTCGACGTTTCGCATTGCCGCTTCGACTATATCTCCCTGTCGCAAGCTGTTCTGCCCTGCGCCGAATTCTCCGAAAGCTCCTGCGTGCGCAGCGACTTCAGCGAGGCCGATCTGTATGGATCGAACTTTGCCTGGGCCAACCTGCAAGGCACGATCTTCAACAAGTCGGATGTCCGCGGCGCCAATTTCGTCATGGCGGACCTGACCGGCGCCTCAATGGTGAATGCGGATCTCCGGCCCGGTCAGATCGTACGCTGGTCCCGCAACAACAGCGGCGGTCCTGTCAGCACGAACCTCGACAGCGCCACTCTGAATGACGCCGATCTGAGAGGTGCGGATCTGCAGGATGCGAATCTGAAGAACACCCGGGCAATCGGCACCATGTTCGCCGATGACAACATGCATGCAACAAATATGGCCGGAGCGATACTGAACGGCGCCGATCTTACCGGCTCCAAACTGCGCGGCGCCGTGCTTGCCGGTGCGTCCGTCACCGGAACAAACCTGACCAATTGTGATCTTTCCGGCGCAAATCTGCGCAACGTCGATCTGTCCAAGGCGACCCTCCACAACACCAACCTGGACGGCGCCATCACACTGGAAAACGGCGCCGATCTGCCCGACGACATCGCGGAAATCATCCGGCAGCACAGCCAGTGGATTATCTCGGACGGCGAAGTAGGCGAGCGGGCCAATTTTGGCGGGATGGATCTGAAGGATCTCGTATTGACCGGCTGCGATCTGCGTGGCGCCCTTTTTGCCGATGCCCAGCTCGAGGGCACGCAGTTCAATCAGTGCGAATTGATGTTGGTGAATTTTTCCGGGGCCAACCTGAGCCGGGCCAGCTTCGTTGGTGCCACATTGCGCGGGACGATCTTCGCAAATGCCAGCCTGGTTGAAGCAAAGTTCCACGGCGCCCGGCTTGAGGTTGCTGAAATCTACAACGCACAACAACAGCGCACCGGCAAATCAATCCCCGTGCTCTTCAACGGTGCGGTATTGCAGGGCACGGATTTCTCCCGGGCCAAGATCAGTGGCGCGAACTTTACCGATTCGGTACAGTTCGGAACGATTTGGAACCATGCGAAAGTCGAGAACTGCACCGGCATTCTCGATTAGATCTGAGCAAATGGCAGCAAACACGAACAAGCCCATGACCAGCGTGCCCGGCAACCGGCGTGAATTTTCACGCAGGGATTCGTCATTGCTGGCCGAAATGTCGCTGTCGCCGGAATTCTCCGAATCATGGCCGGCGAAAATCGCTGATATCTCATTGGTCGGCATGCGCCTTACCGGAGAGCTTCCGCCGATTGCTGACGGCCCGGTTTATGTGCGCCTTGCGGGGACTCGCATCACCATCAACGGGCACTTCATTTCCCAGGGTGAAGGCGGTGTCCGGATCAAGATGGATCTGAATGATCTGCAACTGGCGGAACTGGTCGCACATTCAGATGTATATGCATCACTGGTTCTCGAAACGATTTCAGACGACCTTCCTCCCCGCTAATTCCGGCATACGGCCAGCAAAAACATTCCAAATAACTGATTTATATCATTTTTAAAGAAGACCAATTTAGTCACTTATTTGCTGTTGCAATTGAGAATGACTTTCAATAAGGTCCCTTCATCGACGTCGGAACCAGCGAGACGGAGATCTCGCGGACGGTCTTTGGAGAACGAGATATGCGAACGAAATCACTGACGAAAATGGCGATTGCGGCCTTTGCAATCGCAGGCGGTCTTTCCGCCGCGCCTGTTCAGGCAGACGACACGAGCGCGAAGAAAGACATCATCAAAACCTATTCGGACATCGCGGCAGCCGCCTATGGGGACTCCCTGGCAGGCGCCAAGAAACTCCAGAGCGCGATCGCGGCACTGGTCGCCAAGCCGACGGACGCCACACTTGATGCGGCCCGCAGCGCCTGGATTGAGGCTCGTGAGCCTTATCAGCAGACAGAGGCCTACCGCTTCGGCAATGCCATCGTCGACGACTGGGAAGGCAAGGTGAATGCCTGGCCGCTGGACGAAGGCCTGATCGACTACGTGCAGACGGACATCTACGGCACGGAATCGGACGGAAACCCCTATTACACGGCCAATGTGATCGCCAATCCGAAACCGGTTATCGCCGGCAAGGAACTGGATGCGAGCACCATCGACCGTGACCTTGTCCAGTCCCTGCACGAAATCGACGAGATCGAATCCAACGTCGCGACCGGCTATCACGCCATCGAATTTCTGCTCTGGGGCCAGGATCTGAACGGTACCGGCCCTGGTGCCGGCGCCCGCCCGGCAACGGATTTCAGCACGGAAAACTGCACACACGGGAACTGCGCCCGACGCGCTGCCTATCTCTCCACCACGACAGACATGCTTGTCGATGAGCTGGCATGGATGACGGCCCAGTGGGCTGACGGCGGTGCCGCGCGCACCGGTCTGGTTGAGGGCGACGCGGATCGCGGGATCGCCACCATCCTGACCGGCATGGGCAGCCTTTCCTACGGCGAGCTCGCCGGTGAGCGGATGAAGCTTGGCCTGATGCTGCACGATCCCGAGGAAGAGCATGACTGCTTCAGCGATAACACCCATCGCTCGCACTACAATGATGCCCTCGGTATCCGGAATGTTTATCTCGGCGAATACAAGCGGACCGACGGGTCCGTCGTGAAAGGCGCAAGCCTCTCCGCTTTCGTCTCCGGCAAGGACAGCAGCGCGGACACGGAACTGCGCGCCGCCCTGGATGCCACCATGAACAAGATGACCTCCCTCTCCGACACTGCGGAAAAAGGGGAGCGTTATGACCAGATGCTTGCGGAAGGAAACACACGGGGGAACGAGATCGTTCAGGCCGCTGTGGATGCCCTTACCGTGCAAACCAGGTCGATCGAGCGTGTCGTCGCAGCGCTCGGTCTGTCAGCCCTCGAATTCGAAGGTTCTGACAGTCTAGACAATCCGGGGGCTGTTTTTCAGTAACCGGTGCGGCACCAGCATATCTCTCCCACTCAAAGGGGACGGCTCACGCCGTCCCCTCTTTTCTGGTCGCACAGACCCACTTTGCGCTAGAACCGAATC
>NZ_JBLXFE010000044.1:0-10814 GCF_048262375.1 Roseovarius sp.
GTCTTCTCGGCCAGCCCCCGGATGTTCATATCCTCGATCATCCGCTGGCGCAGCGGTGTTACTCTCTCCTCTGTCATGGAAGCCTCCTGTCTATCGATTGAGAAGGCCCCAATCGTCAGGCAGGTCAGAAAGATCGCAAAATGCGCATCGTTACGGGCGGTTCACGCCATCAGCCAAGAACGCCAATGCCGCGGAGCGGCTTAGTCCTTCCGCCCATGCCGTTGAAAAAGTCTGTGTTGCGCTGCGGCAAGTCTTTCGATTCACTCAACTATGAGGGGATGGGAGGATTTCGAGATGATGGGCAGGCAGGAAACTCCGGCGCAGCTGTTCTACGAGTTCGATCTGGAGCAGCACGTCCCGGCCAATCACATGCTGCGGGAGATCGACTGTCAATCGGCAGGCAATCTTGACCCCCTATCGGCATCCAAAACGCCGCCCCCGGGTGGAGCCAGCCCCTAACGGAAAATGTTGAAAGCGGCGTTCGATTTTGCGCCGCTTTAACTGCATCAATAACCAGTGCCTTGCCTGGTATCCCAGAGGCGCAAGATCTCGATTTGGGTCGGTGCCACGCGGCAAATGAGAGTAAACGGTGTCCGAGGGATCGACCGCTCGCGCACGTTCTCCCGCGCATCGCTTGGGTGACCGGCATAAGGATTGGCCGCCAAAGTCTTCTGGATAGCTTTCAGGTGAGTGCGGGCCTTTGTGCTACGAGTAGAGCCCTCGGGATCCGTGCAGGGTGAGCGCGTGCGGCGATTTTCCTGTTCCCGACGGCAGTGTCTGCTCAGCGCGGAGCTGGCGTGTTGCCCACAGCCAAACGTTCGAGACTATCCGGAATTCCGCACTCTCTTCAGCCATCAACTGGGTTGGCGGCGAATCCAATGAATTTCGGTGGAACCTTGTCAGTGAGCCAGACACCGTTGTCCGCAAGATAGAAGTTGTGCCCCTCCGAAGCCATCAAGCCTGCTGCAACTTGCAAGACGACCGGCTTGCCATGACGTTGGCCGACCGCGAGCGCTGTCTCGACGTCGGGGCTGAGATGAACCTGCCTCCGGCGGCGAGGTAGGATGCCAGTACGGTAGATCTCGTCGAGATTGTCCCGTGCAGTCCCGTGATACAGGATCTCTGGTGGCGGCGAAGCCGGAAGCCCGAGATCGACTTCGACCGAATGGCCCTGCGCGGCTCGAATGCGGCAACCGTCCTCGGAGATCGTAAATCGCCTCTTGTCGTTCTCGGCTACGATCATTTCGAGATCTTCTCGCGACAAGCGTCGACCCGAACGCTTGAGCGCACGTAGTAGTTTGTCGATGTCCACCCAGCCCGCCCTATCGAGCGTCAACCCGATTTCCTCGGGCTTGTGCCTCAAGATGAGAGACAGGAATTTGCTATCGCGCGACAACTGAAGCCCTTTTCCCAGGTTAGTGTCCGAGGACGTGGTGTAATTTCTGCATGACAAAGCATCTCGAACACAAACCTTGGCCTTTTTCTACCATCTGATTGACGAGTGACCTCGCCGAGAATACGCAGCTTCACATGGAAAACACTTCGATCATCGCAATCACGTGGTGGCTGGCCTCCTGACAGGGTGGCCGGATGACCAAACGTATTCCGAGGCCGCCGCACGGGCGGCCTTTTGTTTTCCATGCTTCCCGCTGCGGGGCCTCTTCTTTCAAGAGAAGACGCAAATGAACAGACCAACAATTCTGACCGGCGACCGCACGACGGGGCCGCTGCACATCGGGCACTATGCCGGCTCGCTTGCCAACCGGCTCCGATACCAAGATACCCACGAACAATTCCTTCTGCTGGCGGATACACAGGCGCTGACCGACAACGCCCATGACCCCGAGAAAGTGCGGCGCAACGTGATCGAGGTCGCGCTGGATTATCTGGCCGTGGGCATTGATCCCGCACGCACCACGATCTGTCTGCAATCGCATCTTCCGGCACTGGCCGAGCTGTCGATGCTCTACCTCAACTTCGTCACTGTGGCGCGGCTTGAACGGAATCCGACGATCAAGGACGAAATCCGCGCGCGTGGGTTCGGGCGCGATATTCCTGCCGGCTTTCTCTGTTATCCGGCGGCACAGGCGGCGGACATCACCGCTTTCAAGGCGACGGTCGTGCCGGTCGGCGAAGATCAGGCCCCGCTCATCGAGCAAACGAACGAGATCGTGCGGCGCATCAATGCAACCGCAGGCAGCCCCGTGCTGCCTGAGGCGCGGGCGATCATCCCCAAAGCGGGCCGGTTGCCCGGTGTCGACGGCAAGGCCAAGATGTCGAAATCCGGTGGCAACGCCATACCGCTCTCCGCGTCACCAGCGGAGATCCGATATGCCGTCCGGGCGATGTTCACCGATCCCAACCACCTGCGTGTCGAAGACCCGGGCCTCATTGAAGGAAACGTCGTCTTTGCCTACCTTGACGCCTTCGATCCGGATCAGGACGAGCTTGCCGAAATCAAGGCGCACTATCAGCAGGGCGGGCTTGGCGATAGCAAGATCAAAACGCGTCTGGAAGGTATCCTCCAGGACCTCATTGCACCAATTCGCGAGCGGAGGGCGCAGTTTACCGAGGACCGGGGATATGTCCTTGAGGTGATCAAAGAGGGCACGGAACGGGCGCGAGAGCGCACCGAGGCGACAAAGAACGAGGTGGTGAATGCCTTGAGTCTGTTTCAGTTGTAGGTGGACCTGTCGCGGAATTGTGCCGCTCGACAGATCTCGGGCCGCCCCGAGCAGAGCTATGCCGATCCTCTGACGTGGCTTTTTGAGGAGATAGATGATATGTCTGACAACATGGAGACGAACACACTGATCATACAAGGTTATCCAGTGCCAGGAAACTGGCGTAAGCCTATTGAGGAGGAAGACTCCGGAAAAGGCAAGTGAACCCACATGCCGAGTTCAAAGGAGCTTCCTCTCGACCTTAGGGATGTTGCCGTGTGGCTCGAGTCGCAGGGGATGGTCGGGCCGTTGGAGGTTGACCGGAACTACGTTCCCGACGAGCGCCTCATATCTCATGTAGTTGTCTACAATGATGTTCCGGAAGTCCGTCGAACACTTCGTCTACAAGCGACGCGCGCGCTGAAGGCTTTGGGCTATCGCGTGGAGCCGTCCGGCGGCGACGTCTATTCTGTGAGTGCAGCACGTCGACACGGACTGACGGTGCAACAGAAAAACCGGATGGTTTCTCGCATCGAGTTGGCGCTCTCTGGCGCCGGCTTCGAGCCACCAGAGCTAACCGATCCGCGGCCTCGGAGAATGACGCCTGAGGAATGTGCTGCGTTGCCCTTTGATGACGATTTCTGAAATATGTAAGAGAAACCTGCTTATCCACCAGAAAAAGCATATGATCTTGGGGAACATTCCGAGTTCGTTGTCCGGCCGTGCAGATTTCGATCATCTGGGTGTGGTCTGGAGGAATTCAATCGGAAGACCAAGCTGCCGCGTAGGCCTCCTCGATCAGGGCGACTTCCTCTTCGGTCAGTGCCGAGAATTCCTTGCGCAAGGCGCGCCTGGATAGCTTGCCATTGCCTTGTTCCAGAAATCCTCGCAGCAGATCCACCATGCGTGCCGGCATGTCCAAGACCTCGTCGACGCTGGATTTGAACCGGTCACAGCGCTCGATGTGGTCGATTTCCCTGGGGAGATCCTGCTCGACCGTTTCCCTGACGCAATCGGCGACGAACTCGGCATGCATGGTGCTGTCAAAAAAACGGTAAAGCACCGCTGTGTCCGACAGGACCTCCACATTCCCTTGGGCTGTCGGCTTCCAGTCGATGAACTCCATCATTGGCCCCGACACGGACTTTAGAACATCGCTGTATTCCTCGATGCGCCGGTAAACCACAACGCTGATCGGGAAGATCAGGCCCGCAGGATTGAACCCGCCACGGGCCAAAACATGGTGCAGCAGATACCGATGGAGGCGACCGTTCCCGTCCTCGAAGGGGTGGATATAGACAAAACCGAACGACAGCGCGGCCGCGACCACCATCGGATCAACGCCGCCCTCGAGAGCCCGCGCTTCATAGAGCGCAATTCCCTCCAGAAGGTCTGCCAGATCCTCATGCCGGGCGCTGATATGCACCGGTTCCGGGGTCTTCCCGTCGCGGGTGTGGCCGCCGATAAATCCGCCCTCCTTGCGCACACCCATCTTCACGAATCGCGTATCTTGCAAGACTACCTGTTGCAAGCGCTCAAGCTCGCCTTGCGATAGCTGGTGACTTCCCGCCTCGCCGATCGCACGCGCCCAGCGGGCGGCACGCTGGGGGCCGGGTTTCTCCTGTTCGATCGCGAAGGAGGCTTTGGAATCGTCCAGCAGCAGGAAGGCCGCGGCGCGCGACACGATATGTTGCGGCGCCTTCTCGGTGACCTCCCTTGCCCGAGCCGGCAATTGCCGCGCGATCAGCTGGTCGAGCCTCGCGGATCTCTGCACGAGCGGACAAAAGACCGAGGTGCCAGGCAGGTTGTCGATGATCTTGTGGCGCGGCGATCGATCTCCGGAGGGGATGGCGAAATATATTTTCGGATCGAGGGCGGGTTCATACTTTACCTTCCCCAGATCGGGCAGGTCCAGTTTCTCGCCTGTCAGCCATTCCCAGAAGAACCAAAGCCGACGCGCAAAGAGGCCGGTCGCTCCCGTCAAGGCCCGGGAGATTTCGGAAGGGTCCGCGATCCTCGTGACCTCATGCATGACCCGCAGATCGATGCCTTCGTTCTTGATGGCAAACATCAGGTGATCGAACACAGCCTCACCCGGCCATTGCTGCGATCGGAATATCTCCCATTCCGGCTCGGATCGACGTTCGTGGTGATCCGAGACAAGAGACAGACGGCGCGGCATGGGCACGCGCAGGCCGAGCTCGCTGACCAGCCAGCCATATCCTGCGATCCGGCCCGGGCCGGGAAGCTTGCGTCCGTAGAAATTCATCGCCGCGCCTCGAAAAACCCCACCATTGGGGGCTTTGCTTAGATTTTCCTCACGAGACATGCAAGATCACCCGTTTCGAAAACTATCACCGCGCGCCGATTTTCTTCACTTTTGGCAGTGTTCCGTCGGATTTCCTAACTCTATCTGCCGATGGGCGCTCGCAGGCGTCTTAGTTTCGGTCTGCCTGCCAAAATCTTGGGCCAATCTCTCCAGGTATGCGGTTCATGGTGTCCGGGATCGAATTGAGGGCCCTCCACTCGTATCGCCAACCGGGCAATCTTGGCTCGGAACGCGTTCAGCGAAGAAGAACCCCGGAAACAGCGCAAAATGTGGCAGAACTTTCGAAAACCTACATTTCATCAAAGCATTGCAACATTGTCTGCTTTGTCTCGTGGATAAGTGGGAAGAGAGACGAGCAGGTCAGTGGACGAAAAGCAGCGGCTCGGAATTCATCATTCCATTTCAGTTCCTTAGTTCATCATCTTTGGTGGCGTAAATGCCATCAAAGGAGCAGCATCAAACCGCGACATTTCCAGGTTCATAAAATACTCCGGTCAAGTTCGGATCACGCTTCATCCGACTGCTTTTCCTGCCGGGCTGCCGCCTCGATATCGCTGGCCATGATGTCGAGATGCACAGCCATGTTGTGATCGGCCCGGCAGCCATATCCCTCTCTATAGCATCGCGCCAAGTGACGCATCGGGGCCGCGTGGCCGCTCTCGGCAGCTTGCTTGAAACAATAGAAAGCTTTTTGGGGGTCTGGGACGACACCCAAGCCGTCGCGCCAGATGACACCGAGGTTGTTCAGGGCGGCCCAAAAGCCTGGCTTTGCAGCACGTTCGAAGCACTGCCGCGCAAGCGTCATGTCGACATTTGCGAACGACTGCATCCAGCGGGTGTTCTCGGTCCAGAAGCGCCAAGCGAACGAAAAGGCCCAGCCTACGGCGTTCATCTGGTCCGCTGTCGGTGCAGCGTCGGCCGTTTCCGTCCAGGTTTGAAGTTCATTATCTGTCCGGAGCCAGCCGGGAACGGCGATGGTGACTTCTGCCGGTATCAGGTCCTCGCCGAACCGGATCGTCGTCAACTCGATCTTGCCGATGGAGGTGGGGTGCCAGCGCCAGTATGTCGGCCCATCGAAAGGCCAGTCGCGCGGGAGGTAGAAGCGCCCGCCTGGCACACGTTCGCGGCTGTCGACCGGGAAGCGGACATGATCTCCAACGTCTTCCATCACTTTTCCTTTCTCTGCCACCAGCGGACGCCAGGCATGCGGAGCAACGCAGGAGAACCCTCTTTGCGCCTGGAAAGGCGAGGAGGGGGCGAAGACAAGAGTGTCAAGGACCGATCCCGAGGTGAAGTGGGTGCCGGTCCGGCGTGGCGAGGGGGAAGCCCGGCTCCGGTCCGTGCATTGATGCTTCGGCCAAGGTGGTCCGAGATGGTCGAAGAACACACGACCGCCGTGAGGCGACTGGTAGAAGAATACAGAGGCGCCGCAGACTGGGCAGGCCGCGTTGGGGATCGTGAACGTTTCGTAGACAACCCTGCTTTTCTCGGACCAGTCACGCCCATCGACGATGCGACGCTTCGCTGGGGCGGAAACGCTTCCAGATCGCCCGTATCCACCACCGGTGTCGCCGCCCCATCCGCAGTTGCAGTTTAGGGGGTGGTTCCATGCATTGCAGCCCATGTGAACGGGCCCTCTTCGGCCTTGTTTTTAATGAGAATCCAGAAGACGTGAAATCCAATGTCCCTGGAATTGAAGTCGCATATCAGCCGAGATTTTAAGAATTGGGAAGCGCGATAATGCACCCACGCCCTGAGAAAATTTGAAATTTAGAGGGTCCGAGGCAACGCAGTGGCGGGTTGCTGTCATACGCTGGCGGCTCGCGGTCGTATCAGTGGCGGGTCGAGAAGTGCGAGGTTGAGGAACATGAAATCCAAGTGGAGCA
The DNA here is from genome assembly GCF_048262375.1 of Roseovarius sp. Lineage (GTDB taxonomy): Bacteria > Pseudomonadota > Alphaproteobacteria > Rhodobacterales > Rhodobacteraceae > Roseovarius. The sequence goes on from NZ_JBLXFE010000044.1 coordinate 6,879, forward strand.
ACATAATGAAAATCGACCCAGACCTCCTGTGGACATCAGTTTTCGTCGAATCTGGGGCGCACTCCAATGGCGGGAAAATGCCGTCCCACGTTCAACGCCCCTCTGGAACAGAAGAAAATTGACGCAGCGTTATGCGGATCCTAACCTGCAAATCACTCCTGTGTCTCCGAAAGCTTTTTTTCATGAGCGATTTTACCATCACATCAAACTACACCGTTGAAACATACACCATTGCGGTTCCCTACGACGGATCCGGTTTCGATGCATCCCAGATCCGCGATGTGACGTATGTTGACGTAGATGGTGTCGACTACCTCTATTACTCAGGGCTGCCTTTTGGGAACAGTTACGATCTTGGCTTGGCCCTGTCTTATGACGACGGTGAGACCTGGGAGAAGGTCTCAGACCAGCCCATCGTTTCGAACGCTGAATCGCCTTACTGGGCCGATTTTCGACTGGCTGCCGTCAGCGTAGAGTACACCGATGGCCTGTTCGAGATGTGGTATTGGGGGAACAACACGAACCTCTTTACCTCCTCCAGCAACGTTGTGGCTTTCGGGTACGCAACCTCCACGGATGGCCTCAACTGGACCTTCGCCAACGATCCCATACGCATCGAGGCTGGCAGCCGAGAAGGAGCCCGCCTTATCGAAATGGTTCATTTCGGCGACAGCTATTTGGCCTACTATCAGGATCTCAATTCCGGTGCAGCGAATCCTCTGATCTTGATCACGTCACCTGATGGTCAAGTTTTTGGCGATAACGACACGGAGGTTGATTTTGCGACGGGCAACCGCCTTTTGACGGCAGCGGTGCATCCCGATCTACCGGATTTGTTTTTCTCGCTCTGGATAAACAACGATACGGGCCAACAATTTCTTGCCTCTTCCGAGGACGGGCAGTCCTTCACTGTCATTTCGGATGTCGAAATTCCCTTCACGCCGGCAGACATGGCGTTCGAGGGCGACCAACTCCTGTTTTATGGAACGAAGAGCTTTGGCCCAGTTATCTGGAGCTACAACAACTCCTCCGGTGTCGTCGGTTCGATGGACTTCGATTTGACCGTTGTGGACGGACCCACTGATCCAATCCCTTTCGACATCAACGTCCTAACGGCGATGCAACTCGCCGCGGCGTCTTACGCCCCCTTGGAGATCGACCGCGATGCCGCGGTCGCCCCGGATGTCATCGACTACCTCGGGACGGACGCACGCGATGCCGAGAACGCCCTCTACAGCGACCTCTTCGAAAGCGGCACAACGACTCTCAAGCTGGTCGAGAACTTCAGCGTGGGCGATACGCAGATTACTGACGAAAACGGCTTCTACGTGCGCGAGAATGCTGCCGCCCTCGTGGCTCAGGCAGACGACACGCTTTTCATTGTTTTCCGGGGAACGAACGACAATACCGAAACATTCGCAAACGTCTTGAAGGCGATCTACAGACCTACCAAAGACGCTCTTGAGGAGCTGCCGCTGGATCCACTGCAGCGCCAGGGAACATTGGCTTCATTAGCTGCGCTCAACGGGGTCAAGAACTCCAATGGAAACGGCAAAGGACAAGACAAGATCATCGACAAGGTGACCGAACGCGCCGTGCCTGAATACGTGAAATCTCCAGATGTTGAGGACTGGCTGAATCTCGACTCCCACTACAGTCTCTTCAAGGATCTGACGAACGCCGTGGAGGACATGGTCACCAGCTCAAGAACAGACACCACGTTGGCCGAGATAACGAACGTTGTCTTCATCGGTCACAGCATGGGCGGCGGCATGGCACAATATGCCATGAGCGACTTCGCCGATGGTATGCATGATGTGTCCTACAGCGCCTACGCGTTTGCTCCCTCCGGCATCGAGGATAACCGGAGAAATGAAGATTTGGACCGGTTTGAGCCGGACGACCGTATCGTGAATCTGCGCTTCGACAACGACCCCATCCGGTATTCGAGCGTGGGAACCGAACAACGAGGCGACCAGATCATTCTATCCTCGCAAGGGACGGGTGGTCACGAGACCGCACTATACCTCAACGCCGCGGAGCTCTTGTTGGACGCCGGCTTCTCGGCACCGGGCGAGTTTGTCGATGCCGACGAACAGGTCTTTGCGCAAATATCTGTTCGCGCCGACGGAGCCAACGGCGCCGAGTTCTTTGACGTGGGCTTTCCTTCGGACGCGTTTGTCGGAACACGCGGCTCTGACACAATAACCCCGAAACTGCTTCTTGGGGAGGGGTCTGTGGTCGCAGGACTCGAGGGTGACGACGTGATCGACCTTGGGCTGTCCACGGGGGCCGACGCGATCATCTTCCGTAGTGGTGACGGCCACGACGAAATCACCGGGTTCAACGCCGAGGAAGATCAGCTGGTACTGCGCGGTTTCGAGAATTCAGACCCGGTTTCGATCGCCCCCTCGGGCGGTAGCGTCGTGTTTCCGGATCTCTTCCCTCCCGACACGCTGGTTGCGACTTGGAGCGATGGGTCTTCCATTACCTTTGTCGATCTGGACGACGTGGAGGAGTTTTCTCTTGCTGTGTTCGGCGTTCTTCCGGACGACCCTTTTGTTTTGGCGTGACACGTCATCAAGTATCCAGCTGACCTGCTCTCCTGAGAGTCCGCGTTTATGGGGCTGCTCCTCCCAAGGTTGGGCAGGTCATCCTGCCGCTTCTATTGACAAGAGGTGGCGCACTCCAGCTCCGACAAATGCGGGTGCTGGCACATCAAGCGCATGAGCCAGAGCGCGCAGGGATTCGATCTCCGGAGATACGGCCTTCCCGGCAAGCAACGCAGAAAACCAGTTGGCGTCGATTCCTGATACTGCAGCAAACGCTGCAGTATCCTGTTTCACAAGAGTGACAGCCTGCCCCAAACGCATGTGGAACGGCATTGTTTCGTTGGACAGGAGTTGAAGAATTTTCTCCTGCACCGCTATCCCCTCAGGGAGGGATCTCTGTGGGATGAAGCCGCGCCTTCTTGACAGCCAGAGCAGCGAATCTCCGGCCTTCAGCCGGAACGCCTTGTCATCAGGTCGGCCAGCGATCTTCTCGTGAACACGTTCAAGTTTGAAGCCCTCCTTGCTGAGCGACGTTCGAACCGCCGGCACGGTCATGTTCGCGAGGAGAGAAAGTTCCCGGATGCTGAGATCCATGGATACAAGCACTTCTCCACCGAAGAGGCTGTATCGGGCAAAGAAGGTTTCGAACATTCGTCTCAGCGGGAAATCGTGCAGGTTGGAGAAGGGCGATGGTTCACAATTCGCATCTGCTTCGGGGTAGCCCTGCAACACTCCATCGACCTCGTGCCAAACCTCCACGGTGCAATCCCACCAGCCATCGAGCTGATATGCATAGCGGTAGGCATGTTTTGCCAGATTATAGAGCGCGTGCCTTTGCAGCTCGAATTCGGGAGGGCTTTCGAGGGAAAACTCGCAGTCATCATAGAGTTCGCGAGGCAGTCCCAGAAAATCCATCACGATGTTGCCGTCCTTGAGGGAAGGTCCGTACACCTCCAGGATGCTGGCCTGGCAGCGAATGGCCTCCCTGACCTGGGCTTCGATCTCTGCCCAAGTGTAAGGAATTTCTCCGGTCTTGCTCACGCTGCTTTTCCTTTGTCCAAGTGGGTGATCTGTGAGGTCAGGCGTTCGCGGGCTGCAAGCAGAGGCGCTGGATTGGTCCGGTTCGACGCGTTTTCCGGGCGTTTCTTGCCGAGGAAGACCGCCACGCGTTCGGCATTGGCTCCGCTTGGATGCGGCAAGCTGGAGAGAACCCGGTTCCCTTCGAGGAGGCCGTTGCGCACCAGGTGAGACACGGCGCTTTCGGCTTTGGGGCCCAGCGGCAGCCAGATGGCCCGGGGCAGCGCCCGCGCCTCTTCCATCAAGTGCGTGTCGATTTGGCGGCGCAGAACCCGGGTTTGCAGCATGTCCGGGGTGCCGTTGTAGT
>NZ_JBLXFE010000045.1:0-10681 GCF_048262375.1 Roseovarius sp.
GGTGTCCGGTGGGGGAGGGGGCTGGAAAAGGTTTCTACGCGCCATTACTCGACCGTCCTCCCCCAAGCCTGTTGAATCGTCTTTTCGAACTCGTCTGCGACGCCGTTTACGCTTTCGAGTATCCTGTCCAAAGTCTTCTTGACGACCTGGCTCGGCTCTAGTTCATAGATCGTCTGCTGCGTCATCCCGGCGTCGGAAATGGCAGTGGATTTCAGCATGGGCGTGGTGAGTACCCGGTCGAGCAAAATTGACCTTAGGAACCCAGCCATCTGCGACTGTGGGACATCGGTCGGTTCGAACCTCGCGACGAGGTACTTGAGGAACGACCAGTCGATCGGTCCTGTCGCTTCCTCCAAAGTCCTGACGGTTTCTCCGGCCATCTCAAGAAATTGGGCCATGGAGGCGACGTCCAGCATACTCGGCACCACGGTAATCAGGAGGCCGGTTGACGCAAGCAACGCCGTCATCGTCGTGAAGCCCAACTGCGGTGGGCAATCGACGATCACCAGATCGTAGTTGGCTTCGATCTCATCGAGCGCAATGGCCAACCTCTGAGTGAACGGAGGATCGACCTTGTGTTGAAGCGCGTAAGCCGTCTCGGTTTCATACTCAGACAGCAACAATCCGGCTGGCGCGAGGTCGAGATTGTGGAAGTATGTCTTGCGCACGACTTGGCTCAGGGGAACCGGATCCTCATATTTCAGGGCGTCATACACCGTGCCGCTTTCAGCAAACTCGATTTCTGGGCGGAATCCAAACATAGTCGTTAGGCTGGCTTGGGGGTCCATGTCTACGGCTAGGACGCGATACCCTCTGAGGGCGTAGCGTTGGGCGAGATGAATCGCTGTCGTCGTCTTGCTGGACCCGCCTTTGAAATTCACGATGGATATGATCTGAAGTCCATCGCCATCCCGCCGGCCTGGCAAGTAAGCTTCGCCGTTGCGACCGGTCCGTGCCATCACTCTGCGGATCTGGTCGATCTCTTCAGCGGAATAGAGACGCCTGCCGCGAGAGTCTGTTTCGACTTCTGGAAAATCACCTTCCTGATGGCGCGTTCTAAGGTTCGACATGCTGATGCCCGTCAGCTCAGAGACCTCTGCAGGGTGAAACTTGCGCAGCGTCTTTCTGCTTTCCGGTTGAAAGCTGTTGCGCATATGATGATTGAGGGCATCCGACAGACGCGCGGCGTTGGCAGAAATGGAAGCTGCAATGGATTTTGCGCCTGGGAAATCTGCCTTGCTGTTCATGCTGCCCTCGTGACCTCTTGGTGGGTCGATTGTGTTTCGTCGCTAAAGTGCGCGATTTTCGCTTTTTTGCGACTACAGCACTCATGACACGCAACTTATAGCCAGACAACAATTTTTTTGAAGGCGGAGAGCGCGAACTTGATCTGGGCGTGCGTTTTGGCGCGAGAAAGTGGCCTAAGTGTCTAGAAGATAAGGGAAAATCTCAGCCCGCACTAGCGCCTTGTCAAACATGTTGTGGCTTCACCGCAGTCTACCCCAAGGTATCGCGGTGGGGTCTAACGACGAATCGTCGCTTCTGAAGGATTGAGCGATTGGCACCTAGTAGCCGACTAGACGAGCCCGAGTCGCCCCGCCCGTTCCAACAGCATCCGTACGGAGGATGGCTGCCAGCTGGTTCGCCCACGAGGGGTGCGCTCACGCATGGATTCCAGTCGGTCGCAAATTGCCTGCAAGGTAATCTCGGGGTCAGAACCTTTGATTGCTGCGACAATCACCGGCAGGCGATCGTCGGTTTCGCGGCGTCCGGCGCGGCCAAGCACTTCATCGGGCAGATAGCCGTCGCGCACATATGCTTTCACGGCGCGGAGCAGGCGGCTTTGGGTCCAATGGCGATCTGGGGGCAGGGGGCCATTGATAATCCGCAGGACGTCTTCCCAAGCCATATCGGGGCGCAGCGGCGCACATGCGGCACCCAATCCTGCGCGGTCTCGTTCAGGCGTTCCATGTAGCCATCCTGCCGGGCAAGCCGTACCTTGCGAAGCGCGGCGGGGTCCCTGGTGCGAAGGCCAGGATTGCCACCAACACGACCTTTGGCGCGCGCAGAGGCAAGGCCCGCCTTGGTACGTTCGCGGATTAATGCGCGTTCGAACTCGGCCGCGGCGCCCAGAACCTGCAACGTGAACTTGCCTTGCGGCGATGCAGTGTCAATCGGATCATGGAGCGAACGGAAGAAGGCCCCCTTGGCCTCCAGGCGCTCGATCACTTCCAGCATGTCGCGTTTCGCTACGGACTTCAATTGAAGCCGTAATCTGAAACCTGAACACCGCGATTTTACCTTAGCGCTTCACTGCAGCGGCTCTGCACGCGGGCAATCAGAGCCCCGCCGCCTTGGTCAGGTTGACCCTGAACCTGTCGCGCCTGCGCTGGTATCGGCGGGTCATCTCGGCCGAGGCATGACCGAGATGCTTCTGGACATAGCGCTCGTCGACCTCCGCGGAGGATGCGAGACCGGCGCGCAGGCTATGCCCGGAAAAGAGCGCGAGGCGGTCCTTCTCGGGCAAGTCCGACCGGACCCCGGCATCGAGCACGGTTTGCTTTACCAACCGCGCGACGTGTTTGTTGCTGAGACGCGTATCAAGCGCCCGCTTGCCATCGCGCGAGCACCGCACGAACACCGGCCCAAAATCAATGCGTGCAAAGTGTAGCCATTGCTCAAGCGCATGTACGGGGCAAGTCTGTTCCCTGGAGCCACGCCCGACCTCGACCTCGCGCCAGCCGGTCTTGGCGTTCAGCGTCAGCAGGGCGCCACCGCCCTCTTTGCCCTCCATGATCTCAATCCAGCCGCCACTGTCGGGCGTGTCGTCCTTGTGCACATCGACGCCGATGATTTCTGACCGCCGCAGGCCCCCCGCATAGCCCAGGAGCAGGATCGCCCGATCCCGCAAGCCGCGCAGGTCGTAGGGCAGGGTGGCCACCATCGCCAGAATGTCCTCTGGCAGGATCGCCTCCTTCTGAACCGGCGGGCGGGCATGTTTGCGTCTGATCCCGGCCAGGACGGTGGCGATGTGACGGTCCTTGCGGTCGAGGGGGAAGCCCCGTTGCGCATAGTTCCAGGAGAGCCCGGAGAGACGTCGTTCAATGGTAGAGACCGAAAGGGAGCGGTCCGCCGACTGCGATGGGGTTTGCTCGGCCGGGGCGGCCAGATCCGCAACGTAGAGCCCGATCATCTGCGGCGACGGGGGCAGCGGATCGGTGCCTTTCAGCCGGCACCAGCGGGCAAAGTGTTTCCAGTCGGCGGCATAGGCCTTGTTGGTATTCTCCGCGGCCGACGCCTCTGCGTAGCCGCGGGCGGTATCGACCAACCGGTCAAGGGTGCCGGAGCTGGCGACATGGGCGGGCAGGGCGATGGCCTCGCGTGCCGCTTGATCTCTGTCATCGATCTGGGCATCCTCTATCGCGTCAGAGTTTGCTGAAGTCGATTTCTCGCGTTCTGGCGCCATCTTCTCCCCGCTGATTCACTATTCCTGAGACCGTGCTGCAGCGTACGTCAATAACGTCCGATAACGCAAGGTTATTGGACGTAGAAATACTCGGCAAAGAGGGGCGGTTTCTATACTAAGTGGTAGTCAAAAGCGCCGCCGCGAGATAGTGTTGTGGCATGACATATGCCCGACCAACCTTCGACAGCGACCCTCTTAGCTTACCCCAGATGCCGCCCTGGGTCACCTCGGCACGCGCCGAACCCCTTGAAGATGTGGCGTTTTTGTCGGGCGCAGCACTGAACCACCTGCATCTTGTGTTGGGACACGAGGAAGTGCCCCACGCCTTGTTGCGGGATAGGCTCGCGCTGCGCGCGGCGGCGGCTTGCGTCGCGCTCTCCGGACGGCCGGAGCGGGAAGCGGAGTTGCGCGATGCGGTGCATCTGTTGCGGCCTGGCGATCTGCCGGGACCGGCAGGGGATACTTACCTTGCCTGGCGGCGTGCGGTGGAGCGGCCGGTGTCGATCAAGGTTCTGGGCCGAGCCTTGCCGGCCTTCGAGCCGGGCCAGATCGCGACGTGGCTCGATGCGGGGAAAGGGGCGCCCGTGACCCGGGCCGCGATAGTGTTGGAGGCGGTGCTGCGCGCAGACGCAGCTGGACTGATCCTCGCGGATGCGGCCCTCGCCCAAGCCCTCGGCTGGGAACATCTCGTGCCGCTTCTGGCCGCAGGCCTGAAACGCGCCGACATGCGCAAGCGAGGCGAAGACCTACGCTCGGCTTGTCATCGTGCGCTCGTCTCATCGGCGGTCGATGCCGTGCGTCTCTCAACTCACCTCGCTCGGCGGGCAGCGCATCTCAAAGCGGTCGCACCGAAGCTGCGCGCCAAAGGCGCGGAGGCCGCCGTCGCGATGTTCCTGACCCAAGATGCCGTCGCGCCGGCGGCCCTGCCATTACCTGACCGGTCCGCACGGCGGCTCTGTGACCGGTTGGTCGATCTCGGCGCGGTGCGCGAGCTGACGGGGCGCGACACGTTCCGGCTCTACGGGGTGTAGGGATGAGCATGGCCAGCGAAAGTGGGAACCGGTTTCGCGGTTCGGACATGCGACCACCAAAAAAGGCCAAGGATCGCGCCGACACTGACTTCGATCGGGAACTGAACGATCTGCCAGCCGAATTGCGCTGGCGCGAATGGCTGCGACGGATCGAGGCAGTGCTCTTTGCCAGCGCCTCGCCAGTACCAAGTAAAGACCTGGCGCGCGTCGTGGGGCATGGGGTGTCGGTCGAGTTGCTAATAGAGGACCTGGCCGCCGATCTGGAAGGGCGGTCCTTCGAAGTGGCGAAGGTCGCCAGCGGTTGGATGCTGCGAACCAGGCCCGCCTACGCCCCGGCGATCCGGACCGCCGCTGACATAGGTGAACAGGACCTCGATCTGCGCGAGTACGATGTCGCTGTCCTGGCCGCCATCGCCTACCACCAGCCGATCACACGGGACGGCCTGAAAGACATCTTCGGCAAAGACATCAGCCGCGACCTGATCGGAAGATTGCATGCGCGTGGATTGATCGTCACCGGGCCACGGTCGCCGCGGCGCGGGGCACCCTATACCTATGTGACGACGGAGCAGTTCCTGGTCGCTTTCGATCTGGAGTCGCTGCAGGACCTGCCCGATCGGGAGCAGATGGAGGATGCAGGGGTCATCAATTGGCAGGCATAGCCGTTGCCAATGATGTGCGGCGGTTTGAATGAAGGCGAACGATGACCTGCTGTAAGTCCGCCAAATCAGGAAGTCTGGAGCGCGTTTTTGATCCCGGTGTTATCTGTGACGTGATCTCTGCACTCAATGACGCCACCAAGTCGGAATGCTTGGGCGCAGCCAGTGCAATGCGGGTCCAGAGATCAATTGCAGGGCGCACGGAACGTTTTTGGAGGGGCGTCATTCCATCGGCCAACTGGCGGAACAATACGTAGCGGACCCGGTGCGGCAAGCGCGAAATTGACGTCGGCTCGCCATTGAACGCGAAACAAGCCGCTCCAAGCATGGCGGGCAGGGATGTCTTTCCATGCCGTCCATGTCCCGCAACATGCATTCGAAGCAGATCGTCTATGAGCCGCTCGAGACGCTGCACATCATACTCGGCAGGCAGGGTGGGGTGTCGGAGATCAGCATCACACCAGACGCAGAAATGTTGCGGCAGCAGGCGGTTTTGTCGAGCAGGCGCAATGCCGCCGCCGCAGGCAGGGCAGTGATCGCGCAAGCGGCATCCATGCCGAAAGCAGGAAACGCGCGTCGCCAGGCTCCAGCCGCGCCGGAAGAACGGTGCGCGATCCTCTTTCAGGCATGCCGGGCAATATTGCAGGCGATTGACCCGAGCGGTCGATGTGCGGGCATCTCCTGATCCTGTGATCTGCCGCAATCGCAACCGGGCTAGTGGGTCGCGGTGCAAAGCCAGGCCATCAATATCCTCGGCGGGCAACCGGGTTCGCTCGACCAGCAATTTGAGGATTCGCCCGGGAAGGTCTCGGTCAAGCTTCGCAGACCAATCCCCACCTGCGACACCCAAAACCTGGCCAAAATACTGAGGCGGAACTCCATTGGCCATGGCCAGCCGATGCAGCCAGCTCGAAAGAAGCTCTCCGGGTGCCAGTGCAACAACGCCGGGCCAGCCTTGCCCCATCTCATTGCCGTAGTCGCGCGCAGGTGTGACTGTGATCTCGGACGCAGACTGGTTCACGTCATTTCGCGACGCAAAGGAGCATTTCGGCGTTTCGACAGGGGCGTGTAACCAAGCGAGGTGATGGTCGCTTCAGAAATGTGTTCCTCGCCGTTCCTTATCGCCTTGATGGCCGCGTTGCTCACGATATCGACGACCTCTCCGATCAAGCCCTCTGACAATTCATGGATGATCTCAGCCAGTGACGGTCGCGACAGGTCCGAGGCTCGGGCGAGAGGCATGCTGGTCTCGAGACTATCGAGGAGCGTCGCGAAATCCTCATCATACGCCCATCTGGGAACAGGGATCGTATCGAACCGCGATCCCATTTCCTCGGTGTCGTGTACCGCGTCATAGACCGCAACCTCGCCGACCAGTACGGGCGAGATGTCGTGGACACGTGCGATACGGCGCAGGAACGAAAAGATAGCTTTCACGTCCTGTCGGCGCCCTCGAAGGGCACTGTGAAACTCATCGAAGATGAGCAGGCGGGGTTTCAAGCCGTCCAGCAAATGATCCACCTGCTCGCCCGCGCGCGACAGGCTTCGCCAACCAGATGCCTGAGGCGCACGCAACCCGGCAAGAATGCTGGCATAGAAGTGAGACAGTCCGGCACCTTCTCGGGTATGAATCACCCAGATCCTTTGACGCTCTGACTGACGCAAATGTTCGATCGCGAAGCGTTCGGCGATCATCGTCTTGCCATTGTGATAGGGGCCTGTCAGCAAGAGCCCTCTGGGGCGCAAGGTTACTGGTCGATCGAGTAGAAGGCTCATTGCGTTATGGGCGCGACTTGCCACCGGGTGGCTGATCCAACAGGCCGTCCGGATATGGGAGATGCGGCACGCGTCACCGGCATCAAGAAGTGATGCGGCGGAGTCCAGGAGGTGATCCGTCATTTCACCAATCCTCCACCGGAAAGACGCGGCGCGGACGTTCGGGGTCGGGCGTTTCTCGGATTGGTGTCGGGGCAGGAGTCAGGCTCTGGTAGGGTTTCGGCGCATGAGCCGCATGCCTGGCCCGTGCGATTTCCTTCAGCCTTTGCTTCTTCGTTGCCGAGGCATCCACGGTCGCCGCGATTTCGCGGCGGATCGCGGTCTTCTCCTCGATCGGGCGCCGACCGGTTTCGCGCGCTCGGTTTCTCTCGGCCCTGTGCTGCCAGAGGGTGACCGCCTCAAGCTGTCCATCCCGCCGCGCCACAGGGAGCCAGGCCCCTGTATCGGGATCCTTGATGTAGATATGGCTAATGTCCCGAGGATCATAACGAACATCGAGAGCATCCAATCGATCACGGCGGGCGACCAATGGGCCCATCCATGGTTCGAAATAGTCGTTGGCAAACAGGCTGACACCTTGAGGTGAAATCCTGCGTGTCTTGTTCGGGAGAAAGCTGAGCAGTACGTCGAAAGGGTTGTCTTCCGGGCCATCCGGCTGACGGCATTTTCGTTCCCATTCCCTGGCCGGGACCGTCAGCTTGCGTTCATTCTGGCTAAGATTGTGATCGATAATCGCCAGCGCGATACAGCGTTCGAGGTCTGCAAAATTGAGCCTCGCACGGTCTTCAGACAGGTACTCACCCCGATCCGCGATGGAACGCCCGGTCTTGCCAGGCAGGGAGCGCAGCACCGTATTCACTTTGCCGAGAAGCCGCTCGACAACCCCGCCACGATGGACGGTCCCCTTGTTCCGGCTTTGAATTACAATGCCGTACTCGGCACAACCCCGGATGAAACTGGTGCTTCTGAATTCCATGGCAGAATCCACGACGACCTTCTTCGGGCGGCCAAACATCGGCCAGGAATGATTGATGTCGCGCGCTGCCAGCCAGTCCTCCTTGCGTCACATCGCCTGCGCAAGACAGAGGGCGATCGACAGGCGTGAGGGCTTCTCCAGGGTCAGGCAGAAGCCAATAATCGCGCTTGTTGCCACATCGGCAGCGATAGTGAGATAGGGGCGTCCGACATAGATGCCTTGACCATCGATGACTTCCACAAACTGGATGTCGGCGGGGGTGTGGTCTATCTGGACAACATCGAGTGCGTGTTTGGCCCAAATATAGCCTGGGGGGGGGGTTCAGACGCCGCAGGCTTTTCTCTCCTGAATGTCGCCGTCGGGCAATCTCCTCGGGCGTGAACAGTCGTGGGATACGCTTGGAAACGGTGACATAGGCGGGCGGATCAAGACCCTCGATGATACAACGGGTGCGGATTTCATCGGCAATCGGCGCAAGGTCCGGTCGCTCGGGCTGAAGCCACATCTCCCGAAGCGTTGCCGCAATGATCTCCTCTACAGCCGGGCTGATCCTTGTGCGCCTGGCCCCGCCAGTCTTTGGCAACAGCGAAGAAACCCGGCGCTCGGTGCGGTATCGGCGCAGGAGGTTGTAGACTTGGCGCGTCGAGAGACGCAATTCGGATGCGGCCCGAGCAACTGCGGTGCGCATAGGCTCTTGCCCGTCCAAAATTCGATCCAGTTCTCGTCCGATACGCGTTGCCCTCGCCCAAGCCTCGTCAGACGCTTCGTATTCGTGCGGCGTCATGAAACCGCCGCTCCACGGTTTTTGAACTCCATTTTCTGCCCCAGTCTCTCGCTTGTTGAAACGCGAGTTAAAAATTGAAATCGAAACGTAAAAACCCACGTCGGATTACGCTTCATCCTACTGAAATCCTGTAAGAACTTTATGATGAAACGGCAAAGCAATTGCGACAGTGCAGGCGCACCCTAACAAAACACTTTGGTAAAATGCAAAAGCGCCATATTTTGCACATATGAAGCCGCAAGTACCTACGCAGTATAGTAAATTGGACGATCCTCTAGTTGATGCGGAGGGGATTGAAGAGACGTCCGAGGACGACCTGTGGTTCCTGCCCGGTCCAATAGAAGTGGAGCCGGATTATCTGCCGCCCAGACCGAGGGCAATGCTGCCTGAAACCGCAGTCCTCGACGATTGGCGGAAGGCAGAGGCAGGTAATGCCGCCCGTCTTGCCTGTGTGGCTAGCCGGATTGGCGCGCTGGATGACCGTCTGCACCGTGGCCCGGAAGGCTGGCGGCTCAGGCTCGCCCTGATGGAGGCGGCAGACCTCAGCTGGTTTGTGGGTGACCGAATTGGCCTGGATCGGCTGGCGCTTTGGATATCCATGCGCTTGTCCGGGGTGCAGGACGACACCGCAGCGCTCGCGCGTGTCGGATGGGCGGTGCGCCGTCTGACAGGCGGTCCCGGTCCAGAGGTGGACTTATCCGCTTTCCTCGATCGCCGTGACCCTGAAAACATGGCGGATGAAGCCGAGCCCTTTGCGGATCGCGCGGTCGGTTGGCTTGACCTGATGGCGCAAGCCGCCGACCTGCATTCGATTACACGCGCCTGCATGGGGTTTCACCTCTGGAACCTTGCGGGCCTCGGGCAACAGGACGACCGGATGGAAGCGGCGGTTACCGCCGCACGCATTGCCGCGAGCGAAGGCCCGAATTTGAATGGGGGGGCCATCTTTGCGCCTCTGGCTATGCGCGGGGCAGGGGGGCTGCGCGCCAGTGGCCCACCTGCCGAGCGCTTGCAGCGTTGGCTCGAGGGAATGGAAACAGCATGCCTGACCGCGATGCGGCACCTCGACGATATCCAGGCATGGTCAGCGCGGGCGGACAACATGATGGCACCGCTCTCTGGCAAGACACCTCCTGCATTGCGCGCGGTGCTGACCGAATGGCCCGTCGTCTCCGCTCCAATGGCCGAGACCCTGACCGGTGCCAGCCGCGCCGCCGTCCAGCGCAACCTTGCTTGCGCATTCCAGAGAAGTTGGGCGGTCATTCCACGTGATCGTGGGCAGCGATTCCACGGCATCGTGGGCACCCATTCCGTGAACTTGGGCAGGTGACCGACGCGTTCATTGAGTCAGGCTTGCCCAACTTGGTCAAGCGGTTTCGTGGCGCTCATCTTTCTTCGCATGCTGTCTCCGGTCAGGGTGAGGCGGTGGGCGTTGTGGACCAGGCGGTCGAGGATGGCGTCGGCAAGGGTTGGGTCGCCGATGGCCTCGTGCCATTGGTCGATCGGCAACTGGCTTGTGACGATCGTTGAGCCGCGGCCTTGCCGATCCTCGAGGATTTCCAGGAGATCTCGGCGTTCGGTGGCGGTCAGCACCGACAGCCCCCAATCGTCCAGGATCAGAAGCTCGGTGCGTTCGATGGATTTCAGGACGCGGGCATGACGCCCGTCGCCCCGGGCGATGGCCAGTGCCAGGAAGAGCCGAGGCACGCGGTGATACATGACCCGGCGATCGTCACGGCAGGCCTTGTGCCCGAGCGCGCAGGCAATCCAACTTTTGCCCAGCCCTGTTGGCCCAGTGACCAGCAAATTCTCGTGCCGGTCGATCCATCCACCGTCGATGAGATGCGCCATGACCGATTTGTCGTTGCCGCGCGGGCTGCGCATGTCGATGTCCTCGACGCAGGCTGCCTGCCGGAGCGCGGCGAACCTCAGCCGTGTCGCCAGCTTCTTGGCACCGCGCTCGGTCGCCTCTCGATCCACCAGCAGGCC
>NZ_JBLXFE010000046.1:0-10345 GCF_048262375.1 Roseovarius sp.
TTCGAATACATCAACGGCTTCTACAATCCGCGCCGCCGACACTCAGCATTGGGCTGGAAAAGCCCTGTCGCCTTCGAACGAAAGGTGGCTTAAACGAGCACTTGGGGCGGCACGAAACCGCGACAGGTCCACTTACTACGAATGTCTGACAAGTGGGCTGCACATACAGGATCACTGGACGCTGTTCGACGTCGACTTGGGGCCGAAGTGCACCCTATGTCGTCTCCCGTATCTTCGACTTACCTTCACAATCGGGAAAGCGGACGCATCCGAGAAACGGTCCGAAGCGCCCGTTTCGTTCAACCAGCCAGCCATCAGGGCATATTGGGCACGCTTGCTGAATAGCGCCGCAATCCGTGCAGGTCGGCTCTTTTCCAGGCGTTTCACGTAGCGGCAAGCCGATGCCGCAGCCGGGGCATGCGGGCATCCGATTTCCGCAGAGCTTCACGTGCTCGCAACGATACCAGCCAGGTCCATCCTGGCCGGGCATATGGAGCAAGCGTCCGCCGCACTGCAGGCAGGTGTGCGTATGTTCAGCCGCTTCCCGCGGGCTGGCGACGTCGTAGCTCGGATCCTTCAGAAGTTCCGTGACGAAGGGTGATGGACGGGCTTCCGATGCCATGATTGTGACAGTGCGCCTGGCGCGCGTCATGGCGACATACATTACGCGTCGTTCTTCTGCATTGGTGAAGGGCTCGGCTTCTGGCGAGACCAGGCTCAGCAGGGGATCATCCACGATCATCGAGGGGAAACCCATCCGGGCATTGTCCGCGCCCAAAATGATGACGTGATCGGCTTCCAGCCCTTTCGAGGCATGGATGGTCTTGAAGTTGATCGACAGTCCAGGATGCCGTCGGCGGAGGTCTCGCAAATTCGGTTCGAGGAAACGGTATCGACCAAGCAGTAGCACTGAAGGTTGGCGGTCGCTGACCGTCGGTTCTGACGCCAGCGCAGCCAGGCTTGCCTCCATCACTTGATCGCCGGTTTCGCGTCTCGTCCAAGCGATCCTGATTGCAGGCTGATCTGTTTCACCAGCAGGTATGACCGTCTTCGTGATCTGTGCGGGATTGCAGAGGACAAAGCGCCGAGCAGCAAGTGCGATCTTGTCCACGGAACGAAAGGTTCTGCCAAGGTCAACCGCGCGGTGAACTCCGGATTGGCCGGCAAATTTTCCTCCGAACTCGGTTCCGAAGTTCCTCATGATATGGATGTCGGACCCCGCAAACCGGTAGATAGACTGCCAGTCATCTCCTACAGCGAAGATTTTTGCATCTGCATGCTGCGCCTTGAGTGCCTTGATCAGCTTTGCGCGGCCGGTTGAGATATCCTGAAACTCGTCGACAAGGATGTGGCGGAAGGGGCTTTCGTAGCGCCCGTTCTCCACCAGCGAAGTGGCCCGGTTCACCATGTCCTCGAAATCAATACGCTCACCGAGTCTGGACTGATATTCACGAAAAACGGCGCCGAATATCTTGAGAAATGCCTCAGCGCGTTTGCCCATCTTCAAGTTTGATGCCTTGTCTGCGCAATCGTCGATCCGGTAGCCACCGTTCTTGAAATGCCGCAGGAAGGTGGCGATGAGCGATGTGAAGCTGTCTACCACGCCGACCTGCGTGACTTGGTCGTAGATCTCGATGTCCGGGATGGGCCGGAAAGTAACATGGGGGGCGAGTTTTTCTGCGAGCGCTTCGAGCAGGCGGCCTTCCTCGCGCTCCCAGCTGTAGGTCTCGAGAAGGACTGTGCCATGTTCTGCATGGACCTGGCGTTTCCATTCCATGCCTTCGAGGTATTCATCCCGATCGACAAAGGGCGCTGTCGTCAGTTCTACGGTGCCGTCGCGCAATCGTCTTTTCCGAACGCCGAAGTGTTCAAGATAGACGCCACTCTCCGTTAGGCGGAAATCCGGTGTGTAGGCTCGCCGACCGGTCCCTTTCAGCTTGTGCTCGTAGGTTGGTTCGTACTCGTATTTGATGCCGTTCCGGTAGAGCCAGTTCGCGATCAGGAGTTCTTCGAAACTGTTGACGGTGTCGCCTTTCATCGTCCGCAGGTTGCGGCTTTCGACTTCGGAATACCAATCGTGAGCGGACTGGTAGTCCCAGGGCTCGGGGAAGTCATCGAAGAATCCCGCGAACCAGCCGATCACAGTTTCGGCCACTTCGACCAAGCGGCTGACGATATCCCGCAGGATGTCCTTGATCAGCGAGAGGAATGCCTTGTCATCAGTCGCAGTCGGGGCGAGCGGTGGCTTTTCGCCTTCGACTTCGCCGATGATATCATAGGCCAACGCGTGGAATGTACGGGCCGCAACCGGCACGCCGCATCGTGCTTCGATCCGCTCTGACATTTCCGTCGCCGCATCCTTTGCAAAGGCCAACAAGAGGAGCTCTTCGGGCGTTCTAATGCCGGCTTTCAACAGGTAAGCGGCTTTGGCGGTAATGACGCTGGTCTTGCCCGATCCTGCGCCAGCAAGAACCAGAGTGGCATCTTCATCGACCACGACGGACAACCGTTGTTCAGGCGTCAGTGGCATTGACTCAACGGTGTCGAAGAAACCTTTCCATTCGGTAAGTTGTCGATCAACGAAGGCATTGATCGCCGCTTCTCGTATCTGGTGAGGATCTCGCGCAAGAGTAGCAATCGGCGCTACGCGTTTGATTGCCTGTTCCCCCACCGCTTCTGGGTTCAGCTTGGAAAGGACCCTGCTGTTCATATTTGCAGCATGCCTGGCCAGAGGGTCGACCAGATGCGCAGAAGGGTACTGCTGCAGTGTCTTCAGAGCTTCCAACGAGGCGAGGAGGCTGGAAATCCCAGACTCCTCCTCGGTGAGTTTGTTGATGTTGAACCGCGTCCAGGCCTGTTCGGTTGCTTCCGCAAAGGATCGAGCGGCAGAAGCGCGCACAGCCGGCAGCAGGATTTGCCTTCCCCCATCGAGAGTCAGGGTGAGAGTTGAAAACAACAATCCCTTCTTCTGACGTGGGGCCGTGGCTATTTCACCAAACCCAACAACGCATGGAGTCCTACCGTCAACGCCGACACCAGCATCTTGAATGGACAATGTGCGAGCATGCCGTCGCAGAGGGTCAGAAAAAACAGCCAAGATGGGATTGGAAGTGAGTTTCATTGGCCTAAATTTTCCGTGTTTTCTGAGGCATAGCAGTTCTGAGCAAGAAAATGAAGCTGGCCTTGCCCCAGTTTTTTGCCGTTCCTGACACGGGGACGAGCATGTGTCTCTGACATCTGAGCTGCGGTTTCGTCCTCAGGCTCAGTGGCGACAGAGCAGCAATCTCGGTGGCGATATCTGACGGCAATCGCTGATTGCCGCGACGCATGGCTCAGGCGTCGTGGAAACAGACCTTTAGGCCTTTTGCCCTTTCCGCATGCAAGACAACTTCGGCCGCAGCTCTGGCATCTTCCCCGGCATCATGGTGATCGAAAGATAGCCGCAGATGCGACTTCAGCGACGCGAGCCCATGCCCTCCGTTTCCCTTCAACTCAGGCCATGCACGACGGGCAACGGTCACGCTGTTCTGCCAGTTCCAAACGGGTTCATCGCGTTTGAGTGCTGTGCATGCGGCTCGGAACGCGCTTCGGTCGAAGCCAGAATGCTGGTAGACGGTGAGGCCGCTGAGCGGGGCTTCGAGCAACAGAAGGGCGTCCGCGAAACTCGGCGCTCCTCTGACGGTGGATTGGCTGATCCCATGTAGGTCGGTGAATGCCCATGTCGATGTTCTGGGGTCGACGTAGGTCATCCAGGTTTCGATGGAATTGTCAGCGCGGACACACGCGACACCGATCTGACAAATGCTGGCCCGATCATGGTTGGCGGTTTCCACGTCAAGCGCGACAAATCGAAAGGGGCCTGAGGGGAATTCACGACTCACCGCCGCTCGACGTTTGAAGAAATTCAGCAATGGAATGACCTTTCGTGGGGCAATCAGTGCAGGCAGGAGGTCGGATCGTCGAAACGTCCAAGCCCTTCGATGCAAGTTTGTATTTCTGTCAAAGCGTCCTGTGCGTCATCAAGCTCCTGTCTTGCAAAGAACAGATCGGAGCGAACATTCGATAATGCGTTCTGCGTCTCATCCAGCTCCTCCAGGGCGGTTTTGAATGCATCGCGCATTTCCCGACTGTCATCCAACAGCTCGTTGTAATCGTTGACGAGCGAGTTGTAGCGGGTCTGGAGCCCATCGTATTCCTCAGCGCATTCGGTGAGGTTCGATTTGCAGGTGAACCCTTCGTAATTGCATTGGTAGCTTTCAAAGCAGGCGGCGTCTTGGCTGACGCATTTTCCGCGGCTGGAGCAAACCGTATCGCCATATCCAAGACAGGCTGGCCGATCGCCGATGCCACAGGAAAAGCTCTGTGCCGCTGAAATGGACGGGATCATGAAGATAACCGGAAGCAGCCGCAGAAAACTCATTTCGGCAGGTCCAGCTTCGGCAGTGCGTTCACGATCTTCATCGTCTCGAGGCTCACGGTGATGACGCGGCGGAAGAGATCCAGCGGATAGGCCGGGTCGCCCATGGTTTCGTTGGCGTAGTCGTTGGCGTCGTTGGCGATGCCGCTGGCCTTGTCGGTCTTGACCACCTGGCGTTCCATCACCCATTCCAGCGCGGGCTTTCCGTTAACGACGTAGTCGTATGCCTCCAGCGGGATGTCGGTCATGGCGATGTTGGCGTTGTAAATCACATTGGTCTTGTCGGTGTCACCGCGCTTGCCGGCGAATTTCATCTTGGTGACGCGGTAGAAGGCCACCGGGTCCTTCACCACCCAAGTGCGCGGATCGCCCTGCTTGTAGGTGACGGGGTAGGGCTCCACCGTCTCGTAATTCACATGCAGGTCGCCAAGGCGTCGTCCGGCTTCGGAGAAGGCGCGGAAATCGGCATAGGTCTTTACGCAGGGGATGCGGGGCAGTTCCTTGGTCAGGTTGTCTGCGTAGCGGTCGCGGTAGTCGGGCGAATGCAGCAGGCCGTAGACGTAGTAGAAGATGTCCTCCTTGGTGATCTCCTCGGCCGGATAGGCCGCTTGGAAATGCGCCAGCCCGGCATCGGTGATCGCGTCACGGCGCTGGAGGCCGGAGGACTGGCCTTCGAAGAGACCGCCAGGCTCCTCGTCCTGCTGGTCGTAGAGGTAGAGGGGGAAGCATTGAGCACCATCTCGATCCGCTGCATGGAGCGCAGGGATGCAACCTGTCATGAGGGCAGTAAATCCTCCTCTAAATCCTGGACCAGACATTCCAATCGCACGATTCTCTACCTCATCATTTGGAAAAACTTTGGGTATCTGATAGATCATCGCGTTTAGGTCTCGTCCAAAATACAGAGGGGATTTTGAGAACGGCCTATAGAGCCCCAGACGCACCGAAGTCTCGTGAAACGCATGTCGTCTTCCGCGCAGGAGATCGTTGGTAAAATTTCGATTCCAACTAATCTTAGTAGGATCGACTTTGAGAGCTCTTTCAAAATCCTCAAGGTTTCCAGACGCATTTCCTCGAGCAAGAATATCGTTGTATTCTCGAATCAAGCTCGAAATGTTCTCCATTAATTTTTTTGTCGAATTATTATAGCACCACGCATCGCGACCCGTGGCAACGCCGAGTGTGTATGTGGAAAACACAGTGAGAGCAGTTTTGTCCTTCTTGTCTCCGATCGAAAGGAATTTTTCAAACTCACCGCTTCGTTGTTTAATCCAGTCATGATGCTCATTGGGAACAATCTCCTGCCAGGCTTGGCGCTCCACTACACCACTGACACTTCCAAAATCTCGCACGATGGCCAGCTTTTGATCGCGAGTAAGATAGTCGCCGATGTCATGGAAGTAGATTTTTCCTGCCTCTGGTGCGTCGGGGTCCTTTACGAAGATGCAAATCGCTATTGGCGCACGACTGCCTGATCCGAACGTTTGCCCTCCCTCGCGGCGTGACCGTTCACCCGTGGTTCTTTGATTTCCGCGAAGATGGAAGACGTAAAGATTGCTAAATTCTTCTGCGAGGCAAGCTCTCATGCCATCTGCGGAATTTCCTTCCACCCAGCCCGCATTTGTTACGAACCCTAATACACCAGCGCTCCCGATCCTGTCAGATGCCCAGCGGAATGCACGAATGTAGCTATCATATAGGCTTTTGACAGAGGTTTGCCCTGATCTGGCCGCGTAGGTGCTGCGAAGCTTTTCGTCGAGTGCAGGATATCCGACGTTTGCATTGTTATCATTCGCGTTTGTCTGACCTGCAGAATACGGCGGGTTGCCAACGATCACCCGGATATCCAGCTCTTTCTGCCGGGTCCGGCGTTCGGAGTTGTCGGGCATGTAGAGCGCCAGTTCGTCGTCGCCCTCATACATCTGGAAGGTGTCGGTGAGGCAGATCCCCTCGAAGGGGACATACTCGTTCTTCTTGGCCTCGCCCTGATAGACCGCCTCGATGTTGATCGCGGCGATGTAGTAGGCCAGCAGAACGATCTCATTGGCGTGGATCTCGTGGCGATACTTGTGCTCCAGCTCCTCCGGCGCGATCAGGCCGGATTGCAGCAGCCGCGTGATGAAGGTGCCCGTGCCGGTGAACGGGTCCATGATGTGGACGCCGCGCGAGCCGAGGGACTGGCCAAAGTGCTCCTGCAACATCTCGTTGACCGAGTGCAGAATGAAATCGACGATCTCGACCGGCGTGTAGACGATGCCCAGCTTCTCGGTCGTGCGGGGGAAGGCGTTGCGGAAGAACTTGTCATAAAGTTCGACGATCAAGCGCTGTTTGGCCTGGGGGTCGGTGATACCGTGGGCGCGGTTGCGGACGCTGTCGTAGAATTTCTCAAGGTCCTTGGTTTCCTTGTCGATGCGGTTCTCGTCCAGCACGTCCAGCACCTGCTGCATGGCGCGCGAGACGGGGTTCTGGTCGGTGAACTGGTGCCCGGCGAAGAGCGCCTTGAACACCGGGCGCGTGATGAGGTGCTGGGCCAGCATCTCAATCGCGTCCTGTTCCGAGATGCTGTCGTTCAAGTCGTCCCGCAGCTCGGCGAGAAAGCCGTCAAAGGCCTCGCGGGCCTTGGTGCCCGGTTCAGCCAGGATGCCAGTGATGCGCGAGATGTGGCGCTGCGCGATCTCGGCGATGTTGGTGGCCCAGTCTTCCCAGTAATCGCGGGTGCCGCAGTTCTTGACGATCTTGGCCATGATGGCCTTGGAGAATTCGTCGATGAAGAGTTCGTATTGCTCGGCAGAGGGGCCTTCGATGACGATGTCGCCACGGTCGCCGCCCTGGCCAACGCCGGCCTGGGGCTGCGCCCTGCGCGTGGGGAGTTCGGTCACCTCGTGGGTGATGGATTTCAGCTCCTCGGATTCCCGGGTGACGCCGACGATCTCGATGCGGTCGGAGACGTCCTGACCGAGGGAGGCCTGGTTGATGGTGCCGTCGAAGCGTTCGTCGTGGGCGCGCAGGGCGTTCAGGATCTGCCAGACGACGCGGTAGCGTTCGTTGTCGCGCAGGGCTACCTCGGGTTCGACGCCGGCAGGGACGCCCACGGGCAGGATGACGTAGCCCATCTTTTTGCCCTCGGCACGGCGCATGACGCGGCCGACGGACTGCACAACGTCGATCAGGGATTTGCGCGGATGCAGGAACATTATCGCATCAAGCGCGGGAACGTCGACACCCTCGGACAGGCAGCGGGCGTTGGTCAGGATGCGGGCGGTGTTGCCCTCGGCGTCGTCCTTCAGCCAGTCGAGAAGCTGGTTGCGGGACTTGGCGTTGAAGGTGCCGTCGACGTGCTCGATCTCGATGTCGAGACGGTCGGGATCGGCGGGCGCGTCTTCCTCGATCAGGGCATCATCGCCCGTGTATTCCGCCACGACATGGGCGAACTCGTCTCGAATAAGTTTGGAGGCCGCGATGCTCTTGCAGAAGGCAAGGGCGCGTTTCATCGGTTTCGGATCGAAGGAGATATCCTGTTTCAGGTTCTGCTTCGTCAACGCCTTGTAGCAGCCAATGATTTTGGTGGCGTCGTCGAGGTCGAGTTCGGAGTTCTGGTCAGCCAGACGTTTCTGGACATTGGCGCTGACGAGGCCTTCGTCCATGGCGAGGACGATCACCTTGTAGTCGGTGAGCAGACCCTTTTGAACGGCCCACCCAAAGCCCTTGTGGAGCAGCGTCTTGCCGTAGAGCGCCTCGTCATCCATGGAGGCCAGCACGGCGGCTTCCTCGTCCGCTTTGGTCTTCACCGCATCGCCGAAGATCCGCGGCGTAGCGGTCATGTAGAGACGCTTGCGGCCGGCGACATAGCTGTCGTCGTGGATGCGAACGAAATTGGAGTCCTCGTCACCGGCCAGCGTGGCACCGGTGGTCCTGTGCGCCTCGTCGCAGATGATTATGTCGAAGGGCGGCAGTCCGGCCGTCTGCGCAGCATCGAGGACGCCGATGGACTGGTAGGTCGAAAACACGACTGTCATGCGTTCGGGATCATCCTGACCCGCCTTGGCCACCAGCCGTTCCGGGTTGGTGGTCGCCGGGAAGGCGAGGTCATGCGCCTCGATTTCGGCGGCATCATCGTTCGACACCCGACGTTTGCCGACCTGCGCATCCGAGCAGACGGCAAAGGACCTTAGCGGAGTGTCGGTGTCGTTTGTCCATTCCCGGACGGTCTGGGACATCAAGGCCAGAGACGGCACCATGAAAAGGACGCGGCCTCCCTTGCCGACGAGGTCTTCGGCGATCTTCAGGGAGGTGAAGGTTTTGCCGGTGCCGCAGGCCATGATGAGCTTGCCTCGGTCAGCTTCCGCCAGCCCGGCGCGGACGGCGTCAAGCGCCTCGATCTGGTGGGGGCGGAGCTTTTTCTTGGCTGAAAGGACAGCCTCGCCCTTGACCCCGAAAAGCGCCCAGTCGATCGGACTTTCCCGCAGATGTGTCAGTGATAGGCGAACAACGGGAATGGATTGCCCCGTGACCATCTCCTCGGCATTGGTTCCCCAGTCCACCTCGGTCGTGTCGATTACCACCCTCCGGACGAAGGGAGCCTTGCCGGACGCGGAGATAAAGCTGTCAATGTCCGCTTTCTGGATCCGATGCGTCGCCGCGTAGAACTTGCACTGTATCGCCGCGAAGCCTTCCTCATTCCGAAGCTTGGCGACCAGGTCTATCCCGATGTCCTTGGCGTTTCGCCCAGTCTCGCTGGCCCAGTCGGACCATGTCCACACCTGGGAATATTCCTCCGCCTGGACCGGATCAGTCATCAGAAAGGCGCAGGCGAGACGCTCGAGGTAGGTACCTTTTTCGCGTTCCGTAACTGCCGCGGTTCTGTACGAATTCAATAGGTCATCAAGTGCGGTCATGTCTGGTAACTTTATGAAAGTGCGTGAAAATCAGGAGGCGTTGTCGGTGGAGGTTAATGGCAATCTATGCAGCAAAACATCCGCTGCTCAACCCCAAATGGTGTCCATGAATTCCGATTTCTCTGACAGGCCGCAATGCTTCTTTTGGTGCTGCAGTGGTCCCGGAAATTATTCGCGGGCGTTTGCGAGCAGGAATGTGTTTCCTCGCGGGCTCGCTCTATGAAGGCGCACAACGCCAGCCTACTGGAACACGAGCCCGGTTCAGGAAGAAGGTTATGAAGTCAATTTTGCCAGGCTCGCAGGCGATGGGTGCCGCCTCCTCAACGGGTGGCATGCTCAGCAAGAGCACCAGCGGGTTTCCGTACTTGGGCTTTTGACCCTGATTTATGTCTTTGCCGTTCGCTTGGGTGTGCATATCCAGTCTGAATCCAAACTCGAATTTGACCACCAAAGCATCCTCTTCGCTCGGCCGGATATTGTTGATGTTCGTGAGCAGGTGCGTTTCAAATTTGGGTCGCGCGGCGAACACAAACACACCTTCGACATGCTGGTCGTCAAGGCCTCAGGAGAGCGCGTCGCCTGTACAGTCAAGCCAACCGCTGGCCTCGTTTCTGGATCCTTCATGGAAGAGATGGAGGTTATTGCCTGGTGGGTACAGGAGAAGAAGTTTGCTTCGTCTGTCCGGCTTCTGACCGAAAAAGACATCGATCCCGTCGCTCTTCACAACGCGAACATCAATAATGCAATCCGAGATGTTGACCCTGAGGCACAAGATGCTGCTCGAACGGCTGCGCGACAGTTGCGTGGCGCCATCAGCATCAAGGCACTCACCGATGAGATTGGCCTCCAGGCCCCAGACGTAGCTCATGTCGGTGCCGACGCCGACGTCAAGGCTGTCGGTGTTGCCGCTGGCCGAGGTGAACGCCCGGTTCAACTGTCGCGGCGACAGCGGATTGATCTTGGGTTTGCCCGGGAAAAGCCAGCCTTCAGGGCGGGACTCGCGCCAATACTCGCGCAACAACGCAAGCAGGTT
>NZ_JBLXFE010000047.1:0-10255 GCF_048262375.1 Roseovarius sp.
TAGGGCTACGACTGAGCGCTTACATCTCGGGGCGCCGAGTGGCGCGTGAACTGACGGCCCTGATCGAGCGCCGCGGAAAGCCGGGGATGATCGTCTCTGACAACGGCACCGAACTGACCAGTAACGCGATGTTAACCTTCGCTGCCACCCAGCGGATCGAGTGGCACTACATCGCGCCAGGCAAGCCGATGCAGAACGGCTTCGTGGAGAGCTTCAATGGCCGGATGCGGGACGAGCTGCTCAACGAGACGATGTTCCGCAACCTAGCACACGCGCGGATCGTGATCGGGGCCTGGGCCGCCGACTACAATACCGAACGCCCGCACTCGGCCTTGGACTATCAGACCCCTGCTGATTACGCGCGGACCCTGACCACCGCAATCGCCCGCCCCGCTGCGCGAGATGATAGCTCCGCGCGTCGGGCGATTGCTCACCCTGCGCCGATTGGCGTAAACACCAATCGGGCTCCGGTCGCGGCTGGATGAAAGTTCAGTGGCAGGTCAATTATCCCCCACTGGCCAACCGACTCTTGAGAAAACTCGTGCCAACCGGGTCTCGGAGCCTGTTTTCGCAACAACAATGCGCAGTCCGATAATCCCGGCCCCAAGGGCAAGGACCGGAGAAATCACTGTGGCGGCGAGTGGATGATAAAGGGCGAGTATCAGAAGCCCTGAGGCAAGGCCCACATGCAACATCAACAGACCAAGAGTTGGAGATTGCCAGCGAAAACCATGTAGATACCGTACAGAAGCCCAAGTGGCTAAAAAGTGTAGTGCGTATGCTATAGTGAAAGCGGGCCCAGCTGCTAAAACGCCTAGGTATGAAAGTGTAGGAAAAAGCATCAACAAGAACGGCACATTGAAGCTCAGCTGTAGAAGGATAAATACCATGCTGCGAGCGGATGCAACTACGGCAAGGCCCAAAGCCCAAGCAGCAATTTTGAAAACGTTGCCCACCGCTTGCCATTGAAGCAGCTCGACAGCAGATAAAAATTCCGACGAGTACATTAACGGGACCAAAACTGGCGCACTGCCGATTAAAAGAAGAAGGAAAGGCCCACCAATGGCTAAGCCAAACTGCGCCTGCATATTCATCAAGGCTATGGTTGCCGTACGATCCTTAATTACCTCAGACAGTCTAGGATAATAATCCGCTGCCATAGCCGTGAACATAAATCCCACATACGTCATTGTGATGCTCCAGGCGGCCGCAAACTGACCTGCTTCCGAAAGCCCCAAATCATGTGCGATCTGTCCGCGAACAATAAGCAGGGTCGCAGTTGAAGCAAGGCCGCCAAGCATAAAGGCAAGTCCCAACTTGGCCATAGGTTTCCAGATGCTCCAAATCGTTGCGATCGGAAGGTCTTTGACTGCTAGGGTCGGCAGGCGACGGACGAAATAGAAGGCTATGATCATTGAAGTAAGCGGCGAAACTAGCACAAACCAGATCAAGCCACTTGTTCTCAAGATCCAAACAGCCCAAAGTCCACTGATGCTTGCCACGAGTGCGCTCAATACAGTTAGGCGACCGAGGTCGTCGATCCTTCGCAGACCCTGCAGCAATGCCGTCTGTGCCAGCGACACCAGGGTCAGAAAGACTGCCACACCGATAAGTCCAACCTCCGACGCACGAAATTCATCGCCGAAAAGCCAAATCGAGATAGGCTCTCGCAGGATCCAAATGACAGCCATTGCCAATCCGCCCTGAATGAGATGGGCGCCCATAAGCACGCATCGCACGCGACTAAGGGTCACTTCGTCTCCGCGCGTACTAGCAATTTCCCGAACTGCGCTAGAGTTCACACCCAAACCAGCGACCTGAGACGACATGTCTTGTAAGCTCGAATAGATGCTAAGCAGGCCTACGCCAGTAGGACCCAGCATAAGGGCTAGAAGTTTCATCCGAAT
Organism: Roseovarius sp.; assembly: GCF_048262375.1. Lineage (GTDB taxonomy): Bacteria > Pseudomonadota > Alphaproteobacteria > Rhodobacterales > Rhodobacteraceae > Roseovarius. Next base: position 1,908 of record NZ_JBLXFE010000047.1, read on the forward strand.
GATCGAAATGACAATGCTTGCGCCTTGGGCGGTCCCGATTACGGCCATAGACCGAAGTAATCCGCGTGCTGTTTCAGGCATCGGGTGCAGCCACTTGTTTGTTCACTTTAATTTGTCAAATACGTACGATTTATGGTGCGGGGTCTGCACCGGATGCATTGAATGGAGCACGAACTCTGTTCGTTACGTACCAGTTGCAAGCAGAGATTTGCTTTAAAACCGTTAACGGGGCTTTGACGATATCCATGCGAATTAGCTGAGTTGGTATCGAAAATAAGAAATGACCCGTCCAAAAAAATCGCGCCCATCTGGTTGCCAACAAAGTCAGACGGCATTTTTAAGTACGCATATGGTCTTTTTCGCGCCCTCGAGAGAGAGATGGGGCCCCATCGGTAGGCTCAGGACATGGGTGGCAAGATCGCGTGCCAATGGGAATGCTTCGGGCGGCATGGCAAGGTTGCTGTAGGCGTCTTGCATGTGTGGCGGGATCGGATAATGGATGAGAGTCCCGATACCTTGCTCGTTCAGCTTGGCCTGAAGGGCCTCGCGCTCGCCGTGACGAACGACATAAAGGTGCCAGACGGGCTCTGCCCAATTCGGCACTTGCGGCAGGATTAAGTCGGTGCCTTGCAAATTTTCGCTGTAAACAGATGCGATTGCGCGGCGGCGCTCTGTCCACGTGGCGAGATGCGCAAGTTTAACGCGCAAGACCGCGGCCTGGATCGGGTCGAGCCTCGAGTTGACGCCTTGCTCGTCATTCACATATTTCCGGCTTGAGCCATAGTTGCGCAGTACGGCTACGCGTTGCGCCAAGGCGGGGTTGTTTGTGGTGATAGCGCCGGCATCGCCAAGGGCGCCCAAGTTCTTTCCAGGGTAGAAACTCCAGCAGACAATATCGCCATGGGCTCCGATGCGGCGGCCCTTGTAACGTGCACCATGCGCTTGCGCGCCATCTTCTATGACGCGCAAGTCGTGACGCCGCGCTATGTTCAAGATGTGGTCCATATCTGCCGGTTGCCCATAAAGATGGACGGGCAAAACGGCGCGGGTCCGTGGCGTCACCGCCGCTTCGATGCGCGCTGGGTCGATATTGTACGTCGCCGGGTCGGGTTCGACGGGCACAGGCGTCGCGCCCACCTTGGTGACGGCAAGCCAGGTCGCGATGTAGGTGTTCGAGGGCACAATGACCTCGTCACCCGGTCCAATATCGAGCGCGCGCAGAGCCAGCGTCAGCGCGTCAAGCCCATTTGCCAGTCCCACCCCGTGTTTGGCCTCGCAATACGCGGCCCATTCGGCTTCGAATGCCTCGACCTCGGGGCCAAGAATGTACCAGCCGCTCTCGAGCACACGCTGGACTGCCGCATCAATTTCTGGCTTTAATTCACGGTAGGCGGCGCCTAGGTCTAAGAAAGGGACTTTCATTTTTTCGTCCTTTCGAGCTCTGCCAGAAATTCCTCGTAGGTCCTCAGGTAGTCGTCGGCTTCGTAGGGCCGCGATGCGAAAACGAGCAGCACTGCATCAGGACTGTAGCGGTATTGGGTGCCCCAAATCATCTCGGGCATGAACACGCCCATGTCCGGCCGGTCCAGCGTCACTTCGCAGCGGCGGTCTCCGTCGTCGAGTAGCACCCTGCAGGACCCATGCAGGCAGATCAGGAACTGCTGACAGTGCTTGTGGGCATGTTCACCGCGCAACTCCACCGAGGGTACATCAAAAACGGCAAAATACCGGGCCGGAGAAAAAGGCACCTCGGTAGGCACTTCGCCCACCGTCAAGCCACCGCGCGCGTCCTCGATGCGCCGCATTAGATAGAGGGCGCAGTCACCTATACCGAGGGGCACGCGCGCCGGCCTGGTGACGTGATCATGTGTGCTTATGTCAATTTGGCGCGGGTCTGGCAGGCTGTCCGCGCCGGTCCGTTCTCTGTAACCAACGACCTGTGCCGGATTGCCTTCGACGATCGAGTTTGGGGGGACCGAGCGGAGCACGACCGCGCCAGCCCGGACCCAAGCACCTTGCCCCACGGTGACGTTTGCGCCTACGACGCATGCCGCATCCAACTGTACACCCGCATGCAACTCGATCCCATCCCCAGCGAGTACGACGCGTGACCCGATTGTCACCGAGGCATCGATCTTCGCGGAGCCTGGAACGATCGCGTCGGAAGAAATGCCAGTCATTCGCTGTCCTCGTTTTCGATTATTTTTAAATAAGCCGGCTTGTCCGCCTCGTACTGGGCGCGCGTATACTCAAATTCGATCTCATCGGTAGATTGCCCGATTTCAGTCATGCCTAAACGCTGATAGAATGCGATTGCATGGTCGTTGTCGGCCCGGACGTCGATACGCGCTACGTTGAGTTCCAAATAATGAAACCCAAACCCGAACGACAAAAGAGCGCTTTCCAGCGCGGCCTTGCGTGGTTTCCTTGCGTCAAGTACCCAGCTGCCCCAAGTGAAGTGTTCGGCGGTTATTTCGTAAAGCCGCACGGTCCCGCAGGGCAGGCCATCGCGTCGCTCGATGATGAAATAAAACTCGTCTCCTCGCGCCTCACGATCCTTATAAGTCTCAATCCAGCGCCGTTGATCCTGGACCGTCCCGTCGACCGTGGACAAGTACTGGTTCAAGGCAGGATCGGTGCGCAAGCCGCACACATATGCGGAATCATCCGGGTCGATCAACCGCAGGCGCAGATTAGGTCCCTCAACAGGTTTTGAAATGTTCTGCATGTCTTTATCTCTGATAACTCTCCGCGCGCAAAACGACTTCTAGAAATTCTTGCCAATGGCGCCGGGTTTGCCTTCTTCGGTAAGCTCATCCTGCAGCAATTCAATTTCGGCCTTCAGGGCTTCGTATTCCGCCAGTTTACGCTTCAGGAACCTGCCGGTAATCAACGACTTCTCCCTGATGCCTTTCGGGGTCAGGACATACGCATATCGGCGCTTGTCCTCTGCCGCAGTGAATTTCCCCAACTTAACCAAGCCCTTCTCAATCAGGGCATTCAGCACGTAATGCATGCCTCCAACGCTTACCCCAACTGCTTCAGCCAACTCTCGTTGTGACATCTCCGGGTTTTCTTGCAGGAGGCGAAGCACGCGAAAATGCGTGTCTTCCTGCAGCTTGGTGCGCTTGCTGGTCATTTTGGGATTTTTTCAGGCTACCGCACAAGGACTGCCTGTGAGGCGCCTTGTTGAATGAGAATCTGATGTCGAGAACAATTTCCGCATCGCTCAGTTTTGAGCGGTAGCAAATGCTGCGCGCGCAAACAAGCGAGAAACTGAAATTGCCGAGAAGTTTTTGACACTACCAGCGCATAAGCTGAGCCACGCTCCGAGTGAACAAGCCACCGCGGAGCCTCACTCAGCCGGCAGACTGCATTTTGCGCTGATACGCATCACCAACATGTAGTCTGGTCATGTAAGAAGTTCATAACTGAACGACCCCGTCAGCGCAAGGCCGGTTCATGCGGCGGCTGGTCATCGGCCCCAAGAGGGCATGGCGATTGGCTCTCGAGACAGCGCACCACGACGCCTGTTGATCGGACAGTTGAGCAAACATGCTGGCGGTTGATCCCAAGCCAAACAGATCAGTTGGGACTATCTTTCGGTCCCCAGTCCTATGGTGCGTCATTATCACTTCCATCTGGTAGGGTTTGTTCTGCCGACCAGACCTCGTTCGACCCTTCCTCGCGCTCAGCCTGTTCCACTGCTTCCTCCATGCTGACGGTGTTCAGCACCAGTTCGAACTGCTCAAGGATCTCGGACGCGTGCCGCGCCACGTAGGACCGCACGGCCTCATTCTCCATCAGCTTTTTCAGGTAGCCCTTGGCGACGACGAGGTTCAGAAGCTCAGACCCGTAGTTTTCTTCGGCATGCTTGTACTTCTCCTGCACCTGACTCATCTCGCGCTCGAGCTTGACGATCTGTTCCAGCGGGTCTCCCTTGGGCTTTTCCGGTTGTGGTGGCTTGTAGTCGGTGCGCTGTTCTGGCGGCGTGGCTTTGAGGAGGGCGTCTGCGTGCGCCGCTGTAATCGTGTTCGCTGCGATCATCAGTTCGACCGCCTCTATTTGTCGCGCGGCTTTCATCTTCCGCAGATGCCGGGTCACATCTGGCGTGAACTGATGATCCTGAAGCAGCTCCACCGCCTTGGGGCAAATTCCGTGCAGTAGGTTGATCCGGCTGTTGATGGTTGAAAGGTTCACGTTGAAGGCCCGCGCCAGCCGTTCCTTGCTGACACCTTTGTCGATGGCGCGGCGCAGCATGTAGTGCTCCTGCACCGTCGAGAGCCGGTTGATCCGGTGGTTGTACGTGTAGGTCTCGAAATCTTTGGCGATCAGACAAGGCGCCGTGTCTTGGCCCAGCTCCTTCAGTGCCAGAACTCGCAGATTGCCATCCAGCAGTAGAAACCCCGGCGCATCCGGATCGGGCTTGATCACCGACAAGGGCTCGATCAGCCCGATTTCTCGGATTGAGGACACGATCTGCTTGAACTTGCGCGTGGTCATAACGCCGTCCGGCACCTTCTTGGAAGGCATCTGTCAACGCCGCGTGAAGTTTCCCCAGAAGTGCCGAAGTAAAACTCCCCACTTGTTCGGGTCCGGTGATCAGCCGGCTTTCAGTGATCGGCAGCTCCGTTTCTGGTTTTGGGCGGTCGTCTCCGGCGTTTCGGAGGCGGCGGCGGAGCGATTGGTGCATTAGCCCGCACGTGCTCGGGTATGAGGTCCGCATGGCCGCGCAGACGGTAGCTGGCTCCTTCGATCTGGATGACCACGGCATGGTGCAGGAGGCGGTCCAGGAGCGCGGTGGCGACGACTGGATCGCCGAAGACCTCTCCCCATTCAGCGAAGCCGCGGTTGGAGGTGAGGATCATGGCGCCTTTCTCGTAGCGGGCGTTGACGAGCTGGAAGAACAGGTTGGCGCCACCGGTGCTGATAGGCAGGTAGCCGATCTCGTCGACGATGAGCAGCGAGGCCCGCGTGTAGAAGCGGATCTTCTCGGCCAGCCGCCCCTCCCGCTCGGCCTGGGTTAACGCTCCGATCAGATCGGCCAGTGCCGCGCGGTAAACGCTCTTGCCCGCCTTGACCGCGGCAACGCCGAGCGCGGTCGCCAGATGGCTCTTTCCGGTGCCCGGCGGCCCGAGGAAGTGCAAAACTTCGGCCCGACGGATGAAGTCGAGTTGAGCCAGCGCCGCGATCCGCTCCCGGTCGAGGGAGGGCTGGAAGCTGAAGTCGAAGCTTTCGAGAGTCTTGACCGGCAGCAGCTTCGCCGTGCGCAGCGCGACATCGATGCGACGGGTTTCCCGCGTCGCGTATTCCTCGCTCAGCAGGCTGTCGATCGCTTCGATGGCGGTGATCTCGCCCCTCTCGAGCTGTTGCAGGGTATGCTCGAGAGCTTCGAGCGCGCGGGGCATCTTCAAGCCCACCAGCGCGCCGCGGATGCGGTCCAGTAGTTCGGTCATGAGCGAGCCCCTTCGGCCGCTAGGCGGCGTCCCACGGCATCGTAGAAGTCCAGCGGCCGTCGCAGACCCTGGGATGTCGGCAGGAGAGCTGGTCGCTGCGGAGGAGCCTTTCGGTGCGCCGGATCGACCCGCCGACGAGCCTTGCCCTCAAGTACCGGATGGCGGGCGATGAGGTGACCCTCTTCGAAGATCCGCAGCTCCGTCGCGTGGTGCTGGACCTCGAGTGTCCGCCGCCGCGCGGTGTCGGGGACGGAGTAGAAGTTGCCGCCGATCGAGAGCATCCCATCCTTGCTGACCCTGCGCTCGACGGTCAAAACGGCGCTGTAGGGAATGAGCGGAAGCGGCGTCAGGCTCGACGCCTCCTCGGCGAAGGCCTCGTCCACCACCTGGCGGGTCGTGGCATGCACACGTGGGTTGGCCACCTCTCTTGGCCAGCCGTCGAACTGGTCGTTGAGATCGTCCATGTTCCGGAACGAGCGCGCCAGGAAGAAGTCCTGCCGGATGGTGTGAGTGCTGGACGTAATCTCCCCAAAACGGCTGGATGAAAATTCCCCAATTGGGCGCTGAGGCGTAAGCGGTGCGCCGTTCACACCGGATTGACGTAGTTCCAGGGCAGCAGCTGGTTGATATCGGTTTGTTTGTGCCCGCCTGCTATGGCTTTCAGGACACCGGACAGATAGCCATGGGGCTCGATCCCGTTGAGTTTGCAGGTCTCGATCAGGGATGCGATGACGGCCCAGTTTTGCGCTCCGGCATCATGGCCTGCGAAGAGCGCGTTTTTGCGGTTGAGGGCGATGGGACGGATGGTGCGCTCGACGGCGTTGGAATCCAGTTCGATGCGACCGTCGTCGAGGAACCGGCATAACCCTTCCCAGTATTTAGCGATGTATTTCAGGGCCTCTCCGGTCGGCGATTTTGCCGAGACGCGGGCGCGGTTCTGGACGAGCCAGAGCTCGAAGGCGTCGATGATGGGTTTTGAGCGGTCCTGTCGTGCAGCGTGCCGTTGATCGGCAGGCAGGCCGCGCAGGTCTTTTTCGATACGGTAGAGTGCCTGGATTTGAGCCAGGCCCTCCTGCGCGATTGGAGCTGCGCCAGATTGGGTCACATCATGCAGTTTGCGGCGGGCATGGGCCCAGCAATAGGCCAGCGTCACATCCTGCGCAGGGCGTTTGAGCAAGCGGTTGTAACCAGCATATCCATCGACCTGGAGGACACCGCTGAAGCCTTTCAAAATATTGTCTGCATGCTGGCCGGATCGTCCGGGCGCATAGGTGAAGGCTACTCCGGGAGGATCATCACCGCCCCAAGGCCTGTCATCACGGGCCAGCGCCCAGAAGTATCCGGTTTTGGTGCGTTTGCGCCCGGGTGCCAGAACGGGTGCGGGTGTTTCGTCCATGAAGAGCTTGGTGGAGCGCTTCAGATCGGCCATGAGCGCATCATAGACCGGGGTCAATTCGAACGCCGACTTGCCAACCCAGGCGGCCAGGGTTGAGCGATCCAGATCAATCCCCTGGCGGCTGTAAATCTGGGCCTGTCGATAGAGCGGCAAGTGATCGGCATATTTGGAGACCAAGACATGTGCCAAAGTGGCCTCGGTCGGCATGCCGCCTGCGATGATATGGGCTGGCGCCGGAGCTTGGGCGATCCCGCCTTCGCAGGACCTGCAGGCGTACTTTGGGCGGCGGGCAACAATCACCCGGAACTGGGCCGGGATGATGTCCAGTCGTTCGCTGACATCCTCGCCAATGACGTGACGCTCAGTTCCGCAGGCGCAGGATCGCTCGGGTTCAATGACCACCTCAACCCGTTCCAGATATTTGGGTAGTGATCCGCGATTGGTCTGGCGCGGCTTTGGGGGCCGCACGGGCGCGGTCCGCTCGTCCGCGTCGATCTCGGCTTCCACCTGCGCGATGGCGGTCTCGATATCCTCGAGTTCCAGTTCATACTGGGCCGGGTCAATCTTCTCGGATTTGGCCCCGAAGAGCGCCTTCTTGAACGAGGCGACCAAGGCCTCAAGCCGCGCATTCTGATCCTGCTGCGCACGGATGATGGCCTTCAGTTCGGCAATGTCATCGGGCAATTTGTCAGGCACAGTCATGCCCCATCTCATAACAAAACAAGGGCAGAATGACCCGCGCAAACGACCCCGTGAGTCACTCCGCCGCAGCTGGGGCTGCCACCTCCAAAGGGCGCACGCGCCGCCAATCCAACCCCGCAAACAGCGCCTCAAACTGGGCCGGTTCCAGGCGCATCACCCCGTTCTTGACCGCGGGCCATGTGAAGCTGTTATCTTCAAGCCGTTTGTAGGCCATCACCAGCCCACTGCCGTCCCAGTAGATCAGCTTCAAGCGATCCGCGCGCTTGGCCCGGAACACATAGACCGACCCATCAAAGGGCTTCTGGCGCAGGTGGCTCTGTACCAAGGCGGCAAGCCCGTCATGGCCTTTGCGGAAGTCCACCGGATCGCTGGCCACAAATATCCGGACCTTATGTGAGGGTACAATCACGTAGCCAAAGCCCGGGCAATCTCGGCGATCCGCGCCGCTGGCGTTGACGCATCAAAACGAACGGTGACATCGCCGTTGATCACGTCAATTGTACCGGTTGATGGGGTGGGAAGAGGCTGGGCTGACGGCACAGGTGCCTCGATCTCAACAGGCACAAAATCCATGCCATCCAGGTTTGGCAAAACCAGCTTGCCCTGCCGCGCCATCCGCCGCCAATCAGACACCGTGCTGGGGATCAACTCATACCGCTTCTGACCTGCCCCCCGCGAGATCCCTCAGTCTGATGTAGAGTCTGCTCAACCGCGAAGGAGCAGATGAATGAGAAAGAGCCGTTTCACGGAGGCGCAGATAATCGGGATGATCAAGGAGCAGGAGGCCGGGATGC
>NZ_JBLXFE010000048.1:0-10019 GCF_048262375.1 Roseovarius sp.
CGAGATTCTGGACCTGATGGCCAACCTCGTGCATTTCCGCAGCGGTCGCCTCGATCCATCCATCGAGTACCTAATGGGCAAGCTCAAACGGTCGCGTGACGCGATTGTGCGAGCCTTAAAGGCGTTGCGGGCACATGGATTCCTCGACTGGTTGCGCCGGTATGTTCCCACCGGCAACCAGAGCGGGCCGCAGGTGCAACAGACTAGCAACGCCTACCGCATGTCGCTGCCGAGGAAGGCGCTGCAGCTCCTAGGGCGGCTGGCCGGGGTAGCTCCCGCGCCGGATGATTTCAGCCACGCACAGGCGGCACGGCGGGCCGCGCTCGACGCGCACCAAGCCAGCCTGACACCGGAAGAATTGCCGCTCTTTGTGGTCGAGGACGACGAGCTGGCCGCCAGTTTGGCCCGCCTCGGCAAGGCCATGTCTCTTAGGAAAGAGCGTGAGTCCGCCGAGCGGACTGAATCCCATCTAGGTTTTTAATTTAGAGGAAGAGATGCGGAATCCGCTTCGCGGATCGGTCTTTTTGTTTCGTCCGATCTACCAAGCCAGCCACACCAGCCCGCTAATGCCGTCAACCCCTTGCAGGGGTTCCCCAGCGTTGCCGGTGACGGCGCGGGCCTTGTGCGGCATGCTTTGCCTATCGGGACGGGGAACATCATTAGGCCGCGCTTCGCGCGGGTTCGAAGCGGCCTGCGGCCCGCATCGAACAGGGAACAGGCCGGGAAGATTTGAGGGGCGGAGAGGCCATTTTGTCTTCGAGGAAGCCAGTCGAAAATTCGGTGAGAAATCTTGACTGTAGATGCAAATTGCATATACAATAGGTGTTAGATGTTTGAATGGGACGCCGATAAAGAAGCCATCAATATCGAAAAACACGGGGTGAGTTTTGCGACTGCCAGCCGGATTTTCGAGGGCTTTATCTTAAGCGTAATCGATGATCGGTTCGACTATGGCGAGGTGCGAAAAAACACCATCGGCCTGATCGACGGCGTTCTTTTTCTGACCGTCACCCACACCGACCGCGACGGGAAGACGCGGATAATTTCCGCCCGACCTGCCAAACGTGGAGAGAGGAATCGATATGACGAAGCGTTACGAAAAAGAGTTGACCATAGAGCAACTGGCCGCACTTCCGGACAGTGAAATCGACACGAGCGACATTCCAGAGCTTGGTGATGATTTTTGGAAGAATGCGCAATTAATCGAGCCGGAAGGCACCGAACAGATCACGCTGCGCGTGAAAAAATCGGTGTTGCAGACCTATCGCGGTATGGGCAAGGGCTATCAAACCCGCATGAACGCCGTGCTGGAAACCTACGCCCAGAGCTTGAGGAAGTAGGCCACTAATGCCCAAACCCTCCGACAAACGGGAAGGCCGATGGTTCACCGCGTTGCGCGGATTGCGCATTGAGAAGCATAGCGCCGTGACCAAACGGTGGGTGAAGCGGCAGCTTGCAAAGGTCCGCCGCCGCGAAGCCATGCGGCATGAAACAAATTTAACTGGATAGATCGCCCGCAGGGAGATCGGCAGCCGCGCCACTGGTTCGAGCGGCGGACGCGGTTTCTATCCGGTTTTATTCGTCGTCTTCATCCTCATCATCATCGTCGTCATGGTTCACCGCCCCGCCTTTTTTGGCGCGGCGTTTCGATGCCGCCTGATCCTCTAGGGCGGTTTCGACAGCGGCCCGCATCTGATGCAAGGGCTTGATCCACCATGTCACCGCCCAGCCCTTCGAGCCGGTGAGTTTGGAATAGATCGTGAAGGTGCCAAAATTCCACGCCAGCCAGAGCAGGCCCGCGCCGACGATCACGAGGAACGCGATTTCGTGGATATAGAGCAGATCACCGAACAGGATTCCAAACAGGATCATGCCGCCGCAGAGGGCGAGAGTGCCGAGGAATAGCCTACGGCTGACATGGACGCTTTCGAGCGTCGAGAGCTGGATCGAGCGGGTGCGGGCCTTCACAAACTCACTCGTGACTTCCAGAAAGCCGTCTTTGAAATAGGTCTTTTTTGCCATCGTCACACCACCGGCGCCGTGCCGCATTCAGCTTCAAAGACGCGGCCATTTTCGAGGTCAATCACGCCCTTGGGTTTGAACATGCGCAGGCTGGACGTGTAGAGGGCCAGCTCGACATTGTTCGACATAGCGGCGGAGATATTGCAGCCGCAAAAGCTCGCCGGATCGGCATATTTCTGCTGCGCCCGCATGGCGGCAATCTCGGACTGTTTTTTGCCCTGCCACTCGGTTAGGGCCTCTTGCGCCTTGAGCTGCAACGGCCCCAAAGCCTGCCCGCCGACCTTGTTGCTGAAATCGGCAAACTGGTCGCCATAGGCACTCATCAGGTCGCGCCCCTCTTGTCCGTAGGCCCCGAAAATCTGGCCGAGGACGCCACCGACTTGCCGCTTGGATTCCGCAGTCTGTTCCACGATCCAATCGGTGAGCTTTGCCTTATAGGCGGCCTCATCCTCTTGGACTGTTTTGATGAAATTGGCGCGGCCAGCCGTCACCGTGGCAACGCAGGCGGGCGCGTAATAGCGTTCAGCGAGGCGCGGCACGATGACGCTTGGCGCGAGGAATATAAAATTCAGGCCGAACCATAGAAGCACCCCGCCGATCAGCGGGCCAAAGGCTTCGACGGGGAAAATCTCCTTGAACCATTCGAGCATTGCTTACTTCCGATAGGGGTTTGCATCGACCTGCGCCCGCCACTCTGGGCGACTGAAGTAAGGCACTAGTTTTGCCTTGATTGGGAAGTGCAAACCGCCGCGAATTATTATCTGGCTCCACTTTCTCAGGCCGCGCACTTCGTCGGGCCGGATCAGGGGTTGGCCCACGTCGCCGGTCGATCCCGTGCTCGATGGGTTGGAGACAGAGCGCACCCCGCACAGCTCGGACACCATCCGTTGCACCTCGGGTTCCTCGACCGCAAAAAACTGCTTCACGGTGACGAGGCCCATGATTTCTTTCATGCCGGTGTCGCCATACAGCTCTTGCCCAGCCATGGCGGCATAGGTCTGGGTGAACAGCCACACCCGCAGGCCGACTTTGCGGAATTGCGCCATGTGGCCGCGCAGATCGGGGAGGTATCCAAGGGCCGGGGCCTCGTCGATCAGCATAGTGACGGGCGAGCGTGGACCTGGCTTGCCGATGGCCGCGCCAAAAACGCCGGTCAGCATGTTGAGCCAGGGCAGGGCGACGGCCAGCATCGAGGACGGCACCAGAATATAGACCGTGACTTTTTCGGTTTTCAGGCGCGTGGCGTCGAAGCCGTTTTTCTCGACATGGACGCCGAGCGGCGTTGTCGGCGCATAGCGTTTTGTGGCGAGCGCGGCCTTGGAGACAATGCCCGACCATTGCGGCTTGGCGTTCTCGATGATGTCGAAAAACCGCTGCGCATCGTCCCGCAGGGCGAGGTGATTTTCGCCCCTGATCCAGTCGAGCCGCTGCGCAATGTTGGACGAGGAATCCCGGACCACCTGATAGAGGAAAGTCAGGTTATGAAGGTCCGCATGATCGTAGAGACGGATGGACGCGATCATGAGCGAGAGAAATTCTGCGCCCTCATCGTTCCAGTAGGAGCCGCTTTCCTTGCGATCCCCGACCATGAGCAGGCGGGCCAGAGCGTTCACATCGGTGATAAACGACGAGCTGGCCGGATCGAGGACCGAGAACGGGTTGAATCCGGCATCCTCAAAATGCAAGCCGGTATCGGCAGAGAAGATTTCGCCAAAGGGGTTCAGAAAGACCACAGGGCCGATCTCGGCCCGCCGTCGCGCCGTCATCGCGGCCAGCTCGCCCGAGGGGTCAGTGACGATCACCGAGCCCTCGGTGAGCGAAATCAGGGTAGGGACGACCAGACCGGATGATTTGCCGCCACCAACACCGCCGATGGTCAGCAAGTGACCCTCGCCGTTATGGAAAAAATCGCGTCCCCGAAGGTTGCCTAGAAACAAGCCGCCCTGCTGAAGCATGGCCTCTTGTTTCAGATCACGAGGCCGCGCCCACCGTGCGCCCCCAAAGATACGCCCGCCAAAAATTCGGCGTATCCAATAGGCATGGCGGATGGGCCACAGCAGGACGCGGCGAGCTGACCAGACGGCCAGCAGGATCATGGCCCAGCCGATCCACGGGCGGGCGTTCTGCCATGCCAGTGCGAAGCCATAACGCTCGGATAACGCGCCCCAGCTTCCCCAGAAGTCCGACGCCAGAAATGCCATGGCCCAATCCGGCATCGAGATAACGCCCAGCACGAGCAGGCCAAGGACGAAAAGCAGCACCGCGCCGATCATGAGAGGGGTGGTCCATGTTTGGGTCCGGGGGAGGGCCGGACGGTCTTTCCCGTTAGGTCCTTCCATACCCGAAAATTCAGTCCTGAACCCTTGTCACCGATAGGCTGGAGCGACAGCGAAGGAGGGGAGCGCAGCGACCTTTGACGAGGGTTTGGGACTGAATTTCCTTGCTGCGGTTTAAGGGATGACGGGGGTGGATAGAGTGCGGTTAATGACCCCTTAATCGGGTGCAGCTATACTGGTTGTTTCGGGTAGCCAGATGTGTATTTATTTACATAAATACCTGCGTACGCAGTCTGGTTCAGAGGGGAATAGTCCCCCTGAAAACCCCCTTGCAGGAGCGCGGCGACCGTGGGACGGCCAAAGAAATCCCCCGCTGAATTGCGCGACGTTCCGACCACCGTCATGCTGACGGAGGCGGAGCGTGCGGAACTCGAAACACGGGTGCGGGCCACTGGCCTCACCATGTCCGAGTTCGTGCGCCGGCGTGCACTCGGCGTGCCGTTGCCGGCGTCCGCCGGCGATCAACGCAACCGCGCATTGCTGGCGACCGCGTTGCTCCGGCTCGGCGTCAATCTGAATCAGATTGCCCACCACATGAATGCGGGCCGATCAGAGGCGTTCTTTCTACCCCAGCTCCTCACCGACATTCGCCGTCACGTTGACAGGCTCAGCCGCGATGAACCCGGTCGAAATCACGACGGGTAAGTCCTTCAAGGGACTTGCCGCGTATCTTCTCCATGATGCTGGCCGCGCCGCCACAGCCGAGCGTGTTGGCTGGGCGCAGTCCTTCAATCTGGACGACGCCGACCCAGATCGGGCGTGGCGTCTCATGGCGGCAACGGCCATGAGTGCCGACCAGTTGAAGGAGGCGGCAGGCATCAAGAAGGGGAAGGCCGCGAAAAACACGGCCTATCATTTCTCGCTCAATTTCAATCCGAAGGATGAACCGAGCGAGGAAATGCAGCGTGTCGCCGTCGCCAGTGCCCTCAAGGCTTTTGGGCTGGAAAAGTATCAAGCCCTTGCGGTCGCGCACCGTGACACCAAGCATGCCCATGTGCATGTTATGGTCAATCTGATCGACCCCGAAACAGGCCTATCCGCAGCGTCGAAGCAGCCCAACGGGCAAGCCGCCGTGCTGTCGAACATGCAAAAGAAAATGTCGAAATGGGCGGGCCAGTTCGAGCGCGATCATGGCCTTGTCATTACCGAGGGAAGACTCGAGAACGCCAACAAGCGGGCACAGGGCGAGCAGGTGGATGCAAAGCGCAAGCCCCGTAACGTCTACGAGCAGGAGCTGACCGAGACCACCGACCGGCGCGACGACTTCAAGAAGCGGCAGCAGGCCGAAAAGGCCCGCGACCTAACCGCTGAAAATCGCCAGATGCACGAGCAGCACGATGTTGAATGGGCGTCCTTGAAAGCCAGTTATCGCGCCGAAAAGGACGCGATCTTTCAGGATCACAAGCAGCATTCCAAATTGCAACTCGATGAGATGAAGGAGGCCAACACGCGAAAATGGCAGGCCCTGTTCATGCGTCAGCGTAGCGAAAAACAGGACTTCGACCGCGGGGAAAAATCCGCGATCGGGCGCATCTGGCATGCCGCGGCCGTCGTGCGCGATCGTGCCCTCGATGGCGATTTATTGGGCGGGTTCGTCGCGGCGTTTTCCGCCGAGGAACGCGCCGCGATCATCCAGAGAAAGCACGACATCGAGGCCAAGAAATTCGCCACGCAGATCCGCAAGGGATTTGCGGAGCGCGTTGCGGATCTCAACGAGGAATTGGCGGGCAAATATGCGCAGGCGCGACATCGTTTCGTCGTCGCCTGCCACGACCTGAAACGCGATCAGGCAGAGGCCAAGGCAGTGATGAAAGAACGGTGGAGGGTATATAGCGCAGGCCGACGTGCGGCCCTGTCTAAAGGCCGGGGACGGGTGTTGCAAACGACCCTTGGGCAGGAACTCGGACTGGGCAGGGGAATGGGGTTAGAGCCGAGGTAATGCAACTTTGTGATGAAGCATCTTACAGATCGAGACGGCCTGTCGAAGGTCGCGAAGGAAAGGCCAATCAGAGCAAGAATGAATCCTCGTCATCCTTGGGGGGGGATTCATCGCCGGTGATTTTTTTTGGGCTGGTCGATTTCAGAGATATCCGTTGCACCAGCTCAACCGCACTAAACGGACGCACAATCATTTGCGCTTTGGGGTCGATAATGCGCAGTCGTTTTAGTTTCGCGCTGTTCGCGACTTTGCAGAGCAGGATAACCGTCGCGCCCTTGAGCAAGCTGTTTGAACGCATTCGAACGAGCAGTTCTAGGCCATTGATCGGCGCGTTCTCGTCTGCAACCAATATCGTTTGATAATTTCGCTCACCAGCCGCCCTTAATGCCTGATGCGTGTCGCGGCATAGCGTCACTTGTCGCATGCCAGCCATGCGGAGCATCTGAAAAGTCAAATCCAGAAGGTAGGTATTGGAGTCGCAAAGAAGGACAGAGTTTGGTGCCATGCATCACCTTGTTTATGTGCTCCGGTATATGTAGCTAACCCTCTATAAAATCTGAATTTGTTCGCCCGCGAACCTATTGCAACTTTTGTAGCATCGGTGCGTTTAAAGCCTCTCAACGGTCAAAAGCTCCGCTCGTTGATTGTATGCAGACGCATGATACTTTAGCCCAGTGTCCTAGGACACTGGGCCTTTTTTGTGCGTCTTAGGCTTGCTTTTTCACCAGCAATGGACGACGGAACCCGTCGCTTTTCTCTGCCTGCTTTGGAAATTACCGTTGCATGAAACGCAAACGGTATGCGGTGGGTCGGCTCGGTCACACGCCGACCCACTTACCTAATCTCGGAGCCAGCAGGCTGCGCTAAGGGGGTGCAATGTGAGGTTGACTCTTT
This sequence comes from Roseovarius sp., assembly GCF_048262375.1. GTDB lineage: Bacteria > Pseudomonadota > Alphaproteobacteria > Rhodobacterales > Rhodobacteraceae > Roseovarius. The sequence goes on from NZ_JBLXFE010000048.1 coordinate 7,192, forward strand.
TCGGTGCGAGCGGTCGCACGGGCCGTTTAGTTCTAAAGGAAGCGTTAGATGCAGGATTGTTCGTAACGGCGTACGCTCGGACGCCTTCAGATATCGATCTAGCATCGCGTCGGCTCAAGTTGGTCGAGGGCGCAGCTCATCACCTTGATCGCATCGCCTATGCCGTTCGAGACTGTGACGCAGTCATTAGCACTGTCGGTGCCGGTCAAGGCACCCTTACCGCTCTCGCTTATAATCTCGCTGCGGCGATGCAGGCGGAAGGCGTTGAAAGGCTTGTGTCCCTCGTTGGGGCTGCTGTCGATACTCCCGGCGATCCAAAATCGCTGGGACGTTTTGCCATGATACGGCTCATGGAGTTGCTTGTGCCGGACATCCTCAATGATGCGCGTGAACACGCACGGTTGGTGGCGGACTCTGATCTCAAGTGGACATTGGTGCGAGCGCCGCGTCTGACTGATGGACCGGCAACCGGCCAAGTGACAGAGGGACTCAACCTGCGGCTGGGTCCATTTCACTCTATATCGCGGCGGGACCTCGCGCGTTTCATACTAGAGGTTGCCATGTCTCCAGACATGTATGTTTGCCAATCTCCTTTGGTGACCGGCATGGGACGGAGCGATTTTCGACGCGCCTTCGGGAACTGAATATGCACCATCAGGTGACTCTCGGACAAGCCAAGAACTCGCGTATCAGCATCAATGCGACCTGCAACAACGGTCATGAATTTGCCGTCGATATTGATGCTCTCATTGCCCTGCGTGGACGATTTGCGCCGCTTGATCTCGCTCTTCTGCAGATTGTCTGGTGCCCGGAATGCAGTAGTCGCGAGAACAGTTACAGAATGCAGCCCTTGAGTGACGCGTAACAAATAACCAGCTACCCCGACGGTCCTTTGGAAACCATCGGGGCTTGCCGGGAGTGTCCGTCTCTGGGGGAGTCGAACTTTGGCACATTGGCGTAACTAGCCGTTTCCGACTAGGTGTTCTTTCGGCGTATCTGGAGATCGCCTTTATCCACGTGGGTCGGATAATGTGCATTATGGAACGGTTTTTGAAGAACTCCCCAAATAGCCGGAAATTCAAAATCGCCTGACTGTCGCGGTCGCGATTTTTTTATTTCCGAAGGCCAGTAATCACTATGCGATTTGGTGCGATGCAGCACAGGTCATTACTTGACCGATGGAGCGACTCCCCGCAGGCTGTACGACTGTAGCCCTACAGCAGGGCTGCGCTTCGTTAAACCTCCGTTAACCATACAGCCCTATAGCACTATAGCATGAAGATTCTAGCGGTCATTTCCCAGAAAGGCGGGGTTGGTAAAACTACCCTTGCAACGGCTTTGGCCGTGGCCGCAGAGAATGCGGGCAAGAGCGTTGCGCTATTCGATCTGGACCCGCAGGCGTCAGCTTGCTTTTGGGCCGACCGCCGTAAAACCACCGGACGCAGCGAAACGCCGGTAGTGCGAGACGTGAATTTCAACCGCCTACCCCATGTCCTTGACGCCATGCGGGAGGCTGGAGCCGATCTCGTCATATTGGATTGCCCACCACAACAGCGGGACATTGCGGATGCGGCCTTAAGCGTTGCCGACCTGATATTGATACCGACCCGTGCCGAGGCCTTGGACATTCGCGCCATGACGCAAACCGTCCGCTTGGCGAAGCAAATGGGCAAACGCCCGTCTGTGGTTTTGACCTTTTCCCCGCCGACAGGTGCAGAGATCGAGCAGGCCCGCGAGATCATCGCCCAGCTAGAAGCCGATCTAGTGCCGGTTTCGATGCACTTGCGAAAGGCCTACTCCCGCGCCCAACAGGACGGCCAGACGGCGCAAGAGTACGAGCCGACTGGTAAGGCCGCACAAGAGATTCAACGCCTATACGAGTATAGCGCTACAGCCCTATACGGAAAGGAAGCGCATGGCAAAGTCAAAGCCAAATCTCGCCGGAGTGCTTGACGACATTCCGCCGACACCAGCCCCTTCAAAGGCGATTGCCGACGATGAACCCCGTCGCCGCCGACCGGCTGAGCACGGGCCAACTGTCATGGTGGGGGCGAACCTTCCACCGACCTACGCCCGCAACCTTGCCATGCTTCACGCCGAAACAGGCCGCAGCAAAAAGCAGCTTCTGCAGGAAGCTTTAGACATGCTGTTCACGGCCAAGGGGGGCGCATCCCTTAAACTATAGCGATATAGAGCTGTAGCCATATAGGGCTGTAGTGCGTTCATTTTCTTGATGGTTTGCCGCGACTCCGGCACCATTGCACAAATTCCCCCAAGTCTGGGGGTGACGACCGAAGGAGGGCGAAAGCCCAGAAAAACAAAACCCGCCGTTAAGGGCGGGCTTCATAACCGGGGAAACCGGGAAATCTCTGAGATGTGGTAATCCAGAGTTTCCCAAAATCCCCGGAGAATTGCAAGACCTATTTCTTGCCACGGCTTCGCTTTGCCCGCGTTTTGGCATCGAGGCCGCGCGAAGCCCCACGCCCTGACGGTCAACCGACCGAAAGGACAGACCATGACTACCTCCACCCTATCCCTTTTGCCCACAGGCGATGCAGGAGAGGCTTTAGCCCATTCCCGCGACCGAACACCCGTCCGCAGGCATTCCCGCTATGCTGGACGCTGCGAGGCGGTTTTCTGGCGATCCACCAACCGGCAGGAGGTGCGCCAGATCGTTCTGGCCGCCCGCAAGTACGAGCTGGCAGGCAAAAGGGCAGGGGAGCGCAACGGACCGCTAGGCGGGGTGGCCATCGAGATTCTGGACCTGATGGCCAACCTCGTGCATTTCCGCAGCGGTCGCCTCGATCCATCCATCGAGTACCTAATGG
>NZ_JBLXFE010000049.1:0-9932 GCF_048262375.1 Roseovarius sp.
GGACCAGCCCGGTCTGAAAACCCGGGGGGCCCAGGCCCCGGCGAGCGAGCCTGCACTGCCGCCCGTCAGTCCTGCTCAACGCGCCGGGTTGGCGGATTGGATGATGAAGGCGCTCGATAAATATGGGACCATGAAGGTCAGTGGCAGCGGTGTCGGGTAGTTTCGGCCCGGCGCCTCTTTCCAGCGCCTGATCAGGAGTGCCCCCATTGGATCTCGTTCTTCACCGCGAGCAAGACGGCTCCCACCGCATCGTGCTTGATGGGCGGGCCCTCGCCTGTGCCATCGGCAAAGGTGGCATCCGTGAAGACAAGCGCGAGGGAGATGGCGCAACACCGGTCGGGCAATTTCCGTTTCGCCGGATCTTCTACCGGGCGGACCGCCTGAAACCCATCCCCGGATGCCCGGATGCGATCCCGATCGAAGCGGATCATGGCTGGAGCGACGATCCCGCCGATCCGGAGCAATATAACCGGTTGGTCAAACTGCCCTACCCGCACTCTCATGAGCGCCTGAAGCTCGAGGACGCGGTCTACGATGTGATCGTGGAGCTGGGATACAACGACACCCCACCGGTCCCGGGCCGGGGCAGTGCGATTTTCATGCATGTCGCCCGGCCGGACTATTCCGGAACCGAAGGCTGCATCGCATTGGCCCTTCCGGATCTGCTGAAGATCCTGGAACAGACCGGCGGAAGCGGCACTGTTATTGTACCGGCGGAGCTTGCGGACAAAACCGGGCCGTCTTAACCGGCGGGTTTCAGCCTGTCTCCGAAGATGGCCGTGCCGCCACGCACATGGGTCCCAGCCACCTCGATCGCGTCCCCATAGTGCCCCCTCATGCCCATGCTCAGCTTTTCAAGGCCGTGCCGCCGGGCAATTTCCCGCAGCAGGGCGAAATGCAGCGCAGGCTCGTCATCCGCCGGAGGGATGCACATCAGGCCGACGATGTTCAGGCCATGCTCGTCCCGGCACGTCTCGATGAACGCATCCGCGTCAGCCGGCAGAACCCCTGCTTTCTGATCTTCCTCGCCGGTATTGACCTGCACGAAACACTCCAGCATCCGGCCCTGCTTTTTCATCTCCGCCGCCAGAACCCGTGCCAGCTTGGGCCGGTCGACGGTCTCGATCACATCGAAGAGCGCAATCGCATCCGCCGCCTTGTTGGTCTGCAGCGGGCCGATCAGATGCAGCGTCACATCGGGATAGCGTGCCTTCAGCTCCGGCCATTTTCCCTGCGCTTCCTGCACCCGGTTCTCGCCAAAGATACGCTGACCTTCCGCCAGAGCGGCCTCGACCTTTTCCACCGGCTGCACCTTGCCGACGGCGACCAGCGTGACCTCTCCGGGTGCCCGCCCGGCCGCCTGCTCCGCAGCCTCGATCTGGGCTTTCACTTCCCGGAGATTGGCCCCGACATCAACCGTTGCGCCTGCCTCAGCCATTTGCTGCTCCATTGCTTTCGTCCCCATATCCGAACGCTTCGATTTGCGGCCGAAGTTCCCCGGCAACCGCTTCCATGGCGGCGCCATAGCGCTTCCACCGCGCCACCGCATGCCCGTAGAGCGGCTGCGTTACCTGCGCATAACTCGGCGTCGAAATGTGCCCGCGCTGGCGCGCATGTTCGTGAAACTGCATCACCCGATCATCCCAGTCCAACCCGAGAAAGTGCAGTACGGGCTCCGCCGCAGCCCGGAGATCCCGGGTCATATCCTCATATTTCACCGTCACGACGCCAGGGTTCAGATGCTCCGCATAAAGCTGCCAGAGACCGAACACCTCACGATAAAAACGGGCTGTATCCGGCAAGGAGCAGAAGACCGCCATGGAATGGTTCAGGGTGAAGTTCTGCATCAGGCAGCTGAGACAGACATCGCACGGGTGCCGCAGTGCGAGGATAAACCGTGCCTTCGGAAAGATCCTCATGATCAGCCCCGCATGCACGATATTAAGCGGCATCTTGTCGATATAGACCGCGCCTTCCGAAGGCACCAGAAACCGGTCCCGTTCGGTGAAATACGCAGCCCGCATTTCCGCGCGCATCTCTTCGGAAAGATTTTCCAGCGCCCCCGGATATCCAGCCTTGCTCGCCAGCCGGGCAGAGAGACCGGAGATCAGCGGATGCTCTTCCAGCACCTGTACCCCGGGATGCGCATCGAGAACCTGATCAAGCAGTGTTGTGCCAGAGCGTGGAAAACCGACAAGAAACACCGGATCCGCCTCGCCCGCCCGGTCCTGCGGGACAGCACCAGCCCAGGACGGAGCGTTCCTGAACGCGGCCGTGAGCGCCCCAACCTCGGCGAAAGCCCGCCCCGGATCGACATACCCGCCACGAAATTCTTTGATCTGGGTCCGGTTTGCACTCTCGAACCAGCAAAAAGCATCATCGTAGCGCCCTAATGAATCGAGGGACTGCGCGAGCTCGAAGCCAAGACGGTAGGTGTCCGGCCCTGATACCGCCCCTTCCAACGCCCCCTGCAGGCAGGAAACCGCTTCACCAAACCGTTTGAGACGCCTCAGCGCCCGTCCTTCCAACGCCACGAGATGCTGTTTTTCCGGCTCCAGACACACTCCCCGGCGAGCAACCGACAAGGCGGCCTCCAGTGCCGAAGTCCGGTCCAGAAGCTCAGCCAGCATCGTGTAGGATGCAACCTGAGACGGGTCGAGAATCAGGGCGCGCCTGGCCAGCCGGATCGCCCGGTCCGCATGTCCGGTGTCGCGCGAAAAGACGGCAAGCGCGCGTAAGGCCCGGGGGTCTGAAGCGCCACTGCTGGAGAGTTTATCATACAGTATCCGGGCATCCTCATGGCGACCGGTTGCCACATAGATGCTGGCCAGATTGCTTTGCACCTCAATGCCGTCATCACCACCCCGCGCCGCCCGCTCCAGAACGGTTGTGGCCCGGTGCAAATCACCCTGTCCGCGATAGATCAGGGCAAGATTGTTCAAGACGGCGGGATCATCGCCCTGACGCAGTGCTCTTTCCAGAGCCGGGGCCGCCTCATCATGCCGGCCCACTTCCAGCAGGGCGGTGCCATATAATTTCTGGACGGCGGCATTCTCCGCGAAACGGCCCGCAAGCGGGTCGAGCAGCTTTAGGGCTTCCGCCGGCAATCCGCGATGCAGATGAACCTGCGCCAGATTGATGATTATCTGAGGCTCCGCCGGTGCCTGTGCCCGGGCTTTTTCCAGCGCCTTGGCCGCCCGGTCGAAATCACCGCCGGAAGCCTCGATCATCCCGGCCATATAGTATGGCCGCCAATCGCTGCCTGCCTTGCGGAGGATCCGGGCATAGCGCTCCCGCGCCTCGCGCCAGCGGCCTGCATGCGCGAGTTTACGGACCGGATCGAAGTCAGATGGCTGAATGGACATGCTTGTCGGCACCCATTGGCTCAGACACGGGGCGTCCCGGATTTGGAGACATAGCCCAGCTCCAGAAGCAGATCATAATGCCGCTCTGTCAGACGTTTCACATGATCATCGCTTAAAAGAGCCCGGTACCCGCCGACCCCGCCGGAGCGGAAGAATTTCTGCGACTGGTGCACCCGCTCACGAAAGCCACTTTGATTCTCCTGGCCCGAGACCACGGAAAAGCTGCTGTTCTTGATCGCCCGCTTCAGCCGCGCCGGGTTTTTGGGAACACCGAGGTAACGCATGAAAGCCCCAAACGACTTCATCGGGCTCTTGACCATATCCTCGTATTTCAGGGTCAGGGGCGTGAAATTATCCACACCGTGCCAGCTCCTGTAATGGTCGGTCCAGGTACCAAGAATCTGGAAAACCGCCGCCGGACTGGTCCGGGTGGTCTGCAGGCCCGAGGTCATCGCCTCCACCGCATCGTCCAGGGTGAGCCTGTAGTGATCGGCATAAGAGACGGTCACATCAAAAACGTTCCGCACGACATACGCCGCTCCGGCAGTGAGTTCGAGATGAATAAGCGGCCGTCCCTCATGCATGCCGATGGCATTATGCGTCTTCACGATCGTCGTCTGAGGCTGTTGCGCCCAGGATCGTTGCAATGGCTCCCGCAACGCATGCAGCTCCGCGTCACTCATTGCCTGCAACGGTTTTCCGCTCAGCTGCTCATAGAGCGGTCCCATCATGTCGCCAAAGCGGACCACACCCAGCTCGTTGATCGAGACCGGCTCCGCACTGTTGCGGAACAGATTCTCGATGAAGACGCGAAGCCAGGTATTGCCAGACTTAGGGAAGGATGCCAGCCAAAGAATTCCGCTCATCGGATCAGGTCAGCCCGGTTCACCCGCGAAGCCGCCAGATCACATGGTGCTGATCCAGCGCCTTCAGCAAAGGCTCGAAATGTGGCACCCGGTCGGGAAATTCCGCCCGGAGATCGGACAACCAGATCTCCTCGGACGTCACGATCCGTTCGGCGAGGGCATAATCCTCCTTGGCAATATCGATCGAGAACCCTTCGCCGCTCAAGGTCGCGGCCTGGCCCCGCCGCGCGAGCTTCACAGGGCGACGGGTTACCATGAAATTGATGTCGGGAGTCCGGTCCGGCAGGGTGTGGCGCACAACCTTGTCCGCGACCTTGCTCATCAGATGACCGCGCACATGCTGGTGAAACTCCGACCGCGCCATATGCTCGGCAACCCGCTTGCCCAGTTCGGTTATGTAGAGTTCCAGATCGTCGCCATCGTCAAAATGTGGGATTCGCCTCCGGAAGAACTCATCCTGGTGCAGGGCAGGAGCGAGCATCGACAGGGTCGAGTGCCCATCCACATAGGTTGCACCGAAAGACAGGTGCAGGGACGCGGTGTCCGTCGTCATGGCGTCATGATAGAGCCCGCGCGGAAGGTACAGAACATCGCCCGGGCGCATCACGATCTGCTGCATGACCTCGCCCTTCTGCTGGTCGTGCTGCTCCCGCGTGAAATCGCTGGGCCGCACCCGCGGCACGTCGATCGCCTCGTTGACCCGCCCGCGATAGATGTTCCAGGTTTTCTCGCCCTCGATCTGCACCGCGAAGACGCACATCGTGTCGAAATGCGAGTGATAGGCCTGGACGCTTTTCCAGGAACAATAGGCATTGCAGGAAGCATGGGTTCCGGTCAGGCGCTCAATAAAGCGCGTCGCTTCCTGAACCGAGGGATGAATGCCCTCGATGTAATCGAGAACAAGGCTTGCGCCTTTTGACATGAGAAACCGCACCCGCTCCGAATCAGGCACCAGGACATTCATGCCCTTGCGGTCGATACCCGGGCGGCAATATTGCTCGGAGGGCAGGACATTTCCGTCGACCGCCATCTCCATATAGTTCGCATGCCAGAGTTTGGAGCGGTTGATCAGATCATTCATCTGATCCCAGTCGAACAGGTCGCTGATCGGATCGAAGGCACCCTGCTCGAAATAATAGGCCTTGTCCCAGTACTCCTTCAGAAACTGGTCCCGTGTGATTTTCTTGAAGAAGTTACTGAACTGCACCGACTTGCTCCCGGATATCTATCGCGCGTGATCTGTATAACAGGGGCGATGACAGTTCCATAGGGCAAGCCGCGCTTCAATAGGCGCGAAAGCTATCGGCCAAAAGAAAAGGGGCCGCGAAACGCGGCCCCTTCCCGAAGTCTTGACGTAGAAGCTGGATTAGAAGGACAGCTTCATGCCGACCACGAAGTAGGTCGCTTCGCCGCCGTCGAGGGCAGCTCCGGTCGCGCTCGTGTTGTCGGTGTCGTATTCGGTGTGTGCGAGAGTCGCCGCAGCGGTCACGCCCGGGCCCAGCGCATACTTGCCGGACAGAGCATACGTGTCCTGCTCGCCGTTGCCGGTGGTGACACCAGCAGTGGTGGAGCCGTCGACTTCACCATGGAACCAACCGAGGCTGACGCCCCACGGGCCGGTCGCGTAAGCAACACCAACGTTGTAACCATCGCTGTCAGCAGCATCGGTGGTGCCGTCGGCGTCGGCATAAGCCGCACCAACTTCAAAGCCACCAAAGCCGAGGGTCGCGCCAACGGACCAAGCCTTCGGGTCGTCCTGACCAGAAGTCGTACCGTTGGTGAAGCCACCGAAGCCACCGGAAACGCCGACGTTGAAGCCGTGGAAGTCACGCTTGAAGTTAGCGGCAACCGCATAACCGTCGGTCAGGGAAGCATCACGATCCGGCTGACCGTTGCTGTCCTGCGGGGCGTCCGGAATGTAGGGAACACCGAGCTGGAAGCCTTCGATCCGCGGCGTGTAGTAGGTCAGCTTTTCGGAGTCGTTGGTCCGTGCCGGCTCAATGTTGGTCGAACCGAACGGGCTGCGGAAGAAGCTGCCAGTAACGCTGGCCGGCTTGGCTGCCCAAGAGGACTGGTCACCAGAGTTGATGCCGATACCGTAGTCAGACGGACCGTAGTTCATCTTGTACAGCGCGGAGTTTTCAGAACCCAGGTTCACTTCACCAAAGTTGCCTTTGACGATGAGGTAGGATTCGTCGATCTGGTCGCTGCTGTTGCTGTTAGCTTCGAGCTGCACGTTGATGCCGACAGAAATGCCGTTATCAAGAGTGGTCATGCCCTTGAAGTGGATTTCAGCATCGGACTTGACGTCGAAACCGCTGTAATCGGTGCCGGCACTGTCGTCCGAAGACGTGTAGCCGAACCACTGTTCCATGTAACCACCGACGGATACTTTCAGCTTTTCAGCAGCATCCGCAGACGGCGCAGCGATCATGCCAGCGGCAACAATCGCAGTCGTTCCGAGAAGAATCTTTTTCATCTTTTCCCCTACTCCCGAGAGTCATCGGTTAAGTAACGCGGCAAGTAGGCTGCAGAAAATCTGCGTAACCCCCTAACCTCACGTCACAGCATCACTATTCTCTCGCCATTTGACCGTCAAGAAAGACAGACCGGGCGTTTATGCAAATGTGTCTCAATGTGGCGAAAATGCCACAAATCTATGGCTGCGCCTGTATTTATCCGATTTCTTGCACGCAGAACCGGTGTGATCATATGTCAAGTTGTTCGCGGGCAAGAGAAACGGTAAAAGGCGTCTCGTCCGTATCGAAACGCGAGTGCGAGTCTTGGGTGATATGAAAATTCCGGATCTTCTGGGAATGAGCAAGAGCATGCGCCTGCTGGCGCTGCTTGGGATGGCATCCCTTACGGCATGTTCAGGTGCTGATATCGAATATGAATATCCGCGCACCGGTGTCGGGGGAAAACCGACCTATGAAAAAGAAGAGAAGATCTTCGGCGAGGACGGATTCACGCTGCTCGGAAACGATGTAGACAACCAGCAGGCCTCTGTCGGATCCGGCATTGCGGTCAACAGCTACCTCTGGCGCGCATCCCTCGACACGATCTCCTTCATGCCCCTGGCATCGGCGGATCCGTTCGGGGGTGTGATCATCTCCGACTGGTATTCGCCGCCGGAAACGCCGAGCGAGCGCTTCAAGATCAATGTCTTCATCCTCGACCGCGCATTACGGTCCGACGGTATAAGGGCAAAAGTCTTCAAGCAGAAGCTCACCGCATCCGGTCAATGGCAGGATCTGGATACGGAAGAAAAGCTGCACCGGGATCTTGAGGACGCGATCCTGACACGTGCGCGGCAACTGCGCATCGGTTCCACCAAGAACTGACGCCTCCACGTCCATGTAATTTTGGCACCGGCCCGGATACGACATGCGGGCTCGGCCATGAGAGAAGATCAGGCGCTAAGCGCACCGACCAAGGCCAAAAGATGTCCCGTTACAATTTCCGCGAAACCGAAGCGAAATGGCAGCAGACCTGGGAAGAGAACAGCTGCTTCGAAGTGACGGAGGACCCGGGCAAGCCTAAATATTATGTGCTTGAGATGTTCCCCTATCCGTCGGGGCGCATCCATATGGGGCATGTGCGGAACTATACGCTCGGCGATCTCGTCGCCCGCTACAAGAAAGCCAAGGGTTTCAATGTCCTGCACCCGATGGGCTGGGACGCCTTTGGCCTGCCTGCGGAAAACGCCGCCTTCGAGCGCGGTGTCCATCCGGCAAAATGGACCCACGAAAACATCGCGTCCATGCGCGAACAACTCAAGACCATGGGCCTGTCCTATGACTGGCGTCGCGAGATCGCGACCTGCGATCCGGACTATTACCAGCATGAACAGAAGATGTTCATCGACTTCTACAAGGCGGGCCTCGCCTACAAGAAGGAAAGCTGGGTCAACTGGGATCCGGTCGAGAACACCGTGCTGGCGAACGAGCAGGTCATCGACGGCATGGGCTGGCGCTCCGGCGCCCCTGTCGAGAAGCGCCTGCTCTCCCAGTGGTTCCTGAAGATCACGGAATATGCAGAGGACCTGCTGCAGGCTCTCGAAGGCCTGGACCGCTGGCCGGACCGGGTCACGCTGATGCAGCATAACTGGATCGGCAAATCCGAAGGCGCCCGTGTGTTCTTCAAACTGAAGGACGCGGACGACAGGCTTGAGGTCTTCACCACCCGGCCGGACACGCTCTATGGCGCTTCCTTCTGTGCGATAGCAGCGAACCATCCGATCGCGGCCAAGGTCGCGGAAAACAATCCCGCCCTGACCGAGTTCATCGCTGAATGCAATCGCATGGGCACCAGCGAAACCGAGATCGAAACCGCCGAGAAAAAAGGCTTCGATACCGGTCTCAAGGTCACCCACCCGCTGGATGACAGCTGGGAGCTGCCGGTCTATGTCGCGAATTTCGTGCTTATGGAATACGGCACCGGCGCCATCTTCGGCTGCCCCGCGCATGACCAGCGCGATCTGGATTTTGCCCGGAAGTACGATCTGCCAGTGAAGCCGGTGGTGCTGCCGCCGGATGCCAATGCCGATAGTTTCGAAGTCGGCACCGAAGCCTATACCGGTCCCGGCAAGATCTACAATTCGGACTTCCTGAACGGTTTGTCCGTGGAAGACGCCAAATCGAAAGTCGCCGAGCGCCTGCAGGATGCCGGACAGGGCGAGAAGACCACGACCTATCGTCTGCGCGACTGGGGCGTATCCCGTCAGCGCTATTGGGGCTGTCCGGTTCCGTTCATCCACTGCCCGGATTGCGGCGAGGTTCCCGTTCCGGAAGCAGACCTGCCCGTCAAACTGCCGGAAGATGTCGATTTCGAAGGCACCGGTAATCCGCTGGACCGGCACCCGACCTGGAAGCATGTCAGCTGCCCGAGCTGCGGCGGCAAGGCCGAGCGCGAGACCGATACATTCGATACCTTCTTCGAATCCTCCTGGTACTTCGCCCGTTTCGCCGACGCCAAGGCCGAGAACGCTTTCTCAAAAGAAGCCGCGGAATACTGGCTGCCGGTGGATCAGTATATCGGCGGCATCGAGCATGCGGTCCTGCATCTGCTCTATTCACGCTTCTTCACCCGCGCGCTGAACAAGTGCGGCTACCTCGATCTTGACGAGCCGTTCGCCGGTCTGATGACCCAGGGCATGGTCTGTCACGAGACCTTCAAGGATCAGAGCGGCGCCTGGCTGTTCCCGACCGAGGTGCGCAAGGAAGGCAGCGGCTACGTCACGATCAAGGACGGTGCACCGGTCAAGACCGGCCGCATCGAGAAGATGAGCAAGTCGAAGCGCAACGTGGTCGATCCGGAAAACATCATCGGCGCCTACGGGGCAGACACGGCCCGCCTGTTCATGCTGTCGGACTCTCCGCCGGAAAGGGATCTTGAGTGGTCAGAGTCCGGCGTTGATGGTGCCTGGCGTTATCTCAGCCGCCTCTGGCGTCTGATCACCGAACCCGCGAAACCCTTCGCCCCGCATGGCACAGCCCGTCCTGCCGACATTGGCCCGGCTGCGGAAGCGGCCGAGCGCGCAACGCATAAAGCGATCAAGGCAATTGAAGAGGCCGTCGAGCGGTTCCGCTTCAACACCGCCGTCGCCCAGGTGCGCGAACTCAGCAACGCTCTTGCAGAACTTGATCGCGACGATGATGGTTCGGCCTGGGCGCGCCGGTTTGGCTACGAAACGCTGGTC
>NZ_JBLXFE010000050.1:0-9346 GCF_048262375.1 Roseovarius sp.
GACGAGATCTTAGACTTGCTGAGGCAGCTGTCGCCCCGGGTGTTCTTGCAAGGCGGGAACGCGGCGGCCCTCGCAGAACTTCTGGAGGTCGCTGTTGGGCAGGATGACCGCTTGCGGCAGGCCGCCGCGCCGCGCCTGTTGGATCTGTTTCGCAAGGCATTGCTGGAAAGCGCAAGCCTTGCAAATGAAGAGCATCTTCGCGCCATCCTCGGATTCCTGCCGCCGGATCAGGTCATCGGATTGCCAAAATCGGCGGGGCGCTCGCGCCGCATCCTACGCAGCCTTGCCGAGGCGCGTGAGGGTCCGCTTTGCCTGTCGGAGGAGTTGTTGCCCGATGGGGCGATGCGGCAAAGCATTAGCACTGCCGAAGCGACAGCGCTCTTACATGGGATTGCACCGCTTCTGGAGCGTGGCGGCGACCATGAGGCAGCAGGTGCGGCAGCCCTCTGTATCGTCAGACTGCTTGGACGGCAGTTGGCCGCATTCCTTGATGATCCGGTGTGCCGACGGCTGCATATCCTCCGCGCCACGAACGGCAGTGGAGTAGCGATTCTTGTCAGCCTGAGCGATCTCGTTACCGCGTCACGGGAGCGGCGGTTGTTTAGGGACAGTCCCCAGGCGCAGCAATTGGTCAAGGCGCTTTTCGAGGCGGCACCGGAGCGCGGGGCGCTGATCATCCGCAAGGCCGAGGCCGACTTGCTCGATGACATTGGCCACCCCTTCGGTTTTACCGATGCCACGCGTGAAAACGTCGCCAAGCTGATTGTCACGTCTGATGGCTTCGGTTCCGTCGAGGCGCGCGCTCGATTTCTTCAAAGCCACTTCGCCGAAGCGCCTCAAGCGCGCCAAGCCATGCGCAGCATGGCGGCAGGGAAAATCTGTGATGACCGGACCCGGCTATGTGCGCTTGCCGAGGGCATGGGGCCGGTTGCCGACCTCGCGGCAGACCTCGTCGCCGGCGAAAGTGGTAGCCTTCTTGTGGATCCTGAAATCCTGAGTGGGCTAAATGGACGGGAACGAAAACTCGTAGAGGTCACCGAGCTCAGGGGCGCCGAGCTTGGTGAGCTTCTGTACCGAAACATCGGCAAGCTGCGGTCGCCGCCCCTGCATGACGAGACCGCTCTTGCCCTGCTGCAATCCGACGTTCCCGAAGAGATTTTGCGCAACCTACCGATCTTTCCGTCAAGGGACGGGCATAAGTTGACTGCTTCAGAGATCTGGAGGGTCGAGCGAGATTTTCCCGTTCCGCCTGCGCTGGCCCAACATGTGCCAATTCTGCGGCGCCTCAACCACGCCTCAAGCGACGCTCGCATGGAACGGCTTGTATCGCCTTGGACGCCCGCATCGCTGATCGAAGTCGCTTTGCGTCAATCAAAGCCACAATCTTTTGCGAACGAAATTCTTGGGGCGCTTGCAACAGATGGCTTTGCCCTGCCGCCTGCAATCCGCACCACGAAGTGGCTAACGGACCGGCGCGGGGGCACCTGGGCGCCGGATGATATTCTGGATCTTGAAGCGGACATTCTGAACGCAGCCCGCCAGACACTGGCGCAAGAGGGCAGCCTGGCCTTTCTGCCCGTTGACGAACTCGCGCAGGAACTGTCCAACCAGGATGCCTCTGAAATGCTCCGCAATCATCGGGTCATGCCGGATAAGGTCGGCTCTCTTGAGCGGCTGATGTTGCTGATCGAGGACGCACGACCCGTTGCGGTGATGGGGGAATGTGCTCAGGTCGCCTCTGACATGAAGACGATTGCCAGCTATGGTGTGGCCATCGGCCTGCCGGGCTGGCCTCTCCTTGCTGCGCTTCTGCGGTTGTCGGACTTGCCGGTAGAGGAACTCCTGCGCCCCTTCGGCGCGGTGAAGCATGGCGACATCGACGCGGCGAAGTCCCTCCTTTCCTCGCTTGAAAAGCCGATCGACACTGCGAATACCCGCGACGCTGCATGGCGTGTCTATACCACAGCCTTCAAAGAGCTGGGGCGATGGCCGGAAACAGAGCGTCACGCCCTGTTCAGCCAAATCTACGTGCGTACCGAGGCCGAAAACTGGGCTTTGGGAAATAGCGTGACCCTATCAGGCAAGGGTGTCCCAGCCAGCCACCTTCTGCACCGAGGTCTGGTCAAGCTATTGCCCGTTGATGAGGTGCGCTCACCCGCTCTAAACAATCAATCCCATGAAAGGGCGGCAGATCAGGCGTCGGTCGGGATCAATGCCCTTAATAGCTTTAAAGACATTCTTGAGTTTGCGCGGGCGCACGTCCCGCCGGACCTTCTGATTTTGTGTGTGGGGATGATCGAACGGTCGTCGGCAGCTCGAAAACTTGCCAAAGAATCATTGTCCGTTGCAGATTCCAATATTGAGCGGGTCTGGGCAAGGCTGGACACTGAAGTCTTGCGAAGGTTCGTACCGCAAAAGTTGTTGGCAACCGCTGCCGACCGAAGGAGTTCGTTGCGCCTAAACTTCAACACAATCACCAGCCCGCCTGAATGGATCAATGTCACAACGCTCGCGGGTACCATTGCGGATGTGCCAACTGGAGATGCCACTCCGCTGACTGTTCTTGGTGGAACAGCCAATAGTGTGCGGAGTGTATGGATCGGTGGCAGGAACATTCGCTCCTACACTTTGAACGTCGCTGCATACTCGGGGACGCAACCGTCCTCGCCGGATGTGAAGACGCTGTGTACGGCGCTGGCCGAGGTAATGATCGGGCATCGCAATGAACAGGCGGCTTGCCTGGATGCACTCGACCGGCTTGCCGACGAGTGTGATCGGCTGGATCAGGCCACGGTGGACGCCGCAAGGGCCGAACTTGAAGATCGCTTGCCGCAGGTCCTGGACGAATTGAAGCCACAGCATAGGTCGGGGCTTTGGGAAGCGCGCAAAGCCTACAAGGACAGCATCGACGCCCTCCCGGCCGGAAAGAGACAGGAAGAGGCACGACCGGCCGCAAAGCATGCGCTATGGAAAAAGGTTGCATCGCCCAAGACTGCTGACGAACTCCTCGGCGCGATACGACAGCGGATTAAGGATTACGGTTACGATCCTGCCCGGGTGCTGTTCGAGTTATTCCAGAACGCCGATGATGCGACCCATCAGCATCCAGTCTCGACGGAGGCGCGGTTTCGTCTGGAATATGGCGGTGATCATTTGTCCATCAGCCATTGGGGGCGGCTGATCAACCATCCAGGCCCGGACGTTGACGAAGGGATCAAGAAGGGCTGGCGCAGCGATCTTTTCAATATGCTGTTGATGAACCTGTCGGAAAAGCGCGAGGACGTGACGGGCCGTTTTGGTCTGGGTTTCAAAAGCGTGCATCTGCTTTCGAAGCGGGTGTCGATCGCAAGCCATTTCGTGTCCTGCCGGATCAAGGGTGGTATGCTGCCGGAAGTATGGGCTGAGGGGCGTGAGCTGTCGGTGCGGCAAGGCGCGGATGGTCGTCCTGCCACGGTGATAGAAGCCGAGATAGAGCCGGAGCGGCGCGAGGATGCGGGGCGGGCGCTGGCTGCTTTCAGACAGGCGGTGCCATGGCTGCCAGCGATGAGCCGATCGGTTCGACATATCGAGATCGACGGCTCCGGCGACTGGTCCGCAGAGTTTCGCGAACTGGGAGTTCAGTGGATCAGGCTGGTATCATTCGGTGGGCGCGGCTCGGGTCATGCGCTTGCGCTCGATCTTGGCGAAGAGACAACTCTGTTCTTGCCGCTGGACATGCAGGGACCAGCAGCCGCGCCAGAAGGCTTGCCGCGTCTGTGGCTGCTTGCGCCGCTTGCGGAAAAGCTTTCCGTTGGCTGGCTGATGAACGGGAGACGCTTTCGGGTCGATCCGGGCCGCGGCCGCCTGGCTGGCAGCGAAACCGAGCGCGAAGAAATGTTTGCCGAGTTTGGACGGACCCTCGGCCTGCGGCTGGTGGAGCTCTATGATCTGGTCACGGGGCACTGGGCCGTTCTAGCCGAACGCGCCGGATTGTCGGACAGGTCAGAGGATCAAGGCCCGCAAGGTTTTCTGCGGTCGCTTGACGGATTGTTCGCCAAAGATCAGGACGACCCGTTCGCCAAAAACCTGCATGAAAAGGATCGCGGTTTTGGCCGGCTGATTGCCGAGCGCGCCGCGCTTGCCAGTGGTCTCCCCACACCATTCAGCCCTTTCCTGCGGGCAGATGAAGCACGCTTCGTGATAACAGGGTCGATTGCCGATCGCAAATTGCTCGCCTCGCTGCATGACTGGCAGGCAATGGGCGTGATCGGAGGCGCTGCCATCGCAGGCGACGTCGCAAACCGGATCGAGGGCCTGGGGTTTGAGCGTCCAAGACCTTTCAAGCTGGTTGACCTGTTGCGCCACGAGATCGGTGCGGCAAAGCGGGTTCCACCTGATCTCGCTCAGCGCCTTGGCAGGCTTGTCGACGATGATTTCGTAAAATCGCTCAACGACAAGCAGGAAGAAGGCGAACTTCTGGAGTTTCTATCGTCCTTGTTGTTCCAGATGAGTGACTGGGGGTGGCACACGGCAGCCTTGCCCCCGCAAAATGCAAGGGACGGGGACGAGGAAGAACGACGCGAAGAACGACGCATTCTGGATTTTGCGCCCCCGAAGCATCTTGCAGATCGTGGTTATGCTGGCGCTGCATTGAAGTTCTACCGCCTTGCAATGCGCCAAAGCGGCTTTCAGCGCGGATCAACCGCTCTGGCGCAATGGGCCGGCTTGGCCAGCGGGGACGCAGAGCAACGGGCTGTTCTGTCCTATATCCTAGAAGGCAGGCAGGGCAGCGAACTTGGCCAGTTGATCGCAAAAAGTCGCCCCGGATGGCTTCCGGATACGTCAGAGGAATTCCGTGCCTGCCCATCCGGGAAATCAGTTGCGTCCGAAAATTTGCCGCAGTTGCTCGGTATACTCTACCCCGCAGAACAACGCCTTCTGTGGTCCGGTGGAATTCAGCCCGGGTTGTATGAGGATGAACATCAGCCAGCCGATCCCCAAGCATTCCTTCGACGGCTGCACGACTGGTGGCAAGGTAACCACGAGAAGGAGCGAAAGACCTACGAGACACGAGTCTATCCTCATGGCTTCCATCCGCGCGACCTTGCTGCGCAGGATGTTGCATCTCAGCGTGAGGGCTGGTTCACTTTCTTCGCACTGGCGATCTTTCGCACTTTGGGCCGGACACCAGACGGCGCGCATCGCAACTTTATAACCAGAGCGAGACAGACGGGCTGGTGGCAGGAAATGGCCACGGCACGACTGCCGGACGATCCCGCACCATGGCTGCGCAGGCTTGAGGATTTCGCTAGCGCGGACGCATGGCGAATTGACTATCCTCAGTGGCGCCGGGCTTTGGCCGACCTTTACGTTCTGGCACACTGGCTTCCCGATTACGTCGATGCCTATCGTAACTTGCCTAAGGTCTTGCAGACCCAAGAGGTGATCTCTTTGAAGGAAGTCTGGAAGCCGAGCGCTTCGCCGATTTGGCAAAGACGGGGGCTTGAAGGTGCTCCGCTGACGCAAAGCCTGGGCCTTGGTGCCAACTGGCTGATCCGGGAAGGCCTGCGCGCCGGTCTGTGGGGGGACGATGACCGGCACCTACTCGCCCCCTACGGCTGGGCTGCCTCCCGGCGCGTCCGCAAACTGTGTCGTTACGAGCTTGACCTCGATCTGGGTGAGGCCGGTGATATGGACCAATCTCGTGAGATCTACGACACCGTCAGGGCCTACCTCGGCCTTGATGCTGGTTTTCTTGGCGATTTGGATTTGCCCATGCAGATCATTAGTCATGCGCGACATGAGGGACAATTGCTGGTTCTCTCGAGTCGACGCGGCTATCTCAGAAGTGATTACGGCGATATGGACGACGATCTGATGGCGATGGACAATGACGAAGCTTGAGACGGATCAACTTGTCCGCCATCAAACCCATGGCGAGGGGTTTGTGGTGGCCGACCTCGGTCCTACGGTTCTGGCCCGGTTTGGCACCGCCATCCATCAGGTCGAGCGCGAGAGTATTAGCCTGCAGCGATCTCTCGAAACTGCGTTGCAGGCCGGGCAGATGGACGACAGCCGTGCTGTTCTGTGCAGGGCACAGGCATTGGCCATCGCTTCGGTGAACGATCAGTGGGGAGTGTTTTCGCGTTCCCGAGTCCAATTGTTGCCGCACCAGCTTTGGGTGTGCCGACAGGTAACGCGAGCGTGGCCCATTCGCTGGCTGGTCGCAGACGATGTGGGGCTTGGCAAGACGATCGAAGCCGGGCTGATCCTCGAGCCGTTGATCGCATCTGGCAGAATAAGGCGTGTACTGGTTCTTGCGCCCGCGCGGCTGGTTCCGCAGTGGCGGGCAAGAATGAAGACGATGTTCGATATACGCCTGCAGGAATTTACTGCGGACAGCGACCGAGGTCGCATCAGTTTCTGGGAAACCGCGCACCAGGTTGTCGCGTCCTTCCACACGCTTCGCATGGACAAGCCCCGAAAGCGCCTGTTGCAAGCCGAGCCGTGGGACTTGGTCATCGTGGACGAAGCGCACCACTTCCAGGCGCAGGAGCGGGCAGCCACTCTGACCTACGGTTTGCTGCGCGACCTCGAGGATGCCGGCCGGATCGAGTCACTCGTTTTGTTCACCGGCACGCCACACAGGGGCAAGGACTTCGGCTTCCTGGCGCTCATGCAGCTCTTGCGGCCCGATCTTTTCGATCCGGAAAAGGAAATGGAGGAACAGCTTTCGGCACTGCCGAATGCCATGATTCGCAACAACAAGGCACTGGTGACGGACCTCGACGGAAACAAGCTGTTCCGCCCGGTGGCAACCCGCGCCATTGACTACGGATATTCCGAGGCCGAGGCTGCCTTCTATCATACTATGAGCGAGTTCATCCTGGATGGACGGGCCTATGCGGCAAGTCTTTCCGGCCGCCAGCAGACCGCGCGAATGCTCTTGCTGATCGCTCTGCAGAAGCTTGCAGCCAGCTCGATTGCGGCAATCACTCGGGCCTTGCGGCGCAGACGGGCCATGCTGGCCAACACTGTCCTGGATGCAACACCTCGTGACACAACCGAACCCGAGACTTTCGACGAAATTGCAGAGGCCGAAGAATCCCGTCCAAGCGAGACCGCAGTCTTGCTGATGCAGGATGAGATTGCCCGCCTTGACGAGATTCTGAATCTGTCGACCGAAATTGGCCGCGAAACAAAGATCGCCACGCTGCTTGATCTGATCGAACGCGATCTACCTGAGGGTGAGCCACTGCTCCTGTTCACCGAGTACAAGGCCACCCAAGCGCTTGTTCACGAGGCGCTTGAGGCGCGTTTCGGCAAAGGCTGCGTTGGCTTCATCAATGGTGACCAGCGTCTTGTCGTCACCTCTACCGACGGCACCGAAACGGTACTCCCACTTTCACGCGACGCCGCTGCTGACGATTTCAATGCTGGTCGGACCCGCTTTCTGATTTCCACCGAGGCGGGGGGCGAAGGCATCGACCTGCAGGAACGCTGTGCCGTACTCGTCCATATCGACGTGCCATGGAACCCGATGCGACTGCATCAACGGGTTGGCCGGCTCAACCGCTATGGTCAGAAGCGCGCTGTCAGCGTCTTCCTGCTGCGCAATCCAGAAACCGTGGAAGCACGGATATGGTCTCTCCTGCAGGAGAAGCTTGCACGGATTCAGGAAACTCTTTCCGCTTCAATGGATGATCCAGAGGATATTTCGCAGCTGGTCATTGGGATGGCTGGCAGCCAGTTCTTTGATGACATCTATTCACAAGGTTCGACGCGAAGCAGTAGCGGCCTGGCAAGCTGGTTTGACCAGAGTACGCAGCAGTTTGGCGGACGCGATGCGGTTGAAACAGTGCGCGCCATGCTCGGGAATGTTGCCCGATACGATTTTCAGTCGGCAGGGGAGGAAATCCCTAAGCTCGACCTGCCGGCCTTGGAACCCTTCTTTCGAAACACCATGGCGCTGGCGGGTCGTCGCGTGACCAAAGGCGACGAGGGACTTTCAGTCGCCACACCTGAAGCATGGCGAGGGAGTCTTGAGCTGCGCGATAGGTACGATTCACTCACCTTTGATCGCTTCATGCGCTCGGATAATTCCTTAGCCAAGCTTGTTGGCGTTGGCCATCCTTTGCTTGACCGTGCAATCTCGGACAGCATGGAGCAGCAGGTGTTCTTGTCACGTGCTCGCGGCATTTCAGCCCCTCTTCTCGTCGCTCAGGTTGAAGACGAGATCACCGGGACTGGCGCGACGGTCCATAGGATAGTTGTCGGAATCGAGGGCACCGGCGATGCAGCGACGGTGCTTCGCGATTGGGAACTGCTGGTACGGTTAAATGAAATGACGCCCGTAGAGAATGCCAGCCTCTTTCCAACTCCTGTTGAGCGTTCGGTTCTTGACGTTCTGTGCAGGAAACTTGGGGCTGATGTCGTAGTTTCAGGTCTCCCATTCAGGCGCCCCAAACTTCGACGTATCATCGCCCTCTTTCCAGAGGAGCTTTCCGTTGACTGACCTTCACTCGAAACAGGAACGCGCGGAGTTTCGAGGGTACTTCGGCGGACCGGAGAAGGTTGTCTTTCAGACCCATCCCCTCCGCCACCCACCCCTGTCTCTGTTAGCGCAGTCGTTTCTTCCCTGTTTTCTCCCGTTTTTCCGAGGGGTTGGCCAGGGTCATCTGCGGGAGAGACGGCCACTCATCCCTGTATCATCCCGATTTCCCGGCGCCGTCTCCGAAGGCACCATCATGCGCTTCGGTTAGGCCCGAATTTCCCTGCTAACAGGGAATTTGCAGGGAATCTTCCCGGGATCGGGCCTCTCGTCCTGATTCAGACCCTGAATCCGCGAGCTTTATCAGGGGCTTACAGGCAAATTCCCTATGCGAAATAACAGGGAACTTTTTCGCGAGTATCAGGGAAGTTTTCCGCAGGAACAGGGAACCCTGCGCGCAGATCAGGGATGTCGCGGATCTTGCGCGAACCCGTACATCCTGGCCTGCGCGTCCCAGTCCAACGGTACCGGTTTGCGGATGATCCGTTCGAGCATGAGGTCAGCCGGCTGTCGTCCCTCGAGGATGGCGCCCTGGATCGCGGGCGCGAGGTAGGCCAGCTGCGCCCGGGTGCGGATGTAGGATTCCGAATGCCGTGTTGCGGCAGCGATTTCGCCGAAGGGCTTGCCTCCGCGCAAATCGGCCACCCAGGCATGGGCCTGCGAGAGCGCGCGCAGCAGCGTGCGATCGGGCTGTGGCGCGTGGTCGCCGACGACGATCTTGCCTTCCACGCCCCGACGCCGCAGGGCCAAGGGCGCCTCGATCGAGAGGGCTGACGGATCGATCGCGTCCGGATGGAGATCGAGTGCTTCGGCGAG
>NZ_JBLXFE010000051.1:0-8698 GCF_048262375.1 Roseovarius sp.
CACTCGCAAGCGCCCAGTTGCCAGAGTTGCGGCGTCCAACGCTCAGACCAACGCCGCCATACCGCTCACTTTCACAAGCCTTGAGGCTCCGCGCGACAACACGCCCGTCTCGGACATATATGCGCGCTACCGTCCGCAGCGGATCGAGATCGCGGGTGCGCAGGAACATCCCACGCCGCTGGTCGAGAGCATCGCCATGGCTTCCGTGGCGCCGCCCGTGCCCTCGGATACGGTCAGTGCGGAACTGCGCCTGCCTGCCAGGCTCATCGAGGAAGGACACCTCTCCGAGGCGCAGCTCGAAACCATCGTCATGGCGCATGATGCCCATGGGCGCGACCTGCCGGGGCGGTTTACCATCGATGATGACCAGACCAAGCTGACGCGCGCAGATGATGGCCCGGAGGCACGTGCCTATCGCCTTGGGTATTTCCTCGGCGACGGCACCGGTTGCGGCAAGGGCCGCGAATGCGCAGGGCTCATCCTCGTGAACTGGCTGGCCGGCCGCAGGAAGGCGATCTGGGTCTCGAAATCCGCCACGCTTATCGAGGACGCGATCCGCGACTGGACCGATCTCGGCGGCTCGCCCGCCGACATCCACCCGCTCTCCAAATGGAAACCGGACCAGCCCATCCCGATGGGCGACGGCATCCTCTTTGTGACCTACGCCACGCTGCGCTCGGCGGGCAAATGCGGCACCACGCGGTTGAACCAAATCCTTGGCTGGATGGGCGACGACTTTGAGGGCGTGCTGGCTTTCGACGAGGCCCATGCCATGCAGAACGCGGCCGGGTCCGAGCAGGGCAGGGGGGTCAAACCCTCCCAGCAGGGCCTTGCTGGCCTCCGGCTGCAACTTGCCGCCCCGCGTGCCCGCGTCTTCTACATCTCGGCCACGGGCGCCACGAGCGTGCACAACCTGGCCTATGCGGCGCGGTTGGGGCTCTGGGGGCAGGGGCCCGAATACCCCTTCGCGAGCCGCGAGAGTTTCGTCTCGGCGATGGAGGCGGGTGGTGTTGCCGCCATGGAGGTGGTCGCGCGTGATCTCAAGACGCTCGGGCTCTACACGGCGCGCGCCCTCAGCTTCGATGGGGTGGAGTATGACGTGCTGGAACATGCGCTCACCCCGGCCCAGATCGAGATCTACGACGCCTATGCAGGTGCGTTTCGGACGATCCACCACAATCTCGAGGCGGCACTGACGGCAACCGGTGTCAACGATGCCTCGGGGGAGACCAATGCCTCGGCCGCACGCGCCTCGGCCAAGTCCCGGTTTGAAAGCACCAAGCAGCGCTTCTTCAACCATCTCCTGATGGGCATGAAGGCTCCAAGCATCATCCACGCCATCGCGGATGACCTCGCGGCGGGCCACGCTTGCGTCATCCAGGTGGTCTCGACGGGTGAGAGCCTTTTGAAGCGGCGACTTGAGACCATGGATCCGGACGATGAGCTCGTCGAGGGTGCCTTGACACCGCGCGATTATGTTCTGGGCTACCTCGAACAGGCCTTCCCGATCCACGCGCAAAAGCTGGTCGAGATCGACGGCAATATGGTGGCCGAGCCGCTCAGGGACGAGACCGGCGCGCTTGTTGTCTCGCGCGAGGCGCTCGCCCTGCGCGATGCGGCCATGATGGAGCTGATGACGCTGGCCCCAATCGCTTCGGCGCTCGACCAGATCCTCTGGGCCTTTGGCGACGAGGCCGTCGCAGAGGTCACGGGACGGTCCATCCGGCCCCTCAAGGCCGAGGATGGTCATCTTTTCATCGAGAAGCGCGCCGCCAGCAGCAATTCCTCCGAGACCCAAGCATTCATGGATGGCGAGAAGGATATCCTGATCTTTTCTGACGCGGGCGGGACGGGGCGCTCCTACCATGCGGCGCAAACAGCAAGGAACCAGAAACGGCGGCGGCACTACTTGCTGGAGCCCGGCTGGCGCGCCGATGCGGCCATCCAGGGGCTCGGCCGCACGCATCGCTCTGCCCAGGTCAGCGCGCCTTTCTTCCGGGTCTGCACCTCAGATGTGCATGGCGAGAAGCGCTTCACCTCGACGATCGCGAAACGCCTCGATCAGCTCGGGGCCCTCACCAAAGGCCAGCGCGAGACCGGCTCGCAAGGCATGTTCCGGGAGGATGACAATCTCGAAAGCCCGATCGCGCGGGCGGCGCTGCGTGGGTATTTCGCCGATCTTGCCGCTGGGCACGCCGAGGCGATGAGCTACGAGAGCTTCACCGACTGGACCGCTCTGCGGCTGATCGACAAGGACGGTGTGCTGCTCGAAGAGCTGCCGCCGATCCAGCGGTTTCTGAATCGGGTGTTGGCGCTGCCCATCCACATGCAGAACGCGCTCTTTGCCGAGTTCATGGCGAGGATCGCTGATCAGACGGAACGGGCGCGCGCGGCGGGCACGCTCGATCTCGGGGTGGAAACCCTGCGTGGCGAAAAGATCGCGCAGGTCTCCACGGAGGATCTCTGGGCCTGCCCGAAATCCGGCGCCGTGACGCGGATCATCGGGCTCGAGGTGACGGACCCGGTCCATGTCCTGGACGCCAAAGAGGCCATGTCGCGCAATCCCGACAAGCTACCGATGGTTAACCGTGCTTCGGAACGCGCGGCGCTCATCTCGGCGCTCCCTATGCAGATGTATGACGAGGACATTGTCACGCTGATGCGTAAGGCGGTGCGGCCAAACGGGTCGAGTTACCTCGAGGAGATGCGGTTCGAGTCCTCAGCCTGGGAAGAGATCGGAATGCCGGAGTTTGCGCGGCTTTGGGATGCCGAGGCCGCTGACCTTCCAAAAACCACTACGACCAAGCTCTACCTGCTGACCGGGCTCTTGCTGCCGATCTGGAAGGACATCCCGACCACCAACGAGCGCATCTACCGGGTCACGCCCGATGGGGCGACCGCCATGATCGGGCGCACGCTGAGCGAGGAAGGGGCGGCAGCGTTGCGTGCTCGCTTCCTCGTCTCCGACCCGCAAACGCTGGACGAGATGCTGACCGCTGCGCTCGGCACCACCGCGCCGGTCGATCTTGGCCGCGGCCTGACCCTGACCCGCCGCCGGGTCGCTGGCGAGATGCGCCTCGAGCTGGGCGGTGCCGACAAGGGCATGATCGACGGCCTCAAGGCTCTCGGCTGCTTCACTGAGATCATCGCCTTCCAGCTGCGGGTGTTCCTGCCGCATGGGGACGGGGTCGACACGGCGGCCATTCTCGCCCGGATTGTTGGAACGGGGACGGACGCCGGACAGGAATCGGCCCGGGTGGCAGCAGAATAGGCAAGGAGGCGATCATGACACTCGAAGAGATCAAAGCCGCTGTGGATGCAGATCAGACGGTTCATTGGGCCAACACTGGGTACCGCGTGCACAAGGACAGCCTCGGCCAATACCTGATCACGTTTCCGCCTAACGGAAGCACCATCGGCCTGACCGACCGGAGTGGGCAAAGGTTGAACGGGGATGAAGCGGAGTTCTTCATCGCGAAATCGGAGGATTGCAACGGTCCCAAACGGCGAGGCCACCCGGTACCTGACGAGCAGGGGAGGGGCGTCGCGCCCGGCGGAGAGGCGGCACAACCACTCGGACGGCAGCTTTGACCGAGGGGAGGGCAAGAAAGGAAAGCGAGCTTTCTGTTTTGCGATCCCATGAGGGGTCGAGAAAGCAATCCCGGATGCTCTGGCAAGGACGTCAGGCACCGGCCAAATCAGAAGGAACTCTCCCATGTTCGCAGGAATCCTGACCCGCAACGATGAAACCGCAATCGCCCAGTACTCGGGCATGATCCACTCGACTCGTTTCGACATCGCTATCCAGCTTGAGACGCGCCCGAAGATGTCCGAGCGCAGCCCGGATTTCGACGTGACTGCGGTCAACAAGTCGGGCCGCAAGGTGCGCATCGGCACGGCTTGGAACGAAACCGGCAATACCAGCGGCAACCCCTACATCTCGATGCAGATCGATGTCGGCCTCGGCCCGTTCCGGGTCAACGCCGTGCAGACGAAAGAAGCGCGCGCGGGCAAGAGCGGGGAATTCGAGATCATCCCTTTGGTCTCGAACGGCATCATGAAATCCGGTTCGATCTCGGGTGAGCTGACCGCGATGGACGCCGACAACGCCTTCGCCGGCTATATTGCCAACATGATGTTCGACCTCGACTTCATGCTGATCGAGAATGAGTTCAAGTCGGAAGAAACCCATCCCGACTACCGGATCGAGGTCAGCTCGCCGCGTGGCAAGCCGATCCGCGTCGGCTCGGCCTGGATGGCGAAGAGCAGCCGGACCGGCAACAACTACCTGTCGCTGCTGATCAACACGCCCGACGGCGATCTGCGCGTCAACGCGGTGCAGAACGAGGAACAGCGCGGCGGCAAGACCTTCTCGGTCATCCCGTTCATCGACAGTGGCGAGCAGCCGCGGGATGCAGGCGCGGGGCTGTCGCTGGTGGCCTGAGTCGGGCGAGAATCTTCGGTGCAGGAATGGTATGGGGAACCGTGGGGACACGGTTCCCCTTTTGTCGTGTCAGCTTGGCAATAAGTTCAATCTACCATGATCACGGCCAGATCTCCGCAGACTAGCCAATGCCATTCTCGCACTACGACCGGATGTTAGATTCTATGTCGATTGGCGCCGTTGTCTTTTCTTGCATCGATTTCCAGGACAACCCAGCCGACAAGGCCCGCAAGATGGCCATCCCAATTGCTGCCTTCGGAAAGCGTGCAAACCCCCTTCCATCAAAGACCGAGCATTTTGCGCACAAAGTTTAGCAACTGTCGCCACCAAGATACCCTTGGCCTACGCGCTTCATAGTAGGCAGAGCGCCTCTCATGTTCCCTTTCTTGCCCCGCCCGGATCTGCTTTTCGGTCCACTGATTGGACCATTGGACGCTTCCATTCGTGATCAAGTAATGGGACTTGCAGGGCAGTTGCCAGTTTCCGACAGAAGGGCGAAGGGTCGGTCCACGCGAGGCTGCTCTGACGCTCCACTCAGTGGGGCCAAGGGGTGTTCGGACCTTCTGCCCGCACCCACAGGCACAAAGGTGGGCAGCGGTATGGAACTCCTCCGACACATAAAGAATGCCTGGTTCCAGCAGCTTTGGCATGTACCGGACAGATTGTAGCGAAAAGTGTTCAATCTTCACGGGTCGACACCCCGACGCTCTTCAAGTCCGTCGTATCGAACAGAAGATTCTCCCAATCGGACACGTCCTTGTAGAACCCGCGCAGTTGCTTGTAGCGCATCACTGCAAGAGCAGCATTCAAGGCGTTCAACTCACCGATCTGAACTCTCGCACGGTATAGGTCTTCAGGATCATCTTGCAGAGGCGCGTGTGACTTTCGCATCACTTCTTCGCTGTGTTCGGATGGAAAATAGGTGACGCGGACCATACCACCCAAACCTTGATCCTTCCTTTTCAATCCCATTCCAACGTCAATGAACGGAATTTTTCGTTCCACCAGTGCCCGGAAGATCTCGGCACGTGCCGCGCCCTTGTCGACGCAAACGAATGCGAATGTGACACCGCTTAGCTCGTCTTCCGAAGAACCGTCTATGTAAGTCGGTTTGGCTGAGAGCCCGTAGCGGAAGTTGCTGTACCGGGCGAGGCTGACTTCGGCCTTCGTCTTGTCGAACTCCGAAGGGTCGACATGTCCTGGTGATCGAAAGGCGTTGTGTACGTGGAATCGATCTGCATCGAATGCACGAATTTCAGCGACGGGTGTCTTCACCATGAAGTCCAGAACATAGCTGCCTGTTCCTCCTAGGCCGATCACAGCAACAACTTCATCGTCGAAGCAGGTGATCAGGTCGGTAAGCTCCCCCCGGCTTGTCAAAGTGTCACGAAACTTGAAAATCGGATCCTTGGCAGCTTCGTCCGATAGTCGAAAAGTGTAGGGCGATGCGCCGTAGCGCTCCATCGCGGGCCCCGCGATGATATTGGTGTAACTCTCAATCTTTTCGAAGAAATCGGCAAACCGTTGGGCTACCAATGGCTTGTTGGAAAATCGCCGCTCCACGACGACATCGGAAGCCGCAGGGCCGAGATGGAGAGAGCAGGGACCACCCCCGAGGTTCGGGATCGGTTTGGCGTCAAGCCCGTGAGGAACCCCACCCGCAAACCAGACCTGGTGGTCATCCTGCCGAACCCTGTGCTCGTCGATGGCAACCAGCGTTGCAACGAATGCACCGGTCGCTAGCTCAAGATTTGCGTCAAGGTAAGGGATATCGCGAACGACGAGATAGTTACTGTCCTCGCTGACCGCGAACCCCTTCTCGATCAGGCGTCGGATATCGTCATTATGACTGGCCAGTTGACGAGACATTGAAGATCATCCCTTCTTTGACTTTCACCGAGCCGCCAGCGACCAGGACGCCCTCCGGCTTGTTCCCCTGCCCCTTGGTATACTTGATCGAATATGTCGTTTCGGGGTGTTGCTCGAAATCAGGAAACTCCAGCGCGACGAGCTGGGTGTAAGTAATTTCGCCGTTCTTCGGCCACTCATGAGGAGTGCCTTCAACCACGATGGTGACGGTTTTGTTGTCTTTCATGATACCCATTTTCCGCTCCTAGCCTTTGGGTGGGTACGGATCGTTGCCGTAGGAGTTAGCGTCACGGATTTTTCCGTTCGGCCGGTGAATGATGACTTCGCCCCTTTCGCGTATTGCGGTCGTGCGGGCAGCTTCGATTGCAGCGGCTTGAGTGGGGTGGGTCGAGCCAACTCGGGACGAACCCTCACGCCGAGCCGCCCAGCCGGAAACATGCGGTACAACGTGGATGCGCTTTGACATGTATTGTCCTTTTTTCGATACGCTTCGTGTTATCATTTCTGCCTAGGAAGCGCGGGGTGGTCAAGAAAAAATCATAACGCGATGAGTTATTAAAAAAATTTTGACAGAAGCTGCGGAAATGACTACGCTTTGCGTTATGAAAATAAGGCGATCAAGCGCCAGCTGTGATGAGGATGCGGCATGCAGGTCGGGTTTGAGACGCCATCCATCGGTGCAATGTGCAACAGTGGACGGCAGCTCATCTTAGCATTGGGCATCGAATCGGCTGATAGGGTGAAAGATCTGCTTTTTTTCTTGGACGCCGCACCAACGCTTGCCGACCTGAGTGAATCTCCACCGGTGTTGCGAAGGCAGGTCGCCGAAGACCTGCCGCCGTCATTCTCGGTGGGGAAAGCCGGTAATGGACAAGTGCTCTTCCGACCTCAGTCATTTTTCGAAGGGCAACAGTTGCACGACATCGACAGGATAAGCGTCATTTCCGTGGGAGGAACCGTGTAATGGCAAGTCAGAATGTTCAATTTCGCCCTGACTACGAACCAAGGCTCCCGGGTGAATATCTGCGTAGAATTCTTGATGAGCGAGGTATCAAGATTGTCGATTTCGCCCGAAGAACCGGGCGCCCCACCAAGGCGATAAGCGAAATCATATCTGGGAAAGTTGCCATTACACCGGAAACAGCAATTCAGTTCGAAAGAGTTTTAGGTGAAGGTGCCGGTTTTTGGCTCGCCTTAGAAGCCAAACACCAGTTGTCAAAAGCCCGTTCGCGTGAGGTGGAGGCTGAATCCCAGAGATCGGCTGTTTCCTGGGCAGATAAGTTCCCAATTGATGAAATGTTGAAGTTAAAGCTGTTGGACAAACGACCAGCCTTGGCCGATCGGGTGGATCGTATTCTCAGGGCCTTCGGCGTAAGCAGTATTTCTGCTTGGGAGCATCACTGGCAAGAACGTCTCGATCTTTCTCGTTTCAAGCAGCAGAACCATAACAAGATTGATCCATTTGGTGTCGCGGTTTGGCTCCGCTGTGCTGAAGTTGCAGCTGACAGAATCGAGACATCAACATATTCGGAAGTCGAGTTTAGGTCGCTACTTACCGAGATCCGAGAGCTCACACTAAGCCCGTGGGACACGATTGCTCAGGAACTTGTTTCATCTTGTGCGAACGTTGGCGTTGCGGTTGCGCTCGTTCCATCGGTCGCAAAAACTGGTCTCCGAGGCGCTGCGTATTGGGCAACCAAAGATAAGGCAGTTATCGCTGTAAGTGACCGTCTGAAAAGAGAATCTAACGTCTGGTTCTCATTCTTTCACGAAGCTTGTCATATCCTCGAGCACAGCAAGAAATCGGTCTTTTTGGACGAGAATGATTCTGGCACTGGCGGTCGCGATATAGAGAAAGAAGCAGATCGCTATTCTGCTGAAAAACTTGTCCCGCGGACAATTGTTGATGAGTTCAAGGCCTCCTATGGCCCGAGAGACGTCCACATCACGCAAAAGGAATTTAAGAGATTTGCAAGTCAACACTGTGTCGCGCCCGGGTTGCTTCTTGCGCGCCTTCAACACGAGAAAGTAGTTCCTCAGGGAACACAGCTAACAAAGCTCAAGCGGAAGGTGGAATTCGCGACTCCACTCAGCTGAACATAGTGGTAGCCTGCGAGGCTTCGAGTCCAGAGGGGCGAAGGTCTGCTTTGAATTATCAAAGCTTTTGCCTTTGCAACAACGGCGAAACTCTGCCTCCAGCCTCCCCAGCTCGGCTTCGCGTGTCGCAGGGGAGAACGGCCCTTCGGTCCGTCGCGCATTCGGCCATGCGGCCTCACCGCGGCGTTGCACCCGGCATCCCGGTTTGCCCGCCTCCCGAGCACGTCCCTCCCCGGCCGCTCCGTCGGATTGCGCTCTGGTCTGTTTTGGCCTGAGGCCAAAACGATC
>NZ_JBLXFE010000052.1:0-8152 GCF_048262375.1 Roseovarius sp.
AAGCGGTTTATCGCCGGCGGTGGTTGGTTTCGCCCTGGGCATCGTCTTTGTCGTCTTGGTTCAGAGCGTGGTTTGTGCCATTGGCAACTGGATGTGGTGGGCATCCAAGCGATAGCGGCGGGCCGAGGCTGATATGAAAAACAGGATTCGCGTATTGCGGGCTGAGCGGCGCTGGACCCAGGCAGACCTTGCAAGCCGGCTTGGTGTTTCTCGAAACTCCGTCAATGCGGTCGAGAACGGAAAGTTCGACCCGTCATTGCCCCTGGCGTTCCGGATAGCCCGCTTGTTCGGGTTGAAAGTCGAAGAGATTTTCGAGGAGGACGTTCCTGAACCGCAAGACCGGTAAAGGCGCGCCGCACGGTCCCGCGTGCTGGCGAATTCTCCGAATACCGGCCCCATTTCCGGCACCCGCGGAACCTGCTTTATTCTAATATACCGTTCCCGGCCTTTTCATGAGGTCGAGACCGTCCGCCGGGCCGTTGAAAAGAGCTTGGCCGTAATCACCCGGAGAGAGCCATGACCGACCTTCCCATCATCGAGCAACGCCGCATCGAAGCGACCGTGATCAAACCGATTTACGAGGAGATGGTGCGGGAGGTTGGCCGGGAGGTGGCGCAGAAGATCATCAGCAGCGCCATCCGCAAGGCCGCCATCGCCCAGGCACAAACCTTCGCCGAACGCGACGGACCGGATCGCAACATGCGCGACTTCCAGGCGCTATACAGCCTCTGGACCCATGGCGGCGCACTGGAAACCGACGTGCTGGAGGCGACGGACGAGACCTACCATTTCAACGTCACCCGCTGCCGCTATGCCGAGATGTACAAGGAGATGGGGCTG
This sequence comes from Roseovarius sp., assembly GCF_048262375.1. GTDB lineage: Bacteria > Pseudomonadota > Alphaproteobacteria > Rhodobacterales > Rhodobacteraceae > Roseovarius. Next base: position 841 of record NZ_JBLXFE010000052.1, read on the forward strand.
GGAGAAATCGGCCATCTGTTGTCCTGCAACCGGGACGGCAGCTTCTGCGAAGGCTATTCCGACAAGATCACGATGCAGCGCGGGCAGACCATTATGCGTGGGGCGAGCCATTGCGATTTTCGATATCGGTATAATCATAAAAATTCAACTTTTGGAGGGGTTGAAAATACCGAGGGTTGAGTTTTCGGGGGCTAAAGATCTGGCAATCCCGGGAATGGCGTTGCAACATGAACTCGGGGCGTTTCACTGAACCGGACAGAACATGCATGAACACCCGAGTCTCCCGCGCGCCAGGGACATCAGGGAGCAGGCGCAGACTACGGCGATACGTGAACTCCTCTCCCACTGGATAGCGATCCATCCGGGTGACCGTATACCCGCGCGGGCGGATTTCGATCCGCTGAGCGTCTCGAGAGTTCTACCTAACCTCGTGCTGACCGATGTTGAACGGGACCCGTACCGCTTCCGGGTTCGTCTCATGGGAACCGCAATCGTCGAGGCGATGGGCGCTGATTTCACGGGCCAGTATCTTGACAAGGTCTGGCCGAATGCCGATGAGCAATTGCTCGTGCGCCATAGGGTCGAGGTCGTGGAGTCGGGGTTGCCTAATTACAGATATGGCGTGTCGCCGACCAGCTTCAGGCTGGATTTCGCTGCACTCGAACGGGTGTTCCTGCCATTCGCAGCGAATGGCTCTGATGTTGATGTGATCCTGAGTGCCATCGTTTATATGCAGCCGAACCCGGAGGGGTGAGGGGCGTGACGGTCAGAGCGCGAATTGAATTGTGTCCCCGTAAGAGCCAATTTTCTGGAACTCAAAAATGTCCAATCCAGTCCGCATTTCCCTGATCCACGCAACGCCGCTCGCCATAGCCCCGATAGAGACGGCGTTCCGGGAAATTTGGCCGGAGGCCGAGATCCGTTCGTTGCTGGACGAGGCTCTCTCGGTCGACCGCGCGAAGGAAGCCTACCTGACGCCGGGTCTGGCGGCACGGACCGTGGCGCTCGCGCGCTATGCCGAGGGAACGGGGCCTGCGGGCATCCTCTACACCTGTTCGGCCTTTGGCGAAGCGATAGAGGAGGCCGCGCGTACATCGCCGCTGTCGGTGCTGAAACCGAACGAAGCCATGTTCGAGGAGGCCTTTGGCCACGGAAGGCGTATTGCGATGATCTACACCTTCCCGGCGGCGGTCGAGGGCATGGCGGAGGAATTCCGCGACGAGGCTGCGCGGCGCGATTCCGGAGCACGCCTGACAACGGTTTTCGCGGAGGGCGCGCGGGAGGCGCTGAACGGTGGTGACGCGGAAACCCACAACCGCCTCATCGCCGACGCGGTCGCCCGCACGGCGGACGCGGATGTCTTCCTGCTGGCCCATTTCTCCATGGCCCCAGCCGCCCCGGCCTGCCGCGCGGTGACTGACCGGCCGGTGCTGACCAGCCCGGAGGCGGCGGTGCGAAAGATGAGGGCGTTGGTTGGGGCGCGGGAGGGAGCAGGTGAGGCTGAGGGACGAAATTCACCTTTGAACGCGTCAATTAAGTCGCGTGTTCCCATAAATGCGAGAGAAAAAAGCATCTCTAATCTTAGTTCGATCCAATTGAGGCGTCACAAAACTGCGGCTGCTTATCGATCAGATGACTCTAAAAAAATGTTCTCAGACTTGACGCAGGCTTACTGGAAATCTGCAACAACATTACATCGTGAAGCGATCTCAAAAAGACCAAGTATTAATTTTTCTGGATCGCCGATGATTGCTCCGAGTATTGTTCTTTATGTAAGTTCATTAGATTCTTTACTAAATTCTATTTTGGCGCGAGTTCAATTGTTTGTCGATCAAGAAGAATTAAACGCATCGTGTTACGAGGTTGCCGCAGAGCCCCTTTCCAAGGAAAAAATAAAGCGGTTTATGTTCATTTTGCAATTGAGTGATTTTGCGGACCAAAATTTGATCAACAAACTGGGTCTTTTATCGAATCTACGAGGTGAAGTTGTGCATTTCGTACCGATTCCATCACCTCGTAACGAGTGGAGAGGTCGTGTTTTGGAAGCAGTAAGGAGTGCTGGGGTTAGTCGTGACGAAATGTTGGATATTGATACAAACACGGCTATGACGTTTTTTAAAGTCGCAAACTGGTGTCGTGCAATAGTTCTTGATACAGCAAATCATATACAGAACGAACTATCTTGGGGGCCACAGTTGTTTGCGTCATCAGATGAGGCAGATTTGGGTATGAGATCTATTCAGGAACTAAGGAGGCACGACATTTAATTCGTGTTGCGGTTCCTAAATCACAATATGCGGTCTCTCCTCAACGGCATTTCGCATCCCGCAACGCAATGTCATATTCCAGTTAGCAGCATATCAAGCGCGTTCGTGATCTCGGTCTCGTTGCTGAGGACGCTCGTGACCGGGGATTAGGGGACGATACGTAATTAGCTGGCCGACTTTGAAACAGAAAGCATCGTCATTCCGGCCGGAGAGCCGGGCCCCAGGGGGGGGCGTGGGGCCGTGTTCTATGCTCTCTGGGTCCCGCATCACGTGCGGGATGACGATGTTGGGGGCGGAATAATGATGTTTCCGGACGGGGTGATGGCCTGAGGGGGAGGGGATGATATGGGGACACGAAACTTGTCTCCCGGGTGCGTGGATTATGTTTCGTGTCCCTTGGACTGCCTATTCGTCTTACTCGGACGCGACCATGCCGCGTGCGACGATCAGCAAGTCATCCGCGTATTGATATTCGCCGTCCTTGCATCGCTGGGCCGCAAGCTCGAGCAGGCTGTCAAAGACCGCTGCGGATTTGGGGCCAAGGTCAGGGTTTCCCGCGCGGGCTTCCTGGGTATCCTGGATCGCGGCCTCGCAGGCTTTCAGGGTGGTGATCGTCGTCGGGTTTTTTCCGGCGGAATAGGCGGATCCGGCCTGCGTGACGACGAGAACAGTGGCGACGATGAGCAATCTCGTTAAAGACAACATCATATTTTCCTCTCAGCGTCCGTGACATCTCCTGAGCACGTGACGTGCTCTTGAGATAATCCATTAAAAGCGGAATTTAAGGGGTGTCATCGGCGTGGCGGCACCGCGATCGCAATAAGAGTCCACGCCTGAATATCCTCCCGTTTGAGCGCGAAACCCGGACTCCGACGGGGCGAATATCGGGACGGCCACCGGCTCCGCATTCCCCGGCGAAGACACTGCTGGCAGGGACCATATTTTACCGGTGAGCCGGGCAGGGCAGTCCGGGCCTCATGAAGATCGTCATATCTGTACGCCGCAATTCCTGCTAAGGAAGAGGCTCATGCAGCTGCGGTTGAGAAATTCGGTTTCTCCGCGCTTGTTTACTGAGCATTTCTGACATTTTCGCCCCCCGGGAGCACACACGTGCCTCCCGAGGCATCACACGCATTAGCGGTGAAGGATCCATTTTGGACATTAATGACAAAACCATCATCAGAACGTCCCTGAAACCCGGGGCTCTCCTGAAATCTAGAGCCTCCCTTGATCCCAGAACGTCCCTTGATTACCGGCCGCGCGCCAAAGCGTTCCCGCGGCATGCCGGTCAAACAGCGGTTTCTCCCGGCACAGCCTCCTCTGTTGATCGCAACCGGAACAAGGTCATTGAAATTGTTACCGTGCCCTATCTCACGGACATCACGGCCAATCGCAAGAATGTCGGGATTGAGCTGGATGTGCCGGCCGTTCAGGAAATCCTGTCGGGCTATTATCACGATGTCAGCATCACCCAGATAAACACGCAGAAGGATCTGGAGCTTCTGGCCGCACGGCGGCCGGATCTGGTGTTCTCCGGGGTCAAATATTTCAATTTCGGCGGCCAGGATCTGTGGTTGAACGATTTCCTGGACCTGCATGGCATTGCCTACATTGCCTCGGGCAAGGCAGCGCTCGACAATGAGCATGACAAGGCCCGCGCCAAGCGCATCATGCAGCAGGCCAATATCGCGACCGCGCGGTATTTCCAGACAGCTCCGGGCGAACATCCGACCGCCGCCTCCGTGCCGATTGCCTTTCCGCTCTTCGTCAAGCCTGTCACCGGGGGAGACAGCCGGGGCGTGGATGCCAATTCCGTGGTGCATGATTTCGAGAGCTTCCGGCGCAAGGTGCTGGATATCCATGAGACGCAGAACAGCCGCGCACTGGTGGAAACGTATCTCTCGGGCCGGGAATACAGCGTCGGCATTCTGGAAGACGCAACCAATGGAACCTTGCGCGCCATGCCGATCGAGATCATCGCCGCTCCCAATCAAAACGGGGACCGTATTCTCGATTACGATATCAAGAAGCAGGATGCCGAGACCGTCGAGATGGTGACGGACATGGCAATTCACGCGCGCCTCGGCGACCTTGCCAAGGCGGCGTTCCGGGCACTCGACGGCAAGTCGCTCGGGCGCATCGACATCAAGATGAGCCACGACAACGTGCCGCACTTCATCGAAGCCAATCTCATGCCCGGCCTCCGCAAGGGGTACTTTTACCGTGGCTGTTTGCTCAATCTGAACATGAGCTATGAAGAGATGATCCTGAAGATTGCCGAGAACGGTCTCGCCGTCAGCGTTCCGCGTCCGGGCGGTTACGAGACGGAGACTTCGGAGCCAGTGATCGCGGCCCGGAAAATGAACGCGGAGATGTTCGTGGACGGATTCTGACCGGGCTGGCGCGGACGGGGCTTTTCGGCTGGAAAGAATGCCGCTGATCAAGCGTCAGCGGCGCTTTCGCCAGGCTTCGAGGGCGGAGCTGGCCAACTCCTGCCGTTGCCGTTTCGCGCTTTCATATGCGGTGTCCCGGCCCGTCCGGTAGCGCGGATCGTCTGATGGGCTGATCGAAACCGGCGGGCCGCCATATTGGTCGGCGCAGATATCGACGATCCAGCCGCCGCATTTGACCCAGGCATGCCCGTGCCAGATGCCGTCGTGGAGATAGCCTTCCGTCGCCCCCGGTGCATTGCCCTGGGCGACGGCCGCATCGAATCCGTGTTCCCGCAGAACAGTGGCGAGGAGCAGGCTGGTGGTCTGGCAGGTGCCGAGGGAGAGGGGATCGGGAAGCGCCCGGCCCCTGAGGGCGTGCCATTCGGGCCATAGCCCTTCCAGAAACCGGCGGACGTCCCCGGCGATGCGGGTCAGTTCCTGCCGGGAAGGGGTGGTACTCATGCCTGGCGGGTGTTCGGAATCGCGCCCCGGCTTTCCAGCTCTGCGATTTTCGCCAGGACGTCATCGACCGTGATGCCTTCCATCAGCGTCGAGACCGAAGCGGGGTCGGTACGCAGGCGGGCCATAAGGGCGTCTGCGCTGTCCGGGGTGCGGATAACGTAGCCGTTCTCGCCCCAGGGCCGGTAATGCTGGTCCTTTGTCGGCCCGAACAGGCCGATGGTCGGAATGCCGGAGGCTGCCGCGAGATGCATCATGGCGCTGTCGTTGGCGACCATCAGGCGGCATCTTTTCAGCAGCTCGTAGGTCGAGAGGATGTCCAGCCCGAAGCCGTCGATCACCCGGCCTCCATCCTGATTCTCCAGCAGAGCGGCTCCAGCCTCCCGCTCGTCGGGACCGCCGACGAGTACGATCTCGGCGCCCGGCGCGAAGGCTTTCATCTGCCGGATACTGTCCGCCAGTGCCGCGAACCGGTCCGCTGGCCAGGTCTTTCCCGCCCAGTTGGCACCGACGGCGAGCGCGACGGGGGTTTTCGCTCCCGCGAGCAGCTTTTCCGCAGTCTCCCGGTGTTTTGGCGCAGTCCAGATCTTCGGGTTCTGCGGCGGAATGCCGAACATCGAGGCGTTCAGCTCGACCCGGTGCCGCCCGGTCCGGTCGTAGGGGACGCTGTAGCGCTTTCCGGCCAGCAGCAGCCAGGGCATGGCGGAGCGGCGCAGATCGACGACGACGCGCCATCTCCGGGGCGCCATGGTCCGCCAGAGCTGCCACCAGTGCCCGTGATTGCGCTGCTTCCTGATGATATGCAGCGCCTCCAGGTTCGGTACTTCGCCGAATACCTTCGACGCCGGTCCGCCGCAGGCGATGGTGATGCCGTCTTCGGGATATTGCTCATGCAACCAGGAGAGAATTCCGGTCGAGAGAATCGCATCGCCGATCCGTGTGGAGGTAATGAACAATATCGACATCGGGTCTCTCTGGTTCTGTCTTGTCTTGGATGCTGGAATTCGGGGTGGCTCAGTCCGGTATCGTGTCCAGCGCGGCCTGCAGGATATAGGCCGCGGCAAGCTGATCCACCCGGGCCGCGCGTTTCTTCCGGGTCATGTCCGCGTCGATCATGGCCCGCTCGACGGCCATGGTGCTCATCCGCTCGTCGAAAAACGCGACCGGCAGGTCGATGCGCAGGATCAGCTCACGGGCGAAATCGCGGGTCGACTGGCACCGGGGGCCCTCGGTGCCGTCCATGTTCAGCGGCAGGCCGATCAGGAAGGCGCCGACATTCTTTTCCGTGACGATCCGCGCCAGCTCTTCGGCGTCCTTGGTGAACTTCCGGCGCTGGATGGTGGTGACCGATGAGGCGACGCGCAGGAACGGGTCGGAGATGGCGATGCCGATGGTCTTGGAGCCGAGGTCCAGCCCCAGAATCCGGGTGAACTTGCCCATCATTTCTGGCAGGTCGGCGGGGTTGCAGAATGTCATGTCAGGGTGATACCTTCGCCACCGTTTTGCGGCTCTGTGCTTGGTGTATGGAGCTGCCGCGAATTTCCGAATATTACGGAGAGCCTTATCCGATGTCGCTTGACAAAGCCACTGTCGCGAAAATCGCGCATCTCGCGCGTATCAAGACCGACGACGCACAACTGGATGCCATGGTCGGTGATCTGAACACTATTCTCGGCTTTGTCGAGCAATTGGGTGAAGTGAATACGGACAATGTCGAGCCGCTGGCGAGCGTCACGGGCCACGGCCTGCCGCTGCGCGCCGACGCGGTGTCCGACGGCGCCTATCCCGAACGGGTGCTGGCGAACGCGCCGGACCGGGCGCATGGCTATTACGCTGTTCCGAAGGTGGTCGAATAATGAGCGATCTTCTCTCACTCAGCCTGACCGAGGCGCGCGACGCGCTGAAGGCGAAAAAAACCTCCTCTACCGAGCTGACCGAGGCCTATATCGGCGCCATGGAAGCGGGCAAGAGCCTGAACGCCTTCATCACCGAAACGCCGGACAAGGCGCGGGCGATGGCCAAGGCATCCGACGAAAAGCTCGCACGCGGCGAGGGCGGGGCCATGGAAGGCCTGCCGATCGGCATCAAGGATCTGTTCTGTACCCAGGGCGTGCTGACAACGGCGGCTTCGCACATCCTCGACGGTTTCAAGCC
>NZ_JBLXFE010000053.1:0-6562 GCF_048262375.1 Roseovarius sp.
GCGGGATAGAGGGCCTTGATGCGGTCGTCATTCATGGCGACTTCGAGATTGCGCCGGGCAAGGCGGGCATGCTCGCGGGCGAGGGCCTCGGCCCGGCTGCCCTCCCGCAATTCGATAGCGTTCACGATGGCCCGGTGCTGCGATTGGGCGAGCACCAGAGAGCCATGAAATTCCGGCAGGTCACGCTGCACCATGAGAAGCGCATTCGGGCTGGCGAAAGGCAGGGCCGTCAGCCGGTCTATTTCCCGGGCAATCACCGAACTGCCGCAGCTTTCTCTCACCAGAGCATGGAATGCAGCATTGCAGGCGGTATAGGCATCATGATCGAGATCGTTGCCTGTGGCCTGAAGTAGCGCGTCGATCTCCGACAGCAATGTCCTGAAAGCCGTGATCTGTGCCGGGGAGATGCCGCGTTCGGCGGCAAGACGGGCAGCGGTGCCCTCAAGCACGCCGCGCAGTTCTATGGCATCCAGAATGTCGTCGGTCGCGAATTTGCGGACGGCAAAGCCGCCGGACGGAATGGCGTCGACCGCGCCTTCCTGCTCCAGCCGGGCAAGGGCGGCGCGGACCGGAGTGCGGGAAAGCTGCAGCCGCTCGGCAATGGCGGGCTCGCTCAACCGGGCGCCGGGCTCGAACACCCCGGAAAACAGAAGTTCACGGATTCCGAAGAGCGCGCGCTCAGACTGACTTTGGGTCCGTTCCTGGCCTTCGCTCTGCATCATCGGGGCGCCCCGGGTGTTTTGAACTATGCGGGATGATATTCATTCAATCGGCACCTGTATACAGGATGGTTGGTTTTAGTGTCTGATTTCCATGTTTTGAGGGTGTTTTTTTCTTTTATGTATACACATCGCTTTTTGTTTGCCGGAGCATATCGTCCATCCTGTGGGGTATCACCGAATGTACTGATTACCCCTGTGTGTTTTGCCTGGAATAAAGCGTGGTATGGATAGAGCCGGTTCCTGCTCTTGTAGAGATGGCGCGCGATGCGAAGACAAGGGGCAACGAAGTAAGAGAGGGGGGCAATATCGGGAAGATCTCAAAACTGCACTGTAAATCATGGGCCAGCGGCCGTGGGCGGAACTGAATGACACTTCAAATTGTCAGGGGACGAGAGGATCTGGATGGCACCGATCCGGCTGTCCGCGACTTTTATGAATATTGGCTGCGCCTTGCCGGAGAAAATGGCGCGCTCCCGGCGCGGCGCCAGATTGATCCGGTCGAGATCTGGCCGCATATCGGTAAAATCGCGATCGCGGAGCTCTATAGAGACGGCGTTTTTGATCCCTGGTACCGGCTTGTCGGCGCCAATGTTTCGGAGCTTGCAGGCCGCTTCCTGAAAAATTGTCTGTACCGGGATATCTATTCGAAAGAGCAGGCAGAGCAGCTTGGCGCGCTTTATCACGAGATCATGCAGGACAAGCTGCCGCGCTATGAAGTCTCCAGCATCAAGCTGCCGGATCGGGAGTTCATGAAGATTGCCCGGCTGATGGCCCCGTTTGCCAGTGACCATCAGAACGTCGATGTCATTGTTGGTCTGGTCGTCGCTGTTCAGGAACGCCGGACTGTCTCCCGGCGGTTATTTTAAAGGTCCAGCGCCAGAGCCCGAGTCTGGGGAAACAGGGAACGTCCACACGGGAAGGCTGAGGGCAATATCCATGCAGGAGCGGGGCTGCCGTACCCGCGTTGACGCTCCGAAGGCTTTCGTGAATAGTCCTTCCGTTAGGAAAAACTATTGAACTGTCATGCGTTAGACCGCATTGCCGGGCCAACTTGCGAGCTTTAAATGAGCCTCTCGACAATGAATTTGCGCCTGCGGCCAGTCATTCTGACGCTGTTCATCATCCTGACATTGCCGGTGTTCCTGAGCATCGTTGCGGTGAATTACGTTTCCAATCAGGAAGCGGCGCACGCCTATGCGGAGAAGCTGCTGCTCCGCTTCAACAACGAAGCTATCGACAATATGGAGCAATTGTTCGAGCCGATTAAGTCGCTGGTACGCAGTGCCGCGACACTGGGCGGTGAGTTGCCTTCATTCTACGAAGATAACGGGTCGATCACCTATCTTCACAGCATCCTCCAGCATAGCGACGTTATCATCAGCGCCTATATCGGGCTGGAAGACGGCTCTTTCCGGCAGGCCCGACAGATCGATCCGGCCGTCCAGGTGCAAGGCAAGCTGCCGCCGCCGGAGACGCGATATGCCGATCGCTGGATCACGCGCGCGCCCGGTCAGGAGGCGACCGATCATTATATTTTCCTTGATAAGGAACGCCGGGAGATTGGCCGGTCCGACAAAGGCACCTCCTACGATCCGCGCGGCCGGCTCTGGTATGAGACGGCCCTGGCGTCGGGCGGGCTATCCGTCAGTGATGTCGATGTTTTCGCCGTGCTGGATCTTGTCGGCTTCACCGTCGGCGCGCCTTTTTACGGAGCGGATGGCAATCTGCGCGGCGTTGCTGCCGCTGACATCACCCTGGACGGCCTGTCGGACTATCTGGCTGAGAGCAAGATCAGCGCGGGGACAATCTCCTTCATTCTGGATCATCAGGGCGGTGTGATCGCCAATTCGCGTCAGGAAAAGACCTATGGCAGCCGAAGCGGCCGCCCCGAGCTGATGCATGTGACATCGCTCGATGACGATCTGCCGGCGATTGCCTTCAGCCTGCGGCCGCGCGACAGCGAGGGGATGTATGTCTTTGAGCATGATGGCAGGGACTATGTTGCCAGCCTGACGACATTCCCGCCGTCTTTCGGCAAGGCATGGCAATTGTTCGTCGTCACGCCGTTCTCCGACTTCACCGGCACTCTGGAAGAGCGGAACAGGCAGCTTTTCATCTTCGGTCTGATCGCCATCCTGGTGCAGATCATCATCATCTACTTCCTCTCGGGCGTGATCTCTGCACCGCTTGAGAGGCTCGCGGTCAAGGTGACGCGGATCAAGGATCTGGACGTAGAGAGCCCGCTGGCGCTGCAAACCCCGATCCGGGAGGTCGCCCTGCTCGGGCGTGCGATTGACACGCTCGATACGACGGTTAAATCCTTCGCGTCCTTCGTGCCGGTCGATCTGGTGCGGCAGCTTCTCGACACCGATCAGAAACTGGCGCTTGGCGGCTATAACAAATTCCTCACCATATTTTTCTCCGATATCGAGGGCTTCTCGACACTGTCGGAATCCACACCGTCGAAACAGCTCCTGCAGCGGGTTTCGGTCTATCTCGAGACCGTGACCCGGGCGATCAAGCAGGAACAGGGAACCATCGACAAGTTCATCGGTGACGGCGTGATGGCGTTCTGGGGCGCGCCGAACCGGCTGGACGATCATGCCATGCATGCCTGTTTCGCGGCCCTCAGAATTCAGCATGAAATGGCCCGTATGAACGCGGAGTGGAAAGCCCAGGGGATGTTGCCGCTGAACATCCGCATCGGCATTCACAGCGATGCGGTTCTGGTCGGCAATATCGGGTCCTCGGACCGGATGAACTACACGGTCATGGGCGATGGCGTGAACATTGCCTCCCGGCTGGAGGGTATCAACAAGGATTACGGAACACGGATCTGCATCAGCCACACAGTGTTCAAGGAGGCCGGTGACCGGCTGTGTGTCCGGCCGATCGACGAGGTCGCTGTCAAGGGGCGCCGGTCCAAGGTGCCGATCTACGAGCTGGTCGGCGCTTACGATCTGGAAGCCGCGTTCGAGCCCGACGCGCAGCTTGTGCGGCTTTGCGAGATGACGCGCGACGCCTATGTGGCGCTGGTCGCGGAGGATCTGGAGCTCGCACTGGAACGCTACGAGGCAATCCTGGTCGAATATCCGGATGATACAGTCGCGCGTGAAATGGCGCGGAGGCTCGCTCCCGCGGCACCAAAATTGAGTGAATCCAAAGAAATTTCGGATTGAACTATGCCTGAATACAAAGAGTTTACCGTGGCGCCGCCTGCGCTTCGACCGAGTGAATATACGGCGGCCCTGATCCATGCCCTGCAATGTGACAGGGACCGGGTCCGCGGTAAGAACGTGCTGGAAATGGGATCCGGAAGCGGCGTGATACTTGCCGCACTGGCCGACCTTGGTGCTGCATCCCTGTGCGGAATCGATGTTGAGGATGACGCCGTTGCCGCCGGCACGTTCCTGCTTCAGGAACTGGGGCATGGCAAGCTGGGCAAGATCCATCAGGGCAGCATGTGGCAACCGGTGACAGGCCGCCGCTTCGATCTTATCGCGGCCAACTTGCCGCATTTTGCGATGGAAGACCACGAAGTGCCGGGGCGGCACACCACCTGGAGCGCCGGTGGCCCGAACGGCCGCAGGCTGCTCGACCCCTTTCTGCACGGCTTGAGCGGGCATCTGGCCGAGGGTGGCCGGGCGATCATCACCCATAATGGTTTTGTCGGCCTTGATGCCTCGCAGGCGATTGCCGCTGAGTATGGTCTCTCTCTTCAAGTCGTCGCGACGGTTCTCGTGTCGATACCGCCCGAAAAGCTCGCCCTGATGACCCCGCAGATCCTGTTGGCGGAGAAGGGGAAATCAGTGCACCGTTATGGCCCCTACACATTTGCCGATATGCATGTCGTTGAAATTGCCGGCAAAGGGCAGGTCTCGAATGATGCATGATTGGCGCGTACTGGGGCTGGTCGCCGGGTTTCTGACGGCCATGATGGTTCCGGCATTGGCGGAAACACCTGATGCGGCACTGACGCGCCTGATCGGTGAGGCCCGTATCGAGGCTGAAACGCCCGGGACCTGTGAGAAGCCCGGTATCGATCGTCTGATACGGATCTTCTGTGATGACCAGATCCGGGCGGGCATTCGCGAAAAATATCCGCTTTTCGGCACGCGCGAAGGCGATGAGCGTTTTGGCTATGACGTGGACGTTGCCCGCGCGGTCGCATCAAGACTGGGGGTTGAGCCGGTCTTCACCCGGGTGAAGGCGTCGACCCGTATCGTCCTGCTCGATGAAGACAAGATCGACGTGGTTCTGGCGACCATGGGCCACAACACCCAGCGCGACGGTCAGGCCCGCTTCATCCGTCCGCACTATTACCAGTCCGAAACCGTTCTGATCGGGCCGAAAGAGCTGAAGGTGGCGGGTTGGAAGGATATTGCCGGGCACAGTATCTGCGTGACGATAGGCAACGGCTCCAATGCCCAGATGATCTCCCACCAGGCCCGCCTCATGTTGTTCGAGGAGGCGACCGTGCTTCCTGTGCGCCTCGCGGATGAGACCTGCATGCTCGCGGCACAGGACAACAGTTTCTTCGCCTCCTACTTCACGGATGAGGATTTCGCCCGCCGTTTCGAGCCGAAATTCGGTTTCGCGCAAGTGCCGTGGGGCATGGCGGTGGCGCGCACCGGCAGTGATAGGCTGGCACAGGTGCTCGACCTGATGAGCCAGACCTTCCACCGCACGGGCGTCTTTCTGGAAAACGGCCGGAAGAACAAGATTGCGGCCGGTTTTCTGGAAAGCCAGAAAGAGGTCTGGGCCAGGCCGGAATGCAATACAGCCGAAGGCAACACGGACCCGGCATGCATCCTGCCGCCGCTCGATGCGGCTCTGGAGCCGACACCGTTCATCGGAAATGTCGTCGCGGTGGAACAATGGATAGCCGACAATACCGGGCTGTCCGTGTCCCTGCCGATGTTCAAGACAATACCGGCATGGACTCTGTTCCAGAGCGGCGTCGTCAATTCGCTTTATCTGGTTGTTGGCGCGCTCGGCGCGACGCTGTTTTTCGCCCTCCTTCTGGGCGCGTTGCAAAGCTCGGAAAATCCCGTCGTTCAATGGGTCTTTCATGCCCTGACAGTGATCCTGCAATCCTCTCCTGTGGTGCTCACCGTGGTGATCGCGGCGGCTGTGGCGCAGGAGTTCTTCACCTATTCCTCCGTGGTTGCGATTGGCGCCGCGATCGTGGCGCTTGGCCTGATGAACGGCAGTAATGCGGGGCAGGCCATTGGCGAGGCGATGCACACGCTGCATGCGGAGAATGCGGGCAAGGATATTCCCGAAACCCAGCTGTTCGGTCGTGCGGTGAGCCGGTCGGCCACCCAGATCGTCTCCTTCCTGATCAATGCGGCAAAAGGCACGCCTGTCGCCGCTTTCATTGGTGCGCCGGAGCTGCTGAGTGCCCTGACGGACATCACCTCCTTCGCAAGCGGCAGGGCGACGACCTATACGATGCTGCTGATCTTCTATGTTCTCGTCGTCATGGTCGTGGTCTGGCTGTGTGGCCGGTTGCGGGTGGTTCTTGAAAGGAGGCACGCGTGATGAGCCAGTTTCCGGATCTGTCCCAGTTCCTGCCGCAGTTGCTCGCCGGCATGGTGGTCAATTTCGAGATCGCCTTCATCGCGCTGGTCGTTGGCCTCGTTCTTGGCGGGGTGCTCTGCCTGCTCAGCCTCTCGGGCGGTATTCTCAAGGTGATTGTCGCCACTCTGGTCGGGGTGATGCGGGCAGCACCGACCTTTGTCGTCATGTTCTTCCTGCTGAACGCCATCCCGAGCGGGACCGCGAACACCATCGGGGAGATGAGCTCCGGCCTGGCGCCGTCGCCTCTGATGGCGGTC
>NZ_JBLXFE010000054.1:0-6409 GCF_048262375.1 Roseovarius sp.
AGCAACAGAAGGGCGTGCCGTTCGATCGACGGCGCGCCCTTTTTGGTTTTTTGGTGGGTGACAGTCATAATGCCGGTAACCGCGCTCCGGTTTAACCGAACCGCGCATATATTACCGTAATTTCCGTAGCATCAGACGACCTGTTGTGCGACGCTGGCGCCAGTGTGAACAACCAAGAGCCCGCCCCCTTGCACCTGACCCTGCCCAACCGACTGTCCTACGGCCTCGGCGGTGCGGTTTATGCGGTCAAGGAAGCGGCCTATATCATGTTCGTCCTGCTGTTCTACACGCAGGTCGTGGGGCTCAGCGGGACCGCAACGGGGATTGTGCTGTCGATCAGCCTGTTGTGGGATGCGGTGTCGGACCCGATGGTGGGCAGCTGGTCCGACCGGTTCAAGAGCCGCTGGGGACGGCGACATCCGTTCATGATCTACAGCACCGTGCCGCTGGGGCTTGGCTTTGTTGCGCTGTTCACGCCGCCGGAATTTGTGCTGGGGAGCCAGCTATGGCTGGCGGGGTGGCTGCTGGCCTGTTCAATCTGGATCCGCACGGCGCTGACCTTTTTTTCGATCCCGCATTACACACTGGTCGCGGAAATCACCCAGGACTATCACGACCGCAGTGCCCTGATGGGCCAGCGTACGGCATTTCTGTTTCTCACCACGCTGCTGCTGCCGTCCACCTGTCTCTATTTTCTGTTTGACCAAGGCGCTGGCGGCGATGGCCGGTTTGTTGCCGGCAATTACGCGACCTACGGATGGCTGTCGGCGCTGATCGTCTGGATCACCGCGACGGCGTGCATCGCCGGCACCTGGAAGTTTATCGGCCATACCCATATCGACCCCAGGCGTGCGCCGTCCACGCCCGGATTTCTGGGATTGTGGAGCGATTTTCTTTCAACCTTCCGGAACCGAAATTTTCGCAACGTGCTCTGTTACGATCTGGGCGCGACCGCATCCTATGGCATCACGGTTGCGCTGAATATCATCTTCTGGACCTATTTCTGGGAACTGGACGCGACCGAGACCGGGCTGGTGCTTGGCCTGTCGGTGCTGATCGCGGTGCCGATCGCGATGGTCTTTCTCAAGACAGTCGGCCGGCGGATGCCCAAGCACGATATCGTCAAATGGGCGGTCGCGATCATGCTGCTCGACTTGTCCTGGCCCTATCTGCTGCGGTTTCTCGAGCTGATTCCGGACAATGGCCATATGCTGATATTCGCGATACTGGTCATCCAGAACGCGATCTTCATGAGCTTCTTCATATTGCGGATCGTTGCGATCACCTCGCTGACCGCCGACCTCACCGATGAACATGAGGCTGAAACCGGGCTCAGGCAGGAGGGCGGCTTCTATTCGGTGCTGCAGTTCACCTCCAAGCTTGGTGGTGCCGTGGGGCCGCTCTATGGCGGCTTCGCTCTGGATATCGTGGGGCTGGAAGAGGGGATGAGACCCGGGGCGGTCGAACAATCGGTGCTCAATACGCTGGTCGGGATTGGCGCCGCCGGAATCGTTCCTCTGATGCTGATCGCGTTTTTCTTCACCTTCCGCTTCTCGATGACCGAGGAACGGTTGCTGCAAATTCAGGCTCTGATCGCCCGGCACCGGCGGCGCGAATAAAAAGGGGGCCAAGAAGCCCCCTTTTCAGTCGTCCGTGATCGCAGCAGCCTATTTTGCCGCGTCAGCCTTGCTACCCGCATCCGCGCTCTCACCCGGTACCGGGAAGCCACGCTTCTTGAGGATATATTTGACCTCCGGATCGCGGCCGCGGAATTTGCGATAGGCTTCGCCGCGGTCGGTTTCATTGGCCGTGCTCAGGACGATCGAGCGGAAGCGTTCGGCGGTGTCGGCATCCCACGGGCTGCCCGCTTCTTCAAAGGCTGCCCAGGTGTCGGCATCCATCGTTTCCGACCAGAGATAGCTGTAATAGCCGGCCGAATAGGCGTCGGACGAGAACAGATGGTTGAACTGCGGCAGACGGTGCCGCATCACGATCTCTTTCGGCATGCCGATTTCGGTCAGCGTCTCGCGCTCGAACTTGTCCGGGTCGGTGACCGGGGTTTCGCGGTTGTGCAGCTTCATGTCGACAATCGCACTCGACAGATATTCAACCGTGGAAAAGCCTTCGTTGAAGGTTTTCGACTTGTTGATCTTGTCGACCAGTGCCTGCGGCATCGGCTCGCCGGTTTCGGCATGTTTGGCGTAATTGTCGAGAATATAGCGGGTTAGCAGCCAATTCTCGTTCACCTGACTGGGATATTCAACGAAATCACGCGGCGGACCGGCGAGGCCCGGATAGGTGATGTCATAGTTGAGATAATGCAGCGCATGACCGAATTCGTGGAACAGCGTCGAGGCATCGTCGAGGCTGATCAGCGTCGGTTGCCCGTCGCCGCCCTTGACGAAATTATTATTGTTTGACGCCAGCACATAGCGGTTCTTGCCGCCGAGATCATATTGGCTGCGATAGGTGGTCATCCACGCACCCGAGCGTTTCCCTTCGCGGGCATAATTGTCGAGATAGAACAGACCGACCAGCTTGTCGCCGCGCTTGACCTCAAAGGTCCGCACTTCGGGGTCGAATACCGGAACGGTTCCGGTGTTCTCTGTGAAAGTCATGCCGTAAAGCTTGCCCGCCGCATCGAACATCGCGTCGACCATATTGTCGAGTTTGAAATAGGGTTTGATCTCGGCGGAATCGAGGTCATATTTCGCCTTGCGGACCTTTTCCGCGTAGAAACGATAGTCCCAGGGCGCGATGGTGATATCAGCGCCTTCCTTGTCAGCAACCGCCTGCATGTCGGCGACCTCTTCCTTCACCCGGGCGACCGCAGCGGGCCAGACCTTCATCATCAGCTCCATCGCCGCTTCCGGCTCTTTCGCCATCGTATCGGCCATGCGGTAATGGGCATGGGTCTTGAAGCCCAAAAGCTTCGCCCGGTCGGCGCGCAATTTCAGGATTTTGGCGATGGTCGCGTTGGTGTCATTGTCGTCACCATTGTCACCGCGATTGATATAGGCGTTATAGACTTTCTCCCGGAGATCGCGACGAGTCGAATTCTGCAGGAAGGGCTGCATCACCGAACGGGTATTTTTCAGCGCCCAGCCGGTCTTGCCCTGCGCCTCGGCAGCAGCCTTGATCGAGGCGACAAAGCTTTTCGGCAAGCCAGCGAGATCCGCTTCGTCGGTCAGATAGATATAGGTTTCTTCATCGGCGAGCACCTTGTTGGAAAAATCGTTGAATGCTTTCGACAATTCGGTGTTCAGCGCGATCAGCTTTTCCTTGTCCGCGCCTTTCAGCAAAGCGCCATCGCGTACCAACTGTTCGTAATTGCGCTCGACCAGCCGCATCTGCTCATCGTCCAGACCTGCGGTTGCGCGGCCGTCATAGACCGCCTTGGTTTTTTCGAGCAATTTGGGATCGAGAGTCAGTTCGTCAAAGAAAGCGGAGACTTTGGGTAACCATTCGCCTTGAATTTCACGTACTTCTTCGTTCGACAGGTTGCTGCTATGCACGCCCCAGATCGCAAAAAGCTCGTTGGCGTCATTGCCCGCGAGTTCCATGGGAACGGTGAAATTTTCAAAAGTCGCGGGCTCGGGATTGTCGCGGATAGCGACAACCTCTGCCTTGACCTTGTCCATGGTCGCCTGAAAAGCCGCCGGAAAGTCGGAAACCTTGACCTTGTCCCAGGCCGGCACGCCGTCATAGGGGCCGGTCCAGGGCTGGAGCACGCTATTCTCGCTGATATCAACCGGTGCGGATTGCATCGCGCTCATTCTGTTCAATTCGGCTGTTGTCATTTTTTTTCCATGATGGTCGGCGAGAGCGGGTGTCGCGGTCGCGCCGATCAGCGCGGCGCTGGACACGCCCAGAAAGATTTTACGGGTGGATATCGTGAATCGCATGTATATTTCTCCAAATGTGGGATCCGCTATCGCGGGTCGCCCTAAAGCGCCCGAAGCGCAGTTGGGGACCGTCTACCCAAAGCTGAGCGGAAACGCAAAAAAGGTTGCGCTGGAAATCAATTATTAGACGAACGACTGTTTATTGCCGATGAACGACATCAAAAAATGTGGCTATTCCGGTCTCTCGGCCAGCAGAGCGCGCACCAGCGGCTGCAGATTCTCGTCATAGCGGGCGAGCATCACATGGTCTTCCGCATTTTCGAAATGGCTTACCAATTGACGGCCGTTCCAATAATGCAGGGCAATGGCCGGCGGGTCGGCGCCGATCATATTGCGGCCATCGGGACGTTCGGGATCAATCGGGTTCAGATCGAGCGCGACCTGCGGTGCGGTCGAGGCACAGATCGCCAGACTGATATCCCCCCACCAGGTGGAAATATTGCGGTGCAAATGGCCGGTGATCATGCCCTTGACCTGATCATGGCCCGCCACCGTATCGGCCAGCCGGGTGACCCATGGCTCGTCCGGATGGGTGGTCATCCACTCTATGCCGCTTTCCACGGGCGGATGGTGCAGGATCAGGATCGCCGGTTTGTCCTGCTTCTCCGATAGTCTGGCGGACAGCCATGCGGCACGGGTTTCGCAAAAAGCGCCACCGTGACGCCCCTCTTCCAGCGTATCGAGAAACAGCAGACGAAGTTCGGGCGTATCAACCTCATATTGGACAAAGCCGTCCGCCGCCGGAACGTCGGGAAATTGCTTGCGGAACGGCGCCCTGAGATCGTGGTTGCCAAGGCACATGTGAACCGGAAAAGGCACCACGGAAAGAGCGGTTTCAAGCCGCCTATAGCTTTCCTGATCGCCGCGATCGACGAGATCGCCGGTTGCCAGCAAAAGATCGGGCTGCGGGGTCATCGCGCAAATCGTCTTGATCGCCTGATCGAGCCGCTTGCGGTTGAATTCTGCCGGATTATCCGGGTCGAAACCCAGGTGGATATCCGTGACCTGCGCCATCAACATGGACGCCCTCCCCTTTTTTCCTCTGCCCTATTGCCGGGCAATCTGTTTCTCCGGCTTTACCTGTTTATCTTTCTGCTGTTCCCTGATCAGCCAGGGCGCGCCCTCATCGGCGTGATAATCATGGCACATGGCGCATGTCGACGGCACGTCGGACGTTTGCTGGAATTCTCCGCCATGACATTCGCGGCAGGTCTTGATTCCCGGCAGCAGCAGATCCGTGGCCTGCCTGGAGGCCGGCGCATTGTGGCAGCTTTCACATTTCTCTTCGATATGGGCGTCATGGCTGAACCAGCCCTTTTGCATATAGCGGTCGGTCTGCGTCACCGGCTTGATGCCATAATCCACCCGCCCCCGGGCTGTCGGCGGGGTAACGCCGTGACAATCGAAACAGGCTCCGCCGCGCGAGAATACTTCGCTGATCGCCATATTGGCGCGACTCGGCCGGAACCGGACGGCGCGGGCATAGTCGCTGGCGACGCGGATTTCGTTGTTTTCGCCCGGACGGCGGCGCGTCATCCCGCCAAGATTGATCGGCCGGCTTGGTCCGGTGGAACGATAATAGGCTCTGAGATCGGCCTGAACCATTGCCGGTTCGCCATGCCGCAAGGTCCGCACGGTGCCGCCTATCTCATCAAAGGCGAGGCTGTGGCACATGCTGCAGTCTTCCTTCATATCGACCGGTTCAAAGCGCACGCCTTTGGGATCCGGCGTGTGGCAATCCTTGCAGACGAGCGAGGGTCCGAATCCAAAGTCTTTCGACAGTCTCCGCCCCATTTGCGCGACACCGCCGGTCTTCGCCAGATGCAGGTTATGGGGGAATTTGAGGCCATTATATTCGGTCGGCTTGTCATCGAGCGAGACGCGCTTGCGCGGCGGGTTCTTGCCGCCCGGGCTGAGCAGCACGGCCGGCCGGAACTGCGGATGTTCGATGCCGAAGTCCGACGCATTTTCCAATTTTGTGTCGGTCAATCGTGCATCCATCCCGTTATGACAATCCGCGCAGAATTTCTGCGCAGTGGGTTCCATAGCACCGGCCCCCTCATGCTCGCTGTGACATTCGACACACCTGCCCGGGGGCTTGTTGAAGGCAGAGGCAAAAGCGGCACCGATTTTGCCGAAACCTTCCGGCGCACCGCGCGCGGTCAGCAGCCGCGGCTTGGCGGCATGGTCGTGCGCGTCATCTTCGTGACAGGTGAGACAGGTCTTGTCCTGCACCGTGACAAAGGCGTCGACATGACAGGCCTGGCAATCTTTCTCGAGTCCGTGATGCGCGTTGCTCAGCGCGCCGGCCGACCACATGGTGTCGGCGTGGAACTGGTCGGGCCGCTCCTCGACCCCGCGCCAGGTCGCCCAGGTATAGATCGGCCAGACAAGGAACGCGGCCAGCACCAAGACGATGAATCCCCAGGCGGTAAGGCGCTTGCCCGGCAACAGACCCTTGAGCGTGTAGAGCGTTGTTTCGCTGCGCGTTTCGGCGGAATCGG
>NZ_JBLXFE010000055.1:0-6337 GCF_048262375.1 Roseovarius sp.
CGTAATAGGGGCGATAGGGCCGGTACGGGCGATACGGGCGATAAACCGGGCGGCGGCGCTCGATGTAGAAGTCATCGTCGTCGTCATAACGGCGATAGTCGCGGTAGCTGTCGCCCCGCGACAGATAGCTGGCCGACACCCAGCCATCCGGGCCGGACTTGTTCACGAAACACCAGCTGCCGCGGCAGTAGTCGATGTCGACACGTTCGCCGTGCTGCAGCACGTCGATGGCGCGATAGCCGGTGCCAGGGCCGGAGCGGACGTTGACGTTGGCCGTGGCATAGGCGGAGGCGGCGAAAGCGGCGGCGCCGGAGCCGATAAGGGCGGCAGCGGCAATGCCGAGGGTGAGAACGGTGCGCTTGAAGGTCATGACGGGTACTCCTCTACTGGCAGATGCGGAAATAACGGTTTCCGTTGCCCGCAGGTTGCGACGGCGCGGCTGAACCCAAAATGAACGACCACCCCGCATCCGGACAGCGTCCGGACACGAGGCGGTGATTTTTGAAGCGTTCCGGATCAGTTGCTGAGGCAGACCGAGCCGTACTGGCCGTTGAAGCAGATCTGGCCACCATTGCCGCCGTTGTTGGGCCACGGGTTGTTGTTCCAGTTGTTGAGCGAGAGCTTGTGCTTGCGCACCCAGCCATCGGGGCCGGGGATCTGGATCTTGTACCAGTTGTTCCAGGAGCCGATGATTTTCACCTTCTCGCCGGCCGAGACGTGGTTGACGGTGGGGCCGACGTTCTTGTGGAACTTCTTGACGTTGGTGGACTGGTCGACCCAGGCGTACTGGGCGGCGAACGAGGCACCGGCGGTTGCGAAGACGACAACAGCGGCGATGGCGACGGTCTTGACGGTATGAGCGAACATTTCGTGGTTCCTTCCATTGGGGTGTTGGCATCTCTGCCTTGACCGCAACACTAGGAAGCGCCGCCTGAACCGTTTCTGAAGGCCTTGTACAGGTTGGATTTTATCGATCAGAAGCCGAAATCGAGAAAGCGCCCGGAGAAGTCGGGCGGGGTGACGCGGGCCTTGGCGGGGGAGCCCACCAGGTAGGAGCCGAGCACCCAGCCATCGGGGCCGTCGTCATAGACGATCTTGCACCAGCGGCTGTGGCGGGTGCATTGCGAGAGGCCGACGCGGGTGCCGTCGGGCAGGGTGCTGATGGTGCGGTAATAGTCGCCCGGACCCGAACGGATCGGCAGGTTGCCGGTGGCGCGGGCGGTGGAGGCGGCAAAGGCCGGCGTGGCGAGTGCCAGGAGCGCGGCGGCGAGAACGAGTGGCCTGAGCATCGTAAAACTCCGCAGTTCTGTCCCGGCGCGAGTGTCGCGCCGGGCCCAGATTAGCATATCAGAGACGGACGGTGGCATTGTCGCCGAAATCGGGCTTGGCGCCGGTGACCGAGGCCGTCAGCATGGCGGTGAAGGCCACCAGCTTGCCCGGCGAATCCCAGAGCTCGGCGCGCTCGGGGTTGACGGTGATCAGCCGGATATCGGGATCGTTCTCGTCATCCCACCAGGCCTTGTCGAAGGCGCTCCACAGCTCGGCAATCCTGGTGCGGTCGTTGCTGAGGCTGGCAGTGCCGGAGATCGACACGTAATCCATGGCGCCGGTATCGGCATAGGCGAGGTTGACCACCGGGAAGCGATCGATCTGGCTGTTCTTGTGGCCTTCGGCCGAGACCAGGAAATAGATGGCGTTCTCGTCGCGATGCACGCGCGAGGACAGGGGGCGCGCCTGCTGGCGCTCGCCGTCCCAGGTGACGAACATGCAAAAATCGATCTTTTCCGCCAGTTCCCAGACGCGGTCGATGATTTCGGCCGGGGTCTTGTCGGTGTGCTGCTGGTCGTGATGAGCCATGCTGAAAATCTCCTTGTTGGCTGGCTCAACGCCGACGCCGGTCGGGAGTTGCGTCACGTTTGCCGGCGCTGCGGGCGCTCCGGCGGGGCGCGTGCATCGGCGCGCGGGGGGGCCTCGCGGTGCTCGTCCTGCGTTCCGGGAGAGCGGCTCAGGCACGGCGAGGCGCCGGACGGCCGCGCGGCCTCCGGGTTCGGGCAGAAAGCGAACAACGGCGGGCCAAAACCCGTCGATGGTGCGTAAACCGGACGCCAAGACCGCCCGGCCAGGGCCTTGGCCCGCCGTTGCGACCGGGGTTTTGGGCGTATACCGGGAGGCCCGGGGCGTTTGCGGATCGCCCCACCGCCGCAGGCCCTCGTTCTGACCAGGCCAGGCTCTTCACCTTTCCCCAGTCGGACCCTTTGTGGCGATCGGACCGAACCCTCGCCAGCGGCAGCAAATTAAGGCTGCGGGTTACCTGCGCCCGCATGACCTTCCCGGCTTGACCTGATGCAGGACGACCCCGCACCACCCAGCCTCGCCGCACCGGATGCTCGTTTGCAACCGTCGCTCGGGTGTGGCGATGCGGGAAGTGTAATGGGGGCTATGGGAGAGGGGATAACTGAACGCCGTCTGACACGATTGGCTGCAGGATGAACGGGAGATGGCAGGGGAAAGGGACCATCAACAGTTGCCAGTAGAGACCATGCATTTGGTTTGGGAGCGAGGCCGGGCCCCATCGGCGGCGGAGCGGTAGCGGCCGCGCTCGGGGATTTCTAGCGTGTATTCGTCATAGGCAGCCCAGCGCCTGGGCGAGGCGGGCCCGCATGATGGCGATGTTATAGGGTACATCGAAGGCTTTTTTCCTGGCCACCGCCCATTCGAAGTAAGTGCCTATCCCGGTGGAGCCGCAGGGCCGCGGATCGTCGTCGAGCGGCGGGCCGTTGTTGTGGCCGGGGGAAGGGGTGTCGGGCGAGCCATAGTAGTGGGCGGGTCGTGGCTCATGCCCGGATGCTGCGCCGGGGCAGGGGCGGCGTTCAACCAAAGCTGTTGATGCGTGGGATTGGGGAGGGTGATCGGAGCTATGAACTCGCTTGAAAACGTCGCACGCGAGATCTTCCTCAAACCTTGAGCACAACTCGCACAAGTCTCTTGCGACGAAATAATTGGCGAAGCTATCTTTGGCCGAACAAATATTATGGGAAAAAGACATATGGATCCCGTCAACGCTACCACTCTCGCTACAGCTGTTGCCGCGAAAGGGTTTCAGGGGCTACTCGCTTCATTGTTCGAGAAGTACATCTTTAGAAAGGGAAGTTCAGCCTTAGGGGAAAACCGCGACATAGTAAGAACGGATCTGAGAGACCACCTGCACTTTGTATTCGACAAATGTATAATGACCAAAACCATACTGAACGACTCTCCAATAAATCTTCTGTCGATCTATGTTGACCAGAGATTTAAAAGGCGAGATGCATTTTTTGACCAGTATGAACTTATTGAAGATATAAGGACCAACGGGTCTTCTGTCATCATAACAGGCATCGGTGGCGGTGGTAAATCTTTCTTCATGCGATATTTGTGGATCTCGTTTTTCGAAAACAGCGCGGGAAAGATCCCGCTTTTTATTGAAATAAGACAGATAAACACATCAAAATCTGTGAATATTAGAGACTTCTTGTTTCACACAGTTATTAGGACTGGATCGACCATATCTCAGACGAATTTTGATCAGTCTATAAAAAATGGAGAGATTGTTATATTCATAGATGGATTTGATGAAATAATTCCGGAGAAGCGGCGGGATGCTGAGATTCAGATTCAACAATTAAGAGAAAATAACCCTAATCTAGTTATAGTAATGACTAGCCGGCCAGACGATAGATTCGGTGGTTGGCATCAATTTGAAAAGGTCGAAGTTCTTCCTATGTCGAAGGAAGAGTCCGAGATACTTATAGGGCGTGCGATTTACGATGATCTCTCAAAATCGAGGCTGCTTAAAAGGATAAAGGATGGTCTATATGAGTCTCACAGTAGTTTTCTTTCTAATCCGCTGCTTGCGTACATGATGCTTTTGACTATAGCCCGTAATCCGGACATTCCGAATAAAATGTCAGCGTTCTACGAGCTTGCCTTCGATGCGTTATACCACAGGCACGACACCATGAAGGGAGGAGGATTTGTAAGAAAATACTCAGCGAATCTAGATAAGCAACAATTTATAAGACTACTTTCCTATTTTTGTCTTTCCACATACGTAGATGGGGTTACCGAAGCATCGGAAGATAAAATACTGTCCTATATCGAAATGTCGAAGGAGTTCGAGGCGGTAACGGAGAGAGCGTCCGACTTCCTTGGAGATATTGTAGATAATGTATGCCTGATGAAAAAAGATGGTATATACTTCAACTTCATACACAGAAGTTTTCAGGAGTATTTCGCCGCCGTATGTATTTGCAGAGTAGCGAGCAGGGATATAGAGGAATTATTCACAAACTTCGCAGAAAGATATAATGACGAGGTTCTGCCCATGGTGGCGGAGATGGACCCGGATCTTTTTCGTGAAAAGTACCTGATTCCTATGAGGGGCAGGTTTGAGGGGTATTTTACGATGCCTCAGAGTGACGTCGGACCTATCGCGCTCATGGGTTACAGCGGGCAGATGTTCGTCGGACGTTCGGCGGGGCCGGCGAGGGGGCGTACTCGAAATTCTCGTCATTCAGAGGCGCGATCTCGAAACGCGGAGTTGCGGCCTAGCGAGTTTCTGGTGACGCTGGAGGGTGGAAACGCTTTCAACCAGTTCGTATCAAGTCTTCAAAATGTATCCGGCTTTGGACGTTTGGACCAAGAGCAAGATGTGCAGTCTGCCCGCCTTCGCAGGGGCGGTATAGACGAAAAGTTCTTTATCGAGGCAGGCAGACGGTTCGATGTGCCGGCGGATGCGGCGATACAACTTCTGTCTGATGGCGAGAATTTACTTCTTCGGACGGTCGATGGTAGTCAGGAATTCAGGGACCCCTGGATAGAAGAAGAATTCAAAGGTACTTATATGTTTAAGTACATGAGTTTCTTTGCGCGGCGTTCGTACGGCTACGTGAATGAGGAAGTGGGACGATATTCTAGAGTGTCAGCAAGCTTTCGAAGTATGATGGAACGAGCCAAATCTCGTGGTCTCGTCGTAGTATTGAATGAAAGCAGTGGCGACTAACCGAACGGCTCATGAGCGCGCGGGATTCCAGCTGTATTCATAACTGTGCATCGTGCCCTACGCGGCTTGGCATTCCGACTCTGCGCCAGCGCGGATCCATCGGCAGTCGAATGGGTGCTATTATCGCTCGCCTCAGTGTCACACGGGGTAGAGCGGGGCGCTAGGTTGCGTGCGCGATGGGGACGCCCCCTCCACCATGCTGCGCATGGTTCCCCTCCCCCGTGAACGGGGGAGGATCGGGAGTGGCTGGTGGGTGGCCCATGGGCGGGCGGGCGGCGCAGGGAACTCGGTCGGGGTTTCGCTGCAAGGCGGGGGCGGCCCTCAAGGTTCGCGGTTAGTGGTTCGTGGTTCGTGGTTCGACAGGCTCACCATGAGGAGGCTCACCATGCGGGGCTCAGAGATTGGCGGGGGGTAGGCGAGCGAGAGAAGTTTCGTCGCAGACGAGACGACGACGCTGCGGAGGAGGCCCTCATCCTGAGCGTGTCGAAGGACGGGGGCCGGGGGCCGGATCGCGTGGGTCCTCGGGGCAAGCCCGAGGATGACGGCGGCTGGGGGAGAGCGGGGCCGGGCCGCTGGCCCGGGGATGACGAGACGGCAGGAGGTTGGGCGCGGGGCTCTCAGGCGGGTGCCTCATCTATTCACGGGAGGGGGACCGGCGTGAGCCGGGGGAGGGGGCGACGGCGTGCGTAGTCGTCCCTAGGGGCGGATACGACTGGAGCCGGCGGGCGACTCTGATCGACTGGAAAATCCAGGCGAGGAGGGTCCGATGGCCAGCTATTATGTGAACGACAATGCGCAAGCGAATGGCGACCATGAGGTACACCGGGACGGGTGCAGCTATATGCCCAGTGTGGCCAACCGCACCTATCTGGGCGAGCATGCCGCCTGCGACACCGCCGTGGCGGCGGCGAGGAAGAGATATCGCCAGTCGAACGGCTGCTTTTACTGCTCGCGGCCGTGTCACACGGGGTAGGGCGGGGGCGCTCGGTTGGTGCGCGATGGGGATGCCCCCTCCACCGGCTCCGCCGGTCCCCCTCCCCCGTGAAACGGGGGCGGACCCGACTGAGGTTTTTGCGCTGAGCTCTCCAATATTCCGCCGTGAACGGGGGGAGCGGGAGAGGGCGGGGCGGGCTCAGTAGCGGATGGGGCGACGGCGTTTGATGGCGGCGATGCGGTCGGTGTCGGATGGGCCGAGCCGGCGGCCGCGCTCCTGCACCTCGAGCGCGTATTCGGCATAGGTCAGGCCCAGCGCCGCGGCCCGGCGCACCCAGAGCCGCGCGATGTCATAGGGCACGT
>NZ_JBLXFE010000056.1:0-5987 GCF_048262375.1 Roseovarius sp.
CAACAAATCGGGCAAGCTGACCGTCGGCTATTTCACCCAGTATCAGGTCGAGGAGCTGGATACCGCCGACACGCCGCTGGAACATATGACCCGGCTGATGAAGGATGCCAATCCGGCAGCGGTGCGCGCGCAACTCGGCCGGTTCGGCTTTTCCGGAGACAAGGCGACGATCAAGGTCGGAAAACTCTCCGGCGGCGAGCGCGCCCGCCTCGCGCTGGCGATGATCACCCGCGACGCGCCGCATCTGCTGATCCTCGACGAACCAACCAACCATCTCGACGTCGATGCCCGCGAGGCCCTGGTCCATGCACTCAACGAATACAGCGGGGCCGTCATCCTTGTCAGCCATGACCGCCATATGCTGGAACTGACCGCCGATCGCCTGATGATGGTCGACAGCGGCAAGGCAGAGGAATTTTCCGGATCGCTCAAGGATTATACCGATTTTGTGCTCGGCAGGAATCAGCCGACTTCCTCTTCGGGGAAGGCTAGCGGGGGCAATCGCAAGGAAGAGCGGCGCGCTGCCGCCGAAAGACGCAAACAGCAAACCGAGCTGCGCAAGACCGTCACCGCCGCCGAAAAGCAAATGCAGACTTTCGGCACAGAATTGTCGGCCATCGACCGCGCGATGTTCGATCCTGCATCGGCCGAACCGAAACACGCCGATCTGACGATGACCGACCTGATGAAGCTGCGGGCCGAAATCCAGGACCGGCTCGACCAGGCCGAAGCCAGATGGCTGGAGGCCAGCGACAAGCTCGAACAGGAAAAGGTCGATGCCTGACCGGTCCCGGCCTTGACCACAACCTGGAAGGTCTCGCTCCCCTGCACCCGCGACGAAGCGCGGATGTTGTCGGAAGACCAGCTGTTCATCGCCTCAAGCGATTCAACCCCGACCATTGTCGTCAGCGAAATCGGTGGCAAGCACCCGGACAAATGGATGATCGACGTCTATTGCGAAACGCCACCCGATACCGCGCTGATCGGGACCCTCCTGCAACTGTCGCCATCGGCAGAACAGTCCGGGTTTCAGCCGATTGTCGAGATACTCATGGACGAAGATTGGGTGACCCTTAGCCAGCAGGGCCTCGAACCGCTGCGTGCCGGCCGCTTCCATGTCCATACGTCGAGCGACAAGCCATCCGCCGACCCCGGATTGATCAGCATCTGCATCGATGCCGGCCAGGCGTTCGGCACCGGCCATCATGAGACCACCACGGGCTGCCTCCACAGCCTCGACCGGCTGAAGCGGACCGGTCACCGGTTCCGCAATATCGCCGATATCGGTACCGGCACCGGGCTGCTGGCTTTTGCCGCGCACCATCTCTGGCCGGAGGCTAAAATCATTGCCAGCGATATCGATCCGGTTGCAGTTGCGGTGACCGGGGACAACGCCCGCCAGAATGCGATCCAGCTGGGCAATCGCAAAAGCCAGATCCGGCTGGTCCAGAGCAACGGCCTCGACCATCCGGCGCTCAAACAGCGCGCGCCCTATGATCTGATCATCGCCAATATATTGGCCGGTCCGCTGGTCGCACTGGCCCCGCAAATCGCCGCCGCATCGGGAGCCCGGACGGTGCTGCTGCTCGCCGGGCTACTGACCCGCCAGAAAGCTGAAGTCGTCCGCGCCTACCGCCGCCAGGGATTTCGCCTCAGGCACACCCGCCTTGCCCATGAATGGCCGTGCCTGACTCTGGTCAAATCGCAAAAATACGGCTGGATCCGCAAGCCGCACCGGAAAAAATCACCGCTGGCATCGGATTATTTCGGGGAGATTTAGAGTTGTGCTCCGGCGAAGGGCAAAGCGAGGCGCGTGACTCGTTTTGCGGTCCATCTCGAGAATTTGAGATTACATAGTGACCGCGGAAATAGGTCGTCAGCTGGAAATAGAACGAATTGAGAACACGCCCCCTGCCCTCGCAGGCTCAAAACCTTGCCCAAACAGACCGCAATCCCCAACTTTTCTGTAAAGTCGCAACCGATATTTGTAAATTGACCATCGACTCTTGCGCTCGCCTGCGTCCTTAGAGAAAGGGCGAGTCTCCGAGCTGCAGCATAAATCGCCGTCCGACCGAGCGATTCGTTTGCGCGACGAATGGAGTCGTTAATTTGTCATTTACCCCCTTGCATAAAAATCTGAGTCAGCCACTATAGGTTGTGGTGGTGCTCCTAGGGGGCACACCAAGCTGGCAGCCGTCTATTCTCGATCCATGGGAGGACGGTGGCGAAGAGAGAAGTCGAGGTATTGGTTCCTGCTACGGTCCGGTCTTCTTGCCCCCCTCCACAAGGGGAAAGGGTTTTAAGACTTATCTCTTCGCCAGTCATCTCTAACATTGCTAAAGTTGACCGCGCCGTCAAGTGCATAGATTACACAGTGTGTAATATTCTAAAAACGGAAGCAGCTTCGAATTCCGGCGACACGAGTTCCGGTGCGGATTCCGGTGACAGGTATAACATTACACAAAAACCGCTTTCCTACACCCTCCCCGATTTCTTATTGTCGCAACCGGTCCCACGGGCCAGGCTCTTTGACATTATGGATAAGAAAACACAATCTGTCTGCTGTTCGCATATTGCGTCGGAACCGGTTTGGCGGGCAAATTGAAAGGTCACACTCGGCCCTGGGCCGACAACCGGCAAATGCAGGAAATCTACCACATAGCGGCAAAAGTCACAGAAATTAAAACCGGCACTTTGCTGTAAAGTTTTCGGTGCGCCGCAATATTGTCAACGCTCACAAAACCACAAAGGCCGGAACTATGCGCGCTATTCTTTGCGACTTCGCGGCTTCGCGTGAGTCCAACCCGGACGCTCGCCACGGATCGGCGCTCAATCAAACAACCGTAGCCTCACCCGCCTGCGACCGCGCATATTCCTGCGTCCCCTCGGTCAGCACCTCGTCCCCCTCGACGATCTCCGCAATCTTGATATCGGGCATATCGGCAATCCGGTCATAGAGCGGCTTGAAATCGGTCTCCACGGTCACCCGCAACAGCTCATCGAGACTCGGAATGACGAAATAATTCTGCTGATAATCGTCGATCCGGTACTCGGTGCGCAGCACCCGTTCGAGATCGAACAGGATCCGGTTGGGGCTCGGAT
The DNA here is from genome assembly GCF_048262375.1 of Roseovarius sp. Classification (GTDB taxonomy): domain Bacteria; phylum Pseudomonadota; class Alphaproteobacteria; order Rhodobacterales; family Rhodobacteraceae; genus Roseovarius. Next base: position 3,103 of record NZ_JBLXFE010000056.1, read on the forward strand.
CATCGAGCGCGAAGACGCTCTCGCCATAGCTCGAGACAATACCCGCGCCATAGATACGCAAGCCTTCCGCTTCCTGAATCAGGCCGAATTCCACGGTATACCAGTACAGCCGCGCCAGTTGTTTCAGCGTGCCGAATTCCAGCGCCCGCAGCCCGCCGCGCCCGTAAGCCGCCATATAGTCAGCAAAACGCGGGTCGGCGAGCATCGGGACATGGCCGAAGACATCGTGAAAAATATCCGGTTCCTGGAGATAGTCGAGCTGGTCGCGCCGGCGGATGAAATTGCCCGAGACAAAGCGCCGGTTGGCGAGATGGTTGAAAAACACGTCATCGGGCACCAGGCCGGGCACCGCCACGACCTGCCAGCCGGTGGCGTCCATCAATATCCGGTTGAGTTCTTCGAAATCGGGGATTCCCGGTCGCGACAGCTGCAATATGTCGATGCCGTCGAGAAACGCCTGCGCCGCCCTGCCCGGCAGCATTTCCCGCTGCCTCGCGTACAATATATCCCACGTCTCGTGCTCTTCCGCGGTATAGGACCGCCAGTCCTGATCAATCGTCCAGTCCGCATTTGCGTGCGCTGGCGGCTTGTCATAGACATGGTTGTCGGGTTCGGGCGTGTCGAGCATGGCGGCATCTTACATCAGAATTGGTTTCAATGACAACTACGGCACTAAAATGGTTAAAAAGCTGTTCATTGGCACTGGCTGCAATCATCGCAGCCTATCTGCTGGCGGCGCTCGCGGGCAGTCTGCTCCCGGCCAACCGGCAATGGCAAAGCCCGGCGGATGGCATCGAGCTGTTCATCGAAACCAACGGCGTCCACACCGGAATCGTCATGCCGCTGCGCAATCCCGTGCAGGACTGGACCGGCCTGATCCGTCCCGAGCATCTCGCCGATCCGTCCCGCTACGGCAGCCATGTGCTGGTCGGCTGGGGCCATGAAGGCGTCTATCGCAACACCCGCCTGTGGACGGATCTCCGCGCCCGCGATGCACTCAGCGCGATATTTGGCAGCAGCAAGGTGCTTATCCACGTCCATCACCTGAACTATCCACAGTCTTATCCCCATTATCGCCGGCGTCTGATCGTCAGCGACGCGGAATATCGCCAGATCGCCGCCGCCATCGAAGCGAAATTCGTCCTCGACGGGCAAGGTCGCTCCCAACCCTCGCGGGGCTATGGACGGGATGACCTGTTCTACCGGTCCCGCGGCCATTACAACGCCTTCTACACCTGCAACAACTGGACCAGCGACGTCCTCCAGCAAGCCGGTATCCGCACCGGCCGCTGGACCCCGTTTCAGGGCGGCGTGATGCGCTGGGTTGCGGAAAGTCCGAAATGAACGGTTCGCCCTGAGGTTAAGATGCCGTTTGTGGTGAACCTGTCGGACCACGCCTCTCCTAAAAAAATATCCTTCGACAAGCTCAGGACGAACGGCAGCCAGCCGAAACGCATCCCGCGCCTTCTCCCGTGAGGGAGAAGGATGCGAAGACTTGGCAGCTTGTCTGCCTAGTCGCAGCTGGATGAGGGTGTTCAATCTCGGGTTTGGCGCACGCCATCACCGGCAGAACACCCTCATCCAACGCCGCCTAATTCGCTGCACTCACAAGGCTCTGTATCCTTCTCCCTCACGGGAGAAGGACCGCCCTCGCCGCGTTCCGTTTGCACCGAGCCGTCGAAAGGTCTTTATCCAAAGTTCGGCATAAACCCGTCAGTGGTGAGCCTGTCAAACCACGCCTCTCGTCTGATCACAATCCTTCGACCCTTCGACAAGCTCAGGACGAACGGTAAATTCGCTAGCCGCCGGCCATATCGCGCAAGCTCGCCCGGTCTTTGATCGTCACAGCCCCATATCCCGGCTCCACCACGCCCGCGCCCTCCAGCTTGGTCAGGGCCTTGCCCAGCGACACCCGCGAAACCCCGACAAGATCAGCCATATCCTGCTGGGTGGCCCTTATCTCGGCGCCATCACCCTGATCGCCGCAGAGCTGGAGCAGCGCCTGCGCCAGCCGCTGCGGCACCGAGAGGTTGCGGCTCGATTCGACCAGGTCGAACGATTCCTGCACGGTCAGCGCCATGGTCTTGAGCAGCAGACGCGTGACGAACGGATCGGTTTCCATCAGGCTTTGCAGTTCACTGTCGCCGATCCGGATCAGGGTGCAATCGGTCCCGGCAATCGCATCCACGGTTCGCGGAAACTCTCCCATGAACGCCAGTTCGCCGAACGTGTCGCCCGCGCCGATCAGCGCAAACAGGGTCAGCCGTCCGTCAATGCCATAGCGCCCGATTTGTACCGATCCGCTTTCGATATACCAGAATTCCCTGGCGGTATCGCCGCGCTGCTGGATGATCTGGCCCCTGGCAAAGAACCGGGGCTTCCCGCGCGCGAGCAAATCGCGGCGAACGGCGTCGGGAAGCGCTTTTACAAAGCCGGTTGCCGCCAGGGATGATCCGTCCATGAAAATTTCCCCAATTGAAAAGCTATTTACATTTCTGATCTTTCTCTTGCGCTAACAGGGGATCAGAATCAAGCCTCTGGAGAGATGTCATGCGGCCCGAGATTTTCGCAATTACCGGTATTTTCCTTGTCTTTGGAATGCTCGAATTCCTCCGCACGCGTCTGTTCAGCAAGCCCGAGCAGACCCGCGATGATGCGTGGGTGGAAATCATCGGTTCCTTCGTGCTGCTGGTAATCACCCAGCCCGGGATTATCGTCTCGGTCCAGTTCATTCTCGGAAGCATCGCACCGCAATGGCAGGGTGCGCTGGCGAATATTCCCCTGATCGCCGCCATCGGCCTGTTCCTGGTGCTCGACGACATGATACAATATTGGTGGCACCGCCTATCGCACAGCCTGCCGTTTCTCTACAATCTCCATCGCTC
>NZ_JBLXFE010000057.1:0-5973 GCF_048262375.1 Roseovarius sp.
TCCACCCCCCCGCGGGACCCCGCCGCATAGGGGGGCCAGGGCTCCAGCGGCCGGCCCGCTCCCGGCGAGAAGGGCCGATCCGCGGGACGAAAGCGTCCGGCACAGCCGCCGAGCGTGGCAGCGGCAGCGAGAGCGCCGCCGATCAACACCTGCCGGCGGCTGCATCGACGCATATGGGGCACAGAACCGTCGACATCTGGACCGATCCGATCCCTTCGACGTCATAAAGAAAATGCTCGCCGGGACCGGGGAAACGCGTCTTCAGGGTCGACCCGGTCATCACGATCATACCCGCGTCAAGCGGCCGCCCCTGCGCCGACAGCTCGTTTGCGGCCCAGGCCAGCGCAGTCAGCGGATTGCCCAGTGCGGCGCCGGTTGTCGCCACTTCCGCCTCCCCACCGGATTCCAGACGCGTCGGCGTGGAGGTCAGATCGAAACCGCGCCAGTTCGTCACCGGCTCCCCCAGCACGACGCCCCCCGACCAGGCATTGTCGGCCACCAGTGATTTCACATCGAAATTCTCGTAAATCGCATTGCGATCCTCAATCAGCTCAAAGGCCGGGATCACCGCGTCCACAAATGGCGCAATGGACTCCGCGTCATAGGATCCGGGCGGCACTGGACGGCCAAGCCGCAATGCCAGCTCGAACTCGATGCCGACGCGCTGAAACGCGGACAATGAAATCTCGGCCGACGCTGTTTGAGCCGACACTGTTTGAATGGTGTCGTCAAGAATGGCGCCAAGCAGAGGATGATCGACGCCCACAAAAGCCTGCATGGCGGCGGATGTCAGGGCGATCTTGTATCCGGCAACAGCAGCCCCGCGCGCTTTCAGGGACAAATCGACGAAAACCTGCTGTGCCCGATATGCTTCTGCGATATCGGTGAGCGCCAGTGCCCCCTCAAGCGTCCGGTACGAAGCGCCTGCCGCATGCTCCTCCAGAAGATGCCGGGCAACCGTCTGTTCCTTATCCATTTTTCCACCGCTTCCCGACATTTTGTTCCCTCCATCGCGCGCCTGCATGCTGACTGTTCTTTTGCGCCCGGGGGAGTGTCACCGATCCTGAACACCCGCTCAATACCGGGTTGCACCCCCGTGCCGAATAGCGATCCGCCTGAAACCTGAAATCGCTCACTCGAACATTCTTTTGAACATTTTTGCGCATCACCGGAAAAGGGCTCCCCCTACCGGAAAACACCCGGTGCCGGCCTGCCCGGGAATGAACCCCGGGAATCATCCGGGCAACCGGACGTTCCGCCAGTCGCACCCGAATCACCCGCAGAAAGAAGCAAAACCCACGAAAGATCATTGTCCGGCGCATTGTTCAGGGAAGCGATGCCCCCTTGAAAAACCCTTACCGTCCTTAAGAACTCTTAAACCTATAATATTGTATTGTATCAATCCCATAGCCGAATACAGGTGTGCATGAACGAATGACGAAAAATGCATAAGCGCAATGAGTGCGCATTTTTTTCTGGAAATTAATTTCGTTCGAACCTATTTAGAAGTCAGTGAATCGTAACCCGTGCAGAGAAGGTGCGAGGCGGCCGAAATGGTCATCAAAGGTAAAGTGAAGAAATCGATCAAGAAGCAGATTCGCCACCAGGGCTTTGCCGAGGTGGACCTGACGCTTGACCAGATCGAGAAACTGCACCTGATCAATGATGACCGCGGCATGGACCGGGAGAACGAGCGCTTCTGGAAGCTGGTCCGCGCGATCCGGGATCACGGCTACGCCTCTTCCGACCCACTCCGGATCTTCTATCTCGACGACAATTTCGTGCTGGTCGATGGCGGCCACCGCCTGACGGCCGCCCGCAAGGTCGCCGAAGAATGGCTGTCAAACCTGTTCAGCGAAAAGGTCCACTATATCAGCTGCCTCGTGTCCGAAGGCCCGCTGCAGGACTTTTCCGACAACGACAACCGCTCCCTGCCCGCCTGACCGGCCCCGAACTTTCGCTCAAAGACCCGTCGCGCCCATTGGCAATCGCGGCCTGCTCCTGTATCACGTTCGCCTAGGCGGCCCCGTAGCTCAGCAGGATAGAGCGACAGATTCCTAATCTGTAGGTCACTGGTTCGAATCCAGTCGGGGTCACCATCTTTTTCAGCCAGCAGAGCCCGCATTGACAGGAACCCGGAACATCGTTCCGGCTGGCCTTGTCACATGGACACAATCGCCCAGTGCAACAACCGGCCAAGCACGGCAATAACCGTGGCAACGCCTGCCCACATCAGGATGGGCCAGCCGATTTTACGAACGACCTGAGGCATCAGAGACGCCCTCTCATTTTCAAAATTTTTCATGGGGTAACCGTTGGGGAGATAACCGTTGGGAAAGCGCTGAATAACCAAGGATTAGAGGCAATAATAAGGCAGCCTCGTCATCTGGAGCGCATGCCTTCAACGGCAATATAGACCGCAAGAAAACGGGTCTTCGTCTGGATGAGGAGCGCGTATTTACTCAACGGGAAAGCGCGTCATAGAGTAAAAACACCTTCACCCACAGATGAGGCAAGACAACAGATTCTCCATGCTATCGTCCTCCATACATAAACTGGAGAATCGGCATGCAAACTCACATTGAAACAGCGCGTTCCTACTATCGTGAAATGATGGCCCTGATTGTTCGGTCCGGATACCGCATTTCCATTGAAAACGACATGCGGCAGTGGAAACACATCATGCAAACCGGCCCGGCAACGGTTGGGGTCTCCAGTATTTTCGACCCGGATAAAGCCGATTATGAGCCGGCGGATGCCTTCTGGCTCCGGGTTTCCAACGAACAGGCCGAAACCGTGGCGATCATCTGCGACCGTCTGGTACAGACTCCCGATTTCGTGGATTTTGTCGAGGAAACCGGCATGTTCGCGGCGCCCTATATCCGGCATCCTCTCGACGCCACTCTTTCAGGAAAAATCGGCCATGCAGGCGGGCTTTGGGTTCACCCGAACAGCCGCAAGACCGGTCTGTCATGGGCCTTGCCCCGCCTCGTTCGTGCCCTGTCCGTGATTCACTGGGGAGTGGACCGTCATTGCGGCATCATCCTGACCGGCCTGGCCGATGCCGGCTTCGGCAACCACATCTACGGCTTTCCACGCTCATGGCTAGCCTTATCGGGCGGAGATTTCCGGCCGACGGGTAAGGAGGAGCGCCTCTTCGTCATCGATATCGACGCCGATGAGATCGCCGGCCAGCAAACCTTCGAGCTCAAACGTATTATGGACGACGGCGCACAGAATCTGGTCGATGTCGCGGCCATTGGACGAAAGCGGCATGATCAGGCGGCGGTACGCGAACCACTCCCCGCCGACCGTCGCATGAACTTCGGATAGGCTTGCCCGCCCCCGGAAGGCGGCATCGGCATAAATTTCGGCGAGGCTGCTCCACAGCCTCGGGCCCAAATGGGGAACCAGCTCGCCGAAATATCTGGGCCGGTGTCCACCATCCATCCTTGTCCCGAAGCCGATCTGCGTGAACTCGAACGTAGCCGGCTGGTCCGATGTGTGCAGGATATGCATATAGGGCAGCACGTCCGGCGCGCGTCGCGAAATCTCATTGAAGGAAATCCCGGAAAGGCTCGGCCGTCCCGGGTTCCCGGTTCGCGCCGACAGAGTGAAGACCTCCGCCAGCTGATTATCCGTTCCCAGGCGAAAATCCAGATTGTCATATGTCACGACCGCCGCCGGGACATCTCCCTTGATAACCTCCAGACGCATTCCGTTTGAGATCATGCCACCACCGCAAGGCAAAGCCCGGCATTCCTGAGAAGAGGCAGGATCGTCACATCGCAAAGGCATCCCGCGCTCACAGTGTAGCGGCGGGCACCGTCTTCAGAGAAGCGCAGTTCGGTTTCAATGATCTTTGCAATCGCGCGGATCATCCCGAGATCAGTATCGCCCCCATGGTCGAGGACCTGCACATGATCGCCATCAAGCTGGAACAGCACGTGAGTGGGACCGGATAATGCAGGATGCGTGGAGATCATCAGCAGAATACCGTCCCGATCCCCCTTCCGTGCCAGCTCGTAATAGGCGGCAAGCGCATTCATAGCCGCCGGCGGAATCTCTTCGGAAAAATCCGTCTCGCGCCAGACTTCAAGGGGCAAGGAGTTTTCATCAGGCAGCAACGACCGCATCTCCCCGAACATCTGCATGCAGGTCACGATATGCATCTATTGCGTACTGTATGGCGACTGGCAAGCATGAGTCCAGATCAACCCCTTTCAGGGCCTCCGGTGTTGCCCTCGAGGCAGCGCGATCAATTAACGGCGAGTGCCCACCTGATAATGCCGCCGACGAGGGAAACGGTGAGAACGCCCGCGCCCCAAAGCGCAACAAACCAGATCAGCTTACGGGCGGTTTGCGGCATCAGTGATAGCCCTCACCGGGACGCACCTTGCCGCGGAAAACCCTGTAGGAATAGATCGTATAACCAAGGATCATCGGCAGCAGCACCGCCGTCCCGACAAGCAGGAACGAGAGGCTTTCATCGGGCGCCGCCGCCTGCCAGATCGTGATCGAAGGCGGCACCATGTAGGGATAGACGCTGACGCCGAGACCGATGAAACAGAGCACGAAAAGCGCCTGTGCGGACAGAAACGGCCGATAGTCCGTCCGCTTTGCCAGCCCGAACGCGAGGCTGATCACGGCAAGCCCGGTCAGGACCGGAACCGGTGCCAGCCAAAATAGCAGGGGCATTGAGAACCACCGCGCCATATAGGCCAGGTCGAGAAACGGGGTCCAGAGACTGACAAGCCCGACCATCAGAACCGTCCCCGCCGCCGGCATCCGGGCCAGCCGGAAAGCCAGATCCTGGATTTCGCCTTCCGTTTTCATGATCAGCCAGGTCGCGCCGAGCAAGGCATAGCCAAGCACCACCGCAACACCGCACAGCAGACTGAACGGCGTCAGCCAGTCCCACCAGCCACCGGCATAGGATCGCCCGGCAACGGGAATGCCTTGCAGCAGAGCCCCCAGGATAATCCCTTGCGACAGCGCCGCCACGGCGGACCCCAGGGTAAAGGACCAGTCCCAGACCCGTTTCCAGCGTTCCGTCTTCCACCGGAATTCAAAAGCAACACCGCGAAAGATCAGCCCGACCAGCATGGCGATCACCGGCGCATAGACCGCCGGCATGATCACCGAATAGGCCAGGGGAAAAACCGCGAACAATCCACCGCCACCGAGCACCAGCCAGGTCTCGTTGCCATCCCATACCGGCGCGACGGTATTCATGGCGGTATCCCGATGCTCCTCTTCAGGCAGGAACGGGAACAGGATACCGACGCCGAGATCGAACCCGTCGAGCATGACATAGGCAAGCACCGAGACGGCGATCAGGGCGGCCCAGACCAGGGCGAGATCAATCGTCATTGCCTGTCCTCCTTTGCGGCAGGCTTCGCAACGCCTGGCCCGTGTCCCATACCGGCCGCCCGCACGGGCTCCGTTTCGGGCAATCCGCCTTCACGGCTGGTCGGCTCATGCGACATCAGCCTCAGCAGATAGAAGACCCCGGCCCCGAACACGAAAAAATAGACAACGGCAAAAACCGCAAGCGAAATGGCTACCGCCGGCACATCCAGCGGAGAGGCTGAGTCGACAGTCCGCAGCAGGCCATAGACAGTATAAGGCTGGCGCCCCATCTCGGTTGTGATCCAGCCGGCAAGCACGGCGACGAAACCGGAAGGCCCCATGAGAATCGCGGCACGATGCACCCAGCCCGGCTCGTAAAGCCGTTTGCGATAACGTAGCCAGAGCGACCAGAAGCCAAGCCCCACCATGAGGAAACCCAGCCCCACCATGATCCGGAAGGACCAGAAGATGATTGTGGAGTTTGGCCGGTCCTCTGGAGGCCAGGCTTTCAGGCCCTTCACTTCCCCGTCCGGATCGTGCGTCAGGATGAGGCTGCCGAGTTTCGGGATTTCCAGGGCATAGCGCGTTTCCTCCGCCACCATGTCCGGCAGCCCGAACAGG
>NZ_JBLXFE010000058.1:0-5516 GCF_048262375.1 Roseovarius sp.
TACAGGCCATTGGCGAGAGGATGAAGCAGCGCATGGAAGCGAGCCAATAATTCTGACCGCCCACCACAACACAATGTGGGCATCCCGCATCAAAGCCCTTCCCCAAACGCCTGTTCCCGACTAACACCAGCGCCATGTGGCAGTTGTATCAGTTCCCCCTATGTCCGTTTTCGCGTAAAGTCCGCTTGCTGCTGGGCGAGAAATCGGTCGGCTATGAGCTTATCCGCGAATCGCCCTGGGATCAGCGCGACGAATTTCTGTCGATGAACCCGACCGGCCGCACGCCTGTGATGAAACATGCCGAGCGCGATATTCATCTCGTCGACAGTGTAGCGATTTGCGAATATATCGAGGAGACCGTCGAAAAAATCCCGATGATCAACGGCACGGCGGTGAATCGGGCCGAGATACGGCGGCTGGTGGCATGGTTCGACGAACAATTTTACGGCGATGTCACCGCGCCGATGCTGCATGAGCGGATGCATAAAAGACTGGTCCGGCGTGAGCCGCCTGATGCAAAAATTTTGCGCGAAGCGATGCGCCGGGCGAATTCGCATCTCGATTATGTCGATTATCTGATCGACCACCGCAGCTGGCTGGCCGGGGCAACGATGAGTCTTGCCGATCTTGCCGCAGCGGCCCAGATTTCCGTGGCCGATTATCTCGGGGCAATCGACTGGGCCGGGCACGAACAGACCAAAGCCTGGTACAGCATGTTCAAATCGCGGCCCTCTTTCCGCCCGTTGCTCTCCGAACGCATGGAAGTGATCGCGCCGCCGGCCCATTATGAAAAGGTCGACTTCTAGCGATATTTCCAGTTCAGGTCCTTGCCCTCGGCCATCCACTCGACCGCCGTGGCCATGCGCTTGTCACGGGTCTGCTCCCGCTTCGCTCCCGTAACCCAAAGGATATAGTCCCGCCGATAGCCCGGTGAGAATTCGTCATAGGTCTTTTGCGCATCGGGATTTGCGGCAATGGCTTTCGCGAAAGCTGCGGGTAGCGGCGGGACCTTGACCGGCTTGGGCTTCGATTTTTTGGGTGCAGCCCTTTGTCCCTGCATTTTTTCTGCCACCGAAAGGATCATCGCGACCAGTTCGTCCTTGTCGGGTAAATCCTCCAGCGACCTGATCCGGCCAAAATGACCCATGGCTTGGTTCGCCTTGGGTGTATCAACCCCTAGTCGTTCCCAGAAACCAAAGGCCGCATGTTCCTTGAACGCCGCCATATTGGCGAGATTTTTGCCCCCTAGGGTGAAGAAGGGCATGTTCCACTTTACCGCTTCTTCGACATCGGGGCGGGCTTGATGGACCAGCGCACGGAGATGATTCAAAATCGGCTTGGCGAAATCCTCAGCCTTGTCGATATAGGCATCAATGCGGGCATCGGTCCTGGCCATCAGGCTTTGACCACGGTCACCAGGTAGTTGAGCGACAGATTGTCCGACAGGGTAAAACCCCTGGCCGGGCCATAGGACAGGCCGCGCGTGTCAATGACCTGGAGGCCGGCAGCGTTCAGCAGTTTCTCGAGCTCGTCCGGGGTGATGAATTGCTCATGGTGATGGGTCCCGCGCGGGATTTGTCCGGTCCGCTCGGCCAGTTCGACCAACAGTAGTTTCGACAACGCCGTGCGATTGGGTGTTGAGAGGATCATCAGGCCGTCGTCAGCCATGCATTGCGCCAGCCCGTTCACAAAGGCCTGCGGAGCATCGACATGTTCGATCACCTCGAGCGAGGTCACCAGATCAAAATCCTTTCCCTCGAAATCCTCGATGGCGGTGTTGCGATAGTCGATTTCCAGCCCTTGCGGACCGGCATGCGCCTTGGCCACAGCGATATTTTCCGGTGCTGCATCGAGACCGGTTACGCTCGCACCCAGTCTGACCAGCGGTTCGCAAAGCAGGCCGGCGCCGCAGCCGACGTCGAGCGCCCTTTTCCCTGCAAGCGGCCGCAACCGACTGCTATCGCAATGAAAATGCAGGTCAATCGCGTCCCGCATATAGGCCAGCCGCACCGGATTGAGCCGGTGGAGCATGGCCGACGAGCCCTTCGGATCCCACCAGTCCGCGGCGAGAGCGCCAAAATGTGCCGCTTCGCCGGGGTTGATCGTGCTGCTACTTGCCTTTGTCATGCCCGCTCTTTATCAGGAATTTCAATCCTGTTCAGGCCCTTTTTAGCGAAAGTCTATCCAACAGCAGCATGGCACGCATAGTGATGAAATTTGGCGGCACTTCGATGGCGGGTACCGAGCGTATCCGCCGGGTTGCGCAGATCGTCAAGCAGCAGGCCGACGCCGGCCATGAAGTGGCTGTGGTGGTATCCGCCATGGCGGGCGATACCGACCGCCTGGTCAATTTCTGCCGCGAAGCCAGTTCGCTTTACGATCCGGCCGAATATGACGTGGTCGTGTCATCCGGCGAACAGGTGACGTCGGGACTTCTCGCGATTGCGCTGCAGTCGCTCGGTGCGAAAGCGCGCAGCTGGCTCGGTTGGCAGATGCCGGTCCGTACCATGGAAGCACACAGCAAGGCGCGGATCGATACGATTGATGCTGAAAAGCTGGTCGCCGCGATGACCAGCGGTGAGATCGCTATCATCCCGGGATTCCAGGGAATCAGCGAGGACGGCCGGATCACGACCCTGGGACGCGGCGGGTCCGATACCAGCGCGGTGGCGATCGCCGCTGCGGTCAAGGCGGATCGGTGCGATATCTATACCGATGTCGACGGAGTCTACACCACCGACCCGCGCATCGTGACCCGTGCGCGCAAGCTTAAAAAAGTGACGTTCGAGGAAATGCTAGACCTGGCCAGCGTCGGCACAAAAGTATTGCAGTCCCGGTCGGTGGGCCTGGCGATGAAGGAGGGGGTGCGCATCCAGGTACTCTCTTCCTTCACCGATGAAACGACCGAATGGACCGCAGACGACCTGCCCGGCACGATGATCGTCGGCGAAGAGGAAATGGAGATAGAGGATATGGAACGACAGCTGATCACCGGCATCGCCCATGACAAGAATGAAGCAAAAATCACCCTGACCCGCGTCCCCGACAAACCGGGCGCGGTTGCGGATATATTTGCGCCGCTGGCCGATGCCGCGATCAATGTCGACATGATCATCCAGAATGTCGGCCGCGAGAAAGGTGAAACCGACGTGACCTTCACCGTCCCGAACGTCGATCTGGACCATGCCATGCAGGTACTGGAAGGCGCGCAGGCGAAAATCGGTTTCAATCGCCTGATCCCGGACACCAATGTCGCCAAGATCTCGGTCGTCGGCGTCGGCATGAAAAGCCACGCCGGCATCGCCGCCACCATGTTCAAGGCGCTCGCCGATCGCGGGGTCAATATCCAGGCGATCACGACATCGGAAATCAAGGTGAGCGTTTTGATCGAGGAAGACTATACCGAACTGGCGCTGCGCGTCCTGCACACCGCCTACGGGCTAGATGCGGAGGATGCTGCTTGAGGGATGGTTCCCCCGCTTGCACGTCGGTTGATAATCCGCTCCTGCTCGCGAATTTCATCGGCTGGCAAATCGCCAGCCTCTTTACTACTCACCGCTTTACCATGCTCTCAGGCTGGAATGCGAAGGAACACGCAAAATGACTGAATCCAAGCTCGAACATCTCATGCAGCGCGGCACCGATCTTCTCGGCAGCGAAACCGCGATCATGTGCGGGGCCATGTCCTGGGTGTCGGAGCGCAATCTGGTCAGCGCTATTTCCAACGCCGGCGGTTTTGGCGTAATTGCCTGTGGTGCGATGACACCGGAACTGCTCGATACTGAAATCACTGAGACGAAAAAACGCACCGAAAAACCGTTCGGGGTCAACCTGATAACGATGCATCCTGATCTGATGGCGCTGATCGCGGTTTGCGGCAAACATGCGGTGACCCACGTTGTGTTGGCTGGCGGCCTCCCTCCCAAAGGCAGCCTTGAGGCGATCAAGGAAACCGGGGCAAAGGTGATTTGCTTCGCCCCCGCCATGGCGCTCGCGAAAAAGTTTCTTCGTTCGGGTGTCGATGCGATCGTTATTGAAGGCATGGAGGCCGGCGGCCATATCGGCCCGGTGTCCACCTCGGTGCTGGCGCAGGAAATATTGCCCGAAATTGCCGACCAGCTGCCAGTCTTCGTTGCCGGAGGGATCGGCACTGGCGAGATGATCGCCGCCTATCTCGAAATGGGGGCCAGCGGCGTTCAACTCGGTACGCGCTTTGTCTGCGCGCACGAATCGATTGCCCATCCGGCGTTCAAGAAAGCCTTCATGCGCGGCAATGCCCGCGATGCGATCACCAGCGTCCAGGTTGATCCGCGATTGCCGGTGATTCCGGTGCGGGCGCTGAAGAACAAGGGCACCGAAGAATTCACCCGCAAGCAGATCGAGGTCGCCAAGCTGCTCGATTCCGGGGTGATCGAAATGGGCGAAGCGCAGCTGCAGATCGAGCATTTCTGGGCCGGTGCGTTGCGCAAGGCGGTGATCGACGGCGATGTCGAACATGGCAGCGTCATGGCCGGGCAGTCGGTCGGCATGGTGAAGGCCGAAGAATCCGTGGCCGAAATCATCAGTTCGTTGAAGGAGCAGGCGGCGGCTGCCCTGGCTCGTTAGCCGCCATGCCCCCCTTGCCAGAACATGGCATGAGGGTCAGGCCGTTGAATGGTGCGTAAAGCCTATCCGCAACGTCACCTGATAATGGGCAACCTTGCCATCGACGATATGGCCGCGGGTGTCGGTGACTTCGAACCAACCAAGATCCTTTATGGTCGCCGCGGTACGGGCAATCGCCTTTTCGATCGCATCCTCGATGCTCGTCGATGAACTGCCCACGACTTCGGTGATCTTGTAGATATTGTCATCCATGGGAATTTCCTTTTCTGGCTTTCGAATCATTTGCAGCACCAGTATAGCACGACCGCCCTGATCAAGCTGTCTTGCATCGATGATACGGTTGGTTCACAACGTCCCGATGAACGATCAATTGCACCCGGCCGAACATCTCCATGACGCGCCTGAAATTCCGGCGCCAGATTATAATCAGGGTCTGACGCCGCTCCATCCGCCGGAGAAAAGCCTGATCCGGGTCAATATGGTCGTCCGAGCGGTCATCCTGCTGGCGCTGGGTCTGGCCGGAGAAATCGCGATCCAGATCCAGCTTGGCACCCAGCCCGGCCTGCTGCTCATTCCCCTGGCGCTGCTAGCTGCCTTGATGGTTCTGGTCCTGCCGAGGCGGATCTATCGGCGTTGGGGCTATGATATGGGCGACGAACAATTGCGGGTGCTGCGCGGCTATCTCTGGCGCACCGATACGATTGTCCCGTTCAACCGGATCCAGCATATCGACGTCGCGCAGGGACCGTTGCAGCGCCTTTTCGGCCTGTCCACCCTGATCGTTCACACGGCCGGGACACACAACAGTATCGTGACCCTGCCAGGCCTTGCCACCGCCGATGCCGAATCGATGCGCGAGACGATCAAGGGTCATATCCGCCAAGACATGATATGAATGACGCGGCAAAACC
>NZ_JBLXFE010000059.1:0-5377 GCF_048262375.1 Roseovarius sp.
TATAACTTGAGAAAGACCAAGTTTATTAACGGTATAAGGATACCTTACATTTGATGAACAATCGTCAGCCTGGCCGCCGTGGGCGCGGCCGGAACACCAACAATCGCCCCCAAGGCAACCGCGGCGGCGGAACGGACCGTGACAACCGGATCGACAGCCGCGCGCGTGGCAATGCCGTGCAGATGCTCGATAAATTCAAGAAAATGGCGCAGGATGCGCAGGTCAATGGTGACCGCGTCCAAGCCGAATATTATCATCAGTTTGCGGATCACTATTTCCGGGTAAACGCCGATACGGTAGCCCGCCGGGAAGAACAGCGGCTTGCCAGGGAAGAGCCGCGCGGAGACAATCGCGGCAATGGTTCGGGTCAGGACGATTCCGGCGAAAAGGATGGTGGCAATGGTCGCGGCCGTCCGCAGCAAAATCGCCAACAGCGTGATGATCGTGATGATCGCGAGAATGTTGCGACGGATGACGCAGCGGAAGAGAAAAAACCGGTTCGCAGCCGCCGTCCGCGCAAGACCGACGCTGTCGCTCGCAAGGAAGTCACGGAAAAGAACGGCGAAGCCACCGGTCTCGATGCCAGTGCCTTGCCGCCGGCGATTTCGCAGGCGAAAGACGTTGAAGTCGAGAAGAAGCCGGCTCGCAAAAAGCGGGTGGCCAAACCACAACCTGCCGCAGAAGGCGACGCTGTCTAAACAGCCTCGGCTGGAACGGGATGATGATCGGCGCATTCTGGTGCCGGTCGTCAATCCTCTGACAATGCTATGGTGAAATAGGGATCCTAATCGGCTTCGCGGCGATAAAATTATCAGGCCGTTGGTTCGCCCTGAATGGCCTTCTCCAGCCACTCGGGCAGGTCGAGTCCGCTGAGGTCCTCGACGCGCCGATGCTCGACCGACCACCCCCAAGCGGGATAGGCCATACGCTGGCGTTTTTCATCGGCCTGGGCAATCGGAACGACGACCATCCGCCGGTTCACCTTTTGCCGGTAATTCATCCGCGCGGTGTTTTCCTGTCCGACGTAACAGCCCTTGGAAAAGCTGACCCCATGCAGTTCAGCGGCATTGCATTCGAGCCATAACGTCTTGTCGCTGCCGAGTTCCGCAGCACCCTCGGTCACGCCGAGAGACAGGCGGTGCTTGCGATAGGCGTCCGCCGCACCACCGGCATCGGCACCATCGAGCCAGCGGTGGCCCAGTGCGCCCAGTCGGGGATCGACCGGTCGCGCATCTGCGGCGAGAGCCCAGTGAACACCGACCGACTCATCCCGCGCGATCCCGACTTTTCGCCGCAAGCGATAGAGTTTCAGGCGTCGGATGAGGCCCTCCGCCTGCTCGCTTTCGCAATCGATCAGGATATCGTTGCCATCGGCCCACAGAAAGAAATCAAACAGGACTTTGCCCTGCGCGGCAAGCAGCGCGGACCATTGGGGAGCCCCTTCGCTGACCGCCGCGATGTCTTGGGTCACCAGCCCCTGGAGAAATTCCCTGACATCCTCGGATTCATCGCTTGCGGAAAGGCGAATGATGGCGCGGTCATTAAGTCTGGTTTCGGTCATGGCATTTAGGTAGGGGGTGATGCAGGAAAAACCAAGCTTTACGCGGAGCCTTATGACCGACACGATTACCATCCGGCGCCCAGATGACTGGCACGTGCACCTTCGTGACGACGCCATGCTGACAGTGGTCGCTCCGTTTACCGCCCGGCAATTTGCCCGGGCGATCATCATGCCCAATCTTTCCCCACCGGTTACCAGCGCTGCAAGTGCTGCGGCCTATCGGGACCGCATCATGGCGGCCTTGCCGGACGGGTCGGACTTTACGCCGCTGATGACCTGTTATCTCACCGATGATGCCAATGCGGACGATATCGCCGTCGGGCACGCCGAGGGGATATTTACCGCGGCGAAACTCTATCCCGCCAATGCCACAACCAACAGCGCGCACGGGGTGACGGACGTAGCGCACATTATGCCGGTCCTTGAGCGGATGCAGACGATCGGTATGCCGTTGCTGGTCCATGGCGAGGTGACCGATGGCGATATCGATATTTTTGATCGCGAAGCAGTGTTCATCGAGCGGGTGCTGGAAAAGCTGATCCGGCAATTGCCGGGTCTGAAAATCGTGTTCGAGCATATTACGACGGTGCAGGCGGTCCAGTTTGTCGATCGTGCTGGTCCCAATGTCGCTGCCACGATCACCCCGCATCACCTGCATATCAATCGCAATGCGATGTTCGCTGGCGGGATCCGTCCGCATGCCTATTGCCTGCCTGTGGCGAAGCGGGAGCAGCACCGGCTGGCGCTGCGCAAGGCGGCCACGTCCGGATCGGCCAAATATTTCCTCGGCACCGACAGCGCGCCGCATGAAATTCATGCCAAGGAATCAGCCTGCGGCTGTGCCGGGATTTTTAACGCGCCCTATGCACTGGAAAGCTACGCTGCGATGTTCGACGAAGAAGACGCGCTCGACCGGCTGGAAGCGTTCGCGTCCGAGAACGGCCCCAGATTTTACGGCTTGCCGTGCAACGAGGGCCGGATCACACTCGAACGGCGTTCTGCGGTGGTTCCTCAAACTATCGAGGCCAGCGGCTCCACACTGGTTCCGTTCCATGCGGGAGACGAACTGGATTGGCGAATCGTCCGGTCTTGACCAGCCGAGACTTGCGGCAATTCTGGCTCCCGTAGCTTTCGCGAATAATCATGGCAATCGCCGCTACGAAGCGGTCAATTGTCAGGCCAGGTGGACTTTTTGCTGTGCTTTGCTCGCCAGATAGGAATCGGCCGAATAGAGCGCGAGGCTGATCCAGATCAGCACGAAGCAAATGATGTGCGACGCGGTCAGCGGTTCCCTGTACACCAATACGCCCACCAGAAACTGGATCGTCGGCGCGAGATAGTTGAGCAGGCCGATCGCGCTAAGGGTCATTTTCTTGACCGCTGAAGCAAACAGCAGCAGCGGGATTGCGGTGACCACCGAGCCCCCGATCAGCAACAGGTCGATCGTCGAATCCTCTCCGAAATGCTGGCCGTTCGCGGGCTGCGGCATGCCGAAGGTCAACCAGATCAGGAACAGGGTGAAAGGCAGAAAAAGAATGCCGGTCTCGGCCGTCAGCCCGACGATCGGACCAATGTCCGCGATTTTGCGGACCAGCGCGTAGCTGCTCCAGGAAATTGCCAGCGCCAGGCTGATCCAGAGCGTGTCCAGCGCCTGCACCGCGAGTACCGAAACCCCAACTGCCGCGATCGCAATGGCCATCCACTTGTTGCGGGAGAGTTTCTCGCCGAGAAAAATCCTGCCCCAGAGAACGCTCAGCAGGGGGCTGATGAAATAGCCGAGGCTGGCTGCGAGAATATGGTCTTCGTGCACGGCCCAGACGTAGATCAGCCAGTTTGCCGCGATCAGAACGGAACTGGTGAGCATGGTCCAGCGCAGTTTGCGGTTGGCGATTGCGATTGCCAGACCGGCAAGATTTTTACGGAAATAGAGGATGATCAGCAGCAGCGGCACCGACCAAATGATCCGGTGGGCGACGACTTCCAGCGCGTCGACGCTTTGCAACAGCTTGAAATAAACCGGCATGAGGCCCCAGAAAACGCAGGCGATCAGCGCCTGAACGAATCCGATTCGGCTGTTGGATGGTGCAGGAGACATGGTGCAGCGCTTAAGCATCATGCCACCGCCCGGCAATCAAGAAATCCTATTCGCAGGAAAACCCGAAAACAGGGTCAGATAATGCCGCCACCGATCCACAGCCGGAAACCGGAGATCGCCATGACGATCAGGCAGAAATACATGCCGCTGGTGCGGGAGGAAATCAGGCCGAACAGCGCGCCGATTCCCGCGATCGGCAGGATCAGCCAGTTGGTCCAGCCGAGCAGGGGCACCAGGCCGATAAAGGTCAGAACAAGGGCAATGAGCCCGATCAGGATTGAGATAAGATTAGCCATAACTGTATTATAGACATAGTGCACCACTTTTACAAGCATTTGCAATTCCACTGGGTCATAGTAGGCTGGTAGCTTGAGGGAGAGGCGGGCCATGGCCATCGACGATATCAGGATTGAAACCGAGCGGTTGATATTGCGTCCGCCCAATGCCGACGATTTTGACGGATGGGCCGCGTTTCAGGCCGACGCGGATACAATGACCTTCATTGGCGGGGCAAAAAGCCGAGCCGAATCCTGGCGGGATATGTGCGCCATGGTCGGTGCCTGGCACGTGCGCGGCTATGCGATGTTCTCGCTTCTGCTCAAGGACAGCGGACAGTGGATCGGGCGGATCGGACCCTGGTATCCAGACGGATGGCCCGGCACCGAGGTCGGATGGGGGGTGTCTCCCGAATATGCGGGACAGGGCTATGCCCTGGAAGCGGCGGTGGCCAGCATGAACTACGCCGTCGACACGTTGGGCTGGAGCGATATATGTCACACGATTGATCCGGAAAATAGTGCGTCGATCAGACTGGCGGAACGTCTCGGCTCGACCAATCGTGGGCCGACAAAACTGCCCGAACCCTATCAGGACGCGCGGGTTGACGACTGGGGACAATCGCGCGATCAGTGGTTGCAGAACCGGAAGAAATTTCAATAGTCCGCCCGAATTGGGTGGACAAACGGAGACTATTAGAATGGCCGAAGACCGATATCTGGACCCGACACGCGAAAGCTTTGACGCATTCAAGGCGCTCCCGCGCGACGTACCGATCAACATGCTCAATCTGCTCCGGTTTCACGACGAGGCGCAATATCCGGCGGATCACACCAATGCGGGCAAGGGCTGGAGCGGTGAACGCGCTTATCAGGAATATGGCAAGACCAGCGGGCCGATATTCAAGCGGGTGGGCGGCACGATCATCTGGCGGGGACAGATGGAATGCATGGTGATCGGTCCCGATGACAAGCAGTGGGATTCCTCCTTCATCGCCCGCTATCCGCACAGCGGTGCGTTCATGGAAATGGTGACGGATCCCGAATATCAGAAAGCCGTGGTCAATCGCCAGGCGGCGGTCCTGACCTCCCGTCTGATCCGGTTCGGCGAAATTGACGGGCCGGATGGCTTTGGATGAAATCCCGAAACGGGACAAATAGTTAACAGATCGTCACCGGATTAACCAGTTTCCCTAACGGAAAATTAACGCTTTTTGATGCATTTGTTCCTTTAAATTCAGGAGCAAATCGCATGTCCAACCTTTCCCGTTCCCTTTTGCTGTCGGCGACCGCTTTTGCGCTGTCGTTGACGCTCACGGCCTGTGGCAGCAACGAGGCCAGCGAGGAAGAGCTGGCAAAGCTGGACGAAAACCTGACCTCTGATCCGGCGATGAACGACGCGCTGGAAGACGCGATTCTGGTCGATCCAGATCTTACGGATCAGGC